>NZ_LXYI01000001.1 GCF_001650875.1 Sulfitobacter sp. EhC04
GTCGGGCTGGCCTGGATCGGCGTGCAGCGGCTGCGGTTCCGGGCAGGCCGGGGCGGGCCGGGGGCGGTTCAGGTTGATGAGGGCGAGGTCACTTACTTCGGCCCGCTGACCGGGGGCACCGTGGCCCTGCGAGAGATGCAAAGCCTCACCTTGGAGCGCAATATGTATCCGGCGCATTGGCGGCTCGATCAACCGGGGCAGGCGGCGTTGCTGATTCCGGTGAATGCTGCAGGGTCAGAGGCGCTGTTTGATGCCTTTGCCACGCTGCCGGGCATCAGGACCGAAAGGATGCTGGGTGAGTTGCGGGCGGGCGGGGTGCAATCGGTGGTCATATGGCAACGACAATCGCAGCGGCCACCGGTGCGCGTGCTGCATTGACACGCCCAGCCTGATCGCCCATCCCTGACCATTCAGAGATATCATTGCGGAGCCCTCACCCATGTCCATTCCACAGTCCGGCGGCGGCCCCATTGAGCGTCACGAACAACTGGCCGAATACCTGGCGGATGGCTGCAAGCCCAGGGACCAGTGGCGGATCGGCACCGAGCATGAGAAGTTCGGCTATTGCAAGGATACGCACAAACCCCTGCCTTACGAGGGCGAGCGCTCGATCCGGGTGATGCTGGAGGGGCTGCGCGACCGCCACAACTGGGCCCCTGTCGAAGAGGGCGGCAAGCTGATCGGGCTGGAGAAGGACGGCGCGAATGTATCGCTTGAACCGGGTGGTCAGCTTGAGTTGTCCGGTGCACCGGTCGAGACCATTCACGAGACCTGCGACGAGGTGAATTCACACCTGCGCGAGGTCAAGGATGTCGCCGACCGCATCGGTGTCGGTTTCATCGGGCTGGGCGCGGCACCGGACTGGACCCATGACCAGATGGATCTGATGCCCAAGGGGCGCTACAAGCTGATGAACGACTATATGGGCCGCGTCGGCACCATGGGGCGGATCATGATGCGGCGGACCTGCACGGTCCAGGTAAACCTCGATTTCGGGTCAGAGGCCGACATGGTCAAGAAGATGCGCGTGGCGCTGGCGTTGCAGCCCGTGGCCACCGCGTTGTTCGCCAATTCCCCGTTCTTTGAAGGCAGGGTGAACGGCTATAAATCCCTGCGTAGTCGGGTCTGGCGCGACCTGGATGCCTCGCGCACCGGCACATTGCCCTTTGTCTTTGAGGACGGGTTCGGGTTTGAACGCTGGGTCGACTACGCGCTCGATGTGCCGATGTATTTTGTCTATCGCGACGGCAAGTATATCGACGCGCTGGGCATGTCGTTCCGTGATTTCATGTCGGGCAAACTGCCCGCGCTGCCCGGCGAGACGCCGACGCTGAGCGATTGGGCCGATCACCTGACAACGGCCTTTCCCGAGGCGCGGATGAAGAAGTTCATCGAGATGCGCGGCGCGGATGGCGGACCCTGGCGGCGGCTATGTGCCTTGCCCGCTTTCTGGGTGGGGCTGATGTATGATCAGTCGGCGCTGGATGGTGCCTGGGATCTGGTCAAGAACTGGACAGCGGCACAGCATGACGGGCTGCGCGTGTCGGCCAGTATCGAAGGGTTGCAGGGCAAGGTGCAGGGCATTTCCCTGCACGAGGTCGCCCGCGAGGCTGTCGCCCTGTCAGAGGCCGGGTTGAAGGCCCGCGCACGCGCCGGGGCGGGTGGGTTGATCCCGGACGAAACGCATTTCCTCAATGCACTGAAGGAAAGCGTCGAGACCGGCAAGGTGCCTGCGGATGAGCTGCTGGACGCCTATCACGGCCCCTGGGATGGTGACTTGAGCCGGATCTACGACGAATTCAGCTACTGAGCTTTCCTCGGCCGCGCGCGCCTCAGCCCTGGCCCAGCACGCGGGTGCGGTAGAGGTCTTTTAGCTCTTGCTTCTGCTTGACCTTCAACGCCGCGACCTGCTCGGGGTTGCGCTCGAACAGGCAGGCATAGCTTTGCAGCGGGTCATGCCGCTTGTTCCCGGACGCGGAGGGGCCGCCGGTCTTGCGCATCGGCGCGGGGTCCAGCAGGCCGCCAAGGCTGTCCGCTTCTTGTTTGGTCGGGGCCAGCATGAACATCAGGTGCAGCAAGGCGGATACCACTGGCGTGCAGACCATCAGCGTCATGACCAGGATCGCCGGGATGCCAATGCCGGGGTCCGATTTGACCGATTGGGCCAGGTTGCCAGCGCCCTCGCCAAGCTGCGGTTTCGGCATGCTGCCGGTCATGTCACTGAGTGTCGCCCAGATCACGTCCCACCCCATGGCATTGGCGGCTGCTGCGGCGGCAAAGATACCGTCCCAGGCGCTTTCTGCCGATCCCATGACGATTGCGCCCAATACGGCGAAGCCCAGCACAGCCTCGTTTCCGGCGATGCTGGAGGTCAACAAGGCCGAACCGATACCCAGTGCCAGAGTGATGCCGGAGAAGATGGCGATGAACGGCAGTTTGGCCCATTTGCCACTTTTGCCGCTGTCGTGCAGGCGGCGCACGGTCAGGGACAGACGGGGGATGATGGTCAGGACAAAAATCAGGATGGAATCGTAATAAAGCGGGTTCAGCGGCGGGACCTGTTGTACCAGCAGAAAGGACCAGAATTCAGCGGCGTCGCCCGGCAGCAGGGCAAAGATCGCAATCCAGATCAGGGGCATCACGCACCAGTACTCCAGCGGCGTGGCACGGCCCGAAAAATTGAAAGCGCGGAAAAAGAAATTTTCGAAATACCGGAAGACTGTTCGCACGGCGGGGTCCATGGCTGTTGTTTGCGGACCGAAACTGCCCGTCGATCGGGGCAGGATTTTGGCGGTGATCGGATTTATTTGGGATTGCCGGTTCTCCTCAATAGCGCGGGACCGGCGCGGTTGCACGCCGGTCCCCTGGTTTTTTGCGGTTTGGCCGTCAGGCCGGTTCTGGCTGTTGCCGGGGATTGTCCTGGGCAGGGCGGACCAGCACGGCGCGCAGGGTGCCGACAGCATGGGTGAAGCCAAGCCCAAGGCAGAGGCTCGCCAGACCCAGTGCCAGCAGAAAGCTGATCAGCGGGCCGCTGGCTGCAAGCGGCAGCAGCGCACCGATCAGAGTCACGCCACCCGCGCCGATGGCGGCAAAGCCGGTGGCGATGGTGACAGCCGCTGCGCGGGCTGCGGCACTGGTCTGCGGGCAGGTGCCGATCATCGCGCCAATGCGCAGGATCATGATGCACAGGGCGGCAAGCGCGCCAAAGGCCAGAAGGATGTAGATAAAAGCAAGCAGGATCATTTTGTTTCTCCTTTTGAGGTCAGTTGGGAATGGGTTGGGTGAAGAAGTCGCGGCAGAGCCTGCGATAGAGCCAGCCGAATGTGGCGGTCCAGAGGGCGGCAAAGACCAGGGCAAACAGGGCCATTATCAGCAGGGAAGGGATTTGCCCTTCCTGGAAGGTGAGGCACATATAGCCCGTTGCGCCCAGTGTCAGGATCACCACCGTTTTCATCGCGAGAACGGCCAGTTCAAAGATGTCGTGAACCTCTTTTTGCAGACGCCACAGCAGAACCGGAGTGCCGACAGCAAGGTAGAGCGGCCCGCCGATCAACAGCGCGAAGACCGGGACCACCAGCCAGAAACTGATCGCGGTTACCAGCAGCGGTCCGCCGATGAGGGCAATAATGAAGGCCACGGGATCGACGATATGCCGCGGACCGGCGGCGCGGGTGAAGGTGAAGTTTTCAATTATTTCTGTCATGAGAGAAATCCTTGGGTAAATGGAAGGCGGCTTTTCAGCCCCTGTCCTTGGATTTTGGCAGGAAGCGCGCGATGCGGCCCCCCAGTTTGATCACCGACAATTGCACCGACCGGGGCAGGCGTGACACGTCGCGATACCAGTCGTCGAACATCTGCATGGTGGTCAGCGTCTCGTTGATGCGCGCTTTCACGGCGGTTGGTGTCGCGTCCTGTTCCGCCTCGGCCTGAACCTCGCGCAGTGCGGCGAGGGTCGGGGCGTATTCACGTTCCCGCCTGCTTTCGATCACCTGGTTGACCAGATCGAACATATCGCGGATCGAGGTGAAGTGATCGCGCCGATCGCCCAGCTTGCGCTGCGATTTGACCAGGCCGAGCGATTGCAGCTCCTTCAGCCCGTTTGACACGTTCGACCGGGCGAGGTTCAGCAGGTCGCAGATTTCATCCGCGCTCAGGGCTTCCGGCGCGATGTGCAGCAGCGCGTGGATCTGCGCGACGGAGCGGTTGGTGCCCCATTTCGCCCCCATATCCCCCCAGTGGAGGATAAAGTTCTGCATGGCAGGAGTGAGGTGCATCTTTCGAGTCCGTAGATTAATTTCTGTAATGACAGAAATATCAGGAATTTCGGGAATGGCAAGCAGATTTTCCCGCTGCCCCTGTGGCGCAATGCCACAGGTTCGATCATCGGTCATGAGAGGGGGTCGGGCAATGCCGGCTGGTGCGCCTATGGGTTCAGCCGCGCCACAGCGGGCGGCGGTGTTATGCCGTCTTGCCGATTTTCGGCTCGGTGCCGGCCTTGATCCGTCTGATGTTGGTCCGGTGACGCCAGAACACCAGCAGGGTCAGGACCACGCCCAGAACCAGGGTGTTGCCCGCGCCCAGAATCACCATCAGGAAAGTCGACGCGGAAGCGGCGGCCAGCGCCCCCATCGACGAAATGCGGCTGGTCAGCGCGCCGATCAACCAGGCAATGCAGCAGCCGATCCCAACAGGCCATGCCAGCGCCAGCACGATCCCGAGGAAAGTCGCGACACCCTTGCCGCCGTTGAAGCGCAGCCAGACAGGATAACAATGGCCCAGCATCGCCATCAGCCCGGCCAGTTGCGCGGCATCCTCGCCCGCCAGTACGCGGGCCAGCAGGACGGCAACCGCGCCCTTTGCGCCGTCCAGCACCAGGGTCATTGCGGCGGCCTTCTTGTTGCCGGTGCGCAAGACGTTGGTGGCGCCGATGTTGCCTGAGCCGATGTCGCGCAGGTTGCCCAGCCCCATCGTGCGCGTCAGCACGAGGCCAAAGGGGATCGACCCCATAAGATAGCCAATCAGACCCCAAAGGATCAGAACGGCGGCGGAACTTTCAATCAGGGGCATCAGGGGGCCTCGAATACGCAATTGCCTGCAACATAGGTTTTCAGGACCTTACCCTGCATCCGCATTCCGTCAAATGGGGTGTTGCGCGATTTGGAACGCAATGTGGCGCGGTCCAGCTTGAACGGCGCATCTGCGTCGAACAGCACCAGATCGGCGGGGGCACCCACGCTCAGCCGTCCGCCGGGCAGGTTCAGCCGTTTCGCGGGGTTCAGCGACAGCGCGCGCCAGAGCGTCGGCAGGTCCATCACCTCAGCATGGACCAGCCGCAGGGCGGCGGGCAGCAGCGTTTCCAGCCCGACAGCGCCAGAGGCAGCCTCCTCGAAGGGCAGGCGCTTGGATTCCTCGTCCTGCGGGGTGTGCATGGAGCAGATGATGTCGATCAGGCCGGAGGCGACAGCCTGCGCGACCGCCAGCCTGTCATCCTCGTCCCGCAGCGGCGGCTTGAGCTTGAAGAAGGTGCGATAGTCCGCCACGTCCAGCGCGTTGAGCGTCAGGTGATGCACGCCCACACCTGCTGTAATGTCCAGCCCGTTGCGCTTGGCCCGTTCCAGTGCGGGCAGGGCGCGGGCGGTGGTGATCTGGTCGGCGTGGTATTTCGCCCCGGTCATCTCGATCAGGGCGATGTCGCGGTCCAGCCCCATGCGTTCCGCCATCGGCGACACGGCAGGCAGACCACGCAGAGAGGCGAACTTGCCACTTGTCGCGGCGGCCCCGGCACTCAGGATCGGTTCCTGCGGATGGGCGATGACCAGCGCGCCAAGGCTGCGGGCATAGGTCAGGGCGCGGGAAAACACCTTGGTATCCGTGACCACATGGTCGCAATCGGTAAAGGCCGCGGCACCTGCATCCATCAGGAAGCCGATTTCGGTCATCTCATGGCCCGCGCGCCCCTTGGTCAAGGCCGCCATCGGGATCACGTTGACCGGGGCCGCCTCATTCGCGCGCCGGGTGACGAATTCCAGCACTTCGGGGCTGTCGATGGTCGGGGTGGTATCAGGCCGGGTGATCATCGTGGTGACCCCGCCCGCCGCCGCCGCCAGCCCGGCAGAGCGATAGCTTTCCTTGTGGCGCTCACCGGGTTCGCAGACCTTTACGCCGAGGTCCACAATGCCGGGGGCGAGGTATTTGCCACCGCAATCAATGATCTGCGCGCCGCCGGGCGCTTCATCATTGGCCGCGATCCGTGCGATACGGCCATTGTGAACGGTCAGCGCCCCTGGGGTGAGCGTCCCCGCTTCGGGGTCGATCAGCTGCGCGTTGATAAAGTGCAACGTCATGGCGGGCCTTCGTGATTGGGTCCGGCGTGTCTTGCCCTAAAACGCGGGCTGAACCAAGGGGCAAGTTCAGCCTGCGAGGGTCCCCCGCCGCGCAGCCTCGATCGTCTGGGCGGTTTTTGCCGGAAACGGCAGGTATCCCATCGCGATGCGCTGCCCCGAGGACAGCTCGACCACCACCCGGCCGCCAAAGCGGGTAAAGACGCGAGCAATCTCACTCAGGGGCAGTTGCGCTGTGCCATCGCCGCCTTCATGGATCAGGTGCCCGCCATCAAGATGCCAGCGGTCGTACTTGGAAGCGCGCCAGCGCAGGGCGTCGTCGAACAGAAATCCTGCTGTCAACAAAAGCGCGGTGGGGATGACCCAAAGGAACGGCAAGCCTGTGTAAAAAGCCAAAAGAAAGCCTGATGCCATCAGGGTCAGGAATGTAAACAGTGCGGTGACCGCTGCCCGGCGCAGAAACACCGCGCGTTGCGGCGCCCAGCTCAGCCGCGACGTCATCCGGCCATCCAGACCATCAGCGCAACCACGCCAAAAGCCACCAGCAGGGCGACCATCGCAATGCGACCGGACATCTTGGGGTCGGGTTCTGGTTCTTTCATAAGGTTTTTCTACCTCAAGAACAGGCGTTAGGAAAGCGCCCACCAGCAGGCAAGAGCCACCAGAACGATCAACCCAATGATCATCATCGTCCCGCCAGCACCACCGCGCACGGGTTGCGGGGGCGTCAGTGTGGGCGAGCCGGAATATGGTTTTGCAGCCTCCGAGTCGATGTCAATCTGTGATCGGTCAATCTTGGTTTGGCCATAGGCACCGATCAGGGTCAGTTCCGGTGTCGGCGTGAACGCCACTTCGCGCCCCTCGAAAGCGCTGGAATAGACCAGCATGACCCATCCTTCTAGCGCACGCAGTTTGGTGCGGTCGCGGGTCAATCCGGCTTCATCGGCATCAACCCCTTCGCGCAGATAGCCGTGCAGGCCGATGTCGGCCAGATCGGAGACCTGAAAAACTTCGACCCCGCGCGGATCAAGCTGTTTCAGCCCCAATGCATCCTTTTGCGCCTGGCGGCTGTTGCGCAGTGACTGCGCCTGATCGGCAGACATCGAAAGACTGAAGACACGCACAATGCCATGTTCATGGGCGGGAACGGTGATCTGTGTCATCTCGTCAGTATCCGGATTTTCACTCGTGGGTGATTTGCGCTGTTCCATGACGGATCAACGCAAACCGGGCGGTGTTGGTTCGGACGCAGCTCAGGAAACTTGCCGCACCGGTGTTTGGCGCAGGTTGCGCGCCAGAAGGTCCATGGCCGCCATCCGCACGGCGACGCCCATCTCGACCTGGTCCTGGATCACGCTGCGGTTGATGTCATCGGCCAATGTGCCGTCAATCTCGACGCCCCGGTTCATCGGGCCGGGGTGCATGACAATGGCGTCGGGCCTGGCATGTGCAAGCTTTTCGGAATCCAGCCCGTAGCGGTGGTAATATTCCCGTTCGCTGGGGATAAAGCCGCCGTCCATGCGTTCTTTTTGCAAGCGCAACATCATCACCACATCCACGTCCTTCAGACCCTCTGCCATGTTGTCAAAGACCTCGACGCCGAAATCGGCCACGCCTGCGGGCATCAGCGTGGGTGGGCCGATCAGGCGGATGCGGTTTTCCATCTTGCCCAGCAGCAGGATGTTCGACCGCGCCACGCGGCTGTGGGCGATGTCACCGCAGATGGCGATGGACAGGCGGTGAAGGCGTCCCTTGGCCCGGCGGATGGTCAGCGCATCCAGCAGCGCCTGTGTCGGGTGTTCGTGCCGCCCGTCACCCGCGTTCAGCACCGCGCAGTTCACCTTTTGCGCCAGCAGGTCCACCGCGCCCGATTGCGGGTGGCGCACCACCAGCAAGTCGGGGTGCATGGCGTTCAGGGTCATGGCGGTGTCGATCAGGGTTTCGCCCTTTTTGATCGACGACGCCTGCATCGCCATGTTCATCACATCGGCACCCAGCCGCTTGCCTGCAATCTCGAACGAGGCCTGCGTGCGGGTCGAGTTCTCGAAGAACATGTTGATCTGGGTCAGCCCGGCCAGCGCATCGGCGTGCTTGTCCGGTTGGCGGTTCAGTTCTGCATAGGTGTCGGCAAGGTCCAGCAGGGTTGTGATATCGTCCTGCGACAGATGCTCAATGCCAAGCAGATGGCGGTGGGGGAAGGACATCGCGGCGCCTTTCGTCAGTGTCGCGCCCTTATAGGGGGGTGCAGGGGCGGGCGACAAGGTGGGGATTTAGCTTGGGGCAGGCAGGGCGTAGGATGGTGCCATGGAATCATCGGATTATCATCAAGACCTCGCGCTGCTGGAATGGCAGATTGAACTCGGCGCGCTTGAAGCGATCGGGGATCTGCCGGTAAATCGCTACGAGGTGCCTGCCGCAGTTGAAAAACCGAAGGCCGCCGCACCTGCGACACCTGCGGGCGTGCCGGTGCCGCAACAGGCCAAAGTCGATGCCGTCGCAATTGCCGAACAGGCCGCCGCAGCCGCAGGGACGCTTGAAGAATTGCGCGCTGCCATGGCCGCATTTGAGCATTGCGACCTGAAAAAGGGCGCGCGTAACCTGGTGTTCAGCGATGGCATCCCAGGCGCGCGGGTGATGCTGGTGGGCGAGGCTCCGGGCCGGGACGAGGACCGCGCGGGCAAACCCTTTGTCGGACGGGCAGGGCAATTGCTGGACCGGATGCTGGCGGCCATCGACATGGGGCGCGACCATGCGGAGGCACCGGTTTATATCACCAACGTCCTGCCCTGGCGGCCGCCGCAGAACCGCGACCCAAAGCCCGAAGAGATCGCGATGATGAAACCTTTCCTGTTGCGCCACATCGCGCTGGCAAAGCCTCAGGTGTTGGTGATTGTCGGCAACTGGTCCTGTCAGGCACTACTCGGCAAACGTGGCATCACCCGGCTGCGGGGCGCGTGGACCGAGGCCGGAGGCGTGCCCGCGCTGCCGATGTTCCATCCCGCCTACCTGCTGCGCTCGCCCGAGTTCAAACGCGAGGCCTGGGCTGACCTGTTGTCGCTGAAGGCGAAGCTGGCGAATGGTTGACCCGCTGACCCTGCTGGCCTTCGTGCCCGCCGCGCTGGCACTGAACCTGACGCCGGGGGCGGACATGATGTTCTGCCTTGGGCAGGGGCTGCGCGCTGGCCCCAGGGCGGCTGTGGCGGCCAGCGCCGGGATCTCCGCCGGGGCGATGGTGCATGTGGGGCTGGCGGGTCTTGGGCTGGGGGCGGTGGTGGCGGCCCTGCCCTGGGCGCTTGAGGTGATCCGCTGGATCGGCGTGGCCTACCTGTTGTGGCTGGCGGTGCAGACCCTGCGGCACAGTGGTGCCGCACGGGACGACGCGCGCGCCTGTGGCGTCTGGAAGGCGTTCCGCACAGGGTTCTACGTGAACCTGAGCAACCCCAAGGTGATCCTCTTTGTGCTGGCCTTTGTGCCGCAGTTTGTCCTCCCCGATGCCGGGTCGGTGCTGGGGCAGTTCCTGGTCTTTGGGGCGGTGCTGGGGCTGGGCGGGTTTGTGATCAACGCGGGCGTCGGCGTCTTCGCCAGCACGCTGGGCCGCAGGCTGACGCGTGGCGGGCGTCTGCTGGGCTATCTCAGCGCGGGTATCTTTGTCGCGCTGGCGGCGCGGCTGGCAATGATGGAGCGGGCATGAGCCGGATTGAAGAAAGCAAGGATTTCATCGCGGTGCGCATTGCGGTGCTGACCGTGTCGGACACCCGCGATCTGGCGGACGACAGGTCAGGCGATGTGCTGGTAGGCCGGATCGAGGCAGCGGGGCATGTGGTGGCCGACCGCCGGATCATCCGCGACGAACGGGCGGAAATCGCGGACCAGCTGCGCGCCTGGTGTGCGGACGATGGGGTGGATGTGGTGATCAGCACCGGTGGCACCGGGCTGACCGGGCGCGACGTGACGGTTGAGGCGCACCGCGATGTTTATGAAAAGGAGATCGACGCCTTCGGCACCGTCTTTACAATCGTGTCGATGAACAAGATCGGCACCTCCGCCGTGCAGAGCCGGGCGACTGGCGGCGTGGCGAATGGCACCTATCTGTTCGCGCTGCCGGGATCACCGGGGGCCTGCAAGGACGCCTGGGACGAGATCCTGGTGAAGCAGCTGGATTACCGTCACCGGCCCTGCAATTTCGTGGAGATCATGCCGCGGCTGGATGAGCATCGGCGAAGAAAGTGACGCGGCGCGCCGGAGTTTTTGAAAACTCCGGACCGAATTTTTTGAAAAATTCGGCTGGGATTGCGTTGGTCTTGCCTGCTGCGTAGCGGAGTTTTCAAAAACTCCGGGAAAATTCTTTTGAAAGAATTTCCGGGCCAGGCTCAGAAGGTCTGGTCGTAGTCGCCGACGCCGGGCTCGCTGCGGATCACCGCATCCAGTTCCGCGAAAATCTGACGTAGTTCGGCTTCCGATTCGGGGCTTTCGCAGACCACCACCAGGTTCGGCGTGTTCGAGGACGCCCGCACCAGCCCCCATGCGCCATTGTCCAGGATCACCCGTGCGCCGTTTACGGTGACCACCTGCACCACTTTGCGACCCGCCAGTTCCGGCAGCGCCGTCAGCTTGCCCACGATCCGGTCCAGTATCGCGTATTTCTCCGTATCGGCGGCATAGGGCGACATGGTTGGCGTGGCCCAGGTCTGCGGCAGGGCGCGGCGCAGGTCGGACATGCTCTTGTCCGGGTTGCGATCCATCAGCTTGCAGATTTCCACGGCCACCCGCATCCCGCAGTCATATCCGCGCCCGATGGGCTCCGCGAGAAAGTAGTGGCCCGACTTTTCAAAGCCCGCCAGCGCGCCCAGTTCCTTGACCCGGCGTTTCATGTGGCTGTGGCCGGTTTTCCAATAATCCGCCTTGATCCCGTGTTTGATCAACTCCGGGTCGGAAGCGAAAAGCCCGGTTGATTTCACATCCGCCACGAAGGTCGATCCGGGATAGAGCCGGGCAAGGTCGCGGGCCATGATCACGCCAACCTTGTCGGCAAAAATCTCTTCCCCCTCGTCATCGACCACGCCGCAGCGGTCGCCGTCACCGTCAAACCCCAGCGCCAGATCCGCACCGGAGGCTTTGACCGATGCGGCCATGTCATGCAGCATTTCCATCGCTTCGGGGTTCGGATTGTAATGCGGGAACGTATGGTCGAGCCTGTTGTGGCTTTCGACCACCTCGACACCAATGCGGCGGAACAGCTCGGGCGCAAAGGCCGAAGCGGTGCCGTTACCTGTAGCGCAGACCACCTTGAGCGGTCGGGTCATTTTGAAGTCGCCCACCAGGTCGTCAAGATAGGCCTCGCGCACCCCATGTACGAATTCATAGCCGCCGCCGGGGCGCGGTTGGCCCTCGCCGTTCAGCACGATCTCGCGCAGCTCGCTCATCTCGTCGGGGCCGTGGGTCAGGGGGCGTTCGAACCCCATCTTGACCCCGGTCCAGCCATTGGGATTGTGGCTGGCCGTGACCATGGCCACGGCGGGCGCATTCAGGTGAAACTGCGCGAAATAGGCCATCGGCGACAGTGCCGGGCCGATGTCACGGACCTGGATGCCCGCCTGCATGAGGCCCAGCATCAACGCGTTCTTGATCGACAGCGAATAGTCACGATAGTCGTTGCCGACGGCAATGACCGGTTCGATTCCGCGCCGGTACATCTGCGTGCCCAGCCCCAGTCCCAAGGCCGTGATGCCCGGCAGGTTGATATCATCGGGATATTTCCAGCGCGCGTCGTATTCGCGGAACCCCGTTGGCGTGATCATCGCGTCGCGCAGGAATTCCCAGGTGTTCTGGGTGACGGTCGGGGCGGGTTTGGTCACGGAGAGACCTCTTTCACTCAGGTATCAGAAAGACGGGTATCAGAAAGACAGGGGATACTCTTTGGCCAACGCGTCGAAGCGCATCAGGCTGGCGATCAGGTCCGGCATCTGGTCGAGATAGATCATATTCGGCCCGTCGCTGGGGGCGTTGTCGGGGTCTTCGTGGGTTTCCATGAAAACCGCTGCCACGCCGATCGCGACCGCCGCGCGGGCAAGCACCGGTGCGAATTCGCGTTGTCCGCCGGACGAAGTCCCCTTGCCGCCGGGCGAGGCCACCGCATGGGTTGCATCCATTACCACCGGAAAGCCGGTCTGCGCCATTTGCGGCAGGCTGCGCATATCCGTCACAAGGGTGTTGTAGCCAAAGGAGGTGCCGCGCTCGGTCAGCAGAATCTTTTCATTGCCGGTCGATTTGATCTTGTCGACGATATTGCCCATTTCCCAGGGGGCGAGCCATTGTCCCTTTTTGACGTTCACGACCTTGCCGGTCTTGCCCGCCGCGAGCAGCATGTCGGTCTGGCGGCACAGGAAGGCCGGAATTTGCAGGATGTCCACAACCGCGCCCGCGATGTCGCATTGCCCCTCTGTGTGGACATCGGTCAGCACGGGCACGCCATTGGCCCGCGCCACGGAGTCAAGCACCCGCAGGCCTTCGTCGATGCCCAGGCCCCGCTTGCCCGAAAGCGATGTGCGGTTGGCCTTGTCATAGCTTGCCTTGAACACATATTGCGCCCCGGCTGCATCACAGGCCTCTTTCATCCGGCCCGCGATCATCTGGGCGTGATCCTCGGATTCCAACTGGCAGGGTCCGGCGATGACAGTGAGGGGGCGGTCATTGCCGATAAGGATGTCACCAACGGGGACTTGCGTCATGAAGTTACCTGTTCTCTGAGGATCGCTGATGTCAGCGACAACATGAGGTAGATGCCTGCAAAGATCAGGAAAGCCAAGATCGTGTTCTCGAATTTACGCGGATAGGTGGGTTCCTCCGGGGCAACCGGCTCCACCGCCACGGTCAGATAACGCACCTGGCGATTGGCCTCGGCACGGGCGGCCTCCAGCCCGGTCTGGGCCAGTTGCAGGTTGGTGTCCGCCGCAACCAGATCGGCCTGCGCCAGTTGCAGTTCAACCGCTTTCTTGGCCAGCGAATCCTCACCCTGGGTGGCCGAATTCAGCTTGGAATTCAGCTTGTCCAACTGCTCGTTCAGGCGGCGCACGTCACCCTGCGCGCCATCGACCTTGGCCTTGTTGGGGCGGGTGTTGTCCAGAAGTGCAGCCAGTTCCAGTTCTTTTTCGATCAGCAATCCCTCGTAGGTGGTGATCTGGGTCCTGATCGCGATGATTTCGGCCTCAGGGTCCACGCCGTTCTGCACCTGAAGCTCAATCAGGTTCTGCTGGGACGCGCGGCGTTTTTCCATGGCCTGTTCCAGCCCCTGCACCGCGTCCGCCATCCCGTCTTCGCGCTTTTTCTTGGACAGGTTGTTGACGCGTTCCTCGGCGTATTCCAGCAGGTTGCGCGAAAAATCGGTGGAGACATGCGGATCGGCTGCGATGACCTCCATCCGGATCACGCCTTCGGTCGGGTCATAGCCGATCTTCACGTTTTTCTTGTAGACCTTATAGGCCTCTTCATTGGTCGGATTGTCGGCCAGACGCTGGATCGGGTCGATGGCTGAATCGGAAAAATGCGCCTTGAAATTGGCATCCGCATCCAGGCGCAGCATCGCATCCTTGGATTGCAGATAGGCCTGTGTCGCGATGCTGTCAGCCGAATTCGCGAATTGTGTCGGCAGCAGCCCGCCAAAGGGGCTGGTGCTGGTGCCTTCGCTCTGGATGATCAGGAACTGGCTGTTGGTCGCGTACATCGGTGTGGCGACCTTGTAAAAATAGTAACCGGCCGCAAAGGTCGGCAGCATGACAAAGAACGCCAGCCGCACCATGAGCAGCCCCAGCTTGCGGCGGCGGCGGCGCGAGATGTCGCGCTGGATATCACCGATTTCGCGCTGGCGGCGTTCTGCCGGGCTCAACTCGGTCGAGGGCAGGTTGATGCCGCCGCCCGCTGGCACGGTCTGCGGCAGTTGCACACGGCCGGTTCCGGCACCGCCCTGCTGCGCGGGCAGCTGTGCCATCATGTCGCCGGGCGCGCCGTCGCGATGTTCGCCACCGGCCTGCGGCACCACAAGTTCCAGCATGTTGGAACGCTGGAAAGGGTCGATCCCCTTGGACCGCAGCAGGCGCACCGCGTCAAAGTCGGATGTGGGCGCAAGCCCGTGTTTTTGTGCGACGCGCCGTGCCATGCGCAATTGACGGCCTGTCAAACCCTCGCGGCGGATCGCATCCATGTCCAACTCGCCTGCGACTTCCTTGGCGGAGGATACTTCGCCACTGCGGACAGTGTCGGGCCGCGTGCTGTCCTCGACCTTGGGCTGAGATGCGGAGGGACGCTGCGCTGCGGGATCGGCATCGGGAACCGGGCGCGGCCCTGCGGCGCGCTCGGGCGCAGTGGGGCGTTCAGGCGCAACATGCTCTTTGGGCTGTGCGCTGCCGATATCGGCAGAGGTTGCCGTCGGCATGGGTGGCACGCTCCGCTTGATGCGGAACTTACGAGCCTTGGGTTTCGTAGTCATAGAGCTGTTTCGCTTCTTCCAAGGTGTCAAACATATGCAGCTGCCCATTCAGGAGAACGGCGGCTGAACGTGCGAATTTCTCAAGCGTCTGCGCCTGATGCGAGACGATGATGATGGTGGTGGTCCGCAGGCGTTCCTGAAGGATATCGCCCGCCTTCCGGTTGAACTCAACATCTGTCGTTGCGGGCATGCCCTCGTCAATCAGGTACATGTCGAAATCGAGCGCCAGCATGAGCGCAAAGGAGAACCGCGACCGCATACCCGCCGAATAGGTGCCCAGCGGCTGGTCGAAATATTCGCCCAGCCCGCAGAGCCAGCGGCAGAAGCTTTCCACATAGTCCGGGTCTAGCCCATAAAGTCGCGCGATGTAGCGGGCGTTCTCCATCGCCGAGACCTTGGTGACCACGCCGCCCATGAAGCCCAGCGGGAAAGAGATGTTGCAGCCCCGCCTGATTTCACCTTCATCCGGTTTTTCCAGGCCGGCCATCATGTTGATCAGCGTTGTCTTGCCGGTGCCGTTGGGGGCCAGGATACCCAAAGAACGGCCCAGTTCCACCTTGAACGAAACCCGGTCAAGGATGACCTTGTGTTGGGTTCCCGTCCAATAGGACTTGGAGACGTTTTCGAATTCCAGCATGCCTGTTTCGCTCGCGGTGTCTGATCTGATCCGGGTGCCCCGTTGGCCGTGGCTTGGCTCAGCCCTAGTGCCCAATTTTGTCCACATTATGTCTCATTAGGAAACAAATGTACAACGCGGCCTGGTCCTGGCTGGGTTGTTCAGTGGCCGATCAGAAGGGGGGCCTTGCAGGCGTGGTCCGCCGTTTCCATCTCAAGCGTGGAATGGTGCAGGTGATGGGCGGCGGCCAGGCGGGCCTTGACCGCGCTGCGGGTGGCATCGGCGTGGGCACCCCTGTCCAGTACCACATGGGCGTCAAGCGCCGTCTCATGTTCACCCATCATCCACAGGTGTACATGATGAGTGCTGGCCACGCCGGGCGTGGATTGCACTGTGTCGATCACGGCGGCGGTGTCCAGACCGGGCGGGCTTGCCAGCATGAGGATACGCAGCACAGCGGGCATTTCGCTGGCCGATTGCCACAGGATGTAGCCCGCGATCAGCAGGGTTGCCGCCGGATCGACCCAGGTCCAGCCGAACAGGATCACCAGGGTCCCGGCCAGGATCACCGCAACGGAGCCAAGCGCATCGGCCACGTTGTGCAGAAAGGCCGCGCGGATGTTCACGCTGCTTTTGGACATTCTATACGTCAAGGCCGCTGTCGCGAGGTCAATCACCAGCGCGATTCCCGCCACGATAACGATGATCCAGCCCGCCACCGCGGACGGATCGAAAAAGCGCATCACCGCCTCGTAAATCAGGTAGAGGCCGATCACGATCAGGGTGGTGTAATTGACCAGCGCCGCGACGGCTTCGACCCGGCCATAGCCGAAAGTCATCTGCGCATCTGCCGGGCGCCGTGCGATCTTGCGCGCGCCGAAGGCGATGATCAGTGCAATGGCGTCCGAGAAATTATGCAGCGCATCGGCGATCAGCGACAGGCTGCCCGCGACGATGCCGCCGATGATCTGTGCCAGCGTCAGCGCCATGTTCAGTGCGATGGCAAAGGCAACCTTGGCGTCGCCCGCTTCAGGGTCGATGTGATGGTGATGGTCGTGCGCCATGGAGATCCGATCCGAAATGGGGGTGGGGCAGCCAGGCGTGCTGCCCCGTCTGTTTTTCGATGTAGCGGTCAGGCCACGGCTTGCCAGAGCAGCCCGGCGATGATCGCGCCGATCAGGGCAAAGCCGATATAGGCACCAAAGACACGCGGCTTGACCAGAGCCCAGACCGCAATGGCCGCCGGGATGCAACTGACCCCGCCCGCAATGACAAAGGACATCGCGGCCCCCTGCGTCATGCCCTGCGCCAGCAGCGCATCCACCAGCGGCACGGCGGCGTAACCGTTCAGATAGGCCGGTGCCCCCACCAGCGCGCCCAGCAGGATCGGCATCAGACCACTGCCGCCCAGCACCCCGGCGATCCAGTCGGCGGGCACATAGGTCAGCATCAGCGCCTCGACCACATAGGCCAGTGTCAGCCATTTGGTCAGGAACAGCGCGTTGTCCACGGCGGTGTCGCGGAATACCTCGCGGCGTGTGCCCTCCTGCCAGAAGCGCCATTGGGGCTGGCCGGAGAAGGGTTTCTTGACCCCGCAGCAGCCGCCCACCGCCGGGCGCTCCCGCAGCGGGTCGGCAAAGAGCGGCGTGTTCGCGGCCAGCATGACGCCGAAACCGCCGAACATGCCGATGCCAATGGCCGCCAGCGTCTTGGCCAGGGCGAAATCCCATCCCAGCGTGCCCGAAGTGATTGCGAACATGGCCGGGTCCATCAGGGGCGAGGCCAGCCAGAAGGCCATGACCGCCCCCAGCGGCGCGCCGACCGCCAGCAGGGCGGCGATGAAGGGGATCACCTCGCAGGAACAGAAGGGCGACAGGCCGCCCAGAAGCGCTGCCATAACGATCATCCGCGCCGGGTTGCCCTCGAACGCGCGGGCCAGAAGCGTTTCGGCCCCGCTGGCCTTGAGATAGGCGACGGCCAGGACCGCGAAAATGATGAAGGGCGCGGTGCCCGCCAGCGCCCCGCCCGCAAAGACCAGCGTGGGGACCAGCTGTGGCAGGTCGAAGAGGGCCAGCGCGGTCAGGATCGCAATGGTGACGGCCCATGCGCCGGGACGCCAGCGCCAGGCGGCGCTGAGGGTTTGTGATGTCTGGGTGGTGTCAGCCATGTTCGTGTTCCTTGCAGGCGGCGACCGCGTCGGCGCAGCATTCTGTCAAAAGAAAATGTGCCAGGGCCTGAACTTCTTCGTAGGCGACGGCGGCGCAGATGGTGGAACGGCCCGCACGGGTCTGTTTCACCAGACCGGCGGCGGCCAGCAGTTTCAGGTGGTGGGTGAGGGTGGAGCCGGTGACGCCGGTCCGATCCCCCAATCCCCCGATGCTGAGCCCCTCCGGCCCCGCGCGTACAAGGCAGCGCAGGACGGACAGGCGCTGTTCCGAGCCGAGGGCAGCGAAGCTGGCAGCGGCCAGGGTGAGGGGCGGGGCGTTATGCGATTCGGATTTCATATTTCTAGAAATATAGAAATGACCGCGTGGTGCAAGTCTTATTTCGATAATGTTCGAATTGATTTTGGCTGCTGTTGCGAAGTGTATTTGAAGAACAATGAAACCGGGGTTTGGCAGCGCGGCCCGGTGGTGTATCTGGAGGCCATGACGGATATGCGTGATGAATTGAGAGCATGTCGCCTGTGCGAGACGCGGTTTGCCGCGACAGCAACGGGCCATGCGCCCAACCCGGTGGTGTGGTTCAACCCCGGCGCGCGTCTGCTGATTGCGGGCCAGGCACCGGGGTTGCGGGTGCATGAGGCAGGCAAGCCGTTCTGGGATGCTTCGGGCAATCGGTTGCGCGACTGGCTGGGGCTGGACGAGGCGCAGTTCTATGACCGAAACAAGGTTGCGATCATCCCGATGGCCTTTTGCTTTCCGGGATATGACGCCAAGGGCAGCGATCTGCCGCCGCCTCCCATATGTGCCCGGACCTGGCGGGCGCGGGCGCTGGAGGCGGTGCCGGACATTCGCCTGACAGTGCTGATCGGCGGCCATGCGATGCGCTATCATTTGCCCGGGTTCAGGACAGTGAGGCAGGCGGTTGCCGATTGGCGCAACCATCCGCCGGGCGTCTTTGCCTTGCCTCATCCGTCCTGGCGCAATACCGGGTGGTTAAAGAAAAACCCGTGGTTCGAGGTCGAGGTGCTGCCCCGGCTGCGTTCCGCTGTTGCAGAGGTGCTGAATGACTGACCCGACCCCGCTGGACACCGCCCATGCCGCCATGACCGCGGCCCCGGATGACGACACCGCCCGGTTGCGGTTTTTCGAGCGGATCGCGGATGTGGAACTGTACCTGCTGCTTGAAGCGGAGCCGGAGGGGGATCAGATCAGCCCGGTCCTGTTGGACGATGCCTATGTGCTGGTCTTTGACAGGGCCGCGCGGCTGGGCGCCTATGTGGGGGAGCCTGCGCCCTATGTCGCTTTGTCCGGGCGCGCCGTTGCCGGGATGCTGGCGGGGCAGCCGCTGGGCATGGCGGTGAACGTCGGGGTGGCCCCGTCTGAAATCCTGCTGCCGGCAGAGGCGCTGGACTGGCTGCGCGACACGCTGGCCCATGCGCCGGGTGAGGTCGAGGCCCGTATCGAACAGGTCCTGCCGCCCAAGGGCCTGCCCGAGACCCTGATCGCCGCCATCGATGCCAAGCTGGCGACGGCAACGGCAATGGCGGCGGGGGCCTTTCTGGTGGGGGTCGAATATGCGGGCGGCGGGCGCGGGCATCTGCTGGCCTTTGTCGGGGCCATCCCGCGTGCGCAGGATGCGCTGGTGCGCGCGGCCTCCGAGGCGCTGACCTTTTCCGGGATCGAAGCGGGCGCGATGGATGTCGGTTTCTTTGCGCCATCCGATCCGGTGGTGACAAAACTGGCAAAGGTGGGCCTGCGGTTCGATTTGCCGCAGGGGGAGGCCTTGCAACAAACGCCGCGCCTGCCGCCGGGGTCGGACCCGGCAAAGCCGCCGATCCTGAAATAATCAGGCAATTTGATCACGGGGCATGTTAGATTGCCTCACGTGGCTGCGAGGTCACGGGTTTGTGGGATGCGATTGCAGCGGCGCCTGCGTAGCCTTGGTGCAACGCAATGTTCACGGAGGATATGAAACATGACCAGATTTACGCTAACCCTTGCCGCAGCGGCCACGGCGCTGACCTTTGCCACGCAGGCCTTTGCGGGGGATCAATACGTCGATGAAACAGGCTATGCCGCGTCGGGGTACGATGTGGTTGCCTATTTCGACCTGCCGCAGGCCGAACCGGGTCAACCGCAGCCCGAAGCCATCCCCGGCAAGGCGGCCATCACGGCGGAGTATAACGGTGCGACATTTGCCTTTTCCTCGGAAGAGAACCGCGCGGCGTTTCTGGCCGACCCGGCAAAATACGCGCCGCAATATGACGGGCATTGCGCCTATGGCGTCTCCAAGGGGGGCAAGGTGCCGGGCAATCCCAACCTCTGGCGCATCGTGGACGGCAAGCTTTACCTGAACATCACCAAGAACGTTGTGAGTTTCTGGGAGGAAGACATTCCCGGCAACATCAATCTGGCAGAGGGCAACTGGGCCTCGATCGAGCCCGAAGCGCGGTCGACCAGCACAATACCGAAGTTCACGTCCTCGGCACCGGTCAACTGAAGCGCCGGGCCAACCCTGATGCAACCTCGTCGCGCAGGGTGCGGCGGGGTTTCATGCTGGCGGCGGTCGCGGTCGTGACCACCGGGGTTTTCGCGGCGCGCTGGTACAATATCGGCGCAGAGATCGGTGAGAATGCGCTGAGTGCCCCAGAGGCTTTGGCGCGGGCGCAGGCGGGCGAGATCCTTTTGGTGGATATTCGAAGGCCGGATGAATGGCAGGCCACAGGCGTTCCGCTGGGTGCTGTCCCGCTTGATCTGCGGCGGGACGATTTTGTTGACGCTCTGATGGCGGAAGTCGGTGGCGACAGGGAACGGCCCGTCGCATTGATCTGCGCCCGTGGCGTCCGCTCCGCGCGGCTTGCGGATCAGTTGTCGCAGGCTGGCTTTACCAGAATACTGGATGTTCCGGAGGGCATGCTTGGCTCTGGCGCGGGGCCGGGGTGGCTGGCGCGTGGATTGCCTGTCATGCAGTGACCGCGCGCCGGAGGGTACGGCGCGCGGCTATTCCGCCGCGACCTTCTCGATCGCCTGCAACCGGGTCTTGATCTGTGTCCGGGCGCGTCGTGCCTGCGCAACGATTGCAGGTTCGCGCAGGGTATTGGGGCTGTCCATCCGAAAGCCGCGGCGCGTCAGACCTGCGAGGTTCACGCTCGACAAGGCAGACAGAGGCACTGCCATGACAAGGCTGAAAACGATCGGGACCAGCCAGAGCGAGATCAGCCCGGCAACAAGCCCTGACAGCAACAGCAGGCCCAGCAGGGTTTCCAGCCAGTGAAAGCTGAACAGTGTGCGCAGCGGATAGCCTTTTGCACCGCGTTCCTGCGGGGCCCAGGGTTCACTGCGCGTGAATGCGGCATTCAGAACCGCCTTGGTCTGCTGGATCATCAGGATCGGGGCATAGGCCACCGAAAGGGCGACCTCGACCAGAAAGGAACCGATAAAGGCACCCTTGCCGCCGAAAACCGCAACCGCCTTGGGGGTAAAGGCGATGATGCCCGCGCCCGCCACCTTGGGGGTCAGAAGCATCGCGTACATGATCACCAGAAAGACCGCGCTGTCGATATGGCTCATGGCCGGGGGCCAGTCGGGGAAGTACGGGTTCGCCTGATTGAAATAGCGCACCACATTGGTGTCCGCGTCCTTGCCCAGCAGGGACCAGATCACCAGCAGCACAAACCATGCGGGTGACAGCAGATAGGCGACGGCCCCGTGAAACAGGTGAAACCGCGACACCGGATGCAGCCCGGCCGTGCCCAGCAGGCGCAGGTGTTGCAGATTGCCCCGGCACCAGCGCCGGTCGCGCACCACATAGTCGATCAGCGTGCCGGGGGTTTCCTCGAAACTGCCGGTGACACGGGGCAGGAAGCGCACCCTCCAGCCCGCGCGGCGCAGCAGACCCGCTTCGACGAAATCGTGGCTCAGGATCAGGTCGTCGCGTCCGCCAGCAGTCAGATGCGGCAGGCCCGCGCTTTCGGCAAAGGCACGCGTGCGGATGATCGCATTGTGACCCCAGTAGTTGCCTTCGTTGCGGGCCCAAAGGGCCAGACCCTCGGCCAGCAGCCAGCCATAGGCGATGTTGGAAAATTGCTGGATGCGGGCGAACAGCGTGTTGGCCCCGATCAGCATCGGGAAGGTCTGGATCAGCCCCGCATCCGGATCGGCAGAAAGCTCGCTGGCCAGCCTGTCGATGGCCCTGCCGGTCATCAGGCTGTCGGCATCCAGCACCACCATGCCCTCATAGGCAGCGCCCCAGCCCGTGATCCAGTCAACAAGGTTGCCGACCTTCTTGTCGGTGTTCGCGGTGCGGCGGCGGTAATAGACATGCATGCCGGCAGGTGCTTCTGCACGCAACTGGGCAAAGGCGCGGACCTCCTGCGCAGCTATCGCCTCGTCTCGCGTGTCGGACAGGATGAAAAGCGTGTAGCGGTGCGGCCCGGCGCGGCGGTGCAGATCGGCCAGCATGGCGGTGGCGTTGCCAAAAACGTCCCAGGGCACTTCGTTGTAGACCGGCACCAGCAGGGCCACGTCGAGGGGTCGCACCGCGTCGGGCGCACGTTCGTCGGCGCGTTGCCGGGCAAGCAGTCCGGCAATCGCCACCCCCACGGTGCTGACCGACAGCGTGACCCAGACGAAGGTCGCCCCGATCATGCTGAGCAGCGCCCATTCCAGCCAGGTCATCCCGGCACCCGCCAGCCAGCCGTACAGCCCGTACATCAGCAGGCCGGTCCCGATCAGTGCCGGGCCGAAAACGGCCAGACGCCAGGTCAGCGAACGTGGTTGCGTCACCGAGGGGCGCCGAACCGGCGGGCGTGAGAAATCCTGCACCTGCATGGAGAGCGGCGCGCGGTTCGGCATGGTGTCATCAGTCGGCGTTTGCTTCATCATGTTTTCGTCCAACGGTATAACCAGACTTCGCTTAACGGTTCCCCCGCGAGGCGCAGTTGCGCACGGAACTCCGCGAAGGCTGCATCTTCGGGTTGAAACGTAAACGCCAGCCGCGGACCGTTGGTTTCTGGGTTGCGTTGCAAAATGCCCGGCGTGAGCGAAACTTCGCCCCCGCGTATGATCACTTCAATCTCCGACAGGTCTTCGGGCACATCGGGGCCATGGGCAAAGTCGATCACCACGACCTGGCCGCCCTCCATTCTGCCGCCGATGGCCGTGTTCAGGACCTTGACCGGGATGTCCGCCGTGGCGGCCACGGGGTCAGCACCCCAGTGCATCGTATAGCTCAACTTGTGTTCCGACCCGGCGGGCAGCGGGGTGGCGGGCCGCCAATAGCTGACGATATTGTCGTAAATCTCAAGATCGGCGGGGATCTCGACCAGGGTGACAGCCCCTTTGCCCCAGTCTTCGCCGGGTGTGATCCAGACGGCGGGGCGGTTGTGATACAGCGCCTCCAGATCGTTGAAGTCAGAAAACTGCCGCTTGCGTTGCAACAGGCCGAAACCGCGCGGGTTATTATCCGAAAAGCTGCTGATCTGCAGGTTCAGTGGGTTGGCAAGCGGTCGCCAGATGACTTCGCCGATGCCGTTGTGCATCAGCAGCCCGTCGCTGTCGTGCACAGCCGGGCGGAAGTCGGAAAACCGTTGCCGCATGGTGTCGTCGAACAGGAACATCGAGGTCAGCGGCGCGATGCCCAGATGGGTCAGTTCCTCGCGGGCGAAAATGGTGGCGCGCACTTTCATTTGCAGCACCGAACCCGGCGTGATCTCGAACCGGTAGGCACCGGTGCATGAAGGGCTGTCGAGCAGGGCATGCAGGACCACGCTTTTGCTGTCCGCAGCGGGACGTTCCAGCCAGAGCGCGGTGAAATCGGGAAACTCCTCGCCCGCCGGATCGCCGGTTTTCAGCGCGAGGCCGCGCGCCGACAGGCCATAGGTTTCGCCCGTCCCGATGCCCCGGAAATAGCTGGCCCCCTGGAAAACCGCGTATTCCTGAAAGATGCCCTGCTTTTCCAGTTCGGCCCGCAGGCGCATGCCGGAATAGCCCAGGGTGTCCTCCACCGGCAGATCGGGGAATTGGTCGGTCGTGTCAAAGACCCCCATGTCAAAGGCGATGGGCCTTGCCTTGCCCTCTGCCACGACATGCATCGCAACGGCCTGCGGGAAATAGAGTCCGGGCGGGAAAACATCGACCCTTTGGGGCGCGTCCGTGCCTTCCCACAGGGCGTTGCGCCCGTCGAACCAGATCTGCCGGTACTGGTCATATGTCAGGTTGCGCCAGGCTTCCGGGATTAACGGGCGTGGGGCATAGGGTTTACCGGCCAGTATGCGCGCGCGGTTGGTGACCGTATCCGGACCAAAGGGGGCGGCGGTCTCGCTCAGGGCAAGGCCGTTATCTTCGGCCCAGGCCGCAGCGGGCAGGGCGGCCATGGCGGCAAGCGCTTTCAGGACTTCGCGGCGGATCATGATGTGGACCTCTTCTGACGCCAGGGTTGTGACTTGAACCAGCCTGCGCCGTAGGCCACCGCGACCAGCAGGGCGCAGCCGACCAGATTAACGGCCAGGGTGATGATGACGCCGCGTCCGATCACATCCATGACAAAGCCCAGGATGCGCGCGGTGAACATGCTGAAGACGAAAACGGCAAGGCTTTGCTGACCGACCTTGAGGATCACGGTCAGCAGCCCCTCGCGCAGGCGTGCCAGAACGCCTGTGCCTTGTGCCAGAAGGTTCTTGCCCTGATCGCCCGCCAGAACCCAGCAGATATAGGCAAGGCTGAGAAAGTGGATGTAGCGCAGGATCGCAAAATCCGTCTTGTCAAAGAGGGCCGCATTGGCCTTGCGCCAGTCGGCGGCCCAACCCAGTTCCAGCTCCCGCACACCGATGTTGGACAAGGGAATGTTGGCGATCACGATGAAGGCCGCCAGGGCAAACAGCGCGGGTGTGACCGGAGGCTTGGGCAGCCAGCCGCGCATGAAGGCAAAGCCGGTAAAGAAGATCAGCTGCCAGCCAAAGGGATTGAAGAACCAGCCACGCGCCGTCCAGGGCTCCGCCGGGAATTCGAGGTGCCACGCGCCCAGCCCCAGCGCCTGCAACAAGGCATCCTGCGCCAGCAGCCAGATGCCGATCACAAAGGCCGCGACCAACCGCTTGTCGACCTGCGCCAGCGCCATGACCAGCGGCATCAGCAGCAGCACGACCATATACATCGGCAGGACGTCGAAATAGTTCGGGACATAGCGCAGTGTCATGAAGGACAGCAGGATGTTGGCGTTCTCCCACTTGTCGCTTTCCACGAAGACAGGCCAAAGGTTCAACTGACCCCAATAGTTCGTGCCGGTGATGTCGAGATCGGTCAGATAGACCGTCATCGCGAGGGTGGCAAAGAACAGGCCGACATGGGCCCAGTAGACCTGCCAGACCCGGAACAGCACACGGGCCGTGCCCAGAAACCAGCCCACGCGGGCAAAGGCCCCGCCAAAGGCGATGGCAGAGGCCATGCCGGAGCAGAACACGAAAATCTCGGTCGCGTCGGAAAAGCCCCAGCGCGCCGGAATCCAGAGCGACAGCAGGTTGCCGGGCGTATGGGCGAAAAGGATGATGAACATCGCAAGTCCGCGGAAGAAATCCAGCCGCAGGTCACGGGTGCGGACAGCTGACTGCGCGCCCAGGGCGGTAACAGGGCGGGAGGGGACGTGGGTGGAGTCTGCGATAGTCATTTGGATGAGGGTTCTCGAAACTATTGTGCGGGAATGCGTCGCATGCGTGACAGTTGGTCAAACCGGCTTTCGGCAAAGCGGTCCGCATGACCTGCACGCAGCGCCAGCCGGTCCAGAAGGATCTGCTCTGTCGCGTCGAAATGGCCCGCGCGCAGGCCTGCGTCAATGGTCATTCGTTCAAAAACATCACGTTGCGCGTGACTTCCGCCGATGCTCTGCATTTTGGGCCGTGCGGCGCGCAGGTTTTCGAATGCGGGGCCATAGCGGCCTTCGGCAAAGGCGGTCAGACCGGCCAGCGCCGACAGGCCCGGATCGGCGACGCGCGCGGCCATATCGCCGTTCTGGCAGGCATCGCGGGCAAAGCGGTCGGCCATGTCCTGCGCCGCCACGCCGTTGCCCGCACCGGCCAGCGCAAGCTGATAGTGCAGGTCGGCAAAGACGATACAGCCGTCGTCGATGCGATTCTGCGCCAATATGCCCAACTCGTCCCAACGGTGTCCGACATCGACACCGTCCAGCTCAAGCCGCATCAGCAGGGAGGTGGCATTGGCGATGTCGCGGTAGTCGTCCGTCTTGTCGGCGCGAATCTGGCTGTCGTACAGCGCCAGCGCCACCTCCGTCTCGGCCCGGTGCAGGTGCAACAGCGCCTTGTGCCACCAGACGTGATAGCGAAAGTTGTTGCTGCCATCCCAGGCGCTGCGGAAATCCTCGATCAGCGCGATCCCGGCGTCCGCCTCGTTGCGCATGTCGTGAACATGGGCGATGGCGTGCAGACCCCAGGCATCGTCGGGGGCCAGTGTCAGACCCT
Source organism: Sulfitobacter sp. EhC04 (assembly GCF_001650875.1). Classification (GTDB taxonomy): domain Bacteria; phylum Pseudomonadota; class Alphaproteobacteria; order Rhodobacterales; family Rhodobacteraceae; genus Sulfitobacter. The sequence continues at coordinate 26,076 of NZ_LXYI01000001.1, forward strand.
CGCGACCTGCCCGTTCCGCAGCCGTGTAATCGCCCGTTTCCTCAAGCGTGAAGGCATGACAGCCCAGCAGGTAGCCGCGCAGCGGATGGTCGGCACCATGGGCGGGCAGGACCCGCTCCACCGATCTGCGCATGCCTGCCGCATCTCCAAGGATAAAGCGGATGCCATGGCTTGCCTTGGCGCTCAGCGTGTCCTGCGGCCAGTGATCAAGAACCCCTTCAAGGGCTGCGATGGCACCCGTGGGGCTGTCGGTCAGCCATTGATCCAATGCGTCGAGCCAGCCCTTTTCGCGTAGGGAAGGCCGCGTGCCTCGGGCCGCCTCATGCGCAGCGGTGCGGGCATCCTCCGCGACCTGCCACAGCTCGGCCCGGCCCATCATCAACGAGAAGAGACCACGGGCGGCATGGCCCATGGCAAAATCGGGCGCGGCGGCGAGCGTATCGCCAAGGTGCTGCGGTGTCTGGGGTTTGTGCGCGAGAAAAGCGCGGATCATCGCATTCCAGCTTTGCAGCGCAGCCGGGCTTGTCAGTGCGACGGGCGCATTGCAGATATCGTTCGTCATCAAGATGGCCTTCCGGGCAGCTTTCGGGTGCCGGTACCATACTGTCAAAGAGGCAGCCCAGGACCGCACATGGCTGTGTCACACGCCAACGTGAAGGGCCTATCCGGTTTCGTGAGCGATTGTGACAAAACCCGCCGAAACCTGCGCCGGGCTGAGCGGTTCCTTGCGCAAAATCGGTAGGTTGCAGGGCGTTGTGCCTATTTTTGCAACGAATCGATGCCCAGTTGGGCAAACACTTCTTCGGTGTCCTGTCCGAACCGCGGTGGTGCGCGGTCATAGCGCACGGGTGTCGCCGACATGTTCAGCGGATTGGCCAGAAGCCGCACCGACCCTTCGGCGACATCATCACGCGGCAGGGCGACAACAGCACCCCGCGCGACGGCCTGGGCAGATTGCAGCGCCTCCGTGATCGTGTTGATCGGGCCGCAGGGCACGCCCACTTCCTGTAGGCGCGCCAGCAGGTCGTCCTTGGTATATCTGCGCATCACCGGGCCAATCACCGCCATCAGATCGGTGCGGTTTTCGATCCGCTTCAGGTTGGTAGTGAAACGCGGGTCCTGCGGGATGTCCAAGGCGTCGCAGAACCGGGCGAATTGCGCATCATTGCCGACCGCCAGCAGAATGTGACCATCGGCACATTCAAAGGCGTCATAGGGCACGATGTTGGGATGCGCATTGCCGCGCCGTTCGGGCAATTGGCCCGAGGTCAGGTAATTGGTGCCCTCATTGACCAACCAAGCCATCGCGCTGTCCACCAGTGACAGGTCGATATGCTGGCCCTCGCCGGTGGCGTCGCGGTGACGCAGCGCGGCGAGGATGCCGACAGTCGCGTACATCCCGCACATCACATCCGCGATGCCCACGCCCACTTTCATCGGTGCGCCTTGCGGGTCGCCGGTGATCGACATGATCCCGCTAAAACCCTGCGCCATCAAGTCATAGCCGGGCTGGGCGCTGTTCGGTCCGGTCTGGCCGAAGCCCGAGATGGAACAATAGACAAGACCGGGATGCGCCGCGAGCAGCGTTGCATGATCGAGGCCATATTTGGCGAGCCCGCCGGGCTTGAAGTTCTCGACCATCACATCTGCGCGCGCCGCGAGTTTTCTCAAAACCGCCTGTCCCTCCGGCGTCGCGATGTCCACGGCGATAGAGCGTTTGTTGCGGTTTGCTGCCATGAAATAGGCCGACAGGTCGGTCGGGTTGCCCTCGGTATCGCGGGCATAATTCGGCCCCCAGCCGCGGGTGTCGTCCCCGCCGGACTTGGGGTTTTCCACCTTGATCACCGTCGCGCCGAGGTCACCCAGAAGTTGCGTGCATGTCGGCCCGGCCAATATCCGGCTGAGGTCAAGAACAAAGACCCCGTCCAAAGCGCCCTTAGATGCGGCCATCGTAGGCCCCCCTGTCGATCAGTGCTGCTATGACGGTGAATTTATCCGCGCTTACTGCCTCCGTCAGCGCCGCTTCCAATCCCGCGCGGTCGCGCACCGTGACGCCGACACCGCCGAAGGCGACGCCCATGGCGGCAAAGTTGTGCTGTGCGAAATCGACACCGATATTTGGCAATTGCCGTTCGCGCTGCTTCTTTTCGATCAGCGCAAGCGAGGCATCGACGAAGACCACAAAGATCGGTGCAAGATCAAGCTCTGCAGCGGTGGCCAGTTCGCCCGCGACCATCAGAAAACCCGCATCCCCGGAGAACGAGACGACAGGCCGGTCGGGCGCGGCCAGCTTTGCCCCGATGGCCAGCGGCACGGCACAGCCCATGGTGCAAAGCGCGGAAGATTGCATCAGGTCGCGGGGGGCATAACACTCCCACATCTGGCTCAGAAGGATGCGGTGTGCGCCGCTGTCGGCGCTGGCTATCGTGTTGCGTGGCAGGACCTTGCGGCAGGTGTCGATGATCGCGGCAGGGCTCCAGTCCTCATCCCGGCGAAAGGCCGATGCCAGCGCGGTCTTGAGCTGGTAGATTTCTCCGTCCGGCCAGGTGTCGCGCGGGTCCAGCCCGTCGGACAGGGCCGCAAGTGTCGGCGCGCAGTCGGTAACGAAATTCAGCGTGGCCTGGTGCATGTAGTGGTGGTTGGGCACGGCGCTGATGTCGATGACCTGTTGCTGGGCAGGGTCCCAGACGTTGCGCCAGCCGGGTCGCATTTCAACCGGGTCATAGCCAACGCAGAGGATCAGGTCAGCCGCCTGAACAAAGGGCAACAGGTGTTGGTCTGCAAGGGGCGACAGGCCCGCACCGCCCAGCGACAGCGCGTGGTCCTCGGGCAGGATGCCCTTGGCCTTGTAGGTGGTGATGACTGGCATGTGGTGGTCTTCGGCAAATGCCTGAACGGCGGTCTGGGCCCCTTCGTTCAGCGCATCGACACCGACGATCATCACCGGGCGTTCCGCCTGCGCCAGCCAGTCCCGTGCAGTGGCAAGGTCGGCACCATGGGGCGCGCGGGCAGAGGCGCGCGCGCGCGGGGCAGGGGGGTGCGTCGCCACAGGTGCCTCTGCCACGGAAATCGGGATGTCGATATGGACGGGGCCGTGACGTCCCTCGGTGGCGATCGCGATGGCCTTGTCCGCGATCAGATGCGCGGCCCCGGCGTTCAGGGTGAACTGCGCCTTGGTGAGGGGTTTGAAGACGGCGGCCTGGTCCAGCACCTGATGGGTATAGCTTTGCGCCTCGTCCGCATCCATGCAGCCCGACAGCACGATCAGCGGCACCTGATCCTGCAGCGCATTGGCAACGGTGTTGACGCCATTCAATGTGCCGGGCCCGATGGTGCCGACCAGAATGGCAGGGGCAAGGTCGCGGTGGTGAACCCCTTCGGCCATGAAACCGGCGGCGTTTTCGTGCTTGGCCAGAACAAACCTGATCCCGGCCTTTTCCAGCGCGTCGATCAGGGTCAGCACCTCGCCCCCCGGCATGCCGAATGCGGTGCGGCAGCCTGCCGCGTAAAGGCGGCGGGCAAGCGCATCAGCGGCGCGGATCATCTCGGGCATGGCGGAGCCTTTCCAGCAGGGTGACAGGATCATCAACCACGCGGCGAGGCGGGGCGCAACTCACGTGCGCGTTGGATTTGTTGCAACATTGGCCGGGCCCTTTGCAAAAGGCCTGGCGCGTTTCTTGCAGGTGGCCTGGCTCAGCGCCGCCGGTCGCGACGTGCAGACATCGGCTGGAATGCGACCCCGACATGGGCTTCGCAATAGGGTTTTCCCTGTTTGACGGGCAGCCCGCAGAACCAGAAATCTTCTGTCGCCGGGTCGCCAACGGGCCATTTGCAGGTCCGCTCGGTCAGGTCCATCAGGCCGATCTTCTTGGCCTTCTTCTCGACCTCGTTCACCTTGGCCAGCGCTTCCGGGCTGATCTCGTTGGCCGAGGGCTGGGGCGGCAGCGGCTGACCTGCGGGAATGATCTGCTTGCGGGCGGGCAGGTTCGACCGGGGCGGTGCCGCAGCTTCTGTCCTCATCTCGGGTTTTTCGGGCTTCGGCGGCGCCTTGGGCTTGGCCTCCGGTTTTGGCTTGGCTTCCGGCTTGGCCGCGGCGGCCCCGGATGTCGCGCGGTTCGACAGGCCCAGACGGTGCACCTTGCCAATCACGGCATTGCGCGTCACGCCGCCAAGTTCCTTGGCGATCTGGCTCGCGGACTGGCCTTCGCCCCACATCTTTTTCAGCGTCTCTACACGCTCATCGGTCCAGGACATCGCAGGTTTCCCCAGTTAAAAAGCGGCCCTTTTTGAGTGGCCGCTTTGTCAAAGTCAGGCCCCTATTCTAATCACTCCACTGCCGGGTGCAAGGGACGATACGTCACAAGGCGGTCGTGGGCCGGGGTGGCTGCGGTTTCAACCGGGCCTCGCGCAGGGCCAGCAGGATGGCACCGGCGATGATGATGGCAGCCCCCAGAAGCGATACCGCATCCGGGATGACCCCGAAAAACGCGATGTCATAGAGGGTGGCAAAGATCAGCGTGGCATAGCTGAAGGGTGCGACAAAACTGGCGTCGGCCCGCGCCATGGCGTTGACAAAGCAGATCTGCGCCAGTGCCATGCAACCGCCGATCCCCGCCAGCACGGCCCATTGCGCCGTGGTTGGCGGCTGCCAGACCGGCAGGACCGCGAAGCTTGCGATGCAAAGCCCGATGAAGTTGTTCACCAGCAGGATCTGAAACGGATTTTCCCGGCGTGCCAGCTTCTTGATAAAGATCAGTTCCAGCCCCATGACCACCGCCGCCCCGAGGGCCAGCAGCGCGGCGGGCTGAAAGCTGTCCGGTGTGGGCCGCAGCAGGATGGCCGCACCGGCCATCGCCATCGCTGCGGCGGACCATCGGATGCGGCCGACCTTTTCACCGAGCAGCGGGATTGCCAGCATCATCGCGAAGACCGGGTTGAGAAAGGAGATCGCGGTGGCATCCGCCAGCGGGATAAAGGCGACCGAGGCAAACATCAGCGTGATCCCGCCCCAGCCGCAGGCAGTTCGGGCGATGTGCAGCCTCCAGTGAGGCCGCGCCAGCGCGGGGCGCAAGATCAGTGTCGCGGAACCGAAGACGGCAAAGGCAAAAAGGAAACGGCCATGACTGATTTGCAGTGGATGCAGAGGCGCGCCAAACGTATCGCCGCCCAGTGCCTTGGCCATCAGGGTTGTTGCGGCGATGAAAGCTGTCGCAACTCCGATCAACCCGGCGGCAAGCGCATTGTTCTGAACTTTGGCCTGATACATGCGCACCGTCTTACGCGATCCATGTATCGCGACAAGGTATCATTTTCGGGCTGGGCAAAAGGCGAATTGCAGCGTAATGGATGCGACATGATCACGATGCGACATATCCCGTCCCGACGACGCCGCGGCTGAAACGGCCCAGCGTGACCTGCCGACCGCAGGTCTGATCCATGGTGCATTGCACCTCCCCAAATCTCTTGACCCAGCACGCCGCCCATGCCCATTTGGGCTTTTCGCGGCCCGATCCAAGGAAACTTCAGATGATCTCTTCTGTTCTGCCGACCTATAACCGTGCGCCCCTCAGCTTTGTGAAGGGCGAGGGCTCCTGGCTGATCGAGGCGGACGGGCGACGTTTTCTGGACCTGGGCGCGGGGATTGCCGTGAATGCGCTGGGCCATGCACACCCGGCGCTGACCAAGGCGCTGACCGATCAGGCGGGTGCTCTGTGGCACACCTCGAACCTCTACCAGATCCCGCAGCAGCAGGCGCTGGCCGACCGGCTGGTGGAGCACACCTTTGCCGATACCGTCTTTTTCACCAACTCCGGCACCGAAGCCTGCGAGCTGGCCGTAAAGATGGCGCGCAAGTACTTCTACGACAAAGGCCAACCCGAGCGGGTCGAGATCATCACCTTCGACGGCTCGTTCCATGGCCGGTCCTCTGCCGGGATCGCCGCTGCCGGGTCAGAGAAGATGACCAAGGGCTTCGGCCCCCTGTTGCCGGGTTTTGTCCATCTGCCCTTTGGCGACCATGACGCGCTGACGGCTGCGATCACCGACACCACCTGCGCAGTTCTGGTCGAGCCTGTGCAGGGGGAAGGCGGCATTCGCCCGCTGCCGGATGCCAGTCTCAGGGGACTGCGCGACCTTTGTGACGAAAAGGGCATCCTGATGATCTTGGACGAGGTGCAATGTGGCGTGGGGCGGACCGGCAAGCTTTTTGCCCATGAATGGGCCGGGGTGACCCCCGACATCATGATGGTGGCCAAGGGCATCGGCGGCGGTTTTCCCCTGGGCGCCGTGCTGGCAACCGAGGATGCGGCAAGCGGTATGACGGCAGGGACCCATGGCTCCACCTATGGCGGCAACCCGCTGGGCTGTGCCGTGGGCTGCGCGGTAATGGACATCGTGGCCGACCCGGACTTTTTGGCCGAGGTGAACCGCAAGGCGGGCCTGCTGCGCCAAAAGCTGGAGGGGCTGGTTGGCAGCCATCCGGATGTGCTGGAAGAGGTCCGCGGTTCGGGCCTGATGCTGGGTCTGAAATGCAAGGTCGCTCCCGGCGATCTGGTGGCCGCAGGTTTCGACGCCGAGGTGCTCACAGTGCCCGCCGCCGACAACGTCGTGCGCCTGCTGCCGCCGCTGAACATCACCGATGAGGAGATCGCCGAAGCGGTCTCGCGCCTTGATCGGGCCGCTGGCGCGCTTGCCGCGTCCTGATTTCTTTTTGGCCCATAAATATCCCTGCGACGCCGCCCGCCACGGGCATGCGTTCGCCAAGTAAGAGCCTGACATGACACATTTTCTCGATATCAACACAACCGACCCGGCCGACCTGCGGCAGATTATCGACAGCGCCGCCGCCATGAAACAATCGCGCAACGGTCGGCCCAAGGGCGCGCTCGACGACGATTTGCCGCTCAAGGACCACATGGTCGCGCTGATCTTTGAAAAACCCTCTACCCGGACCCGCGTGTCTTTCGATGTGGGCGTGCGCCAGATGGGCGGGCAGACCATGGTGCTGTCGGGGGCCGACATGCAGCTTGGCCATGGCGAGACCATCGCGGACACCGCCCGCGTGCTGTCGCGCTATGTGGATCTGATCATGATCCGCACCTTCGAGGAACAGACCCTGCTGGATATGGCCGAATACGCCAGCGTGCCGGTGATCAACGGGCTGACGAACCGCAGCCATCCCTGTCAGATCATGGCCGACATCATGACCTTCGAAGAACACAACGGCCCGATCAAGGGCAAGCGCGTGGTCTGGTCCGGTGACGGCAACAACGTCTTTGCCAGCTTCGCGCATGCGGCCAAGCAGTTCGACTTTGATCTGGTCTTTACCGGGCCGCCGCCACTTGACCCGGAACCGGCGCTTGCCGGGCTCTATACAGTGGAACGCGATCCGAACAAGGCGGTCGAAGGCGCGGACCTTGTGGTGACGGACACCTGGGTCAGCATGCATGACCCCCAATCGGCCCGCGAGCGGCGCCACAACCAGTTGCGCGGCTATCAGGTGAATGAGGCGTTGATGGCACGGGCCAAGGAGGATGCCCTGTTCATGCATTGCCTGCCCGCCCACCGCGAGGACGAGGCGACCAGCGCCGTCATGGACGGCCCGCATTCCGTAATCTTCGACGAGGCTGAGAATCGGTTGCATGCCCAAAAGGCCGTGATGCGCCACTGTCTGGGCCGATAGGACCGCGATGCGCGCAGACCCGCATATCGTGATCGCCGGTGCTGGGTCTATCGGTTGTTTTGTGGGGGGGCTGCTGGCGGCGGCGGGGGCACAGGTGACCCTGCTGCTCCGGCCACGGGTCGCGGCGGAGATACATACCCACGGGCTGACCCTGACGGATTTCGACGGCATGGCGCAAAAGGTCAGTGGCGACAGGATGACCCTGTCGGAAGACCCCGCCTGCCTGTCCGGTGCCGATCTGATCCTTGTCGCCGTCAAATCGGGCAGCACCGCCCAGATGGCGCGGCTGATCGACCGTCATGCGCCTGCGAAATGCCCTGTTGTCAGCCTTCAGAACGGTGTGACCAATGCGATGACGCTGCACAGCATCCTGCCGGGCCGCGATCTGCGGGCGGGGATGTTGCCGTTCAACGTGGTGCCGATGGGGCAGGGCGGCTATCATCGCGCGACCAGCGGCGATATCGTCATCGGCGCCGGGCCGGATGATCTGGGCGAGGTGCTCAGCGTGCCTTACCTGCGGGTTGTGGAAAGCCGCGATATCGAAGCAGTGCAATGGGGCAAGTTCCTGATCAACCTCAACAACGCGCTGAATGCACTCAGTGGCCTGCCCCTGAAGATGCAATTGCAGGACAGGGGCTGGCGGCGACTGATGGCCGATCAATGGGCAGAGGCGCTGGCGGTGCTGCGTGCCAAGGGGGTGTCGCCTGTATCGACAACCCCGGTTTCCGTGGGCGCGGTTCCCTGGATCTTTCGCCTGCCCACGCCGCTGTTTACGCGGGTGGCCGCACAGATGCTGACGATCGACGATCAGGCCCGCACTTCCATGTCCTATGACCTGATGGCGCACCGCCTGACAGAGATCGACGCGCTGCAGGGTGAAGTCATCCGCATGGGGGCGGAACTGGGGTGCAGAACTCCGATTGCGCAACTGGTGGCCGACCTGATCGAAACCGCCGAAATGGCAGGTCAGGGTCTGCCCAACCTGCCTGCCGCCGCATTACGGGCCGAGCTGAAACGAACCCGCGCGCGGGGCTAGACTTAATCCCGCCCTTTGGCGGCGGTCAGTTTGTCACGAAATTCAGGACCAGGAAAACCAGCGCGGAGATGGTGGCCGCCGCAGGTACAGTTATCACCCAGGCCGCGACGATGGTCATGAAGTGCGACCGGCGCACCAGCTTGCGGCGGCGGCGTTCCTCGGGCGCGATGCGTTTCACGGTGCCCACAGCCACATCCGGTCTGCGCAGCCGCCGTTCCATATGCCATTCGCGGTAGAACCCGACCCCAAAGACGCCGCCGACGGCAATATGGGTCGAACTGACCGGCAGGCCCAGCCAGGATGCGATGATCACCGTGATCGCCGCCGACAGCGCAATGCAATAGGCGCGCATCGGGTTCAGCTTGGTGATCTGGCTGCCGACCATGCGGATCAACTTTGGCCCGAACAGGAACAACCCGAAGGAAATGCCAAAGGCACCGATGATCATGACCCAAAGCGGGATGATGACCTTGGCCTCGAAACTGCCGAATTCGGTGGCATGGACGATGGCCGCCAGGGGCCCGACTGCATTGGCCACGTCATTGGCACCGTGGGCAAAGCTGAGCAGGGCCGCCGAAAAGACCAGCGGCAGGCCGAACAGCACCTTCACGGACTTGTTGCGGTTTTCCATCCCTTCCGACTTGCGCCTGATCAGCGGTGCGGAAATGGCATAGGTGACCAGACCAACCAGCAGGCCGATGATCAGCGCCGCGGTCATGTCGATGGAGATGATCTTTTTCAATCCCTTGAGCGCGAGGTAAGTGGCAAAGACGCCCGCCATGATGCCGACAAGCACCGGCACCCAGGTGCGTGCGGCGGCGATCTTGTCCTCCTGATAGAGAATCCGCGCCTTGATGAAAGCCAGGAACCCCGCGGCCACGGCCCCGCCCAGGACCGGCGAGATCACCCAGCTTGCCGCGATCATACCCATCGACGGCCAGTTCACCGCCGCCAGCCCCGCCGCGGCGATGCCTGCGCCCATGACGCCGCCCACGACAGAGTGCGTGGTGGACACGGGCGCGCCGACCCATGTGGCCAGATTGACCCAAAGCGCAGAGGAGATCAGCGCCGCCATCATCGCCAGGATGAAGATCCGAGTATCGGCGATCGAAGCAGGGTCGATGATGCCCTTGGAGATGGTGGAGACCACGTCGCCCCCTGCCAGCAAGGCACCGGCGCTTTCGCACAGGGCGGCAATCAGAATGGCCCCGCCCATGGTCAGGGCATTCGCGCCAACCGCCGGGCCCATGTTGTTGGCAACATCATTTGCCCCGATGTTCACCGCCATATAGGCGCCGAAGACGGCAGCAGCGATCACCACGAAACTGGTCGGTGTCTGGCCGAAAAAGACCGCCGCCAGGACACCCGCCACCACCATGAAGGCCAGCGCGATCCCCGGCGCCACCAAGGGCCGCGACACATAGGCCGTGGCCTGCTCGACCTGCGAAATCCGATTAAGGTCGGTATCCAGTGTCTTCCACTGGCTGCCCTGCGGTCCGGTGCTCATTCCCGACGGTTCCCCCGGTCACGTTTCGATTGGTGGCACGGGTTGGCATATCAGGGCAGCGCGCGCAAGCGCCCTGTCGGGCCGGACACCTTTACAGAGCGCGCAGAATAGCCTGCAGATCGGGCTCGTCCACCAGGTTTGCGGCATCTTCAGGGGCGAACCAGGCACGCTTGCGCTCACCGGCTTCGGGATAGTCCTCACTCAGGTCCCGGACACGGGTCAGATAGACCTGAGCCTCGACCGGAACGGTCAGGCCCTCGCCCAGGCCCTTGGCATAGTCGTAGAACCCCATCGGTTCGCTTTCGATGTCGGCCTCGGACACGCCGGCCTCTTCCCAGGCTTCCTGAAGCGCGGCACCGGGGCCGTCAAGCCCGTCGATCGGCCAGCCCTTGGGCACGATCCAGCGACCGGTATCGCGGCTGGTGATGAGCAGCACGCGCTTGCCCTCTGGCGTGTCGCGAAAACACAACGCAGCAACCTGCAAACGCTTGGGACGTTTCAGGATCGGTAGGACCATCTCGGCCCAGGCTAGGCGTAAGCTGTGCATCATGTGTCTGGCCTGTTAATTTCTTATTATTATCACTGTCTTGTAGCTGCCTGTGGATAACTTATTTGCCGCCCAAAGGCAAATCCAATCTGTTGGCTTGCACCGGGCGGGTCCAGCGACCACTCTGCGGACAGGCAATCAAGGGAGCAATCATGACCGCCATTGCAGATATAGGTGTTTTCGGTTTGGGGACAATGGGTTCGGCGCTGGCCTTGAACCTGGCACAGAGCGGATTCACCGTCGCGGTGTCGAACCGGGAGGCGGAATGGATCGACCCGTTCCTGGTGGAAGCAGGTCCGTTGGCAGATCGCCTTGTCGGCACATCGACCTTGGCCGATTTCGTCGCCACGCTTGCCACGCCGCGGTCGATCCTGTTCATGATCCCGTCAGGCGCGCCAATGGATGCCATGATTGCCCAGATCACCCCCCTGCTGGAACCGGGCGATACCATAATCGACGGCGGGAATGCCGATTTCAACGACACCCGCAGGCGGTCGGCTGCTCTGACGGACAAGGGGCTGCATTTTGTCGGCATGGGCGTGTCGGGCGGAGAAGAGGGCGCGCGCCACGGCCCTTCGATGATGGTGGGCGGCACCGACCATTCCTGGACCCAATTGCAACCGATGCTGGAGGCGATTGCGGCAAGATTCGAAGGTGAACCCTGCGTTGCGCACCTTGGCCCTGACGGGGCGGGCCATTTCGTCAAGACCGTTCACAATGGCATCGAATACGCCGATATGCAAATGATCGCAGAGGTTTACGGGTTGCTGCGCGATGGATCAGGAAAATCGGCACCCGCCATCGGCGCAATGTTTCACGGCTGGCGGGAGGGGCCGCTGAAATCCTATCTTATGGATGTGTCCGCAACCGTGCTGTCCTCCACCGACAAGGATACAGGCCAGCCGATGGTCGACGTGATCCGCGACCGGGCGGGTCAAAAAGGCACCGGGCGCTGGACCCTGATCGAAGCCCTGAAGATGGGACAATCCGCCAGCACCATCGAGGCGGCGGTCGGCGCGCGTGGCTGGTCTGCTGAAAAGGACACACGCGAGGCGGCGGAGCCGATGCTGCCGATGGGTGCGCTGACAGCGCAGATGCCTTCTGATGCAGACCTGGAACTGGCGCTGCTGGCGGGGCGCATCCTGTCGCACGCGCAGGGGTTTCGCATCCTGTCCGCTGCATCCGAAGAATTTGACTGGCAGCTGGATCTGGCCCGGATTTCAGAGATCTGGAGAGCGGGTTGCATCATCCGCTCTGCCTTGCTGGATGACCTCGCGTCAGCTTTTCGCGGTGATTTTCCCCAGGGCCATCTGATCCTGGCCCCCGCGATCCGCTTGCAGTTGCAGGCGGCGATCCCGGCATTGCGGCGGGTGCTGGTGGCTGCGGTCTCCATGGGCGTGGCGTTGCCTGCGCTCTCTGCGGGGCTGGCGTGGTATGACACGATGCGCCGGGGACGGGGGACGGCGAACCTGATCCAGGCGCAGCGGGATTTCTTTGGACACCACGGGTTCGAGCGGCAGGATGTGGCAGGAATTCACCATGGCACATGGAAAGCCCTGGGATGAACATCCTCGTGCAACGCGACGATTTTTTTGAAAAAATCGGCCCAGACTTTTTGAAAAGTCTGGCACCGCTTCAGGCGAAGGGATCGTCTGGGTAGCCGACGTGGGCGAGGTAGAGCCCCTGCGGCGGGCAGACCGGCCCGCAGGCGGCGCGGTCGCGGGCATCCAGTGCCACCTGCATGTCCTGCGGTTGCCATGACCCGGTGCCGACCCGCTCCAGCGAGCCGACAAAGCTGCGGACCTGGTTGTGCAGGAACGACCGGGCGCGCACGTCGAAATGATATTCCGTGCCGCCGGGGGCCTCGACAAGGGAAATGGTCAGGTGATCCAGCGTCTTGACCGGGCTGTCAGCCTGGCAGACGGTTGAACGAAAGGTGCTAAAGTCATGCTTTCCAAGCAGAATCCCTGCCGCTTCTTGCATGGCGTCAATATCCAGCCGGTGCTTGATCTGCCAGACCAGACCGGCACTGTGGGTGGCAGGCGCGCGGCGCGACAGGATGCGGAACAGATAGCGTCGTTCCAGCGCTGAAAAGCGCGCGTGAAAATCATCCGGCACGGCCCGGCAATCAATGATCGCGACGGGCTGCGGCTTCAGGTGATAGTTCAGCGCCTCCGACAGGCGGAAAGGGTCCCAGTCACCCTCCATGTCGCAATGCGCCACCTGCGCCAGCGCATGCACGCCTGCGTCGGTGCGCCCGGCGGCGACAATGTTGTGCGCGCGCGGTTCCAGCCGGGCCAGAGCCGTCTCGATCGCGCCCTGAACCGAGGACAGGTTGGTCTGTCTTTGCCAGCCGACAAAGGGCGCGCCGTGGTATTCGATTTTCAGGGCATAACGGGGCATGGCCGCGCTTTAGCGGGGCGGTGGCCATCTGGCAATCCCCGCCTCGCGTCCCTATGTTGTGACCAGCAATCAAGGGACGGGCAAGGCATTGGTCATCGGGCGGATCGCGGACGGCATCTGGCGTCAGGTCGAAAATGTGCAGGACACGGTGTCGGAGACGTTCATGGAGCCCGTTATCCGGCTGGGTGTGACCGGGCTGGCGCGGTCCGGCAAGACGGTCTTTATCACCTCGCTGGTGGCGAACCTGCTGGACCGTGGCCGCATGCCCGGCCTTGTCGCCGCGCGGGAGGGGCGGATCGAAGCCGCATTCCTGCAGCCCCAGCCCGACGATACCGTGCCACGCTTCGATTATGAGAATCATCTGGCGGCACTGACCGGACCAGCCCCCCATTGGCCCGACAGCACCCGCGCGATTTCGGAACTGCGCCTGTCGCTCAAGGTGCGGCCCACCGGCTTGTTGGCAGGGTTGCAGGGGCCGCGCACCGTGCATCTGGATATCGTCGATTATCCCGGCGAATGGCTGCTGGACCTCGGTCTGATGGAGCGCAGTTTCGAGGATTGGTCGCGCGAGACGCTGGAGCGGATCGCGGCGCGGCCTTCGGCGGCGGAATTCATGGCGCGTCTGCGCAACGTCGACTCCGAAAGCAAACATGACGAGCCGCTGGCGCAGGATCTGGCGCGGCTTTTTTCCGATTATCTGACCCAGGCCCGCGCGGCAGGGTTTTCCGACTGCACGCCGGGGAGGTTCCTGCTGCCCGGTGATCTTGCGGGCAGTCCGGTGCTCACATTCGCGCCGATCCCGGCAGAGGGGGCATCGGCGCGCGGTTCGCTTCACCGCGAGATGGCGCGCCGGTTCGAGGCTTACAAATCCCGCGTGGTGCGGCCCTTTTTCCGGGATCATTTCGCGCGCATCGACCGGCAGATCGTGCTGGTGGATGCGCTGGGGGCGATCCATCAGGGGCCACAGGCGGTCGAGGACCTGCGCAGCGCCATGGGCGAGACGCTGGGGGCGTTCAGGCCGGGCCGCAACCGGTTCCTGAGCAGTTTGCTGGGCGGCAAGCGGGTTGAGAAAATCCTTTTTGCGGCAACCAAGGCGGATCATCTGCATCACAGCCAGCACCTCAAGCTGACCGCGATCATGGAGGCGCTGACCCGGGAGGCGCGTGACCGGGCGCAATATGCGGGCGCGGGGACGGCGGCCATGGCCATCGCTTCGCTGCGGGCCACAACCGAAGACATGATGAAACATCAGGGCGAGGATCTGGGCGTGGTGCGCGGCACCTTGCTGGAGACCGGGAAGGAGGCGGCCTTCTACCCCGGTGACCTGCCGTCGGACCCTGCGCATCTGCTGACGCCTGCGCGCAGCGGGGCAGAGACCTGGCTGGATCAGGATTACCAGATCATGCGCTTTGCACCTGCTCCGCTGGCGTTGCGGCCCGGCGACGGGCCGCCGCATATCCGGCTGGACCGGGCGGCGGAATTCCTGTTCGGGGATCGGCTGTGATCCGGCTGCGCCCGGCCCGGCCCGTGGATGCAGGCGCGGTGGGCATGATCCTGTCCGAGTTCGTGGACACCACCCCCTGGATGCCGCGCATCCACAGCCGGGCGCAGGATCTGGCCCATGCGGCAGACATGATCGACCTCGGTTGGGTGACCCTGGCCGAGAAGACGGATCAGGTCGTGGGTTTTGCCGCCCGCGACGACGCCCAACTGCATGCGCTATACGTTGCGCGGGCGGCACGGGGGCGCGGTATTGGCAGCGATCTGCTGCGGCAGGCGCAGGCCGCGGCACCGGAACTGACGCTCTGGACGTTTCAGACCAATACCGGTGCGCAGCGGTTCTATCTGCGGCATGGTTTCCGCGAAGTGTTGCGGACAGGGGGCGAGGCCAATGACGAGGGCCTGCCCGACATTCGATACGACTGGCAACAGGAGGCAATGTGATGGCCAGAGGCCCTGTTCTGTTTGACCTTGACGAAGACACGGCACCGCGTCCGCAGGTGGCCGCAGCGCCCCCGGTGCCGGACCTGGCGGACCCGGCACCGCAAGGTCAGGCGATGCAGATCGCAGCCCAGCTTGCTGCGCGCCGTCCCTCGCTGCTGGTGCGCCTGTTCTGGTGGCTGGCGACGGCGCTGGTGGGGGCGGCCGTGTCCATCGCGGCATGGAGCTTCATCACCGGGTTGATGGCGCAATACCCGCTGCTGGGCTGGGCGATGACAGTGCTGGTCGCGGCCTTCCTTTTGGTGCTGTCACTGCTCTGCCTGCGCGAGATGGCCGCCTTTGGCCGTCTGGCCCGGCTGGACGGGTTGCGCCACGATGCGGCAGAGGCGCTGGCCCAGGCTGACCTGTCTGCCGCGCGGGCGGTGACCGACCGGATGGTCGCGCTCTACAAGGGCCGCGAGGACACCCGCTGGGGCCGGGACAGGCTGGCCGAATTGCGGGGCGATCAACTGGACGCGCAGGGGCTGCTGGGTCTGACGGAGACAGAACTGCTTGGCCCGCTCGACATTGCCGCCAGCCGCGAGGTCGAGGCGGCGGCACGGCAGGTGGCGACCGTGACGGCGCTGGTGCCGCTGGCACTGGCCGATGTGGCGGCGGCGCTGACATCGAACCTGCGGATGATCCGGCGGATTGCCGAAATCTACGGCGGGCGTTCGGGTTTCTTCGGGTCATGGCGGCTGACCCGCGCGGTACTGTCGCACCTTGTGGCGACGGGTGCGGTCGCGGTGGGCGACGACATGCTGGAACCGATCCTGGGCGGATCACTGCTGGGCAAGCTCAGCCGCCGCTTTGGCGAGGGGCTGGTCAATGGGGCGCTGACCGCCCGTGTCGGTGTGGCGGCCATGGAAGTGTGCCGCCCCTTGCCCTTTGCCCCGTCGAGGCGCCCCAAGGTGCGCGGCATCATCAAACGCGCGCTTGGCGGGCTGTTCGGCAAGCAAAACTGACCTGCTTCGGTTTATTTCCCTTGGTGGCGACGGAAAGGGTTCGCCACCGCGTATCAGGGTTGTGAATTGTATTTTTCGGCTGTGAACTACAGTGTCCCGCCTTTGACCTGAAGCAGATCACATCGCCAATGTCCCGAGAGCGCGCAGCGCGACAGGGTATTGGAGATTCAAGTTTAAGGCGGGGCGCTTTAGGATATAAGTCTCTCGTCTCAGTCAATTTTCGGATCGGACCTGCATGCGGTTTCTCAGACAGAGTATGATCGGCCTCTTCCTCGCGGCGGCGACGCTGGGGCTGTTGGTGTTTGCGGTCTATCTGGTCGGCAGCGCGCTGCAGGAGCGGCTGTCGCAGGAAACCAAGGCACCGCCCGCGCGTGAACGGGTGTTTTCCGTCAATGTCATGGTGGCCGAAGCGACCGATATCGCCCCGGTGCTGGAAACCTTTGGCGAGGTCCAAAGCCGCCGACTGCTTGAACTGCGGGCGGCTGTCGGCGGGCGGGTCATTGAGCTGGCCGAAGATTTCGAGGATGGCGGCGTGGTGGAGGCCGGGCAGGTTCTGGTGCGGCTGGACCCCAGCGATGCGCAGGCGGCAGTGGACCGGGCGGCCAGTGATATTGCTGATGCGCAAGCCGAGCAGCGCGATGCGGAACGGGCGTTGGTGCTGGCACGGGATTCACTGACCGCTGCCGAAGAACAGGCGGCCCTGCGCGACCGCGCCTTTGACCGGCAACAGGACCTGGGCGAGCGCGGCGTCAGCACCGCGACAGCGACGGAAACTGCCGAACTGGCCGCATCGACCGCCCGGTTGGCGGTGATCTCCTCCCGCCAGGCCGCAGCGGCGGCAGAGGCGCGGGTGGATCAATCCGCGACCAGCCTGCAACGGGCCAGGATCGCGCTGGCAGAGGCAGAGCGCCGCCTTGCCGACACGACGATCGAAGCACCGTTTTCCGGCACCCTTTCGGCCACATCCGTGGTGGTGGGGCGTCTGGCCTCTGCCAATGAGCAGTTGGCCCAGTTGATCGACCCGGATGATCTGGAGGTGTCGTTT
The DNA here is from genome assembly GCF_001650875.1 of Sulfitobacter sp. EhC04. GTDB lineage: Bacteria > Pseudomonadota > Alphaproteobacteria > Rhodobacterales > Rhodobacteraceae > Sulfitobacter. The sequence continues at coordinate 43,240 of NZ_LXYI01000001.1, forward strand.
CGCCTGTCCACGGCGCAATACGCGCGTTTGCTGGACGATCAGGGCCGGTTGATCCGCGCCGATGTGACCGTAACGCTGGACGTGGCAGGTGTAGACCTGGAGGCGCGGGGCCGGATCAGCCGGGCCAGCGCCGCAGCGGGCGAGGGTGCGACCGGGCGTCTGATCTTTGCCACCCTGGACAGCGCTGCAGGGTTCAAGACCGGCGATTTCGTCACTGTCCGGGTGGAAGAGCCGGTGCTGCAGAACGTGGTGCTGTTGCCATCGTCCGCGCTGGATTCCGGTGAAAGCGTGCTGGTGCTGGGCGAGGGCGACCGGCTGGAACAGGTGTCGGTGGAATTGTTGCGCCGCCAGGGGGACGACGTGCTGGTCCGGGGGCCGGTCGAGGGTCGCCGGGTCGTGCGCGAACGCTCGCCCCTGTTGGGTGCCGGCATTGCGGTCAGGCCACTTGACCGGGTCCGGCCGCAACCGCAGCCGGATGAAGAAGCGGATATGCTGGAACTGACCGAGGAACGCCGCGCGCGGCTGGTTGCCTTTGTCGAGGCCAGCAACGCGATGCCGCAGGAGGCTAAGGAAAGGGTTCTGGCACGGCTGTCAGAGCCGCGCGTGCCTGCCGGTATGGTTGCCCGGCTGGAAAGCCGGATGGGAGGCTAGGTCATGGCCCGCGCGATCTCTGGCAAGGCGGGCGGGATCCTGTCCTATTTCGTGCGGCACCGCACGGCGGCGAACCTGCTGCTGGTGCTGCTTTTGGTTGCGGGGGCCGCTGCTGCGCCGAACATGCGGGCGCAGTTCTTTCCCGATGTGATCGTCGATAACGTCACGGTGACGACTGTCTGGGATGGTGCCGGTGCCGAAGATGTGGATGCGGCCATTGTGCAGGTGCTGGAACCTGCTTTGCTGGCGGTCGAGGGTGTCGAAAGCTCGGAAAGCACATCGCGTGAAGGGCGCGGGACTGTCGCGCTGGATTTCGAGCCCGGCTGGGACATGGCGCGCGCGGCCACGGACGTACAGACGGCGGTGGATGCCATCACCACCCTGCCGGAAGAGGCCGAAGACCCCAACGTGCGGCGTGGTGCCTGGCGCGACCGGGTGACCGATGTGGTCATCACCGGCCCCATCGCGCCTGAGCAGCTTGGCCGTTTTGCCGATGAATTCGTGACCCGGCTGTTTGCCCGTGGCGTCACCCGCACCTCGATCCAGGGGATCGCGGCACCTCAGACACTGGTCGAGGTGCCCTCTGCCAAACTGATCGCCTTTGACATCACCATGGCCGACATCGCCGCCGCCATCGCCTCCGAGGTCGATGCCGATCCGGCCGGGGATGTCACGGGCGCCAATGCACGGGTCCGCACCGGCACGGCCAAGCGCAGCGCACAGGAGATTGCCGGGATCGTCCTGCGCTCCAACGCAGATGGGTCCAAGTTGACCGTCGGCGATGTGGCCAGCGTGCGCAGCGAAGGGGTCGACCGGATGCAATCCTACTTTGTCGGTCCCAATCCGGCTGTCACGGTCCGGGTGGACCGGTCTGACGGGGGCGATGCCATCGGCATCCAGGCCACGGTCGAGGATGTGGCGGCTGAACTGGCCGCCAGCCTGCCTGCGAATGTCTCCGTCGATCTGATCCGCACCCGTGCCGAGGCGATCACCGGGCGGCTGGACCTGTTGATCGACAATGGGTTGATGGGGCTGGGGCTGGTTGTCTTGCTGCTGTTCCTGTTTTTGAACGCGCGCACTGCCTTTTGGGTGGCGGCGGGTATTCCCGTCGCCATGGGGGCGGCGATTGCGCTGATGTATGCGGCCGGGTTGACCTTCAACATGATCTCGCTTTTCGGGCTGATCATCACGCTGGGTATCGTGGTGGATGATGCCATCGTGGTGGGCGAATACGCCGACCAGCGCTACAGGGCCGGGGAAGGTGCCCTTCAGGCTGCGGAGAACGCAGCGCGACGGATGGCGATGCCGGTTTTCGCCGCCACCTTGACGACGATCATCGCCTTTTATGGGTTGGTGGTCGTAGGGGGACGGTTCGGCGATATGATCCAGGACATTCCCTTTACCGTGATTGCCGTGCTGGCCGCGTCACTGGTCGAGTGTTTCCTGATCCTGCCCAACCACATGGCCCATGCGATGCGTGCGGCGGCCAGGGAGCATTGGTACGATCTGCCCAGCCGGGTGGTGAATCGCGGGTTCGAGTTCATGCGCGACCGGGCTTTCCGCCCCTTCATGGCCGGGGTGATCGCGGCCCGCTATGTCGTGCTGGCGGGTGTGGTTGTGGTACTGGCGTCGCAGATCACGTTGTTCATCAACGGATCGGTGCAATGGCGGTTCTTCAATTCGCCCGAACAGGGGTCCGTGTCGGGGAGTTTCGCCATGGCAGAGGGGGCCAGCCGCGCCGATACCATCGAGATGATGCGCGAGATGCAGCGCGCAACCGAAGAACTGGGCGCGGAATATGCCGATCGCTACGGGGCAAATCCGCTGGCATACGTGATGGCCCAGGTCGGGGCCACTTCGGGGCGTGGTCTGGCCGGTGCCGACAACAAGGATGCTGACCTTCTGGGTGGCATTTCCATCGAATTGATCGACGCCGATCTGCGCCCCTACTCCAGCTTTGCCTTCGTGGGGGAGTTGCAGGACCGCGTGGTGAACCATCCGCTGGCCGAGACTGTCAGCTTTCGCGGCTGGCGGTCAGGTCCGGGGGGCGATGCGCTGGATGTCCAGTTTTACGGTGCCAGCACCGATACGCTCAAGGCCGCGGCGGAAGACCTGAAAAACGCATTGCGCCGCTATCCGGAGGTCAGCGCGGTCGAGGACAACCTGGCCTATGACAAGGAAGAACTGATCCTCGATCTGACGCCGCAGGGGCAGGCGCTGGGCTTTACCATCGACACGCTGGGGCGCGCGCTGCGCAATCGCCTCGCCGGGATCGAGGCGGCGACCTATCCCGATGGCCCACGCTCTGCCGCGATCCGGGTCGAACTGCCCGAGGGTGAGCTGACGGCGGATTTTCTGGACCGAACCCAGATGCGCACGCCGGAGGGGCTTTATGTGCCGCTGGCAGATATCGTCAGCGTGGAACGGCGGACCGGTTTCAGCACGGTGCGGCGCGAGAACGGCATCAGGCTGATTTCTGTCACTGGCGATATCTCGGAAGACGACGCCGCCCGCGCAACAGAGATCCAGCAGGCCTTGCAGGACGACATCCTGCCGCGCATCGCGTCGGAACAGCAGGTCGAGTTTCGCCTGTCCGGTCGGAGCGAACAGGAAAGCGATTTCCTCAGTGATGCGCTGACCGGGTTGATTCTGGTCCTGACGGGTATCTACCTGGTGCTGGCGTGGATATTCGGCAGCTGGACGCGGCCCCTGGTGGTGATGGCGATCATCCCCTTCGGTCTGGTCGGTGCCATCTATGGTCACGCGCTGTGGGACGTGCCGCTGAGCATGTTCACGGTGGTCGGGCTGTTGGGCATGACCGGAATCATCATCAACGATTCCATCGTGTTGGTGACGACCATCGACGAATACGCCGAAACGCGCGGTCTGGTCCCTTCGATCATCGACGGCGCGGCGGACCGGCTGCGGCCCGTGATGCTGACCACGCTGACCACGGTGCTGGGCATGGCGCCGCTGCTTTATGAACAAAGCCAGCAGGCGCAATTCCTCAAGCCCACGGTGATCACACTGGTCTATGGCTTGGGTTTTGGCATGATGCTGGTGCTGCTGGTGGTGCCTGCATTGGTGGCGGCGCAGCAAGATGTGGCGCTGCAGGTGACCGCGATGCGGCGCGGCCTGCGTGCCCCCCTGCGCAGCCTGCGGCTGTGGTTGGTCGCGCTTTGGGCACTGGTTCTGGCTTGGGGTGGCCTGACGCTGGGCTGGGCGGTCTGGCAAGGCGGCGTGCAGCCCGTGATCGCTGGGCTGGTGCCTTTTGCCATGTCGGGGCTACCGGGGGCCTTGCTGCTGTTCGTGATCGGGGCCGGGGCGATCGCGCTGGCAGGCTATATTGCGGGCGCGCTATTTTATGTCATGTCGAGCAGGCGGGCGAAGCCGCTCACCTAGCCGGGCGTGCAGCCGCGAATTTCGATGGCCCGGTTGTCGCCCAGAACGGTGATGGTGATGGCCGATCTGTCGATCGCTACGGCACCCCCTGACATTGCGGACAAGTCGCCCGTTGCCGTCAGCGTTCCCCCGGACCGTTTGCTGTTCATCTCGCCTGCCCAGAGGCCGGGCTGGCCGGGTTCGATGACCACCAGTTCGCGCCTGCCAGCCGGGGGCATGTCCAGCCGGGTCTCGATCGTGAGCCCGTTTGCTGTTGGCCGCAGGCTACAGGTGGCGGACCGGACGCCCGCCTCCGACCCCGAATAGGCCCGTGCGGCAAGGGCTGCGGCAATGGCCGGTGTCGGTGTGCGGTCGGTGCTGTCCAGCAGGGCAGAGACTTCCAACTGCTGCGGCACGCAGATGTCGCTGCACACGCCGAAATCCAGTGTCGCAGTCAGGCGCATCGGTTTGCCAGTCTGGCGCGGGGCAAGGGTGATCGGCAGCACCAGTTCGTCCTTGTACCCGATGGTGCGCACCCCGCCTTCGCGGAACACTTTCGGTGCGGGCCAGGTGATCCCGACGCCGCGCAAATTGTCCGAACGCGACCAATCGAACTGCGGCGGAATGCCTGCATCGCCGGGCGCGCGCCAGTAGGTCTTCCAGCCCGGTGCCAATTTGAACTTGATCGCAGCGATCCGGGTCCCGTCCGCTTTGACCCAGCCGGGCAGGATTTCTGCCGTGACGGGTGTGCCGATGCCAGTCTGGGCGACCCCAGGCAGAGCGGTTGCCAGGCAAAGGGCCAGCGCGGATACGAGTTGCTTGATCATGCCCATTCAATGACCCAAGCGCGCGCGCCTGCCAAGTCACGTTTGCTTCAGCCATGTTTCGCGTAGTGGACTTATCATTTTTGCCCGGCCCCTTGCCAGAGCGCGACAGCTTGGGCATCGTGGAAGGTGAATTTACCTTCAATGATGTGCCGTAGCCGATGAACCTGACCGGAAAACTTCTTGTTGCGATGCCCGGTATGGGCGATCCGCGGTTTGCCCATGCGGTGATCTTTGTCGCGGATCATTCCGACAAGGGGGCGATGGGGCTGATCATCAACAAGCCCGCAGAGGACCTGGTATTGTCGGATGTGCTGGACCAGATAGAGACACCGACCGCGCCTGCGCAGTTCGACCTGCGGGTGCATATCGGCGGACCGGTGGAAACCGGGCGCGGTTTCGTGCTGCATTCGCCGGAATACCGCTCTGCCATGCAGACCATGAACATCGCTGGTGCATTTGCCGTAACAGCCACCCTCGATGTGCTGGAGGACATTGCGGCAGGCAAGGGCCCCGAAAAGGCGCAATTGATGCTGGGCTATGCGGGCTGGGGGCCTGATCAACTGGAGGGTGAGATTGCCCAGAATGGCTGGCTGACCTGCGAGGCGACGCCGGAGACGGTGTTCGACCTGCCGGACGAGCGCAAATGGACGGCGGCGTTGGAATCGCTGGGGGTCGATCCGCTGGGCCTGTCTGCAACGGCTGGCAGGGCCTGAGCCTCAGCGCGGCGCGGCGGCGCGGCGCAACCTGTCATTGATGGCACGGCCCAGCCCGCGATCGGGGATGGGGGCCACCGCAATGGGGCGTTCCATCGCATCGAGCCGGTGCAGGTGGTCGAACAGATGGCTTGCCGCCTCAACCAGATCACCGCTGCGGGACAGGTTCAACACCCCTTCTACCGGGCCGAATCCCAGCATCACCTCTTCTGCCTGCGCCGAAGTGGCATTCAGCCGCACCCGCCCGCGCGGTGCGTAGTGCGAGGCAAGTTGTCCGGGGGCGATCACGTCTGCGCCGCTCACAATGGACAGCGGTACGCCAAGGGCCGCCTCCACCGCTTCTTGCGGCAGGCCACCCGCACGCAACAGGGTAGGGGTGGCGCTGTCCAGGCCGACAATGGTGCTTTCCAGACCCACGTCGCAGGGGCCATCGTCGAGCACCGCCGCGATGCGCCCTGCAAGACCTGCCATCACATGGGCAGCCGTGGTCGGGCTGATCCGCCCCGATGGATTGGCAGAAGGTGCCGCCACCGGGCCGCCAAAGGTTCCCAGCAAGGTGCGGGCTGCGGGATGCGCAGGCACCCGCAGGGCCACCGTGTCCAGTCCTGCGGTCACCAGGGTTGAAAGCCCGTGACCGGGCTTGAGCGGCAGGACAAGCGTCAGCGGTCCCGGCCAGAAGGCAGTGGCCAGTATTTCGGCCATATCGGACCATTGCACATAGCTGCGGGCAAGATCGGCATCTGCCAGATGGGCGATCAGCGGGTTGAAACTGGGCCGACCCTTGGCCGCATAGACCCTTGCAACGGCATCCCCGTCGCGCGCATCCGCGCCCAGCCCGTAGACCGTTTCGGTGGGGAAGGCGACAAGCTGCCCCGAGGACAAAAGCTCTGCCGCTCTGGCAATTCCTTGCGGGTCGAATTTCAGGGTTTCTGTCTGATCGGCCATGGGTGCTGATGACGCTGCGTTTTGGGTTGCGGGGCGGGGTGCCGCGCTTCATGTTGGCTGCATTACAGACCTGCCCTTAGCAGGGCGGGGACGGGGTTGCCAAGCCACCGCCGCCCCCAGTCGAAAGAGAGATAGACATGCCATACCAAGCAGCCACAGATGAATTTGCCTTTCTGATCGAACAAATCCTGGACATGGAGGCCCTGCGCGCCACTGAGCGTTTCGCGGAGGCGACAGAGGATGTGACCCGTGCCATCCTGTCCGAGGCGGGCAAGATGTGCGATGCGGTACTGGCACCATTGCAACGCCCCGGTGACCTGCATCCGGCCAGGCTGGAAAACGGCGTTGTGCGCACCTCGCCCGGTTTTGCCGAGGGGTTCCGCGCCATTGCGGACGGCGGATGGATCGGCATCACTGCGGACCCGGAACATGGTGGCATGGGGCTGCCGATGACCCTGAACACCGCCGTGAACGAGATGATGAGCGGGGCCTGCCTGTCGCTGCAACTGGCCCCGTTGATGAGCCAGGGCCAGATCGAGGCGCTGGAGCATCACGCCTCTGACGCGATCAAGGAACTGTACCTGCCCAAGCTGATCTCGGGCGAATGGACCGGCACGATGAACCTGACCGAACCGCAGGCGGGATCGGATGTCGGGGCACTCAGCAGCAAGGCCGAGGACAAGGGCGATGGCACATATGCGATCACCGGCCAGAAAATCTATATCTCCTGGGGGGACAATGATTTTGCGGAAAACGTCTGCCATCTGGTTCTGGCGCGCCTGCCCGGCGCACCTGCGGGGACCAAGGGGATCAGCCTGTTTCTGGTGCCGAAATTCCTGCCCGATGCCGATGGCAACCCTGGCAAGCGCAATGATCTGAAGGTCGTCAGCCTGGAGCACAAGCTGGGCCTGCACGGATCGCCCACCGCTGTCATGGAATACGCCGGTGCCACTGGTTGGCTGGTCGGGCCAGAACAGGGCGGCATGGCGGCGATGTTCACCATGATGAACAACGCGCGGCTGGGTGTCGGCGGGCAGGGTGTGGGCGTGGCGGAAGGCGCCTATCAGCACGCGCTGGCCTATGCGCAGGAACGCAAGCAGGGCGGCAAGGGCACGATCATCGACCACGCCGATGTGCGCCGGATGCTGGCGACTATGAAGGCCGACATCTTTACCGCGCGGGCCATCGCCATGTCCTGCGCCCATGCAATCGACATGACCAATGCCACCGGCGATGCCGCCTGGAAAGCGCGTGCGGCACTGCTGACGCCGATTGCCAAGGCCTTTGGCACCGACGTGGGGATCGAGGTCGCCCAGACCGGTGTGCAGGTCCACGGCGGCATGGGCTTTGTGGAAGAGACAGGCGCGGCCCAGTTCGCCCGCGACGTGCGGGTCACCGCGATCTACGAGGGCACCAACGGGATTCAGGCGATGGATCTGGTGGGCCGCAAGATGATGGATGGCGGCGAGGCGGCGGGCGCGCTGCTGGACGAGATGGAAGAGGACATCGAACTGGCGCGCGATTCCTTTCCCAACATGGCCGATGCGGTCTGGCAGGCCTGCGAAAGCCTGCGCGAGGCGACCGACTGGCTGGTGGCGCAGGACAACATGCAGGCGCGCTTTGCCGGTGCGGTCCCCTATCTGCGGGCCTTTGCGCGGGTGCTGGGGGGCCATCTGCACCTCAAGGCCGCCATGGTTGACAAGGGCGGGCCGCGTGAACGCCTCGCGCGGTTCTACATCCAGCGGATCATGCCGGAATATGGCGGCTTGCTGACCCATGCGCAGGCGGGCGAGGCGGACCTCTTTGCCGTCACAGCCGATGATCTGGTCGCCTGATGGCTGATACTGCACCCGTCGGTCTGCGCTATCCCTGGCAAACGCCCCCCGATCATGGCACTGCCGCGATCGAGGTGGCACCCGGTGTGCTCTGGCTGCGGATGCCGCTGCCGATGAAGCTGGATCACGTCAACATCTATGCGCTGGATGAGGGCGACAGCTGGACCATCATCGACACCGGGTTTTCGTCAAAAAAGTCCAAGGCCATTTGGGCAGAAACATTGGCAGGCCCGCTGGGCGGCAAGCCTGTTAGTCGGGTGGTGGTGACACATCACCACCCCGATCATATTGGCCTGGCGGGGTGGTTTCAGACCGAACATGGTGCCGAGCTGGTGACCACGCGGACCGCCTGGCTGACGGCCCGGATGCTGACCCTCGACACGCAGGAAGTGGCCGCGGCAGAAACGCTGAGCTTTTACCGCCAGTCAGGCATGCACAGCGAGCTCCTGGAGAAACGGACCAACGACCGGCCTTTCAACTTTGCCGATGTGGTTGACCCGTTGCCGCTGGGCTATACCCGGATCAGGCAGGACGATTCCGTGGTCATGGGCGGACGCAGCTGGGATGTGCATATCGGCAACGGCCATGCTCCGGAACATGCGACGTTCTGGAGCAGGGACGATAACCTGGTGATCGCGGGGGATCAGATATTGCCGTCCATCAGCCCGAACGTGGGCGTCTATGCGACCGAACCTATGGCGGACCCGATTGGCGAATGGCTAGAGGCCTGCGAACGGCTGGCCCCGCTGGCGCGGGCCGATCATCTGGTGCTGGGCGGACACAAGCTGCCCTTTACCGGCCTGCCCAAACGGATGGAGCAGTTGATCGAGAATCATCACGGCGCACTGAAGCGTCTGATGGCTTTCATCGAGACACCCAAATCCGCGTCGGAATGCTTTCCACCCCTGTTCAAGCGCAAGATCGACGAGGGCGAATATGGTCTTGCCCTGGTTGAAGCCGTCGCGCATCTGAGCCACCTTTACCAGACAGGCCACGCGACCCGCTCGCTGCGGCAGCAGGACGGAGCCTGGGTGTACCAGAGTAAGGTGTAGACATGGACAACGAGATCAAGACCGCCGCCGAAGCCTATGAGGCCGCGGCCCTGCCGCGCCGCTACGAGGTTCATATCGACCCGGAGGAGGCGCGCGCGCAGGATCAGCAGGTGCCACGAGCGGTTGGCGGCAAGCCGATGGCGCAAAAATCCGCCGCGCAATGGGCTTATGAGCGTATCGTGCTGTATCTCAAGACATTCGAAGAGCAACTGGACGGCGACCACGAGGTCGCAATGGGCTTTACCGGGGCCGATGCCGGGGTGCTGCGGATCGTGGGAATGGGCTATTTCGATCCGGATATCATTACCTTCTACGGGGCTGATCCCGTGGGTGGAAAAATGCAGCATATCCAGCATGTCAGCCAGTTGAACGTGATCCTGCGGGCGCTGCCGAAAGCGGAGAAGGATGCAGCCCCTAACCGGATCGGCTTTCGACTGGTCCAGGACCTGGAGAACGATGCGGAACACAGCCCCGCGACAACCTGACCCTCAAGCCGCTTTGAGGTCGTGACAGGACGGTTTGAATAGGGTAGTCAGCCGCAAAGATTGAAACGAGGGACCGATTGATATGGCCGATCACGAACATGGCAGCATGGACACCAAGGTGCAGGAACAGACCTTTGCATCCTTCATGTCCTTTGTAAGCCGCACAGGAATTATCATTATTGTGCTTCTGGTGTTGATGGCGATTTTCATCCGCTAAGGCGCTTTGGCATCCGGTGATGCCAGGTAAATGTTACCCGTATCGGAGATTTTTCCAGTGAAACGCCTGTTGACCGGCCTTGTTTGTGCCGCCCTACTTGCCGGTTGCGCAGCCGACACCAGCCCGGACAGCCCGCCAGAAGCAGTAGCTGCGGCCGCGTTCCGCGATCCGGGTCCCAAGAAAATCACCGTGTTCACGATGATCAACAACCGTACCGGCAAGGGCGGTCATACCGCGTTGCTGATCAATGGCTCGCAGCAGGTCATCTTTGACCCTGCGGGTTCATTCCGCGACGCGCGCGTCGTTGAGCGCGGCGATGTGCTTTATGGCATGTCGCCATCCTGGATCCAGGCCTACAAGTCCGCCCATGCGCGTGAGACATACCATGTGGTCAGCCAGGAAATGGTCGTGACACCCGAACAGGCGGAAACGGCCCTGCGGCTGGTGCAGGCGAACGGCGCGGTGCCCGGTGCCTATTGCGCCAATGCCACGACGTCTCTGCTCAGACAGGTTCCGGGCTTCGGTGATATCGAAACCACGTTCTACCCCGCGCAGTTCATGGAACAGATCGCGAAACGTCCTGGCGTGACCACCACCCGCTACTTCGAAGATGACGAAGGCCATGTGACCGACGCGGTCAAGGCAGGCATTGCCATCGCGCAATAACGTCTATCCCAGCAGATAGAGCAGACCGTATAGCGTTGCCGCCCCTGACAGGATGGCCCCGATGACGTTTTTCGTCAGAACCCCGACCGACAGCGTGACCGCCGCTGCCGCCAGCCGCGCGGGGTCAATGTCGCCCCCGGTCGCATTCGGCCACAGAACCTGAGGGGCCACCAGTGCTGGCAACACGGCCACAGCCGTGTAACGCAGGTGACGCAGCAGCCATTCCGGCATCGCGCGATTCCCGACGAGGCCAGTAAAGACGAAGCGCAGGAAGAAACTGCCCAGGCCCAGCCCGACGATGACGATCCAGAGGGTTGTCTTGTCGATCATATCGGCCCCCCCGCGCGGCGGTTCAGCCAGCGCTCGACCTCTGCGCCTGCCATCATGCCGATCAATCCGGCGACGATAACGCCCAGCGAATAGGGCACCTCCGTCGCGAAAAGGCTGACAACAACGGCAACGAGGGCCGCAACAACATGGGCCAGCGTGCGGAACATCGGTGCGATCATCGCGAGAAAAGTGATCGGGATTGCAAAATCCAGCGCCCAGCCGTCGGGCACCTGCGCGCCAAGGTAGGCCCCGATGAAGGTAAAGATGTACCACAAGGGAACGATTGGGGTGACCGCGCCAAAGAAATATCCCATCCGCTGGGGAATGGTCATCTTCGGCTCCTTTTCATACTGAGCCGTCGCGATGACATAGGATTGATCAACTGTCAGATAGGCCGCCAGCGCGCGCTGCCACAGCGGCGCGCCCCCGATCCAGGGGGTAAGCGACGCGGAATACATCGCCATCCGCAGGTTGACGGCAAGAGCAGAGGCCAACACGATGATGGTCGGTGCCTCTTCCTGCATCAGTTGCAGGGCAGTGAACTGTGCGGCCCCGGCAATGACCACAACCGAAAAGGACAAGGCCTCGATCACCGAAAGACCCGCTTCGGTGGCCAGCAGGCCAAAGAGCGCGGCAAAGGGAATGATCACCAGAATGAAGGGGGCCCCGTCGGCGATGCCCTTCAGATAGGCGGATTTGGTGGTGGTGATGGTCATGGGATGCCCCTAGATTATGCAGACAGAGGTAACCTGTTACAAAAGGGGATACAATTGGCCCAGAACCCGGATCTGTCTGATTTCCTGATCGCGCCTGATCCTGCGGCGGATCGCTTGACACGGGCTGTGCGCGGCACGGACCAGAACGGGGTCGAGACCGACATCCGCGTGGTGGAGGAGCGCCCGCTGACCATCTACCTCAACCGTCAGGAGATCGTCACCGCGATGACCATCGGGGATTATCCCAAGTATCTGGCTCTGGGTTTCCTGCGCAATCAGCAGATGCTGCGCATGGGTGATGAGATCACCGGCGTGGATTATGACGAGGAGCTGGAAACCGTGGTGGTCCGCACCGCGATCGAAACCGATTTCGAAGACAAGATGCGCCGCAAGACGCGAACCTCCGGCTGTGCGGTAGGCACGGTCTTTGGCGACATGATGGAGGGGCTGGACAAGGTGCATCTGCCGCAGACTCCGGTCACGACCTCGGCTCTTTATGCGCTCTCCGCCCGGATCAACCGGACGCCCAGCCTGTATCTCGCTGCGGGGGCGATCCATGGCACGGTGCTCTGCGAAGGGGACCGCGCATTGGTCTATATGGAAGATGTCGGACGTCACAACGCGGTGGACAAGATCGCGGGCTGGATGCTGTCCGAGGGTGTCGATGGGGCCGACAAGATTCTCTACACCACCGGCAGGCTGACCTCCGAAATGGTGATCAAGACGGCGATGATGGGCATTCCGGTGCTGGTCTCACGCTCGGGCTTTACCGCCTGGGGCGTGGAGATTGCCCGCCAGGTGGGGCTGACCCTGATCGGACGCCTGAAGGGGCGGCGGTTCATCTGTCTGAGCGGTGAGGACAGGCTGGTGCGGGATGCCGATGTGTCCGCCGTCGCGGAGGAACCGCGCAGGGCGGGACGGGCCGGAGGTTCGACATGAAGCAACCTCTCGGTGTGATCCTGGCAGGCGGGCAGGCGACGCGCATGGGCGGCGGCGACAAGGGGTTGTTACAGTTGGGTGGGCAGAGCGTGCTGGACCGGGTGATCGACCGCCTGTCGCCGCAGGTCGCCGATCTGGCGCTGAATGCCAATGGCGATGCAGCCCGCTTTGCGGCACTTGGCCTGCCGGTTCTGCCCGATAGTATTGAGGGTTTCGCAGGCCCCCTGGCGGGGGTTCTGGCGGGGCTGGACTGGGCGGCGGAACAAGGGGCGGATACGATCGTGACCGCCGCCGCCGATACGCCTTTCTTTCCCTGCGATCTGGTGCCGCAACTCTTGCTGGCCAGCGAAGGGATGGCGCAGCCGCTGGTGCTGGCCGCGACGCCTGATCTTGAGCGGGGCCGCGCACGCCATCCGACTTTTGGCTTGTGGTCCGTGGGGTTACGCGACGATCTTCGCGCATCACTTGAAGATGGCGTGCGCAAGGTCGTGCAGTGGACGGGGCGTCATGAGGGGCGCGAGGCGCAGTTCCCGGATGAGGCGGCGTTCTTTAATATCAACACACCCGAAGACCTGCAGCGGGCCGAGGCAATGTTATGAAGTTATACGGGGTGGTCGGCTGGAAGAACGCGGGCAAGACCGGGTTGATGGAACGGCTTGTGACGGAAATCACGGGGCGGGGCATCCGGGTCTCCACTGTCAAACACGCTCACCATTCCTTTGACGTGGACCACGAGGGCAAAGACAGCCATCGCCACCGCGTCGCAGGTGCGACCGAGGTGATGCTGGCGTCGCGCAATCGCTTTGCGCTGATGCACGAATTGCGCGACGAGGCGGAGCCGACGCTGGAGGAACTGCTGGCGCGGTTGTCGCCGGTCGATCTGGTGCTGATCGAAGGCTACAAACGTGACGCCCACCCCAAGGTGGAGGCGCATCGGGCTGAGGCGGGCAACCCGCTGATCGCGCCGGGGGACCCGACCGTGCGCGCCGTGGCCAGCGATGTGCCGCTTGCGCTTGACCGACCGGTGTTTGACCTGAACGACACAAGCGCCATTGCCGATTTCATCCTGGCCGAGGTCGGGTTGTGACGGGTTTCGATACCTTTGTCGTGGTCGACTGGTCCGCCCGTGCCAAGCCGTCACCAGCAAAACCCACGGGCGATTCCATCTGGATCGCCGTCGCGCGGCCCGGCGAAGAGCCAGCGTGCCATTATCACCGCACACGCTTTGCCGCGATAGCGGCGCTGCGGGCGCTGTTCGACGCGGAACTGGCGGCGGGTCGGCGGGTGGTCGCTGGGTTTGATTTCTCCTTTGCCTATCCGGCGGGGTTCGCGCGCGCGCTGACCGGGTCCGACGATCCGCTGGGCGTCTGGCATCTGCTGTCCGGGATGATCGAGGACGGCCCCGACAATGCCAACAACCGGTTTGAAGTGGCGCGGGCGCTGAACGCGCGGTTTCCGGGCCTGGGGCCGTTTTGGGGGTGTCCGGTGGGGCAAGAGGACGGGACGCTGCCCGCCCGTGGCTCGCAGCGGCAGGGCCACGGTATGCCGGAACGGCGCGGGGTGGAGCAGCACGCAGACATGACCCGGTCGCAACCGGGCTGGAAGCTGTATACAACCGGATCGGTCGGCTCGCAGGCGCTGCTGGGGATACCACACCTGCAATCTCTTCGGGACCACTATGGCGACGCGCTGCGGGTGGCCCCGTTTCAGCGTGGCGATGCGCCGCTGGTGCTGGTCGAGGTTTACCCCTCGCTCATTTCCGACACTGTCGCAGCGGCACGGTCGGAGGACGAGATTCTGGACCGCGCGCAGGTTCGGGTCATGGCACGCGCCCTGTCGCGGCTGGCACCCGAGACGCTGGGCGCGCTGCTGGATGAAGGCGACCCGGTGGAGGGCTGGTCGCTGGGCGTGGGGCAGGCGGACATCCTGCGCGCAGCGGCGCGGGCTGATCCACCACCCTTGCGGAACGATTGTTTTGCCCTGCCGCCGGGCGTGCACTGGACCCCGGTGGAGGAGGCTCTGGCGCACCTGAGGGATCGGATGCAGGTGGTCACGCCCGCGCGGACCGTCGAGCTTGACAAGGCAATGCACCGCGTGGCCGCAGGCGATGTTGCGGCCCTGCGGGCAAACCCGCCGCTGCCCAACACAGCAGTGGACGGCTATGGATTTGCCGGTGCGCGGGGCGAGGGCACCCACCGCATGAAACTGGCCCAGGGGCGTGCCGCAGCGGGGGACCGCCCCGGCGTTGTGCCTGCCGGGCAGGCGATCCGCGTATTGACGGGCGCTGCCCTTCCCGAAGGCGTCGATACCGTTGTCCTGCAAGAGGACGTGGTGATTGACAGCGAAGAGGTGACTTTTCAGGGGCCGGTCAAGGCAGGGTCCAACACGCGCAAGGCGGGGGAGGATGTGCAGGCGGGCGATATTGTCCTGACGGCAGGGCGGCGCATCACTGCCCCCGATCTGGCCCTGCTGGCGGCAACGGGAACGGCACAGGTTGCGGTGCGCGCTGCGCTGCGGGTCGGCGTGCTTTCCACGGGCGATGAACTGGTGACAGCGGGGAATGCAGCCTCTGACGGGCAGATATTCGATGCCAACCGCCCGATGCTGCTGGCCCTGATGCAGCGCCTTGGCCATCAACCAGTCGATCTGGGGCAAGTGGGGGACGACAGGGTGGCGCTGCGCCGGGTGCTCGATGATGCGGCGGGGCAGGTTGATGTGATCCTGACCAGCGGCGGCGCCTCTGCCGGGGATGAGGATCACGTATCGGCCCTGCTGGAAGAGGCGGGCGCGATGGGGCTGTGGCGGATTGCCGTCAAACCGGGCCGCCCTCTGGCGTTGGGTATGTGGCAGGGCAAGCCTGTCTTTGGTCTGCCGGGCAATCCGGTTGCGGCTTTGGTCTGCACGCTGATCTTTGCGCGGCCCGCGTTGGCGGTCCTGGCCGGGGAAAGCTGGCCTCTGCCTGCGGGCTTTGACGTGCCTGCCGGGTTTTCCAAGCGCAAGAAGGCGGGTCGCCGCGAATATCTGCGGGCGCGCATGCGGGACGGTCGGGCCGAGGTGTTCCCCTCAGAAGGATCGGGACGGATCAGCGGGTTGAGCTGGGCGGAAGGGCTGGTGGAACTGCCCGAACCAGCGGCAGTGGTGTCACCGGGGGATATGGTGCGGTTCATCCCCTACGGCAGTTTCGGGATGTAGGGCCGGACCCAAGGCACCCAACAACCTGCTTAACGATCAGTCGAAAGTCCCCGCGCAGCGGCCCAGCAGCATGAAGGCGCGCGCAGTGCGGGTGTCGGCAAGGGCGGAGATCTCTCCATCCGAGGCCTGCGGCTCGAAAGCCGCGAAGGTCTTGTCAAAGCGGCGCAGAAAATGGTGGGCGGCGTCGCGAAAGATCGGATCCTGTTTCATCCGTGCATTGCTCAGCGCCAGGGATGACCGGTCGCGGATGCCGCCGAGCGCCGCAATCGGCCGACCGCGAGCGCCTTGTGCGAATTGGCGCCAGACCTCGGGGCGCGCCCGGTCGGGGCGCAGGTCGTCCATATAGATGCCATCCTGGCTGAGCAGGGTCAGCACGTCCTGGGCGGCCTGGATCAACTGCTTGGCGGATCGGTCCTTCAAGGCCCGACGCAGCGAGGCGAAACCGGTTTCGTCTTCGGCGGTTTCGGGGAAGTTCAGCGCGCGGATGAAATCATCGGTCGACAGAAGCGGCACCATGTCGCTTGCCTGCGTGCCCAGTGCCAGCACCGGCTGATCATCAAGCTGCGGCGTGGCGGCAAGGGGGGCCAGGCGCGCACGTTCATCGCGGCGGGACTGGAAGGTCGCCAGGGCGGTTTCGGTCTTGCGGGCTGCGGCGGCGATTTCATCAAGCTTGCGCGCGACCGAGGGTTCGGTGCGCATATGCATGCCCTGCTGTTGGCTGATATAGGCCTGGCGGATCGCGTCGATGGCCGATTGCAGGCGCTGGCTTTCCTCGCGCATCACGCGGCTGGCGCGTGCCGCCGTGGCCGAGACCCAGATCATCGCAACCGGCATGAAGATCGCCAGCATGGTCACCAGGAAACGCAGCCCGCCTGATTCCGTCTCTGTTTCCGGTTCAGAACTGACAAAGACAAAGAAGATACCTGCCCCCAAGAGCCAGACAGCGCTCAGCGCGATGGCAATCACCTCGATCGAGGTGATCGCATCGGGCTTGGGCTTGTCATAGATCCCCAGGGGGGTCACACGGGCGCCGCCGCTCGCCGGTTTGGCGGTCTGGGGCGTCTCGGTGCCAGCAGGAGATTCGGGCGCATCAGTCATGCAGCGGCCCCCGGTCAGGCATAGACGATTTTGAGAACCTCATAGGATTTTTCGCCCCCCGGTGTGCGCACTTCGACCGAATCGCCTTCTTCCTTGCCGATAAGGGCGCGGGCGATGGGCGATTTGATGTTGAGCAGACCGTTTTCGATCTTGGCCTCGTACTCACCCACGATCTGATAGGTCTTTTCCTCGTCCGTGTCTTCGTCAACCAGCGTCACTGTTGCGCCGAACTTGATCGGGCCGGACATTTTTGCCGGGTCGATCACATCCGCAAGCGAGATCACGCCCTCAAGCTCCTTGATGCGGCCTTCGATGAAGGACTGCTTTTCCTTGGCGGAGTGATATTCGGCATTTTCCGACAGGTCGCCATGCTCGCGTGCCTCTGCAATCGCCTTGATGATGGCGGGGCGCTCAACGCTTTTCAGCTGCTTGAGTTCGGTTTCCAGTGCGGTGTGACCCGCGCGGGTCATCGGGATCTTTTCCATGGGCCGTCCGTCCACGTAAGGAGGGCCGCACCCCGGTTGATACCGGGAGCGGCCTAGGTTGCTTTGCTTGGACACCAAGTGACCCAAAGTTGCCGCCGATTGCAAGGGGGCAGCGCAGGATCGGCGGGCAGCGGTGGTCAGTCGTAGGCGACGACCTCGTATTCGATGCCGTCATCATCGTGGAAATAGAACCGCCGCCCCGGTTCATAGTTTGCATGGTTTCCGGTCTTGAACCCATGCGCCTTGATGGCGTCCTCGGTGCCGTCCAGGTCGTCGACAACAACCGCGATATGGTTCAGCCCAGCGACGCGATTGTAGCTGGATGTGGCTTCATTTGCCGGGGTTCCGGGGGTGTAAAGCGCCAGGTATTGATCGTCTGTGCCGACATGAACCGTATGTCCGCCCGCCATGGCGTCGCCCTGCCAGCGGATGTGCCAGCCAAACAGCTTTTCCATCCATGCGGCTGTGGCGGCAGGGTCGGACACGGTGAAATTCGTATGTTCGAGGATTGCAGGCATCTTGGTCTCCTTTGATGTTGATTTTCTCATCGTAATTGCTGAACCTCACTTTAGGTCAAGGTATTTTACGGAGAGACTTCAGATGGCGGTGAATGACGGGTTGTCGATTGGGGCGCTGGCGGACCGGACCGGGCTGGCGGTCTCTGCCATCCGCTATTACGAGGCGCAGGGGCTGATCCGGCCCTGGCGCAACGCGGGTGGCCAGCGCAGGTTCGAACGGGCGGATCTGCGGCGTCTGAGCTTTGTGATGATCGCGCAGCAGTTCGGATTTACCTTGCCCCAGATCAAGGCGGAACTGGACCGGCTGCCGGGCGGGCGGACGCCGAACAAGGCGGATTGGGCCCAGATCAGTGCGGGTTTCAAGACCGCGCTGGACCAGCGGATCGACACGTTGACCAGGCTGCGTGATCGTCTGGACAGTTGCATCGGGTGCGGGTGTCTCAGCCTGGACAGTTGCGCGCTTTACAACCCTGCCGACAAGGCGGGGGATCGTGGGCAAGGGCCGCGTTTCCTGATGGGTGACACCCCAGAGGACTGAACGGTGCGGCGTCAAACCTTCGGAACCTGGCCGCGTATCGGGCGTTTGACCCTGCGTGACGCGATGATCCGCGCGAAATTTCACCCCACGTCCGGATTGCAAAGGGGCTTGGCGTGGTTTAGCCAATTTCAAACCTTTTTAATTGCCTGGAGGGAGCGCCGAGCATGGCCGAGATCGAACGCGAAGCAATGGAATATGACGTGGTGATCGTGGGCGCGGGGCCTGCCGGTCTTTCCGCTGCGATCCGGCTGAAACAACTGGATGCCGACTGCAATGTCGTCGTGCTCGAAAAAGGCTCCGAAGTGGGCGCGCATATCCTGTCAGGTGCGGTGCTGGACCCTTGCGGGCTAGATGCGCTGATCCCCGACTGGAAGGAAAAGGGCGCGCCTGTCACCGTGCCGGTCAAGGAAGACAACTTTTACATGCTGGGCGAGGCGGGCAAGCTGCGGGTGCCGAACCTGCCCATGCCGCCGCTGATGAACAACCACGGCAATTACATCGTTTCCATGGGCAACGTCTGCCGCTGGATGGCAGAACAGGCCGAGGAACTGGGCGTCGAGGTGTTTCCGGGCATGGCCTGTTCCGAACTGGTGTTCGGTGACAATGGTGAGATCAAGGGCGTCGTCGCCGGGGAAATGGGCTTGGGTGCGGATGGCAAACCCGGCTCCAGCTATGAGCCTGGGATGGAACTGCACGGCAAATACGTGTTCCTGTCCGAAGGTGTGCGCGGCAGCCTGTCGAAACAGGTGATCGCCAAATACGGTCTGGACGAGGGCAAGGAGCCGCAGAAATACGGCCTTGGCATGAAGGAAATCTGGGAGATCGACCCGGCCAAGCACCGCGAAGGCACTGTGACACACACGATGGGCTGGCCGCTGGGCAAGAATGCGGGCGGCGGGTCTTTCATCTATCACCTTGATAACAATCAGGTCTATGTCGGGTTTGTTGTGCACCTGGGCTACAAGAACCCGCATGTGTTCCCCTACATGGAATTCCAGCGCTTCAAACATCACCCGATGATCAAGGAGTTGCTGGAAGGCGGCAAGCGGGTGGCCTATGGCGCGCGGGCGATCACCGAGGGCGGCTATCAGTCGATGCCCAAGATGGTGGCACCGGGCGTGGCGCTGCTGGGCTGTTCGGTCGGCATGGTCAACGTGCCGCGTATCAAGGGCAACCACAACGCCATGCTGTCGGGCAAGGCGGCGGCGGAAGCGGCCTATGCGGCAATCTCGGCAGGCCGGTCCGGTGATGAGCTGACCGCCTACGAAGACGACGTGCGCGGCGGTGCCATTGGTGCTGACCTCAAGAAGGTGCGTAACGTCAAACCGCTGTGGTCCAAGTATGGCCTGACCACATCCCTCGCCGTAGGCGGGTTCGACATGTGGTGCAACACGTTCGGCTTTTCACTGCTGGGTACGCTGAAGCACGGCAAATCTGACGCGGAAGCGACGGAAAAGGCGGCCAAGCACAAGCCCATCGACTATCCCAAGCCCGACGGGAAGCTCAGCTTTGACCGACTGACCAACGTGGCATTCTCCTTTACCAATCACGAGGAAAGCCAGCCTGCGCATCTGACTCTGAAAGACCCGGATGTCCCGGTCAAGGTCAACCTGCCCGAATACGCGGGGCCGTCGGCGCGGTATTGCCCGGCAGGGGTCTATGAATTCGTGGTGGAAGACGGCAAGGATCCGCGTTTCGTGATCAACTTCCAGAACTGCGTGCACTGCAAGACCTGTGACATCAAGGACCCCACGCAGAACATCGTCTGGACCACGCCGCAGGGCGGCGACGGACCGAACTATCCCAACATGTGATTGGGCTGACATGTGATGGGGAAAAAGGCGGGGGCGACCCCGCCTTTTTCCTGTCCGCAACGCCTTGCTCACAGGTGCGTCATGGAGGGGCTGTGCCATTGCGCTTGGCGCTGGACCTGATAGCCTTTGGGAAAACAGAATTAGAGGCCGTTGCAAAATGATAAGACTAGTGCTGAGTGCTGTTGCCATGCTTGCGGCCAGCAGCGCCCTGACATCGCCGGTACAGGCGCAATCGGTGGCGGGTGCCTATCTGGCTGGGCGGCACGCCGCTGTCAGCAGCGATTACGCGGAGGCCGCGCGGTATTATACCGAGGCGCTGGCCCATGATCCGACAAATGCCGAGCTGATGGAAAGCGGGACGCTGTCCTTGCTGTCTCTGGGCGATGTGGACAGGGCCTTGCCGCTGGCCCGCGCGCTAGAGGAAAAGAACCACCGCAGCCAGGTCGCCCGGCTTGTTCTGACCGCTGATATGGCCAAGAAGGGTGAATATGAAGCCCTGCTGGAACGGGGCGATGATGCGACCGGGATCGGCCCCTGGGTCGACGGGCTGGTCAAGGCCTGGGCGCATATGGGCGTGGGCGACGTGACCTCGGCCATGACAGCGTTCGATACGCTCAGTGAAGAACCGGGGATGCAGGGGCTTGTGATGTATCACAAGGCCCTCGCCCTGGCGAGCGTCGGCGATTACGAAAGTGCCGCAGAGATATTCGGCGAGGGCCTTGTCGGTTCTGCCGGTCAGACCCGCCGCGGTGTGATGGCCCATGCTGAAATCCTGGCGCAACTTGAGCGGCAGCAAGAGGCGCTGACGCTGATCCGGACCAGTTTTGGCACCGGGACCGACCCCGAACTCGACATGCTGATTGCGGCGCTCGAAGCGGGCGATCCGGTGCCGTTCACCCATGTACCGGACCCGTTGGCCGGGATGGCGGAGGTGTTCTTTACCTTCGCGGCAGTCTTGAAAAACGAGAATACGGGCGATTATTATGTGCTGCTTTATTCGCGTGTCGCGCGATACCTGCGGCCCGATCACATGGATGCGCTGCTGCTGACCGCCGAACTGCTGGAGAACCTGGGCCAGTATCAACTAGCGATTGACGAATTCGCGGCGGTGCCCGCGGACAGCCCCACGTATCATGCCGCTGAACTTGGTCGCGCAGGTGCATTGCGCCGGTCCGGCAAGGAAGATCAGGCGATCGAAGTTCTGACCCAACTGGCGCGCAGTCACGGCGATCTGGCCGTGGTACATTCGACCCTGGGTGACCTGCTGCGCGGGCGCGAAGACTGGGCCGGTGCGATTGCCGCCTATGACCGTGCCATCGAACGCGTGCCGGAAGACAACCGCATGCGCTGGGTGCTCTATTATTCCCGTGGCATTGCCTATGAACGCTCTGGTGACATGGCGGCCTCGGAAATTGATTTCCGTGCCGCGCTGGCCGTCAATCCCGAACAACCGCAGGTGCTCAACTACCTCGGGTATTCGCTGGTCGAACAGCAGCGCAATCTGGACGAAGCGCTGGACATGATCGAGCGCGCTGTCGCGGCAAGCCCCGATTCCGGTTACATCGTGGATTCGCTGGGCTGGGTTCTCTATCGGCTTGGCCGCTACGAAGAGGCGGTTGATCAGATGGAGCGCGCGGTGGAACTGTTGGCGGTCGATCCGGTGATCAACGATCACCTTGGCGATGTCTATTGGGCCGTAGGGCGCAAGCGTGAGGCAGAGTTCCAATGGCGCAGGGCGATTTCCTTTGTCGACCCGGAAGATACCGACGGCGAAGCGGACCCCGAAAGGATGCGCCGCAAGCTGGAGGTCGGTCTGGACGCGGTGCTGGATGAAGAAGGCGCCGAGCCGCTGAAAACCAGCAGCGATATCTGAGCGGTCGATGGCTGAAGTGCCGCTGCGCGTGCAGGTACGTGCGCCTGCGAAAATCAACCTGACCCTGCATGTCACCGGGCAACGGGCCGATGGGTATCACCTGCTGGATTCGCTCGTGGTCTTTGCCGATGTTGGTGACAGGCTGGAACTGACGACGGGCGCACCGCTTTCGCTGAACATCTCCGGCCCGGAAGGCGGCGGGTTGCATGCCCGTGGCGACAATCTGGTGCTGCGGGCGGCCGCCCTGCTACCGGATGCGCCGACCGGCACATTCAGACTGGAAAAGAACCTGCCGGTTTCCTCCGGTATCGGAGGCGGGTCCGCCGATGCCGCAGCGGCGGTGCGGGCCATGCTTGCCAGCCAGGCGGAGGACGCGGTTCCAACGGACCTTGCGGACCACCTGCTGGCATTGGGCGCTGACATCCCGGTTTGCCTGTCAAGCAGCCCCAGCCGGATGCGCGGGGTCGGGGAGCACCTGGCACCTGTTCCGGACATGCCCGTACTGCACGCGGTTCTGGTGAACCCCCGTGTGGCCCTGTCCACACCGGCGGTGTTCAAGGCCTTGGAGAATAGGAAAAATCCGCCGATGCAGGAACCGTTGCCGGCCTTTACCACTACCAATCACCTGATCGCCTGGCTGCGGGATCAGCGCAATGACCTGCAAGCGCCTGCTGTGTCGCTGGCACCGGTGATTGATGATGTGCTGGACTCCCTCAGGGCCACTCAGGGCTGCCTGCTGGCGCGGATGTCGGGGTCGGGGGCCACCTGTTTCGGGCTGTTCGACAATGCTGCACAAGCCAAATCGGCTGCCGCGTGGCTGGCGGACTTGCAGCCGGACTGGTGGGTGACCGCGACCCAGTTGGGCGACATGCAGGCCCTTTGTCAGCCCAGGGTCGAAACCCTTTGATCAGCTGATCCTGCTGACCACGTAGTCCGCAAGATCGCTGAGCATGGATTTCACCGGATGGTCGGGCAGGGGGGCAAGCGCCGCCTGGGCCTTCTCCGCCCAGACCATGGCATCCTGTTGTGTCTCTGACAGAGCGTCATGGCGGTGCAAAAGGTCCAGCGCGGTCTCAAGATCGCCGTCTTCCTGGCGGCCTTTCTCTATTGTCCGCACCCAAAAGGCGCGTTCTTCGGCATCAGCCTTTGCCACGGCCTTGATCACCGGCAGGGTCAGCTTGCGCTCGCGGAAATCGTCGCCCACGTTCTTGCCCGTGGCATCTGCCTGACCGCGATAGTCCAGCAGGTCATCGACAATCTGAAAGGCAACGCCCAAAGCGTCGCCATAGTCGAACAGCGCCCGCACGTGATCCTCGGGAGCATCGGCGATCACGCCGCCGACTTCCGTTGCGGCAGAGAACAGCGCGGCCGTCTTGCCCCGGACCACTTGCAGATAAACACTTTCGTCGGTCGCGAGGTTCTGCGCGGCGGTCAATTGCAGCACTTCACCCTCCGCAATCGTGGCGGCGGCATTCGACAGGATCGTCATCACCCGCAATGACCCCGGTTCGGTCATCAACTGGAAGGACCGCGCGAACAGGTAATCACCCACCAGCACCGATGACTGATTGTCCCACAACAGGTTGGCCGTGGGCCGTCCGCGCCGCTGGGCACTTTCATCTACCACATCGTCATGCAGCAGGGTTGCGGTGTGGATGAACTCAACCGTGGCCGCGAGGTGTACATGGTAAGGGCCGTCATAGCCACACATGCGGGCCGCCGCGAGGGTCAGCATGGGGCGCAGGCGCTTGCCGCCCGCTTCGACCAGATGTGCCGTGACCTCGGGGATGCGCGGCGCATGTTTCGACGCCATCCGCTCGCGGATCAGCGCACCGACGGCGGCCATGTCCTCGGTCAGATAGGCGGCCAGCCTGTCATGCGGTTTGGCCTTTGTCGCGATATTCATGGCATGGCCCCACCCAAGGCTCGACAAACGGGCGCGCTTGGCCCAAATCAATCTGATGAAGGAACTTTTGCGCAGCACCGACATGACGATCATCGCCTTTGCCACGGCCCTTCTCAGGGGCGAGGATATAGCCTGCTTCGAGATGGACGTAAATATGAGCGTTCTGGAAGGTGGCATCGGAATTTTTCCGCGCCGCCTGATGGTGCACCCCGATGACCACGACGCCGCGTGCCGGGTGATGCGCGATAACGAGATTCCGCTGGGCCTGTGAGCGGGGCCGAAGACAGCGAGTTGACCCATGACGCCTTTCTGGGCGGCAGGTTGCACCTGTGGCAGCCGCGACAGGGCTACCGGGCCGGGGTGGATGCGGTGCTGCTGGCCGCCTCTGTGCAGGCCACATCGGGCCAGCGCGTGCTGGAGTTGGGATGTGGCGTCGGCACTGCGATATTATGCCTGAATTCAAGGGTTTCCGGCCTGACGCTGGCGGGGGTCGAAGCCCATGCACCGATGGCGGAACTGGCCCGGCGCAACGGCGGCGATGCGCTGGAGGTGTTCACAGCCGACCTGGCCAAATTGCCGCAGGCCCTGCGCGCGCGCCAGTTCGATCATGTGCTGGCCAACCCGCCCTATTATGATCGCGCGGCCTCTGTCCGGTCGGACGATCCGGCGCGAGAGTCAGCCCACGGAGAGACCACACCGCTGGCCACATGGGTCAAGGTTGCGGCGAAACGTCTCGCCCCCAAGGGGCAGGCCCATTTCATTCACCGGGTGGAACGCCTGCCCGACCTGATCCGCGCTCTGCCGGATGACCTCGGCTCTGTCGAGGTGCTGCCGCTTGCCGCCCGATCGGGGCGTGCGCCTGACCGCGTCATTCTGCGCGCGCGCAAGAACGGGCGGGCGGCATTCCGCCTGCATCCAGCACTCGCACTGCATGCGGGCGCGCATCATGAAAGTGACGCAAAAGACTATGTTCCGGCGGTCGACGCCGTGCTCCGCACGGGCGCGGCGCTGACGTTTTAGGCCGCGTTAAGCAATCTTTTACTACTTTAGCGATTATGCTGCAGGACAGCGTGACAGATAGATCGTTCTGTGGTCCACTCTAAGGACTGTTTCATCATATGGAGGTTTACATGGCTTTTGACGCACATCTGGAGACTCTGAGAAGGAAACATCAGGCGATGAGCGACGCGGTGGAGACGGCCCAACGCTCCCCTGGTATTGATGATCTGGAAGTTGCTACAATGAAAAAAGAAAAATTGCGCCTCAAGGAAGAAATCGCGCGCCTCTCGGCATAGGTCCGCGGACCTAACGCCTTTTCATGCTGGTGTAGGCGGCGATACCTGCGCCGCCAGTGATCAGCAAAGCCGCCCACAGCAATGTGAGACTGGGGGCGGCGACCCCGGCGACTACAAGCACCAATGTGGACAGCAGGGGTGCCGCGTAAGAGCTTGTTCCCAATAGCTGAATATCGCCGCGTTTCACACCGATATCCCACACAAAGAATGCGAGCCCCACAGGGCCGAGGCCAAGGCCGAGAATCGCTGCCCAACCCATCGTGGTAGCGGGCAGAATCGTTTGCTCGAACATGAGGTGCAGGGGCAGCGACAGGCCCGCCGCCGCCAGGCAAAAGACAGTCACGGATACGGTCGGCGCATCGCCCACCAGCCGTGACAAAACCGAATAGCCGGACCAGGTCACCGCACAAAGCAGGGCCAGCATGTAACCCGGCAGGTTGTCAGCCGAAAAACCCAGCCCGCCCCCCGCAATGATCAGGGCCGCGCCTGCAAATCCCAATGCCGCGCCCAGCATATGCCCGCCGCGCAGCCGCTCGCCCGGCAACAGCCCCGAGAAGATCACGATCAGGAGCGGCCAGAGATAGGCGATCAGCCCCGCCTCGGCCGCAGGTGCCAGGCGCAGGGCAGAGAAATAGAGCGCGTGATAGCCGAACAGCCCCAGTGTGCCAAAGACATAGACCCGCAGCGGCACGCGCTTCAATGACCCAAGCGCACCCGTCGCGCAGGCCCAGACCAACCCCAGCGTCCCGCCGATGGCAAAGCACAGTGTATTGAGCAGGAGTGGCGGTGTCGGTGCCGATCCGACAGTGAACAGCGCCAGCAACGCCCAAAGAAGCACCGCGATAAAGCCGATAGCGGTGGCGGTCTGTCGTGTCATGTTCGCGATGCCCTCTTCAGTATGGTCATCGCGTCGGCGATATGCGCGGTCTTGTCAATCTCTCGCAGCATCCAGTCGCGGAAGGCTGCGATCTGGGGGCGGTCCTCTGCCCCCATGGGGCAAATGAAGCTAAACCCTGCACCGGTCGGCAGGGCGGTCTGATAGGGTGCGATCAACCGGCCCTCTGCCAGATCCTTGATCACCAAGGCGCGACGCCCCAGCACAACGCCCATCCCTGCGAGGGCCGCGTCCACCGCGTGATCGGCCTGGGAAAACCTCGGGCCAGCCGGCTTGAGCGGGGGCACGCCCATCGCGACGGACCATGCGGCCCAGTCGGCAGGCGGGTCGAGGAAATCCATCGATTCATCGGTGATCAGCACCGCATTCCGCAGGTCAACAGGATCGGGATAGCGGGCCGCCAGTTCGGGCACCATCACGGGCGTCACCCATTCATCTGCCAGCGGCAGGGCGTAAAGGTCGGGATAGGGGCCATGGCCAAAGCGCACCGCCACGTCCACGTCGTCGCGGGCAAAGTCCACCAGATGCAGGGAGGCCGAAAAACGCAGTTCGATTTCGGGATGTTCCTGCGCAAAATCGAAAAGGCGTGGGGCGAGCCATTTGGCGGTGAATGCGGGCCCAGCCGTCACTGTCAGCGACTGGCGGTCCTGCGTACGCTGGGCTGCACGCCATCCTCGGGTCAGAATTTCAAACCCGGTCCGGGCATCCGGGGCAAGCGCGCGCCCGGCGTCGGTCAGTTCGACCATGCGGTTCATGCGTCGGAACAGCGCGGTGCCAAGGTGCTCTTCCAGCGACTTGATCTGAAAACTCAACGCGGCGGGTGTCACGTTCAATTCCGCTGCTGCCCTGGCAAAGGACATGTGGCGTGCGGCAGCGTCAAAGGCGCGCAAGGCAGTCAGAGGGGGCAGGCGGCTTACCATATTCAGTTAAGTATACCTTAACCGATGGGTTGAAAAGTCTCGTTTGTAAGTCGCGTTTCAAAGTCCCAAATTGGCATCAGGTCAAGAACACTGAACCGACCGCAAAGGAATAAGCCGATGATCGAAGCCACAACAAACGCCGCAACCCGCAACGCAATCTATAAAGCCCATCGCGAGCGCGGGGCTGCCATTAACGCCTTTTGGGGCTGGTTGTTCCCCCGTTTCGCCCGCTGACGGCGGCGGTTCGGGCGCTCCCGGCTTGAACCAACAAAAAAGGCCGGCTCGCATGAGCCGGCCCTTGGTTGTCGCAGGTCGCGCAATCAGACGAAGAATTGCGCACCGTTCGCAGAGATGGTGGAGCCGTTGATGAAACCCGCATCATCCGCGACCAGGAATTTGACGGCGCGGGCGATTTCTTCAGGCTCGCCCAGGCGTCCGGTGGGAATTTGCGCGATGATCGATTCGCGGACCTTGTCAGGCACGGCCATCACCATATCCGTGCCGATATAGCCGGGGCAGATCGCATTCGCAGTGATGTTCGCCCGCGCACCTTCCTGCGCCAGCGATTTGACGATGCCCAGGTCACCGGCTTTGGTCGCGGCGTAGTTCACCTGCGCAAACTGCCCCTTTTGTCCGTTGATCGAGGAAATCACCACGATGCGCCCGAACTTGCGTTCGCGCATGCCCGGCCAGATCGGGTGGATCGTGTTGAACACGCCGGTCAGGTTGGTGTCGATCACCTGATGCCATTGTTCCGGTGTCATCTTGTGAAAGGGGGCGTCACGGGTGATGCCCGCATTGGCGACGATCACTTCGACCGGTCCCAGATCCGATTCGACCTGTGCGATCCCGCTCTTGGAGGACTCGTAGTCGGCCACGTTCCACTTGTAGGTCTTGATCCCGGTTTCCTTGGTGAATTCGGCAGCGGCTTCATCATTTCCGGCATAGGTGGCGGCAACGGAATAGCCTGCATCCTTCAGTTCTTTCGAGATGGCGGCGCCGATCCCACGGCTTCCTCCGGTTACAAGTGCGACACGGGACATTCTGTTTCCTCCAGTAATGATATTTCGAAATGCATCTATCAGACGCAATTTTGTTACGTACAAGTCCGGTTTATGCGGCTTGTTCAGGGTTGGCAACACCGAAGCGGACTTGGCCGTTCAATTTGTCAACTCTACCATATGGCGAGAGAATTTCAGCCATCCAATTTCTCGGTATTTCAGATCCGGCACAGCTTTGCCGGGTCCGCAAGCTTGTGGTGCCTGCGGTCCATATCGCTTCAATTTTCCTGGTAAAAGTGGTCTGGGCCGCCACCCCGGCAGACCAATGTTCGAAACAGGGGGATGTGACGGGTGCGGGCATCTGCAAAAAGCGGCGCGGCCCCGTGAAAGGGCCGCACCAAAAGTCGATTCAAGGGCGTTCGAGGCACATGGCAACGCCCATGCCGCCGCCGATGCACAGTGTCGCCAGGCCCTTTTTCGCGCCGCGGCGCTTCATCTCGAACAACAGGGTGTTCAGGATGCGCGCACCGGAGGCCCCGATGGGGTGGCCGATGGCAATGGCACCGCCGTTCACGTTCACGATGGCAGGGTCCCAGCCCATGTCCTTGTTCACCGCGCAGGCCTGAGCGGCAAAGGCTTCGTTGGCTTCGACCAGATCCAGGTCTTCGGCCTTCCAGCCCGCCTTTTCCAGCGCCTTGCGGCTTGCATAGATCGGACCGATGCCCATGATCGACGGATCAAGGCCCACAGTCGCGTAAGAGGCGATGCGCGCCAGCGGTTCGATGCCCCGCCTTTCCGCGTCGTCCGCGCTCATCAGCAGGGCACCTGCTGCACCGTCATTCAGACCGCTTGCGTTTGCGGCGGTTACGGAGCCGTCCTTGGTAAAGGCCGGGCGCAGTTTCTGCATGGCTTCCATAGTGGCACCGTGGCGGATGTATTCATCCTGATCCATGATTGTGTCGGCCTTCCGGCCCTTCAAGGTGAAGGCGACGATTTCGTCGGCAAACTTGCCGGCCTTCTGCGCGGCTTCGGCCTTGTTCTGGGAGGCGACGGCGAATTCGTCCTGCTGGTCCCGGCTGATCTGCCATTTCTCGGCGACGTTTTCGGCGGTCTGACCCATGTGGTAGCCGTTGAAGGCATCCCAAAGGCCATCGCGGATCATCGTGTCGATGAATTGCAGATCGCCCATTTTCTGGCCCGCGCGCAGGTTTTGCGCATGGGGCGACATGGTCATGTTTTCCTGGCCACCGGTGGCCACAATGGTGGCATCACCCAGCTGGATGTGCTGCGCGCCAAGCGCCACGGCCCGCAGGCCGGAGCCACAGACCTGGTTGATTGACCAAGCAGCGGCTTCCTTCGGCAGGCCCGCATTGATATGGGCCTGACGGGCAGGGTTCTGGCCCTGTGCGGCAGTCAATACCTGGCCCAGGATGGTTTCGGACACATCGGCTGCATCCACGCCAGCGCGGGCAACGAGTTCGCGCAAGACGGCGGCACCCAGATCGTGGGCAGGGGTATTGGCGAAGGAGCCTCCAAAGCTGCCCACAGGGGTGCGCGCAGCGGATGCAATGACGACGTTGGTCATGAGATAGCGTTCCTCTTCATGTTCGGCAGAAGAGTCTTGCCGCGGTGAAGGGGTGAATACCGCGACTCCTCTGCCCTCTGGGATTGTCATATCCCAAGGACCGGGGCGCGGCAACTGAGTGACGCAGGCGGTTTACCGGGCCGCCGACCGCCGCGCAGGTGTCTGCCAGTCGGGCTGTGTGGTGGGCGCGCCGAAGAAATACCCCTGCAAACAATCCACGCCAAGTGCCGCGACGGTTGTAGCGTCCTGTTTGCTTTCTACATTCTCGGCGATGGTGAGCATGTCAAAATGCCGCGCGATTGAGATCAAGGCACCGGTCAGGGCACGGTTGTCTGCATCTTTCGCAATGCCGCGGATGAACTGGCCGTCGATCTTGATCACGTCAAAGAGGAAATCCTTGAAGTAGCGAATGGCGGTCTGGCCCGCGCCAAAGTCATCAAGGGCAAAGCAGATACCACGGGGTTGCAGTTCGTCCATCAAATCCACGACCAGCTCCGGCACGGTCATGGCCGAGCTTTCGGTGATTTCCAGGATCAGCCGTTCGCCCAACGTCGGGTGGCGGTTGAGCGCGCGGTGCAGCAATTGGGTCCATCCCTTGTAGCCGATGGAGCGGGCGGACATGTTGATCGAGAGGCGCAGGCCAGGATGCCGTTGCAGGGCGGTCAGCCCCATCCGCAGGGCAATGACGTCAATCTCGCGGCCCAGATCAGTATCTTCGATCACCGGCATGAATTCCCGCGCGGGGATCACGCGACCGGTTGCATCCAGAACCCGGATCAGCCCCTCGTAGAAGGCCACGGTGCCGGTCGCGCGCGCGGACACGACAGGCTGATAGGCCAACAGGGTTTCCTTGTGCGTTATGGCGTCACGCACCATGGCAAGCGTGTCGCGGTCGCGCGCGGCGACGGCATGGGTCAGCGGGCTGACGGCATGTGAGGGCACATCGGCCCATTTCTGTTTCTGTCTGGCGTTCACGGCATGTACTTTCCCAGGGTGCTGCGCCACCATGACGCCCAAAGTGATAACGGCGCTTTAAGGAACGAATTCGCTTCGAATTGTTCCTGCGCAAAGGAGGGACCATGCAGCGCTGCGGATGGGCCGGGACCGACCCGGTATATATCGCCTATCACGACAGGGAATGGGGTGTGCCCGAATATGACAGCAGGGCATTGTGGGAAAAGCTGATCCTGGATGGCTTTCAGGCCGGGCTGAGCTGGATCACCATCCTCAGGAAGCGGGACAATTTCCGCCGGGCTTTCGCGGGTTTCGATCCCAACCAGATTGCAACCTGGGGGGAGGCAGAGGTGGCCCGGCTGGTGAACGATGCGGGGATCATCCGGCACCGGGGCAAGATCGAGGCAGCGATTGCAAATGCCCGCGCCTGGCATGAGGTGGAGGCCCGCGAAGGCTTTGACGCCTTCATGTGGCGTTACGTAGATGGGGTGCCATTGCAAAACCGTTTTGCGACACAGGCCGAAGTGCCCCCGCAGACACCGCTTTCGCAGCAGGTTTCGAAGGACCTGAAGAAGGCGGGTTTCAAGTTCTGCGGACCCACCATCGTCTATGCCTGGATGGAGGCCTGCGGGTTGGTCAACGATCATATCGTAAGCTGTCACCGGCACGCGGATTGCGCGGAATTGGGGCATTTAGGAGCCTCTGGTGCCTCTGGTTGATACCGCTGGTTCAAACCGCAGTTGTGGCGGTTTGGGGCAGTCTGCCGAAATCGGGCATTCTTGCATTGACTCCCCGTGGCACCCCCGTATAAGCGCGGCTTCATTGGTGTTGGTGGCCCCCGCAAGGGGATGCCTGTCGGGGTTTCGACCCAAAGGACAACGCCCTTTACCGCCCCACGGGGCCACATAAAGGAGAACAGCCGTGACAAAACGCACCGCTGCCAAGCACAAGCTCGACCGCCGTATGGGCGAAAACATCTGGGGCCGTCCGAAATCCCCGGTGAACCGCCGCGAATATGGCCCCGGCCAGCACGGCCAGCGCCGCAAGGGCAAACTGTCCGATTTCGGCATTCAGCTGCGCGCCAAGCAGAAGCTGAAAGGCTACTACGGCGACCTGACCGAAAAGCAATTCCGCCGCATTTATGGTGAAGCCGAGCGCGTCAAGGGCGACACCGGTGAAAACCTGATCGGCCTGCTGGAGCGTCGCCTGGACGCGGTTGTCTACCGCGCCAAGTTCGTCGCAACCGTTTTTGCCGCGCGCCAGTTCGTGAACCACGGCCATGTCCGTGTGAACGGCAAGAAAGTGAACATCCCCTCCTACCGCGTGAAAGAGGGTGACGTGGTCGAAGTGCGTGACCGTTCCAAGCAGATGGTTGCCCTTCTGGAAGCGACACAATTGGCCGAGCGTGACGTGCCCGATTACATCGAAGCCGATCACTCCAAGATGACAGCGACTTTCGTGCGCACACCGGGGCTGGGCGATGTGCCCTATCCGGTGATGATGGAACCGAACCTGGTTGTGGAATTCTACGCGAAGAACTAAGGTTTTTCGCCATCCTGTCTGGAAAGGCCGCACCGCAGGGTGCGGCCTTTTTCATTCGGGGTCGGGTGCGAGATACCTGCTGCCGCTGAAGAAGATGTTGTGCCGGCGCCTGATGCGCACGCCGCTGCGGTCAAGGCGATAGCCGCGGTCCTCCATGATCTGGCGCACCATATGGCCGATCATCTGCTTGATCTGATGATCCCTGACCTGGTTGCCGAAGGCTTGCACAAGTGCGGGGGAGAGCGGTTCGATGGCCGGACGGCCGAGATAGGTCGCCGTTTCCATGCGCAGGCGGTTTTCGGGCTGCCTGAGAAAATTCCAGAGCGCTGCACCGTTCTGCAGATGAAAGGCGCGCGCGAACTTGTCTGGTCTGTAGGTCAGCATTCCCGGCCGCCTCCTCCGCCATTTGCAAAAAAAGACATGTCTTCTTTTGTATTTGGGAAATGTTTCTGGGAAAGCGGCCTTTGCCAGTGTACCAACAGCCCCCAACGCAGGAGGAGACGCCCATGGAAGTTCCGTTCAAGACCACCCGTATGCTGAATTTTGGCGATTGCGACATCTCTGGCACCGCCTATTTCCCGTCCTACCTGAACATTCTCAACGGTGTGAACGAGGAATTCTGGCTTCACCTCGGCTGGCCCTGGCACAAGATCATCTGGGAAGACCGCTGGGGCACGCCGACCGTGCATCTGTCATCCGACTTTTCCAGTCCCTCCTTCTTTGGCGAAGAGCTTACCTTTGAAGTACATGTGAAAAAGGTCGGGCGGTCCTCGGTCACGCTGTACCATGAAATCAGTTGCAAGGGTGAAAAACGCTGGTCCAGCACGCAGGTGCTCGCGGCCTCGGACCTCGACAAACATATCTCGATTCCATGGCCCGCCGATGTGAAAGCGGCCCTCGAAGCCTGCCTCGTCAGCGACGCCCCGTCTCAGGATTGACCCTGCCGCTTGCCTCATGCATCAGCGGGGGCAATCCGTGACAAAGTGAGGTACGCCGCATGACCGCATATCCAACCTATGGCCGCATTGACGGCCCGATCGTGATCATTGGCTTCGGCTCCATCGGGCGAGGCACATTGCCCCTGATCGAACGTCATTTCGACTATGACGCGGATCAGCTTGTGGTGATCGAACCCGACGCCGGCGTGCATACCTTTCTGAGCCAGCGCAAGATCCGCCATATCGCGGAAAAAGTCACGCGCGACAATTATCGCGAGCTGCTGGGGGGGCTCTTCAAGGACGGGAAGGGGTTCTGTGTGAACCTCAGTGTGGACACCTCCAGCCTTGATATCATGAAGCTGTGCCGTTCCCTTGGCGTGCTTTACATCGACACGGTGGTAGAGCCCTGGGAGGGGTTCTACTTTGAGACCCAGAACAACGCGGAACGCACCAACTATGCCCTGCGCCAAAAGGTGCGGGACGAGGCGGCGGCCAATCCCGGAGGGACAACGGCGGTGTCCTGTTGCGGGGCCAACCCCGGCATGGTCAGCTGGTTTGTCAAAGAGGCGTTGCTGACACTGGCGCAGGACACGGGCAGGCAGGTGACCACCCCCGAAACCCGCGAAGGCTGGGCCAGGTTGATGCAGTCGCTGGGCGTCAAGGGCGTGCATATCGCAGAACGCGACACCCAGGCCCGCCGCATCCCCCGCCCCCGTGGCACCTTCGTCAACACCTGGTCGGTGGAGGGTTTCATCTCCGAAGGGTTCCAACCCGCTGAACTGGGCTGGGGCACCCACGAGACCTGGATGCCGGAGAACGCCCACAGCTATGAGACCGGTTGCCAGTCGGCAATCTGGTTCGAGCGTCCGGGTGCCATCACCCGTGTTCACACCTGGTGCCCCACGCCCGGTCCGCAGTTCGGCTTTCTGGTGACCCATAACGAAGCGGTGTCGATCTCGGATTATTACACCGTCGGCGATGCAGCGGCCCCCGACTACCGTCCGACCTGTCATTATGCCTATCACCCTTCCGACGATGCGGTGCTGTCCCTGCACGAGATGTTCGGCTCCGGCGTGACGCAGACGAAACACCATATCATGGAGCCCGACGAGATTTCCGAAGGCATCGACGAGCTTGGCGTGCTGCTCTACGGCCATGAAAAGAACGCACTCTGGTATGGCTCCCGCCTGAGCAATGCAGAGGCGGTGGAACTGGCCCCTTACCAGAACGCCACCGGCCTTCAGGTGACCTCTGCCGTGCTTGCGGGGATGGTCTGGGCGCTGGAGAACCCAACCGCCGGGATCGTCGAAACCGACGAGATGGACCATGCCCGCTGTCTTGAGGTTCAACGGCCCTACCTCGGCCCGGTAGAGGCGCATTATACCGACTGGACGCCGCTGCAGAACCGCTGGGAATTGTTCCCCGAGGACATCGACGAAACCGATCCCTGGCTTTTCCGCAACGTGCTGGCCAGTTGACGAAACCGGTGGTGCCGCCCTGCACGGGCCGCTAGAAGGTGGGCCATCACCATGGAGTGCGCCGCATGACACAGATAACGCCGCAGCCCGGCATCATGGACATCAAGCTCTACCAGGGCGGGGCCAGCCATGTGGCGGGCGTCCAGAACGTGGTCAAGCTCAGCTCGAACGAAAACCCCCTGGGGCCGTCCGAGGCCGCGATGGAAGCCTTCCGCCGCGCGGCCTTCAGTCTGCATCGTTATCCGTCGACGGACCACGCAGGTCTACGTCAGGCCATCGCAGAAGTGCTGAAGCTCGAAGCCGACAACATCATCTGCGGGGCCGGCTCGGACGAGATCATCGCATTCCTCTGCCAGGCCTATGCCGGGCCGGGGCGCGAGGTGATCCACACCGAACACGGGTTTGGCATGTACAAGATCAACGCGCTGGCGGCGGGTGCCACCCCGGTCGAGGTGAAAGAGCGTGAGCGGGTCACGGATGTGGACAACATCCTGGCCGCTTGCGGGCCCAAGACCGCGTTGGTCTTTATCGCGAACCCCAACAACCCGACCGGCACCATGATTGCGCCCGGCGAAGTCGCGCGTCTGGCCGATGCCCTGCCACCGCAGGCGCTGCTGGTGCTTGACGGGGCCTACGCGGAATATGTCGATGGCTATGACGGCGGCGCGGCGTTGGTTGAAGCACGCGAAAACGTCATCATGACGCGCACGTTTTCCAAGATTTACGGATTGGGCGGGCTGCGCGTCGGCTGGGGCTATGGCCCGCGCCACGTCATTGACGTGCTCAACCGCATCCGGGGGCCGTTCAACCTGTCTCAGGCCGCGCTGACAGCGGCGGAGGCGGCGATCCGCGATGTGGCTTACGTAGATCACTGCCGGGCCGAGAACGCCCGCATGCGGACCTGGATGGCCGATGCGCTGGCCGAAATCGGCGTGCCGTCCGACGTGTCGCTGACCAATTTCGTACTGGCCCGTTTCGCCGACCCCGAGGAGGCCGCGGCCTGCAACGCGCATCTGACATCGCAGGGCCTGCTGGTGCGGCCTTCGGCCAGCTACAACCTGCCCAATTGCCTGCGGATCTCGGTGGGCGACGAACCCTCGTGCCGTCGTGTCGTACATGCGGTCCGTCAGTTCAAGAACGGTGAGGCGGATGACTGAAGTCTATGACCGCGTCGCGCTGATTGGCCTCGGCCTGATTGCTTCCTCGATGGCATGGGCGATCAAACGCGGCGGATTGGCACGCGAGGTCACTGGCTATGCCCGATCCCCCGAAACCCGCAACACCGCGCGGGAGATCGGTCTTTGTGACCGGATCTGCGACACTGTGCTTGAGGCTGTCGAGGGGGCGGATCTGGTTGTGCTCTGCGTGCCTGTTGGCGTGATGGGCGAACTGGCCGCGGAAATCGCACCGGTGCTGAAACCGGGGGCCACCGTCACCGATGTGGGGTCGGTCAAGGCAGATGTGATCGCCCAGGTCGGACCGCATATCCCGAAAGGGGTGCATTTCGTCCCCGGACACCCGCTGGCCGGGACCGAACACTCCGGCCCGCGCTCCGGCTTTGCCGAGCTTTTCGAAAACCGCTGGTGCCTGCTGGTCCCGCCGGAGGGCACGGACCCCGCTGCCATCGCGAAACTGCGGCTGTTCTGGGAAGGCCTTGGTGCCAATGTCGATGAAATGGACGCCGAACATCATGATCTTGTGTTGGCGGTGACCAGCCATGCCCCGCACCTGATCGCCTATACGATGGTGGGGGTCGCCGACGACCTGCGCCGGGTGACTGACAGTGAAGTCATCAAGTATTCCGCCGGCGGTTTCCGCGACTTCACCCGCATTGCCGCCTCTGATCCGACCATGTGGCGCGACGTTTTCCTGTCGAACAAGGATGCGACGCTGGAGATCCTTGGCCGCTTCACCGAAGAGTTGTTTGCCCTGCAAAGGGCGATCCGGCAGGGTGACGGGGCGCATCTGCACGATTATTTCACCCGGACCCGCGCGATCCGAAAAGGGATCATCGAGGCGGGTCAGGATACGGATGCACCGGATTTCGGCCGGGGAGGTGGCAAGAAATGAAGGTGGTGGGGGCGACATGTGTTGTGCTGGTTCTGGCCACGCTGGCCCATGCCAACGGCCCGAACACCTCGCTGCGCCCGATCCCGCGAGAAGGTAACGCGCCGGTCCAGACGGTGCCCTCTGCCCCGCTTGGTCAGCCTGACGATATGCGCATGGCACAAGAAGCACAGCCCGAAAGGAAGGGCCTTTTCAAGTCCCTGCGCCCCCTGTTCCGATCCCGCACGGTGGAAAAGACCGCCCGCACGCAGCGTGAGATGCTGAAGAAAGGCGCGGTCTGCGGTGATCTCGCGATTCAGGGCGAAGCCCTGGGCCGGGTCAAGGGCAAGCTGAGTGGCTGCGGCGTGGACAATGCGGTGAAGGTGCGGTCGGTTTCAGGGGTAAAGCTCAGCACCGGCGCGGTGATGGATTGCACCACGGCCAATGCGCTGAAAGCCTGGATGGAACGTGCGGCCAAACCGGCTCTTTCAAGATCGGGCGGCGGTCTGAAAAGTGTCAGGGTGGCTGCGCATTACGCCTGCCGGTCGCGCAACAACCAGAAGGGCGCAAAGATATCCGAACACGGCAAGGGCCGGGCCATCGACATTTCCGGGTTCGTTCTGAACAACGGCACCGAGGTCAGCGTCTTGCAGGGGTGGAACGCGCGCATCTATTCCAGGCCTCTGCGCCAGATGCACAAGGCCGCCTGCGGACCGTTTGGCACGGTGCTTGGCCCCAATGCCAATCGGTTCCACCGCGACCATTTTCATTTTGACACGGCCCGTTATCGTTCGGGCAGCTATTGCCGCTGACCCTGTCGCAGGATGCGCGGGGCCGGGCCAAGCTGGATCGGGCCAAGCGCCATTTGCCCGTCCGCGAAGGCAAGCGTGATTTCAAGATCGCCGTCCTTGCCGCCGATATTGGCCAGCCCGCCCATGACCAGCTGGACCTGATCACGCCGGTCCGGGTGCAACAGGCCTGATCTTTCCGCGAGGTCGATCATTTCTTGCCAACGGGCAAGGCGCAGGGTCACATTGCCTGTCGGCACGCCAGCCGCGTCAATTGTAACACTCCCTTCGCCTGACAGCGCCAGCGCGCCCCACCGCAGATCAAGCCTGTCCAGTTCCACCGCACGGGGCTGTGCGGGCAGACCTGTCAGCGCTTCCCGGTCCAGCGGCCTGTCAAACCGGATGGTGCCATGCAGGGCAAAACTGTCAAAGGCAGCGGGCCAGTCGCTGGACAGGTTCAGAAGGCCGCGCAGGGCATCGCCGGGTGTGAGCGCCGCCGCCCCGAGATCGAAGGCATAGACCG
The DNA here is from genome assembly GCF_001650875.1 of Sulfitobacter sp. EhC04. Lineage (GTDB taxonomy): Bacteria > Pseudomonadota > Alphaproteobacteria > Rhodobacterales > Rhodobacteraceae > Sulfitobacter. The sequence goes on from NZ_LXYI01000001.1 coordinate 81,386, forward strand.
TTTCGGCCGATGTCTCCTGTTGCGCCGTCAGGGCAAGGCTATCCGCGCTGAGCCACGCGCCCTGCGCGGAGGAAAGCAGCCACGGACCGCTGTGCAAGGCCGCATTTTCCAGTTGCAGGGCGGTGCCGGGGCGCAGGCGCAGCCGGGCGTCGGAATCTTGCGCCCGCAGGCGGAATGGCTGACCCGAAAGGGTGATTATGATCGGCGTTTGCGGCAGGTCGAGCGTGACAAACCCCGGCCAGTAGGTCGGCGCAGACAGGGTGATCCGGTCCGCCGACACCGCATTCCCGCTGACCGGATCGGACAGCGCCACCCCCTGCGCCACGCTGCGCAGGCGCAGGGGAAAGCCGCTTTGCGTCACCTTGGCCTCGGCCTGCCAACCGGCGGCGCGGCGGTCTTGCAGCCATGCAACGGCCCCTTGCCGCAATGCATAGCTGGCCCCGGCCCACCACGCAGACCAAAGCAGGGCAACGGATATCAGTAATATCACCAACCTGCGCATGAAGAGACCCCTTTAACTCGACCCGATGATGCGGTTTACCGGGGGCAAAGCGAAAGGACCAGCCAGATGGAAATGTGGGTGTTCGGTTACGGGTCCCTGTTGTGGAATCCGGGGTTTGAGGTTGCGGAAAGCGTGGTCGGCACCCTGCCGGGATACGCGCGGTCCTTTTGCATGCGCTCGATCCATCATCGCGGCAGCGAGGAAGCCCCCGGACTGGTGCTGGCATTGGACGAACAGCCGGACCATGCCTGCACAGGCATTGCCCTGCGCGTGGCAGCGGGGCAGGAGGCGGCGACATTGGCCTATCTGCGCGAGCGGGAGCTGATCTCTTCCGCCTATCTGGAAAAGAACCTGGATGTCGATCTGACGGATGGCAGGCGGGTCCGGGCCGTGGTCTATGTCATCGACGAAACCCACGACCAATATTGCGGCGGTCTGCCGCTGGAAGAACAGGCGCAGATCATCGCGCATGCGGTCGGAGGACGCGGGCCCAATACCGAATACCTCTATAACACCGCCAGCCACCTGGCCGAGATCGGCCTGCACGACGCTGAACTGGACTGGCTGCACGAAAGGGTGAGGCACCTGACCTCATAATTACATGGCGCAACGCGGCAAATTCGGTATAAACACTGGTGAGAGCAGGAAAAAGGGTCAGGAGCCAAGCCTGATGGCGCAGCCAGACCGCGCGCAGACACCGCAATTCTCCCAGCCGGTGCGTCAGGTAACCCTGATGCTGGTGGTGCTGGCCCTGACCGCTGTAGGCGGATTTCTTGCGTTGCCTTCTGTCTTTCCGATTTTCGTGGCGAACCCCTATTTGAACGGGTTCATCATCTTTGTCTTTTTCATTGGCGTGCTGGCCTGTTTCTATCAGGTCTATCAGCTGATCGGTTCAGTCCGCTGGATCGAGAATTTCGCCTCTGACAAGCCCGACCCCGAAACCGTCGCCCCGCAGCTTCTGGCACCGCTGGCGCAGCTTTTGCGGACGCGCGGCGCGCGAATGCAGATCAGCGCAACATCGACGCGCTCGATCCTCGATTCAGTCGCCACCCGTGTCGACGAGGCGCGGGAGATCACGCGCTATATCGTCAACATGCTGATTTTCCTCGGCCTTCTTGGCACCTTCTATGGTCTTGCCACCACGGTCCCCGCCGTGGTCGATACCATCCGCAGCCTAGCCCCCAGCGAAGGTGAAGGGGGCGTCAATGTCTTTAATCGCCTGATGACGGGGCTTGAGGCGCAGTTGGGCGGCATGGGCGTCGCCTTTGGCTCTTCCCTGCTGGGGCTTGCCGGGTCGCTGGTGGTGGGGCTGCTTGAGCTTTTCGCGGGCCACGGACAGAACCGGTTCTATCAGGAACTCGAAGACTGGCTCAGTTCCATCACCCGTGTCGGCTTCTCTGCCGGGGACGATGCCACCAGCGATCAGCAGATGATGGCGGGCGTGGTTGACCACATGGCCGAGCAGATGGAAAGCCTGCAACAGATGTACACCCAGTCCGACATCAGCCGGTCCATGGTGGATGAAAAACTGGGCAAGCTGGCCGATGCGGTGGACCGGATGACCAACCGGATGCAGCAGGGCGATGCCTCGGGCGCGGCGCTGGAGCGTATTGCGGAGGGGCAGGAGCGGCTGATCACCACGCTGGAAAAGACGGGTGGCGACGGGATGGATGCCGAAAGCCGGATGCGCCTGCGGTCCATCGACGTGCAGATGTTGCGTATCCTGGAAGAAATTTCCGCAGGCCGCCAGGAAACCATGGCTGAACTGCGCCACGACATTTCATTGCTGGCCAAAGCGGTATCGGGCGGGCGACCGGCCTCCGTACCGCGCCGGATGCGCAGTCCCGAAACGCCGGATGAGAGCTGACCATGGCATTGTCCCGGCGGACAGGAACACGCTTCCAGGGGTCGATCTGGCCCGGCTTTGTCGATGCGATGACCGGTCTTTTGCTGGTGCTGATGTTCGTGCTGACCATCTTCATGGTGGTGCAATATGTCCTGACCGAACGGATCACCGGCCAGGAAAGCGAGCTTGACCAGCTGTCGGGCGAGGTTGCGGCCCTGGCCCGTGCGCTGGGGGTGGAGGAGCGTTCCAATGCGCAGCTTGAGGCGCGTCTGGGGGCGCTCAACGCAACGCTGAACGACGCGCAGGAACAGGTCAACCAGCAGGCCGCCCTGATCGCATCGCTGACAAGCGAGCGCGACAGTCAGGCGGCGGCGCTGGATGCGGCGCAGACCCAGATCACGGGATTCGAGGCGCAGGTCGCTGCCCTGATCGCGTCGCGCGACACTGCGCTGGGGCAGGTGGCGACGCTGGAGGAGTCTCAGGCCAGTTTGCAGGAACGTCAGGCGGAATTGCTGAGCGAACAGGAGGCGCTGAACCTCGCGCTGGCCAATGCGCGCAACGAGGTGGATGCCCAGGCCGAAGCGGCGCGTCTTGCCGCCTCCCGCCGCGAGGCGCTGGATGCGCTGGTCGCGGACCTGCGGGCGCGCAATGCGGATGTCGAGGGTCAGGTGGCTGACCTTTCGCAACAGGTGGCTGAGGCCGAGGCGGCACTGAGCGAGGAAGAGGCCGCGCGGCTGGCCGAAGCCGCTGCGGCGGAACTGCTGCGCAACCGTCTGGAAAATGCGGATGCGGAACTGACCGCGATGACCCTGGCGCTGGAACAGCAGCGCCGCGAGGCGGAAGAAACCCTGACCCTGCTGGCTGCGGCAAGGGCGGCGGAAGAGGATCTGGATAGCCGTCTGTCGCAAACACTGATGCGTCTGCAAGAGGCGGAAAAGGCGGTTGCAGACGATGCCGAGGCGCAGGAGGACGCAGCACGCCTGCGCGCGGAAATCGAAGCGCTGCGTGGGCGCCTTGATGAAACCACCGCAGAGCTGACAGACCAGCGCGACGACCTGCGCGCGCAACTGGCACAGGCGGTAGCGGCAAAGCTGGCAGCGGAAACACTGGCCGAGGATACGACAAGCGAGGCGGAGAAACGCGCGGCCCTGCTGGCGGCGGCACGGTCCGCACTGGCCGAGGAAGAAGCCACAAGTGCTGCGGCCCAGCGGCAGACGGAATTGCTGAACCAGCAGGTCGCGGCCCTGCGCCAGCAATTGGGCAACCTTCAGGCCTTGCTGGATGACGCGGTGGCGCGGGATGCGGCGCAATCGGTCGAACTGCAATCGCTTGGATCAGAGCTGAACACCGCCCTGGCCCGCGTTGCGGCAGAGCAGCGCCGCCGTGCCGAACTGGAAGCGGCCGAACGCGCGCGGCTTGAGGCGCAGACCAAGGATCTTGAACAATACCGCTCGGAATTCTTTGGCCGTTTGCGGGATGTGCTGGGGTCGCAGGATGGCGTGCGGATCGAAGGCGACCGGTTTGTGTTTTCCTCCGAAGTGCTGTTCCCGCCGGGTGGTGCTGTGCTGTCTACGGATGGTGAGCGCGAGATTGCCAAGGTGGCGCGCATCCTGCGGTCGGTTGCGGGGGATATCCCGCCCGAGATTGACTGGGTGATCCGCGTGGATGGCCATACTGACAATGTGCCTCTGTCGGGCCTTGGCGAATTTGCGGACAACTGGGAATTGTCACAGGCGCGCGCCTTGTCGGTTGTGAAATACATGATCAGTGCGTTGGGCATTTCTCCAAATCGGCTGGCGGCCAATGGCTTTGGTCAATACCAGCCGGTAGCGGCAGGCGACAGCGAAGAGGCCCGCGCACAGAACCGGCGGATCGAGTTGAAGTTCACGGAGAAGTAACCCTGCGGACGCGGCTGACGCCGCGACGCCATGCCGGGTGGCTGTTGCACGCCTGAGCCCTCTTCGGCGGGTGCCGCGCGGGTTGAGGCGCGCTTTAGCGCAGAATGATCTGCGTGGTCTTTTGGTCGAGGGTCTGTTTATTTCGGATCAGGGTGGCGGTGCCGGTATAGGTGCCGGGCATCCATGCGCCGCTGGCGCGTTTCTTGCCAATGGCGCGAAAGGCCAGCGCCTGATCCTTGGTCAGGTCGATGTTCTGGGTGATGACCTTGCCCTTCGGTCCGGTAATGGCGAGACGCAGGATATCGCCCTGTCGCGGCCCAAAGAAATAGGCGAATACCACCATGGCCGCTTCGTCGGAGGGGAGTGTTTCCACGGCGGCAGTGCCTGCCTTGATCCGCACGTAATCGGGGATCGCATCTGCAAACCCGACCGACAGCAAACCACCCGGACGGTAGGCAGGCGGTGCCTGCCACAGTGTGCTGTCGCCGGGGGTGTCGCAGGACAGGGTGCCGTCCGGATCAAAGGGATCAATCGGGGTGCCATCCGGATCGCGCACCGAAAGGTGGACATGGGGAAAGGCCGCGTTGCCGGACTGGCCGATCTGGCCCAGGACCGTGCCAGTCTCAACGGTCTGGTTCTGGCTGACGGCAACACTGCCCTGCTTGAGGTGGCAATACTGGGTCTGCCAGCCCCCCTCATGCTGGATCACCACGCCGTTGCCGCATTCGCGCTCTGCCAGTTCGGCGCGGCGTTCCGGGGTGTAGCCAAGGTCGTCCATCCCGTCGCGGGTCCCCGTCACGATGCCGGGCGCAGCAGCAAGGACATCAACCCCCGCCGCCATGTCCGCGAGGGTGGGCAGGGCGAAGTCGGTGCCCTTGTGACCATCATAGGACAGGCCCGCACAGGTGTAATCCGTGACACCTGGGCCGGGGTCACGGTCCATATATTGCTGGATATAGCAGGTCTGGGTGAGGTCGCAGGCCACGGGGGGCTGCAAAAGAATGCCCTCCGCCAGTGCGGGACCGGCGAAGGGCAGGGTCAGGGCCAGAAGGCCCCGAAGCATCATTCCGCTGTCAAAAGCGGGGGTTTGTTGCCTGACAGGCGCGGCTTTTCCGGGCTGAGGATCTGCAAATCCAACTCGCCCTTCTTGACGCCGACCTTGACCACACCGCCCTTGGCGAGTTTGCCGAACAGCAATTCCTCGGCCAGTGGTTTCTTGATGTGCTCCTGGATCACGCGGCCCAGGGGGCGCGCGCCCATCTTGTCGTCATAGCCCTTGTCGGCCAGCCATTCGGCAGCCTTCTTGCTGAGCTCGATGGTCACGTTGCGGTCCATCAGCTGTGCCTCAAGTTGCAGCACGAACTTTTCGACCACGCGCAGGATGACTTCCTTGGGCAGCGGCGCAAAGCTGATCACCGCGTCCAGACGGTTGCGGAATTCCGGCGTGAACGTGCGTTCGATCGCGGCCGTATCCTCGCCCGTGCGGCGGTCGCGGCCAAAGCCGATGGCTTCCTTGGCCTGTTCAGCGGCACCTGCGTTGGAGGTCATGATCAGCACCACATTGCGGAAATCCACCGTCCGGCCATTGTGGTCGGTCAGCTTGCCGTGGTCCATCACCTGCAACAGGATGTTGTAGACATCCGGGTGCGCCTTTTCCATCTCGTCCAGCAGCAACACGCAGTGCGGGTGCTGGTCGACGCCGTCGGTCAGCATGCCGCCCTGGTCGAACCCGACATAACCCGGAGGTGCACCGATCAGGCGGGAAACCGCGTGTTTCTCCATGTATTCCGACATGTCAAAGCGCAGCAGTTCCACGCCCAGCGTATCGGCCAGTTGCTTGGCCACTTCGGTCTTGCCGACACCGGTCGGCCCGGCAAAGAGATAGTTGCCGATGGGCTTTTCCGGTTCGCGCAGGCCCGCGCGGGCCAGTTTGATGGCAGAGGACAGCGCCTCGATCGCCTTGTCCTGGCCGAACACCACGCGCTTGAGCGACTTTTCAAGGTCCTTGAGAACCACAACATCGTCCTTGGACACGTTCTTGGGCGGGATGCGCGCGATCTTGGCCACCACGGCCTCGACCTCCTTGGTGCCGATGGTCTTGCGGCGTTTGGAGGCGGCGACCAGATGCTGGGCGGCACCGGCCTCGTCAATGACGTCAATTGCCGAATCCGGCAGCTTGCGGTCGTTGATATAGCGATGCGCCAGTTCCACGCTCGTCTTGATCGCGTCTGAGGTGTATTTGACCGAATGGTGATCCTCGAAATAGGGTTTCAGGCCCCGCAGGATTTTCACCGCATCATCCACTGAAGGCTCGTTCACGTCGATCTTCTGGAACCGGCGGCTCAACGCGCGGTCCTTTTCGAAGTGCTGGCGGAACTCCTTGTAGGTGGTGGAGCCCATAGTGCGCAGCTTGCCGCCCTGAAGCGCAGGCTTCAGCAGGTTGGAGGCATCCATCGCACCGCCCGAGGTTGCGCCCGCACCGATCACGGTGTGAATTTCGTCGATGAAAAGGACGGCGTCCTTATGCGCTTCAAGTTCCGAAACCACGGCTTTTAACCGTTCCTCGAAATCGCCGCGATACCGGGTCCCGGCCAGCAACGCGCCCATGTCGAGCGAATAGATGGTGGTCTTGGAGAGTACTTCCGGTGTCTCGCCGGCGACGATCTTGCGCGCGAGACCTTCGGCGATGGCGGTCTTGCCCACGCCGGGGTCGCCGACCAGCAGCGGGTTGTTCTTGCGGCGGCGGCACAGCACCTGAATGCACCGCTCCACTTCGGCCTCGCGGCCGATCAGCGGGTCAATGTCGCCTTCGCGGGATTTGGCGTTCAGGTCCACGCAGTATTTGGCCAGCGCGGATTCCTTCTTGTCGCCCTCGGTCACGCCCTGGGGTTCTTCCTCATGCTCCGGCGCGCCGGCTACGGGGCGCTGTTCGCCATAGGCCGGGTCCTTGGCCACGCCATGCGCAATGTAGTTGACCGCGTCATAGCGGGTCATGTCCTGCTCCTGCAGGAAATAGGCCGCGTTGGATTCACGTTCTGCAAAGATGGCGACCAGCACGTTCGCGCCCGTCACCTCGGTCCGGCCGGAGGACTGGACATGGATCGCGGCGCGCTGGATCACGCGCTGGAAGGCGGCGGTCGGCACGGCTTCGGAACCATCGACATCGGTGACAAGGTTGCTCAGATCCTCGTCCACGAATTCGACCAGCGTGTCGCGCAGTTCGGACACATCGACCGAACATGCCTTCATCACCTGGACGGCATCGGGTTCGTCGATCAGGGCCAGCAAAAGGTGTTCCAGGGTTGCAAATTCGTGCCGACGGGCATTGGCCAGGGCCAGCGCGGCGTGAATTGCTTGCTCAAGCGTATTCGAGAATGAAGGCACAAGGTGCTCCTTTTCGATCGGGGTCGGTAGGGGGCTGTGGAATAACAGGGCCCCGGTCCGACCATGGCCTCATAGTATTAGAGTTTGGTTGATCATGGCCTGGCTTCAAGCACTTTCTTGAAAATTCTCTTCACAAAGACCGTGATAGCGTTGTTTTGGCGTCAGATGCGGCAGGTTTACTGACAGATCGGGGCTGGTCGAAGGCATTGCAGATACAATGCTCAGGCAGGCCCGGTCAGAAATTGTCCTTGCGCTTGCGAATTTCGGCAAAGACCTCGCTGTCCGATGCATCTGGCATCCCCAGGGTCGCGCGAATGCCGGGGTCGGCGGGGCGCAGGAAGGGATTGGTCTGGAGTTCGGTTGAAAGTTGCGTTGGCACCGTTGGCTGACCCTTGGCACGGGCGTCCTCAACGGCTTTGGCTCTTGATATAAGGGCTGCATTCCGGGGATCAACGGTCAGCGCGAATTTTGCGTTGGACGCGGTGTATTCATGGCCTGAACAGATGGTCGTATCGCCGGGCAGGACCATCAGCTTTTGCATGGATGTCCACATCTGCGCAGGCGTTCCTTCGAACAACCGGCCGCAGCCAAGCGCCATCAGGCTGTCGGCGGTAAAGGCGGCATTCGCGTCCGGCACGTAAAACGCGATATGGCCAACCGTGTGGCCGGATACATCCAGGATTTGTGCCGTGAGGCTGCCCAGCTTGACGGTGTCGCCTTCCTTTACCGGCACATTGAGTTCCGGCATCCGGTGGGCGTCTGCCGCCGCACCCACGACAGAGGCGTGATGATCCGCCAGCAGATCGGCCAGGCCATCCACGTGGTCCCAGTGATGATGAGTCAACCACACCTGCGACAGGGTCCAGCCATGATCTTCAAGCGCTGCCTTGATTGGGCCTGCCTCGGGGACGTCGATGCAGGCCGTCTCGCCGGTTGCTTCATCGTGCAGCAGATATGCGTAATTATCGGACAGGCAGGGAATTGTAATCAGATCAAAGGGCATGGTGTATTCCTCTCTCCTGTTGGTAAGATCGTGACCAGAGTGACACTCACAACGATGGGCTGCAATGCATCTTGATGTTCAGGACCTGCGTAATTTCTACTACCGCAGCACGTTGGGGCGTGCGGCGCAGAAATCCCTGCGCAACCGCATGCTGGGGCTCTGGCCCGAGGCCAAGGGCCAGACCGTGGTCGGCTTCGGCTTTGCCGCGCCACTGCTGCGCCCCTACTTGCAGGATGCGCGTCGGGTGATGACCCTGATGCCCGGACCGCAGGGGGTGATGCCCTGGCCTGCGGGGATGCCGAATACCTCCGTCCTGACCGAAGAGACGCTCTGGCCGATCGAGACCGGGCATGTGGACAAACTGGTGTTGCTGCACGGGCTGGAAACGTCGGAGAGGCCCTCGGACCTGCTGGAGGAATGCTGGCGGGTACTGGGGCCGGGGGGCAAGGCGCTGTTCATCGTGCCGAACCGCGCCGGCCTCTGGGCGCGGCGGGACCGGACGCCATTCGGTTATGGGCGACCCTATTCGCCGGGGCAGCTCGATATACAGCTGCGCAAGCATCAGTTCCTGCCTGAACGCCAGGTTGGCGCGCTGTACCAGATACCCTCGCAGCAGCGCATCTGGATGAAATCCTCCGGCCTGTTCGAACGGGTCGGTCGGCATGTGCCAACGATCCTTGCCGGGGGCGCATTCATGGTCGAGGCGACAAAGCTGGTCTATCCGCCCAAAGGCCGGACGCAAAGGAACCGCAAGCGCATCAGCGTGCTGGATGGGCTTACCGAACCAGCCGTGGGCAACGCCCGGACCTAGGGGACTGACCTTAGCTTGCCGGGAAAACCTATGCCGCCACCGGATCGGGATCGGGTTCGCGGATCACGATCTGATCGGCCTCCAGCGCGGTCACACCCGTCATGCGAACGGTAAAGGTCTGCGCCGACGCGGTGGCAGAGGGGGCCACCTCGACAGTGACATCCAGATAGGAGCCATCCTCCGCAGGTTCTGTCGATATTGTGGTCACCTGACTGCCGGTTTCGCGCAGATCAAGGACCAGACTGTCCTCTTGCGGATCAAAGTCGGAGATATGGGCCACGATGCCCAGGTCGGCGGCATCCGTTGCGCCAGGTTGCGCCGCGTCAAACAGGTCGATGGTGAAACTGTCGGACCCGTCACCGCCGGAAAGGGTGCTGGCCGCGGCTGCGGCTCCGTCATCAAGCACCACACGCACCCCGATATCGTCCGCGCCCGCGTCGCCAAAGACCTCGGCCCCGGCGGATTCGCTGTAAATCACGTCGTCACCCGCGTTGCCGTGAATGGTGCCGCCCTCGCCACCGACGTAGAAATCGTCATTGCCGTCGCCGCCGTTCAGGCGCAGGTCACCGCCTTCGATGAAGACTTCGAAACTGTCGTCACCGGTGCCGCCGTTCGCTTCGAGGTCCTGGTCGGTTTGCAGGCCAAAGAAGTCATCCCCGCCGTCGCCGTTCAGCACCGCGTCCACGGCATCGTCATTGTACAGGCTGTCGTTGCCCTCGCCGCCGTTCAAGGTTGGCGCGTTGCCACCCGCGCGCAGGTCGTCGCGCCCGTCATCTCCATTCAGAACGACCCCATCAGACGTGTCGGTGGCGGTCAGGCTGTCGTTGCCGCCGCCCGCGTTTACGGTTTCCGAGCCAGCTGCCGACAAAATGTCGTCACCCTCCGTGCCATTAACCACATCGTCGGAAGGGTCCGGATCGGGCGTGTCCACGGTGTCGTCGTCGTCATTGTTCAAAGCCATCAGCAAAAGGCCAACACCGAGGAACGGCAGAAGCGTGAGACCAAGCATGGGAATCCCCCAGAAAAAGACAGGCGAGAGCATGGCAGCCGATAACCGCCCCTTTGTCAAATGTCTGGCTAAAAACGGGGCAAGTCGTCGCCACGCATGAAACAATCTCCGTCAATCAACATGGACTATCGCAAACCCGGCGCATTATGGGTCCGTAGTGCAGGGCTGCACCCCCTACGCAGCACCCGCGCGGTCGATGTTGAAGTCGAAGTTCGCGTTTGCATAGATCGTCTCGTTCGATCCGATCGGCGCCGTTGTCAGTTGCAGAACCTGCGTGTCACCCACGAAGACCGCAAAGTCCTGCAATGGCTCTCCCAAGGGGCTTTCGTAACTGTTCGTTACGACGTTGATATCCCCTTCGATCGCCGGATCGATGTTCAGCAGAATGCTGGACCAGGCTGAAGGATTCACAATCGTTGCGAAGCCGTTGGACACTTCATCCTCGGAGATGTTCACGACGAACGTCCCATCGCTGAGGTCAGGGATATCAATGGCTGTCTGGCCCGCGCGTATGGTAAAACTGTCCGACCCGGTGCCGCCCCGGAAGACCACATCCGGTCCAGACCCTTCCTGCGCTATGAACACGTCGTCGCCGGCGCCACCATCGGCCAAAATCTCGTTACCACCAATCGAAACGGTGTCGTTACCGGTTCCACCCGACACCTCTGCGGTATCGTGATCGACGCTGACAATATCATCGCCTGCGCCCCCCAGATAAAGCGCATTGCCACCGGACGGACCGGCTTCGATGGTGTCATTGCCATCACCGCCGCTCACGGTGCTGTTTTGGGCGCCATCAATCTGGTACAGATCGTCGCCATCGCCAAGTTGCGTAAACGCCCCGCCGCCATCCTCGGTCACTGTGTCATTGCCACCGCCAAGCGTGTTGTAGGTGCCGCTCACGACATCCACGCCGCTGTCATCGGTGCCAGTTGCATCGTCAAACCCCGGGTTCAGCACTTCGCCGTCCGGATCGACAAAGGTCAGATTGTCCATCGTCAGACCTGCGACACCTTCCAGCCTTATGGAAACGTCGCTGGCTTCATCGGATCGTTCAGCGGTGAGGGAAAGGATCAGGTCGGTATAGCTCCCGTCATCGGCCTCGGCAAAGGTGACGTCGTTCAATTGCAGATAGGACGAATGCGCCAATTGCCCACCCAGCAGATCCAGTTCCAGCCTGTCCTGCGCCGGATCGAAATCCTCGATCCGGGCAATCAGCCCGATATCGGTATCAGCCGAATTGTAGCTGAGCGCAAAAGTATCACTGCCCGCGCCGCCGCTGAAACTGCGCAGGGCGCCTTCCTCCGGATCGGTATACTCCGTGACGTCGATCCCAATGGTGTCGTCACCATCGCCGCCGTTCACCGTGACCGGCCCGCTACCGGAAAGACCGGAAGCTGCTCGGATAAAATCGTTGCCTTCGCCCCCGTCCGCATGGGCACCCGAATAGTAGATCAGTTCGTCGTCCCCGGCTCCGCCATTGAGGGTGCCGCTGCCGGACAGCCTGTCGTCTCCGATACCACCGTTGGCCGTGGATGAACCGAAACTTGCGATGGTGTCATTCCCCGCGTCGCCATTCAGGACGTTCCCATCGTACCGGCTGTTCGTGATCAGTTCATCGTCGCCTGCACCGCCGTTTACGGTCGCATTGTCAACGTGGACCTCAATCTGGTCATCGTCAGCAGTCCCGTTGAAGATACTGCCCTCAGTGGGTTCACCTGGCGTTTCGGGCGGTTCCACCGGATCGGGCGTGTCCACGGTGTCGTCGTCGTCATTGTTCAAAGCCATCAGCAAAAGGCCAACACCGAGCAGCGGCAGAAGCGTGAGACCAAGCATGGGAATCCCCTAAAACAAAACAGGCGAGAGCATGGCAACCGATAAGCGACCCTCTGTCAAATGCCTGGCCAAAAACCGGGCTAGTCGTCGCCCCCGATGAAACAATTACTGCTGATCACTGCGGACTAACGCGAACCCGGCGCATCATGGGGCCGCAACGCCTGGCCGCACCCCGGAGACCGCGAGGAGATTCGCCGCCCCGCCGATGATTTGAACAAACGACCAGGGCGCGACCCGCAAAAAAACGCAGAGTGCTATCCGTGTCCTAAATAAAGGGATATGCAGGTCATAAAGCCGCACTATACTGTGTTGCGGGCAGGGAGGTGCTCTGCTACATGGCACCTGATTTAGACGTCTTGAGCCTATTCAAGCCGCGCCAACGAACCGGTGACGCGACTTCTTTCGCATATCCGGACAGATTTTTGAGAGGATGGACGTGTCCGAAACAGCTTCGATTTCCACCGGTATCGCACAGCGCTACGCCTCGGCGGTCTATGATCTGGCCAAGGATGGCAAAAAGGTCAAAGGCATCGAAGCCGACCTGGACGCGTTGAGCGACGCGCTGAATGACAGCGAAGATTTCCGCAACCTGATCCATTCGCCGGTCTATACCCGTGACCAGCAGGGCACTGCGATTTCCGCAATTGCCAAGAAGATGAAACTGTCTCCGATCATGGCCAATACGCTGTCGCTGATGGCGACCAAGCGGCGTCTGTTCGTCCTGCCCCAATTGGTCAAGACCCTGCGCGCCAAGATCGCCGAGGACAAGGGTGAAGTCACGGTCGAGGTGACATCCGCCAAAGCGCTGACAAAGACGCAATCTGACAAACTTGCCAAGTCGCTGACCGCGAACACGGGCAAGTCAGTAACACTTCAAACGACCGTTGATGAAAGCCTCATCGGCGGTCTTATCGTCAAAGTGGGCTCCAAGATGATCGACACGTCGATCCGCTCTAAGCTCAATTCCCTCCAGAACGTAATGAAAGAGGTCGGATAAATGGGTATCCAAGCCGCAGAGATTTCTGCAATCCTGAAGGACCAGATCAAGAATTTCGGCCAGGAAGCCGAAGTTGCCGAAGTCGGTCGGGTGCTGTCCGTCGGTGACGGCATCGCGCGCGTCTATGGGCTGGACAATTGTCAGGCCGGTGAGATGGTCGAATTCCCCGGTGGCATTCAGGGTATGGCCCTGAACCTTGAATCCGACAACGTCGGCGTCGTGATCTTCGGTTCCGACCGGGACATCAAGGAAGGCGACACCGTCAAGCGGACCAACTCCATCGTGGACGTGCCGGTTGGCAACGAACTGCTGGGCCGGGTCGTGGACGGTCTGGGCAACCCGATTGACGGCAAGGGTCCGATCAACGCCAAGCAGCGCGGCGTTGCCGATGTGAAGGCGCCGGGCATCATCCCGCGTAAATCGGTGCATGAACCGATGGCAACCGGCCTCAAGGCCGTCGACTCGATGATCCCGATTGGCCGTGGCCAGCGTGAATTGATCATCGGTGACCGTCAGACCGGCAAGACCGCTGTTGCGCTTGACGCGATGCTGAACCAGCAGCAGGTCAACGACGCCGCAGAGGGCGACGAAGGCAAGAAGATGTACTGCGTCTACGTCGCGATTGGCCAAAAGCGGTCCACCGTGGCCCAGCTGGTCAAAAAGCTCGAAGACACCGGCGCGATGGCCTATTCCATCGTTGTCGCCGCAACCGCGTCAGAGCCCGCGCCGATGCAGTTCCTCGCGCCCTATGCCGCGACTGCAATGGCGGAATTCTTCCGCGACAACGGCCGTCACGCGCTGATCGTCTATGATGACCTGTCCAAGCAGGCCGTGTCCTATCGCCAGATGTCCCTGCTGCTGCGCCGCCCGCCGGGCCGTGAAGCCTATCCGGGCGATGTTTTCTACCTCCACTCCCGCCTGCTGGAGCGTTCTGCGAAACTGGGTGATGACGCCGGTAACGGGTCGCTGACCGCGCTGCCGATCATTGAGACCCAGGGCGGCGACGTGTCGGCCTTTATTCCGACCAACGTGATCTCGATCACCGACGGCCAGATCTTCCTGGAAACCGAACTGTTCTACCAGGGCATCCGCCCCGCCGTGAACACCGGTCTGTCGGTGTCTCGGGTTGGTTCCTCGGCCCAGACCAAGGCGATGTCCTCGGTTGCTGGCCCTGTGAAGCTGTCGCTGGCTCAGTACCGCGAAATGGCCGCCTTTGCGCAGTTCGGCTCGGACCTTGATGCCGCCACCCAGCGCCTGCTGAACCGTGGTGCACGTCTGACCGAACTGATGAAGCAGCCACAGTATTCGCCCCTGTCGAACGCTGAAATCGTCTGCGTCATCTATGCCGGTACGCATGGCTATCTTGATAAGCTGGAAGTGTCCGAAGTGGGTCGCTGGGAACAGGGGCTTCTGTCGCACCTGCGTTCCAAGAACGCTGACCTGCTCAAGGACATCACCAACAATGACCGCAAGGTGAAAGACGAGCTGGAAGACAAGATCAAAGCTGCGCTCGACGCTTACGCCGCAGACTTCGCTTAAGGAGAGATAAGCCAATGGCAAATCTCAAGGACCTTAAAAACAGGATCTCGTCGGTCAAATCGACCCGCAAGATCACCAAGGCCATGCAAATGGTTGCCGCGGCGAAGCTTCGCCGCGCGCAGGAGGCTGCCGAAATGTCACGCCCCTATGCCGAGCGGTTCAATGCCGTGATGGCGGGGCTGGCGGCTTCGGTCGGCGACAGCGACAGCGCCCCCAAGCTGCTGACAGGCACGGGATCGGACAAGGTGAACCTGCTGATCGTCATGACGTCAGAGCGCGGGCTGTGCGGTGGTTTCAACACGAACATCGTGAAGAAGGCCAAGGTACACGCGCAGAAACTGCTTGGCGCTGGCAAAGAGGTGAAAATCCTCACTGTCGGCAAAAAGGGCCGTGATCAGTTCCGCCGCGACTATGGCAACCACTTGGTCGGCCATGTCGATCTGACAGATGTGAAACGCCTGAGCTACGCGGATGCACAAGGCATCGCCAAGGACGTTCTGAACCGGTTCGACGCGGGCGAATTCGATATCGCCACGTTGTTCTATTCGGAATTCGTGAACGTGGTCAGCCAGGTTCCGCAGGCCAAGCAGATCATCCCGGCAACATTCGAAAAGGACGAGGCCGACAGCGCCGACACCCTGTTCGACTATGAGCCGAGCGAAGAGGCCATTCTGGCCGATCTTCTGCCGCGCGGCGTCGCCACGGCGATCTTTTCGGGTCTGCTGGAGAACGCAGCATCTGAACAGGGCGCGCGCATGTCCGCCATGGACAACGCCACACGCAACGCGGGCGAGATGATCGAAGGACTGACAATCGAATACAACCGTTCGCGT
Source organism: Sulfitobacter sp. EhC04 (assembly GCF_001650875.1). Lineage (GTDB taxonomy): Bacteria > Pseudomonadota > Alphaproteobacteria > Rhodobacterales > Rhodobacteraceae > Sulfitobacter. The sequence continues at coordinate 97,044 of NZ_LXYI01000001.1, forward strand.
CAGGCCGTCATCACGAACGAGCTGATCGAAATCATTTCCGGCGCGGAAGCGCTGTAAGCAAAACCGGAGAAACGACATGGCAAAAGCAGTCGGCAAAATTACTCAGGTCATCGGCGCCGTCGTTGACGTGCAGTTCGAAGACAACCTGCCCGAGATTCTGAACGCCCTTCACACCGAAAACCAGGGCAAGGCGCTGGTTCTGGAAGTGGCGCAGCACCTGGGCGAAAACACCGTGCGGACCATCGCGATGGACGCCACCGAAGGTCTGGTGCGCGGCGGCAAGGTCACTGATACCGGCGCACCCATTCAGGTGCCCGTCGGCAAGGCGACGCTGGGCCGCATCCTGAACGTGACCGGCGCGCCGGTTGACGAAAAGGGCCCGGTCGAAACCGACGAAACCCGCGCCATCCATGGCGAAGCACCGTCTTTCGACGCGCAGTCCACCGAAACCGAAATCCTGACCACAGGGATCAAGGTGATCGACCTGCTGGCCCCCTACACCAAGGGTGGTAAAATTGGTCTCTTCGGCGGTGCCGGCGTGGGCAAGACGGTTCTGATCATGGAACTGATCAACAACATCGCCAAGGTGCACTCGGGCCTGTCCGTTTTCGCGGGCGTGGGCGAACGTACCCGTGAGGGCAACGACCTTTACCACGAGATGATCGAATCCGGCGTTATCGTTCCTGACAACCTGCAGGAATCCAAAATCGCACTGGTCTACGGCCAGATGAACGAGCCTCCCGGTGCGCGTATGCGTGTTGCCCTGTCCGGCCTGACCCTGGCCGAGCAGTTCCGCGATGAATCCGGTTCTGACGTTCTGTTCTTCGTCGACAACATCTTCCGCTTCACGCAGGCGGGTTCCGAGGTTTCGGCTCTGCTCGGCCGTATTCCTTCGGCTGTGGGCTACCAGCCAACGCTGGCCACCGACATGGGCCAGATGCAGGAACGTATTTCTTCGACCAAGAACGGTTCGATCACCTCGGTTCAGGCCGTGTACGTGCCTGCGGACGACTTGACCGACCCCGCGCCTGCGACATCCTTTGCGCACCTTGACGCGACAACCGTTCTGGACCGTGCGATCTCTGAAAAGGGCATCTATCCGGCCGTGGACCCGCTGGGTTCCACATCGCGCCTGCTGGACCCGCAGATCATCGGTCAGGAACACTACAAGGTTGCGACCGACGTGCAGCAGATCCTGCAGCGCTACAAGTCGCTTCAGGACATCATCGCGATCCTCGGCATGGACGAACTGTCCGAAGACGACAAGATGACCGTTACCCGCGCGCGCAAACTTGAGCGTTTCCTGAGCCAGCCGTTCGACGTGGCCAAGGTCTTTACCGGGTCCGACGGTGTGCAGGTGCCGCTGGAAGACACCATTGCGTCCTTCAAGGCGGTTGTGGCCGGTGAATACGACCACCTGCCAGAAGGCGCGTTCTACATGGTTGGCGGCATCGAAGAAGTGAAGGCGAAAGCCGAAAAACTGGCGGCTGAAGCAGCCTGAGGGAGCCTGACTGATGGCAGACACAATGCAATTCGATCTGGTGTCGCCCGAGCGGCGGCTGGCCTCCTTGCAGGTCACCTCCGTGCAGATTCCCGGCGCCGATGGCGACATGACAGCGATGGAGGGGCATGCCCCCACCATCACCACCCTGCGTCCCGGCGTGTTGTCGGTCGAAGGGCCGGAAGGCATGGCGGAATATGTTGTGACCGGCGGCTTCGCCGAGATCAGCAGCCGTGGTGTTTCGGTTCTGGCCGAACGCGCTGTGCCCAAGGGTGACATGACGCAGGAACACCTCGACGAGATGATCGAAGAGGCCAAGCACACCTACTCCAAGGCAAAGGAAGCCTTCGAGAACGAGCCGGGACCGGTAGACGACGCAGCGAAGCTGCTGGCGGATATGGTCGCGGTCGGGGACGAGATTGGCCTGTCTTCAAAGCAGCCAAACCTCTGACACCATCGAAAATTCACGAAAAAGCCCTGCATTTGCGGGGCTTTTTTGTTTGGGACGGTGGCTGTCCCGATAGGGCAACGCAGAGGCCCACATAAATCAGAAAGCGAAATGATAACAATCGGGTGCCACAGCGCAGGAAGCAAATAAACCACCTTTGATCGGCACGGTTTTCAGGTCATAACATGCCCATGAAGAGATTGAGAAGTCATACGACTGGTGTGGACAGTGGCGATGTTGTCCTGTTTTCGGATTACGAAGACGGCGGTGCGATGTGGACAGGTCGCGGCCAGCGCGAGCGCAGGCGGCACATTCGATTTTCCGAAACCTATCTGGAACCGCCCACGGTCCAGCTTTCGCCGTCGTTGTGGGATCTGGACGCAACAACAGTCATGCGGGCGGACATCAGCGCTGAAGCCGTCACAAAATCCGGTTTTGACATGGTTTTCAGGACATGGGGCGACACGCGGGTCGCGCGGATGCGCATTTCCTGGATCGCCATCGGCCATCTGAGCGACGAAGGGGACTGGGACGTCGAATAACCGTCCGGTCGCAACCTGTTCAGCGCTTTGGCGTTCGCGCCCCTGAACAGGCAGTTCAGTGTGTGTTGCAGAGCCTTCGCGCAGCGGTGTCTTACTCCGCCGCGTACATCCCGTCATAGATCGGGCCCAGCGTGTCGGCCTCAAACAGCGATGATACCGAAGTCCCGTTCCAGATGTTCAGGATCGCCTGGGCAAAGATCGGGGCCGTTGGAACAATACGGATATTCGCGGCCTTCTTGATTTCTTCGGTGGGCTGAATGCTGTCCGTGATGACCAGTGACTTCATCACCGATTTGGTCACGCGATCCACCGCGGGGCCGGACATGACGCCGTGGCTGATGTAGGAATGGACCTCCTTCGCCCCGTTCTCCAGCAGCACCTCGGCGGCCTTGCAAAGCGTCCCGGCGGTGTCGCAGATGTCATCGACAATCAGGCATATCTTGTCGGTCACATTGCCGATCACGGTCATCTCGGCGACTTCCCCGGCTTTCTCGCGGCGCTTGTCCACGATGGCCAGAGGGGCGTTCAGGCGTTTGGCCAATTCGCGCGCCCGCGCCACGCCGCCGACATCTGGGCTGACGATCATTAGCTCCTCCATACGGTCCTTGAACGCATTCGCGATATCCAGCGCAAAGACCGGAGAGGCATAGAGGTTGTCCACTGGAATATCAAAGAAACCCTGGATCTGCGCGGCGTGCAGGTCCATGGTCAGTACCCTTTCAATCCCGGTGCCGACCAGCATATTTGCCACCATCTTGGCGGTGATGGGCGTGCGGGCCTTGGTCCGTCGATCCTGCCGGGCATAACCGAAATAGGGCAGCACCGCGGTGACCCGCGCGGCCGAGGATCGGCGCAGGGCATCGGCCATGATCAGCAGTTCCATCAGATTGTCATTGGCGGGGTTCGAAGTGGGCTGGATGATGAACATATCCTCGCCGCGCACGTTCTCGAACACTTCCACGAAAATTTCGCCATCGTTGAACCGTTCCACCCGCGCATCGACAAGCCCCACGTTGACACCCCGGTGCAGCGACATCCGCCGTGCAATTGCCTTGGCAAGCGGCATGTTGGCATTGCCGGAAATAAGCTTGGGCTCGGAAGTGCGGGGCATGGGAGGGTCTCCGTGGCAGCGGGAATATGACAGATTCGTGTCGTTGAACCTCGCTTAGCACGCAGCTACGGTGCCACCAAGCTATCAGCCCCTCAAGGAACGCCAAATGTCCCAGATCGACTATTTTTTCGCGACACTGTCCCCCTATTGCTACCTTGCCGGAACCCGGCTGGAAGAGGTGGCGCAGAAACATGGTGCTACGATCAACTACAAGCCCTTCGACGTCATAAGTGCCTTTGCCCGGACCGGGGGTACACCACTCAAGGACCGACACATCAGCCGGACCGAATACCGGGCACAAGAACTGCAGCGGCAGGCAAAGAAGCTGGGAATGCCTTTTAATTTGCAACCCGCACATTGGCCGACAAATGGTGCGCCTGCGGCCTATGCGTTTATCGCGGCGCAGAATGCCGGAGGCGGCGATCTGGGCCAGCTGGCACAGGTGATCACCCGGTCGGTCTGGGCTGATGAAAAGAACGTCGCGGAGGATGACGTGATCCGCGCCTGCCTGACCGAGGCAGGGTTCGACCCCAAACTGGCGGACAGTGGCCTGCTGGAAGGGGCGGAAACCTATGCCCGCAACCTGGAGGAGGCGGTGGAGCGCGGCGTCTTTGGTGCGCCGTTCTATATCGTGGGGGATCAACGGTTCTGGGGCCAGGACCGGATTGCCGACATTGACTTGCATCTGGCAGGCGAACTGTGACGCCACAGCCCGGTTTCCACGCCCATGTGCATACTGTGGGGCAGGGCGCGCGCCGGGTGCTCGCCCTGCACTGTACGCTGGCATTTGGCGGCGCATGGGCCGGGATGGCGAAGGCTTTGGCGGGACAGGTCGCTTTTGTCGCGCCGGACATGCCCAGCCATGGCAAGAGTGATGATTGGGATGGTGTCAGCCACCTGAGCGATACTGCGGTGGCATCCTCTGTCGCTGCAATGGATGACACGCCGATGGATGTGATCGGCCATTCCTTCGGTGCCATGACCGCGCTGCGCATCGCGGTGTCCTACCCCGAAAAGGTGCGCAGTATGACGGTGATCGAACCGGTCTTTTTCGCCATCGCACGGAAGGATGCACCTGAGACGGCTGCGGCCTATGAAAAGCACTCCCTGCCTTTCACCCAGGCGATGAGCAGCGGTGACGCGCAGGCCGGCGCGCGCGTCTTCAACAGGATGTGGAGCGATGAGGCGCCAGCTTGGGACAGCCTGCCGGAACGGACTCGCGCGGCAATGACACGCGGTATTCATGTTGTACCGGGCAGCCGCAATGTTCTTTACGATGACGATCGCGGGCTGTTGCAGCCAGGCGGCCTGGATGCAACGCCCACGCCCACCCTCATCCTACGCGGTGAACAGGCTCATCCCGCAGTCATTGCGACCAATGACGGTTTGGCTGCCCGGATGCGCAACGCGCGGCAGGCTGTTGTGCCGGGCGCGGGCCACATGGCCCCAATCAGCCACCCCAAAGAGACGGCGATGATCTGGAAGCAATTTCTCGATACGGTCTGAGCCTAAAAATGGCTGAGGAAGGCATCAATCTGATCACGGGGCAGGGACCAGTCGCAGACCAGACGCGCGCCGACCATCTCGTCACCGGCACCCTCAAGGTTGCCACCCCAGAGGTAATAGCGCGCGCCTGCGTCATGCAGCTTGCGATGCACTGCCCGTGGCCAGCTGGCAAAGATCATGTTGGCCTGTGGTTCGTGCAGAAAGGTCGCACCCGCCTTACGCAGGCCATCGGCCAGATAGGCCGCGTTGTCATTGGCCTGTCGGGCGGTTTGCAGCCACAGGTCATCCGCGAGGTAGCCCGCCATCTGTGAGGACAGATAGCGATGCTTGGAAAACAGATGCGCCCCCCGTTTGCGGCGCAGTTCAAATTCCCATGCTTTTTCCGGGTCAAAGAGGACCACCGCTTCCACCCCCATGCAGCCGTTTTTGGTGCCGCCGAAGCTGACCACATCGACACCGGACTTCCAGGTCATTTCCGCCGGGGAACAATTGAGCGAAACCAACGCATTGGCGAAACGCGCGCCATCCAGATGCACCGGCAGATCATGCGCCTTGGCCACCGCCGTCAGCGCCTGCAACTCGGCAAGGCTATAGACCGACCCACGTTCAGTGACCTGCGTGATGGAGACCGGCCCCGGCTGGGCACCATGAACATTGCCGGGTGTTTGACCGGAGATCGCAGCCTTCAGGTCATCAGGTGCCATCTTGCTGTCTGTATCCACCAAGGTCAGCTTGGCCGACCCGGTATAGAACTCGGGCGCGTTACATTCGTCCTGATGGATGTGCGACACGCTGGAGCAGAAGATCGTTTGCCAGGGTTGCGCATAACATGCCAGCGCCAGCACATTGGCTGCCGTGCCGGTGGCCACCAGATAGACCGCTGCCTCCGGCGCTTCGAAGATGTCGCGCAGCCGGTCGCGGACCTCGTCCATGATGGTGTCCTTGCCATAGGGCATCTGGAAACCGGCGTTGTCCGCCACGATCCGCTCCATGATCTTTGGGTGCACGGGACCTGCATTGTCAGAGCTGAAAAACACGGCGCTACTCCTCTATGATGTAGTCTTCCCATTCTTCGAAGGGGACATCAAATTCCGAAACGGTGCGGCCCTGAACCGACACGCCCGCATCATGCACGGATTGTGCGGTGCCGGTGATCAGCGGGTGCCAGTCGGGCAGGGGTTCGCCCTGCCACAGCAGCCGGTAGGCGCAGGTCTGCGGCATCCAGTAGGCGTGGGTGTCCAGGTTGTCGGGGCGCAACACGATGCAATCGGGGACAAATTCGTGCCTGTTCTCGTAATGCGCGCAGCGGCAGGTGCCGTCATCCAGCAGGCGGCAGGCAACACGGGTCAGGGCGACTTCCTCTGTGTCCTCGTCCTCCAGCTTGTTCAGGCAGCATTTGCCGCAGCCGTCACACAGGGCCTCCCATTCGCGGGGGGTCATTTTTGTCAGTGGCGTCTTTTCCCAGAACCGGGGGCGCAGGCCGTTGCGGGGGATGGGATCGCTCATAGTGCCGCCAGGATGCGCCGGGCCTCGGCGCTGTCAACATCCATCTGGGTGATCAGAGAATCAAGGCTGTCGAACTTCTCTTCCCCGCGCAGGTGCTCGACCAGCGCAATCGACAGCGGCGTGTCATAGAGATCGCCTTTGAAATCAAAGAGAAAGGTCTCAAGATTTGCCTTGTTCTGCCCGAACATGGGCCGGACACCAAGGCTTGCCACACCGTGATATGATCCGGCGTGGGAGCCTTCCAGCACATCGACCAGAACAGCATAGACCCCGAAGGCAGGCGGGTGCAGGCCGTCAATCGACATGTTCGCGGTCGGGTATCCCAATTCACGGCCACGCTGTTCGCCGCCGATCACCGGGCCCTCGATACGGTGCCAATGGCCCAGCATCGCGGCGGCCACACGCGGTTCGCCGTCGGTCAGCGCCTGCCGGATCGCGGTCGAAGACACGGTTTGGCTGTCGTTCTCCATAAGCGGGGCGATGGTCACGCCAAACCCCATTTCCCGCCCGAACCGTTCCAGGTCCTGCGCAGTGCCTGCACGTTTTTTCCCAAAGCAGAAATCAGCACCGACCACCACATGGTTCAGCCCCAGCCCGTCGCGCAGCACATCAGCGGCAAAGGCTTCGGGGCTGAGCGCGGCAAGGTTCTTGTTGAAGGTCAGTTCGTACAGCTTTTTGACGCCCAGCTTTTCCAGCCTGTGGGCGCGGGCAGCGCGGCCCATCAGGCGAAAGGGCGGAGCATCGGGGGCAAAGAACTCTCTCGGGTGCGGTTCAAATGTGACAATCCCCAAAGGCGCATTCGGGGAAGCCGCACGCGCCAGTTCGATCACGGAAAGATGGCCAAGATGCACGCCGTCAAAGTTCCCGATGGCGGCGGTTGCGCCCCTGTCGGCGGCTTCAACGAACTGATAATCGCGCAAAATCTGCATGGCTCTTGCCTAGCCGCCCCTTGGGGGGAGGGCAAGACACGCAGAATTCAATCTTTCAAAAAGCATGGCTTCCAAAAAGTCGGGATTTCAAAACCATCGGGCCGGGATGCCGGTGCCTCAGTCGAACTTGCGCGAGGGGGCCAGAACGGTTGCTTCGCCAACCAGCACCTTCTTGCCCTCGACCGAACAATGGCAATCCATCCGGACGATCCGTTTTGCGATGTCGATATCGGTCACCTTTACCTCGGCATAAACCTCGTCGCCGGGGCGCACGGGGCGCAGGAACTTCAGCGACTGGCCAAGATAGACGGTGCCATGCCCCGGCAATTGTTCCCCGATCACGGCTGAGATCAGCCCCGCCGTCAGCATCCCGTGGGCGATGCGGCCCTGAAAGATGGTATCCTGCGCGTAATCGTCATCCAGATGCACCGGGTTGCGGTCGGTCGATATGGTCGCAAACATCTCGATATCCGCGTCGGTCACTTCCTTGCGGATATAGCGGAACATGCCGATCTCAATGTCCTCGATGACAATTGTGCCGCGCGGAAAGTTGTCCAACATACCGTACCCCTAAGTAATAAAATGCCGTCCTGGCCTGTCTTCTGGCAACTTAATTACTTCGCAGGCGCAGAAACGCAAGCCTTTTTCTACCTCAGAAAGCCAATTGCAAAGGTGGGATCGTACACTTCCTTTGCCAGAAAGGCCTTTAGCGCCTCTGCATTCGGTTGCCTGTCGGTCTTGGTTTCGCCCGCCGCCAGCCCGCCGGTGATAAAGAGCGAATCAATATTCTCACCCTGTGCTCCCTTGATGTCGGTCAGGATACCGTCGCCGATGGCAAGAATCCGGTCATCGGGGACCTCGGTGCCAAGCGCCGTCAGACGGCGGCGTGCCAGGTCATAGATCGGCGGATGCGGCTTGCCGAAATAGAGGCTCTCGCCCCCCATTTCGGTGTAAAGCTGCGCCAGCGCCCCGGCGCACCATTCGCGTTCCTCGCCCCGATCCACGACGATGTCGGGATTGGCGCAGAGCAGCTTGAGGCCGCGGGCAATCGCCGCTTCAAATTCCGGGCGCATGACGTCGGGGTCGGCAAAAGGGTCCTTGGGGCCGGTACAGACGATCCCTTCGGCCTCGTCCAGGGGCACCTGGGTGACCTCAATCGGATTTTTCTGGATGCTGAGCGGTTCAAAGAACTTCTCTTCTCCGGGCTGTCCAATGAACCAGACCTTCTGACCTACGGTTCCGCGAAACATCGCGGCGCGCGCGGAATCGCCGGAGGTGGCGATGGAATCCCAGGCGTCCTGCGGCACGCCGAAATGCACCATCTGCTTTTCAACCCCTGCACGGGGGCGGGGCGAGTTGGTCACCAGGATGACCTTGCCCCCCGAGGCACGGTAGGCCTGCAGCGCTGCCACAGCTTCGGGAAAGGCTGTCACACCGTTGTGCACGCAGCCCCAGAGATCGACAAACAGCGCATCATATTGCGCGGAAACCTGGGAAAGGCTGGTGATGATGCGGTTCATGGGATTCTCCTTGCTGATTGCCGCAGCAATAGGGGATTCCCGGTGAATGGGAAACAGGGCGATGCAGGGGCCAGGTTTGGCCCCTGCCGTTACAATCAGACCTTGAGGTTCGGGATGATCTGCTTTTTGCGGCTCATGATGCCGGGCAGAACCACCGTATCGCCGGAGACGGAAGCCCCAAAGCTTTTCTCGGCGACGGTCTTGGACAATTCATTGGGGATCAGCATGGTCGCTTCTTCGTTCAGGATGTCCACAACGAACAGCAACACCTGATCGGCGCCATCCTCGGTTGCGACACCCGGCATGGCGGCCATCAGCGCATCCTTGCGGTCCAGCACGCTTTTGGGCGAGGTGGTTTCGAGAACAGAGACGCGGAATTGCTTGCCGCCAACTTCGTATTCCTTGCTGTCCATCCGCAGCAATTCTGCTTCGGAAAAGGACGACACATCCGACTTGGCCGCGAACATCTTGGCGGCATAGTCGGCGATGTCGATGCCCAGATCCTTGGCCAGCGCCTTGGCGATTGCCTCGTCTTCCGGGGTTGTGGTCGGGCTGCGGAATTCCAGCGTGTCGGACAGGATGCAGGTCAGCATCGCGCCTTTGATCTCGGTTGGCATTTTGGCCATGTCGTCGCCGATGGCCTTGTACATGATGGTTGCAGTGCAGGCCAAAGGCTGGATGTTGATGTGGATCGGCCCCTTGGTTTCAAGCCCGCCAACCAGCTTGTGGTGGTCGATGATTGCCTTGATGTCGGCGTTGTTGATGTTGTCGGGCAGTTCCGCGGGGTTGTTGGTGTCGACGATCACGACAGGCTGGTCGTCCTCGACGCCTGCGATGATCTGCGGTTTGTCCAGCTTCCAATGGTCCAGCATGAACAGCGCCTCGGTATTGGGTTCGCCCAGCAAGGCTGGGGCAGCGTCAACGCCGTGGACATGGTTCAGATACCACGCCCAGATGATGGGAGAGCCGGTGCTGTCGGTGTCGGGTGATTTGTGACCGAAAACGAGCGTTGTCATGCAATTTTTCCTGCGATTGAAACGGTGGGTTCGCGCGCCTTATAGGGGGCCTGCATGGCCTTGTCACCCCGTCATGCTGCGACGCAGCATCACAGCCCCATTTCGCTGCGCCGCTTCTTGCTGAGCCCTGCCACGACCATGTCGAATGAAGCTGCAATGTGATCGCGCAGGCTGTCATCTGACAGGCCCGGCCGGTCGTAATGCTGAATCCATTTCAGCCCGCGCGAGGCCATGTAGGGGGCAGGGCGCAGCCCCGGACTGTCGGACAACACTTCGAAGGCAAGCTCGGAGGTCTTGAAGGTCACGGTATCCCCGCTGTCGCCCATGCCGATGATGGCGAACACCTTGCCACCCACCTTGTAGACATCCGCATTGCCCCATTGCACGACATGGGTCGCATGGGGCATCGCGGCGCAAAATCGATTCAGCTCATCACGGGTCATCGCACGATCATAGCGGCTTGGAAGGGCGCGCGAAATAGGCCAGTCTGTCGCCATGACGCAAGCCCGAGAAACCGATCTCTATCCCCCGATCAAGGCCTACCTGGAGGATCAGGGCTATGTGGTGAAGGCCGAAGTCGGCGCGGCAGATGTCATGGCCTTGCGCGGTGCGGAACCGCCCCTGATCATCGAACTGAAGCTGGGGTTTTCACTGGCGCTGTTTCATCAGTGTCTTGAGCGGCTCAAGGTCAGCGATGACATCTATCTTGCCGTGGCCCGCCAGCCGGGCAAACGCTTTGCCAAGGCGCTCAAGGCAAACACCACGCTGGCGCGGCGGCTGGGCCTGGGGCTGATCACCGTGCGGCTGTCCGACGGGCTGGTCGAGGTACATTGCGACCCCGGCCCCTATGCGCCGCGCAAGTCGGCCAAGCGGCAGGCGATGCTGCTGCGCGAATTTGCGCGACGGCAGGGCGATCCCAACGATGGCGGGCAGACACGGGCCGGATTGGTCACGGCATACCGGCAGGACACCCTGAAGCTGGCGGTCTACCTGTTCGAAGCGGGGGCCAGCCGCGGCGCAGATGTCGCTCGTGAAACCGGTGTCACACGCGCGACAACGATGATGCGGGACAATCACTATGGCTGGTTCGAGAAGGTCGAGAAGGGGGTCTATGGCCTGACCCCGGCAGGGGCCGAGGCAGTTGGCGTCAGCGGAAGGGTGCTGGGGGCCTGACGGTGCCGGAGTTTTCAAAAACTCCGGGCCGATCTTTTTGAAAGAACGGGTCCCCGCGCACCCGCCATTCCCAGGTTCGGGGCGGGCTGACCCTAGAACGCCTCGCGTTCCAGCCTGTAGCCGCGCTGCGTCAGCAGATTCAGCAGGCCGAATTCGCCGGACAGATGAAAGGCCCCGGCGGCAACGACGATGCGGGGCTCCTCGGCTGCCTCGATCACCTCCATCCAGGCGAGGTTCCTGTGCCGTACCAGTATGTCGATAGATTCGTTGTACCGGCGGTCGAATTCCTCGGGCGGGATCGGCGCGACCGCACGCGACAGGACGCGGGAGGTTTCCAGCGCCGCAAACAATTGCTCTTCGAAATACTGGTTGATCAGCGTGGCGGTCACGTTTTCAACCAAATCGACAGGCAGCATCGACAAGGCCAGTGCATCGAGTTGTTCCTCGATGCTGCCCTGCGAGATGAGGTCCAGAATTGTCTGCCAGGATTCGAGTGCTTCGATGGGCACGGCGGCAGCTTCGGCTACGCCCATCAGTTGGTGGTCCAGCCCTTTCGCCCCCTTGGCCATCTCCAGCATGGCGCAGGGCGGCAAAGCGAGTGTGAAAGTCAGGAACCATGGCTGCATCTTGGCGGCCATGAAGGGCGGAATGCCACGGGCGCGCACCGCATCGGCCAGTTGTTCCCAGGTGTCGGGCGGCAAACGTTCGATCAGCGAGGGCCCCTGGATCGCCACCAGTTCGGGGCTGTCGGCCAGGGCCCTCTTCATCGCGGCCTGGTCTTCGAGCGTGGCCTCCACCAGAAGGAGGTCTGCGGCCTCTATCACCGGGGCAAGGCGTGGGACCAGCGCGCCCATCCGCCGGTCGGGCAGGTGCATTGTGCCGATGAGGGCGATCTGCCGGTCGCCCCGGCGGGCGATCCAGTGATTCCCTTCGGCAAAGGCCACATCGGCGGTGTTGCGGGCGATTTCGGCGCGCTGGGCCTCCGTCATCTGCCCACGCAGGTCGGTGCCGGTGCAGGCGGCCCAGGTGCTGGCTGCGGTGAGCGTGAAGACGAGGGCGAGTGAAAGGCGGACAAGCAACATGGGAACCCTCGTGGCACTGGGACTGAATTGGGACTGGGGGCTTGTATAGCGTGCGGCACGCGCCAACTGCAACAATGACCCGATCTCCTGCGGCGGCCGCGAATTATTTGCGGAATACCCCGTTGACAGGCAAGCACCTTCTCCCTAGCTATGCGCCGTTAGCACTCGACGATGTTGAGTGCTAACGGCCCGGATAAACGGGCATTGGGAGAAACTTTGAGCGTTAAGGAGCTACAAAGATGGCATTGAAACCGCTTCACGACCGCGTGCTGGTAAAGCGCACTGAAAGCGAAGAGAAAACTGCTGGCGGGCTGATCATCCCCGATAGCGCAAAAGAGAAACCTTCCGAAGGCGAAGTTGTTGCCGTGGGCGAAGGCGCCCGCAAGGACAGCGGCGAACTGATCGCACCGGCCGTCAAGGCAGGCGACAAGATCCTGTTCGGCAAATGGTCCGGCACCGAAGTGACCGTCGACGGTCAGGAAATGCTGATGATGAAGGAAAGCGACATCATGGGGATCATCGAGTAAGCCACCCGGCCACTCTGAACCCTATTCGCTGAACTGAACTGAACAAGAATTCTCAAGAGGAGAAAACAAGATGGCTGCTAAGGACGTCAAATTCGCGACCGACGCGCGTAACCGCATGCTCAAGGGTGTGAACATCCTTGCCGACGCGGTGAAAGTCACGCTGGGCCCCAAAGGCCGCAACGTGGTTCTGGACAAATCTTTCGGCGCACCGCGCATCACCAAGGACGGTGTTTCCGTGGCGAAAGAGATCGAGCTTGAGGACAAGTTCGAAAACATGGGCGCGCAAATGGTCAAAGAAGTGGCCCAGCGTACCAACGACGAAGCAGGCGACGGTACAACAACCGCCACCGTGCTGGCGCAGGCCATCGTCAAGGAAGGCATGAAATCGGTTGCCGCAGGCATGAACCCGATGGACCTCAAGCGCGGCATCGACATGGCCACGCTGAAAGTCGTCGAAGCGATCCGCAAGGCGGCCCGCGACGTGACCGACAGCGACGAAGTTGCCCAGGTCGGCACTATCTCTGCCAACGGCGAAGCTGAAATCGGTCGTCAGATCGCGGATGCAATGCAGAAGGTCGGCAACGAGGGCGTCATCACCGTCGAGGAAAACAAGGGTCTGGAAACAGAAACCGATGTTGTCGAAGGCATGCAGTTCGACCGCGGCTACCTGAGCCCCTATTTCGTCACCAACTCCGACAAGATGACCGTCGAACTGGAAGATGCCATCATCCTGCTGCACGAGAAGAAACTTTCTTCGCTGCAGCCGATGGTTCCGCTGCTTGAGCAGGTGATCCAGTCGCAAAAGCCGCTGCTGATTATCTCGGAAGACGTCGAAGGCGAAGCGCTGGCGACCCTCGTGGTCAACAAGCTGCGTGGCGGTCTGAAGATCGCGGCCGTCAAGGCACCGGGCTTTGGCGATCGTCGCAAGGCGATGCTGCAGGACCTCGCGATCCTGACTGGCGGTCAGGTCATCTCCGAGGATCTGGGCATGAAGCTTGAGTCCGTCACCATGGACATGCTGGGTTCGGCCAAGAAGGTCACCATCACCAAGGACGAAACAACAATCGTCGACGGCGCTGGCGAGAAAGCAGAGATCCAGGCACGCGTTGCCCAGATCCGCAACCAGATCGAAGAGACCACATCCGACTACGACCGTGAGAAGCTTCAGGAACGTGTTGCCAAGCTGGCGGGCGGCGTTGCCGTCATCCGCGTCGGCGGCATGACCGAAGTCGAAGTGAAAGAGCGTAAGGACCGCGTCGATGACGCCCTGAACGCGACACGTGCGGCTGTGCAGGAAGGTATCGTCGTCGGCGGCGGTGTCGCTCTGGTTCAGGGTGCCAAGGCGCTTGACGGGCTGGAAGGCGCGAACAACGATCAGAACGTCGGTATCTCCATCGTGCGCAAGGCACTGGAAGCACCGCTGCGTCAGATCGCTGAGAACGCTGGTGTGGACGGGTCGGTTGTTGCCGGCAAGATCCGCGAAAGCGACGACCTGAAGTTCGGCTTCAACGCACAGACCGAAGAATATGGCGACATGTTCAAGTTCGGCGTGATTGACCCGGCCAAGGTTGTGCGCACAGCACTGCAGGACGCGGCATCCATCGCCGGTCTGCTGATCACCACCGAAGCCATGGTTGCCGATCGCCCGTCGAAAGACGGCAACGGCGGCGGCGGCATGCCCGACATGGGTGGCATGGGCGGCATGGGCGGCATGATGTAAGCTGCTCTGACCTGTCAGAGACAACGGGGGCGTGCCGCAGGGCGCGCCCCTTTTTCATGTCCGGTCCTGAGCCTTTTTTATCTGCATTGTGCCAGAGTGTTTTCACCATCGACCTATGAGAAAGTCGATGGTCAGGCAGTGTTTGGGGCGTGTGGATGGACTTGGCGAATGTGCAATCGGGCGCTACTGCTTTTGTCATGCGCCTTGCCCTTCTCACCTCCCTCACCATGATCGCCTTTGCGGCCAACTCCGTCCTGACCCGATTGGCCATCGAGGGACAGCATATTGACCCTTCGGGCTTTGCCATTGTCCGGGTCGCCGCCGGTGCGTTGGTGTTGGGGATGGTGATCACCTTGCGGGGCGGGGGCTTGCCGCTGCTGCGCCGCAACCGGCTGCCCGGCGCATTCAGTCTTGCGGCCTATATGATCGGGTTTTCGCTGGCCTACCTGACGCTGGACGCGGGGCTTGGGGCGTTGATCCTGTTCGGTGTGGTGCAGATCACCATGTTCGCCCATGGCGCGTTAAGCGGTGCGGCCCCCAACATGCGGCAGATCACAGGCGCTGCAATTGCCTTTGCCGGCTTGCTGCTGGCGCTTTGGCCGGGGGCGGGGGGCAATAGCGATGCGGTCGGGGCGGCATTGATGGTTTTCGCCGGGCTGGGCTGGGCTGCCTATACAATCATCGGTCGCAGCACCGCCGACCCCCTTGCGGCGACAGCTGCCAATTTCCTGCTCTGTCTGCCAATCCTGCTGGTGCTGCTTGTCTCTGCCGGGTTGTACTTCAGTCCCATGGGCCTCGCCCTTGGCATCCTGTGCGGTGGGCTGACATCGGGACTGGGCTATGCGCTGTGGTACAGCGTGCTGCCAAGGCTCACATCTGCCACCGCCGCAGTGGTGCAGCTGAGCGTCCCGGTCATAGCCATCGGCGCAGGTGCGGTGTTTCTGGACGAGGCTGTGGGCCTCATGCTGGTGATTTCCACAGTTCTGGTGTTGGGTGGGATCGGCTGGGCGATCAGCGCAGGATCGGTTCCAGCGGATCGTAGGTGATCGCCCCCGGTGCGCCAAAGGCGACCGCGCCCAGGCTGTCGGGCTTGTGCGGGATGTTGGCCAGTTCGGCCCGGCTGACCCATTGCCACCTGTTCACCACCCGCTCCACATCCTGCCAATCTGGGTCGATGTCGGCTGCGCCTGTCAGGATGCAGCGAAAGTAGATGTCGACCTGGTGGAAACTGCCGTCAGGGTCGTGGAATTCGTTGACCAGACAGGGCGCGCCGACGGCGATGGCCAGGCCGGTCTCCTCCTGGACCTCTCGCGCAAGGTTGTCCGGCAGCGAACTGCCCCGATGAACGCCACCGCCCGGCGCGCACATCAGGGGGCTTTCGCCGTCAGGATAGGCGTTGACCAGTAACAACCGGTCCTGATGAATCAGAATGGCGCGGGTCGCAAGACGGGGAGAGGCGGAAGGCATATGGCGATCTTTTCGCAACGTCAGTGCCGCCAGCATTTCACATTGGCGCAAATCAGTCTATCTCAGGCCCATGATACGCATGATCGTCATCTTGTCCTTGCTTTTTGGGGGTGTCACCTCTGGCCTTGCAGCAACGCCGTCGCGCTGCGTTGTCCTGCTGCATGGACTGGCCAGGACCGAAACCTCCTTTGCCTTGATGGAGGCCGCGCTGGAGGGCGAAGGCTACCGCGTGGTCAGGCCCGGCTATCCCTCGACAGAGGCACCGGTGGAGGCATTGGTCAAACAGACCCTGCCGGATGCAGTGGCCGCCTGCGGCACACCCAAGGTCGATTTCGTGACCCATTCGATGGGGGGTATCCTGCTGCGGCAATGGGTGGCGGATGCGGGGGCCGACCGCGTCGGACGGGTGGTGATGCTGGCCCCGCCCAACCAGGGCAGCGAAGTGGTCGATGAACTGAACGACATCACCGCCTTTGACTGGATCAACGGCCCGGCGGGCGCGCAGATGGGCACCGGGCCCGACTCTCTGCCGCGCAGCCTTCCTCCGGTCACCTTCCAGGTGGGCATTATCGCGGGATCGCAGTCCTTGAACCCCTATTTTTCCTCTCTTTTGCCAGGGCCTGACGATGGCAAGGTGTCGGTCGCATCGACCCGAGTGGCGGGCATGACAGATCAGATTGTCCTGCCGGTGACGCATACCTTCATGATGAACAATCCGCGCGTGATCGCCCAAACCATGAATTTTCTCAACACCGGCGCATTTGACAAGTCGATGACATGGCTCGGCGGGGTGCTGGATTCCTTTGGCTGCCCCGCTGGCAGTTGTCTGATGGGCCGCGGCGATGCCCAACATTGATCTGACCGGGGGGCAGGTGCTGCGCCGGGAGGGGTGGAGCAGCGCGCCGCTGTCCTTTGCGGATGGCGTGATTGTGGATAAACCTGTGGGCCGTTCCGTGGATTTGCACGGATTCAAAGTATTGCCGGGTATTGTTGATCCGCATGGTGATGGCTTTGAACGTCATCTGGCCCAGCGGCGCGGGGCGATGAAGCAGATGGACGAGGGGCTGGTCGCCTGCGAGGCCGAGCTTGCGGCAAACGGGATCACCACGGCGGTTCTGGCCCAGTTCGTGAGCTGGGAAGGCGGCATGCGCGGATTATCCTTTGCGGACAAGGTCTTTCGCGCCATTGCCGAGGCGCGGGATACCTTGGTCACCGACCTGCGAGGGCAGTTGAGGTTTGAGACGCATCTGCTTGATCTATATCAGGAATTACCCGACAGGATCGCGGATTGGCGTGTCGAATACATCGTCTTCAACGATCATCTGCCGCATGACCGGCTGGAGGCTGGCAAACAACCGCGCAGGCTGATGGGGCAGGCGCTCAAGGCCGGGCGAAGCCCCGAGAAACACCATGCCATGATGCTGGAGCTACATGGGCAAAGGGATGACGTGCCCGCTGCTCTCGACGGTTTATGTGAAACTCTGGGCCGTGCAGGCCTGCGCATGGGCAGCCATGACGACACGACGGCTCAGGGACGGGCCGCGTGGCGCAAGCGCGGTGTGGGCATTGCCGAGTTCCCCGAGACGCTGGAGGCGGCAGAGGCTGCGCGGGCAGCGGGCGACGCGGTGATCATGGGCGCGCCCAACGTGGTGCGCGGCGGGTCGCATAATGGCAACCTGTCAGCCCTGGACCTGATCGTGATGGGGTATTGTGATGCCATCGCATCAGATTATCACTACCCGTCGCCGCGCCGCGCCGCGTTGATGCTGGCAGAGGCCGGTGTCGCCCCCATGGCCGACATCTGGCACCTTGTCTCGGCCGGGCCTGCGGCGCTTTTGGGGTTGGAGGACCGGGGCGTGCTGGAAACCGGCAAGCGCGCCGATCTGGTGGTGCTGGACGCCGGAACAGGCCGCGTGGCCGCAACATTTGTCGCAGGCCGCGTGTCCTATATGTCGGGCGAGATTGCCGAACGCCTTATCGCGTGATCCGGTTCACATGGCCCATCTTGCGGCCCGGTTTGACATCCGCCTTGCCATAAAGATGCAGGCTGGTGTTCTTTTCGCGGGCCAGTTCCGGCACCCTGTCCATGTCATTGCCGATCAGGTTTTCCATCACCACATCGGCGTAACGCGACCCATCCCCCAGCGGCCAACCCGCGATGGCGCGGATGTGCTGTTCGAACTGGTCGACGCTGCATCCCTGCTGCGTCCAATGGCCTGAGTTATGCACCCGTGGGGCGATCTCATTCACGATCAGGCCCTGGGGTGTGACAAACAGTTCAACCCCAAGAATCCCGACATAATCCAGCGCATTCAGGATCTTGGCTGCCATCAGAACCGCATCGGTGCGCTGGCTGGCCGACAGGCGGGCCGGCACGGTGGTTGTGTGCAGAATGCCGTCGCGATGCACATTTTCGCCCGGATCAAAGCAGGCCACTTCGCCTGTCGCACTGCGCGCGGCGATGACAGAAACCTCGTGGCTGAAATCGACAAACCCTTCCAGCACACAGGGGGCGCCGTTCATGTCGGTCAGCGCCGTTTCGGCGTTATCTACGCTGCGCAGGCGGACCTGCCCTTTGCCATCATAGCCAAAGCGCCGGGTCTTGAGGATCGACGGCGTGCCGATGGCCGCCACGGCGGCGTCAAGGGCGGCCTGATCGGTGATATCGGCATAGGGGGCCACGTTCAGCCCCAGACCTTGCAGAAATTCCTTTTCGGTCAGGCGATCCTGGCTGATGCGCAGGGCCTCGCGGCCCGGTCGGATCGGCACCTGAGCCTCGATCAGGTCCAGCGCGCTTGTCGGGACATTCTCAAACTCGAAAGTCACGATGTCACAGGCGCTGGCAAAGGCCTTGAGCGCGGTATCGTCTTCGTAGGGGGCGGTGGTGACGGCATGGGCCACATGGCCTGCGGGCGGCTCTGACCCCGGCTCGAAAATATGGGTCTTGAACCCCAGCCGGGATGCCGCAACCGACAGCATCCGGCCCAGTTGCCCGCCACCGAGAATGCCGATGGTGCTGCCAAGCGGGAGGGGATCAGTCATCGGTCGGCACCTCCGGAATGGATGCGCTCAGGGCTGCGCGCCAATCGTCCAGCCGCTGTGCGATCTTTGCGTCTTGCAGGGCAAGGATGCCTGCGGCCATCAGGGCCGCATTGGCAGCCCCCGCCGCACCGATGGCCATGGTTGCCACGGGAAACCCGCGTGGCATCTGCAGTATCGAATAAAGCGAATCGACACCGGAAAGCGCCCGCGTCTGGACCGGCACACCGATCACCGGCACGCGGGTTTTCGATGCCATCATACCCGGCAGATGCGCGGCCCCACCGGCCCCTGCGATGATCACCTGCAAGCCACGATCAACGGCGGTCTTGCCATAGTCCCACAGTCTGTCCGGGGTCCGGTGCGCCGACACGATGCGGGTTTCATAAGGAATGGCCAGTTCATCCAGCAGCGTCGCAGCCTCGCGCATCGTGGCCCAGTCAGATTGCGAACCCATGATGATGCCAACGGGAGGAGGGGTCATGCCAAGCAGCCTTTTGCCAGAATTCAGAGCGCGCACTATACCTGCCCGCGCCTGCAGGGCAATGCGTGCGAGCGATGTTTCAGGCGATGATATCGGGGGTCAGGCGATCTTCGATCTGGGCGATCAGATCCTTGAGCCGCAGTTTGCGTTTCTTCAGGCGTTGCAGGGTCAACTGGTCCGCCGTGCTTCGGTCCGTCAGGGCCCTGATCGCCTCGTCCAGATCGCGGTGCTCGCGGCGGAACACTTCAAGTTCCACCCGCAGGACATCGTCGTTTTTCATGGAAAGATCAGTCGGCGCATTCATCGGTCGGGTGATTCCATCACAGTTAGAGTACCCCAATATAGGACTTGCGCTTGTTCACGCATAGCCCTTGCGCCCGGTAGTTCATGCCCCCATATTTATTTCATGGGTTGCCGCTGAAGGGACCCATACCTGACTGTCGCTTTAATACAGGACGTGTCGCATGACGAAACTGACGCTTGCTTCTTACCCTCACATGTTGGGGTTTGAACAGCTGGAACGGGTGCTGGAACGCACTGCGAAATCCGGCAACGAAGGCTATCCGCCTTTCAATATCGAACAGACATCCGACTACAGCTATCGCATCACGCTGGCCGTTGCGGGCTTTGCCGAGGATGATCTTTCCATCACTGTCGAGGACCGCCAGCTGGTGATCCGCGGACGTCAGCGCGATGATGGTGAAGACCGGGTGTTTTTGCACCGTGGCATCGCCGCGCGCCAGTTCCAGCGCAGCTTTGTGCTGGCCGACGGGGTAGATGTTGGCGAGGCCCAGATGGAGAACGGTCTGCTGCACGTGGACTTGACCCGCGCCAAACCTGAAACAGTTGTACAAACCATAAAGATCAAGAAAGGGTAAGATATGCATGACATGACCACCCATGGCGGAGACCGGACGGTATACGTCAAGACAATCGCCGTCAGCGATCTGCCCCGCGAAGTGCGTGATCAGGCCGAGGGTCTGGAACAGCTTTATTCGGTCCACGATGCCCAAGGCCAGCAGCTGGCGCTTGTCGGCGACCGCAAGCTGGCGTTCCATCTGGCGCGCGAACATGACTATGCGCCGGTGATGGTGCATTAGAGGATGCATTAAGCGCGGTCGGGGGCTTTACCCCGCCACGCAGATCATGGATTTGTAGGAGGCCGCAGCGCACTGCGGCCTTTTTTGTTGTCCGGGGAAGTTTGCAATGCGCCTTGAATTTGATTGGGTCGATGCCTTTACCAGCCAGCCGTTTGGCGGAAACGGATGTGCCGTGGTGCATGGCGGCGCGGTTCTGAGCGATGAAACCTGCATGGGCTACGTGCGCGAAACCTCTCTGGTGGAATGTACCTTTACCGGGCCGTCCGATGTGGCGGACCTGCGGGTCAAATACTATCTGGCCAGCCGGGAAATTCCTTTTGCGGGGCATCCCACCATTGCCACTGTTGCGGCGCTGCGCCATCGCGGCATGATCGGCGACGGGCCGCTGCGGCTGGAAACCGGGGCGGGCATCGTGGCGGTCGAGGTGGTGGGCGACCTGATTACCATGACACAAGTGGCGCCGACCTTCGGCCCGGAGATCCCTCCGCATCTGGTCGCAGCAATCGGTGGCATCACCCCGGAAGAGATCATCAGCCCGCCGCAGATCGTTTCAACCGGGTTGCCGTTCTGCATCACGGTCCTGCGCGACCGGGCTGCCCTCGACCGGCTGCAGTTCGATCCTTCAGCGCTTGGGGCCTATGCTGCGTCATTGGGTCATCAGAGCATTGATATCATGGAGCCTTACTGGATCACCCTGGAAGGGGCCACCTCTGCCGGTGACACTTATGCGCGGCTTCTGCTGGCACCGCCCAGCCCGCCGGAGGACCCGTTTACCGGATCGGCCACCGGTGCGGCGGCGAGCTATCTCTGGGCGCGGGGGCTGTTGGCGGGGCCGTCCTATGTGGCCGAGCAGGGTCATGGCATGGGCAGGCCGGGTCAGGCGCGGGTCACCGTTCTGGGACCACGCGACGCCATCACCGGTGTCGAAGTGTCCGGACAGGGTTGCGTGATCATGTCGGGCGATGTGTTTCTGCCCCATACAGGTACAAACGCGTGAGCGATCCGGCCATCGCTGTCCTGCCCTATGGTCAGCACCTGGGACCCGCGCTGGCGCAGATGCCACTGGATGAACTGCACTGGCCGTTGGGACGGCCTGACAGGCTGGACGGGGGCAAGGTGGCGGAGCTGACATCCACTGATCACCTGATCGTTTACCCCAAGACGGCCATGCATATTCAACCGCGCTGGGGCACCCGCGCGCAGGTTTCGGTGATGGTGGTTGAGCCACGGGTGATCCACGCGCGCCACCTGAAGATGTTGCGCTGGAGTTTCCGTCGTTTCCACCGGGTGCTTTGTCACGACGACGTGCTGCTGGCGGCGATCCCGAATGGCATCATGCTGCCCTTCGGCACCAGCTGGGTGCCTGATCATGAAACACTGAAGATCGAAAAAACACGGCACATGTCCCTCATCGCTTCGGCCAAGCGGGACACGCAGGGGCATCTGCTGCGGCACGATATGGTTGATCTGGTCAAGGCAGAGCGGCTGGATGTGGATATCCTCGGGCGGGGTTATGCGCCCTTTGCGGAGAAATCAGACGGGCTTGCGCCTTATCGTTTCTCCGTTGTGATCGAGAACATCCGCGAGCGGAATTACTTCACCGAAAAGATTGTTGATGCGGTACTGTGTGAAACCGTCCCGATCTACTGGGGCTGCCCGAACATCGGCGATTTCATGGAGACCGGTGGCATGATCCTGTGTGAAACGGCGGACGAGATGAGGGCCGCCATCCGGGCCGCCGATTCCGCGCAATATGGACAGCTGACCCCGGCTCTGCTGGCCGCGAAACCGCAGGCTGCCCATTGGGCTGATCTGGAGGGCCGCGCCGCCCGCGCGATCCGCGACAGCCTCTGAAACGCAAAACGCAGCCCCAAGGGGCTGCGCTTCGGGTTCGTCGCAAAGGGACCGGATCAGCCGCTGATCAGACCCATGCTTTCCAGTTTCAGCAGCACCTGATGCGCGCAGTTGTCGACGTCCACGCTTTCGGTGTCCAGTGACAGTTCGGGGTTCTGCGGCACGTCGTAGGGGTCTGAAATGCCAGTGAATTCCTTGATCTTTCCCTCACGCGCCAGCTTGTAAAGCCCCTTGCGGTCGCGGCGTTCGCATTCCTCGATGGATGTGGCGACATGGACCTCGACAAAGGCACCGAAGGCTTCGATGTCTTCGCGCACCGCGCGGCGGGTGGTCGCATAGGGCGCGATCGGCGCACAGATGGCGATGCCGCCGTTCTTGGTGATCTCGGAGGCGACATAGCCGATGCGGCGGATGTTCAGGTCACGGTGCTCTTTCGAGAAGCCCAGTTCGGAGCTGAGGTTCTTGCGGACGATATCGCCGTCGAGCAGTGTCACCGGGCGGCCGCCCATTTCCATCAGCTTGACCATCAGAGCATTGGCAATGGTGGATTTGCCCGAGCCGGAAAAGCCGGTGAAGAACACGGTAAAGCCCTGGTCAGAGCGCGGCGGCGAGGTGCGGCGCAATTCCTTGACCACTTCGGGAAAGGAGAACCATTCGGGAATTTCCAGACCTTCGCGCAGACGGCGGCGCAGTTCGGTGCCGGAAATGTTCAGGATGGTGACGTTGTCGCGGTCTTCGATCTCGTCATTGGGTTCGTACTGGGCGCGCTCCTGCACATAGACCATGTGTTTGAAATCGACCATTTCGATGCCCATTTCCTCCTGATGCTCGCGGAACAGGTCCTGCGCATCGTAGGGCCCATAGAAATCTTCGCCCTTGGAGTTGTTGCCGGGGCCCGCGTGGTCGCGACCGACGATGAAGTGGGTGCAGCCGTGGTTCTTGCGGATCAGACCATGCCAGACCGCTTCGCGGGGGCCGGCCATGCGCATGGCGAGGTTCAGCAGTGACATCGAGGTGGTGGCCGCCGGGTATTTGTCCAGCACCGCCTCATAACAGCGGACGCGTGTGAAGTGGTCCACATCGCCGGGCTTGGTCAGGCCGACAACCGGGTGGATCAAAAGGTTGGCCTGCGCTTCGCGGGCGGCGCGGAACGTCAGTTCCTGGTGCGCGCGGTGCAGCGGGTTGCGGGTCTGGAAGGCGACAACCTTGCGCCAGCCCATCTTGCGGAAATAGGCGCGCAGTTCATTGGGTGTGTCGCGGCGTGCGCGGAAGTCGTAATGTACCGGCTGCTGAATGCCTGTGACCGGACCGCCAAGATAGATCTTGCCCGCCTTGTTGTGCAGGTAGTTGACCGCCGGATGCGCGTCATCGTCGGCACCGAATACCTTTTCGGCCTCACGGGCCTTGTTGGGTTCCCAACGGTCGGTCACGGTCATGGTGGCAAGGATGACACCTTCCTGATCGCGCAGGGCAATGTCCTGACCCAGTTCCAGTTTCTCGGCAAAACCCTCGTTCACGTCCAGGGTGATCGGCATCGGCCAAAGCGTGCCGTCGGCCAGCCGCATGTTGTCCACGACGCCGTCATAATCGGCTTCGGACAGGAAACCCTTGAGCGGGTTGAAGCCGCCGTTCATCAGCAGTTCCAGATCACAGATCTGGCGCGGGGTCAGGTCGTGGCTGACCAGCTCACCTGCCTCATGTTTCAGCTTCTGGGCGGAATCGTAGGAAACATACAGTTCGGGGATCGGAGATAAATTTTGCACCATCGTCATGTCAAACTCACTTTTGCCTTATGTCGTCGTGACAGTATTGCAGGCCCTATGCCCCCGCACAGTGGCCAGAGTCTAGCGGTGCAAGGGGAAAAAGAGAAAAAATCCTGTCCGGGTTGCGGAAAATGGCCGGTCAGGACCGGTTTCAGGCGGTCCCGGCACCGGGCAATGCATCAAGTTGCGTCGTTAGGTCACGGGCATTCTTGACCGGCCATGACGCAAGCGGGGCGTGGACGCCGCGCAGCGTCAACTCTACCATCAGGTCCGGTGCGGGCGTATGGCCCGCCGCTGCCAGCAGCGGGGCAGAGATCATGGCCTGTACGCTATGTTCCTTGGTGACCCCCTCCAGCCGTGAGGCGGTATTCACGGTGTCGCCGATCAGCGTGCGGGGGGCCTGGCCGATGGCCCCAATCTCGCCCAGAACCACGTCCCCGAGGTGTGCGCCGATCCCGATTGCAACGGGGCCTTGTCCTTCGTCCGACAGTTGGGCGTTGAACTCATCCAGTGCCAGCGCAATGCCTTCGATGGCGCGCAACGCCGCCTGTGCCGAGCTTTCGGGCGTTGCCGTTTCAAAGATCGCCAGGAACCCGTCACCAAGGTATTTGTCTATCGTGCCGCCCTCGCGGTTGACCGCGGGGACAACCGCGTCAAAGAACCGGTTCAACAGGAACACCACGTCATAGGGCAACTGGCCGGTAGTGCGGGCCGTGAAGCCACGCATGTCAAGAAACAGCAGCGCCAGCTGTTTTTCTTCGCCCTGGCTGGCGTGGGTGCGGTGTTTGCGGCGGCCATCGGGCTGAAAGACGCGGAACACGGTCGTGGGGGCAACCGGCACGATCTGGCAGGCCAGCCGCATCCCCGGCTCTGCACCCACCGCAGCAAGGGCGCGGGCCTCTGCCGGGCTGGGCGGGTGCAACTGGTCTGCACCTTGCTCTATCCGAACACGGCAAGTGGTGCAGCGCCCCCGCCCGCCACAAAGCGACGCATGTGGCACGCCGCGCAGGCGGGACACCTCCAGCAGCGTCAGGCCTTTGGGGGCCCAGACCTCCGGCCCGTCCACATAGCTGACCCGCACGGATTGCCGTCGCGACAGGACCGACTTGGTCACATAGACTGCGCCGACGACCACCAGCACGGCAAACAACCCCCAACCAAGATAGCGCGTCCAGGCGATGAGCGTGGCGAAAGTGTCGACATCGGGGAAATTGTAGGCGGCATAGATCGCATCACGCTTTTCCGCGATGCGAAAATCCGCTGCGACCCGGCGCGCTTCGGTCAGGAACCCGGCCAGCGCAAAGGCAGGGACAAGCACGGCAAAGCCGGCAAGTGCGGGCAGTGACCTGCGCCACCATGCCTTTCCGCGCAGCCAGAAATGCAGGCCCGTGCAGCCATGCGCCCAGACCAATACCAGCAAGGCGCATTGTTTCCAGCCATCCAGCGTGTTGTAGAGCAAGAGCGAGATATACCCCATCTCGTCGTTCACACCGAAAAGCTCGTGCGCGGTGCGAGTGTGGACCAGATGCGCAATCAGCAGCACCGGGATCATCAGGCCAAGCGCGGTCTGCGCAGCCTCCCAGAACGGCATGCGCAGGGTGCCGCGCAGGGCAAGCCTGCCCAGAACCATGGCCAGATGGATGGTAAATGCACCGTAGATCAGGATCGTTCCGGCAAGGCTGCGGGTGACAACCTGACGCAGATCCTGCGCCGCATGCATCAGCTCGGTCGAAATGAGGCCCAGCCCGATGTTCAGGAAATGCAGCAGGGCATAGATGAACAACACCAGACCGCTGGCGATGCGCAGGCGGGTGGCAGTGGTTCCGCGCCAGAGATCGCTCATGTCCTGCTCCTTGCGTTCGCCCGAGTTTGCGGGGGCGCAAGGATCAGGTCAAGACGGGCGATGGCAGCCTATTCAGCCACCTGCGCGCCGTGGCCCAGCGGCAGGGAAGTGTCCTTGCCGCCCGGAATCTCCACATCGTCGCCCATTTCGGCCAGGAACCGTTCCGCCTCCAACGCAGCCATGCAGCCCATACCGGCACTGGTCACCGCCTGGCGGTACTTGTGGTCCGTCAGGTCGCCGGCGGCAAAGACGCCGGGAATAGAGGTTTCGGTGCTGTCAGGCTTGGTCACGACATAGCCGCCCATATGGGTTTCCAGCACGTCCTTGACCAGTTCGTTCGCCGGGGCATGGCCGATGGCGATGAACACGCCCTTGGCGGGGATGTCCGTGATTTCGCCGGTCTCGACATGCTTTACCTTGATGCCTTCGACGCCCAGCGGGCTGTCGGTGCCATAGACTTCGTGCAGTTCATGGAACCACAGCGGTTCGATCTTGGGGTTCTTCATCAGCCGGTCGATCAGGATCTTCTCGGCGCGCAATTCGTCGCGGCGGTGGATCAGCGTGACCTTTGAGGCGAAGTTGGTCAGAAACAGCGCCTCTTCGACAGCCGTGTTGCCGCCGCCGACGACGACGATCTCCTGACCACGGTAAAAGAACCCGTCACAGGTCGCACAGGCGCTGACGCCAAAGCCCTTGAACTTGTCCTCCGTCGGCAGGCCGAGCCATTTTGCCCGCGCACCGGTGGCAAGGATCACCGCATCGGCCACATAGGTGGTGCCGCTGTCCCCTTTGGCATGGAAGGGACGGCTGGAAAGGTCCAGATCGGTGATGATGTCGCCGATGATCTCGGTGCCCATGGCCTTGGCATGGTCCTGCATGCGGATCATCAGGTCAGGGCCCTGCACTTCACTGTCACCGGGCCAGTTCTCGACCTCGGTGGTGGTGGTCAGCTGGCCGCCCGGTTCGATGCCCTGCACCAGAATAGGCTCCAGCATGGCGCGGCTGGCATAGACACCGGCGGTGTAGCCTGCGGGGCCTGAGCCAATGATCAGAACCTTGGTTTTGCGTGTCTCGGCCATACGGCACCCCCGAACATCTGTTGCAGCCCCCGTCATATAGACAAGCTCCGCTCCCGCTTAAACCCCCGTTGGGATGACCGGAAGCCGGGCCGATAGGGCTTTTCTTCGAAGGATGCTGGCGCTAAGTGTCGACTCTGGAAGATTCTTGCGCGAATACGAAACAATATTGCGCAGAATTGCCGCGCTGATATAAGAATCGCAAATACCACAGGGGGCGTCATGGCAGGTACACGGCTTGATCCGATTGATCGGAAAATTCTGGCCGAATTGCAGGCGGATGGGCGGATGACCAATGTTGAGCTGGCCAAGCGGGTCGGCATTTCAGCACCGCCCTGCCTGCGCCGGGTGCGCACGCTGGAGGAACAAGGCTACATCCGCGGCTATCACGCCGATGTCGATGCCCGCGAACTGGGGTTCGAGGTTCAGGTTTTCGCGATGGTCGGGCTGGCGAGCCAGGCCGAGGCGGACCTGAGCACCTTCGAGCAGAAATGCCGCGACTGGCCGCTGGTCCGTGAATGCCACATGCTGAACGGCGAAGTCGATTTCATCATCAAATGCGTGGCCCCCGACCTGTCCAGTTTCCAGAGCTTTCTGACCGGCAAGCTGCTGACCACCCCGAATGTGGCCAGCGTCAAGACCAGCCTGGTCATCCGTGGTGCCAAGGATGAGCCCGGCGTGCCTTTCGATGTATTGGAAGAACGCCTGAAGACGTCCCCCTGAGGAGCAGGCCCAGGGGGACGCCGTCGCGGCGTGTGCCCTCAGGCGACCTGGCCGTTTTCCGGTTCGGGGGCGCGAGGGTGGGCAAGGGGGCCAAAGTCGGTGATGTGACTGATACGCGGAAACATCCCCAGGAAACGGTCGCGAAGTGAATGGGTTACCGTCCGCGTTGCATTGGCGCCGGGGTGAAAGGTTTCCATCTCTAGCCCGCCCGCATTGATCGCGGCATGCCGGTCCAGGCAGATGTGGAACAGCCGCACAGGCGTTGGCGGTACGATCTCGATCACGTTCACGCCATCCACGAATTCCCGGACAGAGGTCAGCATCCGTGTGCCCCCGGCCTCTGACCTCAGGTGGTGGGGTGTGTGCAGCACCCGCGCGCCCGGTCCCACGGTCAGGAAGGAGGCGGGGCGCCCCTGTCCGAAACTGTCGGCCATGATCCGCACCAGCGGCATCCGGCGGCCCGCATCGGCAGGCACGAAACTGGAGGAACCGATCCAGATCAGCTTGGCCGGTTCCCCGGTCGACGTGTTGATCATGTCACCGGGTTGCAGATCCTCGACCGCAACCTCGCCATTGACGGTCTGGATCAGCGTGCCGCGTGCAAAAGCGGAAAAGGCGGATTCGAACAAGGGAATGGCCGGGGCCCTGTCCTGTCCGATGTAGAGCGAGTCATCCGACCGCAGCGCCGCTATTTCGAAATTGCGCATCGGCATGGGGACGGCTGCCCGCAGGCCGCCGTTTGCAGGACCCGGCGCGTTCAGGTCGAACCCACGCGGTGCTTTCAGTCTGGTCGTCAGGCGGGCGCCCGAGGCAGCAGTAATATTCATGCGATCACCCTTCCAAGGTTGGTCACATCCGTGTCGGCCCCCACCGACAACAACGGAAATAACATTTGTCATTTCATGTCTTCTACGAGGCTTAAATCGCCATGAAAGAGCTAGATTGTCAAAGTTTGTCGAACATTAATGCCCCATTTAAGGCTAATTTGGTGGAATATCGCCGTTCTGTTTCCTCATTTCCGCCGGCGTCCGCCACATTTCGCGCAAAAAAAGACCCCCCTCGCGAATCAACGCGTGGGGGGTCCTGCACTCGTACCAGCAAAACTGGTAGCTTTGGGGAGGCTGGTGCGGTGCTCAGGCGGTCTTGCGCGCCGATGCGTCTGATGCCGTGCGCTTGGCAATGAAAGCCTTGCGGCGTGCGCCGCGTGCCCAGGGCATCACGGTGTCATTCTTGGCTGCGGTTTCGACGACGTTCTTGATAAAGCGCGTGTTGGTTTTCATTGTCTCATCCTCGGTCTGGTTTTTTCGGGTCGTTGCCCTTGCTTGAGGATCAATATGCCCGGCCAATCGGGCGGGTTTTTGGCGTTTTAAGAAAAGTTTCGAAAAAGCTTCACCATTGGGCCGGTTGTTTGTGGCCACGGCGCCTCAATTCCTGAGTGCCCTTGTTTTATTGGGGTTTGCGGGGGCTTTGTGGTCAATCCTGCCACTTTGGCGTGATTGTTTCCACTTCGCGATTGGCCCTTTCGGGCAGGAAGGGGGCCGGACCTGCCCCAATTGCGTCAAAATCAAAGGGTGATGGCAGAGATCAGTCGGCCGTAGTCGGCCTCCTTGGCGTGGGTGGTTCTGCGATAGGAGTAGAACCGCGCCGGATCGCTGTAGGTGCAATGATGTGTCCATTCCGCATGGCCAACGCCAGCGGCCCGCAGCCGGTTCAGGCCAAATCCCGGCAGATCGAACAGCATCCGGTCGCCATCGCCATTGGCAAAGTAGCGGGCAAAGGCCTGATCCTCGGCGATGAAATCCTCGAAGAATTCCGGCCCGACTTCATAGGCGCGCTGGCTGATGCAGGGTCCGATCACGGCGGTGATGGCATGTCGCTTGGCCCCCAGCGCCACCATGGCATCGACGGTGGCGTGCAACACGCCGTCCAGCGCGCCGCGCCATCCGGCATGGGCGGCCCCGATAACCCCGGCTTCGGCATCGGCGAACAGTACGGGCTGGCAATCGGCGGTCAGCACCGACAGGGCCAGACCGGGGGTGGCGGTGACCAGCGCATCCGCTTTCGGCTTGTCGGCCTGCGGTTCAGCCACCGTGATCGCGGTTGCAGAATGAACCTGATGGACACCCAGCAGGTGCTCCTGCGGCACGCCCATGGCGTCAGCCACGCGGCGGCGGTTGATCGCCACGATTTCGCGTTGATCGGAACTGCCCTGTCCGCAGTTCAGACCGGCGAACACCCCCGAGGACGCACCGCCCGCGCGGGTAAAGAACCCGTGACGCAGGGGGGCAAGGCTGTCCGACGTGAGAATTTCCAGTGTCATGGTTCCAATCCCGGTGGCGGTGCCGACTCTGGTGGATAGAGGGCGATCACCTTGAAGAGGTTTCCCATTTCCTGCGGATGCGTCAACCGTCGATGTGCAGCGATGTGGCTGTCCAGCGCCGGGCCGGTCAGCGCCTGCGCCAGTTGCTGCGCCCGTTGCGTGATGCCCAGCCGTTCCAGGAACACGCCCTGCGGGGTGACGCGGCTGTAGGCACAAGGGGCTGCGGCAAGGGCGATCGCTTCGAAATCCACATGTGCGGTCAGGTCGGCGGCACCTGGGTCGGCCAGCGGGTCTGCGGGGGCATGATCCTGAACAGCCTGCCAGGTGTCGCCCAGCGTGTGCCAGTCGCCATAATCAATGATGACCGCTGCGCCGCCGTGGTTTGCGATCCGGGTCGCGATCTGCGACAGGATCGGGGACAAGGCACCGCAGATTTCCACCACGTTGCCGTCGTGGGTATCCTTGATCCTGTCCTTCAGCGCAGGTTGCGGCTGGGCAGGGCCCAGGCCCAGGGCAAGGGTGCCGTCCTGCAGGCCGACCTGCCGTTCGCGCCAGCGCGTCCCTTCCCGGACAAACTGGCGGATCGGCAGCGCGTCAAAGAATTCGTTTGCCACCAGATAAAGCGGTTGTTCCGGCAGATCGCCGATGTCGGTTGACCATGTGACCCGAGCGGCCTTCAGGGTTTGGGCCTGTATCTGCCGCAGGCTGTCGGAGGCTTCAATCAGGTGAATTTCCGCCGCGTCGATAAATCCCGGCACCTGTGCGCAGGCCCGCAGGATATCGGCCATCAGGGTGCCGCGTCCGGGACCCAGTTCCGCCAGGGTAAAGGGGGCAGGCGCGCCGTCGTCCAGCCATTTCTGTGCCAGCGACAGGCCGATGACCTCACCGAACATCTGGCTGATCTCAGGCGCGGTGGTGAAATCCCCCGCAGCCCCCAGCGGGTCGCGGGTCGCGTAATAACCCCAGCGCGGGTGCAACAGGCAGGACTGCATATAGTCGTCCAGCCGCATCGGACCCTCGGCCCGGATGCGTGCGACGATATGGTCGTGCAGGCTCATGCTGCGCGGCGTCGGGCCCGCAGGATCAGGAAGACCCCAACCATGATCATCGGCAGGCAGAGGATCTGGCCCATGGTCATCCCATAGCCGCCCATGTGCCAGGCGAGGCCCAGCGGGTTGCCGTCACTGACGAATTGCGCGTCGGGCTGGCGGACGAATTCGACCGCAAAGCGGGCAATGCCATAGCCCGCAAGAAAGGTGCCGCCGATCAGCCCTTCGCGTTGCAACGCGCCGCGCCGCCAGGCCATCCAGACCAGAATGCCGCCCAGGATCAACCCTTCCAGCAGCGCTTCATAAAGTTGCGAGGGGTGCCGGGCGCAGATCCCCGCCACGTCGGGGCAGTATTGCGCCGCATCGGTCGGAAAGGCGACGCCCCAGGGCAGATTGGTCGGGCGGCCCCAAAGCTCGGCATTGATGAAATTGGCCAGACGCCCCAGGAACAGCCCCGGTGCCAGCCCGAGGCAGACCAGATCGCCGGTCGAGATGGTGGGGATCTTGTGGCGCCGGGTAAAAAGCAGCCCGGCAATGATAACGCCCAATGCCCCGCCGTGAAACGACATGCCGCCCTCCCAGAGTTGCAGGATGCGCAGGGGATTGGAGAGGTAGAACGCCGGTTGATAGAACAGCACATAGCCCAGCCGCCCGCCCAGGATGAC
Organism: Sulfitobacter sp. EhC04; assembly: GCF_001650875.1. GTDB lineage: Bacteria > Pseudomonadota > Alphaproteobacteria > Rhodobacterales > Rhodobacteraceae > Sulfitobacter. Next base: position 129,008 of record NZ_LXYI01000001.1, read on the forward strand.
GCCCAGGATCACCCAGAACAGCAGGTCCTCGACCTGGGAGGGGGTCATCACAGGCGTGTTGTTCTTCCAAAGGCGCGGGGTCCGGGTGGCGCGCACGACCAGCCGCCAGCCCAGCAGGATGCCGACAATATAGGCCAGCGCATACCAGCGCAGCGCGAAGGTTGTGCCAAAAAGCGAGATCGAGAAAACCTCGGGGGAGATATCGGGGAAGGGGAGCATTGCGATCATGCGCTGATTGAGCGCGCCCCGGCGGGGAAGTCAACCTTGCGCCTGCGGCAAGTGGGCCCCATATAGGATGAAAGCGAACCCCGGAGGCCCGACATGCAGACCCGCAACAAGTTTTTCGACGACGTCAGCCAGATGATGACCAATGCCATGGGCGTGGCACAGGGGGCCCGGAACGAGGCCGAAACCGCGTTGAAAGGCATGATGGACCGCTGGCTGGCGGACCGCGACTTTGTCACCCGCGAGGAATTCGACGCGGTGCGCGCGATGGCGCAGAAGGCCCGCGAAGAGAATGAGACGCTCAAGGCGCGGCTGGACGCGCTGGACGCCAAGAAGGGCTGACCAAAAGGCGGCGCTGCCGCGCCATTCCCATTTATTGCAAGGGGCGGGTGATCACCTGACCACCGGTGTCGCGACCGGTGTCGGGTGGGGCGCATGGATATTTGTAGCCAAAAAGAAAAGCATCGCTGATATTTCGCGGCTGTGATTGATTTTCCCACAAGATATTGGAGATATCCCCCGTAATTTGTAGTTATCCCCAAGAAAAAGGTTGCCACGGGTCACGCTTATCGCCCACCATATCTAGTATAGGCTTGGAAGAGTTCCCCGCCTATTAGTGCAGGCATCCATGGCTGGTGGCGCAGGCGCACCACGGCTCTGGACCAAAAAAAGAGGTGGCGAAATGGCCCTGTCCGAGCAGTACCTTGAAGAAGACATTCACCCCATTGATATCGTGGAAAACCTGGCGGCCCATCATGAGTGGGATTTCGACAGGATTTCCGATGAGCAGATCGCCATGGCTGTCGAGGGCCAGTGGCGGACCTATTCGATCACCCTGGCCTGGTCCGCGTTCGACGAAACGCTGCGCCTGATCTGCACCTTTGACATGGACCCGCCGGAGCATGCCTTGCCCGGCGTTTACGAGTTGCTCAATTCCATCAATGACCAATGCTGGGCGGGGGCCTTTACCTATTGGGCAGAGCAGAAGTTGATGGTCTATCGCTATGGATTGGTGCTGGCAGGCGGGCAGGATGCCTCGGCCGAGCAGATCGACACAATGATCACGGCTGCCGTGATGTCGGCGGAGCGGTATTACCCGGCGTTGCAGCTGCTGATCTGGGGGGACCGGACCCCGAAAGACGCGCTTCAGGTCGCCATTGCAGAGGCCTACGGCCACGCGTAACAGTTTCCCGCGAGTAAATGCGGGAGATTTGTGATGAAAGACAGTCGGATTGCTGCCGGAGGCCTGGTGTTGCTGGGCTGCGGCAAGATGGGGTCAGCCATGCTGGCTGGTTGGCTGGCGCGCGGGTTGCCGCCCTCCTCTGTCTGGGTTCTGGACCCTGTGCCATCTGACTGGTTGCGGGGGCAGGGGGTTCATCTGAACGAAACCCTTCCCGAAACACCGGCGCTTGTGCTGGTGGCGGTCAAACCGCAGATGATGGCAGAGGCGCTGCCGACCTTGCAGGCCATGGGCAATGGCAGCACGGTTTTTGTCAGCGTTGCCGCCGGGATCCCAGTTTCCTATTTCGAGAAGGTTCTGGGCGCGCAAACGCCCATCGTGCGCGCCATGCCAAACACGCCTGCCGCGATTTCGCGGGGGATCACGGCGATCGTTGGTAATGCTGCTGTCGGCGCACAGGCCCTGGACGAGGCAGAAGCGCTGCTCAGCGCAGTAGGCGAGGTGGTGCGCCTGACCGAAGAGGCGCAGATCGACGCGGTGACCGGTGTCAGCGGATCGGGGCCGGCCTATGTCTTTCACATGATGGAGACGATGGCAGAGGCCGGAGTGGCCCAGGGGTTGCCGCGTGAACTCGCCTTGCAACTGGCCAAGGCGACGGTCGCCGGGGCCGGGGCGCTGGCAATGGAGGCGGCAGAGGATCCCACGCAGCTTCGCATCAATGTGACCAGTCCGAATGGCACGACCCAGGCTGCGCTTGAGGTGTTGATGGACCCCGAAACTGGGTTCCCGGCGCTGTTGAAACGTGCGGTGGCGGCAGCCGCCGACAGATCAAGGGAGCTGTCAGATGGCTGAGATTGATTTCGATGATTTCATGAAGGTGGATATCCGCGTCGGGACGGTGATCCGCGCAGAACCCTTTCCAGAAGCGCGCAAGCCTGCGATCAAGCTTTGGGTGGACTTCGGGGAAGAAATCGGCACCCGCAAGACCTCGGCGCAGATCACGGTGCATTATACGCCCGATGACCTGATCGGCCGACAGGTGATGGCGGTGGTGAATTTTCCACCGCGCCAGATTGGCCCCTTCATGTCCGAGGTGCTGGTGTTGGGGGTGCCGGACGCGGAGGGGGCGATTGTTCTGCTGTCTCCGGACCAGGAGGTTCCCATCGGTGGGCGCATGCACTGAATTGAATCAGTGAGCTGTGCAGCTTTCCTGATGTCTTGCATGAGCTGCGCTGTGCGGATTTTCCAGGCCGGCTCTGTGGTGCAGTTGATGGGGCCATGACGCGGGATTTCACCCTCAGCGCGACTAGAGCACCGTCCAGTTGGCTTGACTCAATCGCGGTGCTCTATCCCTTTGATATTGCGCGATGTCCGAGTCGGAAATCGTTGCCGATTTCCTCGCCATCGCTCTAGAATGGATGTTTTTCACCGGAATTTCGGGCCGCCAAGGGGGCTATTTCGACAGTTCTGCGATGTGCATGTGTTGATGTTGAATATGTGGATAACTTTGAAAGAAAGTGAGCTTTAATCAAGTTTCAGGAAAAATGCGGTGGATAACCCGCCGAAATAGTCGGCTTTTTAAAAGGTGTTGGTGATCATTTATCCCCAACTGCCTCGCGCCAGTGGCGTCGGCAGAGGGACAGATAGGTCTCATTACCCCCGATCTGGACCTGCGCGCCGTCGCGCTGGGGTTTGCCGCCTGCGTCCATCCTCACCACCATGGTGGCCTTCTTGCCGCAATGGCAGATGGTGCGGACCTCGCGCATTTCATCGCTGAGGGCCAGCAGGGTGGCAGAGCCGGGGAACAATTCGCCGCGAAAGTCTACCCGCAGGCCAAAGCACATGACAGGCACGTTCAGGTCATCGACCACGCGCGCCAGTTGCCAGACCTGTTCGGCGCTCAGGAACTGTGCCTCGTCCACGAAAATACAGGCACATGGCCCCTGGGCCAGCCGCGTTTCGATCTTGGCAAATAGGTTTTCCTTGGGTGCGAAAGTATCCGCCTTTTGACCGATCCCGATCCGCGAGGCGATGCGTGCCTCGCCCGCGCGGTCGTCAAGCTGGGCCGTCAGCAGATAGGGGTGCATCCCCCGTTCTACGTAGTTATGCGCAGCTTGCAGCAGAACGGTGGATTTCCCCGCGTTCATGGTTGAATAATGGAAATAAAGTTTGGCCATGGCGCATCCCATACGTCAGGATCATCGCGGCGATCAAGCAAAAGGGTTCGTCCATTTGCTGCCCTGCGGGCCTGAAGCTCCCTCTCTCTTCAGAAATGGCCGAACCAAACAAACGCTGCGCAGGGGCCGCAGGTCACTCGTCATTCCGCGTACTCTGCGGATAGAATGTGAATGACATCTGCCGGGTCTGCGGTTAATGGGAAAAACCGAGGCGTGTTCCCCCGAAGGGCATGCGCCAGCCAACGGAGAACCGAAGTTATGGCCGGAATAGGCAGCTATCTGAAGAAACACACCGAGGCCCTGGTGAAGGATGTTGGAATTGAGCCAGCCTGCGAATTGACCGGAAAGTCCAAGGCGACCTTGGGGCGCTATTATTCCGACAATGCAGAACATGCCGATCGTTTCATGCCCATTGATGCGGTGGCGCAGCTTGAGAAGGCTGCGCGCTATCCTCATGTAACGGCTGCCCTGGCAGAGCTGGGCGGCGTCGAATTGTCCTTTCATGACGATCGCCCGAATGCGCCGCGCACTGGTGGGGTGAATTCCGATGTGATCGCGCTGAGCCAGCGTTTTGCAATGCTGATGGCCGAATACCAGCAATCCATGGAAGATGGCCGGATCACGGTAAACGAAGCAAAGCGGCTGCTGCGCGAGACGACGATGTTGCAGCAGGTGCTGATCGACATGAAACTGAACCTGGAAGAAGAAAGTGGCTGATATCTTGTCTTCCCTGCAAGCGGATGCCTTGCCTCAGATCGAAACCGACCGTTTGCGCGCAGAAGGTGATCCGGGTCACAAGCCGCGCATATTGCTGCTGTATGGGTCGCTGCGCGAGGTCAGCTATTCGCGCAAGGCCACCATTGAATCGGCACGTATCCTGGAGCATCTGGGATGCGAGACGCGGATGTTTGACCCTACGGGGCTGCCGCTGCCCGATGGGGCGGAGGCCGATCACCCCAAGGTACAGGAACTGCGCGATCTGGCGGTCTGGTCCGAAGGCATGGTCTGGTCCAGCCCGGAACGCCACGGGGCGATGACGGCGGTGATGAAGGCGCAGATCGACTGGCTGCCCTTGTCCCTGAAGGGCGGCATCAGGCCGACACAGGGCAAGACCCTGGCGGTGATGCAGGTCAGTGGCGGATCGCAATCCTTCAACGCGGTCAATCAGATGCGTATCTTGGGGCGGTGGATGCGGATGGTTACCATTCCCAACCAGTCCAGTATTCCCAAGGCCTGGCTGGAGTTCGATGAGGCGGGACACCTGCCTGCGGGCCCGTTCTACAACCGCGTTGTCGATGTGATGGAGGAACTGGTCAAGTTCACCTGGCTGGTGCGCGGGCGCGCGGATTATCTTGTGGATCGCTATTCCGAGCGAGTGGAAAGCGCGGAAGAGGTCCACAAACGTGTGTCTTTGAAATCGCTCTGACGCGGCTTCGGCTTGGCGCTCAGCCGTGCTTTTGCACGATGACGGACCCGACTGAATAGCCCGCGCCAAAGGAACAGATCAGCCCCATATCGCCGTCTTTCAGATCATCGGAGTATTTGGAGAAGGCGATGATCGACCCGGCAGAGGACGTATTGGCATAATCCTGCAGGATATTGGGCTGTTCGCCCGGTTCGGGCACCCGGCCCAGTACCTTGCGCCCGATGAAATCATTCATCGACTTGTTGGCCTGGTGCAGCCAGATCCGTTTCAGATCATCGCTGACGACACCATTGTCCGCCATATGCGCCGCGACATGATCAGAGACCAGCGGCAGCACTTCTTTGAATACCTTGCGGCCATTCTGCATGAATTGCATGTCGCGCCGGTCGGCAACGCCATCAGGCCGGGACCGGCGCAGAAAGCCGTTGTTGTTCCTGATGTTGTTTGAGAACTGCGTCGCGCAACGGGTTGATTTGATTTCAAAATAGGGTCCTTGCGCGGCTTCCTCCCGCTCGATCAGCGTGGCCGTGGCCACATCGCCAAAAATGAAATGGCAATCGCGGTCTCGCCATTCCAGATGGGCCGAGCAGATTTCCGGATTGACCACCAGGGCAGAGCGGATCGAGCCGCTGCGCACCATATCCGCCGCCGCCTGAATGCCGAAGGTGGCAGAGGAGCAGGCGACATTCATGTCGAATGCAAAGCCGTTGATATCCAACAACTCCTGAATTTCGATTGCCACAGCCGGATAGGCGCGTTCGAGGTTCGATGCGGCGCAGATCACGGCATCGACATCCGCCGCAGTCTTGCCCGCCTGGGCGAGCGCCTTGTTGGCCGCATCCAGCGCCATTTCGGCCATCAGCGAAGGTTCGTCATCGCTGCGTTGGCGCAGCAACGGGTGCATCACCTGCGGGTCCAGAACGCCCGCCTTGTCGATCACATAGCGCCGCTCGATCCCGCTGGCCTTGACGATGAACTCTTCGGAGGAATGCGTCTTGGCCTCAACCTCGCCCGCTTCGATCGCAGCGGCATGTTCCGAGTTGTACAGATCGACATAGGCGTTGAACGAGGCCACCAGTTCCGCATTGGTGATGATCTGGTCCGGCGTGAAGATGCCGGTGCCGGTGATAACAGGTGTGTACATTCGGTAACCTCTTGATTTGCGCCAAACTAGCCGGGGTCCGGGGCCGGGGGCAAGGGCGTGTCTGAGGTGCACCTGACCCGGCCCTTACCCCCGGGGCACGGAATACAGAACATAGCCATCGCGCCGCGCGACTTCCTGCGCGCCGGTGTCAATGACAAAGACGCCAAGGTTTTCCAAGTCCTCCGGGCAACCAACCAGATCGGCGGCATCGTCGAGAAACTGGTTGGTATAGGCGTCCTCGCCCAAGCGGCGGCAGGCATCGCCGTCGAAGCGGTAGCCATCGCCGAAGAATGGCAGGGCGCTGGGGGCAGTGACGGGGGTGCAGGCGGTGAGCAGGAAAACAGCGGGAATTAGGGTGCGGAACATATGCGTAAACTCCCGATTGATTTAATGGGAAAGTACCATCCGTATTTGGTTATGACCAGAAAGACTCGCTGTTTTGGACGAATCAGTTGATACTAAGGATATTCAGAATATGAAAGATTATTGAAATGATTTTACAAAAGAGCCGCTTTTTTGCGAGCCTATTCGTGATGTCTGGCCTCATTAGCGGGTGTGCAGAAGGCACTTCACCGTTAGATGAACGATATTCAATCATATCAGCAGATGAAGCCTATAATTCGGCGGTAACGAAAGCGAGCCGCCGCAATTCATCGGCATTTCCGGTTGATAAAGCAGGGCCAGTCGTAAGAAGAGAACATTACAGAGCATTGGTTGAATTCAACCATATCGTGGCGAATGAATTCCTGGTTGCTGCCGATCATTCTCGGAGGCTGGGGAAATATGGAAATGGCGCACTTATTCTAACAGCGGTTTTATATGGCGTAGGAAGCACCAATGGGGTCAATTCGGACACGTTAACCAATGGCTTGATTGCGGGTCTTGGCCTCTCTGAAGCGATTCATTATTCCGGTTCAAACGTGAGTTCGGGCGCGTTCTTGGCGGCGGCAGAACAATCTGCCTGTATTGCCGCGCGTGGGGCGAAAAAGCTGAACCCTCCGGCCAACAACATGCCGACGGATTCCGATGCAAATGAACTTTGGGAAGCGATGGTTGTTGTTCAAGCCGATCTCCGACGCAATCTACGGCGAAAGCATGTCGGTTTCATTCGTTTGGCGACAGGTCTGCTCGATCCTTCGGCGCACGGGGTGGAAAGCTACGAATTGTCACGGGCCGAACAACGTCTGCGCGCACATACCAAACAGGAAAAAATGAGAAGCGAGGCAGGCGGTAAAGTCAGCAAGGCAGGCGATGAAATTAATAATACCCTTCGCTATCAATTGCTTGAATGTTTGGCGCAAGAAACTTCCGGTGACACTTGACGATTTCTACCCCTGCAACGCCTTCACGCCAATCTCATCCTCCGCCTGCGCCTTGATCGCCAGCGCCGCGGCATAGGCCCCGGCGGCGGTGGTGAAATAGGGGATCTTGTCGAACAATGCGATGCTGCGGATGCTCTTGCTGTCCTCGACCGCCTGCGTGCCTTCGGTGGTGTTCAGCACCAGATGCACGGCCTCGTCCTTCATCATGTCGGTCACATCGGGGCGACCTTCATAGACCTTGTTGACGGTCTCGCAGGCATGGCCGTGTTGCTTGAGCCAGGCGGCGGTGCCACGGGTGGCGACGATGCTGAACCCCTGTTCCAGCAGGATCCGCGCGGCGGAGAGCATGTCGTCCGTCTTGTCCATGTCCTTGATCGAGATAAAGACGCAGCCTTCGCGTGGCATGACGTTCCCGGCCCCCATCTGCGCCTTGAGGAAGGCACGGGGGAAGTCGCGGTCCCAGCCCATGACCTCACCGGTTGAGCGCATTTCGGGACCCAGCAGCGTATCGACGCCGGGGAAGCGGGCAAAGGGCAGCACCGCCTCCTTGACAGAGAACCATGGCATGTCGGGATCGGCCAGCGTCATCGGGTCGCCCAGTGGCAAGACGTCGGCATAGGCGGCCTGTTCGGGGTAGGGCGGGCGTTTGGGAAAGTTCGACAGCGGCTCGCCCGCCATGATCCGCGCGGCGATGGAGGCGATGGCTGAATCAGTCGCCTTGGCCACAAAAGGCACGGTGCGCGAGGCGCGCGGGTTGACCTCGATCAGGTAGACTTCGCCATCCTTGACTGCGAACTGGATGTTCATCAGGCCAACCACATTCAGCGCCAGCGCAAGGGCATGGGTCTGCTTGGTCACTTCCTCGATGATGGCGCGATCCAGCGAATAGGGCGGCAGCGAACAGGCACTGTCGCCGGAATGCACGCCGGCCTCTTCGATATGCTGCATGATCCCCGCGACATGCACATCCGTGCCATCACAGAGCGCGTCGACGTCCAGTTCGACCGCGCCGGACAGGTAATTGTCCAGCAATACCGGGCTCTTGCCCGAGACAACAACCGCATCGCGGATATAGCGCTCAAGGCTTTGCTGATCGCGCACAATCTCCATCGCGCGACCACCCAGCACATAAGAAGGGCGGATCACCAGGGGGAAGCCGATGTCGGCCGCGATTTCCAGCGCCTCGGCATCGGAATGGGCGATGCCGTTCCTGGGTTGTTTCAGGCCCAGCTTCTGCACCAGCTGCTGGAACCGCTCGCGGTCTTCGGCGAGGTCGATCATGTCGGGCGTGGTGCCAAGGATCGGGATACCGGCCTCTTGCAGCGCATTGGCGAGCTTGAGCGGGGTCTGGCCACCGAACTGGACGATGACGCCATGCAGGGTGCCGTTTTCCTGCTCGACCCGCATGATCTCCATCACATGTTCGAATGTCAGAGGTTCGAAATATAGCCGGTCGGAGGTGTCATAATCGGTGCTGACAGTCTCGGGGTTGCAGTTGACCATGATGGTCTCGTAGCCCGCATCCGTCAGCGCATAGCAGGCGTGACAGCAGCAATAGTCGAATTCGATCCCCTGGCCGATGCGGTTGGGGCCACCGCCGAGGATCACGACTTTCTTGCGGTCACTGGGGCGCGCCTCGCATTCCACGTCGCCCATCATCGGGGCTTCATAGGTGGAATACATGTAGGGCGTCTGCGCCTCGAATTCGGCTGCACAGGTGTCGATCCGTTTGAAAACGGCCTTCACCCCGACAGCAAGGCGTGCCTTGCGCACCTCTTCCTCGGTCTTGCCTGACAGATGCGCAAGGCGGGCATCGGTAAACCCCATCATCTTGAGCTGGCGCAGCCCGTATTCGTCGCCGGGCAAGCCGGTGCTGCGTACCACTTCCTCTGCTTCGATGATCTCGCGGATACGGTCGAGAAACCAGGGGTCGAACATGGTGATGCCGTGAATATCGACGTTGGACATGCCGTGGCGCATGGCCTGGGCGATGGTGCACAGCCGGTCGGGGGTCTGTTTGCTGATCGCCTTGATCAGCGCGGCACGCTCGTCTGGCGCCAGATCCCCCTCACCCAACCCTCTCCCCCGAGGGGAGAGGGCTCCCGCGCCGCTCGCAGCCGAGCGTGCGGCATCAGTAGAACCGCTCTCCGGGGACCGCCGCTCCCTCTCCCCCGAGGGGGAGAGGGCTGGGGTGAGGGGGGCGATACCGGGGATGTCGATCTCGTCAAAGCCGGTCAGACCCGATTCCATCGACGCAAGCGCCTTTTGCATGCTTTCGTGAATGGTGCGGCCAATCGACATTGCCTCGCCCACCGATTTCATCGCGGTGGTCAGGTTGGGCTCTGAGCCGGGAAACTTCTCGAAAGCGAATTTGGGGATCTTTGTGACGACATAGTCGATGGTGGGCTCGAAGGATGCCGGGGTGACGCCGGTGATGTCATTGTCCAGCTCGTCCAGGGTGAAGCCGACCGCGAGTTTGGCGGCGATCTTGGCAATCGGGAAACCCGTCGCCTTGGAGGCCAGTGCCGAGGAGCGCGACACGCGTGGGTTCATCTCGATCACCACCATGCGCCCGTCGGCGGGGTTTACGGCCCATTGCACGTTGGAACCGCCGGTTTCCACGCCGATCTCGCGCAGCACCGCGATGGAGTGGTTGCGCATGATCTGGTATTCCTTGTCGGTCAGCGTCAGCGCGGGTGCGACGGTGATGGAATCGCCCGTGTGCACCCCCATCGGGTCCACGTTTTCGATCGAGCAGACGATGATGGCGTTGTCGGCGGTGTCGCGCACCACTTCCATCTCGAATTCCTTCCAGCCCAGCAGGGATTCGTCGATCAGGATCTGCCCCATGGGAGAGGCGTCCATGCCGGAGCGGCAGTAGAATTCGTAATCCTCGCGGTTATAGGCGACGCCGCCGCCGGTGCCACCCATGGTGAAGGCGGGACGGATAATTGCAGGCAGGCCGATATCTTCAAGCGCTTCGAGCGCAAGCCGGACCCCTGCGGCAAGATCCTTCTTGCCCTTTGCATCCTTGGGCGCGGTGCAGATCGTGGCGCGGGGGTTTTCGATGCCCAGCCGGTCCATCGCCTCGCGGAACAGTTTGCGGTCTTCGGCCATCTCGATGGCCTCGCGCTTGGCGCCGATCATCTCGACGCCATATTTCTTGAGCACGCCCATCTCTTCGAGTGCCAGCGAGGTGTTCAGCCCGGTCTGCCCGCCCATGGTGGGCAGCAGCGCGTCGGGGCGTTCCTTTTCGATGATCTTGGCGACAATCTCGGGCGTGATGGGTTCGATGTAGGTTGCATCGGCGAGGCCCGGATCGGTCATGATGGTGGCCGGGTTGGAGTTCACGAGGATGACCCGGTAGCCTTCCTCCTTGAGCGCCTTGCAGGCCTGCGCACCGGAATAGTCGAACTCGCAGGCCTGTCCGATGACAATGGGGCCAGCACCAATGATCATGATTGATTTGATGTCGGTGCGCTTTGGCATGGCAGTGCCCCCTGATATGCAAATTCACTGCGTTATAGGCATGGCGTGATCGGGCGCAAGGCCGGATTGGGGGAGCGGCCCCCATGTGCGCGGGATATTTTCCGCCAAAAAGAAACGAAATGCATCGGCGGACATTATTCGGGCGCGCAACCTGCCGTTCCCGGCCCTTGCAGTTGCCCGGCGCTCACGTCGCCGGGGCAGGCCGGTACAGATAGTCGCGGGTCAGGGGCACCGCATCGCGCCTGTGGGCAAGTTGTATCTGATAGACGCCCTGCATCTGCTGTTCGAAGGCCGCGATGCAGATCGCGAAATAATAGCGGAACATGGTGATGAACCGGTCGTCATACATGTCGCGGATGGTGTCGATGTTGGCTTCGAACCGCTTGCGCCAATGCCGCAGGGTATAGGCATAGTGCAGCCGCCAGACTTCGATGTCGGTTTGCCACAACCCGCTGCGTTCCATCGGGCCTGCAAGTTCGGACAAGGAGGGCACGTAGCCGCCCGGAAAGATGTATTTGTTCAACCACGAGCTGTGCGGCATCGGCGGCGCACTGCGTCCGATGGTGTGGATCAGGGCAACCCCATCCGGTTTCAGTAAATCTGCGACCTTTGCAAAGTAGGTGTCGTAATTCGGGACGCCCACATGTTCCAGCATGCCGACGCTGACAATCCGGTCAAAGGTCTCTGTCACATTGCGGTAATCCTGCAACCGGAAGGTCACACGGTCCTGAAGCCCTTCCGCCCGGGCACGGGCCTGCGCCGTGCCAAGCTGGTTTTCGGACAGGGTGATGCCCGTCACATGCACATCGAAATCACGCGCCAGTGTCAGCGCCATACCGCCCCAGCCGCAGCCGATGTCCAGCACATGCTGGCCGGGCGACAGACACAGCTTGGCGGCGATATGCGCCTTCTTGGCGGCCTGCGCATCCTCCAGTGACATCTCGGGATCGGTGAAATAGGCGCAGGAATATTGCATGTCCTCGTCAAGGAACAGCCGATAAAGGTCGTCGGACATGTCGTAATGATGCGCGACATTGGCGCGGGCGCGCTCCGGCGTGTTGCGCTGGATGAAACGGCGGGTGTGAAAACGGGCGTTGTTCGCCGTCTTGATCCAGCCCGGCTGATCCCCCGCAGCGCGGTTCTGCAGGATGATGCGCAGGAAATCGTCCAAGGTTGTGTCGATCAGGGCAATGGTGCCATTCATCAGGCCCTCGCCCAGTGCGAGGTCGGGGTTCAGGCACAATTGGCGCAGCGCGCGCGGGTCCCGGATGGCGACCTGGGCGACGTCGCCCTGCGCAGGCCCGTAGCTGGCTGTCGTGCCGTCGGGAAATTCAGTTTTCAGCTGATCCTGCACCATCATGGTGCTGATCATCTTTTCATAGAGGGACTTCCACATGACCTTTCCTCATGCTCTTCGCTATCAAAGGTTAACTTTTTGTCGCGAAAGGCAAGAGGGTCAAGTTGTTGGCGCGTCATCCAGGTCGAGAAAAGCGCGCAGCGCGGCCTCGAATTCGCGTGGTTTTTCGGCATGCAGCCAGTGGCCGGCACCGGGCAGCTTGGCAAAACGCGCGGCCGGGAAACAGGATTTGATCCTGTCACGGTGCTGGGTCTGGACGTAGTCAGACGCCCCGCCCGACAGGAACAGGGTGCGCCCCTCGAAAGAGCCGCCAAGGTCTTCGGGCCAGCCGATGATCTTGGGCATTTCGGCCTCAAGCACATCCAGGTTCAGACGCCAGGCCTTGTTCGGCACATCCAGCGACTGGGTGAAAAAGCTTTGCAAAGCGGGCTCAACTCCTGCGGCGGCCAGTTGCGCTTCGGCGTCGGACCGGCGGGTCAGATTGGCAAGGTCCACCTGGCGCATGGCGTCGATGAACATTGACTGCGTGTGGGTATAGGCGACCGGGGCGATGTCGGCGACGATCAGATTGCGGATCAATTCCGGGCGCATCAGCGCCAGGGCCATCGCGGTCTTGCCGCCCATTGAATGGCCGCACAGGTCGACCGGGCCGCCGACCGTTTCGATCAGCTTGGCCAGATCCCCTGCCATGTCGGGATAGCTTTGGGTGGGCGCACGCGGGCTGGACCCATGGTTGCGCATGTCGGGTGTGATGACATGGCGGCTGTCGGCAAGGCGTTTGGCGATCACACCCCAATTGCGGCCCGATCCGAAAAGGCCGTGGGCGATGATCAGCGAAGGCCGGTTGCCGGATGCGGTGCCATATTCAACATAGTTCAGCATGGCCAAGGGTTAGCGCCATTGCGTGCGATGCGCCAGTCGATTTAGATTGGGCCCCATGTTGACCGAGAAAGACATCACCGCAAAATCCCAGACCGTGCTCCGGCTGCTCCGGACCAAGCTGGGGGTCAGCGCGCGCGATCTGGAACAGGCGCTGCGCCGCGCTGGCCGCCGCCTGCCGCGGCGGGTCCGGGCGCAGGGTGCGCGCCTGGTCGCGGCGCAAAAGATGGCGGGCAATCCGAAACTGGCGCGGCAGCTGGACCCGCGCGAATTTGCCCAGGCCTATGCGGATGTCAGCGCCCATCTGGTGGCGATTGACGTGGCCGACAGACGCAAAGGGCGCCTGATCGGCCTTGCCGCTGTCGTGGCACTGAATCTGCTGGCCGTGATCACAGCCTTTCTGGTTTGGCTGTGGTGGCGCGGCTATGTTTGAACAAGGGAACATCCGATGACAGTGACACGCATCGTCTGCAATTTCGCCAGCGCCGACGTGCCCGGATTGGCGGCCTTCTACAGCGACTTGCTGAACTTGAATATCCTGATGGATCAGGGGTGGATCATCACGCTTGGGTCCGGCGAACTTGGGCCGGTTCAAATCAGCGTCGCCTCGCAGGGCGGGGCCGGGTCACCGGTGCCGGATATTTCGGTGGAGGTCGAAAACGTGGACGAGGTCCACGACCGTGCCCGCGCAATGGGCGCGACAATCACCTATCCCATCACGGATGAAAGCTGGGGGGTGCGGCGGTTCTTTGTCGCGGACCCGATGGGGCGCGAGATCAACATCCTGTCGCATTTCTAGCGATTGTATTGCGCGTCCGTGACGGGTTCCATCCAGTCTGCGGTGGTGCCGTCCAGCGCCTCCTGCAGGGCGATATGGGTCATCGCGCAATCGGGGGCCGCGCCGTGCCAGTGTTTCTCGCCGGGGGCGAACCAGACGACATCGCCGGGGCGCAGTTCCATAATCTCCTCGCCCTCTTTCTGTGCGCGGCCCGCGCCGGCGGTGACGATCAAAGTCTGGCCCAGGGGATGGGTATGCCAATTGGTGCGCGCGCCGGGTTCGAAGGTTACCGCGACGCCGTTCAGGCGGGCGGGGGCAGGCGCGCTTATCAGCGGGTCCATTCTGACCGTACCGGAGAAATATTCTGGATTGGCGCTGCTCGAAGGGCGCGACCCCGCGCGGTGAATGATCATCTGTTGTCTCCACATGCAAAAAGGTGGGCGAGACGGCCACCATATGGCGGTCTGACCAAAAGATACATCGCGCTTCGGCATTTTTGGCAAGCCGGTGAAACGCGCTTCGCTTCTTTATGCTTCAGATACTCTCATCTTACCTGAGCGGCGGGCGCAAAGGCCTGCGGGTGACGGGCACCGGGCAGGGTAGGGCCCTCACCCTGCGGCACCACAAAACGAAATCGGCCTGCGGCAGTGCCGCAGGCCGATGTTGCCTCAGATGGGCGCATGTCCCACCAATGGTCTTCAAAGATCGGGATACATCGGGAATTTCGCGCACAGCGCTTCGACCTCGGCCTTGACCTTGGCTTCGACCTCGGCGTTGCCTTCCTCGCCGTTCTCGGCAAGCCCATCAACAACCTCGATGATCCAGTCCGCGATCTGACGGAACTCCGCCTCGCCGAAGCCGCGGGTGGTTCCGGCGGGAGAGCCCAGGCGGATGCCGCTGGTCACGGTCGGTTTTTCGGGATCGAAGGGGACGCCGTTCTTGTTGCAGGTGATATGGGCGCGGCCCAGGGCCTTTTCGGTGGCATTTCCCTTTACGCCCTTGGGGCGCAGATCGACCAGGACGACATGGGTGTCGGTGCCGTGGGTGACCGTATCCAGCCCGCCCTTGATCAGCTGATCGCTGAGGGCCTGGGCGTTCTTGACGACCTGCTGGATATAGGTCTTGAACTCGGGGCGCAGCGCCTCGCCAAAGGCCACGGCCTTGCCGGCGATGACATGCATCAGCGGCCCGCCCTGGATGCCGGGGAAGATGGCAGAGTTGAATTTCTTGGCCAGCGCCTCGTCATTGGTCAGGATCATGCCACCGCGCGGACCGCGCAGGGTCTTGTGCGTGGTTGTCGTGGCCACATGCGCGTGCGGGAAGGGCGATGGGTGTTCGCCCGCCGCCACCAGCCCCGCGAAATGGGCCATATCGACGTGCAGGTAAGCGCCGACTGAATCGGCAATCTCGCGCATTCGGGCAAAGTCGATCTGGCGCGGAATGGCGGAGCCACCTGCGATGATCATCTTTGGCTGATGCTCGGTCGCGAGTTCCTGCACCTGGTCGTAGTCCAGCAGGTTGTCCTGCTTGCGCACGCCGTACTGGATGGCGTTGAACCATTTGCCGGACTGGTTCGGCTTGGCACCATGGGTCAGGTGGCCGCCTGCATCCAGCGACATGCCAAGGATGGTATCGCCGGGCTGCAGCAGCGCCTGGAAAACGCCCTGGTTCGCCTGGGAGCCGGAGTTCGGCTGGACGTTGGCAAAACCGCAATCAAACAGCTTGCAGGCGCGTTCGATCGCCAGGTTCTCGGCCACATCGACCCATTCGCAACCGCCATAGTAGCGTCGGCCCGGATACCCTTCGGCGTATTTGTTGGTCATCACGGAGCCCTGCGCCTCCAGCACAGCGGCAGAGACGATGTTCTCCGATGCGATCAATTCGATCTCGTTGCGCTGGCGGCCAAGCTCGCCCGTGATGGAGGCCAGAAGATCAGGATCCGTCTGGGCCAGCGAGGCGGTAAAGAAATCTTTCATGCGAGGGCTCCTTTGAGGCCGGAAAATTTCGTCATTTCGTAGCGTAAAGGGCGCTAGGCTTAAAGACTGTAAAACGACGCATATGCCAATATGCGCGGCAGCACTGGCAGCGATTGGGAATATGTGCTTGGTTCAGGGGAATACGGGCAGCATCGGAAACCTTCGCCATGATCTTTGAGATGTCTCGGACATGTCCATGAAAATCTCATTTCTGGCCAGCCGCGCCGATGTTGCGCAGACAGCCAAGGCTGTCCTGACGGGTCGTTATGGCAATGTGCCGGCAGAAGAGGCGGAAATCATCGTGGCGCTGGGCGGCGACGGTTTCATGCTGGCCACCCTTCACGAAACCCAGGCGCTGGACCTGCCGGTCTACGGGATGAATCGCGGGACCATCGGGTTCCTGATGAACGAATACAGTGAAAGCGACCTGATCGAGCGGCTGCGCGCGGCGGAAACCGCCGTGATCAACCCGCTTGTCATGCAGGCCACGCAGATCAACGGAAACATGGCCACGGCGCTGGCCATCAACGAGGTGTCCTTGCTGCGGGCGGGGCCACAGGCGGCCAAGCTGCAAATCTCTGTGGATGGGCGGTTGCGGATGCATGAGCTGGTCTGTGACGGTGCTTTGGTCGCCACGCCTGCCGGTTCCACCGCCTACAACTATTCGGCCCACGGGCCAATTCTGCCGATCGGGTCGGATGTTCTGGCATTGACCGCGATGGCGGCCTTCCGGCCCCGGCGCTGGCGCGGTGCCCTGTTGCCGAAAGCGGCCAAGGTACGATTTGACGTGCTGGAACCTGAGAAACGGCCGGTGATGGCCGATGCGGACGGGACATCCTACCGCGATGTTGTCACCGTCGAGATCGCATCGGAGCCATCCGTCACGCATACGATTCTTTTCGATCCCGGACATGGGTTGGAAGAACGCCTGATCTCGGAACAATTTACCTGAAACGCTGCACCCATTGTTCTGGCGCGCCTCCGGATCGCGTCGGCGCAAATTTCCGCTCATTTCCGCCAAGCCATGGCAGTGAGTGCGCCGATAGCCGGGAACCAAGAAGGGCGTCGTCGCGTTCCTTCAGTGAACCCGCACGGCACGAGGATGTGCCCCGGCGGAATACTGTTTTTAAAGGAGACGAGACATGAATTGGGACCAAATCAAAGGCAATTGGAAGCAGATGACCGGTTCGATCAAATCCGAATGGGGCGATCTGACCGACGATGAGGTGACCGAAGCCGAAGGCGACCGCGACAAGCTGGTCGGCAAGATTCAGGAACGCTATGGCGTGGCCAAGGAAGAGGCAGAGCGTCAGGTGGATGATTTTGCCGCGCGCGTCTGAAACGGCTGATAGATGATTGAGAAAGGGCGGTCCGATGGGCCGCCCTTTGCATTTCGTGGCACGCTCGACGTTGTATCGCTCGTGGGGCCATCGCCATGGGGCAAAGGCCCCCGACCTGCACCTCCAGAGACGCCCCTCAATCGAGTGTGAACAGTTCCTGCCGCTCGGCGACGCCGCGCAGACGGTATTGACCCAGTGACACCAGCTCGGGCCGCGTTTCCCGCAGCGGCTTTGCCACGGCAGAGGAAATGACGATCCTCTGATCCAGCGGGCCAGTCATGCCCAGAATACGTGCCGTGGTGTTCACCGCCGGTCCGATCACGGTGAAATCCAGCCGCGTCTTTCCGCCGATATTGCCATAAAGAACGTCACCTGCATGCAGGGCAAGCGTGAACCCAGCGATCGGCAGCCCCTGTTCCGAACGGGTGCGATTCAACAGCTCGAAAGCTGTCCGCAGTTCAATTGCCGTATCAACGGCAATCCGACGGGCATTGGGGTCTTGGTCCAGATCAAAGATCGCCAGCATGCCGTCGCCCATGAATTTGAGCACATTGCCGCCATTGCGTTCGACCACGTCCACCGCTTCGCCGAAACAGGCGTTCAGCAACTCGATGACGGCGGGGCCGGGCAAGGCTTCGGACATCTTGGTGAACCCTTGCAGGTCGAAATACCAGATCACTGCGGATATCGTCTCAGAGGAACCGCGGGTGATGGCACCCGACAGCACCCGCGCGCTGGCGTCGCGTCCAAGGTAGGCGGCTGTGATATCTTCGGCCATCAGACGGTTGGCACCGCTTTTCAGCGTCAGGCACAGGGCGGGCAGCAGGTTTCGGACCGCATCCAGCTGCGCAGTGGTGAACCCGCCGGGGGCGTCGGTGGTCATGGAAATGGTCATGCCCTCTTCACCCGCGTTACGGGGATTGACCGGCGAGTCATGGTCAGCCCTGAGGAAAAAGCGCTTGGCGGCGTAATATTCCGTCCCGCCGCGCTCCCTCAATTCGTCGAAGATCGGAAAGGTCATCGCCGGTTCAGGGTCTGTCAGTTTCTGCCGCAGCTCGGAAATATCGTGGGTCAGCAGGTAGTATAACGGGCTTTGCAGGTATTCGTCGGGTGTTGTGGCGGAGCGTTGGTAGTCAAAGCGTTCATATGCCCCGCTCCGGAACCAGCGAAAAGCCACAGCGCCGATTTCGGGATGATGCGCCCGAAGCGAAAGGTTGACCCGTTGCAGGGGGATGCCTGCCGCGACCAGTTTCTCGCAACAGGCTTCGAGCCAAGTCTCGACGGGTGTGTTTTCCAGACCCTGCCGGATCAGCCAATTGGTCAGATCCGACAGCGCTGCCGCGAATTCAAAATCGGTGGCTCTAGATGTTTCCAAGGTGATCCTCCGAAGGTGACCTATCCCTTAGCATAGCCTATTGTCTGCAGCGCTGTCCTGATTTCATCCAGGATGGCGGGGTCGTCGATGGTCGCGGGCGGTTTGAAATCCTGATTGTCCGCGATCTTGACCATGGTGGCGCGCAGAATCTTGCCGGACCGGGTCTTTGGCAGGCGGTCCACCACCAGCGCCTGTTTGAAGGCCGCGACCGGGCCGATCTGATCGCGGATGCGTTTCACGCATTCGGCAGTGATTTCCGCGTGCGGACGATTCACGCCCTTGGAAAGACAGACAAAGCCAATCGGTGCCTGGCCCTTGAGCACATCGCTGACGCCGACCACGGCGCACTCGGCCACATCCGGATGCCCGGCAAGGACTTCTTCCATGGCGCCGGTGGACAGACGGTGGCCCGCGACGTTGATCACATCGTCGGTGCGCGCCATGATATAAAGGTATCCGTCCTCGTCCATCATGCCCGCATCGCCGGTTTCATAATATCCCGGAAAGGTGGTCAGATAGCTTTTGCGGAACCTATCTTCGGCGTTCCACAGGGTTGGCAAGGTGCCGGGAGGCAGGGGCAGCTTGATGGCGATGGCCCCCAGCTCGCCGGGCCTTTGCGGCTGGCCCGCATCGTCAAGGATCTGCACATCGTAGCCGGGCATCGGCACTGTGGGCGATCCGATCTTGACCGGCAGCGCTTCCAGCCCGGCGGGATTGCCCGCGATGGTATAGCCCGTTTCGGTTTGCCACCAATGGTCATAGACTGGCTTGCCCAGTTTCTCCTGCGCCCAGATGATCGTATCGGGGTCGGCACGCTCGCCCGCAAGGTAGAGCGCGCGCAGGCAGGAAAGATCATATTTCTCGATGAACGCGCCCTTGGGGTCCTCACGTTTGACCGCACGAATTGCGGTGGGGGCGGTAAAGAAGGACCGCACGTTATGCTCTTCGATGACCCGCCAGAAGGTGCCGGCATCGGGGGTGCCGATTGGCTTGCCTTCGAAGACGACCGTTGTGTTGCCGTGTACCAGCGGACCATAGCAGATATAGCTGTGGCCAACGACCCAACCCACGTCCGATGCAGCCCAGAACACATCGCCGGGATCGACGTTGTAGATGTTCTTCATCGTCCAGTTCAGCGCGACCAGATGGCCTGCAGTGTGGCGCACGACACCCTTGGGCGCGCCGGTCGTGCCGGAGGTATAAAGGATATAGGCCGGATGGTTGCCCGCCACCGGCACACAGTCAGCAGGGGCGGCCGCGCCACAGACCTCCGCCCAGTCCAGATCGCGACCCGGTGTCAGGTCGCAGGCGTGCTGTTCGCGTTGCAGAATCAGGCAGACTTCGGGCTTGTGACGGGCCATCTCGATGGCGCCGTCCAGCAATGGTTTGTACTCGACCACGCGCCCCGGCTCCAACCCGCAGGAGGCAGCAAGAATCGCCTTGGGCGTGCAATCGTCGATGCGCACGGCCAGTTCATTTGCGGCAAATCCACCAAAGACAACGGAATGAACCGCCCCGATGCGCGCACAGGCCAGCATGGCGTCCAGCGCCTCGGGCACCATCGGCATATAGATGATCACGCGATCACCCTTGGTCACGCCTTGCGCCACCAACGCACCGGCCAGTTTCGCCACACGGGTCTGCAATTCGGCGAAGGTGATCTTTTGTTTCGTGCCGGTGATCGGGCTGTCATGGATGATGGCAACCTGATCGGCGCGGCCGTTTTCCACATGACGGTCGACGGCGTTGTAACAGCCGTTCACCTGCGCCTCGGCATACCATTCAAACATGTCCGCGCCCCGGTCAAAGAGGACCTTCTTTGGCGGTTCCACCCAGTCGATGCCCTTGGCGGCATCAAGCCAGAAACCTTCCGGGTCCTGTTTCCAACCTTCGTAGACTGCGCGGTAGCTCATGACTTCTTCCTCCCGTTTGCAATTGGTTACGCGAGGGCAGGCCACCCGGACAAGGGCATTGCGCCCCGATGGGCCAGAAATGCAAAGAACTTTTCTGTATCCGTCCCGGTGCAGCGCATGAGTTTACACCTATGTGACCGGATTGCGGCTGTTCTTTCCCGGCCCGCGTGCTAGGTCCTGTGACGAGTAAATGTTGCTTCTATTGACGGAGATGATTTTCATGCGCACCTCGATGCTTGCCTTCGGCCTTGCGGCCTCTACCCTGATTGCCCTGCCTGCGACGGCACAGGAACGGTCCTTCAACTTTGCCCTGCGCGGCGGGGTTTCGGCGGCACCGTCCTATCCCGGTGCGGATGATTTTACCGCCGGGCCCGACTTCGGTTTCACCTTTGGGGCGTTGAAATGGGGCGGGGTCGATATGGGCAATGGCGTGCGGGCCATCCCGGACAACGGCTTTGCCCTGCGTGGCGCGTTCAAATACATCGGCTCGCGCGACGTGGCAGACAACCCCGAGCTTGCCGGCATGGGCGACATCGACGCGGCGGTTGAACTGGGTTTGGGACTGATCTACCGCGAAACCAACTGGCAGGTATTTGGTGAAGTGCGCCAGGGCTTTGGCGGACACCACGGTGTCACCGGCGCATTGGGCGGCGATCTGATCTTTCGGCCCAGTGACCGGCTAACCATCCTGGCCGGCCCGCGCATCAACATGGGCAACACCGAATACGCCCAGACCTATTTCGGCGTGACCCCGGCCCAGTCGGGAACATCCGCCTTTGCGCCCTTCGCCGCCGATGGCGGCGTGCTGGGTGCCGGTGTCACCGTCGAAGCGATCTATGCGCTGGACGACCGTTGGGCGCTGGAGGGTGCGGTGGCCTATGAACGGTTGCAGAACTCTGCCGCCGACAGCCCGATCACGGCAACAGGGTCCGAAGATCAGTGGACCGTCCGGTTCGGGGTCAGCCGCGTGTTCGACTGGCGCTTCTGAACCCCCTTCCAGATTGATGTCGCAATTATGCCGGGTTGTCGAATATGCGACAGCCCGGCATCTTGCATTTGACAAAGATGCCAACAGGGTCGGCATCCCGCCGGACCCGCGTCATGACAAGGTTCACGACAATGGGTGACAAGATCGCCAACAAGAAGAAAAAATCCCTCAAAGCTGCCAAACCGGCACCAAAGGCCGCCGCGACCGTGGCAGATATCAAACCGGCAACGCCGCGCAAGTAACAAAGACTGCGCCGGGGCCGCGCCGCCATAGGGGCGGCCCCTTGCGATGAAAGGGCGCGGAATTTTGGAAAATTCCGGCCCGATTTTTTCCAAAAAATCGGCGCGTCGCGCCGGGCTTGCGGCCTATCCGTAATGGGTCACCGGCGTGCCCGCGATGGCCCCCACGTTCAGCAATCCGCGCGGGGTGATCGACGGCGATACGATATGCGCGCGGTTGCCCATCCCCATCAGGATCGGCCCGACCTCCAGCCCGCCGCCCTTCATTTTCAGGATGTTGCGCACGCCCGAAGCGGCATCGGCATGGGCAAAGATCAGGACGTTTGCGGCCCCTTTCATCCGGTTGGTGGGCAACAGGCGCGCACGCAGGTCCGGGTCCAGCGCCGTGTCGATGTTCATCTCGCCCTCATAGCAGAAATCATCTCCTGCCGCGTCCAGTATCCCGATGGCAGCACGCAGCCGCCCGCCTGTGCCCTCGCCCTGATTGCCGAACTGCGATTGTGAGCAGAAGGCGATCTTGGGCTCGATCCCGAAGCGGCGCACATGCCGCGCCGCACCCCGCGCGACCTCGACGATCTGTTCGGGGTTGGGGTGCAGGTGGACATGGGTGTCTGCGATGAACAGTGGCCCGTCTTCAAGGATCATCATGCTGAGCGCCCCATGCGGGCGCAGCCCGTCGCGGCCCAGGACCTGTTCGACGTAATTCAGGTGCCAGCGGAACTCGCCAAAGGTGCCGCAAATCAGGCTGTCGGCTTCGCCGCGATGGACCATGACGGCACCGATGGCGGTTGTGTTGGTGCGCATGACGGCACGGGCGATGTCGGGCGATACCCCCCGCCGCGCCATCAGGTTGTGATAGGTCTCCCAGTAGTCGCGATAGCGCGGATCGTTTTCAGGGTTCACCAGATCGACATTATCGCCCAGCCGCAGGTTCAGCCCGGCCTGTTCGATGCGTTTCTCGATCACATCCGGCCGTCCGATCAGGATGGGCGTTTCCACCGTCTCTTCGATGATCGCCTGCGCAGCACGCAACACCCGCTCGTCCTCGCCCTCGGCAAAGACGAGACGGCGGGGCGATACGCGGGCGGCCTCGAACACCGGGCGCATCAACAGGGCGGATTTGAACACCGACCCGTCCAGCTTGCGCTTGTAGGCCTCCAGATCCTCGATGGGGCGCGCCGCGACGCCGGTTTCCATCGCGGCGCGCGCCACGGCGGATGAGACAACGCCGATCAGGCGGGGGTCAAAGGGTTTGGGAATCAGGTATTCCGGGCCGAATGTCATCTGCTCACCCTGATAGGCGGCAGCGGCTTCCGCGCTGGTGGTGGCGCGGGCAAGGGCCGCGATCCCGTCGATACAGGCCAGCTGCATTGCGTCGTTGATGGTGCTTGCCCCGACATCCAGCGCCCCCCGGAAAATGAAGGGAAAGCACAACACGTTGTTGACCTGATTGGGAAAATCAGAGCGCCCGGTCGCAATGATTGCATCGGGTGCCACCGCGCGGGCGGCGTCGGGCAGAATCTCCGGTGTCGGGTTCGCAAGGGCAAAGATGATCGGACGGCTGGCCATCTTGGCCACCATTTCCGGGGTCAGCACGCCGGGGCCGGACAGCCCCAGGAACATGTCGGCATCCGGTATCACGTCATCCAGCGTGCGCAGCTCCGTATCCTGCGCGTATTCGGACTTGATCGGGTTCATGTCCACTTCACGGCCCTTGTGGACCAGACCGTGAATGTCACAGAGCCAGACGTTTTCGCGTTTCACCCCCAGTTTCAGCAGCATGTTGAGGCAGGCAATGCCCGCAGCACCGCCGCCGGTTGACACGATCTTGATGTCTTCGAATTTCTTGCCCGCGACGTGCAGCGCGTTCTTGGCCGCCGCGCCGACGACGATGGCCGTGCCATGCTGGTCGTCGTGGAAAACCGGGATGTTCATCCGTTCCCGGCACAACCGTTCAACGGTAAAGCAATCCGGTGCCTTGATGTCTTCGAGGTTGATCGCGCCAAAGGAAGGCTCCAGCGCGCAGACGATATCGGCCAGCTTTTCGGGGTCGCTCTGATCCAGTTCGATGTCGAAACAGTCGATATTCGCGAATTTCTTGAACAGGACCGCCTTGCCCTCCATCACCGGCTTTGACGCCAGCGCACCGATGTTGCCCAACCCCAGCACAGCCGTCCCGTTGGTCACGACCGCCACCAGATTGGCGCGCGCGGTATAGAGCGCTGCGGTGGCGGGATCGGCCTTTATTTCAAGACATGCCTCTGCCACGCCGGGCGAATAGGCCCGCGACAGGTCACGCCCGTTTGCCAGCGGTTTGGTCGCTCTGATCTCAAGCTTTCCGGGCTTTGGAAGGGCATGATAGTCAAGCGCGGCTTGTCGCTGGTTGGAGGTGTCGGACATGCGCGGGTGCTCCTGCTGGAATTTTGTTTAACGCTAAACTATCTGGTTTGCATGGGCCAGAATGTCATATGCCTGTTGGTTTGGCAAAGGGGCATTGCAACGGGGTGTTTTGTCCACCGAAACGGCTGTGCGGGATGACGGGCGGGATCAGGGGTTTTGTCCTTTGATACTTTCTGCGAGGGTTTTTATATAGTGCGCGACAGGGGGTGATCATGAGTTCAGATTTGCGACAGGCAGCGGTCGAGGTGCGCGAGAATGCGCATGCGCCTTATTCGGGGTTCAAGGTCGGGGCGGCCCTGCGCAGCACATCCGGCGCGATCTACGTCGGCTGCAACGTGGAGAACGTCGCCTATCCCGAAGGCACCTGCGCCGAGGCAGGGGCGATTGCCGCCATGGTTGCCGCCGGAGAGACCGTGCTGAAAGAGGCATATGTGGTGGCCGACAGCCCGATGCCGGTCACACCCTGCGGCGGGTGCCGTCAGAAACTGGCGGAATTCGGGGCCGGTGCGGTGCCCGTCACCATGGCCACGCTTGCCGGTGCCGAACAGGCCACCACGATTGCCGACCTGCTGCCGGGCAATTTCACCGCCGCCTATATGGAGGGGCAGGGATGAATGCCCGCGCCATCCTGGCAAAGCTGAGACAGCGCCAGACCCCCACGCGGGAAGAATTGGGATGGTTTGCGCAAGGGCTCGCCGATGGGCAGGTCAGCGATGCGCAGGCCGGGGCCTTTGCCATGGCGATCTGTCTCAACGGGCTATCGGATGTGGGAAGGGTGGCGCTGACCCTTGCGATGCGCGATTCCGGCCGGGTGCTGTCCTGGGATCTGGGTGGACCGGTGCTCGACAAACACTCGACGGGGGGTGTGGGGGATTGCGTGTCGCTGATACTGGCCCCGGCGCTGGCGGCCTGCGGGGCCTATGTGCCGATGATCTCGGGGCGCGGGCTGGGGCATACCGGCGGTACGCTTGACAAGCTGGAGGCGATACCCGGGGTCGGCACCCAGCCGGATGAACAGCGGTTCCGGCAGATCGTGGCACAGGCCGGCTGCGCCATTGTCGGGGCGACAGCGGATATCGCGCCAGCAGACAAACGTCTTTATGCGGTGCGCGATGTCTCGGCCACGGTGGAATCGCTGGACCTGATCACCGCCTCCATCCTGTCCAAGAAACTGGCCGCCGGGGTCGACGGGCTGGTTCTGGACGTCAAGGTCGGCAGCGGTGCCTTCATGAAGGACCTTGCCGCAGCGCAGGCATTGGCAGAGGCGCTGACCAAAACGGCGAATGCCGCGAAATGCCGGACCACGGCTGTGATCAGCGACATGAGCCAGCCGCTGGTACCCAGCCTGGGCAATGCGCTTGAGGTGGCAGAGGTGATGCGGGTGCTGACCGGCACGGGTCGTGGCCCCATCGTGGATGTGGCGGCAGCGCTGGGTGGCGTGTTGCTGGCCAACAGCGGCTTGGTTGCCGATGTGCAGGACGGTGCCGATGCCATTGCCAAGGCGATCCGCAACGGTGGTGCCGCCGAACGTTTTGGCAGGATGATCGGCGCAATGGGCGGGCCGGTTGGATTTGTCGAGACCTGGCAGCGCTTCCTGCCGGAGGCCAGCGTCATCCGCGAGGTCAAGGCCCCTTCAGGCGGCTACGTGCGCGCCATTGATGGCGAGGCGCTGGGCCTTGCCGTGGTGCACCTTGGCGGCGGCCGCGAGGTGGAAAGCGATCACGTCAACCCCGCCGTGGGCCTGTCAGAGGTGGTGCGGCTGGGCACAAAGATCAGCAAGGGTCAGACCCTTGCCGTTGTGCATGCAACCCGCTCTGATCAGGCTGACCGGGCGGCGGCGGCGGTTGTCGGCGCGATCACGCTGGGGCCTTCGCGGCCCAAACTGCCCGACCTGATCATCGAAAGGGTCGGCTGATGCCGCGCGCCTTTCTGGTGGTAATGGATTCTGTCGGGATCGGCGGCGCGCCGGATGCGGAGAGCTATTTCAACGGCGATGTGCCCGACACTGGCGCCAATACGCTGGGCCATATCATGCGGGCCTGCGCGCGGGGTAAAGCGGAGGGTGGGCGCACCGGCCCGCTGAAACTGCCCAACCTGATGGCGCTGGGCCTTGCCGAGGCGATGGCGCTGGCTGCGGGTGAGCCGGCACCGCCGACCGTGAGCGGTGGCACCTGGGGCGCGGCGACAGAGGTCTCGCGGGGCAAGGACACCCCGTCGGGCCATTGGGAGTTGGCCGGTCTGCCGGTGCCCTGGGACTGGCATTATTTCCCGGACAAACGCCCCGCCTTCCCCGCAGACCTGTCTGCTTTCGTAGCAGAGACCGCAGGGACGACAGGTATTCTCGGCAACTGCCATGCCTCGGGCACCACGATCATCGCGGACCTGGGCGCGCGGCATTGCGAGACCGGCTGGCCGATCTGCTATACCTCGGCCGATTCCGTGTTCCAGGTGGCCGCGCATGAGGAAACATTCGGGCTCGACCGCCTGCTGGCACTTTGCGAGGCCATCGCGCCGCGCCTGCATGGGATGAAGGTGGGCAGGGTGATCGCCCGGCCCTTTACCGGCAAAGCGGATGACGGCTTCACCCGCACCGCAAACCGCCGCGATTTTGCCATCACGCCGCCTGCACCGGTTCTGACCAACTGGGTGCAGGACGCCGGGCAAAAGGTCTATGCGGTGGGCAAGATTGGCGACATCTTTTCAATGCAGGGCATCGACGAGGTCCGCAAGGGCACCGATGCCCAGCTGATGCGCCACCTGGGCGACCTGATGGATGAGGCAGAGCAGGGCAGCCTGACATTCGCCAACTTCGTGGAGTTCGACAGTCTTTATGGCCACCGCCGTGACGTTGCGGGATATGCGCGGCACCTGGAGTGGTTCGATGCCGAGATCGGCAAGTTGCTGGGGCGGCTGCAACCCGGCGACATCATGGTGCTGACCGCCGATCACGGCAATGACCCGACCTGGACCGGCACCGACCACACCCGCGAGCGCGTGCCTGTGCTGGTGGCAGGTGACAACACGGGGCCGCTGGGGCTGATCGGTTTTCAGGATGTCGCGGCACTGGTGGCGCGCCATCTGGGCGTTCAAGTGGGCGGACAGGGCGGCGGGGGCGCTGCCCCCATCGGCAAAGCCGATCCCCCCGGGTATATTTAAGGCCAAAAAGAGAAGGGGGCGCTGCTTGCGAAATCTTCGGTTTCGCGCGACAACGGAGCAAAAGGAAAGCGCTGCCCATGCCCTCAATGACCGACGACCATCTGACCGTGGTGAACCATCCGCTGGTTCAGCACAAGCTGACCATCATGCGCGACCGCGACACGCCGACGGCGGTGTTCCGGCAACTTTTGCGCGAGATCAGCCAGTTGCTGGCCTATGAGGTCACACGCGGATTGCCGATGACCACCAAGAAGATCAACACGCCCATGCAAGAGATGGACGCGCCCACGCTTGACGGCAAGAAACTGGCGCTGATCTCCATCCTGCGGGCGGGCAATGGGCTGCTGGACGGTGTGCTTGAGCTGATCCCCTCGGCGCGGGTCGGGTTTGTCGGGTTGTACCGGGACGAGGAAACCCTGCAACCCGTGCAGTATTATTTCAAGGTGCCTGAAGGGCTGGACGACCGTCTGGTGATCGCGGTTGATCCGATGCTGGCCACCGGCAATTCCTCGGCTGCGGCGATCGACCTGTTGAAACAGGCAGGTGCCACCAACATCCGCTTTCTGTGCCTTCTGGCCGCGCCCGAGGGAATCGCGCGGATGCGACAGGCCCATCCGGATGTGCCCATCGTCACGGCAGCCGTGGACGAGGCGCTGAACGACGTGGGATACATCGTGCCAGGGCTGGGCGATGCCGGAGACCGGATGTTCGGCACGAAGTAGGTCGAAGTAGGTCAATTCCCGTCCTGGAAAAGGTGGACAAAGTGGCTTGCGCGCTGGACACTGCGGACAGGCTGGGGCATCCTCGACCGATAAATTTTCATTCGGATTGTGTGGGGGCACGAGATGAAGCTTACAAGACTGATTGCCATTGCCATTATCGCGGCCTCCGGCGGAATGGCGGCCCTTCAGGTCGACGCCCAGATTCAGGAACAGCAACCGGCGGAGTTTCCGCCTGCGTCCTACAAGGGCAAGCAATACGTCGACAGTCAGGGCTGCGTGTTCATTCGTGCCGGTATTGACGGCAACGTATCCTGGATTCCGCGTGTGACCCGGTCCCGCAAGACGATCTGCGGGTTCAAGCCCAGCCTGTCAGGTCAGGTCGCATCGGCGGCAGCTCCGGCGAAACCGGCAGAGGCGCCTGTTCAGATCACGCTCAACAATGCGCCAGCGGCGGCCCCGGCTCCTGCGCCACGCAAGGTGGCGATAGCCCCCAAGCCCAAACGCCAACCGGCCCCTGTTGTTGTGCGCCAGACCGCACCCGCCCCCAAGCCACAGCCAAGGATCGTCCCGGCACCGGTCGTTGTCGCCGCACCGGTTCCTGCACCTGCGCCCCAGGTGCGGCGCAGCGCGCAGGCCGCCACGGCCTGCCGGGGGGCATCGCCCCTGTCGCAGCAATACCTGCGCGGCTCAGCCGGCACGCCGGTGCGTTGCGGGCCTCAGGCAGAACCGATCGTGGCATCGGGATATGCCGCCGGCGGGACGCGCGGCTATGCATCAACAGCGGCTGACGACGTCACGGCGCATACACGTATCGTGCCCAAACATGTGGCACAGAACCGCATCAACACCGTCAACAACGTGCGTGTGCCGCAGGGCTACAAGCCTGTCTGGGACGATGATCGCCTGAATCCGCGCCGCGCGGAGCAGAACCTTGCCGGGCGCAGCGACATGTTGTTGATCTGGACACAGACCGTCCCGCGCCGCCTGATCAACCAAAGCACCGGGCGGGATGTGACAGCCTCCGTGCCGCTGGTCTATCCCTATCTCGATATCGTGACGCAGCGCCGTGAACTGGGCGAAGTGACCATCGTGCAGCGTAACGGCCAGCTGACCAAGCGGATCATCCGCAATCATGCGTCAAGCGGACGCAACGCCGTAAAGCGCCAGCCGGTCTATTCCTCGCGCTCCGCGCCAAAGGTGGCGCAGCCGCAGGCGGCCACCGCGACACCGTCACGGGCATTGGTCGGCACGCGGTATGTGCAGATCGGGACTTATGGCAATCCAGCGAACGCCCGGAAGGCTGCCCAGAACATTGCCCGTATGGGCATGGCGGCCCGCATCGGCAAACACAGCAAGAACGGCAAGACTTACATGACAGTGCAGGCCGGGCCGTTCAACTCGGCGCGGGCGATCCAGAACGCCATGCGCCGCCTGCGGGGTGCCGGGTACAGCGACGCCTTTGCGCGCAAATAAGCGGCATCTGCCCAGCAGCTTGTCCTGGCCAGTCGGAGGATATCCGGCTGGCCATTTCTTTTGCCCAAAGGGTGTCCGGCGGGCAGGGGTGAAATCCGAATTCAGCCATCAGGATCGGTGATCTGGAGGCAGGGCAGGACGGGCAGCAGGGGCCCTGCGTCAGCCGCCGCAAATGCTCTGCAACCGCAGCCAGTTGGCGTCGGACATCAGCGGGGCGGTCAGTTTTCCGGCCATCGGGTCGCCCTCGATCAGGGGCAGGGTTGTTTCCCCGCTGATGTCACGGGCATAGGCATAGGGCGTACTGCGCACCTTGGCGTCGGCAAAGAGCTTCAGTTGCGCTGTCAGGGCAACCGGCGCAGTGGGATTGGCCAACAGATGTTCGGCATAACGGTCCAGCGCCTCTGGCGCGACGTCGCCGGTTGTCAGCAGACGAAAATTCTCGCGCAGGCCCACGTCCCGCAGCAGGTCGCGCAGCGGGTCGCTGTCCGTCCGACGGGCCATTTCCGTGAGAACAAAACCCGCAGCGACATCCGGCTCTTCGAAGTCCTCTATCACCGACCGATCCAGCAGGATCAAACCACCGGGCAGGTGCAGGCTGGCGCGGGTCATATCCGGCAGCACCGCCAGTTTGCCCGCCGACAGCCGGTTGGCCAAAAGCGAAAGCGCTGCGCGTCCTGCGGTCTCTGTGCAGGCAGGCCCTGACACGCGTTCAATCCGGCTGAGCAGGGCAAGGCCGATCTGCGTGCGTTTCACACCCGGCACCACGCGCAGGGTGTGATCCTGCATGGCACCGGGCAGCCAGAACAGGACAAGTGCTGCAACCACAACGAAGGACGCAACCATCCCCACCAGCCGCAGGCGTCCCGGCCTGGGGCGTGCGCGGCTGATCGCACGACGCAGGGTCTCGATCGCCTCGATCATCTCGGTTTCGTTGTCCGGTATCTCCACGGTCTCGCCGGGGTCACCATCCGGGTGATAGATCGCTGGTGTCTCGTTCGGGTTGGCCCGTTCCACCGCTGCAAGGGACCAATGGGTCAGGGGCCGGTCGTTCAGGTTGGAGATCACCAGCGTCGCATCACCTATCGACACGATCACCTCCTGCCGCTGCGCCTCGGGCGTGGCGCGCCACAAGGCTGTGGCCTCTAGCCGGGCGTATTTGGTGAGCGCGGTCATGGAGTTGCTGGTCTGCCTCTTGTTTTTTGCCTAGTTTAACACCGAAGGTGGCGGCGGCAATGGGCCAGGGGCATTCCCGTTCCGGCGCACACCCCGATCGTCACGCAGGCAGCCGCGGCATCCCGGCCGAAAGCGGGTCAAAGTTCAGCGGCGGCCTTGCGCAGTTCATACTTCTGAATCTTGCCGGTCGATGTCTTTGGCAGTTCCTGAAACACGACCCGTTTCGGGGTCTTGAACCCGGCCAGAGTCTCGCGGGCAAAGGCGATCAGCGCTTCGGCATCCTCCACCGCACCCGGTTTCAGTTCCACAAAGGCGCAGGGCACCTCGCCCCATTTCTCATGCGGCTGTGCCACCACGGCGGCAAGGTTCACGTCCGGGTGTCCCATCAGCACGCCTTCGACCTCGACGCTTGAGATGTTTTCCCCACCCGAGATGATGATGTCCTTGGCGCGGTCCGCGATCTGGATGTAACCGTCATCGTGCTGCACGGCCAGGTCACCGGAATGAAAATAGCCGCCTGCAAATGCCTCCTGCGTGGCCTGCGGGTTTTTCAGGTATCCTTTCATCACCGAATTGCCCCGAATCATGATCTCGCCCTGGGTGCTGCCATCCTTTGCGATTTCGGCCATCCGGCTGTCCGTCACCGTAATATGATCCATCATCGGCATGGCGACCCCCTGCCGGGCCTTGATCGCAGCACGGGCGGATTGATCCAGGTCTTCCCAATCCTCGGCGCGCCACAGGCATTCGGTCACATGGCCATAGGTTTCGGTCAGCCCGTAGACTTGGGTGACGTTGAACCCCAGCTTCTCGATCTTTGACAGCGTTGCGGGGGCGGGCGGGGCCCCGGCGGTAAAGACCTCGACCGTGTGGTCAAAGTCGCGGCGGTCCTGCGCCGTCGCATTGACCATCATGTTCAAAACGATGGGCGCGCCGCCGAAATGGGTCACGCCCTCGTCCGCGATGGCGTCGTATATGGCCTTGGCCGTGATGTCGCGACTACAGACCAGCGTGCCCCCGATCAGCGGCATCATCCAGGTGTGGTTCCAGCCGTTGCAGTGAAACAGGGGCACGATCTGCATGTAGATCGGATGCAGCACCATGCGCCAGGAAATCACCGTGCCCATGGTCATCAGATAGGCCCCCCGGTGATGATAGACGACCCCCTTGGGCCGCCCCGTGGTGCCGGAGGTATAGTTCAGCGCCAGGCTTTCCCATTCATCCTGCGGCATGTGCCAGGCAAAATCAGTGTCACCCCGGGCCAGGAAATCCTCGTAGGTTGGATGCCGCCCCGTTGCGGGATGGCCTGCGGCCTCGTCCGTGACCTCGACAATTTGCAGAGCTTCGTCCGGCAACCGCTCCCGCGCGGCCTCCACCAAGGGCACAAACTCGGTATCCACCAGCGCCAGCTTTGCGCCGCCATGCTCCAGGATATAGCTTACCGTGCCCACATCGAGCCGCGTGTTGATCGTGTTCAGCACCGCCCCGCAGGCCGGCACGCCAAAATGCGCCTCTGCCTGGGCCGGGGTATTGGGCAACAGGGTCGCCACCACGTCGCCGGGGAGAATCCCCTGCGCGGCAAGGGCCGACGCCAGACGCGTGCAACGCGCGTGATACTGCGCATAGGTCACCCGGTGGTCGCCATAGATTACTGCTGTGCGGCCCGCAAAAACATGCGCCGCGCGTTGCAGATGCGACAGCGGCGTCAACGGCACGTAATTGGCAGGGCATTTTTCCAGCCCCGTTTCATCCTGCATCCAACCCATTTGCATCCTCCCTGCGTGGCATTGCCCGGCGGATAGAGTATTGCGGTGAGGGGGCGACTTTGGAAAGGTGAAAAAAAAGGGGTATCGGGTGAGCATCCAGAGTATCAGGCCGGGTTTGGCGGCAGTTTCGGTGTTGGGCGGCATGGCGACATTGGGTCTGACGGATAATTTCGTCCCCTATATCTCCGAGCGTGGCTCGCTCTGGCAGTTCCACTTTGTCCGTTCCCTGATGGCGGTTGCCATCCTCGGGGCCATTCTCGCCCTGGGTTATGGCAGCCTGCGGCCCAAACGGCCCTGGGCGGTGATCGGGCGCAGCCTGTTTCAGGGCGGCGCGATGCTGATCTACTTTGGCTGCCTGTCCGTACTGCCCATCGGGGTGGTGGTGGCCGGGTTGTTCACCTCGCCGCTGTTTGTCGTGCTGATCTCGGTCCTGTTTCAGGGCAAGCGGGTCGGCCCCTATCGCTGGTGCGCGGTCGGGATCGGATTTGCCGGGGCGCTTCTGGTGATCCGGCCCGACCCTTCCGCGCTCGATTGGGTGGCATTCGCGCCGGTCCTCGCCGGGTTGCTCTATGCCGTGGGCGCCGTGGCCACCCGCGCATGGTGCGAAGGCGAAAGCACCCTGACCCTGACCGCCGGGTTCTTTGCAATCCTCGGTGTATTCGGTCTGATCGGCATGGTGCTGATCTCAGGCACCGGCGCACCCGACGGACACGCGGGCTTTGTCCTGCGCAACTGGGGGCCGCTGGACGCAGCGATGCTGTTCTGGTTCGCGGTGCAGGCGGTCGGGTCGCTGATTGGAATCGCGCTGATCTTTCGCGGCTATCTGATCGGCGAAGCGGGCCATGTCGCGGTCTTTGAATATTCGCTTCTGGTCTTTGCCAGTTTCTGGGCCTGGGTGCTTTGGGATCAGGCCGTGCCGCCGCTGGCGCTGGCGGGCATGGCGCTGATTGCCTGCGCGGGCAGCATCATCGCCCTGCGCTCCGACAATCCGGTATCGGCGGCGCGCACGCCAGCGGGTGAGGGCGTATGATCATCAGCCGGGGACGGTCCTATATCTTTGTCCATATTCCCAAGACCGGCGGCACCTCGATGGCGCTGGCGCTTGAGGATCGCGCGATGAAAGACGACATCATGCTGGGCGACACGCCCAAGGCGGCAAAGCGGCGGCGGCGTCTGAAAGGCGTGCAGGCCTCGGGCCGGTTGTGGAAACACAGCACGCTGGCGGATATCGACGGGCTGGTCACTCCGGAGGAGATCGCGGGCATGTTCACCTTCACGCTGGTGCGCAACCCCTGGGACCGCACGGTCAGCTATTACCGCTGGCTGCGCGGTCAAGGCTTCGAACACCCCGCCGTGCATCTGGCCAAGTCGACCGATTTCGCGGGCTTCCTGTCCGATACGGGCACGCAAGCCAGCTTACAGGGCTGGTCCGCAGCGCGATACATGCGCGATGCAACCGGGGCCGAGCGGTGCAGTGCCTTCATCCGGCTGGAGCACCTGGAGGCGGATGCGGCACCGTTGTGGGACCATCTGGGATTTCGGCTGGATCTGCCGCATGTCAATACATCGGACCGGGCAGAAACCTGGCAAAGCAGTTATACCCCCGACTTGCAGGACATCGTCGCGCGCTGTTGCGCAGAAGACATTGCCCGATTCGGCTATCGGTTTTTTTGAATTACGCTGCCTCGCGTTAACCAAACCGGCAAGATTGCCATGTTTGTGCCGCCTAATTCCCCCGAATTCAGCGGAATTGTCGCCGAAACAGATGACAATGCCCGATTTCCGCCGCTTTCCGGTCGCCTACCGGTCATGGGAATCACCCCAATTGGTTCCATCAACTGCACCGGCGCCCTGCCATGGCGCTTCACCATGGGGATGGATGAAATGTTTGGATGGAAGACAAAAGAGATGAACCGCCGCTCACCCGAGATGACGGGGGCCTATGACGGCGGTCTGGCGACAATGACAAACGGATTGGTGGCAGGCACGCGGGTTGCGTCGAACCTGGGCTGGCGCGCCGTCGAGGCGCTGGCGGTGGGCGACTCTGTCCTGACCTTTGACCACGGCATGCAGCAGATCACCGATGTGCGCCGTATGGTGATGTGGATCGACGCGCCCGACACGAACCCTGCGTTATGGCCGGTGATCGTGCCCGCCGGGGCGCTGGACAACCGCGCCGAACTGACCCTGCTGGCCGATCAGGGTGTGCTGGTGGAAAGCGATGCGGCCGCCGACATCTACGGTGACCCCTTCGCCCTTGTCCCGGCGCAGGCGCTGGTGGGGGTGCGCGGCATTCATCGTGCGGCACCGCAGGAAAAGGTGGAACTGATCGTGATCGCCTTTGCCGATGAACAGGTGATCTATGCCGAAGGCGGCGCATTGATCCATTGCCCGGTGGCCCGGATGGCGCTGGACAATCTGCTGGACGGCACAAACCCCGTCTATGGTGTTCTGGGGCTGAGCGATGCCGCGTTTCTGGCCGGATGCCTGACCATGGAAGACCGGATGCTGGCCACGGGCGGCTGCACCGTCAGGGCAACCGCATCCTGTTGATCTGACCGGGGCGGCCCACCTGGAGGGGGCCGCCGAGAGACAAGACAGACATCTCCATGTCAGGACAGGGGCCGCGAGGTGAGAGCCGCGGCCCCTTTTGCATGTGTCGGGGGCCACGCACCTCCCCGGTTGCGACATGGCGCTGTGTTTGCCAACGCCCCCCGATCGGCCAGCGCCTAGACCTCGATCAGGTGATTGTCCCACATCAAGGCAGCAGTCGCCCTTGCCTCCGCCGACCCGCGCAGGCAGCGCAATTCCCCGGTGCCGGTGGTCACGGTAAAGCCACCTGCCGCCGGGGCCACGCCGCAGACATCGCTCAGGGATATGACCTGCGACAGGGCCATGGTGCTGGTGTCATAGAACTGCACCCGATTGCCACGCGGCGAGGTGACGGCAACCCTGGCCCCGTCCGGCGAACAGGCGATACTGCCGACATAGCCCTGCATCTCGCGCACAGCCTCGGGCGGGGCGTCGAACAGCGCGATCTGCCCGCCCCTCCGGTGCCTGCCGACCAGCGCCGCGACCGGTTCCTCGCCCTGCCATTGCATGCCAAAGGTGACATCGCCCGCCGGGCCGACCGCAAGATGACGGATTGAATTCTTGTGCATGGCATGGGGCAGGGCCGCCTGTTCCACGATCTTGCCGTGGTCGAAATAGCTCAGGTTCGGGGCCATCGTGGGGATGTTCAGCTTGGTCCTTCCGGTGTCGGGGTGCGTGTCGATGCCGCCATTTGCAACGACGAGGACGTCCGACCCCGGCAACCGTTTGATGTCATGCGGCCCGATCCCGCCGCTGCTGATCTCGTCCAGACGTTTGTAGCCTGCGGCAACGTCCCAGATGCCGATGCGCCCTTCGCCTGCCTCAAAGTCGTTCTCTGTCGTGAACAGCCAGTCCCCACCCTTGGAAAAGGCCCCGTGGCCGTAGAAATGCCGGCCCTCTGGGCTGGTCAGCCGGGCCTGTTGCCGCCCCGTGGCACAGTCGATCACCACCGCGAAGGTGCCGGGCCTGCGGGCAAAGGCCACGGCCTGCGGTCGGCTCGGGTGGGCGGCGGCGGCATGGCCGCGCGCGGGCAGGGGAATTTCGAACAAGACCGACAGGTCCGCCGCGATACCGCACAGCAGATAGGACCCGTCCGCCCGCGCGCCAGCAGCCAGATAGGCGGGCGATCCCGCATCGGCCCAACTGGGGCAGGGCAGCACCCCGGCGGCCATCAGCCCGCCCAGAAACCGGCGGCGTCCGCTGTGGGGGGCTGTGGGCATGTCAGTCACCGTCCAGCGAATTGAAACCCGCCGCCACGCCCAAAGTCGGGCCCAGATCGCTGCGGGCAAGGGTGCGGATGGCTTCGACCTCCTGCTGGACAACTTCAACCTTCAACCGGCTTTGCGGCTGGGCCACCCCGGCAAACACCGGATCGTCCAATCTATCGAGGTGATCAACTGCCTTGGCAAAGGCGCTGTCCAACTCGGCGGTTACCCGAGGGTGACCGGTGGCCAGCCGCTCGGCCAGATCGCGCAGGGCGGTCAGGCTCAGCCCCACATGCCGCGCCGACCTCTCGGAGCGCCAGACCTCTGCCCGCGTGGGCCGGGGGCGGTCATATGTGCCCAGGGGGCGGCCCAGCCGGGTCTCTGCGGTGAACTCAAGCCCGGTGGTCAGCGAGGTGAAAAGCTGCTGAAGCACCTCATCTTCACTGCGGTAGGTGCCGTCCGGTCCGGGGTTCAGCATCTCGGGCGCATAGCTCTCGTGCCAATCCGCGCGGATGGTATCGGCGGTTGCGGCGATATCGGCGGTGACCGCGCCGATCAGGCCGCAAAGGTAGGTGGCATCGGCTGCTTCGGTCAGCTCCGGGTCATAGAGCAGGTATTCCAGCCCGTAAAACCCCCGTGCCGCGATGGAGACCTGAGCAAAGCCTTCGGCACTGTCGATGATCGCATCCTGCTCCGCCATCAGCCCGGCCAGCGCACGCGGGGTTGCGCCCCGGCTGTCGGGCCAGAAGGCAAGCGCAAAGGCGCGGTCGCCGACTTCGGTCGGGCCAAAGCGCAGGTGGCTGGCGCTGACCCAACTGTCAAATGCCGCGCCATAGGCGTCGCGCAGGTCGGGCGACGTGGGTGCGCAGTCGTTCCCGGCCATATCCGCCAGGTGATCGGCACTTTCGGACAGCGCGTCAAACCGCGGCAGGATGTGATGTTCGACCACATCGGTGATCTTGGCAGTGGCATCCTGTGCCACAGCGGCAAAGGGCATCAGCACAACAAGCAGGCTGAGGAAAAGTCTGGTCATAAGCTCTCCAGATAGGTGATCAGCGCGTCGCGGTCGGCAGTCGGAAGGTCGATGACGGTGTCGCGCTGGGCCTGTGCCTCGCCGCCGTGCCACAGGATCGCTTCCAGCAGCGACCGGGCGCGCCCGTCGTGCAGGAAATAGCTGTGGCCACTGACCTGTTCCGTCAGACCGATACCCCAAAGCGGCGGCGTCCGCCATTCCGTTCCGGTGGCGCGTGCCTCGGGGCGGTTGTCCGCCAGACCGGGGCCCATGTCATGCAGCAGCATGTCGGAATAGGGCCAGATCAGCTGGAAAGACTGCTCCGGCTGATCTGCAAGCCGGTTGGTCACGAACTTGGGCTGGTGGCAGGCGGTGCAGCCGGTGTCATAGAACACCTTCTTGCCTCGCAACACCTGCGGATCGTCCAGATTGCGGCGTTCCGGCACGCCCAGGTTGCGGCTGTAGAAGGTCACCAGATCTAGCCCCTCGGCGTCGATCTCGGTGCCGCGCGCGTCGCCGTCGCCATGGGTTGCGGCCTGGCAATCGGCCTGCAAATCGGTGCATTCACCCGCGCCCGCCGTGAACAATGGATTCGATATGCCGATGTCCCCGACAAAGGCCGAGGCCGATTGTTCCAGCACTGAAGGATTGCCCGCCTTGAGGCCAAAGCGCCCCAGCATGGGCCGGTCCTGTGCCGCCGACCAGACGATATTGGCCCGGCCCGAAATGCCGTCCCCGTCCGCATCGTCCGGGTCTGCCAATGCAAGGATATCGGCAGCAGGGATCGCTTCCAGCAGGCCCATGCCGATCATCTGCGGCGCGACGCGCGGGCTCAGCATGGCGTCGGGATGCAGCGGGCCATAGCCCAGATCGGCCGCCCGGTAGGTGGGATGCCTGAGTGAAACCTTGGTCCCGTCCGCCAGCGTGATCGGCTCTTCCCTGTACGTGATATCAAGGCGGTATTCAGCCGCATGCCCCTGCACGGCAAAGTCCTGCAACTGGGTGCCATAGGTGGGGTCGGGGCGGCTGGCGATATAGCCTTCGATCCCGTCGATGGCGTCGCTCTCATCTCCGGGGATCGACACCCGCAAGAACATGGAGATTGCATTGCTGTCGCCGTCGGCTTCCGGCGGATGCCCGCGCCCGTCCTTGATGTGGCAACGCTGGCAGGAGCGCGCGTTGTAAAGCGGCCCCAACCCGTCAGAGGCCAGCGTGGAGGAGGGGGCAGAGACCCAGAGCTTGCGGAACAGCCCATTGCCGACCTTGAAGGTCAGCTCATCCTCGAAACTGATGTTGCCGGAGGGCTGGGAAAAGGCATCTGCCGACTTGCGCACCCGCACAGTGGCGGCACCGGCAGGCAGGTGTTCAAATTGCTCAGGGGCGGTAAAGTTGGTGGGTGGTGTCAGCACCGCTGCAATGCGCGCGGTCTCCTCCGCCGTGCGGGGGATCACATTCAGATGTCGGTCATCCAGCACCGGGGCATCCTGCGCCAGTGCCGCTGACCCAATGGCAAGGATCAGCGGCACCAGGGCGCAGGGTAATCTGCCTGTGCGCTGTGACATGCTGGCGGTCTGGCCCGGACGTTGTGCGGCGGCAGACTGATGGCTGGCTGTCATGAAGGCTCCTGGTTGTTCAGAAAGACACGACAGCCGCCAGGCCGACCGATGTCGATTTAACACCGCCCACGTCAAAGCGGGCCACGCCAAAGTTGATTTCGCTGTTATCGGTTATCTGACGGTCTACTCCAAGGGCGAGCATCTTGTCACGGCCTGCACCGCTGATGTTGACAAGAGTCCCGGTGCCCGAGAAGGTCCATTGGTCAAGCGCATAGGACGCGCCGAGGGTGCTGTAGGTTGCATCCGCAGCAGTACCGCCTGCGCCGCTGAAATGGGCCACTTCGCCGATCATGTCCCAGCCATTGCCGAAATCATGGGCCAGCCCCGCAACGACACCGTTTTCATCCGAAACATCGCCCGCGCCTGCCGCCAGGTGGCGTGCGCCGACCCATGCGGTGGTTGCGCCGAAGTCCTGGCTGTATTGCAGCGCGATGTTGTTCAACTTGCCGGTGTTTCCGACACCACCCGCCGCAACCGAGTTCCGCCCGCGCCGATTGCCGATGCTGTCACTCAGAAAGGTGTTGTCGGCATAGAATGCTGCAAAGGACAGGGTGCCATCTGCGCCAACAGGCGTTTCGACGGTCAGGCCGATCATCTCCGCCAGCTCATAGTCGCCCGACAGCGAGGTGCCGTAGTAACCCGGCGCATCGTCCCATGCCACGCCGAAGATCGGGCTGAGCTTGCCGACGGAGACCAGGGTTTCGCCAAAGGCAAAGCGCAGGCCCAATTCGCTGACGTAGAGCCCCAGGTCATCAAAACTGCGGTCGTCGGTGGCATCTGTCATCGATTCCAGCGTCAGCCCGCCAAAGGCGGTGATGCGGTCCGTGATCGCGGCCTCAAAGGCGGCTTCGATGCTGAGATAGACATCGCTGAATTCCGCTGTCGGGTCATCGGAGCTGACCGTGCTGTCCACGCCGATCTCGACGCTGCCTTCCCAGGTAAAGCCGGCGTCCTGCGCCTGTGCCGCATGCCCGCAAAGCATCGCGAGGCCGCAAAGCCCCGCAAGGTGTGTCTGTTTCTTCATTGTGATTGTCCTGTGAGAGTATGAGATGTCGCTGGCAGGAGGGCTGGCTGATCGGGTTATTGGAAGACGGCGTTGGGATTGTCCAGACTGTCGGAGCCTTCAAAGGCGACCTGGTCGAGCCCCAGAACCTTGACCACGCGCTCGATGCTGCGGGTCTGGTCGATCAGCCCGTTGACGCCGCCCATGATCAGCGCCTCGCCGCCCGCGTTGCCGCGTTCCAGCATCTGGTCATAGGCGAAACCGGCTTCAGCCGCCGTCTTGATCCGCCCGAGCGCCAACATCGTGGTGCTCAGCTTTTCGCGCATTTCACTGTCCAGCGCCGGGTCGGTCTCTGCAACCAGATCGGACAGCGACGGGCCGGAGACCAGCGTGCCGTCCACACCGACATATTCGCCCAGATAGGTGCTCTGGACACCAAGTCCGTCGTAGTAATGGCTGTTGTGGGTGTTGTCGGAAAAGCAATCATGCTCTTCTTCGGGGTCGTTCAGCATCAGGCCAAGCCGCATGCGTTCGCCCGCCTGCTCCCCATACGACAGCGAGCCCATGCCGGTCAGCATCGCGACAAGGCCTGCGTTCTCGTCTTCCAGAAGGGCAGTTCTGGCGGCACCGCCATCTGTCCACTGTGCGGCCATCCATTCCAGGTCAGAGACCAGCAGGTCGGTGGCGGCGACCAGATAATCGGCGCGGCGGTCGCAATTGCCATTGGTGCAATCCTCGCCCATCGCATAATCGGTCCAGGGGCGGTTGCCCGCGCCCGCGTCGTGGCCGTTAAGGTCCTGACCCCAAAGCAGGAATTCGATGGCGTGGTATCCGGTGGCCACATTGGCCTCGACCCCGTCGGCCTCGTGCAGGGTTTCGCCCAGCAGTTCGGGGGTGATCGCGCTGGCGTCAACTTCGGTGCCTGACAGGGTGAAGGTCGGGTTCGCAACGACGTTCAGCGCGGCAAAGCTGTTTTCATCCGATGGCCCGCCGTAGGTGGTATCAACATAGTCGATCAGCCCCTCGTCCAGCGGCCAGGCGTTCACCTTGCCTTCCCAGTCGTCGACGATGGCATTGCCGAAACGGTAGACTTCGGATTGCTGATAAGGCACCCGCGCCGCCAGCCAGGCCTGCCGTGCCGCTGTCAGACCCATGGCCGACGGGGCGTCCAGAAAGCTTGCGACAGCGTCCTGCAAGCGTTGGGCTGTGGTCACGCTGTCAGCGTATTTCGCCGCTGCGATGTCGGCATATGTCTCGATCACCTCGGTCTTTTCGACGGCCAGCGCCGGAGAGGCGCAGATCAGCAAAGCAGCGGTGGAGAGAAGGGTGGAGCGTTTCATCGGAATGTCCTTTTGGTATCTGGGCCTGCCGTCCGCACGTTGTCGGCAGATTGGCATGGTGGCGGTCACTTGGTCAGGATCAGCTTGCCTGAACGGGTGATCCGCAGGGTGTAGGTCTGACCGTCCAGCTGGATATGCGCCAGATCGCCGTCGCCTGTCAGTTCCTGTGCGACATAGGTCGGTACTTCATTCTGCGTGGTGAGTTGCGCGGGCGGACGGTGAAAGCTCATGTCCGGGGCGCCGCGGAATCAGGCAAAAGGGTCATGGTACATCCTGTGGCATCTGGCGTAATGGCTTGCCCGAGACAGAGTCGGGCTGGCTGTGCCCTTCTTATACCCGAGAGAATTGATAAGGAAATGGTATCCGAGGAAAAAACTCGGATAATCCTGTCAGGTCACGCGCGACGTATCGGCGCACCGGTCCGGCAGGACATGAAAAAGGGCGCCGAAGCGCCCCTTTCCGATCCCGTTCTGACGCCTCTCAGGCCGCCTGTGCCTCCGGCCCGAAACGACCATAGAAGGTCTGGTTCTTCTCGGCCATCTCGCGCAGCAGGTCGGGGCATTTGAACCGGGGGCCGAACTTGGCCTCCAGCTGGTCGCAGCGTTCTGCCGCATAGGGGGTGCCGATCATGTCCAGCCAGGAGAACGGGCCGCCCGACCAAGGGGCAAAGCCCCAGCCCAGGATCGCGCCCACGTCGCCCTCGCGGATGTCCATCAGCACGCCTTCCTCCAGCGCGCGCACGGCTTCCAGCACCTGCACGAACATCAGCCGGTCCTGAATTTCCTGCAATTCGGGCTGTTCATCCGCCAGCGGATACTTGTCGTGAATGCCCTTCCAATAACCCAGCCGCTTGCCCTTTTCGTCATAGTCGAAATAGCCCGCCTTCGCCTTGCGGCCCAACCGGCCCAGATCTTCCATCCAGACGATCAGGTCGTCGGCCTCGGAGGCGGGGTATTCATTGCCCATCGCCGCCTTGGTCGCGCGCATGATCTTGGTCGCCAGATCGACGGAGGTTTCGTCGCCCAGTTGCACCGGCCCCACGGGGAAGCCCAGCAATTGCGCGGCGTTGTCGA
This sequence comes from Sulfitobacter sp. EhC04, assembly GCF_001650875.1. Classification (GTDB taxonomy): domain Bacteria; phylum Pseudomonadota; class Alphaproteobacteria; order Rhodobacterales; family Rhodobacteraceae; genus Sulfitobacter. Next base: position 171,347 of record NZ_LXYI01000001.1, read on the forward strand.
TCAGCACGGGGGCCACGCCCTCGGTGATCATGCGGTTCGCCTCGCCGCCATAGGGGATGATGCAGCGGTTGGCGTAGAAGAACCGCGCATCGTTGACCACGATCGGGGTCTTGCGGATCTGGCGCACATAGTCGAGCGATTTGGCCACCGCGCGGTCGCCTGTCTTCTCACCCTTGATGATCTCCACCAGCGCCATGCGTTCGACAGGCGAAAAGAAGTGGATGCCGATGAACTGCTCGGGGCGGCTGGATGCCTTCGCCAGTCCGGTAATCGGCAGGGTCGATGTATTGGAGGCAAAGATGCAATCCTCGGGGATCACCGCTTCGACCTTCTGGGTCATCTCGGCCTTCACCGATGGGTCTTCGAACACCGCTTCGATGATCAGATCGCAGCCCTTGAGATGGTCCAGATCCGGGGTGGCGGTGATCAGGCCGAGCGCGGCTTCCTTCTTCTCCGGCGTGGATTTGCGGCGTGCGATGCCCTTGTCGAAATAGGCGGCGGCGTACCCCTTGCCCTTGTCGGCGGCTTCCTGATCGCGGTCGATCAGCACCACCTCGATGCCCGCCTGAGCCGAGACCAGCGCGATGCCCGCGCCCATCATGCCCGCGCCCAGCACGCCCAGCTTCTTCACCCGCTGGTCTGCAACGCCTTCGGGGCGCACGGCACCTTTTTCCAGCGCTTCCTTGTTCAGGAACAGCGACCGGATCATGGCAGAGGAAGAGGGGTTCATCAGAACGGAGGTGAACCAGCGCGCCTCGATCTTCAGCGCAGTGTCGAAATCGACCAATGCACCCTCATAGACCGCCGACAGCAGCGCCTTGGCGGCGGGATAGACGCCCTTGGTGTTGGAATTGACCATGGCGGAGGCGCCCACGAAGGTCATGAAGCCCGCCGGGTGATAGGGCGCGCCGCCGGGCATCTTGTAGCCCTTGGCGTCCCATGGCTTGACCAGATCGGCGTCCTTGGCGTTCAGCACCCACTCCTTGGCCGCCGCCACCGGGTCATCCGCCACCTCGTCAATCAGGCCCGCCTTCACGGCGGCATCGGGGGCGACCATCTTGCCTTCCAGCAGGAAGGGGGAGGCCGCCATCGCGCCCAGCTTGCGCGACACACGGGTCGTGCCGCCCGCGCCCGGAAAGATGCCGACCATGATTTCCGGCAGGCCGATGCGCGCCTTGGGGTTGTTGGCGGCAAAGATGCGGTGCGTGGCCAGCGGCAGTTCCAGCCCGATGCCCGCAGCCGTGCCGGGCAGGGCGGCGGCGATGGGCTTGCCTCCCGTCAGTTTCTTGGGGTCCATGCCCGCGCGTTCGATCTTGCGCAGCAGGGCGTGCATTTTCATCGTGCCTTCGAACAGACCCTTGGCCGGGTCATCGCCCGCGTCCTGCTTCATCTTGGCCAGCAGGTTCAGGTCCATGCCACCGGCAAAGGAGCCGTCCTTGCCGGAGGTGATCACGATGCCCTTGACCGCGTCGTCGGCCAGAGCAGAGTCAATCAGCGCGTCAAGCTCGCTCAGCCCGTCGATGGACATCACGTTCATGGACTTGCCGGGCACGTCCCAGGTGATGATGGCAACGCCGTCGGCGTCGGTTTTCATGGTGAAATCGGTCATTTGGTCTCTCCCTTTTTGGGGTATGGGGTGCCATCGCGATGCGTGAAACCCTGCGGTGTCGCCAGCAGGTCCAGATCGGGATAATGGCAGATGTCGTCTTCGGCACGGGTGCCGACAATCAGATAGGTTGCGGGTTCATCGCTGTGATTGCGCAGGCAGTGGGCGGTGCGATCGCCTGCTTTCCAGCAGCAGGCGTCGCCCGGTTGCAGCGCGGTTTCCTTGCCGTCCTCGACCACGGTAAGCGCGCCGGAGAGCACGAAGAGAAACTCGTCCTCCTTCTCGTGCCAGTGCATCTGCGAGGATTGCTTGCCCGGATACAAAGTTTCCAGCGCCACGCCGAATTGGGTCAGCCCGGCGACATCGCCAAAGCCGTGATAGGTGACGTAGCCTTTGCCGAGGTTGAAGGGGTCGGGATACCCAGACTGGACTTCGGTCCTGGGTACACTGCCCGCGCGCAGGATCATGTCACACCCGCTCGATGATGGTGGCTGCCCCCATGCCGGAAGCGATGCAGAGCGTGGCCAGGCCAACCTGCTTGTCGCTGCGTTCCAGCTCGTCCAGCAGGGTGCCGATGATCATCGCGCCGGTGGCCCCCAGCGGGTGACCCATGGCGATGGCCCCGCCGTTCACATTGACCTTGTCGTGGTCCACGTCAAAGGCCTGCATGAAGCGCAGCACGACCGAGGCGAAGGCCTCGTTCACCTCGAAGAGGTCGATGTCGCCGATGGTCATGCCGTTGTCCTTGAGGATCTTCTCGGTCACCGGGACCGGGCCGGTCAGCATGATGGTGGGGTCGGTGCCGATCTTGGCGGTGGCGCGGATGCGGGCGCGCGGCTTGAGCCCGTATTTCTCGCCGAATTCCTTGTTGCCGATCAGCACGGCGGCGGCACCATCCACGATGCCGGATGAATTGCCCGCGTGGTGGATGTGGTTGATCTTTTCAAGATGCGGGTACTTCATCATCGCGATCTTGTCGAAACCGGGCATGACCTCGCCCATGGCCTGGAACGCGGGGTTCAGGCTGCCGAGGCTCTGCATGTCGGTTTCGGGGCGCATGTATTCGTCACGGTCCAGGATGGTCAGACCGTTCTGGTCGCGGATGGTGATGACGGATTTATCGAAACGCCCGTCTTTCCAGGCCGCTGCCGCGCGTTGCTGGCTGGCGATGGCAAGCTGGTCCGCATCATCGCGGGAAAACCCGTATTCGGTGGCGATGATGTCGGCGGAAATGCCCTGCGGGACGAAATACCCGTCCATCGCGATGGAAGGATCGACGGCAATCGCCGCCCCGTCACTGCCCATCGCCACACGGCCCATCATTTCGACACCGCCCGCGATATAACCCATGCCGGCGCCGCCCCTGATCTGGTTGGCGGCCAGGTTCACGGCTTCCATCCCGCTGGCGCAGAACCGGTTGATCGCCAGACCCGGAATACGTTCGTCAAGGTCAGAGGCCAGCACGGCAGAGCGCGCCAGACAGCCGCCCTGTTCCATCACCTGGGTCACATTGCCCCAGATCACGTCCTCGACCGCATGGCCATCGAGGTTGTTGCGCTCCTTGACGGCGTTCAGCGTCTGCGCGGACAGGCGCAGGGCCGTGACTTCATGCAGCGCGCCGTCCTTGCGGCCCTTGCCGCGGGGGCTGCGCAGGGCGTCGTAGATATAGGCTTCGGTCATGGTGATATCTTCCTTTCTTCAGGCGCGGTCAGCGGGGCTGCCGGGCATCAGGTCGTAGGGGGCTTTCCAGCCCGGTTGTTCGGACAGACGCGTCAGCCACGCGTCGATGTTGGGCCAGGCAGAGCGGTCAAAGCCGAAGGGCTCGGGGTAATAGAGGTATCCGCAGCAGGACAGGTCAGCGTTGGTCACGCTGTCGCCCACGACCCAGTCGCGGCCCTCAAGGTGGTTGTTGAGAACGCTGTACGCGGCCTTGAGGCGGCCAAGCGTGAAACCGATGACTTCGGCGGGGCGTTTTTCCTCCGGCAGGAAGTTCATCAGGAAACGGGTCATCCCGGCCTGCGAACTGAGCTTGTGGTTGTCCCAGAGCACCCAGCGCAGGATCTCGCGCCGTTCGGCAGCATTCCCGCCCCCGAATTTGCCGGATTTTTCGGAAACGTAATCCTGAATGACGCCGGATTGGGTCAGTCTGACGTCGCCATCCACCATCACCGGGGCCTCGCCCATCGCGTTGATCTGGCTGCGGTAATCCGCGCTGCGGGTTTCGCCGCCGAAGAAGTCGACCTTCACCGGCTCCCAGTCCAGTCCCGACAGTTGCAGCGCCAGGGCGGCCTTGTAGGCGTTGCCGGATTCGCCAAAGCAATAGAGCTTGATCGTCATCTGGTGTCTCTCCTGTATTTTGGGGTCGCGCCGGGGGTTTCACACCCCCGGACCCCCGTGGGAATATTTGGGGCCAAAAAGAAAGCAGTGCGGCCTGGCCTACAGCGACCGCGCGATCAGTTCCTTCATGATCTCATTTGTACCGCCATAGATGCGCTGGATGCGGGCGTCGGTCCACATCTCGCCAATTGCGTATTCCTGCATGAATCCGTAGCCGCCATGCAGTTGCAGACATTCGTCCAGCACCTCGCCCTGGGTGTCGGTCAGCCAGTATTTCGCCATCGCCGCGCGGTCCACAGTCAATTCGCCGCGCAGATGCTCCGCGATGCAGGTGTCCAGAAATGCCCGGCCCACTGCGGCCTTGGTCTTGCATTCCGCCAGTTTGAACCGCGTGTTCTGGAATTGGGTCAGCGGGCCGCCAAAGGCTTCGCGCTCCTTGCAATATCTGATTGTCAGATCGACAGCGCCTTCCATCGACCCCACAGCCTCGCAACCGATGATCAGCCGTTCCTGCGGAAGCTGCTGCATCATCTGGTAAAAACCCTTGCCCTCTTCCTGGCCAAGGATGTTCTCAGGCGGGATTTCCACGTTGTCAAAGAAGAGTTCGGAGGTGTCGGAGGCGTGTTTGCCGATCTTTTCAAGGTTGCGGCCGCGCTGGAAGCCATCAGCGCCCTCGGTTTCAAGCACCACCAGCGAGACGCCTTTGGAGCCTTCCTTGGGGTCGGTCTTGGCCGCGACGATGATCAGATTGGCGTGCTGGCCATTGGTGATGAATGTCTTTTGCCCCGACAGCCGGTAGGCATTGCCGTCGCGGATCGCCTTGGTCTTGATCCGCTGCACGTCCGACCCGGCAGAGGGTTCGGTCATTGCCAGCGCGCCGACCATCTCGCCCGATACCATTTTGGGCAGCCAGCGTTTCTTTTGCTCTTCGGTGCCATAGGCCAGAATGTAATGCGCCACGATGCCGGAATGGATACCATTGCCCCAGCTGGCCAGATTGGCCCGCGCGCCTTCGATCAGGATCGCCGCTTCATGGCCGAAATCGCCACCCGCGCCGCCGTATTCCTCGGGGATGGAGGGGCAGAGCAGGCCCAGCGCGCCCGCCTGGGCCCAGGTCTCGCGGTCCATCTCGCCCTGCTTGCGCCATTTCTCGAACTTCGGGGCCCATTCGGTGGTGATGAAGGACGCGGCCATGTCCGCGATCATCTTGTGTTCGTCCGTCATCCAGTTGGATGGTGCTGTGCTCAGGTCGTTCATGATCCCTCCCCAGGTGAGTCGTTTCGGCTCAGCGTTTGCGGTCGTCGAGTTCGGCGTTGAAAAGCCTCAGCCGCGCGATCAGGTTTTCCTCGTTGATCACGCTGCCGAAGTTTTCAAACAGGAACGACAGCGCCTCACCCTCGTCAAGGCCCGCCTCGGCGCTGAATTTCTTCAGCCGCCTGTACCCGTCCTCCGTCATGGCGACGGGAAAGCGGCGGGTCAGGCGGAAGCGTTTCGGCATCTTAACCTCTTGTTAATAATCAAGGTTTCGCGGCGAAACCGGGGTTCAGAAGTTCGCGGCCTCCAGCGCCATCACCGTATCCGCGCCGGACTGGATGCGCGTCAGGTGAAGGGCGGTCGCCGGAAGTTGTCGTGCCATATAGTAGCGCCCGGTGGCCAGCTTTGTCTCAAAGAACGCCGCGTCGCCGGTGCCATCCTTGAGCGCCTTGGTCGCCGCAAGGCCCATGCGGGCCCACATCAGGCCGAGGCAGACATGTCCGAACATGTGCATGAAGTCGTTGGAGCCTGCCAGCGCGTGATTGGGGTTCTTCATGCCGTTCTGCATGAAGTACATGCCCGCCTGTTGCAGGTCCTTGCTGGCCGCCTTGAGCGGATCGAGGAATGCCGCGTCATAGTCCGCGTCCTGACCCGCGTTGTCCTTGATGAAGCCTTTCACCAGATCAAAGAAGGCCATGACGTGCTTGCCACCGTCCTGCGCCAGCTTGCGGCCCACGAGGTCAAGCGCCTGAACGCCGTTGGCACCCTCGTAGATCATCGCGATCCGGGCATCGCGGGTGAACTGCGACATGCCCCATTCCTCGATATAGCCATGCCCGCCATAGATTTGCTGGGCCTTTACGGTCATGTCATAGCCCTGATCGGTCAGGAACCCTTTGATCACGGGGGTCAGCAGCGACACGAGGCCATCGGCATCCTTGTCTCCCGCGCGGTGGGCCGCGTCGATCATGGTGGCCCCCCAGAGGATGAAGGCGCGCGCGCCCTCGGCAAAGCTTTTCTGATCCATCAGCGAGCGGCGGATGTCGGGGTGCACGATCAGCGGGTCGGCGGGTTTGTCGGGCGCTTCCGCGCCGGTCACCGCGCGGCCCTGCAGGCGGTCCTTGGCGTATTCCAGCGCGTTCTGATAGGCGACATCCGCCTGTGCAAGACCCTGCATGCCGACGCCCACGCGGGCCTCGTTCATCATGGTGAACATGGCGCGCATGCCCTTGTGTTCCTCGCCCAGCAGGAAGCCGGTGGCCCCGTCATAGTTCATGACGCAGGTGGAATTGCCGTGGATGCCCATCTTTTCCTCGATGGAGCCGACGGCGACGCCGTTCCGCTCACCCAGGGAACCGTCCTCGTTCACCATGAATTTCGGCACGATGAAGAGCGACACACCCTTGATGCCCTCGGGGCCGCCTTCGATCTTGGCGAGGACAAGGTGGATGATGTTGTCGGCCATGTCGTGTTCACCCGACGAGATGAAGATCTTCTGCCCGGTGATCTTGTAGGAACCATCGTCCTGCGGTGCCGCCTTGGTGCGCATCAGTCCCAGATCGGTGCCGCAATGCGGTTCCGTCAGGTTCATTGTGCCGGTCCAGTCGCAGGCGACCATCTTGGGCAGATAGGTGTCCTTTTGTGCATCGGTGCCATGCGCAAGAATCGCAGAGGCCGCGCCATGGGTCAGGCCCTGATACATCGTGAAGGCCTGGTTGGCGGCAGAGAACATCTCGCCCACGGCGGTGCCGATGACATAGGGCATGTTCTGGCCGCCGTATTGTTCGGGCATGTCGAGACCCGGCCAGCCGCCTTCCTTGACCTGTGCAAAGGCCTCCTTGAAACCTTTGGGCGTATAGACGACGCCGTTTTCCAGGCGGCAGCCTTCCTTGTCGCCCACGGTGTTCAGCGGGGCGAGAACGCCCGAGGTCAGCTTGCCCGCTTCTTCGAGGATGGCAGAGGTGAAATCGGCTTCCAGCTCATCGTAGCCGGGGGTCTCGCTGCCGGTCACGTTCAACACATCGTGCAGGACGAATTGCAGGTCTTTGACGGGGGGGGTGTAGCTTGGCATGGGTCTGTTCCTAAAGCGCGTGTTGAGGGTGCAGGGTGCCTATTCGGCGGCCTTGCGGGATTGGTTCATGAAGGCGATCATCTTTTCCCCCCATTTCAACTGGTCTTTCAGATCGTCGATGGCTTCGTTCAGCTCATCACGCCGGGATTCCATGTCGGCCAGACGGGCGTGCGCAATCTCATAGGTGCGCGCGATCTGGGTCTGCTGCTGGTCGCCCATGTCATACAGGTCCAGCAACTGGCGGATTTCCTCCAGCGAGAACCCAAAGCGCTTGCCGCGCAGGATCAGCTTGAGCCGGGCGCGGTCACGCTTGGTGAACAGGCGCTTCTGGCCTTCCCGGATCGGGAACAGCAGTTCCTTGGCCTCGTAGAACCGCAGGGTGCGCGGGGTTACGTCGTAGGCATCGCACATCTGGCGAATGGTCATTGTATCTGTTGTCATCATCTCTGCTCTCATCAGAAAACCATCACGTTGATTTTGATCTGGGGATACAGAAAGTCTCTTACAACATCAGTTGACGTTTACGTAACCCAAACGTCACGTCACTTTGGTGCCGAAATGTGGCAAGCCTTTGCAATTCCAGTCAACTTGCTTCTGCGCCTTGTGAAATTGGTGTTTGACGACAGATTTCAATCTACTTATGTCGCAAAATCTTGTAAAGTTGCGCCAGGATCGGATGGATCTATGTCCCGGATAACCGTCAGGAGTTTCGTAACAAGCTGCGCGGCCGCGTCTGATGCCGCGTGCCTCTGGCAGACCATTGTCGGGTTTTTTCAAAGCTGTGGCATAGAGATGGTCAGCTATCATCTGGACAACACCGACAGTCTTCCGGGGGGGCAACTGGGCTTTGTCGAGGATGGGTTTCCGAAGGAATGGGTCTGCGAATACATCGACTCAAATTTGCAGGTGATCGACCCGATACCCGGACTCGCCGCCAGAGTGTCCCGACCATTTCTGTGGTCCGAAATCGAGGAGCTTGCCGACCTGACCGAGCAGGAAGCGGACTTCATGCGCAGGCGGCAGGCATCTGACTTTGGCGATGGGGTCGCGCTTCCGGTTTTCGGCCCGAAAGGGCGGAATGCCTACTTTGGACTTGGGTTTGGCAAATCGGCGGTTGTGGTCGGGCCAGAGAACATATTCGAAATGCAATGTGCAGCGCAGATCGCACATCTTCGATTCTGCGAACTGATTGAGGAACCTCTGTGCCACATTGACCTTTCCCCGAGAGAGCTGGAAATTTTGCGCTGGATGGCCCGCGGCAAGAGCAATAGCGTGATCGCCGAAATACTGGGAATTTCAAGGCATACGGTTGACACGATTGGCCGCAGACTATTTGACAAACTTGATGTTAACGATCGAACGACCGCAGCCATCAAAGGGCTCGGATCGGGACTTTTGCAAATAAAAGAACTTGATATCCTGTAGCGCATTCGCGTGACGTGACCACGACCATTGCCACCGCTATCTGGTCCGTCCACGCGTCATGCTGCATTTGCAGCATATACTGCGAAAGGTTGCTAAATGAACGATTCCGCTAAATCCCTTCCCACAGATGACCCCCGTCAAAAACTGTTGGAAGCGGCCAAGCTGGTCGAAGATGCGGCCTATGATCTGGCGTCTTCCCACTCCAGTCGGCTGGTGTCGGAACTGATCGTGATCGCCGCAGAAATGGACCGCATCGCCAAGGCGATTTCGCTCACCGAACGTGTACAGGATGAGGTGACCAAAATCTGACCTCGCAACCGGGATGAGGCGCTGGAGCGTTTCGCGCTAAACGCGAATGACCACAGACCCTTACACTGCCTGAAACCCACTGCCTGAAATCAGGGATTTCAACGCGCCGCATGATAGGTGATGTGTCATATATTTCGTAAGACGCCGTCGGCGGGATGGTCTGGCTCAAGCCAAACGCGAATCGCTGTAAGTGCTGAGATTTTCCAGTTCTTCGACAGTGTCGTCGTGCAGGCGCTGCAATTCGGCCATGGCCTCGTCCACTTGGGCGCGTTGCTCTGCCAGTTCCTTGAGCTGCCGTTCCGAAGCGATCACCCAGGCGCGCTTCTGCGCCTCGGTCCCTTCCTTCTCGTAGATCAGCAGCCATTGCCGGATGCCCTCAAGGGAAAAGCCGAATTTGCGACCGCGCAGGATCAGCTTCATCCGCGCGCATTCCCTCGGGCTGTAAAAGCGAGACCGCCCTTCACGTGCCGGTTGCAGCAGCTCGATGTATTCATAGTAACGCAGCGTGCGCGGCGTGACGTCGAACCGTTCACACATCTGTTTGAAAGTCAGTCTCTCGTCGGCCATCATCAATCTCCCGTTGCGCAAGCTAGGATGATGCCCGTCCAAGCGCAACAGGTGGTCTTGTCCTTTGCCCGTCACAAGTTGATAACAGTTCCCGAAAGAGGGGCCGATGACTGACAAATTGAAACAAGCCAACCAGTTTATCCGGGCCCTGCCACATGCACGTGCGCTCGGGATGCAGTTGCAGACCCTTGAACTGGGGACGGCGATCATTTCCATGCCCTATGCTGACAGGTTGGTGGGGGACCCCAAGACCGGTGTCATCCACGGTGGCGCGGTCTCGGCGCTGATGGACACGGCCTGCGGTGCCGCGGTAATGAGCCATCCCAGCCATCCGGCAGGCACCGCCACCATTGATCTGCGCATCGAATATCTGCGTGCCGCCACACCTGGACAGGCGATCACCACCGAAGCCACCTGTTATCACGTTACCCGCTCCGTGGCTTTCGTGCGGGCAACCGCGCGGGACGAGGACAGCGAGACTCCCGTGGCCATGGCCACCGGGACATTCACGGTGGAGGGGGGCAAATGACCAAACGCCCTGCACCTGAACCCGTTCAGATCGTCAAACAGCGCCGTGATTCCGTGTTGCGCGCGCTAGTCGAGGGGGTGCCCTATGTGCAGTTCTTGGGCATCGCCTTTGAACGGCGGGGGGATGAATTGACGGGGGTCATGCCGTTCAAGGACGATCTTATCGGCAATCCGATCCTGCCTGCGCTGCACGGCGGCGCGACAGCGGCGTTTCTGGAGGTCACGGCGATCATCACGCTGAGCTGGGCCTTCATCTGGGAGGATATGGAAAGTGGCGCGCTGGATGTCAGCGATCTGAGCCATGTGCATCTGCCGCGCCTGCCCAAGACAATTGATTTCACCGTCGACTACCTGCGCTCCGGCCTGCCGCGCGATGCCTATGCCCGCGCCAGGATCAACCGGTCGGGGCGGCGCTATGCCAGCGTGCATGTGGAAGGCTGGCAGGACAACCGGGACCGGATGTTCGCGCAGGCCACCGGGCATTTCGTGATGCCGCAGCGCAAGGGTTGATGTGACGGAACCGATTTCGGACAGCGAAGTGCGCGCGATCGAGGCAGGGGCACTGGAACCCCGCGATGTGATCACCCATCGGCGCGTGTTGAACATCGCGCTGCCCATTGTCATCTCCAACGCCACTGTGCCGCTGCTGGGGGCAGTGGATACCGGCGTGGTGGGCCAGATCGGGCTGGCCGCACCGGTGGGTGCGGTGGGGCTGGGGGCGATCATCCTCTCCGCCTTCTACTGGGTATTCGGGTTCCTGCGCATGGGCACCACCGGGCTGACCGCGCAGGCCGCAGGCAACCGGGACGAGGCCGAAGTGGCGGCCCTGCTAACGCGCGGATTGCTCGTGGGCCTTGGCGCAGGTCTTGTTGTGGTGACCTTGCAGGTGCCGCTTTTCTGGGCCGCCTTCCTGGTCTCTCCGGGCACTGTCGAGGTGGAGGGCCTTGCACGGTCCTACATGACCATTCGCATCTGGTCGGCACCGGCGGCCATTGCCCTTTATGCCATCACGGGATGGTTGATCGCGCAGGAACGCACCAGGGCTGTGCTGGTGATCCAACTGGTGATGAACGGGCTGAACATCGGTCTGGACCTTTGGTTCGTGCTGGGGCTGGAATGGGGCGTGCAGGGCGTGGCTCTTGCCACTTTCATCGCGGAATGGACAGGGGCGGTGCTGGGCCTGTGGTTTTGCCGCGCGGCATTCAGGGGGCCGGAGTGGCGCAACTGGCTGCAGGTTTTCAACCGTTTGAGATGGGTCCAGATGGTGCGGCTGAACACGGATATCCTGATCAGGTCGATGTTGCTGGAGGCGATGTTTGTCTCTTTTCTTTTTCTGGGTGCCGGGATGGGCGATGTGACGCTGGCAGCCAATCAGGTGCTGCTGCATTTCCTGATGATCACGTCTTACGGGCTGGACGGTTTCGCCTTTTCGGCGGAGGCGTTGGTGGGCAAGGCGATGGGCGCGCGGCAACGCGATGCCCTGCGCCGCAGTGCGATGCTGAGCATGGGCTGGGCCTTTGTTACTTCGGCGCTGGTCACGGTGGTTTTCGCGCTGGCCGGGCCGCAGATCATCGACCTGATGGTCAAGGCACCGGAGGTGCAGCAGATGGCGCGGGTCTTTCTGCCCTATGTTGTTGCCCTGCCGCTGGTCGCCTGTGCGGCCTTCATGCTGGACGGGGTCTTTATCGGGGCCACGCGGTCGCGGGACATGCGCAACATGATGGCGATCAGCTTTGGCATCTACGTGCTGGCAGTGATCCTGCTGCTGCCCGCCCTCGGCAATCACGGGCTTTGGGCGGCGATGCTGATTGCCTTTGTGGCGCGGGCTGTGACCCTTGGGCTGCGCTATCCGGCGCTTGAACGGGCTGCGGGGCAGGCGATTTTTTGAAAAAAATCGGGCCGGAATTTTCGAAAATTCCGGGCGCTTGTCAGAGCAATTCGCCCACAGCCTCGGGCGGACGTCCGATGACGGCGCGTTTGCCACGGAACACGATGGGCCGCTCGATCAGGATCGGGTTTTGCGCCATGGCGGTCAGCAGTTCCGCTTCCGGCGTATCCTTGTCCAACCCAAGTTCCTTGTAGGTCTTCTCTCCAGTCCGCAGCATATCGCGCAGGGACGTCAGCCCCAGCGCGCTGCGGGCCGCGTCGATTTCGCTTTCTGTCGGCGCGTCCTCAAGATAGCGCCGGATGGTGACCTCGGCGCCGCCCTGCTCGATCAGCGCCAGGGTCTGGCGGGATTTGGAGCAGCGCGGGTTGTGCCAGATGGTGATCATAGCCAGTCATCCCTGCGGCTGCCGATCGCATCCGCCACATGATCAAACCCGTCACGGGCCAGCAATGCGTCAAGGCCACGGGCGATGTCACTGACCAGTCCAAGCCCGCCATAGACAAGCGCGGTGTAAAGCTGCACCGCGCTGGCACCTGCACAGATCTTGGCATAGGCCTGTTCGGCCGATCCGACGCCGCCAACCCCGATCAGGGGGATATCGGTGAGTGTGGACAGGCGCGCCAGAACGCGGGTCGATTTGTCGAACAGGGGCGCGCCCGACAGACCGCCCGTCTGATGCGCATGGGCAGAGCGCAACCCGTCGCGGTCCAGAGTCGTGTTGGTTGCGATGATCGCGGAGATGCCTGCGACGTTTGCCACCTCGGCCACGTCCGCGATTTCCGCCTCCGACAGGTCCGGCGCGATCTTGAGGAAGACAGGCGTCGCGCCGCGCACCTCCATCACCCCGTCAAGCAGGGCGGCAAGCGCGGCCTTGCCCTGCAGGTCGCGCAGCTTTTCGGTGTTGGGCGACGACACGTTGACGGTGGCAAAGTCGACGTGGTTGCGTGCGGCAACCATGACGCGGGCAAAATCGGCGGCACGGTCCGTGCTGGTCTTGTTCGCGCCGAGGTTCAGACCGACCGGAATGCCAGCACCACGCCGCGCAAGCCTGCCACAGATGGCATCGGCCCCTTCATTGTTGAAGCCGAAGCGGTTGATGGCGGCGGCGTCCTCGGTCAGGCGAAACAGGCGGGGGCGCGGATTGCCCGGCTGGGGCAGGGGGGTGGCGGCGCCCACTTCGATAAAACCGAAACCTGCCCGCGACAGTGCGGCAATGGCGGTGGCGTTCTTGTCGAACCCTGCCGCCAGCCCGACGGGGTTGGGCAGGGAGAGGCCTGCGAGGGTGGTTTTCAGCCGTGGCGTGGTAATGGGGCCGGGGCGTGGCGTCAGGTTGCAGCGCAGGGCCCGCATGGCAAGCCCATGGGCAGCTTCCGGGTCAAGCCGGTGCAGCGCGCCAAGGCCCAGACGCTCGATCAGCGACATCATGCAAAGCCGTCCTGAGGGGCCAGCGGGGTGCTGCGGATCAGCCGCGACGTGCGGACGGCGGCCTGCCGGTGGATCACCGCGCGCTGGTATTCAGGGTCCGAGATCATCGCCAGAAAGGCATGCGCACTGGGGTAGGCCGCGATGAACATCGCATCCCAATCCTCGTCCTGAGGGCCAATCAGCGTCATGTCGAACTGTCCCCGCCACAGGATGCTGCCGCCCACCCGCGCCAGAACCGGGGCGGAATGCTTGCCATACAGGCCATAGGCCTGCGCCCCGGTCAGCCCGTCGCGGGCCAGGTCGTGGTCGCCGGGGTAATTTGCCAGATCATTGAAGGCGACGAGGTTCAGCATGTTGAGGGGGGCATCGCGGTCCAGCGCCTTGAAGGCGTCGAATTGCGCGCGGTCCGGGTCGATGAAACCGCTCATTGGCTTGCGTCCTCCAGACCGGCAGGAAACTGATGGGCCCCGTCGAGGAGGGGCAGCGGCTGCGCCCAGACAACGTCTTGCATGGTCATCCGGCGATAGAGATGCGGAAACAGCGCGCCGCCCCGCGAGGGTTCCCATTTCAGCGCCTCACCTGCGGCGGTTGCATCCACCGCGACCAGCATCAGGCCTTCGGCCCCGGTGAAATACCTGGCTGCCGTCTCTTCCACCTGTGCGGCGGTCGAAAAATGCACATAGCCGTCCGCGATGTCGATGGGCGCGCCGTCAGTGCTGCCCGCCTGGCGCAATGTGGTCCATTGATCGGCGGTAAATATCTTGAAAATCAACATGGGGCAGTCATGCCCCGGCAGTCAACGGGGGTCAAGGCGGGTCGGACCATCGCAGCCACCTGGATGTGCCCCGGCCGTCGGATTTGAGTATTTGGGGCATAAAGAAGTCCGGTTATCTCTTCTTTTTGCCAAAATATCCGGTCCAGACCCCGAAGCCCGCGTTTCATTGGCAAGGGCACAGGGCATTGCCGCCTGCAGCGCTTGACCCAACGGCATGCCGCGCACAAGCGCTTTGACAGTCGCAAGGGCGCAGGCCACCATGCTGCATGTGTTCCAACTGGGGAAAAGCAATGAAACGATTCTTGACAAGCGTTGCAGCGCTGGGCCTGACGGCCGGTGCGGCTGCCGCCGACTATCAGCTTACCATCCTTCATACCAACGACTTCCATGCGCGGTTCGAACCGATCAGCAAATATGACGGGCCCTGCGGTGCCGAAGACAATACCGCCGGGGAATGTTTTGGCGGTTCCGCCCGGCTGATGACGGCGATTACCGACGCCCGCGCGCGGTCCAACAATTCGATCCTGGTGGATGGCGGTGACCAGTTCCAGGGCACGCTGTTCTATACCTATTACAAGGGCGCGCTGGCCGCCGAGATGATGAACAAGATGGGATATGACGCGATGACCGTGGGCAACCACGAATTCGATGATGGCCCCGAGGTTCTGAAAGGCTTCATGGACACGATCGACTTTCCGATCCTGATGTCCAATGCCGATGTCTCGGCTGAGCCGCTGCTTGCAGGCAACCTGCCGAAATCCACGATCATCGAACGGGGCGGCGAAAAGCTGGGCCTGATCGGGTTGACGCCGCAAGACACGGATGAGCTGGCAAGCCCCGGCGACAACATCACCTTTTCCGATCCCGTGGCTGCGGTACAGGGCGAGGTGGACAAGCTGACTGCGGAAGGTGTGAACAAGATCATCGTCCTGTCGCACTCCGGCTACGCCGTGGACCAGCGCGTTGCCGCTGAAACAACGGGTGTGGATGTCATCGTCGGCGGGCACTCCAACACGCTGCTGAGCAACACCAATGACCGCGCCGAGGGGCCCTATCCGACCATGGTGGGCGACACGGCCATCGTGCAGGCCTATGCCTATGGCAAGTTTCTGGGCGAGCTGAATGTGACTTTTGACGACGACGGCAAGGTCACCGAGGCCAGCGGCGAGCCGCTGATCATGGACGCCGCGGTGACCGAAGACGAGGGCACGGTCGCCCGTATCGGGGAGGCCGCCGCACCGCTTGAGGAAATCCGCAACAAGGTTGTGGCCGAAACCACCGACATGATCGAAGGCAACCGCGATGTCTGCCGAGCGCAGGAATGCTCCATGGGCAACCTCGTTTCCGACGCCATGCTGGCGCGGGTCAAGGACCAGGGCATCGACGTGGCGATCTCCAACTCGGGCGGGCTGCGTGCCTCCATCGACGCGGGCGAGGTCACCATGGGCGAGGTGCTGACGGTGCTGCCGTTCCAGAACACGCTTTCGACCTTTCAGGTGACCGGCGAAACGCTGCTGGCCGCGCTGGAGAACGGTGTCAGCCAGGTCGAGGAAGGCGCAGGCCGCTTCCCGCAGGTTGCGGGTCTGACCTTTGCGTTTGACGCCAGCGCGGAGCCGGGCAGCCGGGTCAGCGACGTGATGGTCGGGGGCGAACCGCTGGACATGGGCAAGACCTATGGCGTGGTTTCCAACAACTATGTGCGCAACGGCGGTGACGGCTATGAGATGTTCAAGACCGCGATGAACGCCTATGACTTTGGCCCCGACCTGGCCGATGTGACGGCGGAATATCTGGCCGAGAATGGTGCCTATACGCCCTATACCGACGGGCGCATCAGCGCGAAGTAACACGCGGTTCAGGCAAAATTGACAGGCGCGGTCCGCAAGGGTCGCGCCTTTTTCTTTTGGTCCGGGTGCCGGACTTTTCAAAAAGTCCGGGCCGATTTTTTCGAAAAAATCGCCTGCCGTCTGCCGCTTGGCTCGATCAATTCATCCCTTTGGCCGCATCCACCGGCTGCTGCGAGGCCTCGACCGTTTGCAGGCTGGAGGTACGGCCGGCATTGATCGGCTGGAAACTGGTCTTGTCGGCATCGGCGACGGCCTCCCGTTTACTGATCCGCCAGAGGGTGTAGAGGATGACCATGCCATGCGACACCGCCGTGATCAGGAAAAGCGCGCGAATGCCCACTTCTGCCATGGCCAGCCCTGCAACTGTCGGCCCGATGATCGACCCGATGCCGAAGGTCAGCAGCAGCCCGCCTGATATCTGGATCGCGGTGCCGGGTTCGGCGTGGTCATTGGCATGTGCCACGATCACCGGGTACATCGCATAGATCGAGCCGCCCAGCAGTGCTGCAAGTGTCAGGTTCATCCCCCGCCCTTCCGGTGCCAGCAGGATAAACCCCAGGTCGGCCACCAGTGCCAGTGCGGCCACGCCGACCAGCACCTTGCGGCGGTCCATTCTGTCGGACATCAGCCCCACGGGCATCTGGATGATCGCCCCCGCCAGGATCGGGATCGAGATGAAAAAGGACACCGCCGCCAGCACCAGGCCCACGTTCTGCGCATAAACCGCCGCCAAAGTGCCGAAGGCGGCGTTGGAGACGCCCACCCAGAACACCGCAAAGACCGCGACCGGCGAATTGCGCCACAGGGCCGCGAGGTTGAGCTTTACGGTGACAAGCGGGGCAGGGGTGGACGAGGAGCTGAGCGCGGTTGGCACCAGCGCCATGCAATAGAAGATGGCCGCCAGCGCAAAGAACAGGAACCCCGCCGGGTCCCCCACCGTCAGCATCAGCGATCCTGCCGTGCTCGCGGCAAGGTTCACCATCGTATAGACCCCAAAGATGCGGCCACGGGTGTCCGGGCTGGATTGTTCGCTCAGCCAGCTTTCGACAATCATCGCGGCCCCGGCAAAACAGAAACCGCAGACGCCGCGCAGCACGATCCAGGCCCATGGGGTGATCTGGATGGCGCTGGCCAGCATCGAAATCGCCGCAATCGCGGCCATCGCGCCAAAAGCCCGAATGTGACCCACCCGCGCCACCAGCGGCGGCGTCATGATGCAGCCCGACACATATCCCACGGCCCAACCGGTGCCCAAAAGACCCAGCGAAACGGCTGAAAATCCTTCAATGGTGCCGCGCACGGGCAGGATCAGACCATTGATCCCGCCTGCAAACAGGAGGAAGGCGGACCCAAGCAGAAGCGCGCTGACGGGCAGGAATTGTCTGATCATCACCTGGTATCCTTTGGCCAATTACGGGAAGCTTGCCAGATATCCGGCACCTTTTACAGGTGGGTCCATGCGATTATCCGGGATTGTCGTCGCCTTTGCAGCCCCGCGGCACGCGCGGTAGGCTGTTGGTCAGGAACAGGCAGAAAGGACAGCAGATGTGTGGACGAATGGCGGTGACCTTGCCCCATGACGCCATGGCGCAGCTCTTTGCGGCGGCACCGGCCAATGACCTGCCGGATGTGCCGAACTACAATGTCTGCCCGACGACCCAGGTGCATATTGTCACGGCTGGCACCGGCGGGCCGCGCCGGTTGGGCGCGATGCGCTGGGGCTTCATCCCCAAATGGTACAAGAAACCGGGGGACGGCCCATTGCTGATCAACGCGCGGGCCGAGACGATTGCCGACAAACCGGCCTTCGGCGCTGCCGCGCGGGAGCGGCGGGGCCTTGTCGTGGCGTCAGGGTTTTACGAATGGACAAAGGACGCAGAAGGGGGCCGTGACCCCTGGTACATCACCCGTCGCGACGGCGCGCCATTGGCCTTTGCCGCGATCTGGCAGGACTGGCGTGCGGATGCGGAGGAAGGGATTCGCACCTGTGCGGTGGTGACCTGCGCCGCAAATGACCCGATGCGGGCGATCCATCACCGCATGCCGGTGATTGTCGAAAAGGAGAACTGGCCGCTATGGCTGGGCGAGGCGGGCAAGGGGGCGGCGTCCCTGATGGTGCCCGCAGCCAATGATCTGCTGACCTGGCACCGTGTCGACCGCGCCGTCAATTCAAATCGCGCTGAAGGGCCTGAGCTGATTGAAGAAATCTGAGCGCATGGCTGTAGCGTTTCGCGTTAGACCTGAATCACCAAATGCTGCCTGAAATCATGGATTTCAACGCATGTGATGATAAGGGCTGTCTCAAGGTAAGCGCCGAAACGCTGTAGGGGCCGTGTGGGTGTCACGCGGCCCTTTGCCGGGCGGTCTCAAGGATCAGTCGTTCAGCGGAGCGGGATCATATGAAATCGCTCCTTCCATCAGGCCTTCGCCGTCTTCACCGTTGGTAAAGGACAGTGGCGTCGAATGGGTCAGGTTCAAGCGGTAGGTCGCATCCACGCCGATCGGACCGGATGTCCATGTGTCCTCGGGACCGGAGATGTGCTGGACCACGCCGCTTTGGTTGGTGAAAATGACATTGTCACCCGGTTTTGCATAGATGGTCGAAGGAAAATAGGACCCTTCCACGATCAGCACGGATTGGTTGTCGGCCTGAGCCGCACCGGCCCATAGCGCGCTGGCAGCAGCAATGGCGCAGGCACCCTTGCAGAATGATGTAAGCATCGACGTGCTCCTTGTAACGGCCCCACCCGGTTACGGATAAATTTGCTTAAGTGGTAAATGCGGCAAAAATTTGTCGATTTGCCGCCTTGTGCCCCTATTTTTCGTCTTCCTGCGCGGCCTGCGCCGCAAGCCAGGTGATGAAGGACCCAAGCGCCGCGCCGGTGTCGCGGTCCCTGGGCCAGACCAGATAGTAGCTGCCGATGCTCTGTGTGGTCTGGTCAGAGGCCAGGATCAACTGCCCGTCGCGCAGGTAGGGATCGGCAAAGAATGTCGGCAGCAGCGCAACGCCCAGACCGTGGATCGCCGCCTGCGCCATGGTGGAAAACTGATCAAAGACCATGCCTGCGGGCGGCTCGTCCCCCACGCCCAGTGCCGCCAGCCAGCGCGCCCAGCCTTTTGGCCGCGCTTCAAGGTGCAGCAAGGGATGGTTCAGCATCTCCGCCGCGTTGCGCACCGGCGCTTGCATCAGGTCGGGTGAACAGACGGGAACGACGATTTCGGGCATCAGGGGCAGGTAGCTGACGCCGGGCCAGTCCTCGCGTCCGAAATGGATCGCGGCGTCAAAGGTGCTGTCCTCGATCGCATAGGGTTTCAGCCGGGTGGAGAGGTTCACGGTGACTTCCGGATGGCTGCGGGCGAAATCGCGCAGGCGGGGGGCCAGCCAATGCATGCCGAAAGCGGGTAGGATCGACAGGTTCAGCGCGCCCCCCATCGGATTGGTCCGCGCCGCCACGCTGGCCTGGGCCAGTCGGTTCAGGATGTCGCGGACATGGCGGACATAGGACTGCCCGGCCTCTGTCAGGACAAGCTGCCGACCCTGCCGGGTCAGCAATTCGACGCCAAGCTGTTCCTCCAGCGTCTTGAGTTGCCGGCTGATCGCCGATTGTGTCAGCGCCAGTTCTTCTGCCGCGCGGGTGGCCGCGCCCAGCCGTGCCACGGCTTCAAACGCCAGCAGCGCAGAGATGGAGGGCAGGAAACGTCGGGGCGCGATCATCTATGACTTTTTCTCATATATGCAGGACAAAGCAGCGATAGTCATTCAGGGCCATTTTTGCAATACTGCGCGCAACCGCACCCCCCAATGGAGGAACCGCCATGAATGCCGAAGCCCCAGTCCTGCGCGCCAAGGATGCCCCCGATCTGGGCAGTTTTGACTGGACGGACCCGTTTCGTCTGGACAGCCAGCTGACCGAAGACGAGCGGATGATCCGCGACTCCGCAAAGGCCTATGCGCAGGAAAAGCTGCAACCCCGCGTCATCGACGCCTTTGCCAATGAGGAAACCGATCCGGAGATTTTCCGCGAGATGGGCGAAATGGGCCTGCTGGGCATCACCATCCCCGAGGAATACGGCGGTCTGGGCGGCGGATATGTGTCCTATGGTCTGGTTGCCCGCGAAGTGGAGCGGGTCGATTCCGGGTATCGCTCGATGATGTCCGTGCAAGCGAGCCTCGTGATGTATCCGATCTATGCCTATGGATCAGAGGCGCAGCGCAAGAAGTACCTGCCCAAGCTGTGTTCAGGCGAGTGGATCGGCTGTTTTGGCCTGACCGAGCCTGATGCCGGTTCCGACCCGGCGGGGATGAAGACCCGCGCGGTCAAGACCGCCACGGGTTACAAGCTCACCGGGTCCAAGATGTGGATTTCCAACGCACCGATCGCGGATGTTTTTGTGGTCTGGGCAAAATCCGACGAACACGGCGGCAAGATCCGCGGTTTCGTGCTGGAAAAGGGCATGAAGGGTCTGAGCGCGCCCAAGGTTGGCAACAAGCTGTCGCTGCGGGCCTCGATCACCGGTGAAATCGTCATGGACGGCGTTGAGGTGGGCGAGGATGCGCTGCTGCCGCATGTGCAGGGCCTCAAGGGGCCGTTCGGCTGCCTGAACCGCGCGCGTTACGGCATTTCATGGGGGGCGATGGGTGCGGCAGAATTCTGCTGGCACGCGGCGCGCCAATACGGGTTGGACCGCAAGCAGTTCGGCAAACCACTGGCCCAGACGCAATTGTTCCAGAAGAAACTGGCCGACATGATGACCGAAATCTCGCTGGGGTTGCAGGGGTCGTTGCAGGTGGGCCGCCTGATGGATCAGGCCAATGCCGCGCCGGAAATGGTTTCCATCGTCAAGCGCAACAACTGCGGCAAGGCGCTGGAGGTGGCGCGGCACGCTCGTGACATGCACGGCGGCAACGGCATTTCCGGTGAATTCCAGGTGATCCGTCACATGATGAATCTGGAAACCGTCAATACCTATGAAGGCACCCATGATGTGCATGCCCTGATCCTGGGCCGCGCGCAGACCGGCCTTCAGGCGTTCTTTTAAACCATCGGATTGAGGGGGCGTTCCTCCCCCTCAAACTCCCCCTCCGGATATTTCTTGCCAAAAAGAGACGGGATTGGCGCTGTTCTTTTGGCAATGGCGTGAATGTCCATGCTGCTGAGCAGGGGCGCGGCACGACGTCAACCGGCGCGCATCAGCCGTTGGCGGCTCGCTTTGGGCGGTAAGTCCGACCCGCCTTGGCCAACACATGTTCCCCCACAAATTGAAGTACTGCCGAGGCATTTGCGCACCATATTTAGGCACGCAAGAAAACGTTACTGCAAAACATTGGACGTGTTTTGCATTTGTTAACCATTGCGTAATAACTTCAACGCGCAACCCGCGACAGGAGTTCCGATGTTTCGAAATTTTTTTGCAGCCTGCGTTCTATCCCTTCTAGCACAACCGGTTCTTGCCGATGGCGCGCTGCCGGAATGCAGCCGTGCCGGGCCGGGCATGACTTTTTGCGGGGGTGAAGACTTCACGCGGATCGACCGTGGGCAGCTCAGGGGGATCAGCTATTGGCTGCATCCTGACGGTTTCATCTCGAAGATCCTGACCGAGAAGGACAGCAAGATCGCCGCCACCCAGCAGGCCATCGAGGCGCGGATCATCGAGATGATCAATGCGCGGGCAGGGGCCGCCGGGCAGAATTTCGAATTTGTCGATCTGGACAGCCGGTCGATCAACGGGGCCCCTTTCGGCACATTGACCTATCGTTTGGCGGGCCCGAAAAAAGCCACAACCGTGCTGCACAGCTATGCCGCCTTGAACGGTGTGGTGGTCCAGGTGCTCAGCCAGGTCGCGCCGCGCGGCACTGCTGACGACACAGAGGCGCTGAAACATGCGCATTTTGCAGCCGTGGGCGCGTTGAAACCGACGGGACCCGAAGCGGAACTCTGACCCTCAGTCGCGCGGCGCTGGGGCACCCCCCTCAAAGGCATTGCCGTTGACGTAGTCGCAGGGGGCCTCCTGCATTTCCAGATGCAGGCCGGTGCCCGTGTAGGGATGCGCGCGGGCAAGATCCTCGTCCACCTCGATGCCCAGACCGGGGGCGGTGGGCGCGGGGATGAACCCGTTCTCGACCCGGATGCTGCCCTTGATCAGTTGGTCATGGAACGGCGTTTCGATGGTTTCGGCCATCAGCAGATTGGGGATGGAGACGGCGAACTGGATGTTGGCCGCCCATTCGATGGGGCCTGCATAGAGATGCGGAGCCATCTGGGCGTTATAGACCTCTGCCATCGCCGCGATCTTCTTGGTCTCCCAGATGCCGCCGGACCTGCCCAGTGCCGGTTGCAGTATCGTCGCGGCCCCGGCCCGCAGGACGGGCGCGAATTCGGCCTTTGTGGTCAGTCGTTCACCTGTGGCGATGGGAATGCCGACAGCACCCGCAACCTGGGCCATCTGTGCCACATTGTCAGGCGGCACCGGCTCTTCGTACCAGAGCGGGGAATAGGGCGCGATGGCCTGGCCCAGCCGGATCGCGCCAGCGGTGGTGAACTGGCCATGGGTGCCAAACAGCAGGTCCGCCTTGTCGCCCACCGCCGCGCGGATCGCGGCGCAAAAGGCGACGGACAGGCTGATGTCGCTCATCGCGGGCATATGACCGCCGCGCAGGGTATAGGGCCCGGCGGGGTCGAATTTCACCGCCGTATAGCCCCGCGCAACGCAATCGGCAGCGGCTTCACCGGCCATCTGCGGCGAGGTCCAGAAATCGGCCAGGCTGTGCTGGGGCAGGGGATATAGGTAGGTATAGGCGCGCACCCGTTCGTTCACCCGCCCGCCGATCAGCGCATGTACCGGGCGGTCGCGGTCCTTGCCCAGGATGTCCCAGCAGGCGATCTCAAGCCCCGAAAAAGCTCCCATGACCGTCAGATCGGGCCGCTGGGTAAAGCCGCTGGAATAGGCCCGGCGGAACATCAGCTCGATGTTTTCGGGGTTCTCCCCGGCCATGTGGCGTTCGAACACATCCTTGATCACGGCGTGCATGGCGTCCGGCCCGACAGAGGCGGCATAGCATTCGCCCCAGCCGGTGATGCCGGTATCGGTGGTCAGCTTGACCAATATCCAATACCGCCCGCCCCAGCCGGGTGCGGGCGGCGCAGTCACGATGACGTCAAGATCGGCTAGCTTCACGGCGCCTTTCCTTCTTTATGCCCGAAATACTTCCGGGGGTCCGGGGGACTGGTCCCCCGGCGTTACCTGTCAAACAGGATCACGTTCCGCCGCGCGGCACCACCCTTGGTATCGGCAATCGCCTCGTTGATCTGGTCCAGCGACCAGCGCCCCGAGATCAACTCGTCCAGCTTCAGGCGGCCTTGCAGGTAAAGGTCCACCATCCAGGGAATGTCGCGCTGGATCACCACATCGCCCATCTTGGAGCCGACCATGCCCTGTCCCATGAAGGCCATCGTGACGGGTTCATAGGACGACATCGCGCCGGAATGGGGCATGCCCACCATGATCACCTTGCCGCCGCCCGCCAGATAGCGCGGTGCGGCATCATAGGCCGGGATCGCGCCCACGGTGACAATCACCGCGTCGGCGCCGCGCCCCATCGCCTTTTGCGCCGCGCGCCAGGGCTTTGCCTCGCTTGCCAATACGCCGTCAGTGGCACCGAATTCCTTTGCCACGGCCAGTTTCTCTTCGCTCATGTCCACGGCGACGATGCGCCGCGCCCCGGCGATGCGCGCACCCTGGATGGCGTTCAGGCCGACGCCGCCCGCACCGATCACCACAACGTCCTGACCCGCACGCAGACCGGCGGCGTTGACCACCGCACCAACTCCGGTGATCACGCCGCAGGCGATCAGGGCGGCGGCCTCCTTGGGGATGTCATGGCTGATCTTCACCACCTGGGTCTGTTCAACCACCACCTTTTCGGCAAAAGCGCCCGAGGCCATGGCCTGATGCAGTGTGCCACCGTCCGCTGTTTTCAGCGGGCCCTTGTCGCCGTCATAGGGCGTTTCGCAGACGGTCGGGCTGCCGCTGGCGCAACTGGGGCAGGTGCCGCAGGCCCGGATCAGGGTAACGACGACGCTGTCGCCCGCCTGCAGCCCCCGCACATTGGGACCCACCGCAGACACGCGGCCCGCGGCCTCGTGGCCATAGACCGCAGGCAAGGTGCCGCCCCAGGCCCCTTCGGCAAAGGAAATGTCGGAATGGCAGATCGCGACCGCATCCAGGGTCACTTCGACTTCGCTGCCCTCGGGCGCACGCAACTGCACCTCTTCGATGACCAGGGGGGCACCGAACTCATGGGCGACGGCGGCTTTGATCTTTTGCACGGGTAGAATCCTTTCGGGGGCGATTGGCATGGTGTCTGGGCGGCAGCCTGAACCGGAACAGCGGTCTGAGGCAACCGTGGATGTGTCTGGGTGTGCCGCTTTACGCTGCGTCGGTTCGCACAGCGGGACGGGCAAAAAGCAGGAGTGCCCCGACGGACAGGCACATCGCCAGCAGGAAGGGCGCGCCGGGCTGGTAGAAGGCGGTTCCTTTGTGGGTGAATGTTGCAAAGGTCCAGGTCATTGCCAAGGGCGACAGGATCATCGCCAGCGATGCGGCAGAGGTCAGCGCGCCCTGCAATTCGCCCTGCGCATTGGCGGCGACCCGTTGCGACATGATGCCCTGCAGGGCGGGCGGGATCACCCCTGCAAGTGCTGCCAGCGGCGTCAGGACCAGCGCCAGCGGGCCCGACGAAAGGCACCCCAGCGCGCCATAGGCGGCAATGGCAAAGACATGCCCCAGCACAACCGTGCCGCGTTCCCCGCACCAATGCAGCGCCAGCCGGATCGCGCCGCCCTGCACCAGCGCCATCACGGCCCCGAACAGCCCCAGCGACAGGCCGATCACGGCAGGCGTCCAGCCGAACCGCTCCTGTCCGAAGTAGGGCCAGACCGACGGATAGACGGCAAAGGCCACATGATAGAGGAAATAGACCACCAGCAATCGCCGCACGCCGGGCAGGCGGCCCAGATGGCGCACCACGCCCAATGGGTTCGCGCGCCGCCAGTCAAAGGCGCGGCGGTTCTCGGGGCGGACGGTTTCGCGCAGGACGGCCCAGCCCAGGATCACATTGCCGCTGGCAAGTCCTGCTGCGGCCCAGAAAGGCGCGCGGGTGCCGTATTCGGCCAGAACTCCGCCGATCAGCGGCCCCAGAACAAACCCGGCCCCAAAGCTGGCCCCGATCAGGCCAAAGTTGCGGGTGCGTTCGCCGGGGGCGGAGATATCGGCCATATAGGCGGTTGCGGTGCCCTGGGTGGCGGCGGTGATGCCGCCAACGATCCGGCCAGCCAGCAGCAGCCAGATACTGCCGGCCAGCGCCATGACCACGTAATCAGCCGCCATTACCAGAAGCGAGACCAGCAAGACGGGCCGCCGGCCAAAGCGGTCGGACAGACTGCCAAGCACGGGCCCGCAGAGAAACTGCATGACCGCAAAGCTGGTGGCCAGAACACCGCCCCAGAGCGCCGCCTGCGCCAGCGTGCCGCCGCGCAGTTCGCGGATCAGGTCCGGCATCACGGGGATCATCAGACCGATGCCCATGGCGTCGATCATCACGGTCAACATGATGAACAGCACCGCCGGCCGCATAAGCGTCAGAGCGACCGTGTCCGTGCGGCAAAACCTTCCGCCTGTCGGGTTGCGTCGCCGGTGCCGGAGCCGGGGGCAAAGACCGCGCGGTCAAGCTGCGGGTAGTCGGCGAGCGCAAGGGTTTCCAGCGAGGTGCGTTTGTCCAGCGCATCGAGGCAAAGCGCCTTGGTGATCTTTTGCGCTTCGGGGCGCGGCATGATCCTGGCCAGCGCGAAACTCAGGGCTTCGGCATGGATCAGGCCCAACCCGCTCTCAAGGTTGGATTGCATCCGGACGGGGCGGGGGGCAAAGCCGCCGGACAGCGCCTTGGCGTGGTCAAGGGCGGCGGCCAGTGACAGCGTGAGTTGCGGCACCACCATCCATTCCGCGAACCATGCCGCGCCGTCACGTTGGTGCTGGTGCGCGGCGGCGGATTGCAGGCTGCTGCGCAGGCCGGTGAACTGATGCCCCAGCGCCACCATGGCCGAGGGGGCCACCGGGTTCTGCTTTTGCGGCATGGTGGAAGAGGCGCCGCCCGAGCCAAGCGAGACTTCCTGCGTGTCACTGCCCGACAATGCGATCAGGGTCTGCCCCATATGCGCAAGCGCGGCTATCACCTGACCTTGCCAGTCTGCGATGCGCAGGATCGGCGTGCGGTCGGTGTGCCAGGACCGCTGCGGGTCATGCAGGCCCAGGGCCTCTGCCAGACCTTTGCGTGTCGCGGCAGCGTCATCCCCCAGCGCCGAGGCGGTGCCGGATGCGCCGGACAGCGACACCCAGAGCGAGGTCTTGCGCAGATGATCCAGCCCCGCCAGCGCGTCCAGCAGGGGGGTTCCGAACTGCGCCAGCACAGCGCCCCATGTGGTGGGCGTGGCGAACTGGCCATAGGTGCGGGCGGGCATCGGCTGATGCGCATGTTCCGCCGCTTTCTCCCCCAGCGTCTTGAGGATCTGGCGCAGGTCCGCTTCGGCCAATGCCAGCGCCTGCCGCAGGCGCAGCATCAGCCCGGTGTCGACGATGTCCTGGCTGGTGGCCCCCCAATGGACGTATTGCGCATGTTCCGGCGCGTTCATCTCGGCCCTGAAGGCCGCGACGAGGCCCGGCACCGGCACGCCGTTCTGCCCGGTGCTGGCCCCCAGCGCCCCCGGATCCACGGCGATTTCGAGCGAGGCACGATGGATCGCGGCGGCGGAGATTTCGGGGATCACCCCCTGAGCGCCCTGAACCTTGGCCAAAGCCCCTTCGACCAGCAGCATCGCGCGCAGTGCCGCGCTGTCGGTGAAAAGCCGCCCGGTCTCGCCGGGGTCGAACAGTTGCGCGAAAAGCGGTGAATCAAAAACCGATGCCGCCATCAGAACCGGCCCAAAGCCAGTGGGGATGTGTCAGACATGTCCGACGCCTTTCAGAAAATCGCTTAGCACGGTGGCGTATTCGCGGGGTTGTTCCACACAGGGCAGGTGGCCCGCTTTGCGGATCAGGTGGAATTTCGAGCCGGGCACCAGATCGACGGTCTCGCGCACCAGGTCGGGCGGGGTGGAGCCGTCCTCGGACCCTGCGATGCCCAGCAGCGGCAGGCGCAGGGAGGCGGTGGGCGTATAGAAGTCGGTGCCGGAAATCGCGGCGCAACAGCCTGCGTATCCGGCATCCTCACCGCGCACCAGCATATTGCGCCAGAGTTCAAGTTCCGGTTTGGCGCGGAAATCGGCGGCAAACCAGCGTTCCATCACCGCGTCGGCCAGGCTTTCGATACCGTCTTTCTCCACGGCGGCGATGCGTTCGGCCCACATCTGGGGGTTGCCGATCTTGGCGGCGGTGTTGCTCAGCACCATGGCGCGGACCAGGTCCAGCCGCTTGGTCGCCAGCCCCTGGCCGATCATTCCGCCGATCGAGAGACCCACAAAAACGCATTGCCGGACGCCGAGGAAATCCAGCAGCCGCTCGACATCCGTGATCAGCGCGCCCATCGCATAGGGCGCAGGCGGGCAGGACGACAGCCCATGCCCGCGCTTGTCGTAGCGGATGATCCGCAACCCCTTGGGCAGCATCGGCAGGATCGGGTCCCAGAGCCGCATGTCGGTCCCGAGCGAATTGGCGAAAACCACCGGCGCGCCGTCTTCGGGGCCGTCCACGCGGTAATGCAGGCGCACGTCGCCGGTATCGAAAATCTTCATCGGGGGTCTCCGTTCAGTTCAATTGTGGCCATGATCTGCCCATGGTCCGAGGCCAGTTTGTTATACGGCGCTTCGGGGTGGCTGCCATCGGTCAGGTGGTCGTTCAGCACGCTGAAATAGGTCATTTCGCCGATATGCCCTTTCCATTCAGGCAGGAAATGCCGTGACAGCATGATTTGGTCAATACTCTCGTAATTGCCGCCAAAGGCCGCCGTATAGACCATGTCACGCAGGGATTTGCGCACAAAGAGCTTTTCGGCGGAATGCAGGCGCAGCGCTTCGATGTCTTCGGTGATCTGTGCGCTTTCGGCTTCGGTATAGCGGTCGCCGCGATGTTTTGCATCATGGCGCAGCATCCAGGCATAGTTCCGGAACGGGACTTCGCCGGTGATGATCTCGGTGCTGACGGCATGTTCGCCATCGTTGAAGTCCCCCAGCACGATCACCGGACGGCCCGCGCGCAGCTCCTGAATGATGGCACCGCGCAGCACCCAGGCCTCTGCCATGCGGCGCATCGCGGCGCGGGCCGCACCCAGCGCGCGGCCTATCGGGTCATAGTGAGTCAGATCGGCCTCAGACGCGAAATCGGCACCTTCCGGCCGAATGTATTCGCCCAGTTTCGATTTCAGATGGCAGTTGAAGACCGTGACGATCTGATCGCCGACCGGCACCCGCACCTTGAGGATGGGTCGGCTCAGCTTGTGGATGGTGAAATGGCCACCCTCGTCGCCGCCAAAGGTCTGAAACGGGATCTGCAAGGGCTGGTCCATCACCTGGATCACCTGCGGTATCTCGGCAAATCCAAGCCGGGACAGCACCGCCACGCCGGGGCGGCGTTGGCCCGGTCCGCCGTCATGCACATTGGGTGCAAAACCAAGCGCGGCATCGCCATAGTCGCGATAGGCCAGCCGGTCGAATATCGCCCGGTGGCGATAGCGCTTGTCCTCGCCCGGCAGGGTGGCGGCATTGTTGTCCTGGCCATAGCGGTCGGCGCGGGCGATGGTGGCGCGCAGGGCGTCTTCTTCGAAGATCTCCTGAAAGCCGATCACATCCGCGTTCAGCGTTGCGATCTGGTCGGCCAGCCAATCCTCTTTCCAGGCGTATTCCTCGGGCGTGTAGGACTGGAACTTGTAGTATTCCTGATCCGGCCCGATCAGGTTTTTGACGTTGAAACTGGCGATGGTGAAAGCGGTCATAGGGTCTCCAGCGCGCGGGCGAACATGGCCGGGTCCACGTTGCCGCCCGAAATGGTGACAATCACATCCTCCCCCGCGATCTGATCGGCACGGTAGAGCGCGGCCGCCAGCGCCACGGCAGCACCCGGTTCGGCCACCAGCTTGAGCCGGTTGAAGGCCTGACCCATGGCCGCCAATGCCTCGTCCTCGCTGACGACAAGGCCGGGGCCGCACAGGCGTTTCATGATGGGAAAGGTGATATTGCCCGGTTGTGGCGTGATGATGGCATCGCAGATGTTGCCGGAGGTGCGGGTGTTCCGCTCGATCCTGCCCGCGTGGAGCGACCGCGCCACATCGTCAAAACCTTCGGGTTCTGCCGTGCGCACCCGCAGCCCCGGTGCGTCGGCCTCCAGCGCCAGCGCGATGCCGCTGGTCAGCCCCCCGCCACCGCAACAGACG
This sequence comes from Sulfitobacter sp. EhC04, assembly GCF_001650875.1. GTDB lineage: Bacteria > Pseudomonadota > Alphaproteobacteria > Rhodobacterales > Rhodobacteraceae > Sulfitobacter. Next base: position 200,796 of record NZ_LXYI01000001.1, read on the forward strand.
ATCACGTCGGCGGTGTCGATCCCCTGTTCCGCCGCCTGCTGTGCAATCTCAAGCCCGCAGGTGCCTTGTCCCGCGATCACCTCGGGTTCATCGAAAGGTTTGATCAGGGTCAATCCGCGTTCCCGGCTGAGCCGCTCACCGATTTCGTCGCGGTCCTCCGTGGCGCGGTCATAGGGGATGACCTCGGCCCCCAGCGCGGCGGTGTTTGCCAGTTTCAGTGCCGGGCTGTCGGCAGGCATGACGATGACAGCGGGCGCGCCATGCATGCGCGCGGCAAGGGCAACACCCTGCGCGTGGTTGCCCGACGAAAAGGCGATGACCCCTCGTGCGCGCAGCTGCGCGTCCAGCGCCGCCAGCGCGTTGTAGGCGCCGCGAAACTTGAAGCTGCCGGTGTGTTGCAGGCACTCCGGTTTGATCCAGACGCGCCGGCCCGCAATCTCGTCCAGGAACGGCGAAGACAAGAACGGCGTGCGGCGCGCATGGCCCTCAAGGCGGCGGGCGGCGGCGCGGATCATGTCGATGTTCATGTCATTTTTCCTATCCATTCCTTGAGGGCGGCAATGGCCTCTGGTTCATCCAGAAACGGCGCATGGCCGCGTCCGGGCACCCGGCCAGTGATCATGTCGGGGCGCCGTTCCTGCATGAGGGCGACGGTCTCAGCGCTCAGCAGGGCCGAGTTTTCGCCCCAGATCAGTGCCAGCGGCAGATCTTGCAGCGCATCGAAATAGGGCCAAAGGTCGACCTCCTGATCGGACATCGCCAGCGTCGCGTCGCGCAGTTGCTTGTCATAGGTGATCTCAAGGCCCGTGTCGGTCTCGCGGTACTGCTTTTGCGCCTCGGCCAGCCAGCGCTCTTCCGGCACGTCGTCGAAGCCGACAAAGACATGCTTCATCGCGGCAGCTGCTTCCGGGTAGGTGCGCGCGGCGGGAGTGCGGCCCAGATACCCCTTGAGAAATTCGATGAATCCAGGGTCGATCTTTGGGCCGACATCGTTCAGGGCGACGCCCAGCAGGTGGCTCTTGGCCCCGGCGGCCAGCCCCATGGCGTTCAGCCCCCCGCGCGAGGTCCCCAGAATGGCCACTTTGCCAAGCCCCAGATGCGCCAGCAGTTCCAGCACATCGCGGCATTCGATCGGCAGGCTGTAGTTCTGCCAGTTCGGATCGAAATCAGATTGACCGCGCCCGCGATAATCCATCCGGATTACACGGTTGCCCGCCAGATGTGGCGCGACATAGTCGAAATCCTCGGTGGTGCGGGTCAGCCCGGCAAGGCAGAGGATCGGCAGGCCCTCGCCTGTGTCGGAATAATACAGTGAAAGTCCGTCAGAAGTGGTGAAATGTGCCATCAGAGCCCTGTCAGTTTTGGAATGTCCGTGAGATTGGTCAGAACATGCGCAGGGGTCCAGGGCAGGCGGTCCATCGGCTCCCCGCTGCGGTTGACCCAGGCGGTGGCAAAGCCATAGCCGGTTGCCGCCGCCGCATCCCAGCCGTTGGAAGAGACAAACAGCACCTCGTCGCGCGCACAGCCGAAGTGTTTGCCCACCAGATCATAGACCGCGGCGTCGGGTTTGAAGATGCCGACAGTTTCCACCGAGAGCGATACATCCAGCAGATCGCCGATCCCGGCGCTGTCGACAGCGCCCTGCAACATCGCGGGTGATCCGTTGGAGAGGATCGCCGTGTTCAGCCCGCCCTGTTTCAACGCGGCGAGCATGGCGGGGACTTCCGGGTAGGCCTGCAATTCCCAATAAAGCGCCAGCAGACGCTCGCGCAGGGCCGCGTCGCCTGCGTGGCCGGTTTTTTCCAGGGCCCAGTCCAGCCCGTTCCGGGTGACAATCCAGAAATCCTCATGCGCCCCGGTGACGGCGCGCAGCCAGGAATATTGCAACTGCTTGCTGCGCCAGTGTTCTGCCAGGATCGGCCAGTCCTCCCGGATCGCGGCAAATGCAGGTTCCGACGCGGCCTGACGCGCGGCGGCGGCGACGTCGAACAGCGTGCCGTAAGCGTCGAAAACGCAGGTGGTGATGGGCATGACGGCCTCCTAGCTGGGGGTAGATTGTCACGCTGCGCCCGGCCTTGAAAGACCCGAAATGGCCCTTCGCGCACCTTTGGGCCGGGGGGTTTACACCCGTGCCATGCTTTGAAAAGGTAGCGCGAATCCGAAGCACCCGCGCAGATACGCGGCCTTTTACACATTCCCGAACACATTGGAGATCTTCATGACTGAGGTAAAATCAGGCGATAAAGTTGCTATTCACTACACCGGCACGCTGCTGGACGGCACGAAATTCGACAGTTCCGAAGGGCGTGACCCGCTGGAATTCGAAGTCGGCTCCGGCCAGATCATTCCGGGCCTCGACGGTGCCCTGCCGGGCATGGCAGTGGGCGAAAAGAAAGTGGTCAAAGTGCCCAGCACCGAAGCATACGGCGCGGTGAACCCCGAAATGCGCCAGGAAGTGCCGCGCGAAGGCATCCCGGCGGACATCCCGCTTGAAGTCGGCACGCAGTTGCAGATGCAGACACCGGACGGGCAGGCGCTGCCGGTGACCGTGGTGGATGTGGACGAAGCGACCGTCACGCTGGATGCCAACCACCCGCTGGCAGGCAAGGACCTGCAATTCGACATCGAAGTCGTCAGCATCGGCTGAGGCGTGCAGGCGGGGCGTGGTCCCCGCCTTGGCAGGGTCAGGGTCGCGGATTGAGGTTCTGGAACTGCTTTTCGATCTCGCGGGCCAGGGCTTGCGGGTCGACCTGGCCAGCAGATTCCGGCTGTGCTGTCGGGGTCTGACCGGGGCGATTGACCTTCACCCGGTCGCGCGGCCGGGCGCTGACCTGAATTTGTGTGCCTTGCGCACCCTGCGGCAGGGCAGCTTGTGCCGTGTCGGGCGTGCTGCGGCCCATGACGGCGATAATGGCGTCGCTGCCCGCAATCGCCAGCGCGCGGCGCAACTCAGGCTCCACCCGAAGGATGGCGGCGATTGTCAGCACCAGCAGGATGCCCACGATCCTGGACCAGAACAGCGCGCGGCGTGATCTGTCCCGACGCGACTGAATGACTTCATGGCGGTATGTTTCTGCAAAGTCCATTTGGGCCATCTACAAAGCGAATTCGGCAAAAACAGGGCGCGCAGTTGATTTCTGCGCGGACGGAAAATTCGAATTTTCCGGGCCGGACTTTTCGAAAAGTCCGATCCCCCCTCGCAGATGTCCGTCCTTGGGCCTATGGAGAGGCATGAACAGCGATACCGCCTTTGAAATCTTCCTTGTCTGCGCTCCGGGGCTGGAGGCCGTCCTGCTTGAGGAGGTCATCGAGAAAGGCTTTGCCACACCCATGGTCGGGCCGGGGGGCGTGACGATCAGCGGCGGCTGGCCCGAGGTCTGGCGCGCAAACCTCGAACTGCGCGGGGCCACGCGGGTGCTGGTGCGGATCGGGCAGTTCATGGCGTTTCATCTGGCGCAACTGGACAAACGTGCGCGCAAGTTCCCCTGGGGCGAGGTGCTGCGCACGGATGTGCCTGTGAAGGTGCAGGTGACCTGCAAGGCGTCCAGGATTTATCACGCAGGCGCTGCCACCCAACGAATCGAGACGGCGCTGCGCGAAAGTCACGGGATCACGGTTTCGCCCGAGGCCGAACTGGTGATCAAGGTGCGGATCCATGACAATGCGGTCACCATCAGCCTCGATACCAGTGGCGAGGCCCTGCACAAGCGGGGCCACAAGGAAGCGGTCGGCAAGGCCCCGATGCGTGAAAATCTGGCGGCGTTGTTCCTGCGCCAATGCGGCTATGACGGGACCGGGCCGGTGCTGGACCCGATGTGCGGCTCCGGCACCTTTCTGATCGAGGCGGCAGAGATCGCGGCGGGGCTGAAACCGGGGCGCAGCCGAAGCTTTACCTTCGAGAACCTGGCCAGTTTCGATCCGGCACGCTGGCAAGAGATGCGCGGCAGTACGCCGAGCACGCCGCCAGAGAACCGTTTCTTCGGATCGGACCGCGATGCCGGGGCGATCCGCATGAGCAGCGCCAATGCCGCGCGCGCCGGTGTGGCGGAGTGGATCACCTTTGCCTGCCATGGTGCCGGTGAAGTGATGCCGCCCGACGGCCCGCCCGGCCTTGTCATCGTGAACCCGCCCTATGGTGCGCGGATCGGGAACAAGAAGCTGCTCTATCCGCTCTACGGCACTTTGGGGCAGACCCTGTTGAGCCGGTTCAAGGGTTGGCGTGTCGGGCTGGTCACAAGCGAGCCGCCGCTGGCCAAGGCGACGGGGCTGCCGTGGCAGCCGCAGGGCGCGCCGGTGGCCCATGGGGGTATGAAGATCTGGTTGTGGCAGACACCGCCGCTGCGCTGAGGCGGGGGGGGACCTACCTGGCCGAGTTTTCCGCCGCTCCGGTGTCAGTGCTTGCGCCGACGTGGCGTTGGAGCATTTGAGGCATAAAGAAGCATGAGGTTTCGCTTCTTTATGCCAGAAATACTCGAATGCGAGGTGAGCCAGTGGCGCGCCAATTGCGTGGGCGCGCCTGCATTCAGAGGTTCTCGGCCTGTGGCATCCCCAGAACGTGATACCCGCCATCGACGTGAATGATCTCTCCGGTGGTGCAGGCCCCGGCATCGGAGGCAAGGTAGACCGCCGTTCCGCCCACGGCCTCAAGCGTCGCATTGGCGCGCATCGGTGCGTTCTGATCGGTGTGCTTGTAGGTCTTGCGCGCCCCGCCGATCGCGGCCCCGGCCAGTGTTTTCATCGGGCCGGGCGAGATCGCGTTCACGCGAATGCCCTCCGGGCCCAGGTCATTGGCCAGATAGCGCGTCGCACTTTCCAGGGCGGCCTTTGCCACCCCCATCACGTTGTAGTTCGGCACTACCTTGTTCGAGCCCTGATAGGTCAGGGTCAGCAGGGTGCCGCCATTGGCCACCATCAGCGGATGCGCACGGCGGGCCATCTCGATGAAGCTGTAGGCAGAAATGTCGAGCGAGTGTTTGAAGTTGGCACGGCTGGTGTTCAGGAACCGGCCTGTCAGTTCGGATTTGTCCGAAAAGGCAATCGCATGGACGACAAAGTCGATGGTCGGCCAGCGTGCTGCCAGATTGCCGAAAGCGAGGTCGAGCGAAGCGTCGTCAGTGACGTCCACATCAACCATGAAGTCCGAGCCGACGCTTTCGGCAAGCGGCTTCAACCGGCTGCCAAATGCCTCGCCCTGATAGGTAAAGGCCAGTTCCGCACCCGCCTCTGCCATCGCTTTTGCGATACCCCATGCGATGGAGCGTTCGTTGGCGACCCCCATGATGAGGCCGCGTTTTCCCTTGAGCATATCTGACATGATCCGGTCCTACCCCTGAAACTTCGACAGGATCATCGACCCGTTGGTGCCGCCAAACCCGAAAGAGTTGGTCATGACCGAATCCAGACCCGCATTGTCCACCCGCTCCATCGCGATTTCGGCTGGGTCCAGTGCGGGGTCCAGATTCTCGACGTTGATCGACGGGGTGATGAAATCATGTTCCAGCATCAGCAGGCAAAAGATCGCCTCCATCGCGCCGGCAGAGCCCTGGCCGTGGCCGGTCATCGACTTGGTTGAGCTGACCGGCGGGGTTTTGCCCTGGCCAAATACCCGGCGCACGGCTTCGATCTCGCCCACATCGCCGACGGGTGTGGAGGTGCCATGGGCATTGATATAGCTGACCTTGCGGCCCTCGGGCAGGGTGGCCAGGGCCAGTTCCATGGCGCGCTGGCCGCCTTCGCCGGAGGGGGCGACCATGTCATGCCCGTCGGAAGTGGCGGCAAAGCCGGTGACTTCTGCATAGATCTTCGCGCCGCGCGCCCTGGCGTGCTCCAGGTCTTCGAGCACCACGATGCCGCCGCCGCCGGTGATCACGAAACCGTCGCGATTGGCGTCAAAGGCACGGGATGCCTTTTCGGGGGTGTCGTTGTACTTGCTGCTCATCGCGCCCATGGCGTCAAAGAGGCAGGACAGGGTCCAGTCCAGTTCTTCGCCGCCGCCGGCGAACATCACGTCCTGTTTGCCCATCATGATCTGTTCTGCCGCCGACCCGATGCAGTGCAGAGAGGTCGAACAGGCCGAGGTGATGGAATAGTTGATGCCCTTGATCTTGTAGGCGGTGCTGAGGTTCGCGCTGATCGTGGAGGACATGCATTTGGGCACGGCAAAGGGGCCGATGCGCTTGGTCGCGCCTGTGTCCTTGACCACATTATGCGCCGCGAACATGGCGGATGTCGACGGCCCGCCGGACCCCGCGATCAACCCGGTGCGCGGATTGCTGATCAGGCTTTCGTCCAGCCCCGCATCGGCAATCGCCTGACCCATGGCAATATGGGCATAGGCCGCACCCGGCCCCATGAAGCGCAGGGTGCGCTTGTCGATGTGATCCGCCACGTCGATCTTGAGTGTCCCGGCGATGCGGCTGCGAAAGCCGTGCTCGGCCATTTCCTCGCTTGCAACGATCCCAGATGTGCCCGCCTTGAGAGCGGTAAGCACTTCTTCGGCGTTGTTTCCGATCGAGGACACAATCCCCAAACCTGTGACGACGACGCGGCGCATGGGCGCACTCCTTTGATGGTCTTTGCTCTGTTTAAGACAGGTCTGTCCGGTCACGCAACCGGATTGGCAGGGCCGGGGAGGATCGTGGAGGGTCGCCCGGCCCGATCTGCGGCCCGTCTCAGCTTTCGCTCAGCGCGACCTTCATGTCCTTGACTTCATAGATCACTTCACCATCGGCTTCGACGATGCCGTCGGCCACGCCCATGGTCAGGCGGCGGGTCTGGATCGCCTTGGTAAAGTCGATCTTGTAGGTCAGCATCTTGCGGTCGGGGCGGACCATACCCTTGAGCTTGACCTCGCCCACACCCAGCGCATAGCCGCGCCCCTGCCAGCCGCGCCAGCCCAGGTTGAAGCCGGTCAGCTGCCACAGGCCGTCCAGGCCCAGACAGCCCGGCATGATCGGGTTGCCCGGAAAATGGCATTCAAAGAACCACAGGTCAGGGGTGATGTCGAATTCCGCAGTGATATGACCCTTGCCATGGGCACCACCATCGCCGGAGACGTCGGTGATACGATCCATCATCAGCATCGGGGGGGCGGGCAATTGCGCATTGCCGGGGCCGAACAATTCTCCGGCGGCGCATTTCAGCAGTGCGTCCTTGTCGAAACTCGTGGGGTAGTCGGCCATGTGGCGGCTCTCCTGCTCGGGTCATTCCAGTCTTCCCCGTCTAGCATTGCGATATTGCGCGCCGCAAGGGCTGCGACCCTGTGGCCCGATTTCCGAATATCAATTGAAAATCCCGCCCGAAGTGCTTAATACAGAACGAGGAACAGACAATGGGGCCGGGATGGAGCAGACACATCAGGACAATGGCAAACGATGGCTGGAGCAGGCTGGCGTGCGCCCGACGCGGCAGCGTGCCATACTTGCGCGTCTGCTGGTAGGGGACGGCAAGCATCGCCACGTCACTGCCGAAAGCCTGTTCGAGGCAGCCAAGGGGCAGGGTGATTCCGTATCGCTCGCCACCGTTTACAATACCTTGCGCGCGTTCTGCGAAGCAGGGCTGTTGCAGGAAGTCACCGTTGACGGGTCCAAAAGCTATTTCGACACCAACACCCATGACCACCCGCATTTCTATTGGGAAGACGATGGCAGGCTGACCGACGCGGCGTCGGATCAACTGATCATCTCGAACCTGCCGGATGCACCCGAAGGGGCCGAGATCGCCTCTGTCGATGTGGTGATCCGCCTGCGGCGCAAGGCTTGATCCCGGTCAGGGTTATGTGTTCATGACCCATCCGCTGCTCTCTGAGGATCTGATTGACACCTATCAGCGCGACGGCGTCGTGCTGATCAAGGGGTTGTTTGCAGATCATGTGGCGGCGCTGCGCGACGGGGTCGAACGCAATATCGCCGCACCCGGACCCTATGCGTCAAACAATGACAAACCGGGAGAGACCGGGCGTTTCTTTGACGACTATTGCAATTGGCAGCGCATTCCCGAATTCGAAGCGGTGATCCGGCAATCGGACGCGGCGCAGGTGGCGGCGGAACTGATGCAAAGTGCGACAGCGCAGGTGTTTCACGATCATGTTCTGGTCAAGGAACCCGGCACCTCCATGGCCACGCCCTGGCATCAGGATGGGCCGTATTACTTTGTCGAAGGGCAGCAGACCGTCAGCTTCTGGTCGCCGCTTGACCCGGTGCGCGAGGCATCGCTGCGCTGCGTCGCGGGGTCGCATCTGTGGGAAAAGCCCGTTCTGCCGACCCGTTGGGTCAAGGGTGACGCGTTTTTCGACCCTGAACCCTATATGCCCGTCCCCGACCCTGACGCCGAAGGCATGGACATCCGCGAATGGGAGATGGCACCGGGCGATGCGGTGGCCTTCAACTACGGAATCCTGCACGGCGCGCGGGGCAATACCAGCGCGGCGCGCAGGCGGGCGTTCTCGCTGCGGCTTGTGGGCGACGATGCACGCTATGTGGAACGGCCCGGACCAACGTCGCCGCCGTTTCCGGGGCATGACATGGTGCCGGGGCAAAAGCTGCGCGAGGACTGGTTTCCTGTGCTTTGGGGCCGCTGAGCTGATCAGGTAAGCAGTGGGCAAGAGTATGCCTGCCATGGCGTCAGAACCATTGCCCCGGTTCCATCAGCCCAAGATCAAGCAACTGCCGGGAATGCCATTCAAACGGTGCGGAATTGTGCCATTTGAAGGTCTCGATCTCGAACTTGCTGCCGGGATTGCTTCTCAGGGCCTTGGCGGTGCGGAACGAACAGATTGCCGCTGTGAGGTTGTGATGCCACGGACAAGCGTAGGTGTTGTATTCTTCATCGTTGAAAGTGTGGTCCCAGCGCAGGCGCAGCCCCTTCTTGGCCCGGAACAGCGCGATGCGGTCGATCTTGCGGCGCGCGGGGGGCACATGTTCCTCGTAGCGCCAGCGCAGGCCGCCAAAGAAATCAAGCTGTCGTTCCTTGGGGTGGCCATGGTTGTTTTCATCCGGTCGGGCCAATGCGTAATAGCCTGACCTGTCCATATGTGCCTGATCCAGCGATACGGCATGGGGATGTTGCTCAAGGTCGTCGGCATAAAGATCGACGACATAGGTCAACATCGCGTCGCGGCGTTCCTCGCTGTGAAAGGCCAGCATCTCGATCACGTTGCGGGTCTCGCAGAAGGGGTGGAAAAAGTATTCGGCATTGAAGCAGTAATACAGCCATTGGCCCGGCACCGCGTCGATGACCGTGTTCACGGCGGTTTCCATCGCGCCTTCGATGCTCATGTTGTAGTCCACCCGCAGCACGGTGTCCTGCAGATCGCGGGGCAGATCAAAGCTGTCGGGCATCAGCGCGACGATGCTGGCAAAGCCTGCCTGCTGATGATGGCGCAGGGTGGTGGCGACCTCCACATCATCCTCGACCATGATCAGCGCCACCGGCCCCTTGGCCAGTTTCACGGCATTTTCTTTGATCATGGCGGTCAGACTGGGGTACTGCATATATGCGCTCTGGATGGTTTTGTGCCGCAGAATCGGTTAATTCCGGGTGCATTGCAAGCCTTGCCGCGCCCTGTTAGACGGCAATCTCCCCCGCACCAGGACCGGACCGATGACCAAGAAGCTCTTTATCAAGACCTACGGCTGTCAGATGAACGTCTATGATAGCGAACGCATGGCCGAGGCGCTGGGCGGGCAGGGCTATGTAGAGACGCAGACGCCCGAAGATGCGGATATGATCCTGCTGAACACCTGTCACATCCGTGAAAAGGCAGCGGAAAAGGTATATTCAGAGCTGGGGCGGCTCAAGACGCTGAAACAGACAAACCCGGATCTGAAAATCGGCGTGGCCGGTTGCGTCGCCCAGGCCGAGGGCGAGGAGATCATGCGCCGCCAGCCCGCCGTTGACCTGGTTGTCGGGCCGCAGACCTATCACCGCCTGCCCGAGATGGAGGCGCGCGTGCGGGCGGGCAAGCCCGCGCTGGACACCGATTTTCCGGCTGAGGACAAGTTCGACCACCTGAAAGGCCGCCCCAAGGCGCGGCGCGCACCGGCCGCTTTCCTGACCGTGCAGGAAGGCTGCGACAAATTCTGCGCTTTCTGCGTGGTGCCCTATACCCGCGGGGCAGAGGTCAGCCGCCCCGCCGCCCGCGTGCTGGACGAAGCCCGCGATCTGGTCGAACGTGGCGTGCGCGAGGTGACCTTGCTGGGCCAGAACGTCAACGCCTACCACGGCGGCATGACCCTGGCCGGGCTGATCCGCGAACTGGCGCGCATCGACGGGCTCGAACGCATCCGCTACACCACCAGCCATCCCAACGACATGGGCGACGATCTGATTGCGGCCCATGGCGAGGTCGAAAAGCTGATGCCCTACCTGCATTTGCCCGTGCAATCGGGCAGCGACCGCATTCTAAAGCGGATGAACCGCAGCCACACGGCGGAAAGCTATCTGAAGCTGATCGAGCGCATCCGCGCCGCGCGGCCTGATATCATCCTGTCCGGTGACTTTATCGTCGGCTTCCCCGAAGAGACTGACGCCGATTTCGAGGCGACCATGGAATTGGTCAGGCAGGTTCGCTACGGCTATGCCTATTCATTCAAATATTCGTCCCGGCCCGGCACCCCGGCGGCAGAGCGTCCGGGCGTGGACCCGGCGGTGGCGGACGACCGGCTGCAACGGTTGCAGGCGCTGATCACGACGCACCAGCGCGACATTCAGAACAATATGGTGGGGCGCGTGCTGGACGTGCTGATTGAAAAACCGGGGCGCAATCCCGGCCAGATGATCGGCAAGTCGCAATACCTGCATTCGGTCCACATTCAGGATGGCTCTGCCGCGGTGGGTGACATCGCGCGTGTCAGAGTGCTGGATGCCAAGACCAATTCGCTTGGCGCTGTTCAGATTTGATGTCCGAGACTAGGGCCTGTGGACGTTCATCTTCCGCCACCCGCGCGGGTGGCGGAAGATGAACGTCCACAGGCCCTAAGGCCCCGACCCGAGGGTCAGGGCCCTGGCTTACACCTCAGTAGTTGTGGCGACGGTGCGATGCCGGGTCTGCCCAGATCTGTTCCATCGTGGCTTTCAGCGCACCGGGGCGCCCCACAAGGTTCTGATCGCGGCAGACGCGCGTCGCGATGGCGTCGGCGGTCGAATAGTCATAGCCGACGGACACGAGGCTATCCACGAAGACGGCATTGGGGCGATCCCAGATCACCTCCTGCCACGGACCGCGCCAGCAGCTTACCACGATGCGGTTGCCGGATGGCCCGTAATTGCCGTAGTGATAGCTGTAGGTCGTATGTCTTTTGTGGTCCGCAAATGCCGGCACCCCCAGGGCTGCCACGACAGCAGCCAGTACAATTTTCTTGATCATTTCCCACACCCCAGTGTTATGGCCGATAGCCTTGGCCTTGCAGCCCGTTTTGGTCGGTTGTTGCGAAAACCAGTTAGCAGCCTGGCCATCGCGACGTGAACGGAATGAATTAACGATTAAGGCAGAATTGGGGCATTTCAAGTGAATTCTTCAACGATAGCAGGCCATAAGTAGACAATCTGGATTGGTATTTGGGATTGTTTCTACTTCGTGTTCAATAGTACTCGGACACCACCCTGGCGTGTGTTGCAGGGGGCTGTACTCTCCTTGGTGAGGCAATGCCGGTTCGTAACCCTGCCGGGTGAAACAGGAAATCGCTGTGGCCGGGCCGTCCGGGCCGGGCATGATGGATCGTGCCACGGCGGCAAGTTGCCAAAGCGAGATTCGTTTTGCAGCTATGCTGGCTTCCGATTGCGCCATTCGTCGGCGGAACCGGCGTTGGAAAGGTGATTTAGACTGCGCAATTCAAGTCATTCATGAAAGAAAACCGCTATTTCATTGTTTGCGCGGCACAAACAGGGCGGAAATTTGTGATACACGCTTCACAGCTTGGTAAAATTTACCTAACCTCGCTGAATATGCGGGGCTGTTCTGAACCAAGGGCAGGATGGCTCTATCGTGGGGGAATAAAAAAGGAAAATGCTGTGGTGAATATTATCTCCAAAGCGATCCGCACCGTGGCGAGCCTGTCGCTGGTGGCGGCAATCGCCTTGCAAGCGTCAGCTGCCGACGCACAGACACGGTCGCAATCGGGACGCGACAAAGGGGTTTATGTCCCGACCATCTGGGTTGATCCCGATGGCTGCGAACATTGGGTGATGGATGACGGTGCCGAAGGGTATATGTCGCCGCATGTCAGCCGTCAGGGCATTCCGGTCTGCCACCGGGGCAACGTCTGCGGTGTGATGGAAACCGACCAGTTCTTTGCCACAGACAGCTACCGCATTCACAAGGCGGGCCGTGCACGGTTGATGAATTTCTTTCAGACCACCGGTGCCGTCAGCTACATCATCACCGGGCATACCGACAGCCGCGCCTCTGATGCCTATAACATGCGTCTGAGCTACAACCGTGCCAATGCGGTTGCCGCGATCGCATCCCAATCCGGCGCCCGGATTGCAGATGTGCGCGGCTATGGCGAGCGGCTGCCAGCAGCACCGAACAACTCTGCCGCAGGCATGGCCAAGAACCGCCGCGTCGAAATCATCTGCATTCGCTAAGGGGACAGTCACGTGATCAAAACTAAAATTCTTATGGTGACCGCCTGTGCCTTTGGCCTGTCAGCCTGCGCCGATTACGAAGGTGGCCTTGGCCGTGGATATCCGTCGGACAAGTCCGTGGACCGGGGCATCGACAAGAAACACCTGAGCCAGCTTCAGGCGGGCATCTGGGTCGACCCGAACGGCTGTGACCACTGGATCATCGACGATGGTGTCGAAGGATACCTGTCACAGCGTCTGGACAAATATGGCAAGCCGGTCTGTTCTGGCGTCGCACCGCCGAACCACACTGTGGGTGACTTCAAAGGTGGCTCCAAAATCCGGGACCCGAACTGAGTTGACCTCAATTGTCGCAATTTCGGGGCCGGCGTGTTGCACACGCCGGCCCTTTTTCTATGCTTGCATTAACCGACTCCCCTAAGTTCAGCTTCATGACCCAAACAAGGAGCCTCCCTTGACCCCAAGCGACCTGACCACTGCGCCGGATATCCCGGTGGACCGTGTGCTTGAATTTCCCGACAACCGCCTGCTGATCGACCTATGCGGTGCCTACGACGCGCATCTTGCTGCCATCGAAAAGGCGCTTGAGGTGCAGATCGTGCGCCGGGGCAATCACCTGAGCGTGCTGGGCGACGCGGATGCGGCGGACCGCGCCGCCCGCCTGCTGAACACGCTTTATGCCCGGCTGGAAGGCGGGCGCTCGGTCGAACCTGCGGACATCGACAGCGCCCTGCGCATGGGCGGCTCCGATGCGGGCACCGGGGTGCGGCAGGGCGACCAGATCGAAATGCAGATCGGCGAAACCGTCGAGATCCAGACCCGCAAGAAACGGGTCGAGCCGCGCACAGCGGCGCAGAAGGCCTATGTCAAATCGCTGTTCGACAATGAACTGGCCTTTGGCATCGGCCCTGCCGGCACCGGCAAGACCTACCTGGCCGTCGCGGTGGGTGTCAGCATGTTCATCGGCGGACATGTGGACCGTATCATCCTGAGCCGCCCGGCGGTCGAGGCGGGGGAGAAACTGGGCTATCTGCCCGGCGACATGAAAGACAAGGTCGATCCCTACATGCAGCCGCTCTATGACGCGCTGAACGATTTCCTGCCGGGCAAGCAACTGGCCAAACTGCTGGAGGAAAAGCGGATCGAGATCGCGCCGCTGGCCTTCATGCGGGGGCGAACGCTGGCCAATGCCTTTGTCGTGCTGGACGAGGCGCAGAACGCCACGTCGATGCAGATGAAGATGTTCCTGACCCGCCTTGGCGAAGGGTCGCGCATGGTGATCACCGGCGACCGGACCCAGATCGACCTGCCGCGCGGCGTCCCCTCGGGGCTGGCGGATGCGGAACGGCTGCTCAAAACCATCCCCAAGATCAGCTTCAACTACTTCACCTCAAAGGATGTGGTCCGCCACCCGCTGGTCGCCGCCATTATCGAGGCCTACGAGGCGGATACGGGCACCGGCTGATGCAGCGAGATCGAGCCAATTTCCTGACGCCCGCCGCCGGGTGCCGGGCAGAATGTCACCGGGCGGTGCGCCGTGGATGACCTGTCGGTCGTGATCGAGGACCCGCGTTGGGACGCGCTGGCGCTGGAGACGCTTGCCGAAACGGCTCTGCGCGCCACGCTGACCCATCTGGCGCTTGACCCCGACAGGTGCGAGGTCACGCTGCTGGCCTGCGACGATGCGCGCATCGCGGTGCTGAACGGAGACTTCCGGGCCAAGCCCACACCCACGAATGTGCTGAGCTGGCCCGCAGAAGAACGCGCGGCTGACGCCCCCGGCGACAATCCGCAAGCGCTGAAACCCGGCCTTGACGGGTTGTACGAACTGGGCGACATCGCGATCAGTTTTGACACCTGCGAACGCGAAGCGCAGGCTGCCGGAAAGCCGGTGACCGACCATGTCACCCATCTGGTGGTGCACGGAGTGTTGCATCTTCTCGGCTATGACCACGAAACCGACGCCGATGCGGCCCTGATGGAAGGGCTGGAGGTCAAAATACTTGGCAAAATGGGTCTGAATGACCCATATAGGAACTGAAGGGGCATTTGCCCGCATACTAAGACAGGACCCAATGGGCGATACAGACGGATCTTCTAGTGCAGCGCGGAGCGCGCTGACCGAAGACAACTTGGACGAACACGACGACAGCAATGCCCGGCAGGGCGGCTTTTTCTCTCGTGTGATCGGGGCGCTCAGCCCCTCCGATTCAGATGATGACAGCGAACTGACGCAGCCCCCGGTGGACAGGGTCAGCGCGCGCGGCATGATGAACCTGCGGCGGATGCGGGTCGATGACGTGTCGATTCCCACCGCCGATATCATCGCGGTGCCGGTCACGGCGACGATGGACGAACTGGTCCAGGTGTTCAAGGAAAGTGGCCTGACCCGGCTGCCGGTCTATGATGGCACCCTCGACACGCCTGTCGGCATGGCACATCTCAAGGATCTTGCGCTGCAATACGGGTTCAATGGCGAAGCCCATGACTTCGATCTGGCGGCAATGGCGCGTCCCTTGCTGTTTGTGCCGCCCAGCATGACCATCGGCGTCCTGCTGACCAAGATGCAGGCGGAACGGCGGCACATGGCGCTGGTGATCGACGAATACGGCGGTGTGGACGGGTTGGTGACCATCGAGGATCTGATCGAGCAGGTCATCGGTGAGATCGAGGACGAGCACGACGTCGACGAAGGCAAATACTGGACCAAGGAAAAGCCCGGCACCTACCTTGCCCTGGCCAAGACCCCGCTTGAGGATTTCGAGGCCGAGATCGGGCATTCCCTGACCGACCACGACGATGTGGACAAGGAAGAGATCGACACGCTGGGCGGGCTTGTCTTCATGCTGTCGGGGCGGGTGCCTGCGCGGGGCGAGGTTGTTCTGCACCCGGATGGGCCGGAATTCGAGGTGATTGACGCCGATCCGCGCCGGATCAAACGATTGCGCGTGCGCACCACTGGGGCCTCGGGATGACCCAGCGCCTGACGGCGTGGCAGGCATATCTTCTGGCGGCAGTGTTCGGGGCAGGGGCCGCATTTGGCCAGCAACCCTATGATCTGCCGCTGCTGATGCTTTTGGGGATGATCGGCGCGGTCTGGCTGTTTCAGGGCCGCGCAGCGCCGCGGCAGGCGGCCCTCGTCGGCTGGGCCTTTGGCCTTGGCTATTTCATGCATGCGCTGCAATGGATCGTGTCGCCTTTCATGGTGGATGTGGCACGTCACGGCTGGATGGCCCCCTTTGCGCTGGTGTTCATGGCGGCGGGCATGGCGCTGTTCTGGGGCGTGGCATTCTGGGGCGCCC
The DNA here is from genome assembly GCF_001650875.1 of Sulfitobacter sp. EhC04. Lineage (GTDB taxonomy): Bacteria > Pseudomonadota > Alphaproteobacteria > Rhodobacterales > Rhodobacteraceae > Sulfitobacter. The sequence goes on from NZ_LXYI01000001.1 coordinate 216,683, forward strand.
GCAGGCTGTCGCGCGCAGGCCCCTGGGCGCTGATCCCCTGCTGGACAGCCGCCGAATTGCTGCGCGCCTATATCTTTACCGGCTTCCCATGGGCCAGCCCGGCACAGGCCGGTGTGGGGGTTCTGGCGGGCCAAAGCCTGGCCTGGATCGGGCCGCACGGGCTGAATGCGATCCTGATCGGTGTGGCGGTCTGGGCGGCGACGGGGCTGACAGACCGGCCGCGCGCCTTGCGCTGGCGCATCCTGCGCGAAACAGTGGTGCTGGTCACCTTGCTGGCGCTGCTGCTGCCGGTCATGCGCGGCGATGCCCCGCTGTCGGGCCATACGGTGCGACTGGTCCAGCCCAATGCCCCGCAAAAGGAAAAATGGGACCCCGAAAAGATCCCCGTCTTCTTCCAGCGGCAGTTGGATTTCACCGCCGCCCCACCGACGGGGGCAGCGCCTGATCTGGTGCTCTGGTCGGAAACCGCAATTCCGTGGAGCCTTGAGTGGGCGGGCACCGCGCTTGAGGAAATCGCCCGCGCGGGGGCGGCGGCCCCGGTGGCGCTGGGCGTGCAGCGCAGTGACGGGCTGCGCTACTTCAACGCGATGATCACCCTGGATCAAGGCGGTGCCGTCACCCAGACCTATGACAAGCACCACCTGGTGCCCTTCGGGGAATACATGCCGCTGGGCGACCTGCTGGCCCGCTTTGGCATCTATGGATTGGCGGCGAACCAGGGCCACGGGTATTCCGCAGGGCCGGGGGCGCGGCTGCTGGATTTCGGGCCGCTGGGCCATGCGCTGCCGCTGATCTGTTACGAGGCCGTCTTTGCCCATGACGTGAACGCCGCACCTGAACGGCCGGATTTCCTGATCCAGATCACCAATGACGCCTGGTTCGGGCGGGGGGCCGGGCCGCGCCAGCATCTGGCCCAGGCCCGGATGCGCGCGATCGAACAGGGCCTGCCGCTGGCCCGCGTGGCCAACACCGGCATTTCCGCGATGATCGACCCGCAGGGCAGGATCACGGCCAGCCTGCCGCTGAATACCGCCGGTTTCATTGACGCCGCCTTGCCCGCGCCGGGGGCCGCGACGCTTTATGCGCGCAGCGGCGATCTGCCTGTTGCCCTGTTTGTGATCATCGCGTTGGCGCTGTGTGGCTGGCGTGCGCTGCGTCGGAACCGGGCGTAAACCCGCGTTTGGCGCATCACTGCGCCGCCGATTTCTGTTGAGCGCCCCTAAGCGATTGACGCCTGTATGAAGCCCGGGTAAGCCAACCCAATCGCGCCACAACGGCTTCCTGACGTGGCGTCTTGGTATTCATTTGGAGCACGACATGTCCCGACAAAACTACATTTTCACCTCAGAATCCGTTTCCGAGGGTCACCCCGATAAGGTCTGTGACCGCATTTCCGACGCGGTTCTTGACGCTTTTCTTAGCGAAGAACCCGAAGCCCGCGTCGCCGCAGAGACCTTTGCGACAACAAACCGTGTTGTGATCGGCGGTGAGGTCGGGCTGTCCGACAAGGCCAAGCTGAGCGAATATATGGGCAAGATCGAAGATATCGCCCGCGCCTGCATCAAGGACATCGGCTATGAGCAGGACAAGTTCCACCACGAGACCTGCGAAATCACCAATCTGCTGCACGAGCAATCCGCGCATATCGCCCAGGGTGTCAATGCGGCCGAGAACAAGGACGAAGGCGCAGGCGACCAGGGGATCATGTTCGGTTTCGCCACCGACGAGACGCCCGAGCTGATGCCGGCACCGATCCACTATGCACATGCGATCCTGCGCCGCCTGGCCGAAGTGCGCAAGGACGGCACCGAGCCGACCCTGCGGCCCGATGCCAAGAGCCAGCTTTCCGTGCGTTACGAAAATGGCAAGCCGGTGGGTGTCAGTTCCATTGTGCTGTCCACCCAGCACGAATCCGAAAGCCAGTCGAGCGATGACATCCGCGCCATCGTGGAACCCTATATCCTTGAGGTTCTGCCCGAAGGCTGGGTGACCGATGATACCGTCTGGCACGTCAATCCGACCGGTGTCTTTGTGATCGGTGGCCCCGACGGGGACGCAGGCCTGACCGGCCGCAAGATCATCGTGGACACCTATGGCGGTGCCGCCCCGCATGGCGGTGGCGCGTTTTCGGGCAAGGATCCGACCAAGGTGGACCGTTCCGCCGCCTATGCGGCGCGCTACCTTGCCAAGAACGTCGTGGCATCCGGCATGGCGACCAAATGCACGATCCAGCTGTCCTATGCGATCGGCGTCAGCGAGCCGCTGTCGATCTATTGCGACACCCACGGCACCGGCGAGGTCGAGGATGCGGCGGTTGAAAAGGCAATTCGCGCGGCAATGAGCCTGACGCCGCGCGGCATTCGTGAGCACCTTGAACTGAACAAGCCGATCTATGCCCGCACCTCTGCCTATGGCCACTTTGGTCGTGCGCCCGAGGCGGATGGCGGTTTCAGCTGGGAACGCACCGATCTGGCAGACAAGCTGAAAGCGGCGGTCTGAGCAGACAGGCGGCTGGCACGCCGGGTTCCCTGTGGGGAACCGGGTGAGGATCATCGGATCAGGCGGTCCCCCACCGGGGCCGCCTTTCTTGTTTCGATGGATGGGTCCAGTCGCGGGGGAGGCCGCCTTGCAACGGCGGCTTGCAGGAACCCCCGCAGGGCGCTAAAGCGCGGGGCATGAATGATCCCGTCAGACCCCGCAGGAATTTCTACGGTCGCCTCAAGGGCAAGACCCTGAAAAAGTCGCAGAAAGCCTATCTGGATGAAGATCTGGGCGCCCTGTCGCCCGGTGCGGTGAGCTGGGAGGATAACCCCGCCCGCAGCCCGCTGGATTTGCCGGGCCTGTTCGGCGAGAAGCCGGTCTGGCTTGAGGTCGGCTTTGGCGGCGGTGAACATCTGGTGCATCAGGCCGCATCGAACCCCGATGTCGGCATCATCGGTTGTGAGCCTTACATCAACGGCGTGGCCATGCTGCTGGGCAAGATCCGGCGCGCAGGCGTGTCGAACCTCGCGGTGCATCCCGGCGATGCGCGCGATCTCTTCGATGTCCTGCCGGAGGCCTCGGTCGCGCGGGCGTTTCTGCTCTACCCCGATCCCTGGCCCAAGGCGCGCCATCACCGCAGGCGCTTTGTGACCGAAGAGCATCTTGTGCCTCTGGCGCGGGTACTGAAGCCCGGGGCGATTTTCCGGGTGGCGACGGACATCGAGGATTATGTGCGCCAGACCCTGGAGGAAGTGCCGAAATTCGGGTTTGAATGGCTGGCCGAGGGGCCGGGCGACTGGCGCGCGCCCTGGGATGACTGGCTGTCCACGCGCTATGAGCAGAAGGCCCTGCGCGAGGGCCGGACACCGCATTACCTGACTTTCCGCCGGGTGTGACCGAAAGGCGCGGGCCTGCGGCCCGCATTCGATTTGATTGGTTTGGCGCTGCCAAATCGGTGCGAGACGCTGTCTCGCGCTCTGGTATATTTATCGGAACAATGAAGCTGGCAGGCTGGCATGGACGCTGCCGGGAGGCTGGGTTAAAACCGCCCGGAAACAGGTAAGGACCTTCAGATGTCAGCCCATGGTGACCCACTTCCGATGACTTCGCAGGCCTGCGGGCCGCTGACCGGCACCGCGGAAGTGCCCGGCGACAAGTCGATTTCGCACCGATCGTTGATTCTGGGGGCGATGGCTGTGGGAGAAACCACGATCACCGGCCTGCTTGAGGGGCAGGACGTGCTGGATACGGCGCGGGCGATGCGGGCATTTGGTGCCGAGGTGACGGATCTGGGCGGCGGCAAATGGTCGGTTCACGGGGTCGGCGTCGGCGGCTTTGCCGAGCCGGAGAACGTGATTGACTGCGGCAACTCCGGCACTGGCGTGCGGCTGATCATGGGGGCGATGGCGACCTCGCCCATCGTCGCGACCTTTACCGGGGATGCCAGTCTGAATGGCCGGCCGATGGCGCGGGTGACGGACCCGCTGGCCTTGTTCGGCTGTCAGGCGATCGGGCGGACGGGCGGGCGGCTGCCGATGACGCTGGTCGGCGCGGTGGAACCGGTGCCGGTGCGATACGTGGTGCCGGTGCCGTCGGCGCAGGTGAAATCGGCGGTGCTGCTGGCGGGGCTGAACGCGCCCGGCCAGACCGTTGTGATCGAAGCGGAGGCCACGCGCGATCATACGGAGCGGATGCTGGCGGGCTTCGGGGCCGAGATCACGGTGGCGGAGACCGATGACGGGCGGGAGATCACGCTGACCGGGCAGCCGGAGCTGAAACCGCAGCATATCGAGGTGCCGCGCGACCCGTCTTCGGCGGCCTTTCCGGTCTGTGCGGCGCTGATCGTGCCGGGGTCTGATGTGCTGGTGCCGGGGATCGGGCTGAACCCGACGCGGGCGGGGCTTTTTACCACGCTGCGCGAGATGGGCGCTGATCTGAGCTATGAGAACGAGCGTGTCGAGGGGGGCGAGCCGGTGGCCGACCTGCGCGCACGGTTTTCGCCCGATCTGAAAGGCATCGCGGTGCCGCCCGAACGTGCGGCCAGCATGATCGACGAATACCCGGTCCTGTCGGTGGTTGCGGCCTTTGCCAGAGGCCACACGGAAATGCGCGGCGTCAAGGAATTGCGGGTCAAGGAAAGCGACCGGATCGACGCGATGGCGAAGGGGCTGCGTGCCAACGGGATCGAGGTGGAGGAAGGGCCGGACTGGTGGGTTGTCGCGGGCCGGGGGCATGGCAATGTGGCGGGCGGGGCGACCTGTGCCAGCCAGCTTGATCACCGCATCGCCATGTCGTTCCTGATCCTGGGGATGGCATCGCAGTCTCCGGTGCAGGTGGATGACGCGGGGCCGATTGCGACCTCCTTTCCGATCTTCGAGCCGTTGATGCAGGCACTGGGTGCGCAGATCAGCCGGAGCAAGGGATGAGGTTGAGCGGGTTCACGGTGGCCATCGACGGGCCTGCGGCCTCGGGCAAGGGGACGATTTCGAAAGCGGTGGCGCGGCATTTCGGGTTTGCCCATCTGGATACGGGGCTGCTGTATCGTGCGGTGGGGGCAAAGGTGCTGGATGGCGCCACCGCGCAGGCAGCGGCAGAGGCGCTTGTTCCCGGTGATCTGGAAGACGACCGGCTGCGGTCGCCCGAGGTTGCGCAGGCGGCCAGCCGGGTTGCGGCAGTGCCGGAAGTGCGCGCGGCTTTGGTTGACTTTCAACGCAGTTTCGCCACCCGTGCCGGGGGGGCGGTGCTGGACGGGCGCGACATCGGCACAGTGATCTGCCCGGATGCGCAGGTGAAACTCTTTGTCACCGCCCATGCGGATGTCCGCGCCCGCAGACGCTTTGCCGAATTGCAGGGCAAGGGGGTCGAGACCACCTTTGACGAGGTGTTGGCCGATGTTCAGGCCCGCGATGCGCGGGATATGGGCCGTGCGGATGCGCCGCTGAAGCCGGCAGATGATGCGGTGCGGATCGACACATCGGACATGGCGATCGCGGCGGCCGTCGAGACTGCCATTTCCCTGATCGAGGCAAAGATGGCTGGCTCTGCCTGAGCCCCCTTGCGGCGCGGTTCACTCAGAGGTGACGTGTATTTCAGTCTGTTCCGGCGCAGGATGGGGCAGAGGAGATTGCTATGTACCGCGTCTTTGCCCCGGCTTTCGTCGTTGTAAACCTGCTGATGCCCGCTGCCCTGCTGGCGCAAACCACCGCTCCTGCGGTGCCGGAAGCCCCGCAGGAGCGGCAGGCCGAGGCACCGATGACCTTGACGCGGCTGGCGGCAATCATCACGGCGCTGGACCCGGATATGCGGGTGCAGGGGCCTGCAATGGAATTCACGCTTGAGGATATTCCGGTGATCGTGATCACGGATGTGCGGGCCGACCGGATGCGCGCCATGGTGCCCATCGCCAGCGTGCAGGGCCTGACAGAGGCGGATCTGCTGCGCCTGATGCAGGCAAATTTCGATGCGGCCCTCGATGCGCGCTATGCGATTGCACATGGGCGGCTGTGGGGGGTCTTCATTCATCCGCTGTCACCGCTTGAAAAGGATCAGTTCCTGTCCGGCCTGGTTCAGACAATCACCGTGGCGCGCACCTATGGCACGACCTATGCTGGTGGGGCTGCGATTTTCGGCGGCGGCGACAGCAGCGAGATCTATCGCGGGCTGCTGGAGGAACTGCGCAAGAAAGGTCAGGAACTTTGACCGCAGCGGGGCATTTTCCGGCAAGAGGGCGCGCTGTTTGCCATCGCCTTGTCGCGCGACCGGGCTATTTCCCCAAAGGACGCAATGAAGGAGAGCGATGATGAAATCCGCAAAAGACTATCTCGATGAAGCCAATGAAACCGTACCGAAGATGGCTGCGGCCGACGCAATAGCGAAACATGCTGCGGGGAGCGGTGTCTTTGTCGATGTGCGCGACAGCGGCGACATTGCAAAAAGCGGAACCATCAAGGGGGCACAGCGGATTCCGCGCGGCATGATCGAATTCCGCGCCGATCCCGCGATGGAGCAGTTCTACAACCCCGCGCTGAAGAAGGATGGCGAAATCTATTTGATCTGTGGGGCGGGTGGCCAGGCGGCACTGGCGGGCAAGACCTTGCAGAACATGGGCTACACCAATGTGACCAACATCGGCGGCTTCCCCGGCTGGAAAGAGGCGGGCGGCCCGACCGAAGAGGGCTGACAGGCGACCCTGCGGCTGGCAGGTCTGTTACGGATCATGCCAGCCGCAGCGCGCGCGACCTGTCGGCAACAGATCGGAACCGGCATATCCGGGGCCTTTCAGGCTGGCACGCCCGGCGGTACACAGGGCCAGGGAATTTTCCCGGCGCGCGCAAGACGGGGATGCCGCACATGACCTCCAGTTCATCAGCCATCATGGGCCCCGGTGGCCAGCCGATGCACGAAACCCGCCCTGTCATTCTGCTGGGCCGGGGCGGCGGCGGCACGCGGCTTTTGTCGGAGTTTGTCCAGGGGCAGGGCGTTTTCCTGGGGTCGGACATCAACAAGAGCTTTGATTCCGTGGAATGGGTCAAGACCGTCTATGCCATTGCGATCGAGGTGATGTCAGGGGATGCGCCGCCCGATGCCGCCCGGCGTGCAGCCTATATCAAGCGCCTGCATGAAACGGCGGCTGAAGTGCTGGCCCGCGCCGGGCGGGTCGAAAGCGGATACTGGGGCTGGAAACTGCCCGAAACCACACTGATCTGCGATCTCGCCAAGGCGGCCTTTCCGCAGGCGCAATGCCTGCACCTGGTGCGCCATCCGGTGCGTGCCAGCCTGCGGCGCACCCATATGACATCGCGCATGAACAACCCGATGGGTCGGGCGGCACTGCCTGCGGCCTATGTCCATGCCGGGCGCGATCCCGCACTGATCGAGGTGGACAGCGCACATATCCACAATGCCTACAGCTGGTTGCATCAGGCGGACCTGATGGCACGCTGCTTCGATGGTGATCCTGCGCTGCATATCGTCCGGTTCGAGGATACGCTGGAGCGTCCCGAGGCGGTTGCCGCCGCCCTGTCAGGGTTCCTGCACCGCGCGCCACCCGCCGATGCGCCGAACCTCAAGGTGGATGCCAGGCGTGCCAGTGTGATCGACATGGATGCGGGAGAGGCACGTCGGATCTGGGACATCTGCGGCGCGCGGGCCGCGACCTTTGGCTATACACTGGAACAAGTTCTGGCGTGATCAGCGCCAACCTCGCGGCTTGAAGCCGGGCGCGGACAGTGGAACAGTGGCCGCAGACATTTCCGAGGGAGGAATTTACCATGAAACTGACACCTGTACTGGCCAGCCTTGCGCTGGTCGTGACCGCAGGCCTTGCCACTGCGCAAGAGCGTGTGACCTATAAATCCGCAAAGACCGGATCGTCCTATTATCAGATGGGCGTGCAGATCGCCGAGGCGATGAAGGCCGGCACCGATGGCAATGTGATCGTGACTGTCGAGGAAAGCCAGGGGTCGGTCCAGAACGTCATGGAAGTCCGGGCGCGGGGGGGCGATTATGTCTTTACCACGCCGCCTGCGCTGGTGGGGCTTGCCCAGCAGGGCAAGGCGATGTTCGAAGGCAAGGGTGACCCCGCCTTTGACGAAATCCGCGCGCTGTTCCCGATCCCGTCCCTGACCATGCATTTCGTGATGTCGGAGGCCAGCGGCGTCACCGATTTCGCCGGGATGGAGGGCAAGACCATTCTGCTGGGCAAGGGGTCCTTTGGTGCGACCGAGGGTGAAAAGTATCTTGGCCTCTTTGGGCTGCAGGGCAAGGTCAACCTGGCTGATGCGGAATTGTCCAACGCGGTTGCCGCACTCAAGAACGGGCAGATCGACGGGTTTGTGACCGCCGGGTCCTATCCGGCCCCCAATGTGATTGAAGCGGCGGCAACCACCGGCGTGACCATCCTGTCGCTGAGTGACGAACAGATCGCGGAAACCAAGCGGACAAGGCTGGTGATCCCGGAAGGCACCTATGCCGGACAGGCCAGCGACATCGTCACCACATCGCTGCCGGTTGTCGCCTTTGCTACCACCAGGATGAGCGATGACACCGCTTACGCCCTGACCAAGACGTTCTGGGAACAGCGTGACGCGATGGGCGCCTCCGCGCCGTGGTGGAACGCGGTCGACGAGGGGTTGATGGAAACGATCACCAGCAAGCTGCATCCGGGTGCTGTGCGCTATTACAAGGAAATGGGCTGGACCCTGAGCGACGCGCAGATGTAAAGCCCCCCGGCGTGCCGGAAACCCGGCGCGCCCTTCCTTGCTGTCAAAGGCCTCTTGATGCGTCTTATTGCCTTTCTCGCGGCCCTTGTGCTGGTCGTCTTTCACCTTGGCCTGATCTTTTCGGGGCTGGTGCCCAATCTGGTCAGCCGCCCGCTGCACCTTGCGCTGGCGCTGCCGTGGATTCTGCTGGGGGCGGGGCAGTCGCGGCTGATGTGGGGCAGTGGTGCGGTTCTGGCAGCGCTGGGCGTCGGTGCAAGCCTCTGGGTGGCTTTGTCGCATAACATGCTGTCAGACCAATACGGTTTCCTGGAAGGGCCGTTCCAGACCGGTATCGCCGTGACCCTGCTGGTGGTGGTGCTTGAGGCCGCGCGCCGGGCCATCGGCTGGCCCTTGCCCTGTGTCGCGCTTCTGGCGCTGCTTTACGGGTTGTTCGGGCAGTATATTCCGGGCGAATTCGGCCATTCCGGCACGCCACTGGCCAGCTTTCTGGGCACATTGACCATTGCCGAAGGCGGCATCTGGGGCAGTCTGACCGGCGTCTCTGTCAGCGTGGTCGCGATCTTTGTCATTTTTGGTGCGGTGCTGAATGCGGGCGAGGCGGGACAGGGCTTCATGAACCTGGCCGCCGCCGCTGCCGGGCGGCTCAAGGGTGGGGCGGCCAAGGTGTCGGTCCTGTCCTCGGCGCTGTTCGGCTCCATTTCCGGTTCGGCTTCTGCCAATGTCGCCTCCACCGGGGCGATCACATTGCCTGCGATGACGCGTCTGGGATACCCCAAGCGGCTGGCAGCGGCGGTGGAGGCTGTGGCCTCCTCCGGTGGGCAGATCATGCCGCCGCTGATGGGGGCGGGGGCCTTTGTCATGGTGGAGCTGACTGGCGTGCCCTACACGGCGATCATGGCGGCGGCGGTGCTGCCTGCGTTGTTGTATTTCTGGGCGGTCTGGGTTGGCGTGAACGCCTATGCCTCGCGTGGGAACCTGTCGGGCATCCGGGCCGAAGACCGCCCCGCCCTGCGCGATGTGCTGATCACCTCGGCCTTTTTTGCGGTGCCGTTCACGGTGCTGCTGTGGGGTATGTTCTGGATCAAGGTCACGCCGCAATATGCAGCGACGATGGCGATCCTTGCGGCCTTTGCCCTGCTGTTCTTTAACGCGCGGGGCATCGGCACCCTGGGCGGGATCAGCGGGCGGATCGAAAGCGCCATGATCAACGCGGCAAGGCAGGTGTCGATGATCGCGGCGATCATCATCTGCGCATCCATCATCATCGGCGTGCTGTCGATCACGGGCCTTGGGGTCAAGATCACCTCGCTGATCCTGTCGGGATCGGGCGGCATGCTCTGGCCCGCGCTGCTGCTGACTGCGCTGGCCTGCCTGGTGCTGGGGATGGAGGTGCCGACGACAGCGGCCTATGTGATCTGCGTGTCGGTGGCAGGGCCTGCCCTGATCGAACTGGGGCTGATGCCCTTGCAGGCGCATCTGTTCGTGTTCTGGTTTGCCCTTTTGTCCACCATCACGCCGCCGGTCTGCGGCGCGGTGTTCATCGCGGCGGGCATGATCGGGGAAAACTGGCTGAAGGTGGCGGTGACCGCGATGTCGCTGGGCTTTGGCCTTTATGTCATTCCGCTGGCGATGATCGCCAATCCTGACCTCATCGCGCTGGGCGCGGCACCGCTGTTGGCGATTGTTGCGGCGGTACAGGTGGGGGCAGGGCTGGCGCTGATGTCGTCGGCGCTGATATCCCCGCGCGGCATCGCCCTGCGCGCGGGGCTTTTTGCCGCCGGTGCTGCGATCATCTTTGTCCGGCTGGCGCTCTGACGGCTCAGGCCGCTTCGCTGATTTTCTTTGCCAGGCAGACCTGCCACGGGCCCAGGTGCAACCGCCCGTCCGGCGAGGGGCTGGCGCTGCCGATCTTGCGACCGATGGTCTTCCACGTGCCTGTCGGCAGGCTGTGCATGGACGGTGTGTCTGACATGTTGAAGGCGCAGAAAATCGTCTCTTCCTCTGTCACCCGCTGGAAATGCAGCACGTCGCCAAAGACATAGACACCTTCCTGCCGCCCGGTTCTGAGCGCCGCGTGCTTGCGTCGAAAGGCGATGGCGTTGCGGTAATGATGCAGGATGGCGCCCGGCTCCGCCTCTTGGGTGTGGACGGCACGGTGGCGGTTTTCATTGCTGAGCGGCAGCCAGGGCACCCCGGTGGAAAAACCCGCGTTGCTTTCGCTCTGGTCCCAGACCATTGGCGTGCGGCAGCCGTCGCGGCCCTTGTACTCGGGCCAGAATTCGCGGCCGTAGGGGTCTTGCAGGTCCTCGAAAGAGATATCGTCTTCTTCCAGGCCCAGCTCCTCGCCCTGATAGAGGCAGGCGGCCCCCGGCAGGCACATCAGCAAGGTTGCATAAAGCCGCTGTGCGGCGGGGGACAGACCCCAGCGGCTGGCATGGCGCATCACATCATGGTTGGAGAACGCCCAGGCGGGCCAGCCGTCACGCGCGACCTGATTGATGGTATAGAGAACCTCTGCCACGCGGGAGGCGTTCAGCGGTTCAGCGGCGAGGAATTCAAAGGCATAGCACATGTGCAGCCTGTCCGCGCCCTTGGTGTATTGTCCCAGCAGTTGCAGACCCTTTGTGGCATCCCCGATTTCACCCAGCGAGGTGACAGCACCGTATTCGTCCAGCAATTTCCGGATACTGGCAATGAAATCCAGCGTTTCCGGGCGGTTCTTGGAGTTGACGTGATCCTGATAATTGTAGGGGTTCACGGAAGGGGTGAGGATTTCGCTGCGCCGCGCTTTTTCCAGCGCGGGATTGTCGCGCAACTCCTTGTCTGCGAACAGAAAGTTTACGGTATCAAAGCGGAACCCGTCCACCCCGCGATTGAGCCAGAAGCGCATGACTTCCAGCAGGGCGGATTGCACATGGGGGTTGTGCAGGTTGAGGTCGGGCTGCGAGGCCAGAAAGTTGTGCAGGTAGTATTGTTCGCGCCGGGGGTCCCAGTGCCAGGCCGAACCGCCGAAGATCGACAGCCAGTTGTTGGGGGCGGTGCCATCCGGTTTCGGGTCGGACCAGACGTACCAGTCGGCCAGCGACGCATCCCGCGACGCGCGGCTGTTGGCGAACCAGGCGTGCTGTTCAGAGGTATGCGACAGCACCAGGTCGATGATCACCTTGATCCCCGCATCATGTGCCGCCGCGATCACGTCGTCGAAATCGGCCAGGCTGCCAAAGATCGGATCAACGTCGCAGTAATCGCTGACGTCATAGCCGAAATCCTTCATCGGCGAGCGGTAGAAGGGCGAGACCCAGATCGCATCCACCCCCAGGCTGGCCACATAGCCAAGCCGCTGCACGATCCCCTGAAGGTCGCCAATGCCGTCCGCATTGCTGTCCTGAAAGCTGCGCGGATAGATCTGGTAGATGACGCTGCCGCGCCACCAGTCGGGGTCGGGGGCTTCTGTCTCTGTCATATCTGGTTTTACCGGCCTTCCGTGGCTTGTCCGGTCAGGCGACGCTCATCTGTTGGTTCGCACTCAGGAAATCGCCGATCACATGGTCGAATTGCGCGTCCTGCTGGGCCAGGAACAACTGCGCACTCAGCATGCCGTCCTTTGATCCGCAATCGAACCGTTTGCCGATAAAGCGATAGCCTGCAACGGTTTTTGTGCCGATATCGGCGGCAATCGCGTCGGTCAGCTGAATTTCCCCACCCGCACCGGGTTTCTGTTTGCGCAGGGTGTCAAAGATGCCGCCGTCCAGCACGTAGCGGCCGACCACGGCGGTGGTGGAGGGTGCCAGATCCACATCCGGCTTTTCGACCAGCCCGTCGCAATAGGCCAGCGCATTGTCATGCCTGGCGATTGACAGCACGCCATAGCTTGAAACGGTCTCGCGCGGGACTTCGAGGGTGGCAAGCATATGGTCGACAGGCGAGGTCTTGTAGGCGTCGATCATCTGGCTCAGGCATCCTTTCTGGCTGAGGATCAGATCGTCCGGCAGCAGCACGGCAACTGCCCCCGGCAGCGCGTGATCGGCGGCACAGAGGATCGCGTGGCCAAGGCCGAGCGGCTGGTGCTGGTGGACAAAGACGATGTCATGTTTGCTTTCGTCCAGGGCGGCATCATGCAGTTGTTGCGCCAGCTTGTTCTTGCCGCGTTGGCACAATGTCTCTCCCAAGGCGATATCGTCGAGGACGTAGTGTTCGATGGCGGATTTGGAGGGGTGATTGACAAAGATCATCCGTTCGATCCCGGCGTCGCGCGCCTCGTCGATCACATATTGGATCAGGGGCGTGTCAAGCACCGGCAACAGCTCTTTCGGCACCGCCTTTGTTGCGGGCAGAAAACGGGTGCCCATACCGGCAACCGGGAAAATTGCTGTGCGAACTGTCTTTGTCATTTTTGTTTCACTCCTGTTTCCACCACTCGGAAAGAGGTAATGCTGCACATGCAGAAAGTCAAAAAAACCGGGGCGCGGGCTTGCTTGAAAATTGCGCATATCTGCCGAGGTCCGCTGGTCGGGGGCGGCTTATTCTGGCCATCTTGTCTGGAAAATAACATGATTTCAGCGCATTAATCCTGCGGCGGCGCGATGCGTCAGCCGGGCAGGGCCTGAGCAAGGATTGCGCGTCATTCCGCGAGTTGCCCAAAAATTAGGCAAAATCCAGACGTAGCCTGCGTGTTTCTCGGCTTTCTCGGCGTCTCGCATTGAACTGACACGGCATGCCGTTAGGTCAGTAGCTAAGCATGACGAGCGGATGCGCAGGTCGGTCCGGGCCAAGGACCGGGTTGATGCGTCAGCACAAAAGGAGCCCAGGATATGACAGCGGAAATCAAGGTGCTGCCGACACAGGAACAACCCTATGCCCGGATCGCGGTGATCGGTGGTGGTGCATGGGGGACGGCGCTGGCCAGCGTCGCGGCAAAGGCGGGTCGGGTGGTTCACCTATATGCGCGTGACAGTGCGACGGTCTGTGCAATCAACGCCACTCATGTGAATGCGAAATACCTGCCCGAAATCGAATTGCCGCCGTCATTGACCGCAACCGACGATCTGGAGGTAGCGCTGGAGGGCGCGGACGCGGTGTTGCTGGTGGTGCCCTCTGGTGCGGTACGTGCCATGGCCTCGCGCATTTCCGGGCTGGTCAAAGACGGCACACCGGTGGCGATCTGCACCAAGGGGATCGAACCCAAGACAGGCTATCTGATGTCTCAGGTCGTCTCGGAAGAGATGCCGCATGTGCCGGTCGGCACCATCTCCGGTCCGACCTTTGCGCGTGAAACCGCGCTGGGCCATCCAACCGCTGCGACAGTTGCCTTTGACTTCAGCCACAAGGACCGGCTGGAACCTGCGCACAGCCCCGCCGCGCGATTGGCTCTGTCGATGAGCACGGGCTTCTTCAAGACCTATATTTCCGACGATCTGGTTGGGGTCGAGATCGGGGGGGCGGTGAAGAACGTCGTCGCCATCGGCTGCGGCATGATGACAGGTGCGGGATTTGCCGAGAACACCCGCGCCGCGCTGATCACACGCGGCCTGGACGAGATGAAGGTGCTGGCAGAGGCATTGGGCGGTAGGCGTGAAACCGTCACCGGGTTGGCGGGGACGGGCGATCTGACCCTGACCTGCTCAAGCCAGACATCGCGCAACATGTCGCTGGGGGTGCAGCTTGGCCAGGGCATCCCGCGCGATCAGTGCTTTGACGGCGCGCCTGTGGTGGTCGAGGGCGAGGCGAATGCGCGGTCCGTCATTGACCTGGCGAAACGGGTCAGGGTGGCAATGCCAATCTGCGAGACTGTGTTCGGCATCCTGCACGAGGGGCGCGATTTGAATGCGGCTTTTGCAGACCTGTGGACCCAACCGATCTCGGCGGAGCCGCGTGCGATGGATCTGACGCTGAACAACCCCGCGCATAAATCAATGACCGGTCTCGACGGAGGGGCCGCGTAATGGACAAGCCATTTGTACTGGCCACCGATCTGGACGGGACTTTCCTGGGTGGCACCCAGGCTGACCGCCGCGCGCTGTACCGCTGGATCGAAGACAACCGGGATACTGTCGGTCTGGTTTTCGTGAGTGGCCGGGACCCGGAATTCATCCATGAGATGTGCTCGTCCAACGAACTGCCCTGGCCCGAATATGTCGTCTGCGACGTGGGCACCAGCATTGCGCAGGTGCATCCTGAAAAAGGGATCAGGCCGATTGACGCGCTGGAAAGGGAAATTGCCGCGCAGTGGAATGACAGCGGTGATGCGGTGCGCGCAGAACTGAAGTCTTTCCCCGGCCTGACAGAGCAGAAGACCGCCTTTCGCTACCGGGTCAGTTTCGATTATGATCCCGACAGCTACGATCCGCGCGCCGCAGAGGTGATCGCCGGGATGGGCCATGATGTGCTGATTTCGGACAACCGATTCCTGGATGTCCTGCCGCGCGGGGTCAGCAAGGGGCCGTCGCTGTTGCGGCTGCTTGAACACCTGTCGCTGCCGCCCGAACGGGTTCTGGCCGCTGGTGACACGCTGAACGATCTGTCTATGCTGATTGCGGGCACACCCGCCGTGGCAGTTGGCGGGTCGGAGGCCGCGCTGATCGAGGCACTGCCGGATCTGCCCCGGATACACCAAGCCAAGGCCATCGGCGCTGCCGGGATCGTCGAGGCCATGATCGCTTTTGATCTTCATCCCGATGCAAAGGAAATACTGACTGATGTCATCTGATCTGGTCATCGTGTACCACCGCCAGCCCTACGAAGAGGTCGAGGAAAACGGCAAGACGGTCCTGCGCGAGAACAAGAGCCCCAATGGCATCGTGCCCACGCTCAAGAGCTTTTTCGGCACCGCCGAACATGCCACCTGGATCGCCTGGAAACTGGCCGAAGATCCGGCCAACCCCGGCTTTGAGAAGGTGGTCGAAATCAACGACAACCACGGCACCTACAACGTGTCCCGCCTGCCGCTGACAGAGGCGCAGGTCAAAAGCTTTTACCACGTTTCGTCAAAGGAGGCGTTCTGGCCAATCCTTCACAGCTTCAAGGAAAAGTTCAACTACGACCCCGTGGACTGGCCCACCTTTCGCGAGGTGAACTGGGCCTTTGCCGAAGCCGCCGCGCGAGAGGCGGGCAAGGGCGCGCGGGTCTGGGTGCATGACTACAACCTTTGGCTTGTGCCGGGGTATCTGCGGCAGTTGCGGTCCGACGTGACGATCAGCTTTTTCCACCACACGCCGTTTCCGGCGGCGGATATGTTCAACGTGCTGCCTTGGCGGCGCGAGATCGTGGACAGCCTGCTGAAATGCGACATCATCGGCTTTCACATCCCGCGCTATGCCTCGAATTTCGTGGCGGTCGCCAATTCGCTGTTCGATCTGGATGACATCACCATCGGCCATGTCGCGCCCGATCTGGTGTCGGACGGCACCGCGCTGAGCGAGCGGCGCGTGCCGACCTCGATCACCCAGGACGGGCGCAAGATCGCGATCAGCTCGGCTTCGGTCGGGGTCAGCGCCGAATATATCTCTGGGCGGTCGGAGGAACCGGAGCTGAGGGAAACGGCCCGCGAGATTCGCGATGGCATGGGCGATGTGCGGCTGATCCTGTCAGTGGGGCGCACCGATTACACCAAGGGTGGCGTCGACCAGCTTGAGAGTTTCGAGCGCGTGCTGGAGGACAACCCGGACCTGCGCGGCAAGGTCAAGCTGATGCATGTGTCCGTGAGCGCCGACCGGAAAATGTCGGCCTATGCGCGCACGCAGACCGGGATCGAGGAAACCGCAGGCCGGATCAATGGGCGTTTCGGCACATTGGAATGGCAGCCGATCGCGCTGATCTCGCGGGCGATTCCGTTCGAGCAGTTGTTGTCCTACTATATGGCGGCGGATGTGGCCTGGATCACGCCGCTGGTGGACGGGATGAACCTGGTCTGCAAGGAATTTGTCGCCGCGCGCAGTGACGGGGACGGGGTTCTGGTGCTGTCGGAATTTGCGGGTGCGGCGGTCGAACTGCATTCAGCGGTGATCACCAATCCGTTTTCCCACCGGTCCATGGACAATGCGATCCTTGCCGCGCTCGACATGCCGCAGGAGGAACGCCGCGCGCGGATGGTTGAACTGCGCAAGGCCGTATTCCGCTATACGCTGGATGCCTGGGCGGAAGAGCACAAGCACCAGTTCGACGTGTCGCATGCCGGGAATTCTTGACACTTCGTGTCGAATTTTCCGAATCCTGTCAGGGTGCCGTGCCAGGTGGTTCCGAACGAGACCGGACTTTTGGCGCGGCATGGGGCGAGGTCAGGTGAGCGGGACGAAGCGGCCCTTTGCAACGAAACCCCAAGCCGCGCATCGACGGGCCGTGGTGCGGCGATCCGACCGTCATGACTGGCACTTTATGGCAGCCATGCACTTCCCAGTTATGCGTGACACACGACAGCAGCCAAATCGCCGTGCCAGGGGACGGCCCGGCGATGCGCGGCGGCCTGCGGCCTTGATTCCGCGCGGGGGACAGGCCTCAATCCCGCCCTACGCGGCATTTTTTCACGAGTGTCCGCTTGGCCCCTGCCTCCCTCCTTCAGAGGTAGCGCCGCGCTCCGGGTCAGCGAGTGACCAAAAACCGGGTTTTCCTGACATCTGATACAACGCCAAAACCGCCTGACCCCTTTTCTATGTTCAAGCATCGGCTATGCTGGCGGGCATGAAACCGATATTGTCATTGCGAACAGTTTTGGCCGGGCTGGCCTTCTGGCCTGCCATGGTGATGGCCCAGGCCCTGCCTGATCCTGTGACCGACAGCGATTACCGCCCCATCGACCTGGACGAGGCGCGGCTGGGCCAGTTGCTGTTCTACGATGCCATCCTCTCGGGCAACCGCAGCGTTTCCTGTGCAAGCTGCCACCACCCGGATTTCGGCACCAGTGACGGGGTGTCTCTGTCACTGGGGGATGGCGGTATCGGTATGGGGCCCGAGCGGAAGGCGGACCCGGACAACCTGCCGGAAGAGCGCATTCCGCGCAACGCGCCGGGTCTGTTCAACCTCGGCGCGCATGAATTCACTTCGTTGTTTCATGACGGCAGGCTAGAGGCGGATGCCGACTGGCCCGGCGGGCTGCGTACCCCGATGGACGCCGACATGGTCACCGGCTTTGCCTCTGCCCTGTCGGCGCAGACCATGTTTCCCGTCCTCAGCCGGGACGAGATGGCCGGATCGCACCGTGAAAACGACGTGGCGCGCGCGGTGCGGCAGGGGGTGATCACCGGGCCGGGCGGTGCCTGGGACCTGATCGCGCGCCGGGTGGCGGCGTTGCCCGCCTATGCCGACAGTTTTATGGCGGTCTATCCGCATGTGACCGGCCCGGATGACATCGCTTTCACGGATATTTCCGACGCGCTTGCCGCGTTTATGGAGCATGAGTGGCGGTCCGATACCGCGCCCTTCGACGCGGTGTTGCGCGGCGAGGCGCAGCTTGAGGGTGCGGCGCAGGCGGGGTTGGAGCTGTTCTATGGCAAGGCGGGCTGTGCCGATTGCCACAGCGGACCGTTCCTGACCGATCATGATTTTCACGCCATGGGCGCGCCGCAGATTGGCCCGGGTAAATCCGCAAGTTTCGAGGACAACGACCGCGACGAGGGGCGTTTTCGCGTGACGGGCGACCCGGCGAATCTTTATGCCTTTCGCACGCCATCGCTGCGCAACGTGGCGCTGACGGCGCCTTATGGTCACGCAGGCGGGCACCGTGATCTGGCCGCTTTCGTCGCGGCCCATGCGGACCCGGGGGTGGGGCTTGAACGGTATGACGAGGGGCAGGCCGTGCTGCCGCGCTTCGAGGCCGAGGATTTCACCGTGATGCATGACCCCGGACAGCTTGCCGCGATACTGGCGGCGGTTCGGACCCCATCGGTTCAGATGTCGCCAGCCGATCTGGACGCAATCGTCGCCTTTCTGGACACACTGACCGACCCCGTGGCAATTGACGGGCGTCTGGGCATCCCAGAGACGGTGCCCAGTGGATTGCCGGTGCAGCGCTAGGGTTTGTCGATAACGTGGGTCGTGCCCGCGCCAAGGTCATGCGCTGAACTGCTGCCATCGGGCCAGGTGACCGTGACTTCGGCGCTCTCTGCCGCGCCCAGCCCGAAATGGCGCGGCAGCATCTGCCCGCCCGCATGACCGCCGCCGATCACCTGTTGCACAGATTGCCGCGCCGGTCCGGTGCGCAGGTCGATCACGGCACCGACCGCGTCGCGGTTGCCATTGCCCTGCTTCAGCGTGACGGCAAGCCAGTTGCCCGTGTCCGTGGTCACATTGCGATAGATCTCCAGCGGGGCGCGGCGGTTCAGCACCAGCAGGTCCAGCCGCCCGTCGCCGTCGAAATCGGCCAGCGCCGCACCACGCGACCGCTTGACAGTGGCCACCCCGGCCCGGGCCGCGCGTTCGGCAAAGGTGCCATCGGGCTGTTGCATCAGCAGGTTGTTGGGGTCGCGCGTGGCCAGCCCCGGCATCTGGTCCACATTGCCCTTGGCGATGAACAGATCGGCGCGGCCATCGTTATCCACATCACCGAATTCGGCATGCCAACCGGTCGAGGGGCGTCCGTCACCGCCGGTATGCGGCCGCTGGGCGTAGGTGCCGATGGCATAGGGCGCGGCGGCATAGGTGCCGTCGGGCTGTGCGATCTGCAACAACTGGTCCCCCATCGAGGTCAGCATCACCTCGTCCGCGCCATCCCCCGTGATATCGCGCGAGGCGATCCCCATGCCCCAAAGCGCCACGTTCTGCCAGCCGTCCTCAGGCCCCAGAAAACGGCGCTCTGCGATGTCCCACATCTGTTCATGGCCGCCCTTGACGTAATAATGCCGGTCGTTGGAGATGCGCAGCGTCTGGCGGCGCCGCGCATCCCGTGCCGCCAGGATCGACAGGGGGCAGAAGCCCGGCGTGAGCGGTGTGGCCTCATATCCGCCCGCGACCGGGCGCAGGATCGTGTTTTCATCGCAGGCCTCGAAAGGGCCATCGGGGTCGCTGCGGTCCACGTAGTTGCCGATGGCCAGGGTCGGGCGGGTGTCGCCGCCTTCCCACCAGGCGGTGAAAGCGGTGCTCCACCGTGTATCGGTCGGCAGGCCCCATTGTGTGGTGGCATCCTCAAAGCTGCAATCGGCACCGCCGCGCAGGGCGACATTCTCGCCCGCGCGCAACACGAAAAGGTCCATCCGCCCATCGGCATCCATGTCGATCGGATAGGCCCCGGTGACGCCGGTCAGCGGGGGCAGGGGGGCCGCGTCAAACCAGAAATGACCCCGGTTGCGGATCAAGGTGGCGGGGGCGGCACCGCCTGCGGCAAAGATGTCGGGCAGGCTGTCGCCGTCACAATCAAACACGGCAACGCCACCGCCGACGAAGTGCTCCCATCCGCCGGTGTAGCTGTGATCCGGCAGGGCGCTGGACATATCCTTGAACAGCGGGTCGGCCTGTGCCGCGGTGCCGATCAGGCAGGCCAGCAGGATTGCGCGTCTCATGTTGTTTCCCCTTCTCCGCCAATCAGCGTGTCGGTCAGCGCCGACAGCGCCAGCGCGGTGGCACCACGTGCCCAGACCAGATCGCCCCAGGCGTGGATCGCCACTTCGCAGGGGGCGCGGCCCTCTGACAGGGTCAGTTCCTGCATCTCTGTCAGCACTTCCGAGGCATAGAGGTAATCATACTGCATCCGCTCCCCGGACAGGATGATCAGCTCGGGGTCGAACAATTGCACGACATTTGACAGGCCGACCGACAAATACCGCCCCGCGCGTTCAAAGATGGTGCGGGCGGCGCGGTTCCCCGCCTTGGCATTCTGAAACAGGGTTTCAAGCAGCATCTGGTTGCTTTGTGGTGTGGCTGTCGCGGGGCCAAGGGCGGTCGCCGCCTCGCGGGCCAGCGCGTAGTCGGCCAGATAGGCCTCAAGACAGCCGCGTTGGCCACAACGGCACAGCGCGCCGTCAAGCTGCACCTTGGTGTGGCCCAGTTCCAGGCCCATGCCCCGCGCGCCGCGATAAAGCCGGTTGTTCAGCACCAGCCCCATGCCGACACCGTTTTCGATGGTCACCACCGCGAAATCGCTTTTCTGCCGCCCTTCACCAAACCACAGTTCCGCAAGTGTCAACATATTGGCGTCATTGTCGATGTAGACCGGCATGTCAAAACGGGTTGCGAACGCGGTGCGCAGGTTCTGGTCGCGCGCTGACAGCAGGGCCGACCATGCGATGGTGCCGGTGTCGAATTCGATGATGCCGGGCATGCCGATGCCAACGGCGCGAATGTCAGACAGGGCCTTTCCGCTTTCGGTCAATATCTGTTGGATCAACGCGTCGATTTCTTGCAGCAATTGCGGCATCGAATGTACGGCCTGGCTGGTGGGCAGCGCCGTATCCGCCAGCATGTTGCCTGCAAAATCGGTCAGGACGGCGGTGTGCCGGTTGTAGGACAGTTTGATCCCGATAACATGGGCCGCATCGGGAACGACCTGGAGCGCGACAGGCGGGCGTCCGCGCCCGGCCTCGCGGGTCATGCCGGTGACCTCGCGCAGCAATCCCGCGGTGATCAGGTCTGCCGTCAGGGTGGTGGCCGAACCCGCGCTGATATCCAGCGCGCGGGTGATGTCGGCCCTTGCGGCGGAACCGGATGCGCGTACATAATCGAAAATCTGGACGCGCAGCGGGGTATTCGCAGCCCGCCCTTTGCCCAGCTGCGGACCGCATCCCTTCAGCGGGTTCTCTGCGAGATCAGCTGTATGGCCATCCATAAATTCAGTCTCTAAACATAAATCACCCAATATTGGGCCGGTATGTATGATTTTGGCGAAGACTTTGGCGTTTGGGAAGAAAAAAATGTGAAAATTCGGGCGAAACGAGAATTATTATTTTGACAGCTAAAATAAATTGAGCGACCTTATTATCAGGGTCAACTGACTCGCCTCCTGCGCGACAGGGGGAATCATAAGGGAGGACGACATGTTCAAGAAAATGCTCGCGGCTGGCGTTGCGGTCGCAGGATTCACATCATTCGCCTGGGCGGATAGTCACAGCATGACGATCGGCGTGAGCTGGTCAAATTTTCAGGAAGAGCGGTGGAAGACGGATGAGGCCGCAATCAAGGGCGCGTTGGAAGCTGCCGGTGCGACCTATGTCTCAGCCGATGCACAGTCATCTTCGGCCAAGCAGCTGTCGGACGTGGAAAGCCTGATCGCGCAGGGCGTCGACGCGCTGATCATCCTCGCGCAGGACAGCGCAGCGATTGGCCCGGCCATCAATGCGGCGGCAAACGAGGGTATTCCGGTTGTTGGTTATGACCGCCTGATCGAAGACGACCGCGCGTTCTATCTGACCTTCGACAACATCGAAGTGGGCCGGATGCAGGCCCGTGCCGTGTTTGCGGCACAGCCCGAAGGCAACTATGTCATGATCAAGGGGTCGCCCACCGATCCGAACGCGGATTTCCTGCGTGGCGGCCAGCAGGAAGTGCTGCAGGAAGCGATTGACGCGGGCAAGATCACCATCGTCGATGAAGCCTATACAGACGGCTGGCTGCCCGCCAACGCGCAGCGCAACATGGAGCAGATCCTGACCGCCAATGACAACAACGTCGACGCGGTTGTGGCGTCGAATGACGGCACCGCAGGTGGCGTTGTTGCCGCGCTGACGGCACAGGGCATGGAGGGCATCCCGGTTTCCGGTCAGGACGGCGACCACGCCGCGCTGAACCGCGTCGCCAAGGGGACGCAGACTGTCTCTGTCTGGAAGGACGCGCGCGAACTGGGCAAGGCTGCGGGTGAAATCGCCGTCCAACTGGCCGGTGGTGCCGACATGTCTGCCGTCGAAGGTGCGCAGGAATGGACATCGCCGGGTGGTTCTGTGCTGACGGCAAAGTTCCTCGCCCCCGTGCCGGTGACCGCCGACAACCTTAGCGTCGTGACCGACGCGGGCTGGATCACCCAGGAGGCCTTGTGCCAGGGCGTGACCGACGGTCCCGCACCCTGTAACTGATCGCGATCCGGGGGCGGCCCGCGCCGCCCCCAATTCATTCATCTGCGCGCAGCGCAGGTTGATGCACACCCCCTATTTCCGCACCGCGCCATACCGCCCCTCAAGGGCCGGTCGCGCCATATGCGAAGGCCAGAGACATGACCGATTCCACAACAGACACACGGCCAAGCCCGACAGCCCCCAAGCGCAGCTTTCTCAACTCGCTTGAGATCGACACCCGTTTGCTGGGCATGATCGGGGCATTCGTGCTGGTGGCGCTGGTGTTCAACGTGCTGACCGAAGGGCGTTTCCTGACGCCGCGCAATATTTTCAACCTGACGATCCAGACGGCTTCGGTTGCGATCATGGCGACCGGGATGGTCTTTGTCATCGTCACGCGCCACATCGACCTGAGCGTCGGCGCGATCCTGGCGGCCTGTTCGGCGCTGATGGCCATGACGCAGGTGCGCTGGCTGCCCGGACTGGGGCTGGAGATCGGCCATTGGGCAATTCCGTGGATTGCGATCACCGCCGGGGTGATCTTTGGCGGGATGATCGGGGCCTTCAACGGCTGGCTGATCGGCTACCAGGGCATCCCTGCCTTTATCGTGACGCTGGGCGGTTTCCTGATCTGGCGCAACGTGGGCTGGTATCAGACCGCAGGCCAGACCATTGGACCGCTCGACAGTACCTTCATGACCTTCGGCGGCATCAACGGCACCCTTGGCGGGCCGCTCAGCTGGGGCTTGGGCATCATCGCGATTGTTGCCACCGTGATCCTGATCTTCAACGCGCGGCGGGTGAAGGTGGCACATGACTTCCCGGTCAAGCCGCTTTGGGCCGAGGTGACGCTGGCGGTGATTGCCACCGCTGCCATTGCGGGGTTCATCGCGATCCTGACCAACTATGGTGTGCCTGAACGCGTGGTGGCGCGGGACCCGGCAAAATACGGCTGCGAGGTTGCCGAGGGCTGCAACCCGGTTTACGGGCTGCCGATTTCGGTGTTGCTGCTGCTGGGCATCGCGGTGGTGATGACGGTGATTGCGCGGCGCACCCGCTTTGGCCGCTATATCTTTGCCACCGGCGGCAACCCGGATGCGGCGGAACTGTCGGGGATCAACACGCGGTTTCTGACAGTCAAGATATTTGCCCTGATGGGCGTGCTCTGCGCCATATCCGCCATCGTCGCCTCTTCGCGGCTGGCAAACCACTCCAACGACCTTGGCACGCTGGACGAATTGCGGGTGATTGCCGCAGCCGTGATTGGCGGCACCGCGCTGTCGGGGGGTATCGGCACGATATATGGTGCGATCCTCGGCGCGCTGATCATGCAGTCGCTGCAATCGGGGATGGCCATGGTGGGCGTCGATGCGCCCTTGCAGAACATCGTGGTGGGCGCGGTGCTGGTCTTTGCCGTCTTCATCGACATTCAGTATCGCAAGAGAGTGGGGGCGAAATGATGAAGCGGAGCACCAGCGATATTTCACCTGTTTTTCGCGCGCCTCTCGCGCGACACCTCAAATTTATTGCGCGCCTCTGGCGCGACACCTCAAACACATGGGGGCAACGTAGATGACAACGCCTTTGGTCGAAATGAAAAACGTCTCCATCGCCTTTGGCGGGGTGCAGGCGGTCGATAATGTCAGCATCAGCCTGCACGCGGGCGAGGTCGTGGGCCTGCTGGGCCATAACGGTGCCGGGAAATCGACCCTGATCAAGATGCTGTCGGGGGCCTACAAGATGGATTCCGGCGAGATCTGGATTGAGGGTGAACGCGCCACGATCCATTCACCCCGCGACGCCCGCGACTATAATATCGAGACGATCTACCAGACGCTTGCGCTGGCCGATAATCTGGATGCGGCGAGCAACCTGTTCCTGGGGCGCGAGTTGACCACCGGCCTGGGCTTTGTCGATGACGACCGGATGGAGGCCGAGACGCGCAAGATCATGGCGCGGCTCAACCCCAACTTCAAAAAACTGAAAGAGCCGGTGTCGGCCCTGTCGGGCGGGCAGCGCCAGTCGGTCGCGATTGCCCGCGCGGTCTATTTCAACGCGAAGATCCTGATCATGGATGAACCCACGGCGGCGCTGGGGGTGCATGAGACAGCGATGGTTGCGGAACTGATCCAGGAGTTGAAGAAACAGGGGCTTGGCATCTTCCTGATCAGCCATGACACGCGTGAGATGATGGAACTTTGCGACCGCGTAGCTGTGATGAAGAACGGCCAGATGGTCGGGACTGAACGGGTCGAGGATGTGACCGAAGATGATATCCTGTCGATGATCATCCTGGGCAAGAACCCGCGCGAGGCGGCTTGATGTTCATCGGCCTTGATCTAGGAACATCTTCGCTGAAGGCGATCCTGATGAACGATGCGCATGAGGTGCTGGCGGAACACGCGGTGCCGCTCAGCGTGCAGCGCCCCGGTGATGGCTGGTCCGAACAGGACCCGCAAAGCTGGTGCGATGCTGCTGTCACGGCGTTGCGGGCCCTGGTGTTTGCGCATGATTGTTCGGGCGTGACGGGCATTGGCCTGTCGGGGCATATGCATGGGGCAACGCTGATCGGTGCCGATGACACCCCGCTGCGCCCCTGTATGCTGTGGAACGATACCCGCAGTCATCTGCAGGCCGCCGCGATGGATGCTCAGGCACGGTTTCGCGATATCACCGGCAACATCGTGTTTCCCGGCTTTACCGCGCCCAAGGTCGAATGGGTGCGCCAGAATGAGCCAGGGATTTTTGACCGGATCGCAAAGGTGCTGTTGCCCAAGGACTATCTGCGCCTGTTCCTGACCGGGGAACATGTGTCGGAAATGTCAGATGCGGCGGGGACAGCCTGGCTGAATACCGGCGCGCGGGATTGGTCCGATGAATTGCTGGCGGGTTGCCATCTTGACCGCAACCAGATGCCGACGCTGGTCGAAGGGTCGGGGGTTTCGGGCCGGTTGCGTGCCGATCTTGCGGCAGACCTGGGCCTGCCGCGTGCGGTGGTCGCGGGCGGAGCCGGGGACAATGCGGCGGCGGCCATCGGGGCAGGGGTGGTGCGCGATGGCACCGCCTTCCTGTCGCTGGGCACATCTGGTGTGCTGTTCGCCGCCAACGACGGCTATCGCCCCGACCCCGAGACGGCGGTGCATACCTTCTGCCATGCGGTGCCGGAGACCTGGCACCAGATGGGGGTGATCCTTGCGGCAACCGATGCATTGGAATGGCTGTCGCGCCTGACCGGGCAATCCGCTGCCGATCTGACCCGCGATCTGGGGAGCGTGGAGGCACCGGGCAAGACCCTGTTCCTGCCCTATCTGGGCGGCGAACGCACGCCGCACAACGATGCGTCCATCCGGGGCCAGTTCCTGCATCTGGATCACGCCACCGATGCCCCTGCCGCGGCCCGTGCTGTGTTGCAAGGGGTCAGCTATGCCTTTGCCGACTGCAATCTTGCCCTGGGGGCAACCGGCACCCGGATCGAAAGCGCGCTGGCGCTGGGCGGCGGGGCACGGTCGGACCATTGGTTGGCGATGCTGGCAAGCACCTTGGGATTCCCGTTGGAGGTGCCGCAGGCGGGCGATTTCGGCGCGGCGCTGGGGGCGGCGCGTCTGGGCCAGATGGCGGCAACCGGGGCAGGTGCAGAGATTGCCGGCAAACCCCCGATCGCGCGCAGCGTTGAGCCCGACCCGGCCTTGACAGCGGCAATGGCGGATGGCCACGCGCGCTACCGTGCGGCCTATGCAATGGTCCGGGATATGGTCTGACGGATGCTGCTTGATCCCCATTTATGACTTTCTGACCGCTATGCCGCATGCGCCGGAGTTTTTGAAAACTCCGGTTCGTTTTCTTTGAAGAAAACGTCACGCTGCCAGCCGGGTTTCGACCTCGGCGCGGACCTGCCCGGTCACCCTTCCTTGGCCGGGCCATGCCGCGCGCCGGAGTTTTTGAAAACTCCGGTCCGTTTTCTTTGAAGAAAACGTCACGCCGCTAGCCGCGCCTCGACCTCGGCACGGACCTTATCGGCTGCCTTTTCCTTGACCGGACCATAGCCGCGGATATCCTTCGGTGCGGCGAGCAGGGCCAGCTTGTCCACTTGCGTGAGGTTGCTGCGGGCCACCTGGTCCATCAGGTCCTCGTACCAGCCGATCAGCGCCACTTCCATCCGCCTGTCCGCCCCGTAGGAGAAGACATCCGCCCAGCTGCCACGCAAACCCTTCATACGCGCAAGTAGCCGGAAGGCCGACCCCATCCAGGGGCCGAAGATCCTTTTGAAGGGACGCCCGCGCGTGTCCTGGCCCGTGGGCCACATCGGGGGGGCAAGGTGGTATTTCACCTTGTAGTCGCCCTCGAACTCTTCCGCGATACGCTCGGCAAATCCGGTCTGGCTGTGCAGGCGGGCCACCTCGTATTCGTCCTTGTAGGCCATCAGCTTGAACAGTGACCGTGCCGCCGCGCGCTGCATGTCCTCGTCAGCACCGGTTTCGGCAAAACGCGCCAGCCTGTCGGCATAACGCCGGGCATAGGCTGTATCCTGATACTCGGTCAGGAAGGCCATGCGCCGTTTGATCAGGCCCTGAACCGTTTCATCCGGCTGGGTCGGTTCGGGCAGGGCCAGCTTGGCAGGATTCGCCGCCATAACGCGGCCATAGGCAAAGGCATCCTTGTTTCGGTCCGGGGCTACGCCGTTCAACTCGATGGCCTGATAGAGCGCGGTCAGCGAGACCGGCACCAGCCCCTTTTGCCAGGCAAATCCCAGCATCATGACATTGGCAAAAACCGCGTCACCCATCAGCCGTTCAGCCATGGCGTTGGCATCGAAGGCCGACAGGTTCCCGGCACCGACAACCTCCGCGATCACCGCCTCGCGCTGGTCCATCGCCAGATCGGCATCGCGGTTCAACACCAGATCGCCGGTCGGCATTTCCGCCCGGTTCAGCACGATCCGGGTGCCCTTGCGGTAGTGCGCCGATGCCTTGGGCGCGGAACTGACCACCATGTCGCAGCCGATCACCGCGTCGGCGTGGCCTTCCTCGATGCGGACCTGGTGCACGTCGCCGGGTCTGCGCGCCAGCCGCACATAGCCAAGCACGGTTCCGAACTTCTGCGCAAAACCGGTGAAATCCAGCACGCTGGAACCTTTGCCTTCCAGATGCGCGGCCATGGAGATCAGCGCACCCACGGTCACCACGCCGGTGCCGCCCACCCCCGTGACCAGCAGGTCATAGGGATCGTCCAGCCCGGGCATGTTGGGGTCGGGCAGGGCGCGGGCCATCTCTGCCACATTGAAACCGGCACCGGCCTTGCGGCGGCGCGTCGCCCCTTCGATGGTCACGAAGGAGGGACAAAAGCCGTTGAGGCAGGAATAGTCCTTGTTGCAGGTGCTCAGGTTGATCTTGCGCTTGGTGCCGAACTCGGTCTTTTTCGGCTCCACGCTCAGGCAGTTGGATTCAAGGCTGCAATCGCCGCAGCCTTCGCAGACCAGATCGTTGATCATCACGAACTTTGGCGGGTCTTCCAGCGTGCCGCGTTTGCGCTTGCGACGCTTCTCGGTGGCGCACATCTGTTCGTAGATCAGGACGGTCACACCGGGAATGTCGCGCAATTCGCGCTGTACCGTGTCCAGATCGCGGCGGTGGTCAAATGTGGTCCCCTTGGGGAAGTCGCCGTGCGTGAACTTTTCCGGCATGTCGGAGACGATGGCGATACGCGTGACCCCCTCGGCCCGCGCCGCCTGAGCGATGCCGAAGACAGAGACCGGGCCGTCCACGGGTTGTCCGCCGGTCATGGCGACAGCGTCGTTGTAGAGGATCTTGTAGGTGATGTTTGCCTTTGCCGCGACCGCCTGCCGGATTGCGAGCGAACCGGAGTGATACCAGGTCCCTTCGCCGAGGTTCTGGAACACATGCTTGCCGCCATTGAACAGCGAGGTCGCGATCCATGGCACGCCTTCACCGCCCATCTGGGCGAAACCGGCGGTGTCGCGGTCCATCCAGGAGGCCATGACGTGACAGCCGATCCCGGAATTGGCGGTGGAGCCTTCGGGCAGTTTGGTCGAAGTATTATGCGGGCAGCCCGAACAGAAATAGGGTGTACGGGTCGCCCCCGGCACGTTCAGCAGGATGGGCGGCGTGTCGGTCAGGGCCTTTGCCTTGTCCGGCAGGTTTTCATCCGGAAAAAAGGCGTGCAGCCGTGCCGCGAGGATCGGGACCAGCTTCAGCGGTGACAGTTCGCCCGTCCAGGGCACCAGTTCGTCAAGGTTCTCGTCATGTTTGCCGACCATGCGCGCGGGCTTGGAGCCGGGCCAGTCATAGAAGGCTTCCTTGAATTGGCTTTCGATGATGCCGCGCTTTTCCTCGATCACCAGCACTTCGCGTTTGGAGCGGACAAAGGCCAGCGCATCGCGCCGGGCCAGGGGCCAGACCATGCCGACCTTGTAGATGTCGATGCCGAGCGCGTGGCACTTGTTCTCGTCCAGCCCCAGCAGGCGCAGTGCTTCCATCAGGTCCAGATGGCCCTTGCCGGTGGTGACGATCCCGAAGGGCGCATCTTGCAGGTCATAGATGCGCCGGTCGATCGGGTTCGCCTCGACAAAGGCTTCGACCGCCTCAAGCTTGTCGTGCAGTCGGTTCTCGATCAGGGGGGAGGGCAGATCGCCCAACCGGACATGCAGGCCGCCCGATGGCGCGGTGTAATCGGGCTGGATGAACACACGGTCTGCCGCCAGATCGACAGATGCACCGGATTCCACCGTCTCGGATATTGCCTTGAACCCGACCCATGTGCCGGTAAAGCGCGACAGTGCAAATCCGTATTCGCCGAAGGTCTGATATTCGGCCACCGATGCAGGGTTCAGCGTGGGCATGAACCACGCCATGAAAGCCACGTCGGACTGATGCGGCATGGAGGAAGAGACGCAGCCGTGATCGTCGCCTGCGACCACCAGCACGCCACCCTTGGGGGCCGATCCGTAGGCGTTGCCGTGTTTCAGCGCGTCGCCCGAGCGGTCCACCCCCGGCCCCTTGCCGTACCACATGGAAAAGACGCCCTCGACCTCTGCATGCGGGTCCAGATGGGCCTGCTGTGCGCCCAGAACGGCGGTGGCGCCAAGGTCTTCGTTCACGGCGGGCAGGAACTTGATGCGGCCCGCATCCAGCCGGGCCTTGTTGCGCCAGATCTCCTGGTCCAGGCCACCCAGCGGGGAGCCGCGATAGCCAGATACAAAACCGGCGGTGTTCAACCCCGCCGCCTGATCGCGCCGCGCCTGGTCCAGCATGATACGCACCAGTGCCTGCGTACCAGTCATGAAAACACGCCCGCGCGGCAGCGCGTAACGGTCCTCCAGCCTGTAGGTGGAAAAGCTCTGGTCCTGCTTGGTCATGTGAAACACCTCCTGAAAGGTCAGTTTAACGCGAATTCTCCGGATATTGCTGTCTATTTTTGCGAAATTCCCTATGATATGGGGGTGAAATATTCACCTTGATGCCTTGCGGCGGATAGATTTCTCAAGGAGCGCTCATGGAAGCCATTGATCATAAACTTGTTCGCCTGTTGCAGCAGGACGCCCGTCAGTCCAACGCGCAACTGGCGGAAAAGTTGAATATCTCTGCATCGGCCTGCTGGCGGCGGGTCAAGGCATTGGAGGATGCAGGGGTGATCGAGCGTTACAGCGCGATGGTCAATCCGGTGGCGATGGGCCTTGGGTTCGAGGCGATTGTACATGTTCACCTGACCCGCCACGACACACAGGCGCTGGCGCGCTTTATCGCGGCGGTGCATCTGCGCGAGGAAGTGACGGAGTGTTTTGCCACCACGGGGCAAGCGGATTACCACCTGCGGGTGCTCTGCCGGGATATCGACGCCTACAACGCCTTTCTCGAAGACTTCCTGTTTGTGCAGCCCGCCGTCAACTCGGCGCAGACCAATGTCGTTCTGCGGCGGATCAAATCGAATGCGCCGCTGGGCGGTTGAACCCTGCGACTGGCCGGTATTTCCTGCCCGACAGGCGCGCGCCGCTTGACATCGCGGCCCAGCTTGGGCCTTTTGCCAGAAACTCAAAACCGGAGGACTCCCCATGATGAAGACCCGTGCAGCCGTCGCTGTTGAAGCAGGCAAACCGTTAGAGATCATGGAAGTGAACCTCGAAGGGCCGAAAAAGGGCGAGGTGCTGGTCGAAATCAAGGCGACCGGGCTTTGCCACACGGATGAATTCACCCGTTCGGGCGACGATCCCGAAGGCATCTTTCCTGCGATCCTCGGACATGAGGGTGCCGGAATCGTGCTGGAGGTCGGTGAAGGCGTGACAACGCTGGAACCGGGCGATCACGTGATCCCACTTTATACCCCGGAATGCCGTCAGTGCGACTATTGCCTGTCGGGCAAGACCAACCTGTGCCAGGCGATCCGTGTCACGCAGGGGCAGGGCCTGCTGCCCGATGGCACCACGCGGTTTTCCATGCTGGATGGCACCCCCATTCATCACTACATGGGCTGTTCCACCTTTGCCAATCATACGGTGGTGCCGGAGATCGCATTGGCCAAGGTGCGCAAGGATGCGCCCTTTGACAAGATTTGCTATATCGGTTGTGGCGTGACCACCGGCATCGGTGCGGTCATCAACACCGCCAAGGTCGAAATCGGCGCGCGCTGCGTGGTCTTTGGCCTGGGCGGCATCGGGTTGAACGTGATCCAGGGGCTGCGATTGGCCGGTGCGGACCAGATCGTCGGCGTCGACCTGAACGACGACAAGGCCGAGATCGCGAAATATTTCGGCATGACCGACTTCGTCAATCCCAACAACGTCGACGGTGATATGGTTGCCCATCTGGTCGAACTGACCGGCGGCGGGGCGGATTACTCCTTTGATGCGACGGGCAACACCAAGGTGATGCGTACCGCGCTGGAAGCCGCGCACAAGGGATGGGGCGAAAGCATCATCATCGGTGTGGCCGCAGCGGGTGCCGAAATTTCCACACGTCCGTTCCAGTTGGTCACGGGTAGGGTCTGGCGTGGCACGGCCTTTGGCGGTGCCAAGGGCCGGACCGATGTGCCTCAGATTGTCGACTGGTACATGAACGGCAAGATCGAGATCGACCCGATGATCACCCACAAGCTGACGCTGGACGAGATCAACCACGGATTCGAACTGATGCATCAGGGCAAGTCCATTCGCGCGGTGGTTGAATTTTAACTACTGACTTATGGTCAATTATGATATAATATAGGTAAAAGCCCTGTTTTGTTTCGCAAATGAAGGAGCGAAGCAGGGCTGATTTATTCGACTGTCTGATCAGCCTTTTGGGCTGAGCCCTGCGTGGCGTTTAAAAAAACAGAAAGTTAACTCTTGCGTCAGCAACTTGCGGACGTTCGTCATGTTTTCGGCCATTTACGCGCCGTTTCCCCAGAATTTCTAGATCGCAGCCCAATTAAGTACCTGTTTTCATTGGGTGCTCTAATTTAGTTAAGATTCAATTAATCTTCCGCGCATAACCAGCGATTTTGAGAACTCTCGTCAAAATTTATCCGAATTCTCAACTTACAACTTTAAGGGTAACTGGTTTGGAGAAGTGATATGACCAATTTCAAGCATTCTATGATCGGGGCGGTTCTGCCCCTGATAATGACAACTCTTCCTGCACAGGCTCAGATCATTGATATCGATCTTGACCTGGGTGACCTTCTGGGGGTGGGGCTTTGTATCGGGGGCGGGTGCGATGACGACTTTGAATCACCTGATGA
>NZ_LXYI01000002.1 GCF_001650875.1 Sulfitobacter sp. EhC04
AAATGCTATCAAAGGAGCGGCATCAAACCGCGACACGTCCAAAGCCTCGCCGACCTATGTCTCGTGCCGCAACTCTACAACGCCCGGCGCTGGGGGACGGACCTCGCTCCGTTCGCACGCCTTATCGAGATCGAGCAACGATGCCTCGCTCTCCCCGCATTTGCCGACGCGCGCCCCGAGGCGCAGCCTGACGCCAGTTGAAAGGAAACCCCATGACCAAACTACTCCGCTCTTGGGTCGAAAGCGCGAATTCCGCGACCACGCAGTTCCCGCTCAACAACTTGCCTTATGGCGTGTTCTCGCATGACGGCGGAAAGCCGACCTGCGGCGTCGCCATTGGGGATCAGGTCCTCAACGTTGCCGCTATGGAAACAGACGGCGTCCTTTCCTTCGAGGGAACGCTTAGCACCGGAAGCTGGAACGCCTTCATGGCTCTGGGCAAGACGGCGTGGAGCGATCTGCGCGCGACGCTGACCAAGCTTCTCTCAGAAGGCGCCGATCAAGGCATCGCCAAATACCTCGTCCCGGCTTCTGACGTGACGATGCATATGCCCTTCACGGTGACAGAATACACCGACTTCTACGCTGGAAAGCACCACGCCTTCAACGTCGGCACCATGTTCCGCGGTCCCGAGAACGCCCTGCCCCCGAACTGGCTGCATATCCCGATCGGCTACAACGGTCGCGCCTCCTCGGTCGTCCTTTCCGGTACGCCTGTTGTCCGACCCAACGGTCAGCTGAAAGGTCCCGACGACACAGCCCCGCGCTTTGGCCCGTCACAGCGGTTCGACATCGAACTCGAAATGGGCGCCATCGTTGGCCAGCCGTCGAACGGCCCGATCTCGGTCTCGGAAGCCTTCGATAATATCTTCGGTTTTGTGCTCTTGAATGACTGGTCGGCCCGCGACATCCAGGCTTGGGAATACCAGCCGCTCGGACCCTTCCAGGCCAAGGCAACTGCGACCACGATCAGCCCCTGGATCGTCACCGCTGCCGCA
This sequence comes from Sulfitobacter sp. EhC04, assembly GCF_001650875.1. Taxonomy (GTDB): domain Bacteria; phylum Pseudomonadota; class Alphaproteobacteria; order Rhodobacterales; family Rhodobacteraceae; genus Sulfitobacter. The sequence continues at coordinate 999 of NZ_LXYI01000002.1, forward strand.
CTCGAGCCGTTCCGGACCTCGACGCCCGAGCGTGAAAAGCCGCTCTTGCCTTACCTTCAAGAACCCGCGCCCATGCTCTACGATATCGCGCTTGAAGTCGGCCTCGCACCAGAAGGCAAAGGCGAGACCATTATCACCCGCACCAATTACAGCGAGATGTATTACTCCGCTGCGCAGCAACTTGCGCATCACACCTCTTGTGGCTGTCCGATGCGGGTGGGCGATCTACTGGGCTCGGGCACGATTTCCGGCCCGACCAAGGAAAGACGAGGTTCGCTTCTGGAATTGAGCTGGGGCGGCAAAGAGCCGTTCACTCTCGACACCGGCGAGACGCGCAGCTTTATCGCGGATGGCGATACCCTGACCCTTCGTGGGCAGGCGAAGGGCGACGGCTATCTGGTCGGCTTTGGCGACTGCGTCGGACAAATTCTGCCCGCGCGCGCCCTCCCCGCGTAATCCTAAGGCGCCAGCGCCGCTGGAGCCATTTCAATCCGATTTGTCCCTGACGACGAGGTCACAATGAAAAAGATTTATGGCTCCGCCGAGGAGGCCCTGCATGGCATCCTTAACGACGGAATGCTCATTGCCGCAGGCGGTTTCGGCTTGTGCGGTATTCCCGAACTCCTGATCGACGCAATCGTCAAGAGCGGCGTCAAAGACCTCACCGTCGCCTCGAACAATGCGGGCGTTGACAACTTCGGTCTCGGCAAGCTGCTCGCCACGCGCCAGATCAAGAAGATGATGTCGTCCTATGTGGGCGAGAACGCCGAGTTCATGCGCCAGTATCTCTCGGGCGAACTCGAGCTGGAGTTCAACCCCCAAGGCACCCTCGCCGAGCGGATGCGTGCGGGCGGTTGCGGCATTCCCGGTTTCTACACCCAGACCGGCGTCGGCACTCAGATTGCCGAGGGCAAAGAGGTGAAAGTCTTCAACGGCAAGGAATACATCCTCGAAGAGGGTATCTTCGCCGACATCTCCATCGTCAAAGCCTGGAAGGCCGACGAGACCGGCAACGCGATCTTCCGCAAGACCGCCCGCAACTTCAACCCGCCCGCCGCGACGTGCGGCAAGATCTGCATCATAGAAGTCGAAGAGATCGTGCCTGTTGGTTCGCTCGACCCCGACGCCATCCACCTGCCCGGCATCTATGTGCACCGCCTGATCCAAGGCGAGCACGAGAAGCGCATCGAACAGCGCACCACGCGCAAGAAGGAGTCTGCATAATGGCTTGGGATCGGAACCAGATGGCCGCACGGGCCGCGCTCGAGCTCGAAGACGGCACCTATGTGAACCTCGGCATCGGCATCCCTACGCTGGTCTCGAACTTCATCCCCGAGGGCGTGTCGGTGACGTTGCAGTCCGAGAACGGCATGCTCGGCATGGGCCCCTTCCCCTACGAGGGCGAAGAGGACCCCGACCTGATCAACGCGGGCAAGCAGACGATCACCGAGCTGCCGAACACGGTCTATTTCGACAGCGCGCAGTCCTTCGGCATGATCCGCGGCGGCAAGATCGCCATGGCGATCCTTGGTGCGATGGAAGTGGCCGAGAACGGCGATCTGGCGAACTGGATGATCCTCGGCAAGCTCGTCAAAGGCATGGGCGGCGCGATGGACCTCGTGGCGGGCGTCGGCCGTGTCGTCGTGGTGATGGACCACACCAACAAGCACGGCGAGTCCAAGGTGCTGAAATCCTGCACCCTGCCCATCACCGGCAAGGGCGTCGTGGACCGCATCATCACCAACCTCGGCGTCATCGACGTGACCCACAAGGGCCTGCACATCGTCGAATGCGCCGAAGGCGTGACCCGAGAAGAGATCATCGCAGCAACTGAGGCGACGATCGTTTAATCGGCAATTCACTCTCTGAAACGGCAAGAGCCGCCCGACTAAAATCGGGCGGCTCTTTTGTATTGGTTGCGTTAAGACTTGGACCCGGCGGCCAGCGAAATCGCCTCTTGGAGGTATGTCAGAATGCCGACCTGGTTCGCGAAGATCAGATCCAGTCCTGCATTCATGTCGCTGGCTTCCTGTTCGGACATGTCGCGCTGCGCATCAGTCAACACTTCGTAGAACTTGTCGGGGTTCCGGATATTCGTAGGTATTGAGCATCTTAGACCTCACCCAGCTCTTTTTCGTGGAGCCATGCGGCCTGACGTGGGGCGCGTTTCGTCTTGGACCACTCTTCAAGCATCTCGTCTTTTACTAGGGCTGCTTTGGCTGCTTTCGCAGCTGCACCCGGATCGTCACAAGCAAGTTCGATGCGGTGACCGTTCGGGTCAAAGAAATAGATTGAGTAGAACAGCGAGTGATCGGTCACGCCGAGCACTTCAACACCGTTTGTTTCGAGGTGCTCTTTGTAGGCAACGAGGGTGTCACGATCTTTGACCTTAAGGGCGAGGTGCTGAACCCAGATCGGCGTATTCTCGTCGCGGCCCATCTCCGGCTTGGTCGGCAGTTCGAAGAACGCCAAGACGTTGCCTGCGCCCGCATCAAGGAAGATGTGCATATAGGGATCGGGTTCATGCGTGGACGGCACGTGGTTCTCGGCGAAGGCGAGCGTGTAGTCCATGTTCAGATTTTTCTTATACCACTCGACCGTTTCTTTTGCGTCTTTGCAGCGATAGGCGACGTGGTGGATTTTCTGGATCTTGAGCGCGGGTGCCGACATGGTTTTCCTCCCCGAAAGTCGTTGCATTTGCAACTAATATCATAGGAATCTACACTGGGATTTGACTCAGATCAAACTCGTTGCATTCGCAACCAAAAAACGCATCCCAATTTCCTGGGATGCATCGATATTGATTGGAGCCAAAAGGGCTTGCCTACATCGTGGTTGTTGGCAGCCAAAGTACGAGCATGGGAAATGCGACCAACAGCGCCAGGCGAAGAACATCGGCGAGGATAAATGGGAATATGCCCCGTACGACGGTGCTCATGGGGAGGTCCTTTGCCGAGGCCTTCACCACGAATAGGTTCATTCCAATTGGCGGCGTGATCAAACCGATCTCGGCGACAGTGACGACGATTATGCCAAACCAGATCAGATTGAAGTCAAGATCAATCACGACGGGCGTTAGAAGCGGCACCGTCAGAAGAACCATAGACATCGAATCCATGAAGCACCCAAGAACGATATAGAAAAGCAAGATCAGGAACATCACCTGCATTGGTCCAAGCCCAGAGGCACGGATCTGTTCAATCAAAAGCTGCGGCAACCCGGTATTTTCGAGAAAGAAATTGAACAGGGCCGCGCCGATTAGGATGAAAAAGATCATTCCCGTAAGACCTGCACTTTCAAATACCGATAGCAAAAGCGTACGCCGGTTCAACCCTCCTGCGGCCCAAGCAAGAAGAAAGGCACCCACAGCACCGACGGCGGCCGCCTCTGTGGGCGAAAACCAACCCAGATAAATGCCGCCTATGACGATCGAGAAAAGCAGCACGACCTGCCAAACGTCTCTGAGGTGCGCCAATCGCTGCGCCCAAGTGCTTTTCTTCGTTCCCGGTCCGGTGTCCGGACGCAGCCGCACGGTGATCATGATGGCACCCGCGTAAAGCAAAGCCCCGAGAATGCCAGGGATCAAGGCACCGATGAACAACTGCCCGATTGAACTCTGCGTCAACAGACCATAGACAACCAAAAGAACCGACGGAGGGATCAGCACCCCCAAAGTCCCGCCAGCCGCGACGGTCGCGGTCGACAGAGATTGTGCATACCCATGTCGATCCATTTCCGGCAAAGCGACCCGGCCAATGGTCGCAACCGTCGCTAGCGACGAGCCGCATATCGCCCCAAAGAAAGCACAGGCACCCACTGTAGTGATGGCAAGCCCGCCTCGACGGTGACCGATGAACGCGTTGATCACATTGAATAGGGCGCGCGAAAGACCGGCATGGGACGCGAAGACGCCCATCATGACGAACAGTGGGATGACCGAAAAAGAGTAAGGGAAGATCGCATCGAATGGGCCGGACCCCAGCACATAAGCGGTTCCGATCCAGCCGTTAAGATAGAAATACCCGAGCGCGCCGACCATCCCCATTGCGATGCCAACGGGTGCCCCTATTGCAATCAGCAAGAGCGCCGCAGCAAAGCCCACGAGGCCGAGAACAGGACTATCCATGCGCTTTTCCTCTACCCGAAGACATGACGTGAAGGACGATCCCCAGCAAAGAGCCCGCAAGCCCGATAAGCAAAGGATACCAATACCATGCGATAGGAATTCCCAGCTGTTGCGACGTGTCTCCGAACATGGTCCGCTGTTGGAAGGTGACAAAGCCCTGCCACAGCATCACACCGATCAAGGCCAGCGCCAACAGACCCGTGATCACCCGCAATGCCCCAGCAAAACGACGCGGCATGATTGCAAGCAGGAAGTCCACGCTGACATGGGCTCCGGCGCGGAATGCGTAGGGCATGACAAGCCATGCCCCCGAAACGACGAAAAGCTGAACCAGGTCAACGACACCTTCGATGGGAAACCCGACACGTCGCCCCAGGATGTCCGCAACAGTAACCAATGCGGCTGCGCCGTAGGCTGCCACGCCGACCATCGCCAGCCCCGAAAGCATCCTGTCCGCGCTTTTTTCAAGTATGTTCACTTGGCTCCTCCTTTCGTGATCGCGGCCCGACAGAACGGGCCGCGATCCGTTACATAGGCCAGGCGTTAGTTTCCGGCCTTGGCCGCCTCGAGTTTGGCAATACGGGCCTGCATTTCGGCATAGATCTCACGGGCGTTGTCGACGCCCTGCGCCTCGACCGCAGCAAGATAGGCAGCCATCATCGGCTCTAGCGCAGTGCGCCACGCTTCGCGCTCGTCTTCGTCCAGAACGGTGATGGTATGGCCAGCGTCGATCGCTTCCTGACGGCCAGGCGCATCCCATTCCGACCAGGCGGTCCCAACCTTTTTCACAAGAACATCGCCGGAATACTTGTCGATGCAGCCTTGCGCCGTTTCACTCAGGTTGTCATAGGACTGCTGGTTCATCACAAAAAAGAAGGATACGGTGTAAGCACCCAAATCGAGGTGGTAATTGAGAACCTCGTTCAGACCAAAGCTCTTGACCGGATCCCACGGGAAAACTGTGCCGTCAATCACACCGCGTTGCAGGCTTTCGTAAACCTCACCCGGAGGAAGCCCCTGAGGGTCGGCTCCCAACGTCGAGAGCATTTCCGAAACCGCCGGGCTCGGGGTGCGAATTCGCAATCCCTTGAGATCGTCCATCGTCTCGACCAGCTGCGCGTTCGTATGTATCAATCCACCGTTGTGCGCATGCAGGGCCAGAACTTTGAGCCCTTTGTATTCCTCTGCCAGATACTCCGGCAGCATGTCCCAGAGAACCTGACTGGCCACGGCCCCATCTGCGGTAAGGAACGGCATATCGATCAGAGAGGTGCGCGGAAAGCGCCCCCGAGGAATGCCGTGCAGTCCGTGCGCAATATCCACAACGCCCGCAATCACTTGCTCTTGCTGGCGTGCGACGTTGCCAAGTTGCGAACCTGCCGGGAAGATCTCGAACTTCACCTCACCGGCGGTGCATTTGGTCACTGCTTCGGTCCACGGCACGATCATGTCAGTGTGGATCCCGTGAACCGCGGGAAGATAATGGCTCAGCTTCAGCGTCACCTCCGCCTGCGCACTCGTGGCAAGAAATGATGACCCCAGAACAATGGCCCGGAGAATGGATTTCGTCTTCGACATGCTATACCTCCCTGATGTCGTGAACGGGTTGATCTTGATGAATTTAAAGAGAAAGTCGGAGCCGTCCGCCGGCCTTGGCGCGGGAACAGCAGGTCATGACGCGTTTGTTTTCTTCGCGCTCCGAGCGGGTCAGAACGACATCCCGATGGTCGATGTTTCCCTCAACCACAGCGACTTCGCAGGACCCACAAAGGCCTTCGCGGCAATCCGAGGCCACGTCGATCCCCGCCGATTGAAGCGCGTCTAGCAGCGTCGTGTCTGGGGCCACGGTCACCGTCAGGCCAGAATCGACAAGTTCGACCTCGAACGCCTGTTCGTTTTCGGGATCGAGGGTCGCAGACGTCGCGCTGAAGTGCTCGAAATGGAATGATCCATCCGGCAATTTTGCCGTCACGTCTTCAAGGGCGGCCAGCAGACCAGCTGGACCGCAGGCATAAATCTGACCACCTTCGGGAAGCGCATCGGCAAACCCGGCAAGATCCATGAACTTGCCAGTGTCATCCGTATAAAGCGTCAGGGCATCCCCGTGATCCCATGCCAGGCGATCCCGGAACGCCATGCTCGCCGACGACCGGCCCGCATAATGCACCTCGTAGCTCTTGCCCAATGCCTTGAGACGATCGGCCATTGCCAAAATCGGCGTAATCCCGATCCCGCCTGCGACCAGGGTGTAATGAGCGGCATTTTCGTCGAGACGAAACAGGTTGTGAGGTCCCCGCATTCGGATTTCTTGTCCAACACGCAAGGTCTCATGAATGTGTTTCGAACCACCGCGCCCGTTTTCCTCTCGAAGGATCGCGACTTGAAGGCACTGCTCTTCAGGTTTGCCACACAGCGAATATTTTCGGTCGTAGTCGCCGACGACCAGCTCGACATGCGCCCCAGGCGTCCAGGCGGGCAAAGGACGTCCCTTCGCATCTTCGAGCGATATTCCAAGGATGCCAGAGGCCTCTTCCCGCAGTTCACGGACCCGAACCTTGCGCGCGACATCGCGTTTCGCCGGAGCGCCGATTGGAAAATCAACCCTCGTGCGGGTCTCTTCGGGTGATCCCCGTTCCGGGTTTTTCGCGGGATCCCATTCCACCAACAATTGGTCCGGTCCACGGAACGATGTGTTCGGCAGATAGGAGAACTCTTGCTCTGCCAGCCTTAGATGCGGCAAGCGGCGCGTCATTTCCTCAAGGAAAATCCGCATCTCCATACGGCCGATATTTTTACCCATGCATTGGTGGGCACCATATCCAAAGGTCAGATGATCGACCGCATTGTCGCGATAGATGTCAAACCGGCTGCCGTCGACGAAATGCGCTTCGTCCTGGTTCCCAGAGGCCTGCACAATAAGCAACTTGGCCCCTTCTGGCAGATCCACCCCACCCAGGCGGGTCGCGGCAGTGGTCTGCCGGCGCCATGCCACAACGGACCCCGCATACCGCAGACATTCCTCTACTGCGTTCGGGATAAGCGACGGATCTGCGCAAATGTCGTCCCAAGCGTCGCGATGGCTCAAAAGGGTCTTGAACATATTCGTCGACCCAAGCGACGTCGTTTCGTGGGCCGCCACGATGATCGCCATCATCATGGAGTGGACGTAGCTGTCCGTAACAACGTCCGGCCGTTCTTGGTTCATGCGGATGGTGTGGTGCATCCAACCCGTGCCGTCGGGTTGAGCGCGCATCTTGTCAATCACCTCACCGGCATATTGCCAGAACTGACCAACCTCGTGCGCGACATCGATTTGTTTCTGATCGGAGGGCCGTCCCCAAGTATTCACCGCATGAGCAAGCGAGAAAGTGCGCAGCGTTTCAATCTCGTCTTCCGGCACACCCAAAAAGTGGAGCGCGACCAGAAGGGGCACCTCGTATAGCATTTCCGCGACCAGATCTGCCCGCCCTTTGTTGATGAATTGATCCATCTTTTCGCGGGTCAAACGGCGCACCATGTCTTGATGCGCTTCGAGGTTCTTCGGCAGGAAATGGTCCATAAGCGCACGGCGCCGTTCCATATGGGCCGGCTCGTCCTCATTCACCATGGTCCGGTTCATGGCATAGCCGTAGCTGTTAAGAACCTCTTGCGCTTCCGGGGTCGCGGGCGTGATCTTTTCAAGCACGTTCCGAGGCGAAAACAATATGTTATCGCGGAAAACCGCTTTGATGTCGTCATAACGGCTGACCACCCAATATCCCAAATCAGGTGCATAGAAGACCGGGAGCTGCTCACGGGACCACCGCAGTGCTTCTGCCGGGTCGGTCAGATAGCTGCCACCGAAAGCGTCAAAATCTTCGGCCTGCTTGAGAACGTCATGCGAAACAGGACAGGCCCCGGCGCTTGCGGGACACCCGCGTGCCTCATCTGTCTGAATGGTGCCATCCGTCATCGTCAGATCTCCTCGGTTCCTCACTTTTTCGTTTCATATGTTACGATTCTTGACTCGACAAGAACTTTTATCGGTCTAATATGTACGATAATCGGACATAATTTTGACATATCCGATAAAACTGCGCGTTTTCAGGGAGTAGAGCCTGCGACATGTCTGAAGAAAAAAAGTCGACATCCACGCTTCAAACGCTGGATCGGGGCCTGAAAGCGCTGGCGCTGATCGCTCAATCCACTGAGGGAATCAAAATTGCCAAGCTGGCGGATCTGCTTGGCGTGCACCGGCCGATTGCCTATCGGATCGTTGCAACCTTAGAGGAAAACGGTTTGGTTCGACGGCTTGCCGAAGGACAGATCGCCTTGGCGGCCGGGGCCTATTTGTTGGGCGCCCGCTCCGCTGACCACGTGCGCGGGCTCGCGACCCCCCTGCTTGAGAAACTTGCCAATGCCACAGGCGCAACGGCGTTTCTGTCGATGGCCCAAGGGGAAGAATGTGTGGTCGCTTTGACAGCCGAGCCGCAGAATTCAAACATGAACATTCACTACCGCATCGGCTCTCGCCACCCGCTGTCCAAGGGTGCCGCCGGGATTGCAATCCTTGCTGGTCGCGAGGCAACTGACGAGGATACCGACGCGGTCATAGCCTGTAGACAAACAGGGGTCAGCGTCACACGCGGCGAGTTGCATCGCGGCGCCGTCGGCGTTTCTAGCCCAGTCGATCTCCCGTCGACGGGATTCTCGGGGTTTGAATTTTCAATCGGCGTCGTGGCCCTCGAAGAACTGGACATAGACACGGCGAGCCGGCATGTCTTAACGGCTGCGATTGATCTGGCCTGGGCGTTTAAGTGAAAAGCCCCCCAGTACCCCTAGCAGATTGTCTCAAAATATGGTTACAACTTCAAACCATTACCGAAAAGACGTGCATTTAGGTCCAAGGCTAGACAATCGCCCCTCGACATCGACTTGGAAAGACTTGCTCATTGGGATTAACCTCTTGCTCTACTCCCTGAAAACTGGACCGTTCGAAGCTGGAGTTTTCGGCTAATCTTTCCTGGCTGGAAGAGGAGCGGAAACGCATGCAGGCATCGAAGTTCACGGAGGCGCAGAAGGCGTTCATCCTGAAGCTGGGCGAGCAGGGCACGCCGGTGGCGGAGATCTGCCGCAAGGCGGGCATTTGCCAGGCGACCGACTTCAACTGGAAGAAAAAATATAGCGGGCTTTTGCCGGACGAGATGCGTCGGCTTAAGGCGCCCGAAGATGAGAACACGCGGCTGAAGAAGATCGTAGCCGACCTGACGCTGGACCGGGAGATGCTGCAGGACGTCATTCTCCGAAAGCTCTGAAGCCTCGGCGTCTGCGAGAGATCGTGACCGGGATGTGCGTCGTGCGTATTCCGGGGCATCCGGTCGCCTGTTCCGACGACATCCGGTCAGCGATTCCGGGGTATCCGGTCACTTTGAGGTGACACCGCTGAGCGTTGGTTTTTGATCCCATTTGGGACCGGGTTGGTCAAGGCTGGCGATCCTCCCGATCTTTGGGTTGGGCGGCGTCCTTGGTCTTGCGCAGGGAGGGACCGTCGAGGGGAAGGCGGCAGCTATTGTGGATCAGCCGATCGAGGATGGCGTCGGCAAAGGTTGGTTCGTCGATGACATCGTGCCAGGTGTCGACAGGGAGCTGACTGGTAATGATCGTTGACCCAGATTGATATCGATCTTCGACGATCTCCATCAGGTCGCGACGCTGTCCTGAGGTGAGACGGTCGGGGCCCCAGTCATCCAAGATGAGCAGATCGGCCTTCACGATTTGGCGGAACAGGCGTGGGAAACGGCCGTCGCCATAGGCAAGTTCGAGATCGGCAAAGAGCCGCGGCACGCGGTGATAGAGGACCGATTTGCCGTCCCGGCAAGCCTTTTGACCAAGGGCGCAGGCGAGCCAAGTCTTGCCGACACCGCAAGGGCCGGTGATGAGCAAGTTCTGGTGGGCGTCGATCCAGCGACCGGCGGCGAGCTGTTGGAACAGAGCTTTGTCGAGTTTGCGCGGCGTGCGGAAGTCCACGTCTTCAATGCTGGCTCCGACGTGGCGTAGCTTGGCGGTTCGCATCCGGCTCAGGAACTTCTTGGTGGACCGGCTGGCGGCCTCACGGTCGATCAGCAAGCCCAGCCATTCGGCATGGCTGAGATCGCCGGTATCGTCGCGGGCCTGCAGTTCGGCAAATGCGTCGGCCATGCCGTCGAGCTTGAGCTCGCGGAGTTGGCCGTGGGTTGGATGGTCGAGCATGTTGGTCCTTTCTCAGTGGAAATAATCGGCGCCCCGGATATTGGGATGGGTGATCGCCGGCCCCTCGGGGCGCGTGTCGGGCCGCTTGCGATGCAATTTGTTCTGAAGGATGGATTTGACCGAGCTGTAGGAGGCGGCGCCGATCTCGAGCGCGCGCAGGCAGGCCGCTTCGACCGCTTCATAGCCCTCGGAGCTGGCCAAGGTGACGATGCCAAGACAGGCGCGGAACCCCTGCTCGGGATGGGGTTTGGTTGTCAGGATCAGGTCGACGAGGGTCGCGGTATTGGGCCCGATCCTGGCCGCCTTGCGTTTGATCCGGGCGGGGGTCCAACCTTCGTAGCGCTGATGCGCATCCGGCATGTGGTCGGAAACGGTGGTGTGCTTGCGGTTCCCCGAAGTCCGCCGATGCGACGCAACCCGTTCACCCTCATGGAAAATCTCCACCGTGCGGGCGGTCAGCCTGGCCCAGAGCTTCTTCTTCAGCAGCCGGTGGGGCACCGAGTAGTAATGCTTCTCGATCTCGACATGGTAGTCGATGCCAACCTTGCGCTCGAGCCATTCCGCGTACTCGTACCGGGCGATCGGCAATGGCCTCAGCACCGGCCGGTCGAGCGCTTCGAACAGCTCCCGGCGGCTGGCGCCCAGGTGCCGGGTCACCTTGCCGTTCAGCGTCTCCAGCATCTCACGGATCGCGGCATTCGCCTCGGCGAGCGACGCGAATTGCCGGTTGCGCAGGGCGGCCACGATCCACCTCTGGGCCAATTGAACGCCGACCTCGACCTTTGCCTTGTCGCGCGGCTTGTAGGGCCGCGCCGGAAGCACGACGGTGCCGTAGGCGGTGCGCGTGTCGCCCGCGAGCTGGACCGGATCGCTGAGTTGCGTGGCTATCCCTGCATGGTGGTCTCGGACAACGTCCTATGTCGGGAAATGCTGGCTGCTTAGGTCAGCAGGTCGTGTGGCATCCGGCTTTCCGGATACCCTGATAAGGTTGCCCAGACGGGCTCTGCCGTCAAGAAATGATCTCATCCATAGCAAACACAGGGTACGCGCAATTGCGGCCCTTACCGTCCTTAATACGAGATCCCAAATCCCAAGCAGAAGGCCCGAACATTATCTACGAGGTCAGAGAACTGCCTCCACGGCACTGGTCAGAGAGAGGTCCTTCCGCCTGGGCTCACCCCCTCGAAGAAGGGGCGATAGGGTTCGCCGTGATTGACTACGGCATGTACGGTGCGCGCCATCTTCGCCGCGATCGCGGTGTAGGCCTTGCGGCGCAGATGAGCGTTGTGTCGGTCCTTCGAGATGTAGCGTTCGAACTTGTCCCGGAAGCTGTTGGTCCGCTTGAGAACGGCGGTCTGGCCGGCCATCCAGAGCGTGCGGCGCAGCCGGGCATTGCCATACTTGGAGATCCGGCTTTGACCGCGGAACATGCCGGACTGGACCGTCGCGAGGTCCATTCCGCAGAACTTCAGGAACTGGCGGTGATGCCGGAAACGGCGCAGGTCTCCGGCCTCGGCCAGGATGGTCATGGCGTTGATCGGACCGATGCCGGGGATGGTTGTCAGCAGCTGATAGTCCGGCAGATCCGAGAGCAACTCGACCGCGCGGGCCTCGATCTCGTTGCGCTGGCGGACAAGGCTTCTGCCTTCGGCAAGGACCAGGCGGAACATGCGGACGGCATCGGAATCCGGTTCGACGGGCAAACCGACGGAGTCCACTGCCGTGGCATAAATATCTGAAAGCAGACGCTCCTTTGAGACCTTCTTGCCCACCACCTGCCAAGCATCAGCGATGAAGGCGTCTCGGCTCATGGCCGTGATCATCGTCGGTGTCGGATACTTCTCGAGGAACGCCAGGAACCAGCCGGTCCGAGAACTTCGATGAAACCGTTCGGCCTCTGGGAAGTAGAGCGGCAGGTAATGCGTCAGGATGCGGTGCCAGAGCTCAGTCTTCGAACGCGAGACGATCTCGTGCGTCTTCGACAACTCCTGGATGTCGGCTGTCCCGACGACCAGTGGGTCATGGAAGAACTGCACGGCGCCGATCTCCAGCATGTGCAAGATGACCTGGGCGTCCTTCGGGTCATTCTTGTCCCAACTGTTGTGCAGGGCCTCGCGTGTCCGGGCGAGGCCGACGGAGGAAATAAGCTTGAGGTCGAACCCGGCCTGTCCGAGATGATGCGCCAGCGGCCTGTGATAGTTGCCGGTCGCCTCGAACCCGATTCGAACCGGCAGGTCGTAACCGACCAGCGCCGCGGACAAACGATGGAAGTCTTCCAAAGTGTTCATGATCGTCATACGGCGACGACGTTTCTTGCCGGGGACCCCAATCAAGACCTCGTGGCGATGCTTGGAAATGTCGATGGCGACCAGGACGGTCGAATCGATAGAATAGGTAGCGGTCATAGCCGGTCTCCTCAGCGGTGTGGTTCTGCAAAACCACTGTTGAGACCTGAGACCCGGTTATGGCCACCCGCTGCGCTATGTGGAGGCTGCGCGCGCGGCCATAACCTGTCGGCAGCGCATGTTCCCGATGTGCTACGGCTCCGAGCTGACGTCCAACGCGATGCTCAAATGGCAGGAAGACCGCAAAGTCGGGTGGCACTACATCGCACCCGGAAAACCGATGCAGAATGGTCTGGTCGAGAGCTTCAATGGCCGGATGCGAGAGGAATGCCTCAACGAGCACCTGTTCCCGTCTTTGCGCCATGCCTGCCGCATGATTGCGGCATGGCGCGACGACTACAATCACCACCGCCCGCATTCGAGCCTCGACGGGCTCACACCGCGGGAGTATCACCAAAGGTCGGAAGAGGACCAAAACCTGAACAGAGCTAACTTATAAACGCGGACTCTAAGGGGAGCAGGTCAGAGCGTTTGTTCGGAAATAGGCCAACCAGCCATTCTAGTGTCCTTAGCTTTCGGGAAGTCTGTCACGGCGAACTACCGTCGCGCTCAGCCTTCGGTGAGAGAGAAGTTGCCGGATGTGAAATCGGGAAGCTTCCGCAACGCGTCATCCAAGCCGCTGCGAAACTGGACGCCGCTCTGATGCATGGCCGCCTCAAGCGTTCCAAGACAACCGATGATCATTGGAAGGTTCATATCTCCCAAATGGCCGATCCGGATCATCTTTCCGGCCGTCGGCCCAAAACCACCAGCTACGCTGACATCCAACTGTGTGCGCGCCAGCACCCGCGCGGCTTCTGCCATTGCATCGGGTTGGTCGATAATGACGGGTGTGACGGAGTTTGAGCGCTGCGAGGGCTCGCGCGCATAAAAGTCGATGCCCTCAGATTGCGTCCAAACGCTGACGCAGTCGCGGACGAACCCCCCCAGCAACGCATGCCGGTCTTGAATCTGCGTCAGGCCCTCACTTTTGATAAGGTGCAGTGCCTGCCGAAGCCCAAACAGCATGTGCGTTGGCGGTGTTCCACAGAACTTTTGGTAAACCAGCTCCTTTTGGCGTTCCTTCCAAGACCAATAGCAGTTTGGCGCGTTGAGCGTTGCAGAGCGTTCAAGCGCGCGACCGCTCACCGCAGTCAGGGACATGCCAGGCGGCAGCATCATGCCCTTTTGAACTGAAACCACTACGACATCGATGTTCGTATCCGCCATCGAGAGGGGCTCTGCTGCAAAGGATGCAATTGCATCGACCACAAGCAGAGCGGGATGATTGGCTGCATCAATTGCTGCGCGCACTTCAGCAAGATCAGTGCGAACACCGGATGCGGTATCTGTGTGAGCAACATAAACTGCCCGTATGGAGTGATCCTTGTCGTCGCCAAGGGTCTCTGTGATGCGCGACGGATCAACAGCCAGTCCGGGTTCACCTTTCAGAACCGTCGTTTGAACCCCAAGCATCTCGGTACATTCGACCCAGCGTTGACTGAAGAACCCCGTTTCCAGCATCAGAACCTGATCGTTCGGCCCGATCAGATTGCGCGTCGTTGCCTCCCAGGCGCCGTGTCCGTTAGAGGCATAAAGAAAAACCTCACCGTCAGTGTCAAAAAGTGGCGGCAGTTCCTCAAAGCACTCCCTGACGAGGTCCTCAAAACGCGAGTCCACAAAGTCGAGAGGTTGGCGCGACATGGCATTTAGAACCGATTGCGGGATATGCGTCGGTCCTGGGGTGTGAAGAAAGTTAATACCCGGCATGAGAATAGGAAGCTCCTAATTCAGTGTCTGTAGCTGTCGTCGATGGAATCCATCCATCGCATCATGGATTGCCAAAGGAGGTCGTTCTGAGAGCCGTTCTTCGCCAAGCGGGTGTGCTGCGCGGCGGCTTTGGTCCCGATCGCTTTCGCAGGAAAGGTGAGAGCGGCGCCTGAACTCTGAGCGGCTATTTGAACCTCGCAGGCCCGCTGCAGATGGTACATCTCGGCAAAAGCGTTAGGCAGCGAAACCCCACATGCCAGCAACCCGTGATTTCGGAGGATCATCACGTTATTTTGCCCAAGATTAGACGCGAGGCGATCGCACTCATCCTCGTCAATCGTGATGCCTTCGAAATCGTGATAGCTGACGCCATCCGTGTAGAACATCGACGGAAATGACAGCGGTAATAGGCCGTCCTTTTGACATGCGACGGCAAGACCAGCGGTCGTATGAGTGTGGATCACACAACTCGCATCATGCCTGTTCCGGTGGACAGCCGCATGAACCACAAACCCGGCTGGATTAATGGGGTGCGTCGCATCTCCAATGATCGTTCCGTCAAGATCGACTTTGACGAGATTGCTGGCGGTAACTTCCAGATAGGTGAGCCCGAACGGATTGATGAGGAAATGGTCAGTGCCCGGGACACGTAGAGTAATGTGGTTATAGATGAGCTCGTGCCAACCGAGTTGGTAAAAGAGGCGATACGCACACGCGAGTTCAACGCGTGCCTGCGCCTCGGCGCTGGTTTCATGTGCATCTAGTTTTTTCATTTTTGGTCTCCTTCAGTGTGGTTTGCGCCCAGCCGCAAAAGGCTCCAAGCAGGCGAAAGCGATTTCGTGCAGCGGGACTTGAAGATCGTGCTTTTTTGCCAAACCCACGATCCTGCCAGAGACCACGTCCAGTTCGAGCCGTCGACCTGCATCAAGGTCCTTTCTCATTGAGGCCACCATTTCCGGTGGAAAGGACTGCAACAAAGACACGGTCCGCGCTTTGGCGTCGTCAGGCAAAGTCAGGCCTTCCGCATTCGCAACAGAAATGATTTCGTCGATCGATCTTTCAGCCAGACTGAGCCGGTTAGCTTCGTGATAAATCGTCCCGGCGGGCAGTCTTGCCAGGCATGTCAATGCCGCATTGGTGGCGAACCCGAGGAACTTCATCCACAATTCGATCCGAACATCTGCATAGGTCGTCACAGACACACCAGCTTCACGCCAAGTGTCGGCAAGGGCATCCGCAACAGGATGTACCCCGTTAGCGTAAGAGCCTAAGACGATGTGGTTTTTCTTACCCGCAAAACTGACCCGGAAATCATCTTCTTTTGTGGCGGCCAAATAGACCGATCCCACGCACAGCCTGTCTGCTTCGAAAACCGAGTTTAGCGTGTCCCATGACGAGACCCCGTTTTGAAGGCCAATGGCACATCCAGACGGGCGCAAGAACGATGCTGTCTTCTGTGCTGCATCAAGAAGGTCATAATGCTTCACCATAAAAATGATCGCATCAAAATTGCCCTCTAAATCTCCCAGTGTGCAAGACCTGACGCCAGAAATGACCTCTTCACCCTGTTCTGAAACAAGTGCGATCGGCTGGTCAGAAGCGACCACAGGCGAACGAGAGAGGAGTGTTACATCCGCTCCTCCTTTGTGCAGCCAAGCTCCATACAGGAGACCAGTTGCACCACGGCCAACGATCAAGACTCGCATTCTATTACCTTTATCGCACAAAAGTTGCTATAAACGCAAAGTACGGATTGCGACGCGATAGTCAAGCCATGAAGTCGCTGAACGCGCTTTGCACGTTCGCTAGATTTCAGATCAGTTTTTGGAATGGTTTTGGGGCGTTATCCGGCGAGAGACTGAGCGCTGGCCACCGCGAGCTTGGCGGCGCGGTCAACATCCATATCTGCAAGAGCCACAACGCCGACACAGCACTCGATCGTGCGCGATGGATCAACAAAGCGCACAGGTGCGGCAACCCCAACCGCGCCTTTTTGAAGTGCGCCTCGTGTGACGCTAAACCCGTCCTTACGGGCCTCTACGACTTCTGGGAGGTCCTCCACTGTTGGCGCGCGCAGCGACAAGATAGCGATACCCGCGGCTCCTCGGTCGAGTGGATGACGGCTCCCTACTCGATAGCCAACACGAATGAGAGCGGCTTCCGGTTCCTCCACAACGATCGCCACGCAGTCATCTCCATCTGCGATTGAAAGAAACGCGGTGGCGCACGCATCGGCAGCCAGTTTTTTGAGAAGCTCAGAAGACCGCCGTCGCAATTGAGGCACAAAGTGGTTTTCCAGCTGTAGCACACCAGCGCCTAGATAGAGACGCCCGTCTTTGGAGCGTGTAACCAGTCGGTTGTCTTCAAGCGTGGAGGCTATGCGGTAGGCGATCGCGCGATCTACTCCAAGTTCCACCGCAAGATCTGCGATGCTCACGCCATCCTGAGCAGAACCTATGTAGAAGAGGGCTTTGATACCACGGTCCAAAGTCTGAAGAATTGCCATCTGCTTTGATCCTCGTATCCTGCTCGATCCACGTTCAATTCTACCGCCGCCTTGCCACTATTGTAAGTTCACCTTTTGACGTCGAGTGCTTGTTGGACTTCCCGCTACGTCACTAGGTCATGTTGACAAATGGCGGAGCCATAGGCGGATAGATGTGATGTCGATGAAGCCGAGGAAGCTCTCGGCGGTCTTGTCGTAGCGGGTCGCGACGCGGCGGGCGTTCTTGAGCTTGTTGAAGCACCGCTCGACGAGGTTGCGCAGGCGGTAGAGGGTTCGGTCCACGGCCACGCGCAGCTTGCGGGTCTTTCGCATGGGGATGACTGGCACGACGTTGCGCGCCTCCATGATTTTGCGAACGTTGTCAGAGTCATAGCCTCGATCTGCCAGCAGGACAGACGGCTCGGGCAGGTTATCGGCCATGACCAGATCGAAGCCCAGGTAGTCCGATGTCTGGCCAGGCGTGATCTCCGATCTCATGGGCAGGCCGACGCCGTTGACGCGGAGGTGGATCTTGGTCGTGAAGCCACCCCTTGAACGGCCAAAACCCTGTCGCGGAGTCCCCCTTTAGCGCCCGCTGCCTGATGATGGGCGCGAACCACGGTGCTGTCGATCATTTGCAGGGCATCGGGAACTAACCGACTTTCGTTCAGCGCATCCATGATCTGCTCCCAGAGCCCGGCCAACGTCCAGCGCCGGAACTGGCGATAGACCGACGACCACTTGCCGAACTCCTCGGGCAAGTCCCGCCACGGTGACCCGGTGCGCGCGATCCAGAAAATCCCATCCAGAACAAGACGGTGGTTCGTAGGTTTGCGTCCGTTCGGGGCGCGAACGGCTAGGATGAAGGGCTCATGAAACGCCCACTCCTCGTCCGACATCAGGTCTCGTGCCAAGCTGATCTCCATCGCAGATAACAGCTTGAATCATGTCAATGCGGCCTTGTGAATCCCTTTTGTCAACACGCCCTAATGACCGATAACCGGGGGCCGGTCTTTATACGGCCCTGATCGCTTCAGTGATTTTCTGTTTCATCCAGGCCAGTCCGGGTTCGGCGACAAAGACATCTGACCAGAACAGCCGTACTTCGATCAGTTTTGTCTCGAACGGCAGGTCCGCATAAACAACGTCGTGTGTCGCCTGGAATGCCAGAGCGATCCGGGAGGGGACAGTGACGATCATGTTCGTGCTGGAAACGGCGCTCGGCACGCTTGAATAATGGGCAACCCTCAGCCCCAGTTTGCGCTCGGGCAGCTGTTCGCTGATCAGCCTGTCGCCGGAATTGTGGTAGCTGGTGGGCGAGACGACTTCGATGTGGGGGCACTTGAGATAGGCGTCCAGTGACATGCCGCCCGTCAGATAGTCATTCCGCGGGGAATAGAGGCACACATATTTTTCGTCGAACAGATGCGTGTTGGGAATTCTGTCGACGAGCGTCGGAAGATAACCGATCGCAAAGTCGATCTGATTGGTCCGCAATGCATCGTCGAGGTCATCGGTCTTCAGCGCATGCGTTTCAATCACGATACCCGGCGCTTCGTGATACATGTTCCGCAGCAGTACCGGGATGAACTGCATTTCCCCGATGTCGGACATCGCGATGCGTACCGACCGGTTCGTCGAGGCCGGATCGAAAGTGCCGATATTGGTCATCGCGAGGTCCAGAGTTTCCAGCGCGGGTTTCACCTTGGCGTAGAACACAGAGGCAAAGGATGTCGGGACCATACCCTCCCGGTTGCGTACAAACAGCGGATCGCCTGTCTGTTCTCGCGTCTGGGCAAGCAGGTAGCTGGCCGCCGACTGTGAGATCGCACATCTCTCGGCGGCGACCGAGACGCTGCGCGTCTGATACACGTGACAGAACAGCCGCAGCATGTGCAGTCCGATATGCGCTTTCATCCTGGCCTCCAGTCGGGCGGTATCAAAGAATTCGATTTCTACCATGGGTATAATCAATTTGCCAGATTAAGGTCGGCTCTCTAGCTTTTGCCCTGAGGAGAGGTCCGGGCGTGACGAAGATGTCAGTCCGGCCCGAAATCGAAGCCCGGCACTTGCGGGTTTCAACACGTTCAGGGAGGAACGAATGACCAAACGTTTTACCAGTCTTGCCGTTGTGACACTTGCAGCTGCGCTGCCCGCATTTGAGGCCGCCAGTGCCCAGGATGTGACCCTGCGCGCGGTCAGTGCTTTTCCGACTGGTTCGACCTTTCAGCTGCCGTTCAAGAAGTTCATCGACGAAGTGAACGCGGCGGGTGACGGCTCTGTCACCATCACCTATGTCGGCGGGCCCGAAGCCATTCCGTCGCTCGAAGTTGCCAATGCGGTATCCTCGGGCGTCGTCGATATCGCCGTTGTCCCGACATCGTTCTACACCGCCGAACTGCCCGGCGCTGCCATGATCAAGCTGGCCACGACGACCATGCCCGAGCAGCGGGAGAACGGATGTTTCGAACTGCTCGATACGCTGCATCAGGAAGGCATGAACACAAAGTACCTGGGCCGGACCGGGGATCACGTGCAGTTTCACCTCTATCTGAACAAAAAGATCGAGGAGCCTGATCTTTCCGGGCTGAACCTTCGTGTGGCCGCAACCTATCAGGCGCTGTTCGGTGAGCTCGGTGCAAACATGGTCAATACCCCTCCGGGTGATGTCTACTCTGCGCTCGAGCGGGGTACCGTGGATGGCTACGGCTGGCCGTCGATCGGCATCTTCGACCTTGGATGGGATGCCCATACGTCCTATCGCGTCGATCCCGGGTTCTACATCGTCGACGTCAACTTTCTGGCCAACCTCGACACATGGAACAATCTGACGGACGAACAGAAGGCGCTTCTTGAAGGCAAGATGATCGATATCGAGACCGGCGAGCAGGAGAATGCGCAGCTGGTCGAAAAAGAGCTGGCACGTCAGGAGGCCGCGGGTATCGAGGCGATCACCTTTGACGGAGAGGCCGGAGATCTGTGGGAAAAGACCGCGCAGGACGCGGCCATTGCCGAGATCGCCGAAGCTGATCCGCAGGCTGTCGAAAGCCTGCGCGGATGCCTGATTCCGGGCGAGTAATGGGACTGAGCCGCCTTCTCGACGCCGCCCTGATGGCATGTGCAGTTCTTGCAGGTGCCATCTTTGTCGCAATTACCGTGGCTGTACCGCTTGATGCGCTTGGCCGCAGTTTCCTTGCAAAATCGATGTTCGGTATCAACGATATGGTTGAGTATGGACTGATGGCGGCTGTCCTTCTTGCCGCGCCCTGGGTTCTGAGCCGGGGCGGGCATGTGACAGTGGACGTCATCGCGGTGATGATCCAGGGCAGGGCAGGCCGCCTCCTGAGTGTCCTCGTGAGCCTGCTGGGTCTTTTGGTATCGCTCATCATATTCTGGTATGCGGCGCAGGCGCTGGCTTCGGCCTATACGTCGGGCCGTATGGTCCGCAAAGTCCTCGTCTTTCCGCAATACTGGACGTTCATCCCCCTCTGTATCTGCTTTGCACTCACATCGTGTGAGTTTCTGCGCCAGCTGATCAGAGGCCGGATTCTGAGCGCAGGACTGAGTATCTGACATGGAATGGGCAACTACCTTGGTGCTGATGTTCGGCGGCCTTATTGCGCTGCTTGCCATTGGCCTTCCCGTGGCATTCGCCTTCCTCGTGGTCAACATCTCCGGTGCTTGGCTGGTGTTCGGCGGCGAGATGGGCATGATCCAGCTGGTCCGGAATGCGGTTACATCGCTGTCCAGTTTTACGCTGGTCCCGATCCCGCTGTTCGTGCTCATGGGCGCGATCATGTTTCACAGCGGCGTCGCACAACGGGCCATCGGGGCTATCGACGTGGCGATCCACAAGGTGCCGGCACGGCTGTCTGTCGTGACTGTTGCCGCCGGAACCGTTTTTGCCGCTTTGTCCGGATCGTCAATGGCCAATGCAGCCCTTCTGGGCAAGACGATGCTGCCAGAGATGCTGAAACGCGGCTATCATCCGACACTGGCCATGGGGCCGATCATGGCTTCGGGGGCGATCGCGATCCTGATCCCGCCATCGGCGCTCGCCGTTCTGTTGGGGAGCCTTGCCAAAATCTCGATTGCGAAACTGCTTGTCGCAGGGATCGTACCGGCCATAATCATGGCTTTCGGCTTTCTCTTTGTCATCGTGTATCAGGCGGTGCGGTATCCCGACCGCTGCCCGGCAGAAGCGCCGCTGGACCTGCCGTTTCGTGAACGGTTTCTGCCGCTGATGCGTGATGTCCTGCCGCTGAGCCTCGTGCTGGTCGCCGTCGTCGGAACGCTGCTGGCCGGGATCGCGACGCCGACGGAGTCCGCCGCGTTCGGGTGTCTTGCGGCCGCGCTGATCTGTGTCTTTTACCGCAGTTTCAGCCTTGAGATGATGCGCAAGGCGATTTTTGAAACCGTGGCATTGTCGACGACAATCCTGTTCATCGTCGTGGCCAGCCAGACGTTCAGCCAAATCCTGTCGTTTTCGGGCGCGACGCAGCAGATCGTAAACTATGTGTCGAACTCGTCTGCCGGACCGATGATCATTCTTCTGGGGATTATCGGCCTGCTTCTCGTGCTGGGCTGCTTTGTCGATCAGATCAGCATGATGATGCTGACCATCCCACTGGTATTTCCGATCGCACAGAGCGCCGGAATTGACCTCATCGTTCTGGGGACAACCTATCTGCTGGCGATGGAGATTGCGCTATTGACGCCTCCGTTCGGGCTGCTGCTGTTCGTGATGAAATCCGCAGCGCCGGCGCATATTTCGACAGCGGATGTTTATCGGGCCGTTCTGCCGTTTCTGGTCGTCAAACTCGCTGTGCTTGCACTGGTGGTTGCGCTTCCGGGTCTCGTGCTCTGGCTCCCCAACCTGATCGGTTAACGGAATACTCATGACAAACTCTACTCTCAAATCGGATCTGTTCACAAAGCTGGTCGAGGCGCTTGGCGAGACCGTGGTGACCGACGGACCGGAGGTCGCAGCCAACCGGCTCGTGGACTGGGGCAGCGAAGAGGCCGAGGCCGAAACGCCCCTTGCCGTGGTGCGTCCGCGCACCACCGAGGATGTTGCAACGGCGTTGCGGATCTGCTGCGACGCCGGCGTGTCCATCGTTCCGCAGGGCGGCCTGACAGGTCTGCTGGGCGGCGCGAACGCGCTGTCCGGATCGGTCGTGATCAACGTTGAACGGATGAAGGCCGTGCTCGAGATTGATCCCGACGCCCAGACCGTGACAGTCGAAGCGGGTGCCACACTTCAGGCCGTACAGGAGGCCGCCGACGCGGCCGGGCTGCTGTATCCGTTGGATATCGGCGGGCGGGGTTCCTGCACCATCGGCGGCAATATCGCGACCAATGCCGGGGGCAATCGTGTCCTGCGATACGGCATGACGCGCGATCTTGTTCTGGGCGTTGAGGCTGTTCTGGCGGACGGCACGGTGGTGACGTCGATGAACAAGATGCTGAAGAACAATACCGGTTACGACTGGAAACAGATGTTCATCGGCAGTGAGGGGACGCTTGGGATTGTAACCAGAGCGGTGCTGAAACTGTTTCCGAAACCGCTTTCGGTTGAAACCTGTCTCGGCGCAGTGAAGGAATTTGACGACATTCTGCCGCTTCTGGCGCGGGCGCGATCGGTGCTGTCTGCCAATCTCTCAGCCTTTGAGGTGATGTGGGAACGCTTCTACGAGGTGGCCGTTGAAACGCACCAGCCACCGCCAATCGCACCGGGTTACGCAGGCTATGTGCTGATCGAATCTTCGGGGAGTGATCCGGCAGGTGACCGGGCGCATTTCCAGTCCTTTCTGGAGAGCTGCCTGGAAGACGGCCTGATCGTGGATGCGATGATGCCGCAGTCGCAGTCCGATGTGGATACGATCTGGGCCATCCGCGACCGCTCTGGTGAAATGGTCCGCGACCTGCGGCCCCTGTGCAATTACGATGTCAGTATCGAAACGTCGCGCATCGGCACGTTCACGACAGACCTTCAAGCGCACATGCGCGAAGAATGGCCGGACGTGGATATGCTGTGTTTCGGGCATCTGGCCGATAGCAACGTCCATATCTTCATGCGGACGGGTGAAACCCCGTTCCCGAAGGACCGTATCGACGACCGTTTCTATGGGTTCGTTCGTGACTGGAAGGGTTCGATTTCCGCTGAGATCGGGATCGGACTGCAAAAGCGCAGGTTCCTGTCCTTTTCGCGGTCGCCAGAGGAACTGGCGCTGATGAAGCGGGTCAAGCAGGCGCTGGATCCGAACAATCGCATGAATCCGACCAAGGTCTTTAAACCCGAACCAGGGGTCTGAGGCAGACACGACCGGCCCCTGTTCCGCCGGGACAACCAATCCATCCACTTGATCCTTTGAAATCGGGGAGGACTTCGCATGACCGCTGACCAAACACTGAAGAACCTGGATTCGGCAACGCCTGTTACGGGCGATGCGTCCAGAGAATACCTGACCGGCGTTCAGGCCCTTGTCCGGCTGCCCCTCGCACAGCTTGAGCGCGACCGCGCGGCCGGGCTGCGGACCGAAGCCTTTGTCACGGGATATCCCGGATCCCCGCTCGGCGGGTATGATATGGCGCTCGACCGCGCCAAGGTCGGAGATCATGGTATCCGGCACGTACATGCCCAGAATGAGGAACTGGCCGCCACCTCTATCATGGGGACCCAGATGCTTGACGGGTTCCCGCATGACAGTGTCGATGGTGTCGTGTCGTTCTGGTACGGGAAAGGTCCGGGTGTCGACCGGTCCGGGGATGCGTTCAAACACGGAAACTTTGCGGGCACCAGCAAACACGGCGCCGTGGTGATCCTGAGCGGGGAAGACCACGAAGCCAAATCGTCCAGCGTTCCCTATCAGCAGGAATTCGCATTTGAGCATGCCGGGATTCCGGTTCTGTACCCCGGTTCCGTGGCCGAATTTCTGGACTATGGCCTGCATGCAGTGGCGCTGTCGCGTTACAGCGGGTGCTGGGTCGCCATGAAACTGGTGGCGCCCCTCTGCGATGGCGGCGAGGTCATCGACACGTCGGCGCTCGGCGTGCCGGTCGTTCCGGAAGGCCTCGAAATTGAGGGGAAACCTTTTTCGAAGGCGACGGATTTCAACTTCTTCCCGGTGCTCAATGTCGGTACCGAAGCGCGTCTTTACAATGAGCGGCACGAGGCCGTTCTGGCCTACGCCCGGGCGAACGGCCTGAATACAGTGACCCAGAAAGGTCCGAACGACCGGATCGGGATTGTGACTGCCGGAAAAAGCCACGCGGATGTCCGCGCCGCGCTCTCCAGCCTCGGCATGGACGACGCCTATCTGAGCGAGCAGGGCGTGCGCGTCGCCAAAGTCGGGCTTCTCTGCCCTTCGGACACGACCTTCTTCCGTGACTTTGCCACTGGTCTGGATCTGATTATTGTCGTTGAAGAAAAGCGGGATTTTCTGGAACGGCAGGTGGCCCATGCGATTGCGGGCCACTCCGGGGCGAGGATCATCGGGAAACACGATCTCGACCGGCGACGGCTGTTTCCCGTCGAAGGTGGGATGGACATCGATATCGTCACCAAGGGCCTTGCCCGGGTTCTCGATCCGCTCGTTCCGATGCCCGCCAAAGGCGGGTCCCGCCTGTCGTCAATTGCACAGGCGGATACGGCACCGCCGCCCAAGCTGTTTTCAAGCCGGACACCGAACTATTGTTCCGGCTGCCCGCACAACAGATCGACGAAACTCCCGGATGGTCAGATCGCATGGGGCGCTCCCGGCTGTCACGTATTCGCGGCGATCATGGAACAGCCTGAACGACGGATCGAGGCGATGACACAATACGGTGGCGAAGGTCTGCCGTGGATCGGACTGTCGCCCTATACGTCAAAGAAGCACATCGTTCAGAACATCGGGGATGGATCCTACTACCATTCCAGCAATCAGAACATCCGCTATGCCGTCACGACCGGCCAGCGCATGACCTTCCGCATTCTCTATAACGGTGTCATCGCAAATACCGGCGGGCAGGATTACGCATCGAGCAACAGTATCGAAAAGCTCTGCCGTCGGCTTGAAATCGACGGGGTCAAGAAGATCGTCCTCGCAACCAAGGATCCGTCCGTCTATCGGCGGCGGAATCTGCCCGACAATGTGGCGCTGCGACAGCCGGACGAAATTTCGGCGGCTCTGAAAGAGCTGGAGGAGGTCGACGGCGTCACCGTGCTGATCTACGACGGCGACTGCGCCAATGAACGTCGCCGGAGGCAGAAACGCGGCCTCGCGCCGAAACCTGCGAAGTTCACAGTTGTCAACGAAGACGTTTGCGAAAACTGCGGCGACTGCGGGCGCAAGGCAAACTGCATGTCGCTTCAGAAGGTCGAGACAAGGTTCGGCAAGAAGACGCAGATCCACCAGTCTTCGTGCAATCAGGATCGGGCCTGTGTGGAAGGAGACTGTCCTTCGTTCGTGTCGGTACACGTGAAAGAAGGCACCGGACCCGGTAAGGTCGCATTGCCGGAATTTCCCGACGAAATCAGCGATCCGGTGCGCCCGAACCTCGACCGGCCGTATTCGATCTACATTCCGGGGGTCGGTGGTACGGGCGTGATCACGCTGAACGCGATGCTGGCGCAGGCGGCGATGCACGACGGTCTGAACGTCAAGACATACGACCAGACCGGTGCTGCGCAGAAATGGGGCGCGGTTCTGTCCAGTCTTATCGTGTCGCACCCTGATACAGAGATCGTCGGAAACAAAGTCGCGACCCGCAGTGCGGATCTGTATCTGGCCGCCGACATGGTGGCAGGCGCAGAGCCGGTCAACCTGAAAGTCTGCGACAAGGCACGCACCGTTGCCGCCATCTGCACAGATATTCTGCCGACCGGGGAAATGATCCGGGACGTGTTCTTCCAGTCGGACCCCACAGGCATCCGGGACCACATCGCGACCCATGCGATGCCGGGGGGCACCGTCGCAACACCGGCCCTGACCATCGCAGAGCGGCTGTTTGGAAACTACATTCTGTCGAATATGGTCACGGTCGGGGCGGCCTATCAGGCCGGCTACCTGCCAATTTCCGCCGCCGCCATTGAAAAGTCGATGGAGGCCGCCGGATCTGCGGCAAAGTCCAATATCCTCGCATTCCGTGCAGGGCGGCTGTCCATCGCGGATCCGGACCGACTGGCGGGCATGATGGAAAGCGGGCAGGTGACACTGGCGGACAGGTTAGCAGAGACATCCGCCGTGCCGTCGATCGTTGAGACGCAGGTAAAGCCCCTCATGGGACGGCTTTCGGGCCTGCCGGAGGACACAACTACACTGGTGGAAGACCTTGCCGCCGATCTGGTGATCTATCAAAACCTGTCCTACGCCCGGCGTTATACCGAGCGCCTGTCGCGGATTGCCGAGATCGCGACGGATCGCGCCCCGGCTCAGGCTGACCGCCTCGTGCGTCTTGCCGCCAAGAACCTGCACAAGATCATGGCCTACAAGGACGAGTATGAAGTGGCGCGACTGCTGACTGACCCGGTCTTTGAAACGCGCCTGCGGAAGGCCTATCCCGGGATGGTCGGAATGAGCTATAACCTTCAGCCGCCAACCTTCCGCTGGCTGTTCCCGGCCCGCAAGGTTGAAATCGGCGGATGGTTCCGACCCGCGCTTTCGCTGCTGGCCCGGATGAAGACGCTGCGTGGCACGGCACTTGATCCGTTCGGACGCAACCCGGCCCGTCGCGCGGAGCGCGAGGCCGTGACGTGGTACGAGGGCGTGCTAACGACGGTTTCTGATCGGCTGACCCTTGCAAACGCGGACATTTGTGCAGAAATGATCGCGCTGCCGGACGACATCCGCGGCTACGAAGACCTGAAGACCGAGTCGCTGGCACGGGCAAAGATAATGGCGACCGACCTGACGGCGCAGCTTTGAGGGCGCCGGGCCAGACGGCGGGTCATCCGAAACGGGGGGCGTCTGCGTGAGCCAAGCATTCTCTGTAGAGGACTACCGGCGCAAGGCGCGGCGGACCCTTCCCAAGATCGTCTTTGACTTTCTTGAGGGTGGGGCGGATGCGGAACATGGATTACGCCGGAACCTTGATGCGTTTGACGACTGGCGTTTTCTTCCGGCCCGGCTGAGGGATGTCAGTGCCGTCTCGATCCGGACTCGGATATGGGAGAAGGATCTGGCGCTTCCCGTCTACGTCTCTCCGACCGGGCTGAACGGTATTCTGCGTCCCGGTGCCGATGCCATTCTTGCCCGTGTTGCCGCACGCCATGGCATTCCCTTTGCCCTCTCGACGGCTTCGAATATGTCGATCGAAGAGGTCGCCCGCGCCGCGGACGGACAGAAATGGTTTCAGCTGTATGTCATGAACCGGGACCTCGCGGATCAGATGGTCATCCGGGCCAGAGATGCGGATTACGATGCGCTGATCCTGACGGTTGATGTGCCGGTGAACGGCAACCGCGAAAGGGACAAAAGAAACGGTTTCGGCGTGCCGATCCCGCTGAACGCGCGGACTGTTGCGGACGGTGCGCTCCATCTCCCGTGGTCGCTGCGGCTGATGCGGACCGGGGTGCCGAAACTGCGGAATTTCGAAACGGCCTCTGCCAAAACCCTGTCAGCGCAGCAGGCTTTGCTGTCACGTCAGATGGATGCCAGCTTTGACTGGGACGATCTGGCGCGCTTGCGTGACGCATGGCCGCGCAAGCTGATCGTCAAGGGTCTGAACCGGATTGACGACGCGATGCGCTGCCAGACGCTTGGCGTGGATGCGGTGATCTTGTCGAACCATGGCGGGCGGCAGCTTGACAGTGCAGAAGCGCCGGTCCGGCTGGCCGGGCCTGTGTCCGACGCGCTGGATATCCCGGTATTCTTCGACAGCGGTGTGCGCCGTGGCTCTGACGTGGTCAAAGGCCTGTGTCTGGGGGTATCCATGGTGGGTCTGGGCCGGGCGCTGCTATACGCGCTGGCTGCCGAGGGTGAGGCGGGGGTCGATGCTTGCCTTGGGATCATTGCGGAGGAGATCACCCAGACGATGGCTCTCCTCGGGGCGCCCATTATTGAAGATCTGGGTCCTGATTTCATGACTAGGGTCAGGACCCATTGATTTCCGTTGAGCGGCGTGATTCACGGCTCAAAAACGAGCGGTGAACATGTCTGATCTGTTTTGGCTGACCGACGCCCAGATGGCGCGTCTTGAGCCCTTCTTTCCGAAGTCCCACTCAGCACGCGTCGATGACCGACGTGTGCTGAGTGGGATTATCTTCATCAATCGCAATGGCTTGCGGTGGCGGGATGCCCCCACCGCCTATGGGCCTCACAAGACGCTCTACAACCGTTGGAAACGATGGAGCGACAAGGGTATCTTCGCGCGAATGATGGCCGGTCTGGCTGCCGAGCACGGCGAGACGAAGACCGTGATGATCGACGCGACGTACCTCAAGGCCCACCGAACAGCGACCAGCTTGGGCGTGAAAAAGGGGGGCGTGGACGCCTGATTGGTCGGACGAAGGGCGGCATGAACACTAAACTGCACGCTATCTGCGACAGCCAGGGCCGACCGCTCAACCTCTTCGTCACCGCCGGACAAGTCAGCGACTACATCGGCGCACGGGCACTTCTCAGTAGCTTGCCGGATGTCGATTGGTTGCTCGGGGACCGCGGTTATGATGCCGACTGGTTCAGAGAAGCTGTCGTAGTACCCTAATAAAAGAGAAATTACCGCTTCTGGCCTA
>NZ_LXYI01000003.1 GCF_001650875.1 Sulfitobacter sp. EhC04
CTAAACGAGCACTTGGGGCGGCACTAAAGCGTGACAGGTCCACTCGGAACCACCACGATGCTTGATTTCGTAAAGAGCGCGTTCGCGCCCCGCTATACCTTCGAGAATTCTGACGCGATCTTCATCCGAGGACGCCAATATCGTTACATCTCGACCCATGGAGATGCCCACTACTTCGTGCCTGCAGACGGCCAAGGCCCACGAGAAAAATACGACAATGCAACCATCGCGGAGATGCTTGATACTGGGCATTTTGACCACCGTCCGGATCGCGAGTTCCGCTACCTGACGGAATTGTCGCCCGACATGTTGAGCCTCTTGAGCGACGCGGAAAAGCTGCGCGCTTCCGAACGCGAAGCGATCGTGCTGGCGTCCCTCGAGAAATATCAGACGGGTGAGATCAAGCGCACCGATGAATCCATCCGGAAGAATTCGGACAGTATTCTCGGCGCCGTAACGAGAATGATAAACGCTTACGGCACCGAAGCGCACAATCTCAAGATGCCAAGTCCGCGAACCTTGCGCCGGTGGATGACGGCCTACCAGAAAGACGGCTTGGCGGCTTTGTATGACAATGTCTCGCAAAGGGGGAACTACGGCCGGAAGCTTACTGAAGAGCAGCGCTTCTTCTTGTATTCAAAGCTCCCCGGATACCTGAGCGAGTTGAAGAAGACGCCAGCCAACATTGTCAAAGATGTCCGGAACGCGTTCGTCGCTGAGAACGCGAAGCGTGAGGCCGAAGGTCGTACCGACTTGATGAAATGCCCGTCGCGGGTCACGATCCTGGCTGCCATCCATCATCTCTCTCCGTTCCGGGTCAAGCTGGCCCGTGAGGGCGTGGATGCGGCAATGCGCGCCTTCTCCCCGGTGGGAGAGGGGATCGATGTTGAGCGGCCACTGCAGCGCGTGGAGATGGATGAACAAAAAATTGACCTGAAGAGCCTGATGGATGACTCGGGTCTGCTGCAGATGATGACCGACGAGGACAAGGCGCGATTGGGGCTCGATGGGTCAATCAAGAGGTGGTGGATGACCGTTCTCCTCGACGTCCGCACGCGGTGTATTCTGGGAATGATCCTCTCTCGGACGCCGTCCGCGAAAAGTGGCCTGCGTGCGCTTGAGATGGGAATGCGCGACAAGGGCGTCTGGGCCAGTGCTGTCGGCGCACATGATTCATGGTCCGAACATGGCCTGATGGGGACCCTCGTCACGGATTGCGGAAAGCAGTTCGTCGGACATGATTTCCGTCGGCGGGCCTACGATCTCGGCATTACCCTGATCCATTGTCCTGGCGCGCGACCGTGGCTGAAGCCCTACATCGAACGCGTGTTCAGGACTATCTCGTCGCAACTGATGCCGCGGCTGTCCGGCTGCACGTTTGGGAGCATTCTGCGCAAGGGAGACAGCAATCCCGAGGAAAAGGCGGCGCTGACTGTCGACGACGTCTGTGCAGCTCTGGTCCGCTGGATTGTCGATGTCTATCACAATGAACCTCACGAGGGCCTGCACATGGAAACGCCTCGCGACTGCTGGAACCGCCTCACTCTGCAATACGGAGTGACGCCACCGCCATCGTTGCGTCGCCGCCGCCTGGTTTTCGGAGAGGAGCTGTCTCGGACGCTCCAAAAAGACGGTCTCACTGTCGCGGGCGTGCGCTATCATTCCAAGGCGCTCGCGACGCACATGTTGCACAGCCCTGACCGGGAAATGAAAGTCCGGTATTATACCGAGGACATCGGGGCAATTTGGGTCAAGATCGGGACCCAGTGGACGGAAGTTCCTGCCATCCATCGCTGTTTTCACGGGGTCTCCTATCTGAAGTGGCGGATGGCATATCGTGAATTGCGTGCCACACATGCACAGGCTGCCGAGCTCAAGAGCCGTGTTGTGCAGCAGGCGATCGACTATATCGAAAGGTTGAATGCCGATGCGATGGCCAAGATCGGTCTTGTCCTCGATACGATCGACGCCGAGACGATCGACCGCCATGAGCGTGAGGCATTCATCGGTTTCCGTATCGATGATGGATGCGATGACCAAGAGCAGGAGCCTGACTTGGGCGAGTTCGGCATCAGGTTGCCGACCGCAAGTGATGCAGGGAACAAGGAAGCAGAACAGGTGGCTGACTGGGCCATTGAAGAAATTTCTTCCGTCCGTCCTGAGCCGATACAATTTTCTGATCGTCAGCCCGCCGGCGACGATGACGACGGCGAGGAGGACGACTTCATCCTTCCTCTAAGGGACAAATAAAGCATGACACAGATGTCTATCGAAACCCGCTTGGCCGCTGTGGATCGCGCGGCGGACAAGTATTTTCCAACCGAACGGGACGACCAGTTCCTTCTGCGTCTCAACCGCCTCCTCGCGCGTGACCGTGACGGAAACCCTATTGCGTCACCGCGCAAGGATCGCGGCACAGGTGAGGCGCAAGGGCTGTTCGTAATAGAAGCCGCGGGTGGAGGCAACACCTCACTGGTCAAGAATGGTCTAAAGGAACATCCGCTTCTTCAGTCTAATGGCGAGGGCCACATGCCGTGGATCATGTTGGATGCGGCTCCAAGCCCGGCAACGACAAAGGCGCTCGGTCTCGATATCCTCTATAAGACTGGGTACCGAGATGTCTCCAATCGCGAAACTGAGCAGGGAATCTGGAAGCTGTTAAAGCACCGTCTGGTGCTCCTGAACACGGTATTCGTATGCATTGATGAGGGGCATGACCTCCTCGGGGCTGCGAGCCCTTTCGAGATCCGCAACATGCAGAAGCGCTTGAAGAATCTCATGCAGGGAGAGGGCGCCGTCAGCGTAATTCTCATTGGAATCGGCGAACTGCAGCATCTGGCCGCCTACGACGACCAAATCAATCGCCGATACCAGAAGCTGGCTTTCGACGATATTTCACCGGTTCGCGACGCACGCCTCTTGAAAGGGATCCTTCATACAATGTGTGCGGAAGTCGCGATTGACGCTCCGAAGGAGCCGGACCTTATCGAACGCTTGGTGCATGCGAGCCGTCGGCGGTTCGGGTGGTTCATCAAGAATACCCTCAGAGCTCTGGAAATCGCAGCTCTGGCGGGCGCGTCCCGCCTCGAGAAGGTTCATTTCGCAGAGGACTGGGCTATCCAGGAAGATGCAGAAGTCGGCAAGAACGTTTTTCTGTCGCGCGAGTGGTCGAAAATCGACCTTTCCGAGAAGCCCCTTCCCCCACGCAGCAAAAAGGGGTGTTGATCATGCTGTTGCCCTTTCTACCGTTCGACCCCATCGAAACGCCCTTGTCGTATGCCGCGCGTCTTGCGCCACACCACGCCGCCAAACCTTTGCTTCCTTTTCTCAGGGATATGGAAATCGGCCCTGAGGCGCTCGCGTCTTCCAAACCCGAGGCTCTTGCAAGGCTGGCGGAAGTTTCGGGTGCGCCATTGGACGATCTGCGCCGGAATGCTGCAGTCCGGCAAGGCAAACGGACATATGATCTCCGTGGTGAGCTGGTCACTGCCGAGTTCCTGTCGAACCCGTACACCGTATTCTGCCCCGCCTGCCTGGCAGAGGATGACTTAGCGGGACGGCGTCATGGACGTTGGTACTGGGCCCTTTCGGTTGTGCGGACATGCCCGCACCACGAGATCGCTCTGGTTCGCCAGGCGCAGGCCGCATGGGACGACAAGCTTCACGAGCTCGACCGCCGGGTGCCTGAGCGCGGGGGAGAACTTCAAGCCATGAGCGAGAGGGCAGTGCAGCGCTCTGTCTCGCCCTTGCAAAACTACGTGCAGCGTCGCCTCGAAGGAATTGCCGGCCCAGATTGGCTGGATGAGCAGTCCCTTGATCAGGCGACTCGCGCAACAGAGCTCTTGGGCGTGCTGGTAGCCTACGGGCCGGCCCAGAAGCTCCCGAAACTCACATCTGATGATTGGGACCATGCCGGTCGCGTAGGCTTCGAATTCACGTCGCGCGGCGAAGACGGAATCCGAGAGGCGCTCGAGACGCAGTTCGCGAAATTCGATGAGGCCCCTGGAACCCCCGGGCCACGCAAGATCTTCGGGTGCTTCTATAACGCTCTCGCGCACTCGAAATCCCTCAAGGAGCCTGGTGACATCGCGCGCATTCTTCGCGAGGTCGTTACCGAAAATATTGCTTTACCAGCTGGGACCAAGGTGCTGGGTGTCGAGCTCACTGAGCGCCGCCTTCACACGGTAGCCTCCTTGGCCAAGGAACAGGGTCTTGATAGTCGGACCTTGAGCAATGTGTTGGTTGCTGCAGGGGTGATACCGGAACGGGCGCCGGCGCATTTCGCCATCCCGGCAGATCTGGGCCGTGAGATCGCGGGCCGCATGAAGCGCACTGTGAACGTGGTCTCGCTGTGGAAAGACATGGATTTTACACGTCCACTGGTCGATCAGCTTTTTGCTGATCGGCTTCTCGCTCCCATCTACTACGGGAGGCCGGGTACAAAGGGCAGGACCCAGAAAGCGGTGGATTGCGAGGAGATTGCCATGCTGGTTGGCAAGCTGCTCGCGAAGGCGGTGGATCTGGGCGCCGAAACGGACGAGCTGGTGGCGGTCTCGAAAGCCGCGGAAAAGGCCAAAGTGCCGGCCGTTACGGTGGTGCACATGATACTTGGCGGCTTCCTCGCTCGCGTCTTTCGCCTGGCTGGTCAGGACGGGATAGGCGCGCTTCGCGTCGACCCCGCGGAGGTCAAGCGGAACGCGGCTGTCTGCAGCTTGGGCCTTTCACCGATGTCGGCCTTCGGGGCGCTGAAAATCCCGAGAGATGTCGGTTGGCACTTGGTCGATCGGCATCCGCAGGAAGTGAGCCTGACAATCGAGTGGATCGCCGGACCCGACGAAAACCACAGGATTCCCCGGTTCGATCCAAAGGTAATCGCCGATTTCAAGGCCCTGTTTACCCATCCGAGCCGGATCGCCGAGCGCTATGATCGTCAGGTTGGGGAGGTGATCGGCCGCCTGAAACGGAAGGGCATTCGTCCTATCTTGGCAAAGGCCGATGTGGGACTGAATTTCTATCGGTCAAGCGATCTGGATCCGGATCTTTTCACCTAAAATAATGGGGGTTCCCGGCCCCTTGATTATGTGAGATCGTCGAAGCCGCCCGAAAGGGCGGCTTTTTTCATGTCTTCATTGCGGAAGCCGTGAAGAACAGGGCAGTGTCCACGTTACGCTTACAAAAAGTGGTCAGCATATGCTTCCATAGTGGCCAAATTTCTTTTGCCTCCCGATAAATTATCAAATGAAATCAATGGGTGTGGGCTTCATAATGGTCAATAAGTCCTTACCGTTACATATATGCTCAGTTTGACAGATTTTTTCGTAGACCAGGAGCATCTGCGCAAGAATAGTGGTTCTATTTCAAGCAGATGTGACGCAGGCTGCGGGAAAATCCGCCAAACCCGAAGGGCGGCGATTTCACTTCATTTCAACGTCTTGGGTCGTTTGCAAATAGAACCACTATTGGCAGCACGCCCCAAACCCTTGAAATTTCGTGAAATCGCCGCTGAGCATGTAAGATTAATGGGTCCAGAGCCTAGGGTAGGGCCAGAACAGGTGTGTGCAAAAGCCGCCTGACAGGATCGGTTTAGGGGGGCGGCTTATCGTCCGCCTCCCGGCAACCAACGTCTGTTGGACGGCCCCCCTGCAAGCCGACAATTGTAAATGAGCAGCGCAACACCACGTCGACGGAAATCACCCGATCAGAGGCAACCTGCGTGATCGAAAGGGCAGACCTCAGCGGTGCCTTCACCCGGCCCGTGTCGCCCCGGAGCCTGCCTCAAGACCGCGCCGCACCATATCCGGCGCGACGGCCGAACACCGCACCTGACGTCAGGCCCGAACCGCCGGGATAGCCTGCAAAGAAGACACCGCCGACAAGCTCGCCACAGGCGTAGAGGCCGGCAATAGGTGTACCTTCTGCGGTCATCACATTGCCGTCTTCGTTCACCTTCAACCCACCGTAGGTAAAGGTGATCCCGCCCGTCACCGGAAAGGCGCGGAAGGGCGGTGTGTCGATCTTCTGCGCCCAATGGGATTTGGGCAGGGCGAGGGACGGGGTGCCCTTGCCATCGAGCTTTGTGGGGTCGAATGGCACGGTTTCATCCACCGCCGCATTGTAGCGACGCAGGGTCTCAAGCGCGCCTGAGGCGTCAACGCCGGTCATCTGTGCGGCCAGACCCTCCAACGTCTCGGCTTCAATGAAATGCGCGTCGTGGAACCGGTATTCGGCATAAAGCAGATCGAACACCTTGCTGTCGAACACCTGCCAGGCGAATTGACCCGGTTGGTCGAGGATCGCAGCGCCATATTGCGCATAGGTATAATTGCGGAAATTCGCGCCTTCATCGACGAAACGATCACCCTCGGCGTTCACCATGACACCGAGGAAATAACAGATCTTCCTGTAGTTCTTGCGCTCATTCGGGGGCAGGTCGAGGTTGCCGAAATCGGCCATATGCAGGTCCATCGGAGTCGCGTGCCCACTGCTGTAAAGACCATAGGCGGCGGCACCCGCCTGCATCGCCAGGGTCAACCCGTCGCCGGTATTATGCGGCGTGCCGCGCACCTTGGCCGCTTTCCAGTTCGGCCCCATGTGGCGCACCCGCAGGTCCTCGCTGGCTTCGAACCCGCCCGAGGCGAGGATGACCGCATCGGCGCGCATCTCCTCCCCGCCGACCTTTACCCCGACGATACGGTCGCCGTCCCGGACCAGACCCGTCACGGCACTGTCAAAACGGACCGCGCCACCCAGACGCCGCACCGCCGCAAGTTCCATGTCAAACAGGCCGACGCCTTCATTCCGGGCCGCCAGCGTCAGACCGCCCCAGAATACATGCCGACCGTCCTTTTCAAAGCTCTGGCGGCTGTAGATCGGTTCAAAGGTGACATCATGCGTCGCAAGCCACTTCATCGTCTCGCCCGATGCCCCGACCAACGTCTGCTGTTCGGGGGACAGCGGGCGGCCATCGTTGAAGCCCAGCAGGTCCTCGCTGAATGTCTCGACCGTGTAGCTGCCGAAATCGGTGGCGGGCAAACGCGGATCCTCGGCGTCGCGCAGAAGCGGCATCAGATCGTCCTTGCCGTCATAGGCAAAGCGCATGGCACCGGCCGTATATTTGGTGTTGCCCCCTGCCAGCGCCTCGTCCGCCTTTTCCAGCATGAGAACCTGCGCGCCTTTTTCCAGGGCGGCAATGGCCGCGCATAGTGCTGCGTTTCCTGTTCCGACGACGATAACTGATTTCGGCATTGAATCTCACCTCGAATGGCTGCATTGTATCCACGTGGATACAATATCGGGCGATAACGTGCAGCAAGTAGAAATGCAAGGCCTGTCCCAGGGCGAGGCGGCCTACCAACAGCTTCACGCTGCGATCCGGGCAGGCACCTATCAACCCGGCGACCGGCTGCGCGAGGTCGAAGTTGCCGAACGTCTGGCGCTGTCGCGCACGCCCGTCAGGGAAGCGCTGCGCAAGCTTGAAAGCGACGGGATCGTCGAACACCGGGCCAGGATCGGTGCTGTCATCCGCACCCTCTCGCATCCCGAGATTGTTGAGCTTTACGAGATGCGCGTGGTGCTGGAACGCACGGCGGCAGAGATGGCCGCCAAACACGCCAGCGCGGCAGAGATCGATACGCTGGTGGGTCTGAACGACCGGATATTCGCTGCGCGTGACGATGCGCGCACGGCCTCCGGGATCAATCAGGATTTCCACCGATGCATCTGCCTTGCGGCGCGAAACCGGTTCCTGCTGGCCTCGGCGCAGGCGCTGAACAATGCCCTGATGCTCCTGGGCCCCACAACGCTGGAGGACGAAGCGCGGATCAAGACGGTCTGCCAGCAGCACAACGAGATCATCGAGGCGATCAGAAGCGGCGATGCCAGCGCCGCCGGGGCCGCCGCCGCAGCCCACCTTGAAACCTCGCTACGGCACAGGCTGAAGGCACAAGGCGCATGATCCCTTTCGTCACGGCACTTGGCGTCGCGGCCAGCGGTGTCGCCGCCTTTCACCTTCTGGGCTTGCCGTTGCCCTGGCTGCTGGGGCCGATCCTGGCCTGCCTGCTTGCATCGCTCGCCGGGGTGCCGATGCGCGGAAACAAGATGCTGGGGGATGGCATGCGCACGATTCTGGGCGTTGCCGTCGGGGCGACCTTCACGGTCTCCCTGCTGATCTCCATGGGGGCGATGTGGCCAACACTGGTGCTGATCCCTGTCATGGTGCTTGCGATTGGGGCGGTTGGCGTGCCCTACTTTCAACGCCTCTGGGGGTTCGATTTCCAGACCAGCTATTACAGCGCCATGCCGGGCGGATTTCAGGACATGGTGCTGTTCGGCGAAGAGGCGGGCGCAGATGTGCGCGCCCTCTCGCTGATCCATGCAACCCGTGTCATGGTGATCGTGGTTGTCCTGCCCTTCCTGCTGAAATGGGCCTGGGATGCGGACCTCGGCAATCCGCCGGGCAAGCCTGCGGCGTCGATCCCTGCGTCGCAGCTTGCCCTGATGCTGTTCTGCGCGATTGTCGGCTGGCAGGTCGCAAAGCGGGTCGGCATGTTCGGGGCGTCGATCCTGGGGCCGCTGATCCTGGCGGCGGGCTGCGCCCTGACGGGGCTGTTGCAATATCGTCCCCCGGCAGAGGCGGTATGGGCGGCCCAGTTCTTTATCGGCATGGGCGTCGGCACCAAATACGGCGGCGTCACGATGGCCGAGGTCCGGACGTCCGTCACGGCGGCGCTCGGCTTTTGTGTCGTGCTCATCATTCTGACGATCATCATGGCCGAGGTCATCCATCTGTTGGGTCTCGCCCCGCCGATGGAGACAATCCTTGCCTTTGCCCCGGGTGGGCAGGCCGAACTGACCGTGCTGGCCCTGATCGTCGGTGCCGATATGGCCTTTGTGGTGGCGCACCATGTGCTCCGCATCTTCGTTGTCATCATTGGCGCGCCGCTTTTCGCGCGATTGTTCAAGACGGCGGCCACCGACCCATGAACCAAAGGAAACATCAGACATGACTGCAACGCTGGACGACCTCGCGCGCGACACCCCTTTGCGGGTCGCGATCAACACGGGCAACCGGGCGCTGGTGCAAAGCGACGGGAAGGACCTGAACGGGATCAGCCCGGCACTGGCGCGGCGTCTGGCGGCAGAGATCGGGGCGCAGATGGTCCCGGTGATCTACGACGGCGCGGGCAAGGTCTTTGACGATGCGGACCATGACAAATGGGATGTGGGGTTCCTTGCCATTGATGAGAAACGGGCCAGAAAGATCGCCTTCACCCGGCCCTATATCGTGATCGAAGCGACCTTTGCCGTCCGGGCCGCCTCGGACCTGGCAGACGTGGGCGAGGTGGACCGGGCAGGCGTGCGCGTGCTGACCTCCACCGGGTCGGCCTATGACATGCACCTGACCAAGTCGTTACAGCACGCCACGCTGGAACGCTCGGGCACCCCGCCCGAGAGCTTTGCCGAATTCCGCGAAGGGCGCTGCGATGCTGTTGCCGGTGTGCGTGAATCGCTGGCGGGCTTCTTTGGCGATGATCCGGCGGTGCGAATCCTGCCGGGCGTGTTGACATCTGTGCGGCAGGCAATGGTGCTGCCACGCGCGGATCACCCGCTGA
This sequence comes from Sulfitobacter sp. EhC04, assembly GCF_001650875.1. GTDB lineage: Bacteria > Pseudomonadota > Alphaproteobacteria > Rhodobacterales > Rhodobacteraceae > Sulfitobacter. Next base: position 9,612 of record NZ_LXYI01000003.1, read on the forward strand.
TCGGCGCGCTCGATGATTTTGTCGCGCGGGCGATTGCGGAGGGGTTCGTGGCCGACAACACGCAGGCCCGCAAGATCAGCGCCCGGTCCAGACACCCTCATTGATTATGTGGATCGGGGCACCATCGGCATAGGCATTGATCTGCTCGAAAATGTCCGAGAATTGCAGGTCGAATTCATCCTCGGTGACATAGCCGATATGGGGGGTCGCCACCACGTTCGGATGGGTGAGAAGCGGGTTGGAGACATCCGTGAGCGGTTCGTGATCAAAGACGTCCACAGCCGCATGAAGGCGCCCCTTGGCAATCTCTGCCTCAAGCACGCCCTTGTCGACCAACCCCGACCGCGAGGTATTCACGAACAATGCCCGTGGCTGCATCGCGGCCAGGTCCGCTGCGGTGATGATGCCGCGTGTCTCGGGTTTCAGGCGGATGTGTACGCTCACGATATCGGAGGTGGCAAAGAACGCCTCGCGCGAGGGTGCGACAGTCTCCCCGTCCTGTGCGGCCCGCGCACGGCCCGCATCGGAGGCCCACCATTGTACCTTAATGCCCATCGCTTTCGCATATTCCGCGACGGCCCCGGCAATCCGACCATAGCCATAAAGGCCAAGGGTGCGACCGCGAAGGGTCCGCCCGACGCCGGACTGCCAGCCCCCGGCCTTGAGCGACGCCACCTGCTGCGGGATCTGGCGATAGCTGGCCAGGATCAGCGCCAGCGTGTGTTCCGCCGCAGCATAAGAAGGTGTGCCGCCGTGCATGTTCGAACACAATAGCACCTTGTTCGCGGTACAGGCATCCACATCGACATGCGGATAGACACTGCGTTGGGAGATCAGCCTGAGATTCGGCAAAAGCGCCAGCAGGTCGGCACCGACCGGCGTGCGTTCCCGGAATAGCACCAGCGCCTCCGCCTCCTTCACGCGTTCGGCAAGGGCGGCCGGGTCAGGCTGATGGTCCGTCCAGACAGTGACGTCGTGACGGTCCAGCAGCGAAAAACACGGCAGCCCGCGCAGCGTGTCGAACCAATCGTCAAGGATATGAACTTTCATCGGGTTTCCGCTCCGCAATTTGTGGGGGATCGCCGTGCGATCACGCCCTTTTCCAGATACCGCTTGGCACAAATACCTCACCGGCTGCAAGCTTGCGCGCGGTCCGGACCAGACCGGCCGACCGCAAGCTGAAGCCGCTTGCGGTATTCTCGAAATCCACAACGACGTCGATGGTGCCGGTGGCATGTTCCAATGTAATTGTGGCGGGTGTCTCATTGGGGATCGCAGCCATGCCCCCGGCCACCGTGCCGGGCGTCAGCACAGATGAGGCAAGGCATTGCGCGCCGGTCACGGCCATTGAGGGGTGGCATTTCCACGGCATGAAATACCGCGTCGCAATGGTGCCGCCCTGCGTCGCGGGGGCCAGCAGCCCGAATTTCGGCGTCACGGATTTGGAAACGTCTCCCATCCCCATACGCTTGCCCGCCTCCAGCCGGATGGCCTCCATCAGGACGTAGAAACCCGCGTTCTCGTCCAGTTCCGCCGCGGTTTCATAGCCGGTCAGGCCAAAGTCTGCGGCCCTGGCAATCACCAAGGGCATCGCCACGTCCATGCAGGTCACTTCGATCCCGTTGATCGTGTCGATCAGGTTGCCCGTCGGCAGGAATGCCCCTGTCACGCCCCCCACCGTATCCATGAATTGCAGTGCCACCGGGGCGGATGTCCCCGGCACGCCGTCGATCTGCGCGGTGCCGTCATAGCTGACAGCCCCGCCGGGCGTCTGCACGATTGCGGCCACCCTGGCCTCTGTGTTGACGGCGCGGATGTTGACGGTCGTTTGACCCTCCTGCGCCTCGACCAGCCCCATTTCGATGGCGGCAGGGCCGACGCCGGACAGGATATTGCCGCAGGTCGGTTTGAAATCGACCAGCCGGTCCTCGACGCTGACCTGCGCGAAAAAGTAATCGATATCGGCCCATTCATCGCCCGAGCGCGACAGCATCGCCACCTTCGTCGTCACCGCCGCCCCGCCGCCCACACCGTCGATGTTGAGCGGATGCCCCGAGCCGACAATCGCGATCAGCGTTTCGGCAAGGGTTTCAAGGTCCTCGGGCAGATCGGCGCGGTTCATATAGGGCCCGCGCGAGGTGCCGCCCCGCATGAGGACGAAGGGGATTGCGGTCTGGGTCATGACATCACCCTCAGTTAAAGGGCCAGGGGAAATTGGTGTATTCCTGCAAAAGCCCTGGCGGGAAATCACGGTTCAGCAGCCATGCCATGGCGCACATGAAGGCGATGCCGACGCCCGTGTAGATCACGGAGAAAAGCAGGCTGACGCCCGCGCGCAGCTTCATGAAGGTGAACAGGAATATTCCCAGCGCCAGAATGAAGCCCAGCAGCGCGGTCAGCGCCAGCAGCCCCGCAAACCACGACAGCGTCGGCCACAACCCGTGGGTCGCATTGGCGTCATCGCCGTTCAGCTCGCGGTCGGCAAAGATCGTGTCGGCCTCGGGCTTCAGCATCATGCGGACGATCAGCGCGGCGCAGCCCAGCAGGCAAACCCCTGCAACGAACATCGGAAAGACCCGGTCGCGGCTGTAGGCCGGGATCGACCAGGCGTCGAAGTAGGCATAGGCGATATAGCCGGTGATGATCAGCAGGAACACGAAGGGCGCCCGCTTCGATCCGGACTGCACGTCGCCCTCGGCCAGGATGTTCTTGGCCTGACGCAGCCCCAGCACGACGGAAACAACCGTGATGATCAGCAGGATGATGACGATGGGCGAGAAGATATATTCGATCCCTTCGCCAAAGCTCTTGCGGAACTGGCTTTGCGCGATCTGCACGGCCTGGTTGGCATAGGTCTCTGCCGGGCGGGCCAGCACAAACCCGATCAGGAACGCCGGACGCGACCAGTCAAAGCGGCGCATCATGATGCCGAGGAAACCGATACCCAGAAGCGCCACCAGATCCATCAGGTTCTGCCCCGACTGAAAGGCCGCAAAACTGATGATCATGAACAGGAACGGGGCCAGCAGCGCGAAACGGATCGTCGTCAGCCTGGCGATGCCGCCCGAGGCCGCGATGCAGATGACCGTGCCGACCACATTGGCCAGCGCCAGCAGCCAGACAATGGAATAGGTGATATCAAGGTTGTTCTTCAACATGGCCGGGCCGACCTCGATCTGGCCGGAACCCAGCAGGGCAATCGCGCCGATGAAGATCGCCATGGAGCCGGACCCCGGAATGCCGAACAGCAAGGTCGGCACCAGCCCGCCGCCCTCCTTGGCGTTGTTCGAGCTTTCCGGCCCGATCACGCCACGCACTTCACCCTTGCCGAATTGCGACTTGTCCTTGGTGGTCTGCACCGCATGGCCATAGGCGATCCAGTCGACGACAGACCCGCCAAGGCCGGGGATAACCCCCACGACCACCCCGATGATGGAACAGCGGACCGACAGCCAGATGTTGGCCCACCAGTCCCTGACGCCTTCCAGCCAGCCGCCGCCAAGCTGCGGTTCGCGTGCAATCGCGCGGTCCTGCCGGAGCAGCGAGATGATCTCGGGGATGGCAAAGATGCCAAGGCCGACGATAACCAGCTTCAGCCCATCAGCCAGATAGGGAAAATCATAGGACGACATACGCAGATCACCCGAGGATGCGCCCTCGCCAATCGTACCGATCAGCATGCCCAGACCGGCGGCGACAATGCCCTTGATGGCAACGCGGCCGGCAAGGATGCCGACCATCGACAGACCGAAGATCGTGATCATCAGCAACTCCGGCGTGCGGAATTCCAGCACGATGGGCCGGGCGATCAGGATAAAGACCGTCAGGAAGCTGGCACCAACCAGCCCCCCGAACAGCGAGGATGCAAAGGCGGCCGACAGCGCCCGCGCGGCCTGTCCCTTCTTGGCCATGGGAAAGCCGTCCAGCACCGTTGCCTGACTGGCAGACGACCCCGGAATGCCCATCAGCACAGAGGCGAAAGTGTCCGAGGTCGGCACAACGGCGACCATGCCCACCATGAGCGCAAGCCCCATGATCGGGTCCATTCCGAACATGAACGGCAACAGCAACGACAGCCCCGCGATGCCACCCAGACCGGGAAACACCCCGATGCAAAGCCCCATCAAGACACCCAGTACGAGGTAACCGAGCACGATGGGCTGCAAAATCAGCCCCCATGCACTGCCCAGGGCGGGCAGCGCCTCCATGACCACATCCATGACAAATCCTCCCGATCCGCTTGGTCAAACGCCCCGCCCGATGGCGGGGCGCTCGCAAAGCGGGTCCTAGTTCAGCGACACGCCGTATCGTTCCTGCAACCAGTTCACGATGAATGCCTTGGCCTCGGGGGTGACCTTAGTGGCGCTATCAAGCGCCTTTTTTGCAGGCGCACCGGTCATCTGCGGATACTTGCCCAGACGCTTCTCCGAAATCGCAGCGAAATCGGGACGTGCCTTGATTGTCTCGAAGGCCGCGGTGTAGGTCGCGATCGCCGCATCGGAGGCACCATTGGGCAGGAACACCATCTTCTGCGCCGGGAAGCCCGCGATAAAGAACGCCTTCCACGCATCCCAGCTTTCGCCTGAAGTCTCGCAGCCTTCGGTGGCTTCGCAGACTTCCTTGAAGGTCGGAATGTCGGGGAAGGTCGGATCGCGCACGATGTTGCCATCATCATCCAGCGCGCCCCAGGTCATCATCGGCACGGCGGTGCCCGCCTCGACCAGTGGCGTGACGCCCGACAGATAGGAGGAGGATGTCTGATAGTCGATATTGGCTTCGCCGCGCTCGAACATCAGACGGCCATCGCCACGGCCCTTGATGCCCATGACACTTTCGACATTCAGACCCAGCATTTCCCATGCCAGCGTCGGGACCAGATCAAGACGGGTGGCACCCTGGTTGCCATAGATGAAATCGGTTTCCTTCAACGCACTTGCGTCCATGCCGTCCATCTTCTCCGCCAGGTCCGGCGGCAGATAGGCGACACCGCCGGTGCCGGAGGCCAATACGACGTTCCAGTCGGCATAGTCGAACTTGACGCGCGGATCACCCAGCAGGAACGGGAACTGGGTGGAGCCGCTGGAGCCGAAGATGGTCGTGCCATCCTCGAATGTCTGCGACTGGAAATAATTGGCACCCTTGGTCGAACCGGCACCGGGCATGAACTTTACCACAACGGTGGGCTGACCCGGCAGCGCCTCGGACAGAAGCGGGGCATAGAAGTTGGCCCATTTGGCAGAACCCCCGGTTTCCGAGAACGGGATGATCCATTCGACGGTCTTGCCCGCCATATCCATGGCGTGGCTTTCGGCATGTGCCTTGACCGAGAATGTCGCGGCGGCAGCGGCGACAAGGCCAGCGGCCACGCGCGGCGTGGTTTTGAAAGTGGACATATCTTCCTCCCTTGAATGCAGTCCCCTACGTTGAGGGGACCAAATTAGAATCACGAGGGGGTGTCCGCCCCCTGTTGATCTAGGTTGACTGACCTGCGAACCTTTCATGAAACTTGCATGTGGAAAATTAGGGCCCGATGCCGTGCGGATTACGCTGATCGAGGACAACAGCAGCCTTGCGAAAGGCATATGTTACCGTCTGGAAGACGCAGGCCATGCCGTGGACCATCTGGCCGACGGCACCGAAGCGGCAAGGTATCTGCAAGGTGACGGGGCCGATCTGGTCATCCTCGACATCAACCTGCCGGGCACCGACGGGTTGACGCTGCTGCGTCAGATGCGCCAGCGGGGCGACTTACGGCCCGTGATCCTGCTGACCGCGCGGGCCGAGACCGAAGACCGCGTGCTCGGGCTTGATGCCGGTGCCGACGATTATCTGATCAAACCCTTCGAGATGGCCGAACTTGAAGCCCGCGTTCGCGCCCTGCTGCGCAGACGTGCCATCCCCCAGCAACAACTGGAGGCCGTTGGTGCGCTTCAATACGATGTCGCCGGTCGCCAGCTGTTCGATGGCGAAACCGAAATCGACCTGCCGCGCCGCGAGATGTCGATGTTCGAATGCCTTTTTGCCGCTAATGGCAGGTTGGTGACCAAAAATACCCTGCTGGATCATGCCTATGGCGTCGGCACCGACGTGGCCGACACAGTGGTCGAGGTTTATGTCTCGCGCCTGCGCCGCAGGCTCAGCCCGCATGGCATCCAGATCAGGACACAGCGCGGTCTTGGCTATCAGCTATTGGCCGGGCCGGAGGCATGAGGGCGCATTCGCTCCGCTCCCGGCTGATCCTGATCATCCTGACCCCTTTGCTGCTGATCGCCCTGATCGCGGGGATCTGGCAATACAGGACAACGACACTGCGGGCCGAAGGCATCTTTGACCGCGGTCTGTTGTCTGCGGCCCTTGCCATCTCGCGCGATATCGCGGTGTCGGACGGCGACGCACTCAGCCCGCCGACCAGGGCCATCCTCAGCGATACCTCGGGCGGCGAAATCTTCTATCACGTCTATGCGCCCGACGGTGTCTTTGTGACGGGCTACGCCACCCCGCCGGTACAGCCGGTGACGGCCCCGCAAAATCCGGCCGAACCCTTTTATTACGACGCCCGTTACAGGGACGAGAACGTGCGCGTTCTGCGGTTTCAGGACGGCACGACAGTCAGCGGTGTCAGCGGGGTTTTCAACATCACGGTCTGGCAGAAGTCCGACGTGCGCAACAGCTTTGTGCGCGAAGTCGTGACGCGGTCCTTCACTGTCATCGGCCTGCTGGTGGCCTCGGTGGCATTTGTCGTCTGGTTCGGCGTCGCCATCGGCCTGCGCCCCCTCTTGGATCTGGAAACGGCCATTGCCCGCCGGACACCCTCCGATCTGGAACCGATCCGCCGTCCGGTGCCGATAGAGGCCCGCAAACTTGTCGAGACTCTGAACATCCTGCTGGACCGCGTCTCTCGTCGGATCAGCTCAAAGGATGAATTCATCTCGAACGCCGCCCATCAGTTGAGAAACCCTGTCGCCGGTGTGCTTGCCCTGGCAGAGGCCGTACAGAACGCCCCCAGCCGTGCATCCGCCATCGCGCGCAGCGCCGAACTGGTCGAGGCCGCCCGCGAGGCAAGCAGCCTGACGAACCAGCTTCTGTCCTTCGAGCGGGCAAGCGGAACAGATGTCGACCGCTCCGGCACAAAGATCGAGTTGCAAACCCTCCTGCGCCAGATCGCTGAGCGCTTCAGGCTTCAGATCGCGCCGCGGCAGGTGGATCTGATCCTCACGCTTGCCGACGAGGCCGTGACGATCCAGGGCGACGAAATCATGTTGCAGGAGGCCTTTTTGAACCTGTTGATGAACGCGGTGGTTCACGGCGGCCCAGAGATGTCCGCGATAGCAATCAGTCTTGCCAAGAAAGAAGGGATGGCCGTCATCGAGGTAAAAGATGACGGCGTCGGCATACCGCGTGAAAAATTCGTCCAGGCGGTCAGCCGTTTCAGTCAGGCCAACGGCGGACCGGGCAGCGGGCTGGGCCTGCCCATCGCCGCACGGGTGATGGAAAACCACGGCGGATCGCTCAGGCTTCTCGATACATCGGTGGGAACGGTAGTTCGGCTCGGGCTTCCATTGATTGACCGCGACATACCGCCCGACCGCCGCCGCAGAAGCGACTGACAATGCCCGCTCGCTGATCAGGCCGGGCCCGTTTTTTCAGCCACAAGGATGAACCTGTCATAAATCCAGGTCCGCAGGTTGTCGCGCACCTCTGTGGATCAGCCGGGTGACCTCGCCGGTGCCGCCTAGGCCGAGGCCTCCGCCCCCGGCGCGATGTGATGCCCAAAGGACCTATCGAAAATTGCGGCGCGCCGGGACAAATGGGCACGAAATTCCACGGTCGGATCATGGTTCTGAGCCTATGGCCGGGCTGCACAGAAATGAAACGCGCCGCGTCACCGGGGGCGATCCTCGGATCAGCCGGTTCATTGCGGCTGTGCATTGCCCCCTATGCGTCTTGGCCCGGACGGGCAGGGCCGTCATGATCGCAAGCAGCAACAGAATCTATTTCATCGGTTCACGCCTCGCGACATTGAAACCGAAAGACGGTTGCACCATCGGCAGGGTCGCGCAGCCGGGTGGCCTGAACCCGAAAAATCGCGGCCAGCCGTGCCGTGGTCAGCACCTCTTCGGGTCGCCCGCAGGCGACCATCCGGCCCCCGTCCATCACCGCAAGCCGGTCACATCCCATCGCCTGATTGAGGTCATGCAGCGCCATGATGACCGTCACCGGCAGATTGCCCACCAGCCGCAACAGTGACAGTTGATGATGGATGTCCAGATGGTTGGTCGGTTCATCCAGCATCAGAAGGCGCGGACGCTGCGCCAAGGCCCGCGCGATCTGGACGCGCTGGCGTTCACCGCCGGAAAGCGTGGCCCAACTGTTGCGCGCCATATGGTCCATGCCCACGGCCTCCAGCGCCTCTGCCACGATGGCCCGATCCTGCGCCCCGAAAGGGGCCAGCGCCGACAGCCAGGGCGTGCGGCCCAACTCGACCACATCGCGCACCAAAAGCGCCTCGGAGGTTTCGGCGATCTGTTCCACAACCGCGATCTGTCGGGCGATGTCGCGCTTGCTGAGCGTGCTCAGGGGCTGGCCCTCCAGCAGCACGGTGCCAGAGGGGCGCGGCAAAAGCCCCGCCAGCAGGCGCAGCAGCGTGGATTTGCCAGAGCCGTTGGGCCCGATCAGGCCAAGTGTCTCGCCCGGTGCGACCGCAAGCGAGACGTCCTGCACAATGCGGCGCGACCGGGCCGTCCAGCCAAGGGATTTCGCTTCCAGTTTCACAGCCGCCTCCGGTTGCGCACAAGGATCAGCGCAAAGCCCGGCGCGCCGACCAATGCCGTGACCACGCCGATCGGCACAACCTGACCGGGGATCAACATGCGCGAGACGATATCCGCCAGGATCAGAAAGACCGCCCCCGCCAGGGCCGAGGCAGGCACCAGCCGGGCGTGCCGTGGCCCGACGACAAAGCGCATGGCATGGGGGATCACAAGCCCCACGAAACCGATGGACCCGACCAGGCTGACCATGGTGGCGGTCATCAAAGTGACGGCCCCGATCAGCATGAGCTGCACCCGGCGCACCGGCACGCCAAGCGAAGCGGCGGACGACACGCCAAAGGAAAACGCATCCATCGCACGGGCGAACCACAGGCAGACCAGAAAACCGACCACCGCAACGGGGGCGGCCAGCACAACATCCGGCCAGCGCACGCCCGACAGATTGCCCAGCAGCCAGAACATGATTCCGCGCGCCTGTTCCGCATTCGCCGACTTGGCGATCAGAAAGGAGGTCAGCGCGTTGAAAAGCTGCGAACCGGCAATGCCCGCCAGCACCAGCTGCGCCGAGCCACCGCCCGCCGCGCGCGCCAGCACAGCAACCACACCAAAGGCCAGTGTCGCACCCGCAAAGGCACCGCCCGAAATCCCGATCAACCCGCCGCCGACGCCCAGAATGGTGACGGCAACTGCACCCGCGCCAGCCCCGGCGGAGACCCCCAGAAGATAGGGATCTGCCAGCGCATTGCGCACCAGGGCCTGTAGAACGACACCCGACAGCGCCAGACCCGCGCCGCAACCCGCCGCAACCAGAGTGCGCGGCAGCCGGTAGCTCCAGATGATGCCGGCGTCGATGGGGTCAACGGCAAGTCCCGCATCCCAGATACGGTTGGCAAAGGCCGCCGCCACCGTCGAAAGCGGCAGCGGCGTTTCACCGATGACGACGCCCAGCAGGATCGCCAGCGCCAAAATCGCCGCCCCCAGCAGCCCGCGCAGCGCAATCGGTCGGACGATGACAAGCGGGTCTGCGGCAACCGTCATTGCAGATCGAACTTCGGCAGGGCCTCGGCCAATGTCTCAAGCGCGGTGACATTGCGGATCGAAGGGTCCATCGAATGTGCATTCAGGACCACGATACGGTCATTCTTTACCGCATCCATCTGGCTGGTCACCGGGTCGCTGCGCAGGAACGCCAGCTTCTTCTCCACGTCATCCGCCTCGAAACGGCGGCGATCCATTTCGGCCACCACGATCACCGAAGGGTTGGCGCGGGCAATGGTTTCCCAGCTGACAACCGGCCATTCCTCGTCGCTTTCTACGACATTGCGCAGCCTTAGCTTGTCCATCATGTAACCGGGAGAGCCCTTGCGGCCTGCAACATAGGGGTCGATGTCCATCTCGGCAGAGGAGAACCAGAACACGGCCGAGGCGTCGTCAAGATCCAGCGCCGCCGCCTTTTCAATCGCCTCCGCTTCGCGGGCTTTCAGGTCGGCGACCAAAGCCGCGCCTTTTTCGGAGACATCGAATATCTGCGCAAGCTGGGTGACGCCTGCATAAATGCTGTCCATCTCGAACATGGCCAGCCGGGTGCCGTCCGACCCTGTGCTGTTGTCCTTGGCCCAGCAATCGGCGGGCAGCACAAAGGTCGGGATGCCAAGATCGGCAAACTGGTTGCGGGTGGCAACGGTACCCTGCGGGCCGATATGCCATTCATATTGCACCACAACGATGTCGGGGCGCTTGGCGACCACGGCTTCAAAGCTGGGGTCATTGTCCGCCAGACGTTCGACGCCTGCGTTCAATTCGGTGAATTCGGGCAAGACTTCGGTAAACCAGACCGAGGTTCCGGCCAGCTTGTCACCAAGTCCCAGCGCATAGAGAACCTCGGTTCCCGCCTGACCGACCGTGACCGCCGTTTCAGGGGCCGCGTCAAAGGTGACGTTGACGCCGCAATTTTCGATTGCCAGGGGATAGGTCGTCTGGGCCTGCGCCGCCGACGCGAAAAGGGCCGCGCCCAACAGGGCCGCCGTCAGGGATTTGCAATACATCGTATGTCTCCGGTATGTGATGCGCCCGGAGACAAAGAGGGAATGGCGAACCCATGGCTGGCCTGCACGTCAACCAGAGCGGTCGACATATGGGCACTGGCGATGGCCGGTGCAGGGAAACACCGTAGGAAAAAGTTCATTCGACACCTCCCCGGACTCCCCGTCCGGGCCGCGTTACGTTGGTGTCGGCAGGTCTCCTGACTGGCGGGTCGTCACGGCAGCGGCCTTCCCATGGCATCTTGGCCACAGTGGCATGATCGCTGCACGCTCATCGCCTACAGTTGCGGGGGCAGTTTCGGTTCACCGGCAGGCCGGTGGCGAATTCCCTTTTGATTCCTTGCGGAAACCGACAGGATTTATTTTAGCCAGCAATGTAGGCGGTCGCAATGGTCCATGTCCTGCGGGCATGCCGCGGCGCTACACCTCGACGGTGACCTTGCCGATGGGGTTGGAGCAACAGGCCAGGATATAACCCTCCGCAATATCATCCTCGGAAATGCCGCCGTTATGCACCATATGAACGTCGCCCGCCGTCTTGCGGACCTTGCAGGTGCCGCAGATGCCAAAGGTGCAGCCCGAAGGGATGTTGAGCCCGCTGGCCTTGGCTGCCGCCAGCACAGTGTCGGTCTGTGCGACCCTGGCGGTGACGCCAGAGGTGGCAAAGGTGATTTCGGCGCTGGTATCCTCGTCCGGCACGACATCGTCCAGCGCGGGGGCCTCGGCCTCGTTCGGGGTCGGGGCCTGGAAATTCTCCTGGTGATACCGCTCCATATCAAATCCCAGACCCTGAAGCGCCTCGCGCACGGTCTGCATGAACGGCTCGGGCCCGCAACAAAACACTTCGCGCTCCAGATAATCCGGGGCCATGAGGCCCAGCATCAGCTGGTTGATATGGCCGCGATAGCCGGTCCAGGGCGCAAAGCGGTCGGCGGACCCGACGATCCAGTGCAGGTCGATGCCCGGCACACGGCTGGCCATATGTTCCAGCCGCTGGCGAAAGATGATCTCGGACGGGCGGCGCGCGCAATTGACAAAGACGATGTCAGGCTCGGTGCCCAGATCGAACATCCATGTCGCCATCGACATCATCGGCGTGATGCCCGACCCGGCCGAAATGAACAGGTATTTGTCTGCCGGGAAATCGGTATGGGTGAACCAGCCCGCAGGCCCCGTCACCTTCAGCTGCATGCCGGGCGCGAGGTGATCCAGCATCCAGCGTGTGCCAATGCTGTCGGGCTGCGCCTTGACCGTGACCGAGATCGACCGCGGCCGCGAGGGCGAGGATGAAATCGTGTAGGTGCGGTGCAGGCTGCCGCCCGGCACCGGCAATTCCAGCGTCAAAAACTGGCCGGGCTGAAAGTCGAACAGCGCCCCCGAGGGCGCGCGAAAGGTGAATGTTGCGGTATTGGCCAGTTCGGGGATGACCGACACGCATTCCAGCGGTTCATCGTCCTGCCAGAAAACGCTGGCCGGGTGGGTGATATCTTTCATCGCATTACTCCGCCGCCATCTTGGTCGCGGTCAACCGCCGCGACATCGTGTTGCAATACCAGTCGACAAAACCCATCACGCCGGTTTCATGGATGGGTGAATAGGGGCCGGGCTCATAGGCGGGCGAATTGATGCCGCGCTGGTTGTCTTCGACCACCTGGCGGTCCTCGTCATTGGTGGCGATCCAGACCTCGGTCAGGCGCTGAATGTCGTAATCCACCCCGTCGACCGCATCCTTGTGCACCAGCCATTTGGTTGTGACCTCTGTCGTTGTCGCCGTCAGCGGTGTGACGCGAAAGACGATTGAATGATCCGGCAGGAAATGGTTCCAGGTGGTGGGGTAATGGTATTTCAGCAAAGTGCCTGCGGTGTCGTCCTTGACCCGCCCCAGAACCCGCTGCACCGCGGGCTTCAGATCCATGGTAAAGCTTTTGGCACCCGGCAGCAGCGGCATCCGCGCGACACGGTATTGCATGTCCTCCGCCATGCGGAATTGCGAGGGATAGCCCTGGGTCTCCAACCGGTCGAAATGGGCCTGAAGATGCGGCGGCGTCTCCCCTTCCTCGATGCCGGTGACAGTGGGGTCATCGGTAAAGGACCGGCACAGGCCCGGATGGTTGCCCCCGCAGTGATAACACTCGCGGTTGTTTTCCCAGACCAGTTTCCAGTTGCCGTCTTCGACGATGCTGGTCTCATGGGCGACCTTGGCGTCGCTCAGGTCATGCACCGCCAGATAGGGTTGGGCGAGGGCGGCGAAGGTATCGAAATCGGGCGCGTCATCCGCAAGGCAGATATAGATCAGCCCTTGCAGGTCACGGCAATGGACCGGCTTCAGCCCGTGCTTGGACGGATCGAAATCCGGCCCCATTTCACGGGCCCACAACAGCTTGCCGTCCAGGCTGTATGTCCATTGGTGATAGGGGCAGACCAGGTTGGGGGACACGCCCTTTGCCTTGTTGCAGATGATCGATCCGCGATGGCGGCAGGAATTGTGAAAGGCGCGGATCACGCCATCGGCTCCGCGCACGATCACCACGCCGTAGCTGCCGACCTGATGGGTGACATAGCTGCCGGGCTTGGCCAATTCGCAAGCCGGGATGGCGAACAGCCAGTCGCGGTAGAAAATCGTTTCCATATCCGCGCGAAAGACGTCCGGGTCGGTGTAGAAGGGTTGTTCCAGCGCATGGCCGGCGCGGCGCCGTGCCAGCAGATCGCTGATTGGGTGGGTCATCTTTCTGGTCTCCTGCCGCGCCCCGCGGATCGGTTTGGGCAGATGGCAGCACAAGACGCCGATGGCCCGCAGCGTCAGGAGGTGCGGCGCGCCAATTCAGCGTCAAGACCGCCACCCGCGGTTGAACAACTTGACCAAGGCTGGTTTCCGGACTTGATCGCAGCCCGTCAGGGCGCACGGCGCAACGCCTTCCCGAGCTCCTCCTGCCCAGTGGCCGTTGTTGCGCCGCATTACGATCTTACCGTTGCGGGGGCAGTGCCGGATTTTCGCCGGCTTCCCAATTCTCGGACCGAAGCCCGCACCTTGTCCCGTGGTGATAGGCCGGACGCATGTTTTATGAAGATATATTTGCGACCAAAACTCTCTTGGAAAAGACAGCAGGACATATTGCCGAAAGCAGAGTGCAGAAAAATGGCGCCATCCATCCACCGTCAGGTGATTTGTTTCCGGCGACCCGTCTCTCAATAAGAAAGGGATTCAGGTGATAAACCACCACCTCCCCCGCAACAGTGATCAGCGAGGTGCAAACAGGTCATGTTGGTGCAAGGTAAACCCCGCGTCATGAACCCCGCGTCATGGGCACGCTCAGCCCCCACGCGAAATTCTGACCACAAGGCCGCGCGGCGGTCATTCAGCGGCAATGACCTCTTGCGCCGTGGGCACATAGTTCAGGATCGGCGCAAGCCAGCGTTCCATATCGTCCATGCTCATGCCCTTGCGGTTGGCATAATCCTGCACCTGATCCCGCTCGACCTTGGACACGCCGAAATAATAGCTGTCGGGGTGCGCGATATAGAGCCCCGAAACCGATGATCCGGGCCACATCGCCATGCTTTCCGTCAGCTCGACGCCGGTGGCGGCCTCGGCGTCCAGCAGGCTGAACAGGGTCCGTTTCTCGGTATGGTCGGGCTGGGCGGGATAGCCGGGCGCGGGGCGGATGCCTTGGTAGGGTTCACCAATCAACTCTGCGGGCGCAAAGGTTTCATCGGCGGCATAGCCCCAGTAATCGCGGCGCACGCGCTGGTGCAGCATTTCGGCCATGGCTTCGGCAAAGCGGTCGGCCAAGGCTTTGACAAGGATTGCGGAATAATTGTCGTTTGCCTTGTCGAACCTTTTGGCAATCTCGGCTTCTTCTGCCCCTGCGGTCACCACGAACCCGCCAATCCAGTCGTCGGTGCCACCGGGGGCCACGAAATCGGCCAGTGCCACATTGGGCCGTCCGGGGCGTTTGGCGTGTTGCTGGCGCAGCGTGTGCAGCCTCGCAAGTTCATCGCCGCGGCTGTTGTCGGTGAACAGGTGGATGTCATCGCCCTGCGCATTGGCGGGCCAGAACCCGACGACAGCGCGCGGCCCGAACCATTTCTCATCAATGATCCGTTGCAGCATCTCCTTGGCGTCGGCAAACAGCGCGCGCGCCGCTTCGCCCTGTTTTTCGTCTTCCAGGATCTTCGGATAGACGCCCTTCAACTCCCAGGTGCGAAAGAACGGCGTCCAGTCGATATACTCCGCAATCTCGGCCAAATCCCAATCGTCGATGATCTTGGCACCGGTGAACCTGGGCGCGGGGACCGTGTAACCGCTCCAGTCGATCTGCATCGCATTGGCACGCGCCTCGGCCAGGGGCACACGTTTCTTGGCACGCTCGGCGCGTTCATGGCGCTCGGTCACCTCGATGTATTCTGATTTGATCGTGTCGATATAGGCGGCCTTGCGGTCGCGGCTCAGCAACTCGCCCACCACACCCACCGCGCGGCTGGCATCCAGCACATAGACCGCCTGACCCCGGCTGTAGCGCGGCGCGATCTTGACGGCGGTATGGACCTTGGACGTGGTCGCCCCCCCGATCAACAACGGGATGTCAAAGCCCTCGCGTTCCATCTCGGCGGCCATATGGGACATCTCATCAAGGCTGGGCGTGATCAGACCCGACAGGCCGATCACATCGACATTTTCGTCGCGGGCGATTTGCAGGATCTTTTGCGGCGGCACCATCACGCCAAGGTCGATGATTTCATAATTGTTGCAGGCCAGCACAACGCCGACGATGTTCTTGCCGATGTCATGCACATCGCCCTTGACCGTGGCCATCAGAACCTTGCCCGCTGTCTCGCGGCCAACACCGCCGTTCTGACGCTTTTCCTCTTCCATATAGGGCAGCAGGATCGCCACGGCCTGTTTCATCACCCGCGCCGATTTGACCACCTGCGGCAGGAACATCTTGCCCGCGCCAAACAGATCGCCGACCACGTTCATGCCCGCCATCAGCGGCCCTTCGATCACGTGCAGGGGCCGTTCGGCGGCCTGGCGCGCCTCTTCGGTGTCGGCTTCGATAAATTCGGTGATGCCGTTGACCAGCGCGTGTTCCATCCGCTTTTCGACGGTCCATTCACGCCACGCCAGATCGCGCACCTTTTCCTCGCGCGCACCGCCGCGAAAGCGGTCGGCAATGTCCAGCAGCCGTTCGGTTGCGTCCTCGCGACGGTTCAGCACCACATCTTCGCAGGCCTCCCGCAGGTCGGGATCAATCTGGTCATAGACCGCCAGTTGCCCCGCGTTCACGATCCCCATGTCCATGCCCGCCTGAATGGCATGGTACAGGAACACCGCATGCATCGCCTCGCGCACCGTGTCGTTGCCCCGGAACGAGAACGACAGGTTCGACACCCCGCCCGAGACATGGGCATGAGGCAGGTTCTGGCGGATCCAGCGGGTCGCCTCGATGAAATCGACGCCATAGTTGTTGTGCTCTTCGATGCCCGTTGCCACCGCGAACACATTGGGGTCAAAGATGATGTCTTCGGGCGGAAAGCCGACCTCCTCCACCAAGATGCGATAGGCCCGTTCGCAAATCTGGGTCTTGCGCGCGCAGGTGTCGGCCTGTCCGTCCTCGTCAAAGGCCATGACAACCACCGCAGCCCCATAGGCAAGGCACAGGCGCGCATGGTGGCGAAAGGCGTCTTCGCCCTCTTTCATGCTGATCGAATTGACCACGGATTTGCCCTGCACGCATTGCAGGCCCGCTTCTATCACCTCCCATTTCGAACTGTCGATCATGATCGGCACACGGGCAATGTCCGGTTCGGCGGCGACAAGGTTCAGGAACTCGACCATCGCGGCCTTTGAATCAATCAGACCCTCGTCCATGTTGATGTCGATGATCTGCGCGCCGTTCTCGACCTGATCGCGCGCCACTTCGAGGGCGGCGGAGTAATCGCGGTTGGTGATCAGCTTGCGGAACCGCGCAGAGCCGGTGACATTGGTGCGTTCGCCCACATTCACGAAAGGAATGTCGGGGGTCAGAACGAAAGGTTCCAGCCCGGACAGGCGCAGATGGCGGGTCATGCTGCCACCTCGCTGCGCATCTGGCGGGGGGCATGGGGTGCCACCGCCTCGGCAATCGCCGCGATATGGCCCGGGGTGGTGCCACAGCACCCGCCAACCACATTCACCATCCCGTCGGCGGCAAAGTCTGCCACCTGGCGCGCGGTATCCTCTGGGCCTTCGTCATATTGCCCGAATGCATTGGGCAGGCCCGCATTGGGATAGGCACAGATCAGCGTATCGGCCACACCGGCAAGCTCTGCGATATGCGGGCGCATCGCGCTGGCCCCAAGTGCGCAATTCAGCCCGACCGTGAAGGGCCGCGCATGGCTGACCGAATGCCAGAAGGCGGTGGGCGTCTGCCCCGACAGCGTGCGCCCCGATGCATCGGTGATGGTGCCGGAGATCATCAGCGGCAGCCTGCTTCCATGCTCCTCAAAGGCCTCGAAACAGGCGAAAATCGCGGCCTTGGCGTTCAGCGTGTCAAAGATCGTCTCGATCAGGATCAGATCGGCACCGCCCGCGATCAGCCCGCGCACCTGTTCGCCGTAAGCCAGGCGCAGATCGTCAAAGGTAACCGCGCGAAAGCCCGGATCGTTCACATCCGGGCTCAGTGACGCAGTGCGGTTCGTCGGCCCGACCGCACCCGCCACGAACCGCTGCTTGCCGTCGATGGCGGTGGCACGGTCCATCGCACGGCGGGCGATGCGCGCCCCTTCGGCGTTCAGGTCATGCACGGCGCTTTCCATCCCGTAATCGGCCTGCGCAATGGTGGTGGCGGAAAAGGTATTGGTCTCGACGATATCCGCACCGGCCATGGCAAAGTCGAAATGGATATCCTCCACGGCCTGCGGCTGTGTCAGGGTCAACAGGTCGTTGTTGCCCTTCTGCGGATGCTCGGAATGATGGCGGCAGGCATGGCCTGACCCATGCCCCGCGTAATCCTCTTCGTTCAGGCCAAGCGTCTGGATCTGCGTGCCCATTGCCCCGTCGAGTATCAAGATACGCTCATGTGCGAGGGCAGCAAGCCGGCGGGCGGGGTCTGAGTTTGTCAACGTCATGACCTGCACATAGGCGATGTGGAGCAGAGAGGAAAATTCATAATACTAGAGAACAATATGAAAATGGCTCATCATGGCCGGCTCATGACTGGTCTCATGTATCGTACCGGGTTCGACCTTGTGGTCTGCACCGCAGCGGCAGGATCGGGTCCGGCCCGGTCTATTCGGCCTGTTTGGAAACCGGCCCCCCTGACCCCTGTACCGCCAGTTTCATGAATTCCAGAAACGACAGCGCTGCGGGGCTCAGCTCGGCGGCGCGGGGCCAGGCCAGTCCGACATCCATGGTCGGCAGCGTGTCGGTGATGTCGATCACATCGACCTTGCTGCCGTCCAGCGACCAGGGCCGGTACACCATGTTCGACAGGATCGAGACCCCCATGCCGGTGGCAACCATGCTGCGGATGGCTTCGACCGACGAGGTCTTGAAGATGATGTTGGGCTGTGTGGGCAGATGATCCCAGTAGCGTTTTGCGGTCTCCGCCGCCTCATCGACCGTCAACATGATATAGGGTTCCTTCGCCACATCACTGAGGGACACGGATTTTGCCGACAGCAGCGGGTGGTTGGCCTGCAGCCAAAGCCGCCGCCGCGACCGCAGCAGCACGGTGTGGTCAATCGCGGCCCGGTTCCTGAGGTTCGAGGTCAGCATGACCGCGACATCGAACCTGCCGTCTGTCAGCCCCTCTTCGATGGCCACACGTTCGGCTTCCACAAGCGTCACATTGACGTTCGGCAGGGCCTGCTGAAACCGCAACAGCAGCGGCGGCAGGAAATACCCCCCGACCGTATAGGTCACGGCAAGGTTGAAGGTGCCGATCACATCACGCTGAACCCGCCGGGGGATGCGGATCGCCTCTTCCACCGAATCGATGATCCCCCTCGCGTGGTTCAGAAACAGACTGCCCTCATAGGTCAGGGTCACCCCGCCTGCGTGCCGGTCGAACAGCGATGTGCCGATCAGCTCCTCCAATGCCTTGATCGCCGTGGTGATGGCCGATTGCGAGACGTTGATCTCGCTTGCGGCCTTGGAAATCTGGCCCGCATCGGCAGCGGCAATGAAGTATCTGATCTGTCGCAAACTTGGGGTCATGGCGGGGTTTCCTTGATGATCTGCCAGGGCCAGGCACGCCGAAAGCGGGGGCCGCAGGCAGGAAAAGCATTATCTGTTTTTCAGAATGTACTAGCTGAAAAATCATATTTTACAATCAAGTCTTGCCCTGCGTAGCCTTGGCACAACGGCGGGTCGGCCAGCGGAATATGGCGGCGCATCTGTGTTTTACCTTGGCATTTCCGGGAGGCTGAAATGGCGGTCGACATCAATTGTGACATGGGCGAGAGCTTTGCTCTTTACAAGTTGGGCGACGACGACGCTTTGATGCCCTTGATAACGGAGGCAAATATCGCCTGCGGTTTCCACGGCTCGGACCCGAACCACATGCGCCATGCGGTGCGCTCGGCCAAGGCCCATGGCGTGCGAATCGGGGCCCATGTGGCGCTGCCGGACCTGTCCGGCTTTGGCCGCCGCGAAATGGTGATTGATCGCGACGAGATGGCCAATATCGTGCTCTACCAGATTGGCGCATTGAATGAATTTCTCGCGGTCGAGGGGCTCAAGCTGTCGCACGTCAAACCGCATGGCGCGCTTTACGGCATGGCCGCGCGGCACGAACATATTGCGCATGCGATCTGCGATGCCTCCGAACATCTGGGCGTGCCGATCTTCGGCCTTGCCGGGACATTGCACGAGGAAATCTATACCGCACGCGGTCTGGGCTTCCGGGCCGAATTCTTTGCCGATCTCGACTATGATGACACTGGCAAGCTGATCATCACCCGCGAACATGACGCCAAGGACCCGGCGGAGGTTGCGGCCAAGGTCCTGAGGGCGGTGGACGAGGGCATTGTTCTCAGCGCTGCGCAAAAACCAAGCAATGTGCGCGCAGAAACGATCTGCGTCCATTCCGATACGCCGGGCGTTGTCGAAATCACCAAAGCCCTGCGCGCCGCACTTGGCGCGCGGCTGGCGACCGGCGCAGATGTCTGAACACCCAACACCCCGACAGGAGAACCAACATGGCCAAATCTGAAATCCGCTCCCCGCTGCCCGGTGTCTTTTACCGCCGTCCGTCCCCGGAAGAGAAAAACTACAAGGAGGTCGGCGACGATGTGAAGGCGGGCGATGTCGTGGGCCTCGTCGAAGTGATGAAGACCTATACGGAAGTGAAATCGGAGGCAGACGGCAAGCTGACCGCGTTTCTGGCCGAGGACGAGGATGCGATCATGCCCGGTCAGGTCATCGCCGAACTGGAAAGCTGAGCGCATCATGGGGATCACAAAGCTTCTGATAGCCAATCGCGGGGAAATCGCCGTCAGGATCATCCGGGCGGCACAGGAAATGGGCATCCGCACCGTGCAGGTCTACAGCGCGGCGGATGCCAGTTCGCTGGCGGTGGAGATGGCCGACGAGGCGATCGAGATCGGGCCGCCGCCCGCCTCCAAATCCTATCTGAACATTGACGCCGTGCTGGATGCCGCCCGGCAAAGCGGCGCGGATGGCATTCATCCGGGCTATGGGTTCCTGGCCGAAAACGCCGATTTCGCCGATGCGGTAGAGGCGGCCGGCATCGCCTTTGTCGGGCCAACAGGCGATATGATCCGCGCCATGGGGGACAAGGCCTCGGCCCGCCGCGCCGCGCAAAAGGCAGGCGTGCCGACCGTGCCGGGCAGTGACGGCGTGATCGGCGACCTGTCAGAGGCGGCCCGCATCGCCGATGAAATCGGCTATCCCGTGATGATCAAGGCCACCGCAGGTGGCGGCGGACGCGGCATTCGCGTGGCCGAAAACGCCCGGGACTTCGCCAATCTCGCCCCGCAGGCCGCGGCAGAGGCGAAATCGGCCTTTGGCGACGGCGGGCTCTATCTGGAAAAACTGATCGCCAGGGCGCGCCATATCGAAGTGCAGATTCTGGGTGACGGCACCAATTTCGTGCATTGCTATGAACGCGAATGTTCCCTGCAACGCCGCCGCCAGAAAGTCTGGGAAGAGGCCCCGTCGATGGCGCTGAGCGACAGGCTGCGCGCCGACCTCTGCAAGAGCGCCGTGGCACTGGCGCAGGCGGTGGGATATCGCGGCGCGGGCACGGTCGAATACCTTTTCGACGATGAAACCGGCGCGTTCTATTTCATCGAAATGAACACCCGCATCCAGGTCGAACACCCTGTCACCGAAAGCGTGACGGGGCTGGACCTGCTGACCGAGATGATCGCCATCGCAGGGAGCGCACCGCTCTCCGTCGGCCAGGACGACATCCAGCTGCGCGGCCATGCCATCGAAGTGCGCATCAACGCCGAGGACCCGGCCAACAATTTCGCGCCATTCCCCGGTATCGTCGATAACTTCCGCGCCCCCGGCGGCCCCGGCGTGCGGTTCGACCACATGCTCTATGATGGTTACCAGATCCCCCCGTTCTACGATTCCCTGCTGGGGAAACTGATCGTCACCGCGCATGACCGTCCGGCGGCCATCACCCGGCTGAAACGCGCGGTGGGCGAATTGCGCACAGGTGCATTGAAGACAACCGCACCCCTGTTCCTGGCCCTGGCGGAGGACGCCGATGTTCAGGCCGGGAACTACCACACAAAATGGCTCGAACCATGGCTCGCAGAGCATGCCGGGACATTTTCAGATGAGGAAGGCACATAATATGACATCAAGGTATACCTTTGGCGGCGACGAACATGTGTTTGTCGAAGTGAGCGAGGAAATGTCACTTGAGGCATTTTTCACCACGCTTTCGATGACCAATGCCGTGCGCGACGCCAAAATCGACGGGGTCACCGAAATCTGCCCGGCCAATGCGTCGTTCCAGATCAAGTTCGACCCCGATGTGATCCACCCCGACGCGCTGATGGACAAGCTCAAGTCGATGGAGACCACAGCCGCAAAGCAGGAGCCGAAGCTGACCACCCGGATCATCGAGATCCCGGTCTATTATCAGGACCCCTGGACCCATGAGACCCTGATGCGGTTCCGCGAACGCCATCAGGACCCGGAGGCGACGGATATCGAATATGCGGCGCGGATCAACGGCTATGACAGTGTGGAGGCCTTTATCGCGGCCCATTCCGGCGCGCCCTGGTTTGTCTCCATGGTCGGCTTTGTCTCCGGTCTGCCCTTCCTTTATCAGATGGTCGAACGCGAGCGGCAGATCCAGGTGCCCAAATACCTGCGCCCGCGCACTGATACCCCGAAGCTGACCGTGGGATATGGCGGCTGCTTTTCCTGCGTCTACTCCGTGCGCGGGGCAGGGGGCTACCAGATGTTCGGCGTCACCCCGATGCCGATCTACGACCCGGAACAGAAAACCGGCTATCTCAAGGATTTCATGGTGTTCTTCAAACCGGGCGACATCGTGAAATGGAAGCCGATCGACCGCGCGGAATATGACCGCTGCCTGGCCGAGGTCGAGGCGAATACCTACGCGCCCCGCATCCGAGAGGTGGTCTTTTCCCTTGATGCGTTCAACGCGGATATCAACGGCACCAACGCCAAGCTGGAGGAGGCTCTTTATGCCGATTAATGTCATAACATCCGGTTTCGCCACGACCATTCAGGATCTGGGGCGTCCCGGCTATTATCACCTTGGCATCCCGATGGGCGGCGCGATGGACCGTTTCGCCATGCGCTGCGCCAATATGCTGGTGGGCAATGACGAAGGGGCCGCAGGGCTGGAATGCGTCTTCATGGGCCCCGAACTGGAATTCACGCAAGACTGCACATTTGCCGTGACCGGCGGCGACCTGCCCCCCAAGCTGGATGGCGAAGTGCTCGAATCCTGGACGGCGATTGCCGTGAAGGCGGGACAGAAACTGTCCTTCGATTATCTGCGCTCCGGCGCGCGGGCCTATCTCGCGTTTTCCGGTGGCATTGATACGCCGCTCGACCTGGGCAGCCGCTCGACCTATCCCATCGGTGCCCTCGGCGGCATCGACGGGCGCGCGGTGCAACCCGGCGATACGCTGCCTTTGGGGATGGCTGACGGCACGGCGAAAACCGGCGCGCATATCCCGGAAAAGCTGCGGCGCATGCCGGCACAGGAAACAGAACTCAGGGTCTTGCCGGGCCTCTACTGGCACCGCATCACCGAAGCCTCCGGCACCCGGTTTTTCGAGGAAACCTGGAAGGTCGCTTCCGAAGCGGACCGCATGGGCTATCGCTTCAAGGGCGGCACGCCGCTGGAGTTTGTGGACCGCGAGCCGCCCTTTGGCGCGGGCTCGGACCCGTCCAACATCACCGACGCCTGCTACCCCTACGGGTCGGTCCAGGTGCCCAGCGGCACAGAACCGATCATTCTGCACCGCGATGCGGTCTCCGGTGGTGGCTACTTCATGATCGGCACGGTGATCTCTGCCGATATGGACCTGATCGGGCAGTTGCAGCCCAATGTGCCGACGCGCTTCGTCAAGGTGGACATGGACACGGCACTGGCCGCCCGCAAGGAACGCGCCAGCGCCCTGGATGCCGTCCGCGCGCATCTGGCCTGAAACGCACGAGGGCGGCCAGGCGCCGCCCCCGACACCACACCCGGCGATCCGGTGCCGCACGCCGTCAGACGCGCAGCTTGCCACAACCGGAGCGGGAGACCACAGAGAAGGAGAAAAACGACGCATCAATCTATCCGATTTTCAGATATTAAGAGTATGAAAATCGTATTTTACAATATCACTGGAAGTTGCCTAGGCTCAAGCCAGACGGCCTGGAAGGGACAATTCGCAGCCACCGCCCGCATGGCGTGTTCGCTGATCTCTTCATCAAAGGCCGTTTATAACCAATAACAAGTCACCTGCCTGCTTCATACTGCGAACCACAACCAATGACCAAACTGGCGAACCGGGCCACAGGGCCGGGCAAACCAAGTCGGCGCTCATAATGCAAAAAGCACCCCGCGCTGTTCATCAACATGACTGGGAGTCCAACATGAATACATCACTCAAAAGCCTATCGACCACAGCCCTCATCGTGGCCGGTCTGACCACCTCGGCCGCCGCGCAGGATGCGATCTGGCCGTTCGACGTGGTCAACTCTGCCGATGGCGGCAGCGAAATCGTCTCCTATCAGGGGCTGGAAAAGGCCGAAAAGCCCTGGCACATCTGCGTGCTCTTTCCGCATATGAAAGACAGCTACTGGGTCGGCGTGAACTACGGCATCGTCGATCAGGCCCGCAAGCTTGGCGTCAAGGCGACCATCCTCGAAGCGGGCGGCTATACCGAAGCGGCCAAACAGGTGTCCCAATACAACGACTGTGTGGCGCTGGGCGTCGATGCCATCGTGATCGGTGCAATCTCCGAAGCCGGTCTGGCCAAGAGCATGGCCGAAGGTAACGAAAAGGGCATCGTGCAGGTCGGTGTCATCAACCCGATGAGCGATGCCGCCGGGGCGCGTATCTTTGCCAATTACGACGACGCGGCAGAGGCGGGCGCGAAGTTTCTGGCGGAAATGGCCGATGGCAATCCGATGCGCATGGTGCACTTCCCCGGCCCGCAAGGTTCCGGCTGGGCCGAAGCATCGACCGAAGGCGTCGAGCGCGGCATCGAAGGCAGCGCCATCGAACTGCTCGAAGCCAAATACGGCGATACCGGTAAAAGCATCCAACTGCGCCTGGTCGAGGATGCCTTGCAGGCCTATGATGACGTGAACATCATCTATGGCACGGCGGTCACCGCCGAAGTGGCCAAACAGGCCCTGGAAGAAGCTGGCAACGACGATGCCCTGATCGCCGCCTATTACTCGAACGAAGGGATGGTTGATCTGGTCAAATCCGGTGTCGTAACCGCAACCGTGACGGAATCGCCTGTCATGGAAGCGCGGATCGCGATGGACCTCGCCGTGCGCATCCTCGAAGGCAAGGATCACCTGGTGGAACTCAACCCCTCCATGACCGTGCTGACCAAGGACAACATCGACGGTTTCGACATGAGCCGCTCCTTCGCCCCCGCGGATTGGGAACCAGTCTACGCGGTCGAGTAACAGCTCATGGCAGAACACATGATTGAACCGGACGCAGCACTTGCGTCCGGCCATCCCGCGCATAAGGCCGGGGAAACATTGATCGAACTGCGCGACCTCGACAAATCCTATGGCGCGTTCAAGGCGTTGCAGGGCATGCAGTTCGAATTGCGCGCGGGCGAGGTCCACGTCCTGTTCGGTGAGAACGGGGCGGGCAAATCGACGCTGATCCAGATCATCTGCGGTGTGCAGGGGTTCGACAGCGGCAGCTACCGGCTGTTCAACGAACCCGTTTCGGTGATGACCCCCGCGCTGGCCCATGACAAGGGCGTCAGCATCGTGTTTCAGGAGTTCAGCCTGATCCCCGAAATGACCGTCGAGGAAAACCTGTTTCTGGGTCACGAGATGGTCCAGGGGATGCGGCTGGCAAAAACCGAGATGCGCCGCAAGGTGCATGCCGTGCTGGACCGTCTGGGCTTCGCGCTTGATCCGCGCGCCAGGGTGCGCACCCTGCGCCGCGCCCATCAGCAGATGGTCGAGATTGCAAAGGCGCTGCTCTGGGATTGCCGGGTGCTGATCCTGGATGAGCCGACCGCCTCGCTGACCGATCAAGAAGCTGCCCAGCTTTTCGACATCATCGAACAATTGCGCGCCGATGGCCTGGGCATTGTCTATGTCTCGCACCGCATGCCCGAGATTTCGCGCCTCGCGGACCGGGTTACGGTACTCAGGGATGGAAAATACATCGACACCGTCCAGATGGCCGAGACGAGCGAGAAAGAACTTGTTCAATTGATGACCGGGCGCACCTTCGACGAATTCTTTCCCCAGATCACCCGGTCTGCGGGCGATACGCTGATGCAGTTCGAGGGCGTCACCTTGCAACGCGGCATGGCCCATGACCTCAGCTTCAAGGTGCGCCGGGGCGAGGTGCTGGGCTTTGCCGGTCTGGCGGGCTGCGGCAAATCCGAAGTCCTGCGCGCGGCCTTCGGGCTGGAGGCGCTGGCCAGCGGCGAGATCACATGCGGCGGCACAAGGCTTGACCGACATTCTCCCCGCAAGGCGCTGGGCAACCGCATCTGCTATTTCCCCTCCGACCGCGCGACAGAGGGGCTGGCAATGAGCCAGAACCTGATCAGCAACAGCACGGTTGCCGCCCTCGATGACAATCGGTTCTCCTGGCGCGGCATGCTGTTGAAACGCCCGGCGGAGCGGTCCTTTACCCAGGACATCGTCGAGAAACTGAAAATCCGCACGCCGGGGCTGAACGCCAGGGCCGATCAACTGTCCGGCGGCAACAAGCAAAAGCTGATGATCGCGCGCGGCCTGTCGCGGGAATTCGACATCTTTCTGTTCGATGAACCGACCGTCGGCGTCGATATCCAGGCCAAGCTGGAAATCTATGATGTGATCAAGACGCTGACCGAAGCAGGCAAGGCGGTGGTGATCGCCTCCTCCGAACTGGCAGAGGTCATGCATATGTCGCACCGGGTCATCGTCATGCGCGAAGGCGCCATCGTCGGAGAGCTGGACGGCGATGAGGTGACCGAACAGGCCCTGCTGTCGCATTTCTTCGCCCATGAAGAGCCTGCGGCGCAGACGGCAGGGGAAGTGAATTAAGATGCCTGCACAAACCATCCAGAACACCGCGCGCCGCAACCGGATAATGGCCTCCATCGGTATCCTGCCTGTCGTGCTGATCGTGACCTGCGGGCTGCTTGCCCTGTATGAGCCCCGGTTCCTGCGCAGCTCGAACCTGATCAACGTGCTGCGCAACGCCTCTTTCCTGTCGATCATCTCTGCCGGGCAGATGCTGGTGATCATAGTCGGCGGTTTCGACATTTCGGTGGGGGCCATCGTGGCGCTGACCTCGGTCAGTTCCGCCCTGTCGATTGTCTGGCTGGCGGACCTCGGCATCGAAAGCGTGGCAATGATTGTCGCCCTCGGATGTCTGCTGGGGCTGGTCCCCGGCATCCTTGTCGGCCTCGCCAACGGGTTTTTCGTCAGCGTGATGAAAATCTCGCCCTTCATGGTGACCATCGGCACGATGACAATCGCAGCGGGCATCGCCGGATACGTGACCGGCGGCACGCCGATCTATGACCTGCCGGATTTGTTCACCCGCGAGATCGGGCGCGGCAGCCTGTTCCGATTGCCCTATGTCGTCTATGCGGCGGCTGTTGTCCTGGGCCTGTTGTGGTACATGCAGACCCAGACCCGGCTGGGGCGGTACTTCTACGCCGTCGGCGGCAATGAAAAGGCCGCACGGCTTTCCGGGCTGAACACGCGCAAATACATCTGGGCCGCCTATGTCCTCAGCGCGCTGCTGGCGGGCATCGTCGGGCTGTTTCTGACCGCGCGGGTCGGCTCGGGCGAGGCGACGCTTGGCAGCAACCTGATGCTGGAAAGCATTTCAGTGGCCGTGATCGGCGGCGTAGCGCTGAAAGGCGGGGTGGGGCGCATCCCCATGGTCGCGCTCAGCGCGCTGTTCCTGTCGGTGCTCAGCAACGGCATGAGCCTGATCCGCATCGACAGCAAATACCACATCATCATCATCGGCATCGTGATTGTCATTGCGGTGGCCGCCGAAAGCTACCGCGAAAGCCGGAGGGCCGGACATGGCTGACCAGACCCAAAGCACCCCGCTGGACCTGCGCGCCATTGCCCCGCATCTGCTGTTGCCGCTGGCGATCATCGGGGTTGTGGTGTTCTTTGCCGCCCTTCAACCGGCGATGATCTCCGGCGGCAATGTCGTCAACATCATGAAGCAATCGTCGCTGTTCTTCTTTGTCGCGGCAGCACAATTGGTTGTCATCATCACCCGTGGCTTCGACCTGTCGGTGGGGGCGAATGTCTCGCTGGTGTCGGTGGTCTCGTCGATGGTGATGACCAGCCTCTTGCCCGGTCTCGGCGTTGAAATCGGCGTTTTCGCGGGCGTCTGCACCGGCCTGGCCATCGGCGCGGCCCTGGGTGCGATCAACGGGGTTCTTGTCGCCTATGCGCGGATCAATCCCTTTGTCGTCACCCTTGCAACCATGAGCATTTTCACCGGCATCGCCACCACGATCTCGGGCGGCTTCCCGATCTTCAACCTGCCCGAAGGGTTCAGCTTTGCCCTGAACCAGATGACCGTCCTGTTGCTGCCGATCCCGCTGATCATCGCGGGCGCGGTGGCCTGGGGCCTGCACGTCATGCTGACCCGCACCGTGCATGGCCGGGTCCTCTATGTGCTGGGCGACAGCAACGAGGTCGCCCATGTCGGCGGGCGGCGGGTGCGCGAACATCTGTTCTTTGCCTATGTCACCAGCGGCATCCTGGCCGCAATCGCCGGTTTGCTGATGACCGCACAGACCGGATCGGGGGAACCGAACCTGGGCACCTCGCTGGTCCTCAGCAGCATCGCGGCCGCCGTCATCGGTGGCGCGTCCCTGCGCGGCGGCACCGGGACGATCTCTGCCCCGATCTATGGGGCCTTGCTGATCACCTGCCTGTCGATCGGGATGAACCTGCAACAGATCAACGGTTCTTTGCAGCCGGTGGTGATCGGCGCAATACTGATATTCGGTGCCGCACTCGACGCCTATCGCACCCGTGGACGATAAGAAAAGGACAGATCATGTGTGAAGGAACCACAGCCGGAAACGCCGTCGCGAAAATCTTTATCAAGAACGCCCGGACGCGCGTGACCGAATGGCGCTTTGCCAAACGCGGTGACAACACGGGCTGGCACAAACATGACTACGATTACGTCGTTGTGCCGTTGCAGGACGGTTTTCTGGACATCGAAGACGAGACAGGCAAGATCAGCCGGGCAGAGCTGAAAACCGGCATACCCTACTTTCGCGACCTCGGGGTGACCCATGACGTGCGCAACGGCAATGATTTCGAGTTCGCCTTCATGGAGATCGAGTTTCTCGACAGCGCCAGATGACGCGGGGCGCACGGGGCGCGCGGCAAAGCTTTATGCGCAAATCGCCAAGTTTTCGAAAGGCGATAAGATAAGTTGAATTCAACGAGTCGACCGGTTCACACCAAACACGGTCGCCAGGGGAGACGACAATGTATTTTTCGACGGACCACTGCGGTACAATGAGCAAGGACGAAGTCTGGACCCGGACCCTGTCCGACACCTATTTTCCGCTCTCGGCAAAATGCGCCCGACCCGATGCGTTCAAGGGCTCGTTACAGTCCTGGAAGCTGGGCAACCTCGGCCTGTCCGAAATGAACTGCGACGGCGTCAAATACATCCGCAGCAAGTCGCATTTCGCGCATGAGCAGGAAAGCAGCCTGCTGATCACCATCCCGCACAAATCCGACATCTGTTTCCAGCAGGGCACCCGCGACACCAGTTGCAGCCCCGGCAGCTTTCTGGTGGAGCGCGGCGACCTGCCTTATGAATTCTCCCATGTGCAGGCCAACAAGCTTTGGGTGCTCAAGGTGCCCACCGCCAGCGTGCGGTCGCGGCTGGGGGCCACCGACCGGCTCGGCGCGCTGACCTTTGACGCCAGGTCGGGGGTCGGTTCCTATTTCCTGGGGTCCGTGCGCAACACCATCGAAAGCATTGATCTGATCGGGGATGCCGCCCGCGAAATGGCCGGGCAGCACCTGCTGGACCTTCTGTGCCTGTCGATGCGCAGCGACGACCGCATTCTCGACAGCACCGCCTCGACGATCCGCGCGGCGCATTTGCAGCGGGCGGAACAATACATCCGCGACAACCTCGCCAATCCCGGCCTGACCTCCCAGGTGGTGGCGGAATCCTGCGGCATCTCGCTGCGCTATCTGCAACGGCTCTTTGCCGAGAATGATCATTCGGTGGTGGGCTATATCCGAGACAAGCGGCTGACCCGCTGCCACGAGATGCTGCGCATGGTGAACAACACCACCACCATGGCCCAGATCGCCCAGAAGTGGGGCTTCTACGACCAGGCGCAGTTCTGCAAACATTACAGAGCCCGGTTCGGCTGCACCCCGACCGACACCCGAAAACAGACCCGGCTGGAGGCCATGGCCCGAAGCTGACGCACCCGAAAGTTAAATTCGCCACCACCCAAAGCACTGCTTTCGGGTGAACGGGACCGGCTTGCCCGTGCCCATGGCCTCAACCGAAGCAGGAAAGCTGAGATGACAAAAACAAGAGTTGCAGTCGATGTCGGGGGCACCTTCACCGATGTCTGCATCATGGACGAAGACACCGGCCAGATCCGGATCGAAAAGACCCCCTCGACCCCCGATGATCCGATGCGCGCCATCATGACGGGTATCTCGGATGCCGGGATCGACCTGGCCGATGTCACGATGTTTTCCCATGGCACCACGGTCGCCACCAATGCGCTGATCACCCGCAAACTGCCCCGTGCCGCAATGGTTTGCACCGAAGGCTTCCGCGATGTGGTCGAGATCCGCCGCTCCAACAAGGAGGATCTGTGGGACACCTACAAGGATGTGGCCAAACCCTATATCCCGCGCCGCGACCGGTTGACCGTCAAGGAACGGATCGACGCGGCAGGCAAGGTCATTGCCGAACTGGACGAAGCCGAAGCGCGCCGCGTGGCAAAGATCCTCAAGAAGCGCGACGTCAAGGCCATCGCGGTCTGCTTTATCAACTCTTACGTCAACGGCGACCACGAAGTGCGGATGCGCGACATCCTGCGCGCGGAAATGCCGGATGTGCATATTTCCATCTCCTCGCAGATCATGCCGGAAATCTTCGAACACGAGCGTTTTTCCACCACCATGGTGAATGCCGTCGTCTCTCCGGTGGTGGTCGATTACGTCTCCCGGCTGGGCGACAAACTGGCCGAGGGCGGCTATACCCGTGACCTGCTGTTGCTGCACACCGGCGGCGGCGTGATGACCCCGGCCAGTGTCAAGGATTTTGCCGCGCGTCTGGCCGGGTCCGGCATCGCGGCGGGGGCGCTGGCCAGCCGCTTTATCGGCAACCTCTGCGGCTTTGAAAACTCCATCGGCTTTGACATGGGCGGCACCTCAACCGATGTGTCGCTTTGCTTTCAGGGCAACTCCACGGTGACCAAGGATTGGTACATCGAATACGGCTACCCGATCCGCTTCCCCTCCATCGAAGTGCTGACCATCGGTGCCGGCGGCGGCTCGCTGGCATGGAAGGACGAAGGCGGCTCCCTGCGCAACGGGCCACAATCGGCGGGCGCGTTCCCCGGTCCGGCCTGCTATTCCAACGGCAATGAGGTCGCCACCAACAGCGATGCCAATGTGGTGCTGGGCCGGTTGGGCCACAGCCTTGCCGGGGGTGACATCACCCTCGACGCGGATCTCGCGGAAAAGGCGATCCGCGACACCGTGGCCGAGCCCTTCGGGATGGAACTGCACGCGGCCGCCGAAGCGGTGATCGACGTGGCCAATGCGAATATGGCCAACGCCGTGCGCCTGCTCTCGATCAGCCGCGGCCACGACCCCCGCGACTTTGCGCTGGTGGCCTTTGGCGGCGCAGGTGCGCTGCACGGGGCCGCCGTGGCCAAAGAGCTTTCCATCCCGGTGGTGATCGTGCCGCCGAACCCCGGCGTGACCTCTGCGATGGGCTGCCTGCTGGTCGATATCCAGCACGACTTTTCCGACAGTTTCATGGCCGATGCCTCCCAGACCTCGCCGGAAGACCTCGAAGCCGCCTTTGCGCGGATCGAAAAGGAAGCCGTGGACCGGCTGCGCCATGAGGACGTGTCGCCGGAAAACACCGTCCTGCAACGCACGGTCGAGATGATGTATCAGGGCCAGTGGCGCTCGCTTGCCGTCTCCGCCCCCGCGACGATCACCAGCACCGAAGACCTCGTGCGCGGTTTCCACGACGAACACGAACGCGAATACAACTTCCGCCGCGAGGATGCGCCGGTCAGCATCTTCCGGGTCGGGGTCAAGGCCACGGGCGTTGTGCAAAAGGCCGAACTGCCCTCCTTCGAAGTGACGCCGCACGCGCCGGAACCCGCCAGCCAGCGCGATGTCTGGTTCAATGGGAAAAGCCGCCGCACCGATGTCTTTGACCGCGCCACCATGAAGGCGGGTGCCGAATTCAGCGGCCCGGCCATCGTCGAACAGGTCGATTCAACCGTGGTGGTCCCGCCCGGCGCCACGGCGAAGATCGACCAGTATATGAACATTCTGATCCGCGTGAAGGACTGAGCCATGAACACGATGACAAAACAGGAACTGGACCCGGTCACCTTTGAGGTGCTCAAGAACTCCTTTATCACCTCGGTCGACCAGATGGCCGAGCAGATGCTGCGGACCTGCTATTCCTTCGTGATCTACAACCGCGATTTCTCCAACGGGCTGCACGATGCCGATGGCAACTGCGTGGCACAGGGCAATTCCGATATCGCGGTCCACGTCGGCACGCTGCACTATACCTGCAAAGAGGTGATCCGCGTCTTCAAGGACGACATGTACCCCGGCGATGTCTACGCGATCAACGACCCTTACGCGGGCGGCACCCACTTCAGCGACGTGCGCCTGATCCGCCCGATCTTTGACGAGGAAGAGCTGATCGGCTTTTCCCAGTCGAACGGCCACTGGTCCGATCTGGGCGGCTCCGTTCCCGGCTCGTTCAACGTCACCGCCCACGAGATGTTCGGCGAAGCGGTGCGGATCACCCCGATCCGGCTGTTCCACAAGGGCAGGTTCTGCTCTGACGTGGCCAATATGATCGCCGCCAACACCCGCGACCCGGCCTCCATCATCGGTGACATCCATTCACAGGCACAGGCCACGCAGGTGGCCGAACGCGAATTGCAGCGGCTGGTGGGCAAATACGGCCGCGATCAGGTCACCCAGGGCATGGACGCGGTTCAGGATTACGTCGAACGCGCCGTGCGCCAGCGCATCCGCGATCTGCCGGACGGCACCTGGGAGGCGGTGGATTACATCGACCGCGATCCCGGTGCGGGCGAGGGGATGATCCCGATCCACATCAAGATGACGATCAAGGGCGAAGAGATCACCTATGATTTCGAAGGCAGCCACGCCACCATCGCCTCGATCTACAACTCGGCCCCCGGCGCGACGTTTTCAGCGGTGGTGGCGGGCATGAAAACCTTCTTCCCAGATCTGCCGCTTAACAGCGGATTCTACCGCATGGTCGAGGTCAAAGCCCCCGAAAACAGCGTTGTCAGCGCCCAGTGGCCGGTGGCCGTGACCGGCTTTCTGATGCCGTTCGAAAAGATCATGAACGCGATCTTCGAAATGTGGTCCCAGATCATGCCGGAACGCGCCATCGCCTGTGCCTTCAACCTGGAATACCTGCTGGCCGGCGGCAACGACCTGCGCAAACCGGACAAGCCGATCTACATGTTCTACGAATGGCTCCCCGGCGGCTGGGGCGGGCGCAACGGCAAGGATGGCAGCGACGTGACCACCGCCTGTTTCGGCACCGGCCTGATGTCGCAGCCTTCGGAAGGGAACGAACGGGTCAATCCGACCCGAGCGGATGAATTCCAGATCATGCAGGACAGTCCCGGACCCGGCAAATGGCGCGGCGGGGCAGGGGTGATCAAGGCCTCGACCCTGCTGGAGGCCGAAAACACCGTCATGTCCTATATCTGCGACCGCGAACGCGCGGTGGTCTGGGGGGTCGAAGGCGGCCTGCCGTCGATGCCCCATGGTCTGATGGTCGAACATGCCGACACCGGCGAGGAAGAATGGCTGGGTTCGGTGTTTTCCAACTACAAGATCAAGAGCGGCGACAAGTTCACCCGCCCCACCGCAGGCGGCGGCGGCTATGGTGACCCGATGGAGCGTGACCCCGAACATGTGCTGAACGATGTGATCGACGAATATGTCTCCGTCAAACGTGCGGAACTCGACTATGGGGTCGTGGTCAAGGTCAACGACGCCGATATGCTCGACTATGAAATCGACACCGCCGCCACCGAAAAGGCCCGCGCGCATATCCGCGCCAACCGGGTCGGCTGGGCGCGGATGGACCCTGAAGAGGTCTCGCAGATGTACCGCAAGGGCAAGATCAACGAGATGGACGCGGTTCGCAAATACGCCGTGATCCTGGATTGGGGCACGGGCGAGCTGATGCCCAAGTCCACCGCGCAGTTCCGCGAAAGCTTCGAGAAGCGCTCGGTCTCGCACTGGTCGTGATACCGGGGCGGCCCGCCTGCCGGGCCGCCTGATCCCCCGCACAGGGGACCAAAGACAGGAACAAGCCCGCATGGCGCAAACAGATGTCGTTTTCCACCAGCCCGAAACCATTGAAGCGGCGCTTTCGGTGCTGTCCGCCTCCGCTGCGCGTCCGGCCATCGCCGTGGCGGGCGGCACATGGGTCATGCGGGCCGGGCTGCGCGGCGAAGATACCGACAAGACGTTCGTTTCACTTGCAAAAATCGCCGCACTTCGCAGCATCGAACGCGCGGATGACGGGCTGAGGATCGGCGCAATGGTGACCCACGCCGACCTTGCCTCTGCGCTGGATGATGACCCCGCTTATGCCGGTCTGCACAGGGCCTGCGCGATCTCGGCTAACCCCGCGATCCGCCGCCGCGCGACCATCGGCGGCAACCTGTGTTCCGATGCTTTCATGGCCCCTGACCTTGTCCCCGCGCTGATGGCGCTTGGGGCCACGGTCAACCTTCATGCGCCCACGGGTGAAAGACGCGTGTCCGTCGCTGATTTCCTTGACGGACGGGCAACGCGCCCCGCTTCTGAAATCCTCACCCATATTCACCTGCCCCCGCCCCGGGGGGCGACCGCACATGCCCGCGCCCTGCTGCGGCAGGCGGGCGAATATCCGGTTGCGGTGGTCAGCGTCCTTGCCCATTGCCGCACTGACGGCACCTGCCAGACGCTGCGGATCGCCCTCAGCGCGGTAGAGCCTGCACCACGCCGCTGGGACGCGCTGGAAAACGCGCTGCTTGGCCGCCGCCTCGATCCTGTCGCGGCGCGGGACGCAGCGCAGGCACATCTAAAGGCCCTGCACCCGCGCGACGGTGTCGACGCGGCGGGCTGGTATCGCGCGCGCCTGCTGCCGCAGCTGGTCGAACGCGCCTTTGCCGATCTGACCCGACCCACAGCACAGCGAGACCCGCAATGACAGTCAGCTTCACCCTCAACGGACGCGCCCGCACATATGCCGGCGACCCGCGATCCTCCCTGCTTGAGGTGCTGCGCGAGACCTACAGGCTGACCGGTGCCAAGGACGTCTGCGGCGAAGGGTTCTGCGGTGCCTGCATGGTGCAGATCGACGGGATGCCCACAACTGCCTGCCTCGTGCCGGTCGGCACATTGGAAGGCGCGGATGTGCGTTCCATCGAAGGGGTCGGCACCGAAGAACAGCTCAACCCCGTGCAACAGGCCTCTATTGACTTTGACGTCGTGCAATGCGGCATGTGCTTTCCCGGCATGGTGATGACGCTGACCCATTTCCTGCAGGACAACCCGCAGCCAACCCGCGAGGACGTCAAATCCGCACTGACAGGGAACATCTGCCGCTGCACCGGCTATGAGCGGATCATCGACGCGGTCATGTCCCTGTCCCTCGCCCCGAAACCGCTGACGGAGGCTCAGCCATGAAAAACGCGCATGACCCATCCCTTGCCGTCATGGACCTGCCACGCCGCGATGCGCGCGACAAGCTGCGGGGCCGGACCAGATACACCGTCGATCAGGCAGGGCCGGAGGTTCTGCACGCGGTCTTGCTGCGCGCAACCGTGGCCTCGGCCCGCATCACTCGGCTGGATGTTACCCCGGCTTTGGCGATGGAGGGGGTCCACGCCGTCGCCACCCACCTCGACGCACCCGGCCTGCACGGCATCGGCATCGCGGATCATCCGATCTTTGCCAGCGATATCGTGCGCTATCACGGTGAACCCGTCGCCGTGATCGCGGCAGAGACCCTGGCCCTTGCCCGCCGCGCCGCCAGGGCCGTGATCGTCGACTATGAAACCCTGCCGCCGGTGCTGACCCTGCAAGCGGCTTTGGCCCCCGATGCGCCGCTCGTCCATCCCGGTTGGGAGAATTACGATGTGCTGCACCCCGGCGCGGCACGCGGCGGCAATGTCGCATGGGAAGCGCGGGTTGACCGTGGCGATACCGATGCGGCTTTCGCCCGCAAGGATGTCACCATTGTCGAAGGCAGCTATGACGTCGGGCGGCAGAACCATGTGCCGTTTGAACCGCGCGCGGTGATCGCCTCATATGAGGATGGCCGTTTCCACATCCAGACCTCCACCCAGGCCCCATGGACGGTCAAACATGTCGTCGCCACGGTGTTGCAGGTGCCGGAATTCGCCGTGCGGGTGACAGTGCCTGCGGTCGGCGGCGGCTTCGGGCTGAAGTTCGATTGCTCCCTCGAACCCTATGCCGCGATCCTTGCGCGCAAGTCCGGGCGCAGCGTGTCGCTGGTCAATTCCCGCCGCGAGGAAATGATGACATGCCTGTGCCGGGAGAACGCCGAAATCCGCATCCGCTCCGCCATTGACGCCGAAGGGGCCATTGTCGCCCGCGAGGCAACCGTGCTGATGGACTGCGGCGCATATGGTGGCGAACAGGTGTTCCTGACCACGATGACCGCGCATACGCTGGCGGGCAACTACCGGCTGGGGGCTGCGAAAATCCTGACACGGGCGGTCTATACCAACACCCCGCCAAACGGGGCCTTCCGCGCCTGCAACGGGGTCTACAACACTTTCGCGCTGGAACGGCATACGGACGAAATCTGCGCCGCGATCGGGATGGACCCCTTTGCGTTCAGACGCCGCAACGTGATCGGCGATGGCGACATCGGGGCCACCGGCCAGACCTTTCAGGGCGATGTGCTGCGCCCCATGCTGGACCGCATGATTGACAAATACCCGGTTGAACGGCGCAGCGGCAGGCTGCCCGATGGGCGTCTTTACGGGCGCGCGACAACGGTGGGAACCTGGTTCATCTTTGTCGGCCCCTCTGCGGCAACGGTGAACCTGAACGCGGACGGCAGTGCCACGCTGGTCACCGCCGGGGTCGAAATCGGATCGGGTACGATGATGCAATCCCTGCCGCAGATTGTCGCGGCAAACCTTGGCATTCATCCCGATGCGGTGATCGTGAAAACCGCCGACACCGATGCCGCCGGGCGCGACCTGGGTGTCGGCGGCGGGCGCACAAC
The DNA here is from genome assembly GCF_001650875.1 of Sulfitobacter sp. EhC04. GTDB lineage: Bacteria > Pseudomonadota > Alphaproteobacteria > Rhodobacterales > Rhodobacteraceae > Sulfitobacter. The sequence continues at coordinate 46,656 of NZ_LXYI01000003.1, forward strand.
CGTCTCCATCGGCGCGGCCAGCGAGGCGGCCTGCGCCGAGGTGCGGGAAAAACTGCTGACCGTGGCGGCCAGATTGTTGCAAACCAGTGCCACGGCCCTGGTGCTGACCAACGGGCGGGTCGAGATCGCAGGCAAACCCGGCAGCGGCATGGCCCTGAAGGCCGTGATTGCCGAGGCAGAGCTGACAACCGGCCCGATCGCCGGCAGCGGTGCCTTTACCGCAGCGGGGACAACAGCCATGCCCGGCTGCGCCACCGGCCATTTCATTGACGCCATCGACATCCCGGTCTTTGCGGTCCACGACTGCGAGGTGGCGGTTGATGAAACTTCTGGTCGTTGCGAAATCCTGTCCTACCGCGTGGTGCAGGACGTGGGCCGCGCCCTGAACCGGCGTGCCATCCACGGCCAGATTCAGGGCGGCGTGGTGCAGGGCATCGGCTATGCCCTGACCGAAGAGGTCACGATCGGCGCAGACGGTGCCATCGAGCAGACCGGCTTTGACACCTATCATGTGCCGCTGGCGGGTGATGTCCTGCCCGTCGACTTCGACCTCTACGAAGGCGCGCCCTCCCTCGGGCCGCTGGGCACCAAGGGGGCGGGCGAGGTGCCGATCCTGAATGTCGCCGCAACGCTGGCCTGCGCGATTGCCAATGCCACGGGAAAGCCGGTCGCCTCCCTGCCCATGACACCTGAACGGGTTGCGGCCCTGATTGCGGGTGATGCGAGGTAGGAGCCCTTGCCGCTTTCCCCTGCGCGGGATCAGGGCCATAGGCCGCCGCGCGGCCAGTTGGGCCACCTGCGATCATGCCGGTCAAAGCGCTTCCCGCTACGGCGGCCCGCGTTAAGCCTGACCCCCCAAACGCGGCCTGAAAACAAGGGGATCAACGCGCCGGGCGACAAGGGGTCCTTCAAGGCAAACCCGAAATGCCTTAGCCCGAGGTAATACCCTCTGTCGGGGGTAGCGGTGACGGGGTCGACACATGCTCTGGCCGCCGTTTTTCGTAAAAGGCATTGCCGCCGGTCGTCACGACATAGTGGATGTTGTTGAAATTCGCCTGATACCACGCCGCGTGAAAGAATTTGGCCGCAGCGGTCCGGGGGTGTCTCTCGCCGGTGTAGACCGCGATGGCGGTTTCGCGGGCAAGCGCGGCCCCCTTGCTGTCCATCGGGCTGGTCATGACGCCGGGGGCGAACTGGTTCGGCTGGCCCACCACAGCGCAGATCGTGTCGGGAAAGGCGTCGGACTCGACCCGGTTCATCACCACACTGCCCACCGCGATCATGCCATCCCGGCTGGAGCGGTTCGATTCGAAATACATCGCGCGGGCCAGGCATTCGACAGCATTTGCAGGCGGTGGCGGCGGCGCGGACCCGCCGCAGCCCGCGACAAGGGTTACCAGGGCCAGCCCGGTAACAGTCAGGCATTTCAAACTAATCCGTGGCACGCGTACAGCCCTCACATCCTGGGTCGCCTTTGTCGCGCGGAGGATATTCTGCAAGCCCCGCCCTGGGCAAGCGGAATGCTGCGGCGCGGGGCCTGCCCCCTCGCCATGGGCGCATTGTTGCCTTATGCAAAACCCGACGCCCCTGACAACGGAAAGACCCGCATGAGATGTGCCGCGATCGTGACTGCCTGCGTGCTGGGCCTGCTGGCCGGGCCTGCGCTCTCGGAAAAGCTGAGCTTTGCCATGGCCCTTGGCGCGCGCCAGATCGGCACGCTGACCTTTGACGGCGGGCCGCGCGCGGGCCGTCTGCTGGCGGTCATGGACAACACCCCGCTGGGCGTGGCCGATGGCAGCTTCGAGGCAGTGACCAAGGCGCGCGGCACGGCGGTGGGCTACGAAAGCCGCAGCCGGGGCAGCAAGCAGCGCGACATTGCGGTGACGCGGGCTGCAGGGCAGGTGACGGAAGTGACCGTCACCCCGGCGGATGAGGCAACGGACCTCAGCGATGTGGCGCAGGTGCCAAAGGGTGTGATCTCCCTGACCGAGGCCTTCGCCGCACTGGCGCTGGGCCGCGATTGCCCGAAACCGATGGTTGTCCACGATGGCCGCCGGGTGGTGCGCATCGCCACCGCCGCGCGCAGCGACAGCGGCAGCGAGGTGACCTGCAAGATGTCCTACCGCGTGGTGCAGGGGCCGGGGCATCTGTCGCCCTTCCGGTTCCGGACACTGGGGATGCAACTGACCTACGCCAGCGCCGCATTGCAACGCATCACGCTCAGCGCGGGCGGTTTCGATGTGACGCTGACGCGGCAGGGGGCGAAGGCGGCGCTGGAGTAGGTTGGTCAAGCCGCCCCGCCCGGCTTCCCGGAATCGAAGTTTGCGGTCTTGTACAGGCGCGACAGAGGTTCGCGCCCGACCCCGAGGGGGGGCGTGGTGAGGCTTGGCGCGCGATCCGGGTATGGCGAGAGGTTGCAACAGGTGGAAACGTTGGAATAATTCGCGCCCGCCGTTTTGCCGAAGGCAAACCTGCGGTTTGACGGGGGCGGGGTCGGGCGCGAACCGGATCGCAAGCGATCCGGGGACGAATGGCAAGCGGAATGTACTTTGGCTTCGGGGCACCTAACCCGCATCGTGAAGCTGTATGAGCCTTCCAACCACATCCTCGAACGGCGTATGCCGGTACGCCGGACACAGCTCAGCGAAACTCTCGCCGCACAGACGGTGCGGATGATCGAACAGGTAGCGCTGTTCAAGCAGTTCACGCCCCAGTTCCCAGACCGGCGCGCTCAGCCGCAGCGCCCACCAGGGGAACTGGCCGATCTTCATCCCGCGACCGCTCTGGCGTGTGATCTCACCGGCCAGATCGTCAATGCTGAAGCTGTGGCCGGGCAGGGCGACATCGGCAAAAACCGGCAGATCGTCCAGTTTCGACAAGGCAACAGCCGCGCGGGCGAAATCGGGCAGATAGACATGGGCCCGCTCGACCCCGGGCGCGCCCATTGCCGTGATCCGGCCCTTGTGCAGCTTTTTCAGCACCACCAGCCCGATCGCCTGACCGCACCGCTGGTCATCAATGAAGTCTCCTCCGCGCAGGATTGTCACCGGCAGGCCAGAGCTGCGCCAGGCGGCTTCCATCTCGACGCGAATTTGCCCTTTCCGGCTGCAGGGTCGGTGCGGTGTATCGGCCGACCAGGGACCGGGTTGGTTGCCATAGACATAGACATTGCCGGGGATCAGAACCCGCGCGCCACTTGCGCGGGCGGCGCTCATGGCAAGCTCGGTGATCTTTGGGATCTGCCGCGCCCAGTCGTGGTAATCCGGCGGGTTCATGGCATTGACAATCAGATCGGCACCGCGCGCCGCCTGAGCAGGATCGGTGCCGCGCTGGAAACGGCGGACGCGCCAGCCATCGGCTGAAAAGGCCCGGTCAAAAGCCTGGCCTGCAAAACCCGAGGCACCAAGAATAAGAACAGTTCGGGACATGGGAACTCCTTTGGTTTTCTGTTGCCCCCCCTTGTTGCTCAAATCCATACGAATAGGGATTGCCAGAAATTGAAGTTTGGGTATTCATAAATGAATGGATATGCGGGCATTGGACTGGTCGCTGCTGCAAAGCTTTCTGCAGGTGGCAAAGGCGGGATCGCTGTCGGCGGCATCGCGCGCCTGCGGCATCAGCCAGCCGACACTGGGGCGACATGTGCGCGCGCTGGAAACCGCCTTGGAACAGCCGCTCTTTGACCGCAGGCCCGGCGGGCAGGGCCTGACCGCCCTGGGCCATCAGCTTTTTGATCATGTGTGCAAGATGGAAGACGCGGCCTCCCATGTGGCGCTCACTGCCGCAGGCAAAAGCGCCCGGCTGGAGGGGCGGGTGCGCATCACCGCGTCACGGGTCGTGGCCTATTGGCATCTGCCGCCGATCCTGGCCCGCCTGCGCGCGGAAGAGCCGGGCATCCAGATCGACCTTGTGGCCTCCGACATGCCGGAAAACCTGATGCACCGCGAGGCCGATATCGCCCTGCGGATGTTCCGGCCCGAACGCGGCAACCTGATCGCGCAAAAGATCGCGGAACTGCCGCTGGGGCTGTACGCCGCGAAGAGCTATGTCGCCCGTGTCGGCCGCCCCGACACGCCCGAGGCGCTGATGAAAATGGATTTTGTTGGCTTTGACAGATCCGAGCTGATCCTGCGCCTGATGGCTCAGAACGGGCTTCATGTCACCCGCGACTTCTTCCCGCTGCGCTGCGAGGACCAATTGGTCAACTGGTCCCTTGTCTGTGCTGGCGGCGGTGTGGGCGGGTTCCAGCGCACCGTCGGCGACGCGGACCCCCGTGTTGAACACATCGCGGAATTCGTGACCCTTCCGGCATTACCTGTCTGGCTTGTGGTCCCGGACGCCCTGCGCCATGTCCCCCGGATTGCGCGGGTGCGGGACATGCTGGCACAGGGGCTGGCAAACCTCGGCAAGCCCGGTGGCCACACCCTATGACCTGATGACCGGGCCGCTGCTCAGCCGGTTGCAGCCTCGATGCTCTCGGCCAGCACATCGACGATCCGGTCGATCTCCGCTTCGGTCGCGGTGAAACAGGGGGCCAGCAGCACATGGTCGCCATGCACCCCGCCCGCGCAGCCCTGTGACGGATAGGTGATCACGCCCCGGTCCATCGCGGCCTGCAACAGCCGCCCGGCAATGTTCTGTGTCACGTCGAAGGGGGCCTTGCTGTCGCGGTCGGCCACCACCTCTGCGGTCCAGAACAGGCCGCGCCCGCGAATGTCGCCGACATGGGCGTGCTGGCCCAGCCGGTCGCGCAACCCGGTCTCCAGCCTTGATCCAAGGGACCGCACCCGCGCCAGCAGGTCCCTGTCGTCGATCTCCTGCATCACCGCCAGCGCCCCGGCGCAGGCCACCGCGTGGGACATATAGGTATGCCCGTTCCACAGCTTGCCACTGCCCGACAGGATCGCCCCCACCACCTTTTCCGAGGCCATGACAGCAGCGATCGGCATATAGCCCGCGCCCAGCCCCTTGGCCATTGTGGTGATGTCGGCGGCAATGCCTTCCTGCTCCAGCGCAAACAGGCTGCCGGTGCGGCCCATGCCGCACATGACCTCATCCGCGATGTACAGCACCCCGTGGGTGTCGCAGATCTCGCGGATGCGTTTGAAATAGCCCGCCGGGGCCGGTTGCGAGCCCAGCGAGGCCCCCACCACAGGTTCCGCGATAAAGGCGGCGACGGTCTCAGGGCCAAGCGCCTGAATGCTGTCCTCAAGCTGGTTCGCCATCCGCAGCGCGAAATCGGCCTCGGTCTCGTCCTGCTCTTGCAGGCGGTAGGGATAGGCGGCCTCGATATGATCCACGTCGATCAGCATCGGCTGGAACGGCGCGCGGCGGCCCGCGTGGCCGCCCACCGCCAGCGCCCCCAGCGTATTGCCGTGATAGCTGGGCGCGCGGGCGATCAGGTGGGTGCGCTCGGGCTGGCCATTCTCAAGGTGGTACTGCCGCGCCAGCTTCAGCGCCGCCTCCATCGCCTCGGAGCCGGAGCCGAGGTACATCACGCGGCCCTCGCCGGTGCCCTCGGGGGCATGGGCGATCAGGTAATCGGCCAGCGCCTCTGCCGGTTCATTGGTGAAAAGCCCGGTATGCGCGTAGCTGAGGGTTTCCATCTGCCGCGTTACCGCCGCCCGCACCGCCGCATTGTCATGGCCCAGGCTGGACACCGCCGCCCCGCCGCAGGCATCAAGGTATCGGGTGCCCTTGCTGTCGATCAGGTACGACCCCTCGCCGCGTACAATGACGGGCTGATCTGCGGTCAGGCTGCGACGTAGGACATGGCTCATGCGGTCTCTCCCCATTGGCGATGGATCGCCCTTTGGCTGGGCGCACAGCCCGGCCGGTGGCAGAAGTATTGCCTAAATCGACAGCCTTGTCTTGACTCATCCGGGCCACTGGCAAACGATCTGCCACACTGCATAACAATGGGGGATTATCATGACCACACGTCGCTTCACGCGCCGCCACCTGCTCGGCTCCGCCGCTGCCATGGCGGGCGCTTTCGCCCTGGCACCGCGCACAGCCCTTGCCGCCGACCCGATCAAGGTCGCGGGTATCTATACCGTGCCTGTCGAACAGCAATGGGTCAGCCGCATCCACAAGGCCGCCGAAGCGGCACAGGCCCGCGGTGACATCGAATATGTCTTTACCGAAAACGTCTCCAACACCGATTACGCCCGCGTCATGCGCGAATATGCCGAAAGCGGGAACACCCTGATCATCGGTGAGGTCTTTGGCGCGGAGCAGGAAGCGCGCGAGGTCGCCGCCGATTACCCCGATGTGGCCTTCCTGATGGGGTCCAGCTTCAAGGAAGACGCGGGCCTGCCGAACTTTGCCGTCTTCGACAATTACATTCAGGACGCCGCCTATCTGTCCGGCATCATCGCAGGCGCGATGACGCAAAGCGGCAACATCGGCATGGTCGGCGGCTTCCCGATCCCGGAGGTGAACCGCCTGATGCATGCCTTCATGGCCGGCGCCGCCGAGATGAAGCCCGACATCGCCTTTCAGGTCAGCTTCATCGGGTCGTGGTTCGATCCGCCCAAGGCCAAGGAAACCGCATTTGCGATGATCGAGAACGGGGCGGATGTGCTTTATGCTGAACGGTTCGGCGTCTCGGACGCGGCGCAGGAAAAGGGCGTGCTGGCCATCGGCAATGTGATCGACACGCAGGCGGAATACCCCGATACCGTCGTAGCCTCGGCGATCTGGCATTTTGAGCCGACGCTGGATGCGGCGATTGCCGCGGTGAAGGCGGGCGAGTTCAAGGCGGCGGATTATGGCGTCTATTCCTTCATGAAGGAAGGCGGCGCGTCGCTGGCCCCCTTGGGCAGTTTCGAGGGCAAGGTGCCGCAGGAAGCGCTGGATCTGGTCGCGGAACGCAGCAAGGCGATCAAGGCGGGTGAGTTCACCGTCGAGATCAACGACGAAGAGCCGAAGTCCAGTTGAGTGCAGGCATTGCAGATGGTTTCGCCCGGCCGCAGGCCGGGCAGCGCCGTCCCGCCCCCATGGGGCGGCGCTTTGCGCCCCCCTCGGGACGGCGCTGCCCTTTCCACCTGCCAAGAACCGTTGACCGCATCTGAATGACATTGAACACAGCCCCCATTGTCCTGCGCCTTGACCGCATCACCAAGCGTTTCGGCGCGCTGACCGCGAATGATGCGATCAGTTTCGAACTGCGGCAGGGCGAGGTGATTGCCCTGCTGGGCGAAAACGGCGCGGGCAAGACCACGCTGATGAACATCCTTTTCGGCCATTACACACCGGATGCGGGCAGCGTCGAGGTCTTTGGCCAGCCGCTGCCCCCCGGCAACCCGCGCGCGGCGCTGGAGGCCGGGGTCGGCATGGTGCATCAGCATTTCACGCTGGCCGACAACATGAGCGTGCTGGAAAACATCGTGCTGGGCACGGCATCGCTCTGGCGGCCGGGCTTTGGCCGTGCTGCGGCCCGCCGCCGGATCGAAACCCTGATGCAGGACTACGGCCTGCGGGTGGACATGGAGGCCGAGGTCGGCGCGCTCAGCGTCGGCGAACGCCAGCGGGTCGAGATCCTCAAGGCGCTTTACCGCGAGGCGCGAATCCTCATTCTGGACGAACCCACCGCCGTGCTGACCCCGCAGGAAACCGAGGACCTGTTCGCCACCATGCGCCGGGCCGTGGCGCGGGGGCTGTCGGTGATCTTTATCAGCCACAAGCTGCACGAGGTCACGGCGATTTCCTCGCGCGTGGTGGTGCTGCGCCATGGCAGGCTGGTGGCCGAAGCGCAGACCGCCGACACCAGCGCCGCGCAACTGGCGCAGATGATGGTCGGGGCCGAGGTCGCCACGCCGAAGGTCAGGCAGGCCACCCCCGGCGCCGTCCGCGTAGCGCTGCGCGGCGTCACCACGCCTGACCGGGGCAGCGCGCCGGGGCTCAAGGCGGTCGATCTGGACCTGCGCGCGGGTCAGATCACCGGGCTGGCCGGGGTCTCGGGCAACGGGCAGGCGGCGCTGGCCGACCTGATCGGCGGGCTGATCGCGCCTGCATCTGGCGCATTGCGCCTCTCGGACGCGCCGGTCACGGGGTGGAGCCCGCGTGCCGCCCTTGCCGCCCGGATCGCCCGCATCCCCGAGGACCGGCATAAAACCGGCACCATTGCGGATTTCGACCTGACCGAAAACGCGGTGCTTGAGCTTTACGCCACAGCGCCGTTCTCGCGCCGGGGCTGGATGAACTGGCGCGCCGCCCGCGATTTTGCCCAAAAGGTCATCACCGGCTATGACGTGCGCTGCCCCGGCCCCGAAACCCGCATCCGACTGCTGTCGGGCGGCAACATGCAAAAGCTGATTCTGGGCCGCGTGCTGGAAACCACCCCTGACGTGGTGCTGGCGAACCAGCCGGTGCGCGGCCTCGACATCGGGGCGCTGACCTATGTGCATGAACAACTGCTGGCGGCGCGGGACAGGGGGGCGGCGGTGCTGCTGATCTCCGAGGATCTGGACGAGGTCACAGCCCTGTCGGATGTGATCCATGTGATCTCCGAAGGGCGGCTGTCGCCTGCCTTCGACCGGGGCGCGCTGAGCGTGGCGGAACTGGGTGTCTGGATGGCGGGCGAGGGGTTTGACCATGCGGCTTGAACCCATCGCAAACCCGGCGCTGACCCGCCGCCTTGGCCTGCCTGCGCTGGCATTGGCCGGCACCGTGGTGATCGCCTCGCTGCTGGCGATGATCGCGGGCGCGCAGCCGTTCTCGGTGCTGGGGCTGATCCTCAAGGGGGCCTTCGGATCGAAGTTCGCCACGCTTGAGACGCTGAACCGCGCAACGCCGCTGATCTTTACCGGGCTGGCGGTTGCCGTCGCCTTCAGGGCGAAGCTGTGGAACATCGGGGCCGAGGCGCAGCTTTACATGGGGGCGGTGGTCACCGTGGTGCTGGGCACCGGCGCGCTGGCCTGGCCTGCTGCCGCGCTGCTGCCGGTGATGGCCGTGGCGGCGATGCTGGCGGGCGCATTGGTGCTGCTGGTGCCGACCTTCCTCAAGACCCGCTTTGGCGTGGACGAGGTGGTGACGACGCTGCTGCTGAACTTCATTGTGCTGCTCTGGGTGTCGATGCTGCTGGAGGGGCCGTTGAAAGACCCGATGGGGCTGGGCTGGCCCAAATCCGCCCGGCTGATCGAGGAGGCACGGCTGCCGCGCATCATTGACGGGCTGCGCCTGCATTGGGGCTTCGGCCTTGCGCTGATTTCGGCGGCGGTCGTCTGGGTGATCCAGCGCCGCACCACGCTGGGCTATGAAATGCGCGCGGTGGGGCTGAACGCGGGGGCGGCGCGGTTCGCGGGCATCCCGGTCAATGCCACGCTGATCAAGACCGCGCTGCTGTCGGGGGGCCTCGCCGCGCTTGCAGGCTTTTCCGAGGTCGCGGGGCTGAAGGGCAACCTCACTTTGGATATCTCGCCCGGCTTTGGCTATACCGGCATCATCGTGGCGATGCTGGCGCTGCTCAATCCGCTGGGTGTGGTGGTGGCGGCGCTGTTCGTGGCGGGCATCTTTGTCGGTGCAGACAGCATGAGCCGTGCGGCGGGGGTGCCGACCTATCTGGCCGACATCATGCTGGCGGTGGCGCTGCTCCTGATGGTGCTGGCGATCATGCTGACCAAATTCAGGGTGCGGCGCGGCTGATGGACATTCTCGATATCCTCATCTCCGCCAGTTTCTGGACCGCCGCGATCCGCATCGCCTCGCCGCTGATCTTTGCCGCGCTGGGCGAGCTGATCTGCGAACGCGCAGGCGTGCTGAACCTCGGCATCGAGGGGATCATGGTGGTTGGTGCCTTTGCGGGCTGGCTGACCGTCTACCTGGGCGGGGGCCTCTGGTTTGGGGTCTGCGTGGCGATGCTGGCGGGCATGGCATTCGGGCTGCTGCACGGGGTGCTCTGCGTGCCTTTCGGGCTGTCGCAGCATGTGGTCGGCCTGGGCATCACGCTGCTGGCGACTTCGCTGACCTATTACTGCTACCGTCTGGCATTGCCGGAGGTCACATCGCCGCCCAAGATCGCCGCCTTCCAGCCTTACGAGATTCCGCTGCTGTCAGACCTGCCGCTGGTAGGGCCTGCACTGTTTTCGCAGACGCCGCTGACCTATCTGGCCTTTGTGCTGGTGGTTGTTGTCTCGGTCGTGCTCTATCGCACGCCGCTGGGCCTTGCCCTGCGCGCGGCGGGGGAGAACCCGGCGGCGGTCGAGGCACAGGGGCTAAGCGTGTCGGCCATCCGCATCGGCGCGGTGATGGTGGGCAGCGGGCTGATGGCGGTGGGCGGGGCGTTTCTGACCATGAGTGCCTTCAATTCGTTTTTCTTCGAGATGGTCAACGGGCGCGGCTGGATCTGCATCGCGCTGGTGGTCTTTGGCTCGTGGAAGCCGGGCAAGACCCTGCTGGGCGCGATCCTCTTCGCCGCTTTCGACGCCTTGCAGATCAGGTTGCAGCAGACCCCGCTGGGGGCGGGGATACCCTATCAGTATTTCCTGATGGCGCCCTATGTGCTGTCGATCCTCGCGCTGGTGGTGATGTCACGCCGAGCGCAGGTGCCTGCGGCGCTGATGGTGCCGTTCAACAAGGGGGAGCGTTGATGACGAAACAGGGGTGCGCAGCCGGTCAGCGCCTGCCTGGGTAGGCGCGGGGCGAGACGGGTTGGCTTGGCGAAGGTTTGGAGGAGAACCGGAACGTTGCATCCGGCGGAGAGTTCAAAGCGCCTGCCGGGGGGCAGGCAGGCGCTGACCGGCTGCGCCGGTCGTCATGAATGAGGCCGTCGTCCCGGGCGAAGACCCGGGACCTCGTGCAAATGGGTGGCCGCCGGGAGCCGTCCAGCCGAATGGAACAAAAGGCGAAGGAGTGAGACAGTGTTCGACATCATCATCAAGGGCGGCACATTGCCTGATGGCCGCGTCACCGACATCGGCATCGCGGGCGACCGGATCACCGCCATCGGCAAGCTCGACACGCAAGCGGGCGAGGTCATCGACGCCACCGGCGACCTTGTCAGCCCGCCCTTTGTCGATCCGCATTTCCACATGGACGCCACGCTTAGCTACGGCACCCCGCGCATCAACGCCTCCGGCACGCTGCTCGAAGGGATCGGCCTCTGGGGCGAACTCAAACAGGTGATGACGCAGGCGCAGGTCTATGACCGCGCGCTGGCATATTGCGACTGGGCCGCCTCGCTCGGCCTGCTGGCGATCCGCAGCCATGTGGACACCTGCGACGACCGGCTGCTAGGGGTCGAGGCGCTGCTGGAGGTCCGCCGCGCCGTCAGCCCCTATATCGACCTGCAACTGGTGGCCTTCCCGCAGGACGGTCTGTTCCGCGACCCCACCGCCTATGACAACACGCTGCGCGCGCTGGACATGGGCGTGGATGTGGTCGGCGGCATTCCACATTTCGAACGCACCATGGCGGATGGGGCGCGGTCGGTCACGGCCCTTTGCGAGATCGCCGCCGAACGCGGCCTGATGGTGGACATGCATTGCGACGAGACCGACGACCCGCAGTCTCGCCATATCGAGACACTGGCGTTTGAGACCCAACGTCTGGGCCTTCAGGGGCGGGTGGCGGGGTCGCATCTGACCTCGATGCACTCGATGGACAATTACTATGTCTCCAAGCTCCTGCCCCTGATCGCCGAAGCCGAGGTCGCCGCGATCCCGAACCCGTTGATCAACATCATGCTTCAGGGCCGCCATGACACCTTTCCCAAACGGCGCGGGTTGACGCGGGTGAAGGAGATGCAGGCGCATGGCATCACCGTCGGCTGGGGGCAGGACTGCGTGATGGATCCGTGGTATTCGATGGGCACCGGTGACATGCTCGACGTGGCTTTCATGGGGCAACACGTCGCGCAGATGAGCAGCCCCGAAGAAATGCGGCGTTGTTTCGACATGGTGACAGAGGGGAACGCACAGATCCTGGGGCTGGCGGATTACGGGCTGCGGGTGGGCGCGCTGGCCTCGCTGGTGGTGCTGGATGCGGGCAACCCGATCGAGGCACTGCGCCTGCGGCCAGACCGGCTGGCCGTGGTGGCCAAGGGCAAGGTGATCTCTCGGCAAAGCCGCAATGACGCGCGGCTGAACCTGCCGGGGCGGCCCGCAGCGGTGCGGCGCAGGCATGCCGCACATTCGGGCGCAACGGACGCAGGCGCAGGGAGGGGTTAACCCGCATCCCCTAGAACGCCCCCTGTCGCGACAATGGCACCCGGCCTGACACACCGGGCGCATTCGGAGAAACAGAGGCCCGCCACCAACGGGTCACTTTGAACCGTTCAACGTGCAGGGTCTTCCCTGTCTCATACCATCCGATCCGGCGGCGCCGCCATTTCAACGGTCCCCAAGATCCATCGCCAGATATGAAGGCAAAGCGCGGCCGCAGCGGCAAGCGCTAGGCTTTTTGCTGTGCGGCCTGACGGGCCAGCGCAAAGGCCCCCTGCATGGCATTGCCCTGCGGGGCGACGAGGTTGCCGACAGTCTTTGCCGACAGATAGCCCCGGTAATGCGGCCCCACACCCCCGGTCAGGCACAGCCTGTCGCCGGGCGTGAACTCAAGCGCCGCCAGCCCCTTTTCCAGAAACGCCACCGCCCGCGCGATGATTTCAAGCGCGGCGGCATCCTGATCCTGCGCCGCGCTCAGCACCTCTGGCGCGAGGGTTGCGTAATCCGTCGGTGTGGCGGTCAGGCAAAATCTGCGCATCTCATGCAGCCCGCCCATCCGGTCCAGTATCCGGCGGGTCAACCCGCTGTGCGGTTCGATCCCGTCATGGGCCAGCAAGGTGCGTTCCAGCAGGCGGTGACCCAGCCAGGCCCCCGACGCCTGATCAGAGATCTGGAAGCCCCAGCCCGATACGGTGCTGACTTCTCCGCTGCGCTGGCGCGAGATGAAGGTGCCGGTGCCGATGCCCAGCACATAGCCGTCATATGCGCCCAAGGCACCCGCAACCGTGGTTTCCTTGTCGCCCGATACCATGGTGCGGCCATAGGGCAGGGCGGCGGCAACCTTTGCCATCATCTCGCGGCTATTGGCCCCGGCGGCCCCGACATGGCCGGTGATCCGGTCAAGCGGTGTGTCGGCAAGCCCCGCGCTGGCCAGCGCATCGCGCACGGCGGCGGTGATGTTGGCAATCGCCCCGTCAAAGCTGTTTTCGACATTGGCGGGCCCGCCGCGTGCATCGGCCAGAATGCCGCGCGCAGCGGTGCCGACCGCCGCCCGGCACCCGGTGCCGCCTGCGTCCACCGCGATCAGAATGGGGTCATGCGTGTTGTTCATGGCAGTTTCTATAAGACACCTGAGCGCGCTGTGCAGCGTGAAAATGCAACTTGCCCTGCAGGTTGGTATTGCGCAGATCGCGGTTGATGCCCGGCTTGGCACCGGGCGGGGGTGCTTTTGGGCGCAGGCCCCGCACCAATGGGGCGGCGGCCTTGCCACACCGGGTCAAAACCCTGCGACGTTCCACAAATCCGGGGCGGCTGCGGCGCTGGCGGTATTGGAGGTTGTAATTTCCTCTTGTTAGCGCTAACGAGAAACCGAAGAGATGTCCTGCGGAGAGGCAGGATGCGCAGTGTCGCGCGGAATGGACCGATCCGGAAGGGGAGAGACGCATCATGACCACGAAAATCGCAATCAACGGATTTGGACGGATCGGGCGCAATGTGCTGCGCGCGCTGCTGGAAAACGGTGCCGACGGCATCGAGGTGGTGGCGGTCAATGACCTGGCCCCGGCGGCGACCCTGCTGCACCTGCTGAAATACGATTCCGTGCATGGTCGCCTGACCGAACAGGCGGTGCTGACAGGTGACACCCTGACCGTGGGCGCGCATAGCATCCGCCTGACGGCAGAACGCGACCCGGCCAGGCTGCCCTGGGGCGATGTGGATATCGTCTATGAATGCACCGGCATTTTCACCAGTCGCGAAGGCGCGGCCAAGCATCTTGAAAACGGATCGAAGCGGGTGCTGATCTCTGCCCCCGGCAAGGGGGTGGACCGCACGGTGGTTTACGGCGTGAACCACGGCGATCTGACAGCGGAAGACGTGATCGTTTCCAACGCGTCCTGCACCACCAATTGCCTGGCCCCCGTGGCCATGGTGCTGGAGCAGAGCTTTGGCATCGAGACCGGCTATATGACCACGATCCACGCCTATACCGGCGACCAGCCAACCCATGACGCGCCGCACAAGGACCTGTATCGCGGGCGCGCGGCGGCGCTGTCCATGGTGCCGACCTCGACCGGGGCGGCGGCGGCGATTTCAGAAGTCCTGCCGGGTCTGAAAGGCAGGCTGGAAGGCTCTGCCGTCCGGGTGCCGGTGGCCAATGTCTCGATGGTGGACCTGTGTTTCCTGCCGGGCCGCAAGGCCACGGTGGCCGAGGTCAACGCAGCGCTGGAAAAGGCCGCAAATGGCCCGCTGAAGGGTGTTCTGTCCTATGAGGTTGATCCGCTGGTCTCGGTCGATTTCAACCATGACCCGCATTCCTCCTGCTTTGCCGCCGCGCAGACCAGCGTGACCGACGGCGGTCTGGTGCGTGTGGTCAGCTGGTACGACAACGAATGGGGATTCTCCAACCGGATGAACGATACCGCCCGTGCCATGGCCGCGCTGATCTGACCCAGGTGGATCAGAGCGAGGCAGCCGCCCGGCTGGCCTGATCGTACTGCCCTGACATGGTGCGCAGGCTGGCGGCAACCTGACGCAGTTCGTCGCCGCCCAGATCCATCCGGTTGAGCCCGTCGAGAAAGCAGGTCTCGCGGATGGCCCGGTAGGCCTCGCACAGCGCCGCGCCCGCCCCGGAGGTGCGATAGAACACCTCCTTGCCGCGTTTCTCGGCCACCAGCAGGTCCGACTTGAGCAGCTTTTTCAGCGCGTAGTTGACGGTATGGGTGTCCTCGATGTTCAGCAGGAAACAGATGTCGGTCAGCCGTTTTTCGCGGCTGCGGTGGTTGGTGTTGTGCAGCACCAGGATTTCCAGCGGTGTCAGATCGGCATTGCCTGCCGCAGCCATGCAGCGCGACATCCAGCGGGTGAAGGCGTTGAAGGCGATGATCATCCCGTATTCCAGTTCCGAGGCTTCCCAGCCCTCGCCCTCGGCCAGATGGCGGGAAGAGACGATGCGACGCCCCGGCAGGGCTTTCGGCGGCTGGGACATGACAACTCCTGAACGATGGTGGCTGGTGATACGTTAACAAATCGCTGACGTTTTACAATGATTTTTGCGGTGAAGAGCGGCCGATTGCGGCAACAGGCCCCGCAGGCGGCGCATCAGACCCCGGACCCCGCAGGACCGGATCGCCCTGCCGTGGCGAACACCGGTTTAAGGTCATTTTGCAACACCCTGAAAAATGACATGATTATGGCTTTGCAGGTCAGGCGGTCTTTGCTACCTATGAGATAATAAAAAACTGAGGCAGGCAGAACGAGCAATGAAAACGGGCTTTAAGGGCACGTTTGTCATCAGCTGGTCGCAAACAGAAATAGACGGCCTTGATGCCGCGCCGGTGCAATCTCTCTCTGTGGGGGCGGCATGGGCATGGCGGGGGGACGCGATCCGGGTCGATGGCCCGAATGACGTGTTGCGGCTGGATCAGGCAGACGAGGCGGAAAATCTACGCAAACGCGCCGCCAGGATGGTGCGGCGACTGGTCGGCGCGGCGCTGGAGGAAACCGGCGGCGCGGTCCGTGGTCCGCGCGCGTCGGGGGCGGATGCCGGTCCGCTGATGGACAACAGCTTTGTCGTGACCGATGGCGGGCGCAGCTATACCGTGACGCTGATCGAGCTGGGCCGTGGCAGCCAGCCCCTGCTGATGTTCCTTGACGACATGCCGCCGCGCAATTGCGATCTGTGGATCGTGCATCATACGCTTGGCGCATCCGCCGGCAACGCCGCGTCGGCCAATGACGGCGGCGTGATCTGTTTCACCCCCGGCACCCGCATCCGCACGCCGCAGGGCCAGCGCCTGATCGAGGATCTGCGCGAGGGCGACCTGGTGCAGACCAAGGATGACGGCGCCCAGCCGATCCGCTGGGTCGGCAGCAGGCGGATGACCGGCGCGCGGCTGTTCGCGATGCCGAAACTGCGCCCGGTGCGGATTGCCGCCGGTGTGCTGAATGCAGGCGAGCCCGACGCGGACCTGATCGTGTCACCGCAGCACCGGCTGCTGATCAAGGGGCCCACCGCGCAGGAGCTTTTCAACACACCCGAAGTGCTGGTCGCCGCGAAGGACCTGATCAACGGCGACACCATCACCGTCGATCTGAAACTGCGCGAAGTCACCTATATCCACGTGCTGTTCGATGCCCACCAGGTGCTCTGGGCCAACAGCGTCGAGACCGAGAGCTTTCATCCCGCTTCTGCCGCGCTGTCCACGCTGGACGAGGGCGACCGCAAGCGGTTGCTGGCGACCCATCCGGAGCTGGAATACGATCCGCATACCTATGGCAGTTTCTCGCGGCGCAACCTGTCGGCCTCCGAAGCGGCGATCCTGAACCACGCGGCGTGAGGGGGCGAATTCTTTGAAGAATTCGGTCCGGAGTTTTTGAAAACTCCGGCGCCCTAGCTGCCGCTGCGCTCTGCGATCAGCGCCTTGATGATGGATTTTGCGCTGTCGCTGGACCAATCCGCATCCCCGCGCAGCCGGGCGATCTCGCGGCCTTCGGGGTTCACCAATACGGTGATCGGCAGGCCGAAGATGCCCATCTGGCTGGCCAGCGCCTGTTTCGGGTCCTGGTGGCGCGGCAGGCTGGTGACCCCGGCCTCGGCAAAGAACTTCTTGATGCCTTCGGGGGAATTGCGCCCCGATGCGATGGTCAGCACTTCGAAATCATCGCCGCCGAATTCCTTTTGCAGCGCGTCGAGCTGCGGCATTTCCTTGCGGCAGGGCGCGCACCAGGTCGCCCAGAAATTCACCAGCACATATTTGCCCCGGTAATCGGCCAGCGTTCCCTTGCCCGCACCATCGGCCAGATCAAAGGCCGCGTCCGAGGTGGCGGCAGGCACGTCATGCACCACCAGCTTTTTCATGTCCCCCGCGCGCAGACCCAGAATGTCCACCGTCCCGGCCCATGCGGGGTTTGCACCTGCCAACAGGGCCGTATACACGAGGCCGAACACGAATTTTCTCATCTGTCCCTCCGAGGGTTTGACATGACTGACACGACTTCCAACAAGATGTGGGGCGGCCGGTTTGCCGCCGGGCCGGACGCGATCATGGAGGCAATTAATGCCTCGATCTCGTTTGACAAGCGGATGGCCGCACAGGACATTGCGGGGTCGCGTGCCCATGCCGCCATGCTGGCGGCCACGGGTATCATCACTGATAGCGATGCGGAGGCGATCCGGGAAGGCTTGCTCACGATCTTGTCAGAGATCGAAGGCGGCACATTCGAATTTTCCGCCGCCCTTGAGGACATCCACATGAATGTGGAGGCGCGTCTGAAAGAGGTGATCGGTGAGCCCGCAGGCCGGTTGCACACCGGGCGCAGCCGCAACGACCAGGTCGCCACCGACTTCAAGCTCTGGACCCGCGACCAGTTCGATGCCTTTGACGCAGGTCTGGTGGCGCTGATCCAGGCGCTGCTGGGGCAGGCCGAGGCGGGCGCGGATTGGGTGATGCCCGGTTTCACCCATTTGCAGACCGCCCAGCCGGTGACCTGGGGCCATCACATGATGGCCTATGTGGAGATGTTTGGCCGCGACCTGAGCCGGGTGCGGGACGCGCGCAAGCGGATGAACGAAAGCCCGCTGGGCGCGGCGGCGCTGGCCGGCACGTCCTTTCCCATCGACCGCGAGATGACGGCGCAGGCGCTGGGCTTTGACCGCCCCTCCGCAAATTCGCTGGATGCGGTCAGCGACCGGGATTTCGCGCTGGAGTTCCTGTCCTGCGCCAGCATCTGTGCGATGCACCTCAGCCGCTTTGCCGAAGAACTGGTGATCTGGTCCTCGGCCCAGTTCCGTTTCGTGGCGCTGTCGGATCGGTTTTCCACCGGCTCCAGCATTATGCCGCAGAAAAAGAACCCCGATGCCGCCGAGCTGATCCGCGCCAAGGTGGGGCGCATATTCGGGGCCAATACCGCGCTGATGATGGTGATGAAGGGGCTGCCGCTGGCCTATTCCAAGGACATGCAGGAAGACAAGGAACAGGTATTCGACGCCGCCGACAACCTGATGTTGGCGCTGGCCGCGATGGAGGGCATGGTGCGTGACATGACCGGGCAGCGCGCGAACCTTGCCGCCGCCGCTGGCAGTGGCTTTTCCACCGCGACCGATCTGGCCGACTGGCTGGTGCGGGTGCTGGGTCTGCCGTTCCGCGATGCGCATCACGTCACCGGCGCGCTGGTGGGCATGGCCGAAAAGGCGGGCTGCGACCTGCCCGACCTGACGCTGGCGCAGATGCAATCGGTTCACGACGGCATCACAAATGCTGTGTTCGACGTCTTGGGCGTGGAAAATTCCGTCAATTCGCGTATGTCTTATGGCGGGACGGCACCGGCGCAGGTGCGGGTGCAGGTCGAACGGTGGAAGGACATTCTGGCATGAGGATCTTGTTGGCTCTTTTCAGTGCGGGGGCGCTGGTCGCCTGCGGGGCGGATGGCGAGCCGGTGCAGCCGCAGGTCAATTCAACCGTGACCCTGTCCAGCAGCGGTGTCCATGCGGGCACCAACCTGGGCCTGCGGCAGGGGCCTTTTGCGGTGTCGCTGGGGCTAGGCCTGTGAGGGCGGTCCTGATCATCGCCGCAGTTGCGGCGCTGGCATCCTGCGGGCCGACGAACCCCGATGACGATCCGGCGGGCCGTGCGGATACGCGCCAGCAGCCGACCGATCTGACACCGGGGGTCAGCATTTCCGGCTATGCCAACATCGGCGTGAAGAAAAGGTTCTGACATGTCCGTGTTGCGGATGACATTCCTCGGGCTTGCGGTCTGGGGCGCTGTCCACCCGATGTATTATTTCGTCACCTGGTTTCAGGCCAATGGCTGGGACCTGATGGCGATGGTGGAGGCCTGGCACGCCAATGCGGCGGCCAGCGGGCTGGTCTGGGACCTGACCATCGCGGCGCTCACGCTGAGCCTCTGGATCGTGGCGGAGGTGGCGGTGCGGCGCAACTGGCTGGCCTTGATTGCGATTCCCGCGACCTTCTGTATCGGGGTGAGTTGCGGGCTGCCGCTCTATCTGTTTTTGCGGACGGCACCGGTCCGATAGGACGGGAGCCTCCGGCGGGGAATATTTAAGGCCAAAAAGAACATGGATCACTTTCTGTATCGCGACGGCGCGCTTTTCGCCGAGGATGTTGCCGTGGCCGATATTGCCGCAGAAGTCGGCACGCCGTTCTACGTCTATTCCACCGCAACGCTGTTGCGGCATTTCCGCCTGTTCGACGCGGCGCTGGAGGGCATGGATCATCTGGTCTGCTATGCGATGAAGGCCAATTCCAACCAGGCGGTGCTGCGCACGCTGGCGCAGGCGGGTGCGGGCATGGATGTGGTCTCGGGCGGCGAATATCAGCGCGCCCGCGCGGCAGGCGTGCCGGGCGAGCGGATCGTGTTCTCGGGCGTGGGCAAGACCCAGGCCGAGATCAGGACCGCGCTTGAGGGCGGCATCCGCCAGTTCAATGTGGAGAGCGAGCCGGAGATGGCGGTGCTGGACGCCACGGCGCGCGCCCTGGGCAAGGTCGCGCCGATCACCATCCGCGTGAACCCGGATGTGGATGCAAAGACCCATGCCAAGATCGCCACCGGCAAGTCGGAGAACAAGTTCGGCATCCCCATCGCGCGGGCGCGCGAGGTTTACCGCATGGCTGCCGCCATGCCGGGGCTGGAGGTGGTGGGCATAGACGTGCACATCGGATCGCAGCTGACCGATCTGGAGCCCTATGCGCTGGCTTATGGCAAGGTGGCGGAGCTGACCGAGGCGCTGCGCGCCGATGGCCATGTGATCCGGCGGCTGGATCTGGGCGGGGGGCTGGGCATTCCCTATGAGCGCAGCAATGCCGACCCGCCGCTGCCTTCGGATTATGGTGCGCTGGTCAAGCGGACGCTGGGCCATCTGGGCTGCGAGATCGAGATCGAGCCGGGCCGGTTGATCGCGGGCAACGCAGGCCTGATGGTCAGCGAGGTGATCTATGTCAAATCCGGCGAGGGGCGCGATTTCCTGATTCTGGACGGGGCGATGAACGACCTGATCCGCCCGGCGATGTATGATGCCTGGCACGATATCATTCCGGTCGTGGAACCTGCCGCGGGTGTCGAGCGTGCGCCCATCGACGTGGTGGGGCCGGTCTGCGAATCCGGCGATACCTTTGCAAGGCAGCGGATGATGCCGCCGCTGCTGGCGGGTGACCTTGTCGCCTTCCGTTCTGCGGGCGCATATGGCGCGGTAATGAGCAGCGAATACAACTCCCGCCCCCTGATTCCGGAAGTTTTGGTGCATGGGGATCAATTCGCGGTTATCCGCCGACGTCCGACCTTTGACGAAATGATAAATCGCGATACCATCCCTGAATGGTTGTAAGGCACATTGCCTTTGGCCGCGCCGGAGGCAGTTGTTCATGAGCACGACCCCCAACAGAGATCGCAAGGACGCGTTGTCCGCCCTGCGCTGGCCGCTGCGCCTGACATGGGCGGGGATGCTGGCCGAGGGGCTGGTGCAGGCGCTGTGGCCGCTGATGAGCGTGACGCTGCTGGTGCTTGCCGCGCTGATGATGGGATTGCAGGACATTGTCAGCCTTGAGGTGGTCTGGGGCGTGGCGGTTGTGGCGGGCCTGGCCTGGCTGGCGGCGTTGGTCCATGCGCTGCGCCGGTTCCGCCTGCCCTCAAAGGGGGCCGCCATGGCGCGGCTGGACCGCAGCCTGCCGGGACGACCGATTCAGGCGCTGCTGGACGATCCGGCCATCGGCGGAAACGACCCGGCGGCGATGGCGGTCTGGCACGCGCATAAGGCGCGGATGGCCGCGCGCGCGGCCACGGCCCGCGCCGTGCCTGCCGATCTGCGGGTTTCGCGGCGCGACCCCTATGCGCTGCGCTTTGTGGCGGTGCTGGCCTTTGGCATGGCGCTGCTGTTCGGCTCTGTGCTGCGGGTAGCCTCGGTGGCGGAGATGGCGCCGGGCCGGGGCGGGCTGGCGCAGGGCCCGGTCTGGGAGGGCTGGGCGGAGCCGCCGCGCTATACCGGCAAGCCGACGCTGTATCTGAACGATCTGAAGGCCGGGCCGCTGAGCTTGCCTGCGGGGACGCTGATCACCCTGCGGTTCTATGGCGATCTGGGCGCGCTGACGCTGGCGGAGACCGTGTCGGGGCGCACAGCGGATGTGCCTGCCGCCTCTGACCCGGCGCAGGATTTTGCGGTGGTGCAGGATGGCAGCATCGGCATCGACGGGCCGGGCGGGCGGCGCTGGGATGTGACCATGCTGGCCGATGCCGCGCCCGAAGTTGAGCTGTTGGGCCCGCCCGAGGTCTCGGCGCTGGGAGAGATGCGCCTGCCCTTTGCCGCGCGCGACGATTACGGTGTGGAGGCGGGCGAAGCGCGGATCACGCTGGACCTTGCCTCGGTCACGCGGCGCTATGGGCTGGTGGTGGACCCGGACCCGCGCCCGGAAATGATCGTGCCGCTGCCGACCCCGATTGCGGGGGATCGCGCGGGTTTCGAGGAAAACCTGATCGAGAATTTCTCCAAGCACCCCTGGGCGAACCAGCCTGTGGAGATCAGCCTGAGCGTGCTGGATTCAGCCGAGCAGATTGGCCAGACCGCACCAAGTGCGATGATCCTGCCGGGACGGCGCTTTTTCGACCCGGCGGCGGCGGCGGTGATCGAGATGCGGCGCGACCTTTTGTGGTCCAAGTCGAACAGCACGCGGATGGCGCAGGTCTTGCGCGCGGTGGCCTATCGGCCCCAGGATCTGTTCCGGTCGGAGGTGACGGCACTGCGGCTGCGCGATGTGATCAACCGGCTGGAGATCCACGCGCGCTATGGGCTGAGCGACGAGATTCAGGAGGACCTGGCCGAGGACATGTGGGGGCTGGCCATCGAGCTGGAAGAGGGCGTGCTGGCCGATGCGCTGGAGCGGATGCGCCGGGCGCAGGACCGGCTGAACGAGGCGATCAAGAACGGGGCCTCCAAGGAGGAAATCGCCGAGCTGATGGACGAGCTGCGCCGCGCGACAGAGGAATATCTGCAGCAGTTGCAGCGTCAGCAGGCGCAGGAGAACGAACAGAACGGCGACCCGCAGCAGCAGGGTGAGCAGGGCGAGACCATGCAGATGACGCAGGACGACCTGCAGCGCATGATGGACCGGATTCAGGAGCTGATGGAGCAGGGCCGCATGGCCGAGGCCGAAGAGGCGCTGCGCGAGTTGCAGGAGATGATGGAGAACATGCGCGTGACCGAGGGCCAGCCGGGCCAGAACGGGCAGTCTCCGGGGCAGCAGGCGATGGAGGGGCTGTCGGAGACATTGCGCGAGCAGCAGGGGCTGAGCGATCAGGCGTTCCGGGACTTGCAGGAGCAGTTCAACCCCGGCGCGCAGGCCGGTGAAAGCCAGGGCAATGAGGGCCGCAATGGCGGTCAGGGCCGGGGCGAAAGCCACGAGGGCCAGAACGGCCAGGGCCAGGGCGAGGACCAGCAACAGGGCCAGAACGGCCAGCAAGGTGAGCAGGCCGCACCGGGACAGGGTCAGGAAGGGCTGGCGGAGCGTCAGCAGGCGCTGCGCGACGAATTGCGCCGCCAACAGCAGAACCTGCCGGGCCAGGGCACGCCGGAGGGCCGCGCGGCGCGCGATGCGCTGGACCGGGCGGGCCGGGCCATGGATGACGCCGAGGAGGCGCTGCGCAACAACGATCTGGCCGAGGCGATCGACAACCAGTCGCAGGCCATGGAGGCGCTGCGCGAGGGCATGCGGTCGCTGGGCGAGGCGATGGCCGAGCAGGAGCGCCAGCAGCAGCCCGGACAGGGGAACACCGAACAGGGCGGGCGCGCCAACCGTGACCCGCTGGGCCGCGAGGGCGAAAGCGCCGAGGGCGGATTGTCGGACGGGGGCCGCATCGGCGAGGGGCCGGATGCCACTGACCGCGCCCGCCGTCTGCTGGACGAAATCCGCCGCCGCTCGGGCCAGACCGAGCGACCGGAGCAGGAGCGCGACTATCTGAACCGGCTGCTGGACCGGTTCTGAGCTAGGTCAGCACATAGTTGCTGGCCTTGAGCGGTTCGGGCGCCGGACGGTCGAGGGCTTCGGAGACGGAAATCTCGATGGTCCTGCACATCGCATCCAGCGGCAGCCCGTTCTGGACATTCTGGAACGGCAGTTCCAGTTCATTGGTCACCGTCTGCAAGCCGAAAAAGACGTAGGCGACGACGGCGGCAAAGATCGGCGCGAACCATCCGGTGGAGTCGATCAGAGCAAAGGGCAGCAGCCAGCAATAAAGGTAGGTCGTCCGGCGGATCAGCAGGGAGTAGACGAAGGGCAGCGGCGTGGTCAGGATGCGTTCACAGCCCGCCTGTGCAAGTGCGAGCGAGGACAAGGTCTGAGAAATGGTCATCTGGCCAAAGCCGCTGATCGCCTCTTTTCCTGTCAGCTTGCCGATCTGGTCCGCCATCGAGCGCAGGGCGGCATCTGCCGGGTTTTGATGTGCGAGCATGGCATCGGCTTTCTGCGCGCCCACCCAGTCGACGATATCGCCGCGCGTGTCCACCTGCCGCAGATAGCCGCGATGCAGATGGGCAAAGGCGACCGCACAGGACAGGATGGCCGCGCGATCCGTACCGTTGCCGACAAAGATGCACATGTGCCGGCCCAGATTGCGCAGATCCGCGATCATCGACCCCCAGAGCTTGCGCGCCTCCCACCAGCGGTCATAGGCGGCGTTGTTGCGGAATCCGAGAAACAGGGAAAGTGCCACGCCGAATATCCCCATCGCGGCGATCGAGATGTGGGGCAGCCCGACATGGTATCTGTCAAGATAGAGCACAAGGGCGGTCAGCACCGCGATGCCAAGGATCTTGCCCATGATCTTTGGCACGATGGAGCCTTGCATGACGATAAACAATTGCAGTGTTGAGGGGTGGTCCCGGACAATCATTCGGATCGGTTCTCCTGGCGGGGTATCGGAGGAGAATGCGTGCCACAGGTCGCTGCCAGTAGCAAACAGCAAGGTTTGCGGGGTGCCTGAGCCGCCGTCCCCTCTGGGGTGCCACGCCCGGGCGCGCGCCCGTCGCGGTCCGGGCATCGCCCGACCTCAGCCAGGTCACGACCGGCCTGCGCCTCATGTCCGGCCGGTGTCCAACCATATCTTTGCCACGATGCGGGTGAAACTTCGGGAGACAGAGGGTGCCGTGAGCGCTGCACCCTGAGCGTTGCACCCCAAAACCCTCGGGTGTCTGTGGCCGGGTCAATAGTTCGCCTGTCAGCTAAGTGTCTGATCCGGACCATCAGGCCGGGCCCCGGACCCTCCGGCCCAAGGCACGTTCAAGACGCAAACCGCAGGCGTCATTCAGGCAGGGACACCCAAAGCGCCCTCAAGGAGAAGATTGAGCCGCCAGCGAATCCAGCCAGATCAGCAGATCCTGTACATGCCTGTCGAGCCAGAGCCGAAGCTGATCGACGCCGCTGACATAGGACGACAGGTAGGGGTCCACCTGCGGGATCGCGCGGGCAATCTGCGGGGCAAAGACATAGACCGCGATCAGGATCGCCGCCCAGATGATGACCAGCATGAAGCCACGGCCAAAACCGACCCCGCGGGCGGCGACGGGCAGATCGGCCTCGCCCGGCACGGTCTGCGGGCTGCTGCGGTCATTGTCGCTGCGCAGGGTGGAGTTGATCTCTTCGATGTCGGGCAGCAGTTCCCGGCGCGACGACATGGCGGCGGCGCGGGCCTCTTCCTCTGACAGGGGTTCGGGTTCACCGCGCATCCGGGCCATCCGGCGGCGGGCCTCCAGCGCGCGGCGTTCACGGTCATCTTCGGTGTCGGCAGCGTCCAGCCCGAGGTCCGGCTGGCTTTCCAAGGGCTGCGCCTGTTGCTCCCGGCGTTTGCGCGCCTCGTGTTCGGCTTCCGCTTCCTGGCGCAGGATGTCGGCCACGGCCGGGTCCAGCTTGCGCCGCTCGGGTTCCGGGGCGGGCCGGGTC
>NZ_LXYI01000004.1 GCF_001650875.1 Sulfitobacter sp. EhC04
CCGTTTACCCTGCCACATCCCGTTTCGGAGGCTGCCCCGATGTCCGCGCCCACCCCCCCTCGCCCGACCGCCTGCCTTGCTCTTGCGGATGGGTCGCTATTTTACGGCATGGGCTTTGGTGCCACCGGCCAGACAACGGCTGAACTGTGCTTCAACACCGCGATGACCGGCTATCAGGAAATCATGACCGACCCGTCCTATGCGGGCCAGATCGTGACCTTTACCTTCCCGCATGTGGGCAATGTTGGCACCAACCCCGAGGACGACGAAACCGGCGATCCCGTGGCCGCCGGCATGGTGGTCAAATGGATGCCCACCGACCCCAGCAACTGGCGCAACGTGCAGCCGCTGTCTGACTGGCTGGCGGCGCGCGGCCGGATCGCCATTGGCGGTGTCGACACCCGCCGCCTGACCCGTGCAATCCGCCACCTGGGCGCGCCGCATGCGGCGCTGGCCCATGACCCGGACGGCAATTTCGACATCGAGGCGTTGATTGCCGCAGCCCGGTCCTTTGCCGGGCTGGAAGGCGTTGACCTGGCAAAGGACGTGACCTGTGCGCAATCCTACCGCTGGGATGAAATGCGCTGGGCCTGGCCCGACGGCTACCCCACGCAAGACGCGCCACGGCACAAGGTCGTGGCCGTGGACTACGGCGCCAAGCGCAACATCCTGCGCTGTCTGGCCTCTGCCGGGTGCGAAGTGACGGTGCTGCCCGCCACTGCCACCTTCGACGACATCATGGCACATCAGCCCGACGGGGTGTTCCTGTCGAACGGTCCGGGCGACCCGGCGGCAACCGGCACCTACGCCGTGCCGATGATCCGCGACGTGCTGGACAAGACAGACCTGCCCGTCTTTGGCATCTGCCTGGGCCATCAGATGCTGGCGCTGGCGCTGGGCGGCAAGACCGTCAAGATGAGCCACGGTCACCATGGCGCCAACCATCCCGTAAAGGACTACGATACCGGCAAGGTCGAGATCACCTCGATGAACCACGGTTTCGCGGTCGATGGCCAATCCCTGCCCGGTGGCGTGGTGGAAACCCATGTATCGCTGTTTGACGGGTCCAACTGCGGCATCCGGCTGGATGGCCGCCCGGTCTGGTCCGTGCAGCACCACCCCGAAGCCTCGCCCGGCCCGCAGGACAGCTATTACCTGTTCGAACGCTTTGCTGCCGCGATGGCGGAACGCACCCCGGTCACGGCGGAGGCCTGATCGGCCCTGCTCCGTTAACTTCTTGTTAATATTCCGTTAATGCTGCCTTAACCGGCTCATCCATACCCTGTCCGAAGTCGAAACATTCGGGCCGGTAAAGCATGAGCAACCTACGCCTGTATTGGCCCGAAGCGACCGCCGCGCATCCCGCCGCGCCCGACAAGCCCCTTGGACGCCACCTGATCGACGCGGGCGTGATCGAAACCCGCGATCTGCTGCATGCGCTTGATCTGCAATCGCGCGTGGACGCGCCACTGGGCGAAATCCTGGTGGCTGAAGGGCTTGCCGAACGCGGCGAAGTTCTGGACGCGCTCTGCGCCCAGTTTCGCGCGCACCGGGTCGATCTGACCGTCGATCCCCCTGACCGCGCGGTGACGCGCGACCTGCCCGCCGCCCTGTGCCTGCGCTTTCGCGTGGTGCCCTGGATGCGCGTGGGGGGCATTCTGATGGTCGCGACCAGCCGCCCGGATGAATTTGACAGGCTGCGGGCCTGCATGGGGACCGACGGTCTGGCGCTTTTGCCGGTGATCACGGATGCCTCCCAGATCCAGCGCCAGATCGGTCTGCTTTATGGCCCGGAACTGGCGCTGAAGGCGGCGCAGCGGGTTCCCGCCGTGGAAAGCTGCCGCAGCAGGCAGGGCGCAGGCAGGACCCGCCATTACGTCGCCTGGGCCATCTGCGCGGGGATCGGTGCCGCGCTGGTCCTTGCCCCGCTCTGGACCCTGACGGTGGCACTGCTCTGGGCCTTTGTCACACTGATGCTCAGCACCGGGCTGAAGCTCGCGGCTTTCTGCGCGCAGCTGTCTCATATGATGACTGATCAGCCGCCAGACCGCCTTGCCGTCAACACAGTGTTCAGACTGCCGCGCGTGTCCATCCTGGTCCCGCTGCTGAAAGAAACCGAAATCGCGGGTGCCCTGATCGCCCGGCTGTCCCGGCTGACCTACCCCAAGTCGCTGCTGAACGTGATCCTGGTCCTGGAAGAGGAGGACCGCCTGACGCGCCAGACCATCGCGCGCACGCAAATCCCGGAATGGATGACGGTGATCGAAGTCCCCAAGGGCGATGGGCTGACCACCAAACCCCGCGCATTGAACTACGCGCTGGATTTTTGCGAGGGCAGCATCATCGGCGTCTGGGATGCCGAGGACGCGCCGGAGCCCGACCAGATCGAACGTGTGGTGACCCGGTTCCAGAACGCACCGGAAAACGTGGCCTGCCTGCAGGGTATCCTGGATTACTACAACAGCAGAACGAACTGGATTTCCCGTTGTTTTACAATCGAATACGCAACCTGGTGGCGGATGATCCTGCCCGGTATCGCGCGTCTTGGGATGGTGATCCCGCTGGGCGGCACCACCCTGTTCTTTCGCCGCGACATCCTGGAAAAGCTGAACGGCTGGGACGCACATAACGTAACAGAAGACGCCGATCTGGGTGTGCGACTGGCCCGGCATGGCTATGTCACCGAATTGCTGCCCACCGTCACCTATGAAGAGGCGAATTGCCGTGCCTGGCCCTGGGTGCGGCAACGCTCGCGCTGGCTCAAGGGGTTCCTGATCACCTGGTGCGTCCACATGCGCCGCCCCCGGAAATTGCTGCGCGATCTGGGATGGAAACGGTTCTGGGGTGTGCAGACCCTGCTGTTGGCCACCTTTTCGCAATTTGCCTGCGCGCCGCTGCTCTGGTCCTTCTGGATTACCCTGTTCGGCGTGACACATCCCGTGTCACAGACCCTTGGCACCCCGGCAATGTGGTTGATGGCCGGTTTCTTTGCGCTGGCCGAAATCGTGAACCTGTGCATCGCCCTGGTGGCGGTGTCCGGCCCCCGCCACCGGCACCTGATGGGCTGGGTGCTGAGCACGCCATTCTACTTTCCGATGGGCGCGCTGGCGGCCTACAAAGCCCTGCATGAATTCGTGGTCAGCCCGTTTTTCTGGGACAAGACAGCGCATGGCATGACCTCTGTCAGCCCTCCGTCTCCAGCCGGGCGGCCTCCTGCTTGAGCCTTGTGACAAAGGCCACAGAGATATGCGAGCGCAGCGCCTCCTCCGCCCCCCCCTCGTCGCGCGCCTCGATACAGGCGACAATCCGGTCGTGTTCGGCCTGGGCAATCTCTCCGCGCCCCTCTGCCGCAAGCGAGGTCGTCGCCATCAGCGCCATGGACCGATAGACAAGGTCAAGCTGCTGCACCAGATAGCGGTTATGCGAGGCCAGGTGGATCTGCTTGTGAAACCGCCGGTTCGACCGGGCAAGCGCCGTCGGGTCCCCCACCAGCGCATCGTCGGCGCTGACCATCTCGCGCAGCACGCGGATTTCCTCTGGCGTGGCATGGCGCGCGGCCAGACGGGCGGCCAGCCCCTCCAGTTCTCCGCGCACCACATAGAGCTCAGCCGTCTGGTTGTGATCCAACGAAGCGACAATCAGGCTGCGCCCGTCGCGCGACAGCAGCGACTGGGTTTCAAGCCGTTGCAATGCCTCTCTGATGGGCGTGCGCGACACGCCGAACCTCTCCGCCAACTCGCTTTCGACCAGCCGGTCGCCGGGGCGGTAAATGCCTGTGTCGATGGCATCCAGGATCATGGAATAGGCATCGGTTGATCCGGGTTTGGGCGGCGGCATGGTGGATTTCCTCTTTGACGCGCCACCTTAGCGCCCTGCCGCAGCAGCGCAAGACTTGCAGGGCCGCGACGCAGCGCAAGACTTGCGGGACCGCGACGCAGCGCCTAACACAAGCACATGACGCGCGATGCCTTTTCCCATGTGGACGCTTGGGTCTTTGACCTCGACCACACGCTGTACCCCCCCTCTGCCGGGCTTTTCGCCCTGATCGAGGTGCGGATGACCGCCTGGGTGATGCGCACCCTGAATGTGCAGGAGGCCGAAGCCGACCGCCTTCGCCTGCACTACTGGCAGACCCATGGCACCACGCTGGCGGGGCTGATGCGCGAACATGACGTGGACCCCGCCCCCTACCTGGATGACGTGCATGACATTTCCATGGCCAGCCTGACGCCAGACCCGGAACTGGCCGCCCATATCCGCGCCCTGCCGGGGCGGCGCATTGTCTACACCAACGGCTGCGCGCCCTATGCCGAACGGGTGCTGGCCGCGCGCGGGCTGAGCGGGCTGTTCGATGCGGTCTATGGCGTCGAACACGCGGGCTTTCTGCCCAAACCCGACCGCGCCGCATTCGACCGGGTGTTCGGGCTGGACGGTCTGACCCCCGCCCGCGCCGCGATGTTCGAGGACGATCCGCGCAACCTGATTGCACCCCATGCCATGGGCATGAAAACCGTCCATGTCGCCCCGGCGCGACGCGATGCCGCGCATATTCACTACCATACGGACGATCTGACCGCTTTCCTTGGCCTGCTGAAAGGTTAGTATGGCGGAAACGAAATGCGCATCATTTCCTCCTGCGCCCGGATCGCTTGCGATCCGGTTCGCACCCGACCCCGCCCCCGTCAAACCGCAGGTTTGCCTCCGGCAAAACGGCGGGTGCGAAACTCCGACCTCGCAAGATGCTGCGCAGTATGGAAAAATGGAAATGCTACGCCAAATGGAGGGCCGCCCTCGGGGTCGGGCGCGAACCTGCTGTTGAGAACTGTATTCAATGAACCGAACTTTGAGTCCGGGTGACTAGGGCCTATATGGGATTTGACTGCGACATTCTGATTTCCGGCGGCGGGATTGCGGGCCTTACCGCAGCAGCGGCCTTTGGCACCGCCGGGTTCGACGTGATCTGCGTTGACCCGGCCCCCCCCGTGACCGCGCGTGACGCCAAAGGCGCCGACATGCGCAGCACCGCGATGCTGCAGCCGGCGCGGAAGGTGCTGGAGAACGCAGGCGTCTGGGACACACTCGCCCCCCATGCCGCAGCTTTGCAGATCATGCGCATCGTCGATGCCGGTGGGGCGGAGGCAGAGCCGCGCGTGACCCGTGAATTTGACGCCGCCGACATCTCGGATGCGCCCTTCGGGTGGAATTTTCCCAACTGGCTTCTGCGCCGTGAACTGGTGGCGCGGCTTTCCGCCCTGCCGTCCGTGGATTTCAGACCCGGCACCGGCACCACCTCGCTGTTCACCCGCATGGCCGAGGCCCGCGTGGGCCTGACCGACGGCAGCCGGGTGACCACGCGCCTTGTCATCGCCGCCGATGGCCGCGACAGCCCGATGCGCGAGGCGGCGGGCATCGCCGTCACCGCCCGGCGTTACGGACAAAAGGCGCTGGCCTTTGCCGTGACACATCCGGTCCCGCATGAAAACGTCTCGACCGAGATCCACCGCAGCGGCGGCCCCTTCACGCTGGTGCCGCTGCCCGATCATGATGGTCTGCCGTGCTCTGCCATTGTCTGGATGGATGACGGGCCGGCGCAGCTGGCCCGGTCAGAGATGCCGGTCGCGGATTTCGAGCAGGACATGTCGGACCGCTCCTGCCACCTGTTCGGCCCGCTCACGCTGGTCACGCCGCGCAACCTCTGGCCGATCATCAGCCAGCATGCCGCAAGCCTGACCGGCGAACGGCTGGCCCTGATCGCGGAGGCCGCGCATGTGCTGCCGCCGATCGGGGCGCAGGGGCTGAACATGTCGCTGACCGATATCGCAACCCTGCTGGACCTGGCACAGGCCCGCCCCGATACACTGGGCGACGCGGCAATGCTGGAGGCCTATCACAAGGCCCGCTTTAGCGACATCCAACTGCGGGTGCGGGGCATCGACCTGCTGAACCGCGCCAGCCAGGCCAGCACACCGCTGGCCCGGGACGCCCGCGCCGCCGGGCTCAACGCGCTGTACGGGTTGGCCCCTGTGCGCAAGATGCTGATGCAGATGGGTTTGGGTGTGCGTTAAGGCCGCCCTGGTCGTCGCGCGGGCGGGCACCTCTGCCAGCAGCTACAAAACCTTGTCCAGCACCGCCCTGAGCCGCGCAAGCGTGGCATCGACATCATAAAGCTTGTCCAGTCCGAACAGCCCCAGCCGGAAGGTGCTGAACCCCTCGGGCTCGCCCACCTGCAAGGGCACGCCAGCGGCGATCTGCATTCCCTGCGCCGCAAAGGCACGGCCCGACTGGATTTCGGGATCGCCGGTGTAGCTGACAACCACGCCGGGCGCGCCAAAGCCTTCGGCGGCGACCGATACAACCCCCTTGTCGCGCAGCATCCCGCGCACCCCTTCGCCCAAACGCCACTGCGCCTCTTTCAAACGCGCAAAACCATAGTCCCGCGTTTCCAGAATCGTGTCCCGGAAGGCGCGCAGCGCATCTGTCGGCAGGGTTGCGTGATAGGCATGACCGCCATCTTCATAGGCTTTCATGATCGCGCGCCACTTTGCCAGGTCGATGGCGAAACTGTCGGATTTTGTCTCTGCCAGCCGCGCCTCGGCACTTTGGGACATCATCACCAACCCGGCACAGGGGGATGCCGACCACCCCTTTTGCGGGGCCGAGATCAGCACATCCACGCCAAGCGCCCGCATGTCGATCCAGGCACAGCCAGAGGCGATGCAATCCAGCACCATCAGGGCGCCGACCTCATGGGCGGCACTGGCCATGGCGGCAATATAATCATCCGGCAGGATCACGCCTGCCGCAGTCTCCACATGCGGTGCAAAGACCACCTGCGGCCGGTTTTCCGCAATTGCGGCCACCACATCCTCGATCGGGGCGGGCGCATAGGGGCTGGCAGGGGCATTGCCCTGCGCGCGCGCCTTCATCACCGTGACATTTCCGGTCAGATCGCCGCTTTCGATGATCTGGCTCCAGCGGAAGGAAAACCAGCCGTTGCGCACCACCAGCACCTCTGCCCCGCGGGCAAACTGGCGTGCCACCGCCTCCATCGCAAAGGTGCCGCCGCCGGGCACCAGTGCCACCGCGTCGGCCTGATAGACCTCCCGCAACATCCCGGAAATGTCGCGCATCACCTGCTGGAAAGCCGCCGACATGTGGTTGAGCGAACGGTCGGTAAAGACCACCGAGAATTCATCGAGCCCCGCAGGGTCCACGGTATCGAGCAATGCCATCAAAGGTCCTCCGCTTTGCGTCGCCCCTGCATAGGAAAGCCGCCGCCCCTTGGCAAAGCCAAACTTGCCCCGCCACGCTTTGATCGCAGCCAGACGTGACACAATGTTGCCGCAATTTGTCGTTATTTTGTCTTAATTGCGGGCAATGACCCCTGTGGGCAACGTCAACAGACACCCTTTCGAGCGGCAGGAAAAATGGCAGAGACAACGCTTTTGCTGAATGGTTTCAGCATCATAGGCGACCCTCACACGAACACCAATGCCGCCAAGGGCGGCAACCTGATGATCCATGGCGGTGACGCCGTGTTCGAAGCGGACGACATCATTGTCTTTACCGTGACCAATGTCACGGTCGATGGCGTGCTGACCGCAGACTCGGTCATCACCGGCATCACGGTCTATGACAACGCCACGGATTATTACTACGAAACCGCGCTCTACACCTATTCCGGCAGCGCGGACATCGACACCGGGCGCAACAACATGGGCGACCGCTACCTGGAATTCGATGCCAGCGGCCTTGTCTCGACCGACCCCGGCGCGCCGGTGCTGGATGACCTTGCGGTGGTCGCGGGCGTCGATATCCTCGGAACGCTGGCCGCAACCAATGGCCCGCTGCGCATCGCGACGAACGAGGACATCGACGTCAATGGCGACGGCATCATCTCGCCCGATGAACAGGCGGACGGTCTTTTTTCGGACGACCTGAACGTGTTGGCGAGCATCTGCTTTGCGCGCGGCACGTTGATCGAAACCCCCTCTGGCCCCCGGTATGTCGAAACCCTGACAGAGGGTGATCTGGTCACCACGCTGGACAACGGCCCCCGCCCGATCCGCTGGATCGGGGGACAGACGATGCCCGGAACCGGCGTCAATGCGCCAGTGCACATCGCCGCAGGTGCCCTTGGCAATATCCGCCCGCTGGTGGTCTCGCAAAACCACCGCATGCTGATGACCGGGGCCGCCGCCGAATTGCTGTTCGGCCAGAACGCGGTGCTGGTGGCGGCAAAGCATCTTGTGAATGGCACCACCATCCAAATCCGGCCTTGTCGGCAAGTCAGCTATTATCACTTTCTCTGTGATGCCCATGAGGTCGTCTTTGCCGAAGGCTGCCCGGCAGAAAGCCTCTATCCCGGTGCGCAGACCCTTGACGTGATCGCACCCGACGCGCGGGACGAGATCACTGCCGCCTTCCCTGCCCTGCTTCAGCGCGACCAGCGCCTGCCCCTGAACCGCTACGCCCTGCGCGCGTTCGAAGCCGCCGCCCTTGGGCGCGCAGCCTGAAGGCACGAACCTACAGCGGCCCCGGCAGGCGTTCCTCGCTCAGCAGGACATTCGCCTCGACCTCTCCTGCCCCCGGCAGCGTCATGATGCGCCGCCGCAGAACACGTTCGAAATCCGGCAGGTCACGGGCCACCACCCGCAGCCGGTAATCATACATCCCCAGCACATGTTCCACCGTCTGCACCTCGGGAATGGCCACAACGGCGCGCTCGAAATCCTCAAGCGACACGCGCCCCTTGATCGCCAGCTTGATACCCAGAAACACCGTCACGCCAAAGCCCAGCGCCTCCGCATTCAGCCGCAGGTGCCGCTCGCGGATGATCCCCGCCTCCTCCAGCCGTCGGATGCGCCGCCAGGTGGCGGGCTGGGACAGGCCGAACCGCTTGCCCAAAGCACTGGCCGATTGCCGCGCGTCCCGCGCCAGCGCGCGGATCAGCTTGCGGTCGATGGCATCCAGATCGGTCATAACGGCAGTGCTGCCTCCCTCTTGATCCGCGCCACATGCATCAGCGCCTCGATATCCGCGATATGCGGCAGGGTCAGGATACGGCTGCGGTAGATGTCCTGATAATGCGCCATGTCGCGTGCGATGATCGACAGCCGCACATCGACCCGGCCAAGGAAGGTCTGCACCTCGATCACCTCCGGCACCCGGCGCGCTTCGGCCAGAAAACTGTCAAAGGCATTGCCCTGGGTCTTGTCCAGCGTCACCCGCAACGACACCTCGACCGCATAGCCCAATGCGGCCCAGTTGATCACCGCCCCGACCCCGCGCAGCACGCCCGTCTCTTCCAGCCGGGCGATGCGCCGCGCCGCCTTGCCTGCGGTCATGCCACAGCGCTGGCCAAGGTCCGCCGGGCTCAGCGTCGGCTCTGCCTGCCAATAGCGCAGCAGCCGCCGATCCACATCATCAAGCATGATTTTTTCGTTCTGAGCCATTTACACGAATAACATTTTTCATTGTTCCCCAAATACACATAAAACATCAATGGCCACCAGTGCCAACATCCCTATGGTGCACTTCAGAACTCACCAACCAAAGGACAAGCGATATGCGCGTTTATTATGACCGTGACTGCGACGTGAACCTGATCAAGGACAAGAAGGTCGCCATCCTCGGCTACGGCTCGCAAGGCCATGCCCACGCCCTGAACCTGCGCGATTCAGGCGCCAAGAACCTCGTCGTCGCCCTGCGCGAAGGCTCCGCTTCCGCCGCCAAGGCGACCGGCGAAGGCCTCAAGGTCATGGGCATTGCCGAGGCCGCGGCCTGGGCCGACCTGATCATGTTCACCATGCCCGACGAATTGCAGGCCGAAACCTACAAAAAATACGTCCATGACAACATCCGCGAAGGCGCCGCAATTGCCTTTGCCCACGGGTTGAACGTCCACTTCGGCCTGATCGAGCCGAAAGAAGGCATCGACGTGATCATGATGGCCCCCAAGGGCCCCGGCCACACCGTGCGCGGCGAATACACCAAGGGCGGCGGCGTGCCCTGCCTGGTGGCCGTGGACAAGGACGCTTCCGGCAAGGCGCTGGAAATCGGCCTGTCCTATTGCTCCGCCATCGGTGGCGGCCGCTCCGGCATCATCGAAACCAACTTCCGCGAAGAATGCGAAACTGACCTCTTCGGTGAACAGGCGGTTCTGTGTGGCGGTCTGGTTGAACTGATCCGCATGGGCTTTGAAACCCTGGTCGAAGCCGGTTACGCACCGGAAATGGCCTATTTCGAATGCCTGCACGAAGTGAAGCTGATCGTCGATCTGATCTATGAAGGCGGCATCGCCAACATGAACTACTCGATCTCGAACACTGCCGAATATGGCGAATATGTCTCCGGTCCGCGCATCCTGCCCTATGACGAGACCAAGGCGCGGATGAAAGCGGTGCTGAACGACATCCAGTCCGGTGCCTTCGTGCGTGACTTCATGCAGGAAAACGCCGTGGGTCAGCCGTTCTTCAAAGGCAGACGTCGCATGAACGACGAACACCAGATCGAACAGGTCGGCGCAAAACTGCGCGAGATGATGCCCTGGATTTCTGCCGGCAAGATGGTCGACAAATCCAAGAACTGATCGTCACGCCCACCTGCAAAGCCCGGTTCCGACCGGGCTTTGCTTGACTGGCATCATTCGATCAGGATCGAAGCATTCGCCTTTGACTTCGCACCGGGCAGCGCCCATCAGTGCAGGAGCAAAAGGACAGCCCATGCCAGACGCCCCCCGGATCACCACAGCCAGTTGGGTGATGATTGCCCTGCTGGCCCTGATCTGGGTGCTGGTGGTCACGCAAACCGACACCCTTGGGCATCCAATTCCATCATGGCTGGACAGCTTAACTGACCCCTTCCGAAATGCCGCAAGCGGACACACGTTGGGTGTCGGCTACGCAGGGACATTGCTGCCGCTTGATCACTGGGAACCAAAGCCCGGAACAAGCCGAAGGCGCCGGGCCATCGCCTGCCCGCCGGTCGGGCGGGCGATTTGGTGAGACTGGGTGATACTCTGAGAGGTATCATCACGGTTGAGAAATCAAGTGGCATGGACAGAGGTCAGGATCGCTCACCCCGGGCAGGCGATGGCCCGGCTTGTGCTCCATGTTGGCGGTGGAGGGCTCGTTCCCGCCATCCTCCGCGCGCTGCGGCGGCTGTTCCGGCGCGCACGCGGTCCTCATCATCAGGAATAGAATCCATGCGGGCTTGCCCGCACCGGGCGGTCAGGGCCGGACAGCCACTTCAACTGCGCTGACAACATGATCGACCGCACCGGCCATCAGCGCGGCATCCTCATGTTCGGCCATGACACGCACCAGCGGCTCGGTGCCCGATTTGCGGATCAGCAGCCGCCCGCCGGTGGCAAGCTCTGCCTCCGCCTGGGCGATGGCCGCCTGTACCGAAGCATCCTCCAGCGGGGTCTGCCCCGCGCCGAAACGCACGTTCTTCAGCAATTGCGGCACCGGGTCGAACTGGTGCAGCAATTCCGAGGCCGCCTTGCCCGATTGGCACATCTCGGCCAGGAATTGCAGCCCCGCCATCAACCCGTCACCGGTGGTGGCATGGTCTGTCATCACGATATGGCCCGATTGTTCCCCGCCAAGGTTGAAGCCGCCCGCGCGCATGCGTTCCACCACATAGCGGTCACCGACGCTGGTGCGTTCCAGCCGCAGGCCGCGCCCTTCCAGGAAGTGCTCAAGGCCCAGGTTGCTCATCACCGTGGCGACCAGCGCGCCGCCCGCCAGCTTGCCCTCTGCGGCCCAGCGCGCGGCCATCAGCGCCATGAACTGATCGCCATCGCCGATCATGCCATTTTCGTCGATCAGAACCACCCGGTCCGCATCCCCGTCAAGGCAGATGCCGACATCGGCCCCATGGGCCACCACCGCCTCTGCCGCCGCATCCGGATGGGTCGATCCGCAGCTTTCGTTGATGTTGTGCCCATTGGGCGCAACGCCCATGGGCACCACCGTCGCCCCCAGTTCCCACAGGGCCATGGGTGCCACATGGTGCGCCGCACCATTGGCGCAGTCGATCACAACCTTCAGATCATCCAGCCGCATCTGCCGCGGAAAGGAGGATTTGACCCGCTCGATATAGCGAAAGCGGCTGTCGTCGATCCGCTTGGCGCGGCCAATCTCGGGTGCCTGCACCATCTCGACCCCGTCGGCGACCAGCGCCTCGATCTCGGCCTCGGCCTGGTCGGACAGCTTGTAACCGTCAGGGCCAAAGAACTTGATCCCGTTGTCATGCGCATGATTGTGACTGGCCGAAATCATCACCCCCAGATCAGCGCGCATCGACCGGGTCAGCAACCCCACCGCCGGTGTCGGCACCGGACCCAGCAGCAGGACATTCATCCCCGAACTGGTCAGACCGGCGGTCAGCGCGTTTTCGAACATATAGCCGGACAGCCGGGTGTCCTTGCCAATGACGACACGGTGCACCCCCTTGCCCTCGCGGCGAAAGTACCGGCCCACCGCCGCCCCGATGCGCAGCGCCATCTCGGCTGTCATCGGGTGGATATTGGCGGTGCCGCGCACCCCGTCGGTGCCAAAAAGCTTAGTCATCTCTGCGTCCTGATATTGCCGCACGCCACAGCGTGATTGCCTGCAAGGTATCCGGGACGTCATGAACCCGCAACATCTGCACCCCCTGCGTCACCCCCGCCAGGGCCACACCAATCGACCCGCCTGCGCGG
The DNA here is from genome assembly GCF_001650875.1 of Sulfitobacter sp. EhC04. GTDB lineage: Bacteria > Pseudomonadota > Alphaproteobacteria > Rhodobacterales > Rhodobacteraceae > Sulfitobacter. The sequence goes on from NZ_LXYI01000004.1 coordinate 12,710, forward strand.
GAACCCGCCAAAGGCGCGTTGCCAAGTGTCCCGATGAAACCTTTGCGTGAGGCCCCCAGCAGAACAGGCACGCCCAGCCCGTGAAACAGGCTGAGCCCCGACAGCAGCGTCAGGTTATGCTCCAGCTTCTTGCCAAAGCCTATGCCGGGGTCCGCGACGATCCTGTCACGGGCGATGCCTGCGCCCACCAGCACAGCGATCTGCGCCGCGAGGAAGTCATAGACGTCCAGCAGCACATTGTCGTAATGCGGGTTCTTTTGCATCGTGGCCGGGTCCCCCAGCGCATGCATCACGCAGACCGGCACAGCCGCATCTGCCGCCACAGCCGCAAGCGCCGGATCATAGGTAAAGCCCGAGACATCGTTGATCAGGCCTGCACCAGCCTCCAGCGCGGCCCGTGCCACCGCGGCCTTGCGCGTATCGACAGAGATCAGCGCGCCTGTGTCGCGCAGCCCGGCGATGATCGGCACGACGCGGCGGGATTCCTCCTCGGGGTCCACGGTTTCTGCGCCGGGGCGGGTGGATTCGCCACCCACATCCAACAGGTCGACGCCCGCCGCCACCATCCGCTGCCCTGCCGCGATGGCGTCATCCGCCGCCGCGTGCAGACCGCCGTCGGAAAAGCTGTCAGGGGTTGCGTTCAGAATGCCCATGACACGGGGGCGGCCCATGTCCAGCCCGCCAATCGGAGCGCGTGGCGCAGTCAGCGCCGCCAGTTGCGCTTCCGGGATCTCCTGTGCCGGGATGACGCGGGATGGTTCTGTCCGCGACAGGACCTCTGCATGGGTGAACCATGCCCAGCCCCCGGCAAGCGCCACTGCGTCCTGCGGTCTGATGGGGCCAACCTGTGCCAGCGGTCGGTAACAGACGCTCATAGCTGCGCCTGGTCCAGCGAAACGCCCCGCAGCGGAACCGATGCGCCATCGGGCAGATCGGCCCCCACCACCAGCATTTCCTCTGCGTCGAAGGTGGCGGCGAACCATGCGGCCAGCGCCACGGCGTCATGCGGCTGGGCCGAAGGGGTATCGACGGAATCCAGCACGATTTTGGACGGGGCCCAGACGCAGGTCTGGCCATTTCGCATTGCCCAGTCCAGTTCGGTCCGGGTCGCGACCACCACGCAACGGTCGTCGCGCGCGGCCAGCACCCAGGCGTTCTGCTCGATCGCCAGCAGGTCGATCCGCCGCTGCGCCATGCGGTGCCTGAGCTGCGGCGCCGTAACATCCGGCGCGCCCACACAAAGGATCAAGGGCCGCCCCAGCTTTTCCAACTGGTCCAGCCAGCCCGGCAGATGCGCCGAGGCAATGGCGGCGTTGCTGAGATAGACCAGTTCGGGATGCGGCGCGTCACCTGGGGCGATCTCTGCCGCCGGGGCATCGCCGCGTGCGCGCACGATCTCGACCCCCAGCGCACCGGGGCCGCGATCCAGCTTCTCGATGCGGATAAAGGCACGGACCGCCTGCGGCTCCAGCAGAATGCGGTCCGCCACCCGTTCGGCAAGGGTTTCCAGCAGTGCCAGTCGTTCCACCGCCAGTTCGGCGGCAATCGCCTCGGTCACCCGGTCATAGCTCAGAATGCGGTCCACATCATCATCGACCGGACCGGTCAGGGGCTGCACCTCGACCACCACATTGAAACAGATGCGCTGCCTGACACCGCGTTCGGCCTGGAACGCGCCGATCTCGACCTCGACGATGTGATCGCGCAGGGAAATGCGGTCCAGCGGGTCCGCCCCGGCCAGGGCATCGGCCCGCTCGGAGGGGTGGGCAAAGGCAAGGCGGGCTTCTTTGGACATGGCAGAGGCTTTCGGATCAGGCGGCTCGGACAGGGGGCGGCAGGGGTATCTCTACCGCGTCACCGCGTCCTTAGCAGCCTGCAATCCGTCAGGCCAGCGCCCGAAAACGGCGTCAGTTCGACGCCGACCGCCAGGTATGACGATAAAACAGGTGCACACCGATCTGCGCGGTTCGGGTATAGACCTTGCTCCAGCGCGGGCGCACGGCGGTGGTGTGGTAATGCGTGGCACCGTCTGTCAGCGCAGGCACCTTGCCGTCGAGGGTGTACTGCGCGACCTTGGCCACGCGGGCAAAAGCCATCGGTTCTGCGATGACTTCCTTGTTGCCGTCACAGGTATAGGTGAACTGACACTGGTACTTCTTGCCGGTGCCCTGATGGATCACCCCGCAGAAAGACCCCGGAAAACGCCCGCTCTTGACGCGGTTCTTGATCACCTCGGCAACCGCGAACTGGCCCTTGACCGTCTCGCCGCGCGCTTCGAAATACAGCGCCTCGGCCAGACAGCGCCATTCAGACGACCCATTCGCCCTGGGCTGTGCATCCAGCCACGCCTTGGAGAACTTGACGGTGCCCTGGGCACCCTGCGGCACACTGACGAAAGACTTCAGCCGCTTCGCACCGGCGGATTTCAGACCGTTGGTTTCGAGCCGTGCAAGTTCTTCTGCCTTGTCCGCATTGGCATGTGCCGCGACCGGCAAAAGCAGCATCAGCGACAACAGCATAAAGCTGGCAGTGGAAAGAAACAGACGCATCCTGCGCCCCCATTATGTTATTTCGGTTGGGGCGGGCCTAGCCAAGATCGGGCCGCGCGTAAACCCATCGGCCCGTGCGACATCTTGGACGTCCAGTACTAGATGGCGGAATACCGCCGGCTACCCGATCTTGTGGCCGATCGCCAACTGCGCCGCAGCCAGCCGTGCAACCGGCACGCGAAAAGGCGAGCAGGAAACGTAGTCAAACCCCGCCGCGCGGCAAAATGCAATCGATTCGGGGTTGCCGCCATGCTCGCCGCAGATCGACAGGGTGATGCCCGGCTGCGCCTTGCGGCCGCGTTCCGCGCCCAGTTTCAGCAACTCGCCCACGCCGTCCGTGTCCAGCACATGAAACGGGTCTTCGGGAAAGACACCCTGCTGGACATAATTCGACATGAAGCGCCCCGCATCGTCGCGCGACAGACCATAGGTCATCTGCGTCAGGTCATTGGTGCCAAAGCTGAGAAAGGAACAATGCGGCGCGATCTCGCCCGCGCGCAGGGCGGCGCGGGGCGTTTCGACCATCACACCAAGGCGATAGGTAAACTGCACCCCGGTTTCATTGCGCACGGCAGCGGCGATGGCATCGACAGAGGTCTTGATCAGCTCCACCTCGCGGCGCGCGCTGACCAGCGGGATCATCACCTCCGGCACCACCGGATCGCCATCGCGGCTGGCGGCAATTGTCGCCTCGAAGATCGCGCGGGCCTGCATCTCGTAGATTTCCGGCACCGTCACGCCCAGACGCACACCGCGCATCCCCAGCATCGGGTTATATTCGCTCAGCCCCTCGACCCGCCGGGTCACATCGGAAAGGGGCAGGTTCAGCGCCTCGGCCAATTCGCGCTGGCCGGCCTTGTCGCCGGGCAGGAATTCATGCAGCGGCGGGTCGAACAGGCGGATGCAAACGGGCTGGCCCTGCATGATGCGGAACAACTGGGTAAAGTCGTCGCGCTGCATCGGCAGCAGACGTTCCAGCACCGCGCGCCGGTCCTCGCCGGTCTCGGCAAAGATCATCTCGCGCATCACGGTCAGGCGGCCGGGATCAAAGAACATATGCTCTGTCCGGCACAGCCCGATGCCATGGGCGTTGAAGTTCCGCGCGGTCTGGGCATCGGCAGGCGTGTCGGCATTGGCGCGGATTTTGATATCCGCCACATCCTCGGCCCAGGACATCAGCCGGTTGAAGGTCTCGTCCAGCGCCGCCTCGCGCATCCGGGCGGCCCCGGCCAATACCTGTCCGTTCGAGCCGTCCACGGTGATCTCGTCGCCGGTTGAAAAGACCCGGCCATCCGCTGCGGTGATCTGGCCCTTGCGCAGGTTGAACCGCATATTGGAGGCCCCCACCACGCAGGGCAGACCGATGCCGCGTCCGATCACGGCGGCGTGGCTGGTGATGCCGCCCCGCTCGGTCAGCACGGCAGCGGCGGCATGCATGCCGCGAATGTCCTCGGGCGAGGTTTCGCGCCGGATCAGGATACAGGCCTCGCCGCGCGCGGCACTTGCCTGCGCCTCTGTTGCGGTAAAGACGATCTTGCCGGTGGCGGCACCGGGACTGGCGGCAATGCCGCGCCCGATCACGTCGCGTTTGGTGCGCGGGTCCACCTGCCGGTGCAACAGTTCGGTCAGCGTGCGGGGCTGCACCCGCATCAGGGCTTCCTCCCGCGTGATGATCTTGTCATCCGCCAGCGCCACGGAGATGCGCACCGCCGCGCGCGAAGACCGCGCCACGCGCACGCCATCCAGAATGTGCAGACGCCCGTCCTCGATGACGAATTCCACCTGCATTTCCTCGCGCAGCTTTTCCCGCATCAGGGCCGCATGTTCGGTCAGCTCCGCAAAGGCCTCCGGTGCCAGTTCCTCCAGCGACTCGCCGCGCGGGTCCTTGGTCAGGTACAGCGCCGCCGCGTCCCCTTCGAGCGCATCGCGCCCCTGCGACTGGCTCAGGTAACGCCCGGTGATCTGCGGCACGCCGGTGTCGCTGTCGACCAGTTGCAACACGCCCGAGCCGCACTGGCCAGAGCCGACGCCAAAGGCCATTTCCTGCACCACCAGCCCCAATCCGGCATCCGCCGGTGCCCCCTTGGCCTGCCGCAGCAGGCGCGCCGAGGTGCCGTTCCAGGCCCGCGCCATTGACCGCAGCACTGCCGACAACTGAACCCTGCGGTCCTGGGGAAAGGCTTCCTCGGTTTCCTGCTCATAGGCGTGCAATGATTGCGCCAGCGCGGCGCGGCCATCGCCGTTCACCTCGTCGAACATGTCGGGGTCCAACCGGGCCACATTGACCGCATAGGCCTGCACGAAACGGGTATAAAGCCCGGCGGCGGCCTCTTCGCCGAGCGATTTCGACAGGTCCTTGAACCTGGCGTCATTGATCCCGATGTTCAGCACCGCCCCCGGCCCGCCCCAGTCCGGGTCCTCGCTGGAGGGGCGCACACAGAGCATGGCGTCGTCAGGGAATTCCGCCACCACCGCATCGACATTGGGCAATTGCGCATCGCCCAGCCGGTGCACCGCCTCAAAGGACAGGGCAACGGTGCGCGGCACCGGCAGGTCCAGACGCACCAGCCGTTGCAGGCATTTGGCGCGCCCGCCGTGGCTTTCGTTGGCGATGGGCGCGGTGGCCGTGACAAGCGTGGTATCGGGATTATTCTGCACTGCAGCACCTTTGGGTTTCATCGCAGCATAGGGCCTTGCGGCTTAGTGGCAAGAGTGACGATAGGCGATGCGTGCCTGAGCAGGGCACCGTGGCAGATGATCGTCATCCTCGGGCTCGACCCGAGGACCTCTAACGACAGGGCGCGGGAAAGGAGATCCTCGGGTCAGGCCCGTGGATGACGGTGGCAGGGCGCGGGGCGGGAGATCCTCGGGTCAGGCCCGAGGATGACGGTGCCAGGGCGCGGAGCGGGAGATCCTCGGGTCAGGCCCGAGGATGACGGTGGCAGGGCCCGAGGATGACGCCCGCATTTAACCCTCGATCTTCGTCAGATCGGCGACCGAGGTGCAAAGGCTGCGGATGCGGCTGAGCAGGTTCAGGCGGTTGCGGCGCACCATGCCGTTGTCGGAATTGACCTGCACCGCATCGAAAAACCCGTCAATCGGCCCGCGCAGCGTGGCCATGGCGGACATGGCGGTGGCAAAGTCCTGCTGCTCCATCGCCGGTTTGATCTGCGCTTCGGCGGCATCCAGAGCCGCGAACAAGGCACGTTCCGCGTCATCTTCCGCAAACTTGACGTCCGCCCCATAGGAATATTCGACCCCGTCCGCCTCCTCGGCCTGGGTCAGGATGTTGTTGGCGCGTTTGAAGCCCTGGATCAGGTTTTCGCCGTCATCGGTTTTCAGCGTCTCGGAAAGGGCCCTGGCGCGTTTGACCAGCAGGGTCAGGTCATCGTTGCCTTCCATCGCGATGCAGGCGTCGATGATGTCATGCCGGATGCCTTGATCCTTGAGGTAGACTTTGAGGCGGTCGTGGAGAAAGGCGAGGAGGTCGTCTGCTTTTGCTTGGACCGATGCAACTACGTCTTCATCATTCCGATGCATTTCTTTTTTGAGTTTGTTGATTACCGGCCGAAGAGTCTTTTCGTCTGCTTCTGGGTCAGTCCGTAAAAGTTCTTCGAAGTCACGAATGGCAACTGTGTTAAGTGCACAAAGCTTGCCGAAAACCTGACCATCATGAATGGCGATCTGCGTCGATATTAGGCCAGCAAGAGGAACACTTCTTTCGTTCTCGAACGCGGTCCTCGCAAGTCCCAACGCCGCCCGCCGCAGCGCAAAGGGGTCTTTACTCCCCGTCGGCTTCTCGTCAATCGCCCAGAAGCCGGTCAGCTTGTCGACCTTCTCGGCCAGCGCCACGGCCACCGACACCGGCGCGGTCGGCACATCGTCGGACGGCCCAAGCGGCGCGTAATGCTCTTTGGCCGCAGCCGCCACCGCATCGGATTTGCCCGCCGCCTTCGCATAATAGCTGCCCATCAGCCCCTGCAATTCGGGGAATTCATAGACCATCTCGGAACTGAGGTCCGCCTTGGCCACGCGTGCCGCCGCTTCCGCCTCCTCCGGGTCCGCCCCCACCATCGGCGCGATCTCGCGGGCCAGCACGGCCATGCGGTCAATCAACTCGGCCTGGGTGCCCAGCTTGTTGTGGAAGGTGACGTTCGACAGCGCCTCCACCCATGTCTCCATCCCCTTGTCGGATGTCGCCACGCGCAGATCGTTTTCCCAGAAAAACTTGGCGTCCGACAGCCGCGCCGACAGCACCTTTTCATTGCCCGCCAGAATGGTGGCCCCCTCATCCGCCGTGGTGCGGTTGGCGACGGTGATGAACTTTTCAATCCGGCCCGTCTTGGGGTTCTTCACGGAAAAGAATTTCTGATGCTCGCGCATCGACGTCTGCAAAACCTCCGGCGGCAGGTCGAGGAAATCATCGGCAATCGGCCCCATCAGGACCACGGGCCATTCCACCAGCCCGGCGACTTCGGCCAGCAGGCCCGCATCCTCGACCACTTCCATGCCGCTGGCAAAGGCGGCATTGCTGGCGTCGTGCCAGATCGCATCGGCGCGTTCCTGCGGGTTCAGCACGACAAAGGCGCGCTTCAGCTTTGCCTCGTAATCCTCGAACCCCGTGACCGTGATCGCATCAGGGGCCAGAAAACGGTGACCGCGCGTGCTGTCACCCGCCGTGATGCCATCGACCTCAAGCGGGACCACTGTTGCCCCGCCCTCGTCGCTGATCAGGCAGAGGATGGAATGCAGCGGGCGCACCCATTTCAGCGTGCCATTGCCCCAGCGCATGGATTTCGGCCATGGAAAATTGCGGATCGCCTGTTCCAGCACCTCGGCCACGATCTCTGCCGCCGGTCGGCCCGGTTTCTCGATCTTTGCAAACAGAATGTTACCCTTGGGGGTCTCGCGTTCCTCCAACTGATCACGGGTGACACCGGCACCGCGCAGAAAACCCTCGATGGCCTTTTCAGGCGCGTCGGCCTTGGGGCCCTTGCGTTCCTCCACCGTGCGGGGGCTGGCGTCCAGCATCCCCTCCAGCGCCAGCGTCAACCGGCGCGGCGTGGAAAAGGCGGCGGCATGGGCATAGGTCAGACCGGCCTCGACCAGACCGTCCGTGACCAGCTTTTGCAGGTCTTCGGCGGCGCGTTTTTGCATCCGGGCGGGGATTTCTTCGGAGAAGAGTTCAATCAGCAGGTCTGGCACAGGTCACACTTCGGTTGGGAATGTGGCCGAGGGATAACGGGCGCATCCCCCGCCGTCCAGACCCCGCCCTCACTGCATGAGGGCTTTTTGTCAGTGTTTTCACATCCGGGCCGTCGATTTTGGGCACGATCCGAAACACCGCCTCGACCAGGTTATAAAGCGCAAAGCCCAGAAGACCGACACCCGCGAAGCCCAGAAGCACCGGACCGTAGGGTTGCGCGCGCACCGTGTGCAGGGCCTTGCCCAGCCCTCCGGCCTGGGAGGGATCGGCGTTCAGCGCCGCAATCCCGATGGACAGGGCGACCAGCGACAACAGAATGCCATAAATGATCAACCCGCCCTTGATCGCCGCGTCGAAGCGCGTGGTGAAGGCCGAGGCAGCAAGGTGTTCCTTGTACTTACCGCTCCACCCCTTGTAGCAATAGTAGGCCCCCGCCCCCAGAAGGACCATCGCCCCCGCAGCGACGATGTAGCGGCCCATCGGCATGTTCATCAGCCTGGCGGTCCAGTCCTGCGTGCTGTCGCCGCCCGATCCGCCGCCGCCAAGGGCAAGCGACAGCACCGAAACGCCGATACCGGCATGAATCAGGCCCGTTGCGATCTGGCCTGTCCGGGCAATCACACCCTTGGCGTCGGTGCCATGGTCCTCCACGTCGGCGACCCCGGCAATGACGCGCCAGACCATATAGGCCAGCAGCCCCAACCCGATGATCCAAAGCGCGATCACACCGTATGGTTGCGCGCGCAGGGTCTGAAGCGCATCCTCGGTGCCCGATGCCTCGGTCGAGGTGAATGCCGCGATGATCGCCAGAACGCCGATCGTGGTATATATCAACGCCCGCGCACCGTATCCAGCGCGCATCACCCATTTCAGGCCCTCATGCGACTTGTCTGCCATTTGCAATGCTCCCCATGAAAGGAACAGCGCCTGAGGTTCGAAGATGGTTCCCGCGCATCGGCGGGAAAAGCGCGATCAGTCGGCGGCATTTCCCGGCACCGGCGGGCATTCCTCGCCCACCACGGTGCCATCATAGGCCTTTTCTCCACAATCGTTCAGCTCGTGCCAGACATAGCCCTGCCCGTCTTCGGTGATCGCGACAATGCGGTCCACCCCGTAGGCCACGTTCTTTTGCCCCATGAAGGCCAGCGCGCTGCCGTCCTCAAGTGCGGCACCGATGGCGGCGGCGTCGAAACAGGAAAACCAGTCCGGCGCGTTGCGCGGCGTGGCGCTGTCCAGCAGGACATAGCTTTCGGTCAGGAACGGCAGGCTCAGCGGTGTGGTGAAACAGGCGCGGAACCGGATCGGCGAGCTGTCGGCGTCAATGGCGGTGATGCCGTCCGCCGGGATGGCTTCGGGCTGCTGCGAGGTCAGCGACATCAGCGACACGCTGTCCTGCCGCACCTGCTCATAGAACCCATAGACCTGCAGGTAATACAGCGCCGCGCCCGCGATCAATGCAGATACCAAGATGACAATCCCTATGATCTTGCCGCTCACGCCGCATCCTCGGACCAGCCGCCTGCGCGGGTCTGCACAAAGGCATCGGCGCACAGTTTGGCCAGCGTGCGCACCCGCCCGATATAGGCCTGCCGTTCGGTCACGCTGATCACGCCGCGCGCGTCCAGCAGGTTGAACATGTGGCTGGCCTTGATGCATTGGTCATAGGCCGGATGTGCCATGACGATGCGCTTGCCGGTCTTGGGGTCCTGCGCGGGCTGGTCGAGGATATGCCTGCAATGGGCCTCCGCCTCTTCGAACTGGCGCAGCAGCACCTCGGTATTGGCGGTGTCAAAGTTCCAGCGCGCGTATTCCTCCTCCGTCTGTTTGAAGACGTCGGCATAGGTCAGCGGAATCGGCGCGTCGGGGTCGTTGAAGGGCATGTCCATCACATGATCGACGCCCAGCACGTACATCGCCAGCCGCTCAAGCCCATAGGTCAGCTCGCCCGAGACGGGGTGGCAGTCATGGCCGCCGACCTGCTGGAAATAGGTGAACTGGCTGACTTCCATGCCGTCGCACCAGACTTCCCAGCCCAGCCCCCAGGCGCCCAGCGTCGGGCTTTCCCAGTCGTCCTCGACAAAGCGGATGTCGTGCAGGTCCATGTTGATCCCGATCGCCTCAAGCGAGCCCAGATACAGCTCTTGCAGATTGGGCGGGCTGGGTTTGATCAGCACCTGATACTGGTAATAATGCTGCAACCGGTTCGGATTCTCGCCATAGCGCCCGTCGGTGGGGCGGCGCGAGGGCTGGACATAGGCCGCCGTCCAGGGCTGGGTGCCGAGGCTGCGCAGAGTTGTGGCAGGATGAAAAGTACCGGCCCCCACTTCCATGTCATAGGGCTGCAGGATGGCGCAGCCATGGCGCGCCCAATAGCCCTGCAAGGCAAGAATGATTGCCTGGAAAGAACGCGGCGCATCGGGTTTTACGGACATTTGGAGGACCTCTTGATATGCGCGCCATTCCTACGGCTGTCACCCTGGGGCGTCAATTGCGGCTTTGTGATTAAATAGGCGACCATCAGCCATAGGCTCTGGACCCATTAATCTTACATGCTCAGTTTGACAGATTTTTTCGTAGACCAGGAGCATCTGCGCAAGAATAGTGGTTCTATTTCAAGCAGATGTGACGCAGGCTGCGGGAAAATCCGTCAAACCCGAAGGGCGGCGATTTCACTTCATTTCAACGTCTTGGGTCGTTTGCAAATAGAACCACTATTGGCAGCACGCCCCAAACCCTTGAAATTTCGTGAAATCGCCGCTGAGCATATAAGATTAATGGGTCCAGAGCCTAGCATTCGTGGCGGTTTCCTGCTTATCTGCGCCGGATTTTGATTCAGTGAAAGTACGCGCCCCGATGATCCGTCTTGTTCTGGCTGTTTGCGCCGCAACTCTGTCCTTTGCTCCCCCCGCAACCCGCCCCGTGCAGGCACAAGCCGCAGACGAGGTTGTCTGGGTCCAGATCGAGGCGCAGCCAAGTCTGGCGGCGGCAACCGACCGGGCGCGGGCCTATACCACCCTGCTGGAAGATGTGAACGGCTTTTCCCTTGGCGGCGGCTGGTACGGCATCGCCGTCGGCCCCTACCGCCGTGCCGATGCGGAGCAGGTCCTGCGCACCTATGTCCGGGACGGGCTGGTGCCGCGCGACAGTTTCATCCAGCTGAGCAGCCGGTTTGACCGGCAGTTCTGGCCGGTGGGGGCCAATGTGCTGAACGGCGGCGTGATCGACACGCCCTCCACAGTTGTGACAACGCCGGATGCACCGGCAGAACCGGCGCCTGCCGAACCGCTGGCAGAAGCCCCTGCCCCCGTGCCGGAACCGGAACCTGCCGATGAATCTCCGCAAGAGGCGCGCCTTTCCGAGCGTTTGCTTGACGCACAGGAACGCCGCGACCTGCAGATTGCGCTGCAATGGGCCGGTTTCTACAACGCCAGCATCGACGGCGCCTTTGGCCGGGGCACCCGCAACTCCATGGCCCAGTGGCAGGAAGCAAACAATTACGAGGTGACAGGCGTGCTGACCACTCTGCAACGCGCCGACCTGCTGAAACAATATAACGCGGTGCTGGACGGGCTGGGCCTGCGGATGGTCCGGGACGACAAGGCCGGGATCGAGATCATGATGCCCACCGCAGAGGTGGCGCTGGACAAATACGAACCCCCATTCGTGCATTACAACAGCACCGGCGACATCGGCGCGCGGGTGCTGTTGATCAGTCAGGCCGGGGACCAGAACACGCTTTTCGGGCTTTATGACATCATGCAGACCCTGGAAATCGTGCCGCTGAACGGCCCGCGTGACCGCAAGAACACCTCTTTCGAGCTGATCGGCGAGAATGGCAGCATCATCAGCCAGACCCAGGTTTCGCTGGAGGATGGCCACATCAAGGGCTTTACGCTGATCTGGCCCGCGGGCGACGAGGAACGCCGCCGCCGGGTGATCGCGGAAATGTCGAAAAGCCTGATCCGCCTGCCCGGCGTGCTGGACCCAGCAGCAGGCACCAACGAGGAACAGGCCATCGACCTGGTCGCGGGCCTCCAGGTGCGCCAGCCCAAGGTCGCGCGCTCCGGCTTCTTTGTCGATGCCAATGGCAGTGTCGCAACAACAACCGAGGCGGTGCAAAGCTGTGGCCGGCTGACCATCGACGGCGATACCGAAGCCGATGTCATCGCCAACGACAGCGCAAGCGGTGTCGCCATCCTGAAACCGCGCGAGGCATTGGCCCCCATCGCGGTTGCCGAATTCGGCGTCGGGACTCCGCGCCTGCAATCGGAAATCTCGGTGGCGGGCTATTCCTATGAGGGGGTCCTGTCGGCGGCGACGCTGACCTTTGGCACGCTGTCGGATGTGCGCGGGCTGCGGGGCGAGGAAACGCTCAGACGTCTGGCGCTTGGGGCACAGGCCGGTGACGTCGGTGGCCCGGTCTTCGATGCCAGCGGCAACGTCATGGGCATGTTGTTGCCGCGCGCTACAGGTGCGCAGGAATTGCCGCAGGATGTGAACTTTGCCGTTGAATCAGGTGTCATTGCGGAACTGGCCACATCGGCCGGTCTGACCCTGACAGCGGGAGAACGCACAGGTGCCATCGCCCCCCGCGACCTGCGCCTGAACGCGCAGGGCATGACCGTTCTGGTCAGCTGCTGGGAATAAGGCATAGGGCGGATCGGATCGGAGTTTTCAAAAACTCCGGCCCGATTTTTTCAAAAAAATCGCCTCAACCCGCAATGTCGGGTGTGACGCAGATCGGCACCGGGCCATCCGACAGGACTGCCCCTGCCCCAAGGGCCTCGGCCAGCCTCATCAGAACCGCCCCGGAGTTTTCAAAAACTCCGACCCGATTTTTTCAAAAAAATCGCCTCAGTCGGCGATGTCGGGTGTGACGTTGATCGACGCCGGGCCATCTGACAGGACCGCCCCCGCACCAAGGGCCTCGGCCAGCCTCGTCAGAACCGCCCCGGAGTTTTCAAAAACTCCGACCCGATTTTTTCAAAAAAATCGCCTCAGCGCGCGATGTCGGGTGTGGCGTTGATCGACGCCGGGCCATCTGACAGGACCGCCCCCGCCCCAAGGGCCTCGGCCAGCCTCATCAGAACCGCCCCGGAGTTTTCAAAAACTCCGACCCGATTTTTTCAAAAAAAATCGCCTCAGTCCGCGATGTCGGGTGTGACGTAGATCAGCGTCGGGCCATCGGCCTGGAATGCCGCCGTTACAGCCTCCTGCATCTCTGACAGGCGCGCTGGCCGCTCCGCGCCCGCGCCAAATGCCTCGGCCAGCTTCATGAAATCAGGGTTGCGCGCGATGACCGCATTTGGCGCAATCTGCGCGCCGATCATGCTGGCCTCGATCGCGCCCAGTTTTGCGTTGTCCCACAGGATGATCGGGATCGGCAGCCCCAACTCCACCGCCACACCCAGTTCGGCCATGGTATAATGGAACCCGTAGTCCCCCATGATCGCCAGTGTGGGCTTGCCCTGCCGTGCGACGGCCCCGCCGATGGCAGCAGGCAAGGCGTACCCCAGCGTGCCAAAGCCGTATGGATGGTGCCAGTGGTTCGGACGGGCCATGTTCCAGACCTCCTTCGCGGCATAGGCAAACTGCGTCATGTCCGAATAGATCATGGCATCCTGCGGCAAGCAGCCCTGCAATGCCTCGGCCACCCGCAGGACACCGGGATATTCCGCATCCACTTCCAAACGCCATTTCAGGCGGGCGCGGGCGACCTCCTCCGCGGTCCAACCGCTGTCGCCGGGCGCGTCGGTTGCGACGGCTCCGTGCAGGGCAGAGAGGAAATCCGCGGCATCCGACTGCACATGCCACTCCGCGCGGGCCGGGTCCGTAAGGCTTTCGGTATCCAGATCGACCCGCAGCATCGGCGCGGTATGCCCAAGCTGCGCACGCCACAGATCCACCTCGGCCAGTTCCGTGCCGACGGCGATCAAGGCATCCGCCTGCGCGATCACAGCGGCGCTGTCGGGCCGCGCCAGATAGCTGCCGAAATGCAGCGGTGCATCGGGGTCGATGATCCCCCGCCCGGCATAGGTGGTAAAGCTGGCCGCGCCCAGATGGCGTACCAGCTTGCGGGCCGCGTCAGCCCCCGCACGCGCGCCGCCGCCAAATATGAACAGCGGTTTGCGCGCCCCGGCCAGCAGCCGCTGCGCCTTTTCAACATCCATGGGCGTGCCCCCGGCAATCGGGGTCTGCCGCATGGGCCGGGGCGCGGCGGGCGCCGTCGCCTCAAGCTGTGCAATCGGCACCTGGATATGTTTGGGGCGTGGGCGGCTCGCGCTGAACTCGGCCCATGCCCTGTCGACCAGCGCATAGGCCGCCTCTGCGGTGCGCGCCTCCTCCGACCAGTCGCACACGGTTTCCGCCGCGCCGCGCTGGTCTTTCATCTGGTGCAACTGGCCGCGCCGTGCTGCCAGTTCGTCCAGACAGGACGAGATCACCAGCATCGGCACCGAGTCGCTATAGGCCTGCCCCATCGGCGTCATGATGTTGCACAGCCCCGGCCCGGTAATGACATAGGCCACACCCGGTTTGCCCGTGGCACGGGCATAGCCGTCAGCCATGAACCCCGCCCCCTGTTCGTGGCGCGCCAGCACATGGGTGATGCCCGCTTCCTCGATGCCACGGTACATTTCCTGGTTGTGCACCCCCGGAATGCCAAAGATCACATCAACGCCCCGATCTTTGAGCATATGGGAAATCTGCGCACCCAAGGGTCGCGTTGTCGTATCAGCCATCAGGCCCTCCAGAAACTTACGGTAAACAGAACGTAGACCACCATGAGCTCCAACCGGCCCAGCAGCATGGCGAAGATCAAGATCCATTTGGCGGCATCGTTCAGGGTGCTGAAATTGCCCGCAGGCCCGATGATGTCACCCAGACCGGGGCCGATGTTGGCCAGTGCCGCCCCTGCCCCGGACACGGATGTCACGAAATCCAGCCCCGTCATGCTGAGCGCCACTGAAACCAGGCCCAGGGTCACCACGAAGAACATGAAGAAGGACATCACCGAAGACAGCACATCCGGCCCCACGGGCCGCCCGTCATAGCGCGGGGTAAAGATGGCGTGGGGCGACCGGATGCGCCCCAGCTGCGCCCGGATCGAGGCAAACAGAAGCTGATAGCGGAAAATCTTGATCGAACAGGCAGTGGACCCCGCGCAGCCCCCGATCAACCCGATGAAAAAGAACAGGGCCACGGCAAACGGCCCCCAGGTCATGTAATCGACAGAGGCATAGCCGGTACCGGAAATGATCGAGGTGATGTTGAACAGCGCTTCGCGAAAGCTCTGCTCCCAGTGGTTTGGAAAGACGTGTTGCAGGGTCAGAAAGACCACCAGAACCAGCACCGAAATGGTCAGCACAAAGCCTCGCACCTGGGGGTCGCGCTGCAAGGCCAGCGGGTTGCCGTTGACCAGTTGCACATAGCGCACGAAAGGCAGCGCCGCGAGGATCATGAAGACGCTGGCAACATATTCCGGTGCCCCGGCGAATTGCCCGAAAGAGGCATCGTAATTGGCGAAACCCCCGGTTGAAATCGTGGTCAGCGCATGCACGGTGGCATCGAATGTGTTCAGCCCCAGCGCCAGATAGCTCAGCACGCAGGCCACCGTCAGCCACAGGTAGATCACCGCGATCTGGGTGGCGATCTGCCCCGCGCGGGGCAGGATCTTGCCAAAGGTGTCAAAGGCTTCGGATTTGAAAATCTGCATGCCCCCGACCTTGAGTTCGGGCAGGAACACCATGGCCACGACGATGATACCGATCCCGCCCAGCCATTGCAGGATGCCGCGCCACAGCAGCAGCCCCTTGGGCAGCGCGTCCAGCCCGGTCAGCACCGTGGCCCCTGTTGTGGTCAGCCCCGACATCGCCTCGAATACCGCATTGGTGAAACTGGACTGGGTTTCACCCAGCATGAAGGGCAAGGCACCGAAGATCGGCAGCATGACCCAGACGCCGGTGGTCAAAATAAAGGTCTGCTGGATCGTCAGCCCCTGCCGGACCCCGTTTGCGCAGGCCAGCGCCATCATGCCGCCTGCTGCGGTGGTGATCAGCCCGGCTTCGACAAAGACGATGCCATGGCCGCGGCCTTCGGCCAGATCCACCAGCAAGGGCACGATCATGGCAAGTCCCAGTACCCCCACAAGGAGGCCGACAACATAACCGACAGGGCGCAAATCCATCATGCGGCAGCGTTGGCGTCTGGCAATGGCGGTGTCAAGCGATCAACCCCCCAGACATGAAAACGGCCCGGCGTGCGGCTTTTTGGGCGGCACGGCACCGGGCCGTTGATCAGCGAATGTCGTTCCGTTTCAGAAGCCGTAAAGGTCCTTGAAAACGTGGTGCACGATGTCGTCGCGCTTGATGTTCATCGCGGCGAGTTCGGCGTCTGATTTGGCCTGCAGTGCAGTTACCTCATCAAGCCGGCGCTGGCCGGTCGAATTTGCGATCATGGCTTGGCCGATGATGCTGAAGAACGCACCGACACGGGCCAGCACCGTCTGTGCGGAAGTGCCGAAGCCAGTTGTTGTCATGGTGGTCTGGTAGGTCATTTTGAAGTGCCTTTAATCCTTGTTGTCTCTTCCCTGACCCTCAGATAGGCCTGCCGGGCGTCGGAGAGAACCGCCAAAAATGCATACCGGAACGCCTCGCCCTGCAGGGCTCTGCACTGCAGCATAGATCTTGAAGAGGTCGCAGCGGGTGGCAATTCCATTGTCACAGAGCAATTGCCGCGACCTGAGCCATCAGGTCGCGCGACAGTGCGGCAGCGATGGTGGCACCCGGACGCAGCAAACGCCCAGGTGCCGCCACCGCGTCAGCCGACGTGGAACAAGGTGTTGAACAGCTTGGGGTCGATGCTGGCCACCTCGAAGGTCGGCCCTTCGGTCAGCACCGAAATCGCGTCATGCGAATGCAGGCTTTCCTGGTGGCTGGCAATCACCCGGAAATCTCCGACCCTGCCGTCTTGCTGCAATTGCTGGCAGAACAGGCGGGCGGCGTCCTCGACAAAGATCGGGTTGGCGGCATTCAGCTCGGCAAAGGCCTGTTCGTCCTCGCGCTTGACCATCACCTGCGTTTCGGTCGGCACCGCGCGACGGCAGGCGTCGATCAGATCCTCGAACCACAGGCATTCGCGATCACAGTCGATCACCGCCGAAATCCGTGCGACCGAGCGCTGGGAATGCGGCGTGGCCAACTGCCCCCGCGTGGCGCGCGCATGTTCGCTGAGCTCCAGCGAACAGGGGCAGGTGCTGGAATAGACATAATCGAGGTGGATCATCTTCTGACGCACCCCGCCCTTCTCCACCAGTTCCAGGGCGATATCATAGTATTGATAGCCCGACAGACCGGAACGCAGGCTTTCGATCTTCATCGGGAAGGAGAACCGCATCTGGATGCGCGCATCCATGCTGTCGAGGTCGGCCTTGTAATCGTCCAGCGCCTTTTCGATCACCTCAAAGCTGAAGGTCGCCTCCGCATGCTTGTAAAAGCTGCGCATGATGCGGGACATGTTGATGCCCTTCTTGTCTGCCTCAAGGCTGACAGAGCCGGTCACGGATGTCTCAAGCGTCAGTTCGCCATTGTCGCGGGTGCGAAAGCGGATCGGCAGGCGGAAATTGGAGATCCCCACATGCTGGATCTGCTGCTGCGCGCCCCGGATCAGGCTGCTGGGGCCGTTCTGAAGATCGGGCAGCGTGGATTTATAGACCTCTCCCACGGCGAAATCATCCGGGTAGTCGCGCCGGAACTCCGGATATGCCGGTGCATCGGACAGCAGCCGGGATACCGACGGATCAAGGGCGGCAACCTCTTCCGGGCTGGCCGCACGCGCCCAGGCCTTCAGCACAGACAGCGCTTTTTCCGCGTCAGACCGCTCCGGCGCTTTCTCGACTGATGTGATCGCATTCATGGCTCAGGCTCCCCTTGTCCTTGCAGGCTTAACTTAGGGTGCCTTGACCGGATTACCAATCAAGATACCGCATTTCCGGCAAGCTGTGTGGCGAAAGCCGACACGCCGGACGCTCAGACCGTCAACGCCTGCATCAGATCCGCGATCAGGTCGTCCACATGTTCCAGCCCCGCAGACAGGCGCACCAGACCCGGCGAGATGCCCAGAATGTCCTTCTGTTCCTGCGGCAGACGCTGGTGCGTCGTGGTCGCGGGATGGGTCGCGATGGACTTCGCATCGGCGAAATTGTTGGAAATCGTGATGACTTTCAGCGCGTTGAGAAAGCGGAAACAGGCCTCCTTGCCGCCCTTCACCTCAAAGGCGATGACGGTGCCCCCGGCGGGTGCCTGGGCCAGTGCCAGCGCCTGCTGCGGGTGGGCGGCATGGGTCGGATAGCGCACGGCTTCGATCATCGGATGCCCCGAAAGCGCCTCGGCCAGCTCATGCGCGGTCTGCGCCTGTGCCCGGACCCGCAGGTTCATTGTTTCCAGCGCCTTGAGGTGGGTCCAGGCGGTAAATGGGTTCATCGCCCCGCCGGTGTGCTTCATATAGGCCTCGATCGGGCCGCGGATCAGCTCGCGCGGGCCGCAGATCGCGCCGCCCAGCATCCGCCCCTGCCCGTCGATATGTTTGGTGGTGGAGACAATCGCGATATCCGCGCCACAGGCCTGCGCATAGGAAAACACCGGGGTCGCCATGGCATCGTCGGCCAGCACCAGCGCGCCAACCGCATGCGCCGCCTTGACCACATGGCGGATGTCCACGATTTCCAGCGTCGGGTTCGAAATGCTCTCGAAAAACACCAGCCGCGTGTCGGGGCGGATCGCGGCATCCCATGCCGCGTTATCCCTGCCGTCGATCAGGGTGATCTCGACGCCGAAGCGCGCCAGCACGTCCTCCAGCACGTAAAGGCAGGACCCGAACAGCGCCCGCGATGCCACCACGTGATCACCGGCCTTGACCAGCGCCGTCAGCGCCCCGCTGACCGCCGCCATGCCCGAGGTGCAGGCAAAGCAATCCTCATATCCCAGCAGGTCCGCGATGCGGTCCTCGAACATGCGCACCGTCGGGTTGCCATAGCGGGCATAGATGAATTCATCCTCGCCCAGCGCCTGGAAACGCGCCTCGGCCTGTTCGGCGCTGTCATAGACGAATCCCTGGGTCAGAAATACCGCCTCGCTGACCTCGCCATATTGGCTGCGGCGGGTGCCCGCGTGAACCGCGCGGGTGCTGGGGTGCCAGTCTTTGCTCATTTGCTTATCCTTCCGGCCCGTGCTTGCGGGCAATAAAAAAACTCCAGACGCGGTCAAGCGAAAGGAGTCTTTCCTCGACCTTTTAGCAGTTTTTGACAGGTCGATGCCCATCGTGGCCCGCAATCCGGTAACAAATCACCACGCAGGCTTGCTACTGCGCGGGCCCGCTCAGGTCAATAGCCCAGACAGGCCCCACCTGTTGCGCGGGCGCATCGTCACGGTGGAGTAACTTGCCGGTAACCCCTGTGACATATGTTTACGCCACCAAACACCCACCAGATATAGCGGCAAGAGGCCCCCAGCATGGCCGTGATGCACCTCAATCTCGCGTTGCCGGACGCGCCGGTTCCCCGGACCGGCGACACGGTGGCGCCCACCGCCGCGATACGCCATGCGGCGGCAGGTCGCGGACCAATCGTCGTGATGCTGCACGGGTACAAATACGCGCCCGGCCTGGGGCGGCACTGCCCGCACCAAACGCTTTTTGCGGGCGGCGACAACTGGGCCGCAGGGCTGGGCCTGGACCGGGACAAGGGACCGCTGGGTCTGGCGGTGGGATGGGCCGCACGGGGGCGTCTGTACAGGGTCCATGACCGGGCGCAGCGGATCGGGGTGGAACTGGCAAAACTGCTGGCCGGATTGCACCGCGCCGCGCCACACCGGCCCATTCAGATCATCGCGCATTCGATGGGGGCCGAAGTGGCACTCAGCGCCCTGGAACGCACCCCCGCCGGCGCGATCCGCAGGATCGTCCTGTTGACCGGGGCCAGCTTTGGCCAGCGTGCACAGGCGGCACTGGACACGCCCGCAGGACGACAGGTGGAAGTGCTGAACGTCACCAGTCGGGAGAACGATGTTTTCGACTTCCTGTTCGAGCGCCTGATCGCGCCCGGACAGCCGGACAGCGCAGCATTGGGTCAGGGAATCGCGGCCCCGAATGTGCTGAACCTGCAACTGGACTGCCCTGCCAGCCTGCGGGGGCTTGCGGGGCTCGGCCTGCCGATCGCGCCGTCGCGCCGCCCGGTCTGCCATTATTCCAGTTACCGCAGGCCGGGGGCCATGGCGCTTTATGCCCGGTTCCTTGTCACCCCCGATGCGCTGCCCTTCGACCTGCTGGGCAGCGTGCTGCCGACGCAGACCGATCCACGCTGGTCCCGCCTTGGCATTCGCGGCAAAACCGGCATGATGACCTGGCCCCTGTCAGGAGACGCCACCCCATGACCGCCCCCATCGACCTGTATTACTGGCCCACGCCAAACGGCTGGAAAATCTCCATCGCGCTGGAGGAGATGGCACTGCCCTATGACACGCATCTTGTGAACATCGGCAAGGGCGACCAGTTTGACCCGGCTTTCCTGGCGATTTCGCCCAACAACCGGATGCCTGCCATTGTGGACCCGGAGGGGCCGGACGGTGCCCCCGTCGCGATCTTCGAATCCGGTGCAATCCTGCAATATCTCGCGCGCAAGACCGACAGTTTTTACGGCACCACGGAACGCGACCGCATCGCGGTGGATCAATGGCTGATGTGGCAGATGGGCGGTCTGGGGCCGATGGCCGGTCAGGCGCATCATTTCCTGAAATTCGCCCCGAAAAAGGACCCGCCGCAGGACATCCCCTATGCCAAGGACCGCTACCGCGAGGAGACCGCGCGGCTTTATGGCGTGCTGGACCGGCAACTTGCGCAGCATGAATATGTCGCAGGCGATTTCATCTCCATCGCGGATTTCGCGATCTGGGGCTGGGCTTCGCTGTGGGAGGGCCAGCAGCAGCAGCTGGCAGACAAGCCGAACATGGCGCGCTGGCTGGAGGTCATGGGCGCGCGCCCCGGCGTGCAGGCAGGCCGGGCGCTGCACGCCGACAAGCGCAAGTAGCGGCAGGTGCCGTTTTCTTCAAAGAAAACGGACCGGGCTTTTCAAAAAGCCCGCCTGAAAAGCGACCTGACCGTTTGAGAAACCGTTTTCTTCAAAGAAAACGAACCGGACTTTTCAAAAAGCCCGCCGGAAAAGCGACCTGACCGTTTGAGGAACCGTTTTCTTCAAAGAAAACGGACCGGGCTTTTCAAAAAACCCGTCGGACAAGCGACCTGACCGTTTGAGGAACCGTTTTCTTCAAAGAAAACGAACCGGGCTTTTCAAAAAGCCCGCCGGACAAGCGACCTGACCGTTTGAGGAACCGTTTTCTTCAAAGAAAACGAACCGGGCTTTTCAAAAAGCCCGCCGGAAAAGCGACCTGACCGCTTGAGAAACCGTTTTCTTCAAAGAAAACGAACCGGGCTTTTCAAAAAGCCCGAGGCCTCAGCCCTCGTCCTTCTCTATTCCGTGCTCCTGGAACAGCTTGCCCTGCATCATGAAAAATCCGAACATCGCAACCGGCAGCCCGAAGGTCTTGAAATAGACCCAGGTTTCGGTCGCGAAACTGCGCCAGATCAGTTCATTCGCAACGGCAAGGCCGAAGAAAAAGAACATCAGCCGCCGGGTCAGCAGCATCCAGCCCCCGTCCTGCAAGGGCATCATCTCTTCCATCACATATTTCAGATAGGATTGCCCGCGCAGCAGCCCCACCGCAAGGATGCCACCAAACAGCAGGTAGATCATCGTCGGCTTCATCTTGAAAAAGCGGTCGTCGTTCAGCCAGACCGAAAGACCGCCGAAGACCACCACCAGAATGACGGTGGCAACCTGCATCCGGTTCAGCTTGCCGGTGAGCGCCCACATCACCCCGGTCGCCGCGACCAGCAACGGGATAAAGACGGCGGTCACCACGATGAACCCCTCGTAATCGGTCCCGCCGATGGAAAAACTCCGGTCCTTGAGCCTGAGATAGGCGATGAAGAACAACAGGATCGGCCCGTATTCGAGGGCCGATTTCACAAACGGGTTCACTTCCCTGTGCGCCATGTCTTGCTGCTCCTTTATCCGCCCATTTCCACTATCACAGCGCCCGCCGCAATCAATGCCATCAGTGCCACCCGGCGCGGGCCAACTGTCTCTTTCAGAAAGACCACGCCGATTATCGCGGCAAAGACGGTCGAGGTCTCGCGCAGGACGGCCGCCTCGCCCACCTTGTCGAGCCGTGTGGCCATCATGATCGCGCCAAAGCTGGCAAAGGCCACCAGCCCGCCGATCACCCCGCGCAGCATCAGTGGCCCCGGTGCGGGCGGCACCACCATCTTGCGCCAGCGCCGGGCGGCGATGACGGGCATCACCAGCCCGTCGATCATGAAAAACCACGCCAGGAAGGTAAACGGGTTCGCCGTGACCCGGATGCCATAGGCGTCGAATGTGGTATAGAGCGCCACAAAAAGCCCGGTCAGCACCGCCAGACCAAGCGCCGCATTCAGCGTGTCGCGCTGCGCCTCAAGCTTGCGCAGGTTATAGACCGCAAGGCCAAAGATCCCCGACAGCAGCACCGCCACGCCCAGCCATTGCACCGCGGTAAAGCGTTCGCCGAAAATCATGTAGGCGCCGATCACCGCAAACAGCGGCCCGGTGCCGCGCACCACCGGATAGACAACCGTATAGGCCCCCTTGGTATAGGCCCAGGCCTGCAACAGCTTGTAGACGATGTGTATCGCCCAGGCCCCGGCAAAGATTACCCACATGTGCGGCTCGGGCCAGGGCACCACAAAAAGCGCAAAGGGTGCGGCCATGACGCAATAGCAGAAATCAACCGCGCCGCGCGTCATCCAGGGGTCGTGACGGCCTTTCTGCAACGCGCCGAAAACCGCGTGCAACACGGCGGCGGACAAGGCCAGGAACAGCGCCAGCTGATGCCCGGCAGCGGTCCCTTCGACGGCAAGCAGCCAGTCGGTCATGCGCTGTTGCCTCGGACCGGCGACGGCTCTGTGCCGTGAAGCTCACAGGTGTTCAAGAATAATCCCCGCTACATGGGGCGTACCGGGACAGAGGATCATCGTTCGTAACCCACCAGCGCATCGGCGAATTCCTGCGGATCAAAGGGCGACAGGTCGTCGATCTGCTCGCCCACGCCAATGGCGTGGATCGGCAGGCCGAACTTGTCCGCCAGCGCGACCAGCACGCCGCCCTTGGCGGTGCCGTCAAGCTTGGTCATGACCAGCCCGGACACGTCGGAGATGTCCTGAAACACCTTGACCTGGTTCAGCGCGTTCTGGCCCGTGGTCGCGTCCAGCACCAGCAGCGTGTTGTGCGGCGCGCTTGGGTCCTTCTTGCGGATCACCCGCACGATCTTGGCCAGTTCCTCCATCAGATCGCCCCGGTTCTGCAACCTTCCCGCCGTGTCGATCAGCAGCAGATCGGCCCCGTCGTCCTGCGCCTTGCCCATGGCGTCAAAAGCCAGGCTTGCCGGGTCCGATCCCTGCGCCGCCGTCAACACCGGCACGCCGGCGCGGTCGCCCCAGACCTGCAATTGTTCCACCGCTGCCGCGCGAAAGGTGTCACCGGCGGCAATCACCACCTTCTTGCCCGCCGCACGGAACTGGCTGGCGAGCTTGCCGATGGTCGTGGTCTTGCCCGATCCGTTCACCCCCACCACCAGCACCACCTGCGGCGTCTTGGGATAGATCGGCAGGGGCCGCGCAACCGGGTCCATGATCCGGGTGATCTCATCGGCCATCAACTGCTTGATTTCAGACACCGAGAGTTTGCGCCCGAAACGCCCCTCGGCCATGTTGGCGGTGACGCGCAGCGCGGTATCCACACCCATGTCCGCCGTGATCAGCAATTCCTCTAGCTGTTCGAGCATGTCATCGTCCAGCACCCGGCGCACCACGGTCTTTTGCGCCGCACTCCGCCCCATCAGGCGGCCCAGAAGGCCGCCTTTCTTTGCCGGTTCCGCAACCGTCTCGGCCAGTTCCGGCGCGACGGAGGTCATGGTTGTGCGCAGCGGCGCAGGTGCCACCGGAGGCAGCACCGGATCGGCTGGCGGTATCACCTCGGGCAGCGGGTCGTCCTGCGGGATTTCCTGCGGCGGCGCGGGTGGCAAAGGCTCTTCTGCCGGGGTCGGGTCCTGCGGCTGCGGCACCTCTGGCTGCGGTGGCTCTGGCGGCGGAACCGGATCGGGCTGGGGTGGCCGGACCGGATCGGGCTGTGGTGGCGTCGCCGGTTCAGGTATCGTCTCAGGCTCAGGCTCAGGCTCAGGCTCAGGCTCAGGCTCAGGCTCAGAAACCATCACTTCGGGCGCGGCGTCAACAGCCCGCATCGGTTCCGGCTCCGGGTCCACGGCCTCCGGGATCGCAGCGGCAGCCGCTGCGGGGGCCTCTTCCATGACCTCGTCCACGGCAACGGCATCTTCCTCGCCGCCATCGCTGACAATCGCCTCCAGCCCCTCGTCGATCTTCGACGAGGATTTGAACAGACGGTCTTTGAGCTTCTTGAAAAACGCCAAGGGGGGTCTCCGTTCCGGTTTCCCCTGATCTATAGGCTCCCCTGCCGGGATGGAAGGGTGCCCCGCGCAATTGACATGCCCGCCCGCGCGTTTCACCAAGGGGGATGATACGCTGGCTGATCCTGATCCTTGCCCTCACTGCCCAGCCCGCCCGCGCCGATGTGCCGGGGCGGATGTGTTCGTCGGGGAAATGGGGCCATGCGGAATGCATCCGGCCACAGCATTTTGTCTATGACACCTGCAATGCCATCCGCACCTTTGCCGATCGGCACGGGCTGAACCGCGACTTCTTTGCCCGGCTGATCTGGCAGGAAAGCCGGTTTGACCCCAACGCCCTGTCCCACGCCGATGCACGCGGCATTGCGCAGTTCATCCCCGCGACCGCGGCCCTGCGCGGGCTGAAGGACCCCTATAACCCTGCCGAGGCATTGGAACATGCGGCGCAGTATCTTGCCGAAATGGTCGCCCGCTATGGCAATGAAGGCATGGCCGCCATCGGCTATAACGGCGGCGAACGGCGCGCCGAAGGGTTCCTGCAAGGCGGCGGGCTGGCCCCCGAGACGGTGAATTACGTGCCCATCATCACCGGATTGAATACGGAGGACTGGCGCGACACCCCGCCCAAGGCCCATGACATGCGCCTGTCAAAGACCGCTGCCTTTCTGCCAGCCTGCTATGAGATGGCCAGAAACCGCCGGATCACCGCGCTGGCCCGGCCTGAACCGCGCATGAAACCCTGGGGCGTGCAGGTCGCCTTTGCCACCTCGAAAAAGCAAGCCCGCGCCCGCGTGGGCGAGCGCACCAGCACCTGCCGCGCGGCGGTAAAGGGCGAAAAGACCGACCTGATCTACAAGAAGAACCGCGTCACCGGCAAGAAGGGCTATTACTTTGCCCAGTTCGGGCGCAACACGCGGGCGGGCGCGCAGAAACTCTGCGACACCATGCGCCGCCAGCGCTGTATCTGCCTTGTGGTGCAAAACTGAGCGCGGGCGGAATTTTCAAAAATTCCGGTCCGATCTTTTTGAAAAGATCGACGCCGCCTGCCCTATAGCGGACGCAGGTAGGCGTAGGAGGCATAGCCCGCCGCGCCGGGCGTCGCCGCCAGTGTCACATTGCACCAGCGCGTCGCCCCCGTCGATTCGCAGCGACCGACATTCACAACCGTCCCGTTGGGCATCCCCAGCACTTCGACAAAGCCGGTGCCGGGCCCCGCGCGCAGTTTGAGCATATCGCCCTCTTCGACGCCAAACACTTCATAGCGGCCCGGCGAAATGCCTGCCGTCGGCTGCGCGCAGCCACTGACCATTGCGCTGCTCACCAGCACGGCTCCGATCCATCCTCGCATCGCATTCTCCCTTGGCGGCTCCGCGCCCCTTTTGGCAGCGCTGCGCTGCAAAGAAAACCGGCTTTGACCAGAGCCTGGCAAGTTTCCACCACAGCCTGCCGGACCGGACCCTCAGCGAGAACCGGAATTTTCAAAAATTCCGGTCCGATCTTTTTGAAAAGATCGTTATGCCGCCTCAGACTTCGTCCGGGAAATGCTTCATCACCATCCGGATCGGGTTCGGGGCCGCCTGCCCCAGCCCGCAGATCGAGGCATCGACCATCGCGGTGCTCAGCTCTTCCAGCAACCCGGTATCCCAGCGGTCCGCCTGCATCAGCTTGACCGCCTTTTCGCAGCCGACCCGGCAGGGCGTGCACTGGCCACAGCTTTCATCCTCGAAAAACCGCAGCATGTTCAGGGCCGCCGCACGGGCGCTGTCGGCCTCGGACAGGACCACCACCGCCGCAGACCCGATAAACGACCCATGTGGCTGCAAGGTATCGAAATCCAGCGGGATGTCGTCCATCGACGCGGGCAACAGCCCCGAGGACGGCCCGCCCGGCTGATAGGCCTTGAACGCCTGGCCCTCGGCCATGCCGCCCGCCGCCGCGATGATGTCCGTGATGGTCGAGCCTGCGGGCAGCAGGTACATCCCCGGCTTTGCCACCCGGCCCGACACCGAATAGCTGCGCAGCCCCTTGCGCCCGTTCTTCTCGGTCGATGACAGCACCTCCGGCCCTTCGCGGCAGATCCGCGCAACCCAATGCAATGTCTCGATATTATGCACCAGGGTCGGGCGGCCAAAGACCCCGACCTGCGCCACAAAGGGCGGACGATGGCGCGGCAGGCCGCGTTTGCCCTCGATGCTTTCGATCATCGCGCTTTCCTCGCCGCAGATATAGGCCCCGGCCCCGCGCCGCAGGTCGATATACCCCGCCTCGACGATGCCCGCCGCCTCCAGCGCCGCAATTTCGCGCGCGAGAATGTCCAGCACCGCCGGATATTCGTCGCGCATGTAGAGAAACACTTTTTCCGCCTCGACCGCCCAGGCAGCAATCAACATGCCTTCCAGGAACAGATGCGGTGTGCGTTCGAGATACCAGCGGTCCTTGAAGGTGCCCGGCTCGCCCTCGTCGCCGTTGACAGCCATATATCGCGGACCTGCATTCGCGCGCACGAAACCCCATTTCTTGCCCGATGGGAAACCCGCACCACCAAGGCCCCGCAGCCCGCTGTCCAGCACCTTTTGCTGCACCGCTTCCCAGTCGCCGTTGAGGCGCAGGACCGCAAGCGTCTCGTAACCGCCCCCGGCGGCATAGGCGGCATAATCCTCATAGGCCGGCACATGGGCGTGGGTGTCACCCGCCGCGATGGCCGCATGCACCTTTTCCGGGGTGGCGTGGTCAATGTGGTTATGGCCGATCTCCAGCACCGGGGCGGTGTCGCAGCGGCCCATGCAGGGCGCGCGCAAGACGCGGACCTGCGCGGGGTCAAGCCCGTCTTCCAGCGCGGATTTCAGCGCCTGCGCCCCCGCCAGCTCGCAGGACAGGCTGTCGCAGACCCGGATCGTCAGCGCGGGCGGCGGCACCTCGCCCTCCTTCACCACATCGAAATGGGCATAGAAGGTCGCAACCTCATAAACCTCGGCCATCGACAGGCGCATTTCCTCGGCCAGCGCCCGCAGATGCGCGGCGGACAGATGGCCATAGCTGTCCTGGATCAGATGCAGGAATTCGATCAGCAGGTCGCGGTTGCGGGGCCGGTCGCCCAACAGCGCGCGCACCTCCTCCCAGGGGCCATCCTGCAACTGCCGCCCCTTGGTGTGGTGCCGCCCCTTGCCCTTGCCGGATTTCCAGACGCCTTTTTGCGGCCCCTCGCCCTTGGTGTCCTTGTGATCGTCCAGCGCCATGTCGCGTCCCCTTGTGCCTTGCCCCCAAAAGGGGTTGCGCCGACCCTAGCAAAACCCGCCACCACCCCACGATCAAAAAGCGACGATTTCGCCACAGTTTGCGCGGGCAATTCCCCAATCGGCGTCTTTGCGGGGCCGCATTTCGCCTATAAGAAACTCCCGACCCTGAACGGAGCCGCGACACAATGCCTTGGTTTGTCTTTGCCAGCCTGCTGCCTGCGGGGCTTTTGGCCCTGGCCTGCGGGCTGGGCGGGCCCTGGCCGCTGCTGGCGGTGCTGTCGATCACGGTCTTTGTCTTTTTCATGGACAAGCTGCCGCGTGCGACACAGGTCAACGACGCGACGGGCCGCGCGCTTTGCCTGACCTTGGCGATGGTGCATTTCCCGCTGCTGGCGCTGGCGGTCCGGGCGCTGGCGGCGGGGCAACACCTCGACCTGCTCGACAAGCTGTTGATTTTTGCCGGGATGGGGCTGTTTTTTGGCCAGGTCTCCAATTCCAACGCGCATGAGCTGATCCATGCGGGCCGCCGCCTGCCCCGGCGCATCGGTGTGGCGATCTATGTCTCACTGCTGCACGGGCATCACGTTTCGGCGCATCTGCGGGTGCACCATGTGCATGCCGCCACCGATGCGGACCCCAATTCGGCACCGATGGGCATGGGGTTCTGGCGTTATTGCGGCCATGTGCTGCGCGGTGAATTCACCGCAGGACTGCGCGCCGAGACCACGCAGCGCGCCCGCGCCGCGACACCGCCCCCGGCCTGGAGCCACCCTTACATCGGCTATCTGGCAGGTGCGGCGGTGGCGCTGATCTGTGCCTTTCTCTTGGCCGGGACCAGGGGGGTCGCCGTCTATATCGGCATCGCGGCCTATGCCCAGTGGCAATTGCTGCTGTCGGACTATGTGCAGCACTACGGTCTGCGCCGCCGGGTGTTGCCCACGGGCAAGCCCGAACCGGTCGGCCCGCAGCACAGCTGGAACGCGCCGAAATGGTACTCAAGCGCGATGATGCTGAACGCGCCGCGCCATTCGGACCACCACATGCGCCCCAGCCGCGCCTTCCCGGCGCTTGAGGTCACGCCCGAAACCATGCCGGTGCTGCCGCACAGCCTGCCGGTGATGGCGGTGGTGGCACTGGTGCCGCCACTCTGGCACCGCATCATGGACCGGCGCGCGGCGCGCTGGCAGGATGTCGCATGATCCGCGATGACCACTGGCAGCGGGGCTGGCTTTCTGACACTCTGGCCGCATGAAACACATCGCCCTGATCCTGTCGATCCTGCTTGCCCTGCCCACCCTGCCCGCCGCCGCGCAGGACCTGATGACCGCCGAGGAGTTCGACGCCTACACCCGTGGCAAGACCCTGTTTTACGGCCGCGACGGCAGCGCCTATGGCGCAGAGGTCTATCACGACAACCGCCGCGTCGAATGGTCGTTCCTCGACGGTGAATGCCGCGAAGGGGAATGGTATCAGGACGGGCAGCTGATCTGCTTTGTCTATGAAGACAACCCCGACCCGCAATGCTGGAGCTTTTCACGGGGCACCGGCGGGCTGATTGCGCGGTTCGAAAACGATCCGCTGACAACCGAACTTTATGAAGCGCGCGATGCGGGCGAGGAGATGCTTTGCCTCGGTCCCAAGGTTGGCGTATGAAACCGCTGCTGGCGGCGCTGCTGCTCTGCGCCGGTCTGGCGCAGGCCGAACCGCTGGATACGGCTGAGGCGTTTCAGGACTATGTCGGCGGCAAAACCATCTATTTCGACCGGGGCGACGGGCGCGGCGTGACCGCTGCCGAAAGCTATCTGGAGGATCGGCAGGTGCGCTGGTCGGAACGCGGCGGCACCTGTATCGAAGGGCAATGGTACGCCCGCGACGGGCTGATCTGCTTTACCTACGAAAACAACCCTGATCCGCAGTGCTGGGCGGTGGAGCGGACAGATACCGGACTGGTCGCGGTGCTGCGCAACGGTGGTTTCCCGACGCGGATTTTTGAGGGTGATCCGGGAAATGATCCCTTTGAATGCCTGGGGCCAAAGGTCGGGGTCTGAGCTTGCGGCTCAGAACAGCGAGCCCTGCTCCGGCGGCTTGCCTGCCTTGCGCGGCGCGGCTTTGCCGCCACCGCTTGCGCCGCCAGCGCCCACAGTGATCCGGCCATCGGCGAACTCGATCTCAAGACTTGTGGCCTTTCCTGCCGCCGCCTTGCCGGTCACCACCGCACCATCGCCACGCACCACGGCATAGCCACGCGCCAGCGTCGCCTTGTAGCTCAGCGTTTCACGCAGCCGGTCCAGCGCGTCGATCCGCTGCCGCCAGCCGCGGGTCTGGCGCTGCCCCGCATCCGACAGACGCGCGACCAGCACGGCAAAGGCCTCGGCCTTGCGGGCGCGGTCCTGCGCCAATGCAGCGGGGCGAAAGCCCCGTGCGCGGCTTTCGAATCGATCGCGCCGCGCCGCGACACCCCGCGCCAGCGCCGGGGCAAGCCGCGCCGCGATTTCACCCAGCCTGCGCCGGTCCTGTGCCACCCGCTGGCGCAGGGTCGCGGGCCTCAGCGAACCGGAGACATCCGCCAGCCGCACCCGCCGCCGCTGCACCCCGGCGATCAGCGCCGGTTCCAGCTTTTCGCCCGCCCGGTCCAGTCGCTGGCGCGGTCCGTCCAGCAGCGTATCGGCACGGGGCAAGGCGCGCGCCATGTCACGCAACCGCTGGTCCCGGCGGCTCAGCCCCTGGCTCAGCAGCACCCGCATCCGCGCCTCCTGACTGTCAAGCCAGGCGGCAAGTTCGTGGCGCACCGGCACCGCCAGTTCCGCCGCCGCCGTGGGCGTGGGCGCGCGGCGGTCGGACACATAGTCGATCAGGGTTGTATCGGTCTCATGCCCCACCGCCGAAATCAGCGGGATCTGCGAAGCCGCCGCCGCCCGCGCGACAATTTCCTCGTTGAACCCCCACAGGTCCTCGACCGAGCCGCCGCCCCGCGCGACAATCAGCAGGTCGGGGCGCGGAATCGCCCCGCCGGGGGTCAGCGCATTGAACCCAGCAATGGCGCGGGCCACTTCAGGCGCGCATTTCGCGCCCTGCACCGCCACCGGCCAGATCAGCACCTTGCGCGGGAACCGGTCGCGCAGCCGGTGCAGGATGTCGCGGATCACCGCGCCGGAGGGGGAGGTGACCACCCCGATCACCTCCGGCAGATAGGGCAAGGGACGTTTGCGCGATGCCTCGAACAGCCCTTCCGCCGCCAGGGCCTTCTTGCGCTTTTCCAGCAGCGCCATCAGCGCGCCCATGCCCGCTGGCTTTATGTCCTCGATGACAATCTGGTATTTCGACTGGCCGCCAAAGGTGGTGACACGGCCCGTCGCGACCACTTCCATGCCTTCCTCGGGCTGGGTGTCGAGCCGGGCGGACACGCCTTTCCAGATCACCCCCGAGATGACGGATTTGTCGTCCTTGAGGTCCAGATAGATATGCCCCGACCGGGGCCTGCTGACGCGCCCCACTTCGCCCCGGATGCGCACATGGCCGAATTCGCCCTCGATCACCCGTTTGATCGCACCGGACAGTTCGGTGACAGAGAATTCCGGGCTGTTCTGCCCCTCGCGGGGATCGTCAATCAGGTCCATGTCCTGTCCTTGTGTCTTGGGCAGGTGCAGAATAGAACGCGGGCAGACAAAGGCCAAGGGAGTGCAGCCCCATGAATATCCTCATTTTGGGCAGTGGCGGACGCGAACACAGCCTCGCCTGGGCGACGTTACAGAACCCCAAGTGTGACAAGCTGATCGTGGCACCGGGCAATGCGGGCATCGCGATGATCGCGGATTGCGCCGATCTGGACATCATGGATGGCGGCGCGGTCACGGTGTTCTGCGACGAGAACAACATTGATTTCGTGATCATCGGGCCAGAGGCCCCGCTGGCCGCCGGGGTTGCCGACGATCTGCGCGGCGCAGGCTACGCGGTCTTTGGCCCATCGGCAGCGGCAGCGGCGCTTGAGGCCTCCAAGGCCTTTACCAAGGAAATCTGCGATGCGGCCCGCGCGCCCACGGCGGCCTATGGGCATTTCACCGATGCCGAGGCCGCCCGCGCCCATGTGCGGCAGCACGGCGCGCCCATCGTGATCAAGGCCGATGGCCTCGCGGCGGGCAAGGGTGTGATCATCGCGATGACGGATCAAGAGGCGCTGGAGGCCGTCGATACGATGTTCGACGGCACCTTTGGCGATGCGGGCACCGAAGTGGTGATCGAGGAGTTCATGGAAGGCGAGGAAGCCTCGTTCTTTGTGCTCTGCGATGGCGAAACCGTGCTGCCCATCGGCACCGCACAGGACCACAAGCGCGTCGGCGACGGCGATACCGGGCCGAACACCGGCGGCATGGGCGCCTATTCCCCCGCGCCGGTGCTGACCGATGAAATCGCGGAACGCGCCATGGCCGAGATCATCCGCCCCTGCATGGCCGAAATGGTCCGCCGGGGCACGCCCTATCAAGGGGTGCTCTATGCCGGGTTGATGATCAAGGACGGCGCGCCACGTCTGGTGGAATACAACGTGCGTTTTGGCGACCCGGAATGCCAGGTGCTGATGATGCGGCTGGGCGCACAGGCCTTCGACCTGATGCATGCCTGCGCCGCGGGCCGCCTGTCGGAGGCTCGCGTGAACTGGGCCGAGGATCACGCGGTCACCGTCGTGATGGCCGCAAACGGCTATCCGGGTGATTACGAAAAGGGCAGTGTGATCAAGGGGCTGGATGCGCTTCCGGAAGACAGCGCCAATATGGTCTTTCACGCCGGGACGGCCCGCAAGGACGGCCGGTTCCTGGCCGCTGGCGGCCGTGTGCTGAACATCACCGCGCGCGGCGCGTCACTGGCCGAGGCACAGGTGCGGGCCTATGCGATGGTGGATCAGATCGACTGGCCCGAAGGCTTCTGCCGCCGCGACATCGGCTGGCGCGCGCTATGAGCCAGCTGCCTGCCCTGGACGTGACCGGCAAGACAGGCATCTTCTGGCTTCACATCAAGAAAAGCGCGGGCCTGTCCACACGCAGGATGCTGGGCGATCTGTATCACCAGACCGACCGCAACATGATGCCAAGCGGATTTTTGCAAGCGCCCAAAGCCGAATACAACGACATTCTGAACAACTTTCGCGTGTTGCTGGGGCCCTATCAGTTCCGGCGTTGCCTGTTCGCGCAGACATACCTTTACCCCGATGATTTCGACCGCTATTTCCGCTTTGCCTTTTGCCGCGATCCGCAGGCGCGCTGCCTCAGTCAATTTCGCTATCTCTGGGCGCGCAGCGATCCGGCGCGTTTCGGGGCGCAAACCTCCCTGATGACGGACCGGCTGGTGTTCGACGGCAGCCCCGAGGCCGACTTCGACCGTTTTCTTGCGGCGATCGAGGAATGCCGCGCCGCACCTTCCAACATCAAACCCTATGGGCTGCATTTCCAGACCCATGTGGCCGCGATGTCCGACGACATTTGCGATGCGGCAGGCGAACCGCTGCTCGACATGATATTCCGGCTCGAAGACCTGCTGCCAGCCCTCAACATGGTCCGGGCCGCTTTCGACCGCGCGCCGATCCCGGCGGAAGAGGCGGCCCATGTGAACAAGTCGCGCGACACCGGATTCACCCCGACCCCGGCGCAGCGCAGCAAGATCCGCGATCTTTTTGCCGCGGATTACGAGATCTACGAGGGCAAATGCTGGCGTGGCTTTGCCTGACAGCGCCGCAGCTCAGGACAGCGGCGGGTCGTGGCAGACCACCGGCAGATCGGTGATCCGGGTCACCTGCTGGGTCGGCCCGAGCGGCGACTGCATGACCAAGGTGCCGCCCTGGTCATGCGGATACCAGCAATGGCTGACGTGCTCCTGATCTTCGTATCGGAAACAGACCTGATCCCTGGTCAGGGTCACATGGCCATAGGTACAGCTGCCATCGCGCCGGGCCCAGACCGTTTGCTGACGGGACAGGAATTCCTCGATCCCGACAATCCGGCCATCGTGCATGTTTGCAAAGGTCAGGGTGCGGCCAACGGCGCGTTCGATGAATTGTTCGGGTGTGATCAGGGTCTGTGCGCCACCTACCGCGGTGCTCAGTATCAGCAATATGGCGGCGATCCGGATCATCTTCAGCAGGCCATCGCCGTGGCAAAGCTTGCCCGGCCCCGGTGCGGCCCGGCGTCGCGCGCAACCAGCCTGCCGCCCTCAAGGCGCAGCGCCACGATACGCTGCCAGTCCCCGTCCGCGACAATGATTTCGGGCGCGCCACCGCAGCGCCTGATCCCGCCTGCAATGTCGGTCTCGCCGATCCTGTGATTGGTAAATCCTGCCTGCTGCGCGATCTGCCGCAGGCGGCCTTCTTCAAAGCGCCAGACCCGCAGGATTTTTGCCAGATGGGGCCGGTCGACATAGGCGATCTCTGTCAGCCCGTCACCGTCAAGATCACCCACCCCGACCGGGGCGAGCCATCGAAAGCGCTGCCCGATATAGGGTGTGGCGGCAATCAGTCCCGCACCGTTGTAGATGGCAAGCCGCGCGCCCAGGTCGCGGTGGCTTTCCACCACGACCACCTCTTGCTGTCCGTCGCCGTCCAGATCGGCAAGCCTTGGGGCCAGGTCCTCGAACACCCGTTCGGGCGGCAGGGTCAGAATGCGGGGCGCAGGGTCTCCGGCGTATTTGATCACCAGCGCGCCATGTTCCACCGTGTCGCCCAGAACCCCATGCGGATAGCGCGTTGTCGGCGCGTCATAACGCGCCCAGTCAACCTGCCCCTGCGGGACATCCTGCGCGGCAAGGGCGGCACCGGTCGCCCCCGCCATCATGACGCACAACACCAGCCGCCCGCTGCGCACATGCGCGCGCCATTCCCGGAACGACAGACGCAGCGCGCCGTCAGGCATCAGATCTGCTTTTCAGGCATCTGCACCCGCAGGCCGTCCAATGCGTCCGTCACCTTCAACTGGCAGGTCAGGCGCGAGCGTTCCGTGTCGGGCTCATAGGCGAAATCGAGCATGTCCTCTTCCATGTCGTCCTTTGCCGGCAGCTTTTCGATCCAGGCCGCATCCACGTAGACGTGGCAGGTCGAACAGGCGCAGGCACCGCCGCAATCGGCCTCGATCCCCGGAATATTGTTGTCGCGCGCGCCCTCCATCACTGTCATCCCGTTGGCGACCTCGACGACATGTTCCTTGCCACCATGTTCCACGTAGGTAATCTTGGCCATTCCTGGTCCCTTCCTGAGCAATCCTTTCATGGGTTTTAACGGTGTGGCAATGCCTCTGCCACCCCCATTTCGCCGCAGCTGTGCGGCGGCCGGGGTATTGGCGCTTCAATTTCAAACCGGGGCGCTATGGGCAAGGCAGGCAAGACCCTCTAGAGTGGTCAGCAAATTCCAGACCCAAAGGTATTGGGCCATGTCACAGGCGATTTCCCCACCGGCGCGCGCATTGCGCCTTTGTTTCTCCGTTCTGCTCGGCATCGGGGTTGCGGCATGCGATCACGCGGCACCGGCAGCGGATGCGGTGCCGGAACCCGGTGTGGTGGAGGCCACGCGGAACGGGCCAGAGGGCGCGCCGCCGGGCAGTTGCTGGGGCCGCACGGTCAGCCCGGCGGTGTTTGAAACCGTGACAGAGCAGGTTCAGGTTGAACCGGCCAAGGTGAACCCCGACGGCAGCGTGGCCAAGCCCCCGGTGTACCGCTCGGAAACCCATCAGGAAATGGTGGTGGCCCGGCGCGACAACTGGTTCGAAACCCCCTGCCCCGAGGTCCTGACGCCCGAGTTCGTCGCCACCCTGCAACGCGCGCTGTCCGCGCGCGGGCTTTATACGCAAGAGATCACCGGCACGCTGGACGATGCCACCCGTGCGGCGGTCCAAACCTATCAGCAGCCGGCGGGGCCGGACAGCGGTGTGCTTTCGCTCGACGCGGCGCGCGGCCTGGGGTTGATCGCGGTGGAACGAGACCCTGCGTGAAACGGGCGCGCTGACCCGTCGGCGATGACTGGCAATGACACCACGGTTTCCGGACAGCCCGCGTTTGTCCTGGCCGGGTGCAAAGGAAAAACGGTGGCCTCGGGGCCAGCCCATTGCAGCACATGATACAGTTGAGAACCCGCAGCGGGCGCGGAGCGCAATTCGACCCCCTACGGCAAGGTGCAAGCCGGGCCATCGCCTGCCCGGGGTGGGCGATCCTGACCTCCGTCCATGCCACTTGATTTCTCAACCGTGATGATCCCTGTCAGAGACATACCCAGCCTCACAAAATCGCCTACCCGTCATGCCAAAGGCATGCCGACGATTGACGGCGCACCTCCGGTGCGACCGGCGGGCAGGCGATGGCCCGGCGCCTTCGGCTTGTTCCGGGCTTTGGTGCCACTGATTGACGGCAGCCTTTGTCCACTTATCTGACCTTAGCGCGCGTTGCCGCGAATGTCCCGAAAGAGCCTTTGCCGCATTCCACCCGCGCGGAGTCAAGGCCGAAGGCCGCCGCGCAGCCGACATTCACCGCAACCAGGTCCCGAAGTTTCCTTCGGGACCTGGTTGCTTGTCATCAGACTGCCCTGAACGGCTCTCGGCCCCGCATTGCTTCATTATAGCGTTTCGCGTTAAACCTGAATCACCTGACGCTGCCTGAAATCATAGATTTCAACGCGTTACTGCGCCCCGCCTTAAACTTGAATCGCCAATACCCTGCCGCGCTGCGCGCTCTCGGGACATTGGCGATGGGGTATGCTTCAGGTTAAAGGCGGGACGCTGTAGGTGATAAGTTGTGTCTCAAGGTAAACGCGAAACGCTGTAACGGCAAAGGGCACCCGCCGGATGCCCTTGTCCTTCGCTCTGCGCCGAGAAAACTCAGCTTTCCAGCGTCAGCGCCACAAAGCGCGGATCACCGGCGCGGCGCACCAGCAGCAGCAGCGACTTGCGGCCCGCGTCCTTAGCCGCCTCGATCCGGGCTTCCAGATCGGCGATGCTGGTCACCTTCTGCTGCCCGGCCTCGGTGATGATATCCCCGACACGCAGCCCTTTCTCAAAGGCCTCTGACGTCTCATCGACTTCTGTGACCGCCAGACCGACGGTGCCTGCCTCGGCCCCCAGCTCTTCGCGGATCTCATCGGTGAGCGGCGTCAGGGTCAGACCCAGCATGGAGGTCTGGGCCGGTGCATCCTGCGGCGCGTCCTCGGGCGACATGGCCGGTTCCTCGCTGTCCGCATCCTCGCGGCGGCCCAGCACCACCTTGACGGTCTGGCTCTTGCCCTCGCGCATCACGGTGACGCGCACGCTGGCCCCCACGGGCGAATTGCCGACCTGACGCACCAGCGCCCGTGTATCGGCCACTTCGACACCGTCAAAGGACATGATCACATCGCCGGTCAGCAGCCCGGCTTCCTTGGCAGGGCCATCCGGCACATCGGTGATCAGCGCACCCGTGGCAGAGGCAAGCCCCAACCCTTCGGCGATGTCAGAGGTCACATCCTGAATCCGCACCCCCAGCCAGCCGCGCCGCGTCTCGCCAAATTCCTTGAGCTGGTCGACCACGCGGGTGACCACGTTGGAGGCCATCGAGAAGCCGATGCCGATGGAACCGCCATTGGGCGACAGGATCGCGGTGTTCACCCCGATCACCTGTCCGTCCATGTTGAACAGCGGTCCGCCGGAGTTGCCCCGGTTGATCGCCGCGTCGGTCTGGATGTAATCGTCATAGGTGCCCGACAGGGCGCGGTTGCGCGCCGAAACGATGCCCGCGCTGACGGAAAACCCCTGCCCCAGCGGGTTGCCCATGGCAATCACCCAATCGCCCACCCGCGCCTTGTTGCTGTCGCCGAAGGTGACATAGGGCAGCGGGCTGTCCGCCTCGACCTTGAGCAGGGCAATATCGGTATTGGGGTCGGTGCCGATCACCTTGGCGATCAGTTCCTTGCCGGAAAAGAATTCGATGGTGATTTCATCCGCCCCGTCAATGACATGGTTGTTGGTGACCACATAGCCATCTTCCGAGATCACAAAGCCGGAGCCCAGCGCAGAGGACCGGCGCGGGCGTTCGCCGTCACCGCCATTGTTGCGGTCGCGGAACTCGCGAAAGAAATCCTCAAACGGCGAACCCTCGGGCACGATGCCCTGCGGGCCGGTGCGCCCTTCGACCACGGTGGAGGTGGTGATGTTCACAACCGAAGGGCTGATCTGCTCTGCCAGCGGGGCCAGGCTTTCGGGCTTGGCCAATACCGCGATGGCCTGCGCCACCATCAGCACAAAGGCCAGCAGGCTCAACATCAGCCCCCTGAACAACCGGCTTTCATGGAATGGAACGGCGCGCGCTTGTGCCCGTGACTGCATGGGGTCGTCTCCTGCTTTATCCGATGGGGCAAGCCTGCCCGAAACATCTTGCCAACAGAGTGCATGGTGAACCGATGCACCGCAATATCAAAGATGTGCCTGATCACGGGGTTTTCAACAGCGCCCAGGCCAATCAGTGCAGCGCTGCGGCCGGTTCGTGCCTGAAACAGGCCGTCATGCCATCGCGGCATGAGATTTGCGGGAAATTCCCCCCCCCACAGCCCGGATCACAGCCCGATCTGGAAGGCGGTCCAGATCAGGATCAGGCCACACACCACAACCAGCGCGCCGATCTGGCGCACGACAGTTTGCGGCATCTCGCGCAGCATCTCCAGCATACGCTCCAAAAGCGAAGGGGCCAGCGCATAGACCAGCCCCTCCAGCACCATCACCAGCCCGAAAGCCAGCAGCAGCAATGTCACCGGGTTTCACCCTCGTCCGAGCGGCTGCCCTGATCGGACCGCAGGTAGTTGAAGAACTCCGAATCGGGGGACATGACCATGGTCGAATTCGCCCCTTTCAGGGCCTCTTCATAGGCGGTCAGGGATCGGTAGAATTCAAAGAATTCCTGATCCTTGCCATAGGCCTGCGCAAAGATCTTGTTGCGCTCGGCGTCTGCTTCACCCTCGATGATGCGCGCATCGCGGCGCGCCTCTGACAGGATTTCCTCATAGGTCCGGTCGGCCAGCGCCCTGATCCTTTGTGCCGCTTCCTGACCGCGGGCGCGTTCATCTGTCGCCTCGCGATCCCGTTCGGCGATCATCCGTTGCAGCGTCGCGTCAAAGTTCTGATCCGGCAGGTTGGTCTGCCGCAACCGCACATCC
This sequence comes from Sulfitobacter sp. EhC04, assembly GCF_001650875.1. Taxonomy (GTDB): domain Bacteria; phylum Pseudomonadota; class Alphaproteobacteria; order Rhodobacterales; family Rhodobacteraceae; genus Sulfitobacter. The sequence continues at coordinate 51,415 of NZ_LXYI01000004.1, forward strand.
ACAACGCTCAGCCCCAGCACGCTTGCACGCTGGTCCGCATTCTCGCGAATCTGGTCCATCAGCGCCGACCGTTCCGGCGACAGGATGGTATTCGACGTGACCCCCTGCGAGCCCAGCACGGCACGAATCTGCGATTCCATGATGCCGCTCAGGTCGTTTTCAGCCTGACGCGTCCCGCCGACGCCGATGGCCTGACGGAACTGCACAACATCATCAATGCGGTAGAGCACCAGTGCATCGACCAGCAAACGCCGGTCGTCGGCCGGCGTGATCTCGATCAGCTCGGTTTCAAGCGTAAGAATGCGGTCCTCGAAACGCACGACCTCGTCCAGCAGCGGCACCTTGAAGCCGATGCCCGGCTCTGTCCTCACCTGCTTGATCTGGCCAAAGCGCAGCACCAGGGCCTTCTCGCGTTCGTCCACGACAAAGATCGACGACAGCAGCGCAACCAGCGCAATCACCACGATGGGTATCAAAAATCCGATCTTGCGCATCAGTTCGACCCTCCATTGCGACGCAACTCGTTCAGCGGCAGATAGGGCACAACACCCTGCCCCCCGCCGCTGCCACCGACACCACCCTCAAGGATGATCTTGTCGACATCGCCCAGCACCTTTTGCATGGTCTCGATATACAGACGCTTGCGGGTCACTTCCGGGGCCTGCTGGTATTCCGTCAGCACCGCCTCGAAACGGCTTGCCTCACCAACCGCGTCATTGACGACCCGCGCCCGGTAGCCTTCGGCGGCTTCCAGCAGCTGCGCGCTTTCACCGCGCGCTTCGGCGGTGCGCCGGTTGGCATAGGCGTCCGCCTGCCGCTCCAGCCGGTCACGTTCCTGTTCGGCAGCCTGCACGTCGCGGAAGGCATCCACAGCCGATTCCTGGGTTGTGGCCCCATCGGCATTGGTGATCACAACAGTCTGGCTGGGCGGGTCCACCTTGTTCAGGTTGACACGCAGCACGTTGATCCCGGTTTCACGGTTGTCCAGCGTTGTCTGGATCAACTCCTTGACCCGGTCCGCCACGGCCCCCCGGTCCCGGTTCAGGATCGGTGCCAGTTCGGACTGCGCGATGACTTCACGCATGGCGGATTCCGAAATCGCGCGCACGCTGGCTTCGGGATCACGCAGCGAGAACTTGAAATCGCGTGCGTTCTTGATGTTCCAGACCACCTGAAAGTCGATGTCCACGATGTTTTCATCCGTGGTCAGCATCAGCCCGTCATTGTCAGATGCCCCCCGGCCCACGCCGATCTCTTCGGTGCGGTTGGTGGTGACGTCAAAGACTTCTGCGGTGATGAACGGCCATGGGGCAAAGTTCAGACCTTCGGTGCCGACCTGGTAAAATTCGCCCAGGAAAAGTTCGATGGACTGCTGTTCGGGGCGTACCGTGTAAAAGCTGGTAAAGGCCCAAAGCCCCGCCGCCGCCAGAATGCCAAGCCCGACCGTGCCGCGTGTCAGCGCGGGGCCACCGTTGCCGCCACCGCCGCCGGTGCCATTGCCCCGGTTGCGGTTGCCGCCGCCCATCAGGACGCGAAGCTGTTCCTGGCCCTTCTTGACCAGTTCGTCGATCTCGGGGATCTGCGGCTTGTCGTTGCCCTGACCGCGACCGCCCTGGCCACGACCGCCGCCCGGACCACGATCACCGCCCTGTCCACCTTGCTCGTTGTCACGACCTCCGCCGTTGTTGCCGCCCCCTCCCCAGGGGCCGCCCGAATTGCCAGCCATAAGTCTTTTCCCCTCTGTGCCGCGAAACACGGCCTTCTCAAGTTACTCTATGTACGTTTTTGAATGTGGGCGCAAACAGCCCGGATTCAAGCAGTGCGGATCGGCTTGCGCATGGTGACCAGTTCTTCGGACATGGTCGGATGCACCGCACAGGTTGCATCGAACTGTTCCTTGGTCAGCTTCGCCTTGACCGCAATGCCCGCCATCTGGATCAATTCCCCCGCGTGCGGTGCAACGATATGGCAGCCCAGAACAACGCGGGTTTCACTGGAAACGACCAGTTTCATCAACACCCTGTCGGGCTTGCCCGCAAAGGCTGTCTGCATCGGCTTGAACGAGGTGCAGTAGATCTCCACAGGCTCGCGGTCACGCGCGTCTTCCTCGCTCAGCCCCACTGTGCCCATCTCGGGCTGGGTGAAGATGGCAGAGGGGATCAGATCGTGATCCACCGGGGTCGGATTGCCACCAAACACCGTCTCGACAAAGGCCATCCCCTCGCGGATCGCCACCGGCGTCAGGTTCACCCGGTCGGTCACATCGCCGATGGCATAGACCGACGGCACGCCGGTCTGGCTGTAGTCGTTCACCTTGATCTCGCCGCGACGGCCCAGGGTCACACCGATCTCTTCCAGCCCCATGTCCCTGGTCGACGGGTCGCGCCCGGTGGCGAACAGAACCATGTCGAAGACCTTTTCGCCACCATTGGTCGATTTGACCCAGATCGGCCCGGAGCGCCCTGCGGCCTGCGCCACCTCGCCCCCCATGGAGGCATCCGATGCGGTGGGTTGCGGGCCATCCTTGCGATCCGTCGCCAGCGCCATCTCGACAATGTTGGTGCCGATGTGCAGGTCGATGCCGCGCTCGCGCATGCTTTCGGCAACCAGACCGCGGGCTTCGTCGTCAAAGCCGCGCAGGATCTGCGCGCCCCGGTAATATTGCGTCACCTCCACGCCCAGACCGTGCAGGATGCAGGCAAATTCGCAGGCAATATAGCCACCGCCGATGATCAGCATGGATTTCGGCAATTGTTCCAGATGAAAGATGTCGTCCGAGACGATGCCCAGATCGGCATTCGGCAGATCGGGGCGCACCGGATGGCCGCCGGTCGCCACCAGAATATGCCTGGCCGTTTTTGTGCTGCCATCGGCCAGTTCGACCGTATGCGCATCCTTGAGACGCGCGCGCTGGTCAAAGGTCTCTACCCCGGAACTGGCCAGCAGCTTGCGATAGACCCCTTCCAGCCGGTCCAGTTCATCAGTCAGCCGGCCCCGGAAATCATGCCAGTCGAACGGCCCCTGCTTGAGGTCCCAGCCATAACATTTGGCCTCGTCCACGACCTCGGAATACCCCGAGGCAAAGACCATCAGCTTTTTCGGCACGCAGCCCCGGATCACGCAGGTCCCGCCATAGCGGTCATCCTCTGCCAGTGCGACCTTTGCCCCGTATTCGCCTGCCGCGACACGCGCCGCGCGCACCCCGCCAGAGCCGCCGCCGATCACAAAAAGATCATAGTCGAAATCGGTGTCAGCCATGGGTTTGTCCTTATTCTCGATCACTCGGTGAGGTCGGAAAACAGATTGTCCGTTTCCACAAAATCCAGCCGCTCTGTCGCGACTGTCCCCTCATTTATGTCGCGCACCTCGACCCTGCCATCCCCATAGCCGATCACAACCGCGTCACAGATGTCGATGAACAACCCGTTTTCGACCACGCCGGGCATCTGGTTCAGGACCAGCGCCAATTGCCGCGCATTGCCGATCCGGTTCAGGTGCAGGTCCAGGATATGGTTGCCCTCATCGGTGATGAAAGGCGTATCGCCGTTCATCCGCAGGGTGGAGGACCGGCCCAGCACGTCCATCGAGATCAGCGTTTCCTCGACCAGCGCCTGTGTGGTCTGCCAGCCAAAGGGGATCACCTCGACCGGCAGGGGAAAGGCGCCCAGATGTTCGACTTCCTTGCCGATGTCGGCAATGACCACCATCTGGTCAGAGGCCGTCGCCACGATCTTTTCCTGCAACAGCGCGCCGCCGCCGCCCTTGATCAGGTTCAGTTCGCCGTCGAATTCATCCGCGCCGTCAATGGTCAGGTCCAGCCATTTCGCCTCATCCAGGCTGATCACCTCGATGCCGACATTGCGCGCCAGTTCCGCCGTGCGGGTCGATGTCGGGACCCCACGGATGCGCAACCCGTCCTCGCGCACCATCTCGCCCAGGCAGCGCACCAGCCAGGCGGCGGTGGACCCGGTGCCCAGCCCCACGCGCATGCCGTCCTCGACAAACTGGGCCGCACGTTTCGCGGCAACGAACTTTGCCTTGTCGATGGGGGACAATTCTCCGGCCATGGGGCAGCTTCCTTTTGCGTAACCTGACGGGGTTATAGGGACATTGGCCGCCCGGTGCGAGGGGCAAGGGCCGGGTTTTTGCGCAAAATCGAAAGGTCCGTCCCCAGGCCGCGCATCGCCGGGCCGAGGTGCGGCGATGCGCCCGCGGTGACGGGCGCTTTATGGCAGTCAAGCACCTCAGAGTCATAGGTTATCCCGAACAGCAGCCCCATCGCCGTGATGGAGGCAGCCGGTCCGTGCGACGTCAGACGACTTTGACCTTTGCGTCATAAACTGATCCAAAACGGGAAAGCGGACCTTCGCACAGATCGCGGCGAATGGCGGGAAGGAGCCCAGAGTGACATGAGGCGTCAGCCGGGTATCGCCCGACCTGGAGGGCGTTCCAGACCTGTATGTGATGGGAAACGTTTCAGCCCGCAGACCGGATCATGGCTTGGCTGACGGTGCAAAATCGCCCTCCGGGGGGAGGTCGGGCGATGCCCGGCTGACGCCGGGCGGAGGCGCTTGGGGGTAGGCACCGCGCCAATGGCACGGCAACAACGTCCCGCTCAGCCGACTTTGACCCAGACCGCGCAGAAGGTCCGGCCAGCGCCTCAAACGCCACCGGCTGCCGCCCGGCCCAGACCGGATTCAGTTGCTGGCAATCCATCAAACGTCGTTTTCGAACGTGCGCGCGGCCCTGCCTGCGCTACGTCAGGTTTCATGAACCGATATGTCCTCCACTACGCCCCCGACAATGCCTCGCTGATCGTCCGGCTGGCGCTGGAACTGGCGCGGCTGCCCTATGACACGCGGCTGGTGGACCGCGCGGCGGCGGAACAAACCTCCGCCGCCTACCGCAGGCTGAACCCTCACTGGATGATCCCGGTTCTGGAAACCCCGCAAGGGCCGATATTCGAGACCGGCGCGATCCTGTTGTGGCTTGCCGACACCCATGGCGGCCTGGCCCCGGCACCGGATCACCCGGACCGGGCGGCGGTCCTCAAATGGTTGTTCTTTGTCTCCAACACCCTGCACCCGGCCCTGCGCATGACGTTTTATCCCGACAGATACGCAGGCCCCGATCCGGCACATCAGGCCAGCCTGCGCGACACCATGCAGGCGGCGCTGAAAACCCATCTCGGACAGCTTGATGCCCTCGCCGCCAGCCGCCCGGCGTGGCTGGATCATGAAACACCCGGCATCCTGCATTGCTACCTCGCCTGTTGCCTGCGCTGGTGCGCGCTTTATCCCCGGACCACCGACCGCTCGTGGTTCCGGCTTGCAGATACGCCGCATCTGCACAATCTTTGCCTGAACCTTGAAACCCTGCCCTGCACCCTGACCGCGCAAGCCGCCGAAGGGCTGGGGCCAACCCCGTTCACCGCGCCACGCCTGGCCAACCCGCCCGAAGGAAGTGCCACCTGATGTTCCTCTCCGTTTTCGATATGTTCAAGGTGGGCATCGGCCCGTCGTCCTCTCACACCATGGGGCCAATGGTCGCCGCTGCGCGGTTCCTGGACATGATGCGCGCCTCGCCGTTCCAGTTCGCGGGCCTGCGCGCCTCGCTGCATGGCTCACTGGCCTTCACCGGCGTTGGTCACGCCACCGACCGCGCGACGATCCTCGGCCTCGCCGGGTTTACACCGCGCGATTATGACCACGAACGGGCCGAGGCGGTGCTGGCCCAGATCAACGACACCCATGTGATCGAGGTCGACGGCCTGCCGCCGCTGAGCTTTGATCCCAGGGCCGACATGATCTTTGACTACGACACCAAGCTCACGGGCCATGCCAACGGCATGATGCTGATGGCCCGCGATGCGCAGGGCGACGTGGTGCTGCGCGAGACCTTCTATTCCGTGGGCGGCGGGTTCGTGATGACAGAGGCCGAGCTGGCGGCGGGCAAGGATACCGACGAAGGCGCACCGGTGCCCTTCCCCTTCAAGTCCGCCGCAGAAATGCTTGAAATGGCACAAACATCCGGCAAGTCCATTGCCGCGATGAAACGCGCCAACGAAATATCGCGCGGCGGAGAGGTCAACCTGCGCGACGGGTCCAGGAAGCTCTGGCAGGTGATGAACGACTGCATCGACCGGGGCTTGACCACCGATGGCATCCTGCCCGGCGGGTTGAGCGTCAAGCGCCGCGCCAAGGGCATCCACGACGCCCTGCTGGCCGAGCGGGGCCAGAACCAGCGCGCGCCGCATACGATCAACGACTGGATGAGCGTCTATGCCATGGCGGTGAACGAGGAAAACGCGGCGGGCGGTCAGGTCGTCACCGCCCCCACCAACGGGGCGGCCGGCGTGATGCCTGCCACCCTGCGCTATTACCTGGATCACGTCCCCGGCGCGTCAGAGAGCCACATCGAGGATTTCCTGCTGACCGCCGCTGCCATCGGCGGGCTGGTCAAGTTCAATGCCTCGATCTCGGGGGCCGAGGCAGGCTGTCAGGCCGAAGTGGGCTCTGCCGCCGCGATGTCCGCCGCCGGGCTTTGTGCGGTCATGGGCGGCACGCCGGAACAGATTGAAAACGCGGCGGAAATCGCGCTGGAGCATCACCTTGGCATGACCTGCGACCCGGTCAAGGGTCTGGTGCAGGTGCCCTGCATCGAACGCAACGGGCTGGGCGCGATCAAGGCGGTCTCGGCGGCCTCCCTCGCCCTGCGCGGCGACGGCACCCATCTGGTGCCGCTGGACGCCTGTATCGAGACGATGCGCCAGACCGGCGCGGACATGTCGGAGAAATACAAGGAGACCTCCCTGGGCGGGCTGGCGGTGAATGTGCCGAATTGCTGAAATGTGAAACGCCGCGCATCGCCGGGCGGCGGTGCGGCGGATTTTCTTTGTCTGATCAACGGGCCGCAACATGCAGGTTTGACCCAAACGTCAAGCATTTCCGACCCAACCGGACCTTGGGCGGGATCTATGCCAAAGTCTGCTCTGCGGACGAGGACGAAACCGCTCTCGCGGTATTGGTGCTTGTGGTGG
>NZ_LXYI01000005.1 GCF_001650875.1 Sulfitobacter sp. EhC04
CACAAGCACCAATACCGCGAGAGCGGTTTCGTCCAAGTCCGCTCTGCCGACTTTGACCCAAACCGCGTCGAAGGTCGGGTTTGGGCCAGGAATGCTTGACGTTTGCGCCAATATTGCGTGACGCGGCTCGTTGGCAGGATTCACAAAAATCCCGTGCATCCTGTCACAGGTGCGCGACGTTCGACATTGACGCTCAACAGAACCACAAAAGCCCGGTCTCAAGCCGAAGGTGCCGGGGGCTTGCCCCCCCGCCAGAGCAGGAGTACCCCTAGCCCCAACAAACGGACGAGACCCCATGATTGATGACAGCCGCGCCAAGCGCAACGTAACCATCCTTGTTCTGGCGCAGGCCCTGCTGGGCGCGCAAATGCCGATGCTTTTTGTGGTGGGTGGCCTTGCGGGGCAATCACTGGCCAGCAACATCTGCTTTGCCACGCTGCCGATCTCGATGATCGTGCTCGGCTCGATGCTCTCGGCCACGCCGGTTTCGGCCATCATGCAGCGCTATGGGCGGCGCGCGGGGTTCTTTCTGGGAACGGCCGGGGGCGCACTTGGCGGCGCTGTCGGGGCCTACGGGCTTTACATCGCCTCCTTCCCGATCTTTCTGGCAGGCTCGCTGCTGACCGGCATCTACATGTCCGCGCAGGGGTTCTACCGTTTTGCCGCCGCAGATACCGCCTCGGATGCCTTTCGTCCCAAGGCGATTTCCTATGTGATGGCGGGGGGGCTTGTCTCTGCCGTGATGGGGCCGCAGATTGTGAAATGGACGGCGGATGCCTATGTGATCCCCTTCCTTGGCACCTATATCGCCGCCATCGGGGTGAATGTCGTGGGCAGCCTGCTGTTCCTGTTCATCGACATTCCCAAGCCGCCGGTCCCGGCCCATGACGCGCCGCGCGGCCGCAGCCGGATGGAACTGATCCGCACCCCGCGCATTGCCGTGGCGGTGATCTGTGCGACCGTGTCCTATGCGCTGATGAACCTGGTGATGACCTCGACGCCGCTGGCCGTCGTCGGCTGCGGGCTGAGCGGTGATCTGATAGGCCCGGATGCCACCGCGGGCATGACCGAGACCGAGCGGCTGAAATCATTCCTCGACATCGCGTCAAACGTGGTCACGGGCCATGTGCTGGCGATGTTCGCGCCATCGTTTTTCACCGGCCACCTGATCGCCCGCTTCGGGGTCGAACGGATCATGGGGCTGGGCATCCTGATCCTGGGGGCCGCCGGTGTTGTGGCCCTGCAGGGGGTGGCGCTGGAGAACTTCTTTATCGCGCTGATCCTGCTGGGGCTGGGCTGGAACTTTGGCTTCATCGGGGCCACCACGATGTTGGCCGGGGCCCATGCGCCGCATGAGCGGGGCCGGATGCAGGGGTTGAACGATCTGATCGTCTTTGGCGGCGTGACCATGGCCTCGCTGGCCTCGGGCGGGCTGATGAACTGCTCGGGTGGTTCACCTGTCGAAGGCTGGGCGGCGGTGAACTGGGCGATGATCCCGTTTCTGACGCTGGCGGGCGGTTCGCTGATCTGGCTGGTGTTCAGCCGCAAGGCGCGGCAGGCCGCCTGAGGGACAGGGCCTACCAGCGCCCGGTCAGGGCGCGCCAGGCGAGGCCGGGATCGGCGGTGGGCAAGCGCCCCTCGGCCACCGCCGTAGGGTCATTGATCACCGCCTTTAGCACCGCATCCGCCTGCCCCACATGCAGCAAGGCGACCCTGGCATCGCGGGACACTTGTCTGCGGTTTTTTCGTGCCCGCGCCAGACGGTCCTGCGCCTCGCGGGCCAGCGCGCGCAGACCCTCGGCCCTGCCGTCCAGCAGGGGCACCCTGCCCGCCGCCACCAGTTCCGGGATCGCGTGGAACCATGCGGCAACCCCCGCGCCAAAGGCGGCATCGCGCACCACGGCTTCATCCGCCTGCCCCAGCCTGCGGGCCGCAACCCAGGTCAGATTGCCCGATGTCTGATCCATGTAGCGGGCGAAATGTTCCACATCCTCAAAGGCATCGCGATAGACATCCCAGCGCCGGGCGGCCACGAGTTCATCGAGCAGCCCTGCATCATCGGCGTCGATCAGATCCGCCAGTGGTGTCGTGACCTCGTGGCGGCGCACCGGGCCACCCTGCGCGATCTCTTCGCAGACGTCGCGCCACCATTGCAGCCGCATCTCGGCGATCATGGTTTCCTGCGTGACCCAGGGCGCGCGCGCCACCTCGACGTTAAAGGCATAAAGCGGGAACAGCACCCGCCGCGCCGCAACCGGCGCTGCCATCGCCGCGCGAAAGCGCAGCGGGTCGCCCCGCTCAACCAAGGCGGCACAGGCTGTCAGATCAGCGTCAAAAGCCATCAGCGGCCAGCAGACCCGGACCGGGGCAAGGGCCGCACGAGGCTGAGCAGATAGCCGAATTCATCCCGGTGCGCGCGCCAGCAGGCGGCTTCCTCTTCAGCTTGGTCCAGCACGGCGGCAAAAGCGGCATCCGCGCCCGGACGCAGGCTGGCAATGCGGGCGTCGATCGGGGTGTAATAGCCTTCCCAGGCCGCATCCGACAGCCTGCGGGTCGCGATGGTCTCATAGCCTGCGGCCGTGACCCGCGCCGCGATTCCGTCGGCATCGGTCATCGCGGAATAATGCTGCCACTGCTGCGTCGCGCGGGGTGACGGGCTGTCGCTGAACCAGCAGGCCTCGGAAAAGGCGATCACGCCGCCGGGGCGCAGCGCCCTGCGCCAGGCGGTCAGCGCCTCTGTCACCCCCATGAAATAGACTGCCCCCGCACACCAGATGAAATCATATTCATTGTGGATCGCGGCCATGTCGGCGCGCAGCAGCGTCACGCGCGGGTCGGCCTGCCAGCGGGTGCGGGCCTCTTTCACGAAATGCGCGGTCTTGTCCAGCGCGGTGACGTGACCCTGTGGTGCGGCCTCAAGCAGCGCCGGGATGTCGCCCCCCGGACCACAGGCCACATCCGCCATCCGCGCGGTGGGTGCGATATCCGCAAGGGCGGTGGCCCAGGCGACATCCGCCGCCTCGCCCGGCCCCTCGCGGGGCAGGTCGCGATGCAGTTGGAAAAAGGCGGTCATGTCGTCAGAAGTCATCAAGGAAACCTTCTATGGCATTGGCGGTTTCAGGGGCATCGACAATCGCCAGATGGCCCGTGTCGGGAACCAGCAGGTAACGGCCCTTGTCGGTCACTGCCTGCATCACCGGCTGGTAGGCGGCGGCGTCAAAGGCTTCGTCCGCTTCGCCCGCCACCAGCAGGAAGGGCGGCAGCGCTGCCACATCGGCCAGATAATCGCCGCGCGGGGCGTAGGATGTGTTCAGCCGGTAGGAATAGGCGGTCGTCGCCGTATCGCCCAGCGGGCCGTCCAGCACCGCCTGCGGCATGTTGAACTGCATCACCGTGAGATGGTTCAGCGCCGTGATGCGGAACGTGTTGAGGATGCTCAGCCCGATGATGCGCCGGGTCAGCGGCTGTGCCCAGCCACCGGAGTTGGGCCGGGTTGTCGGGGCGTTGTGTTTCAGGAAGGGGGCCAGCAGCACCGCCCCGTCCAGCATGTCGCCATATGGTCCACCGGCAAAGCGCACCACCAGCCCGCCGCCGGAGGAATGACCGCCCAGAATGAGTTTTTGCCCCGGCTTGCGGCGCGCGTTAATGAGGTCGGCGAGGTCATCCTCGAATTGTCCGATATAGGCCAGATCGCCGCGCTTGCCCGGTTGCGCCCCGTGACCGCGCAGGTCCGGCACCAGCACATCGGCGCGGGCCGACAAGCGCCGGGCAAGTGCATCGAACTGCAAGCCGTGCCAGCCCGACCCATGCACCAGCACCAGCAGCGGCGCACTTTCCCGCCCGCTATCATAAGACCGGACCTGCATCCCGAACCCGTCGCGCAGGGGGACGGTTTCCTGTGGTTGCGCAGGCGTGCCTGCCGCCGACAGTGGCCCGCTGAAATCAAGGCCTGCCGTACCGCTGAGCCGACCGGGCCGTTCCGACGCAATCAGGATCAGGGCAATCGCCCCGGTGATCGCAACCGAAATCGCCAGAAATTTGAGAATGGCAAGCACCATGCCCCTCACCCCTTCAGGTCGCGGATCAGCTTCCAGCGGATCGCGTCCAGCAGCGCCTCGAAACTGGCGTCCACTATGTTCGCGCTGACCCCCACGGTGGACCAGCGGTTGCCCTGCCCGTCCTCGCTGTCGATGATGACGCGGGTCACCGCCTCTGTGCCGCCCTGGGTGATGCGCACCTTAAAGTCGATCAGGCGCATGTCCTCGATCAGCGCCGAATACTGGCCCAGATCCTTGGCCAGCGCCTTGGACAGCGCGTTCACCGGGCCGCGGTCGTTGCCGTCTTCGTCCATCGACTCGCTGACCGACAGGCGTTTCTCGCCATCGACCTTGATCACCACCACGGCCTCGGACACGGTGACCATCTTGTCATACTTGTTCTTGCGCCGTTCGACCGTGACCCGGTAGCGCTTGACCTCGAAAAGGTCGGGCATCTGGCCCAAAGCCTCGCGCGCCAGCAATTCGAAACTGGCCTGCGCCGTGTCATAGGCATAGCCGATGGCCTCGCGGGCTTTCACCTCTTCGAGGATCTGCGCCAGGGCCGGATCGCCCTTGGCAACCTTCAGCCCCGCATCTGTCAGGCGGCTTCTCAGGTTGGACTGGCCCGCCTGATTGGACATCGGGATGATGCGCGCGTTGCCCACGGTCGCGGGTTCAATGTGTTCGTAGGTGCTGGGGTCTTTCGCGATTGCGCTGGCGTGCAGCCCGGCCTTGTGGGCAAAGGCCGACGCCCCGACAAAAGCGGCCTGTTTCTGCGGCACCCGGTTCAATATCTCGTCCAGCATGCGGCTGGTCCGGGTCAGCGACTTCAGCGCCTTCTGGCTGATGCCCGTCTCAAAGCGGCTGGCATAGGGTTCCTTCAGCAGCAGGATCGGGATCAGCGCCGTCAGGTTGGCATTGCCGCAGCGTTCGCCCAGCCCGTTCAGCGTGCCCTGGATCTGGCGTGCGCCCGCATCCACGGCGGCCAGGGTGCAGGCCACGGCGTTGTTGGTGTCGTCATGGGTGTGAATCCCGAGCTTTTCGCCCGGAATGCCCGCCGCGATGACTTCCGCCGTGATCCGCCCCACTTCGGCAGGCAAGGTGCCGCCGTTGGTGTCACAGAGCACGATCCAGCGCGCGCCCGCGTCCAGCACGGTTTTCAGGCAGGACAGGGCATAGTCCGGATTGGCCTTGTAGCCGTCAAAGAAATGTTCCGCGTCAAACAGCGCCTCGCGGCCCGATGCCGTCAGGTGGGCAATGCTGTCGCGCAGCAGGCTCAGGTTTTCGTCCAGCGTGATGCCAAGCGCGCGGGTGACGTGGAATTCATGGGTCTTGCCCACCAGACAGACCGATTTTGTGCCTGCGTTCATGACAGCCGCCAGCACATCGTCATTCTGCGCCGAGATGCCAAGACGTTTGGTCATGCCAAAGGCGGTCAGCTTGGCGGTGGTTTTTGGTGCCGCATCGAAAAAGGCATTGTCGGTGGGGTTGGCACCGGGCCAGCCGCCTTCGATATAATCCACCCCCAGCGCGTCCAGCGCGCGGGCGATCTGGTGCTTTTCATCGGTGGAGAACTGCACATCCTGCGTCTGCTGCCCGTCGCGCAGGGTGGTGTCATAGAGGTATAGACGGGTTTTCATTGCTGTGCCCTCCCGCGCAGTTGTTCCGCCCGGCATCGCCGGGCCGCGCCCGACCTCCCCCGGGAGGGCGCGATTGCAAGGTCCGACTTGGCCAAGCCGGTGCAGGGGCCAGCAGCGGCAGCGCGGTCAGCCAACGGCACGCCGCCCCCTCCAGGTCGGCCGCGGCCCTCTGTTGCGAAATCCGTCATAACACACCTTCCAGACCGGCACCGTCAAAGCCCGGCGGCGCTTTCAGCTTGACGCCGTCCTTGCCCATCTGCACCTCGATCCCCAGCCCGGTCAGCGCCGCCTTGATCCGGTCCACCTCGGCGAAATCCTTGGTTTCCATCGCGGTCACCCGCGCATCGCTCAGGAAGGCTTCGACGTCGGTCAGGTCATAGGCCTGTTCCACCGCCCATTCGGGTATCTTGTCGCCCAACAGCCCCAGCAGCCCCAGCGCGCCGCGCAGCCCGGCGATGTCATTCTCGCCCGACAGCTTGTGGCACAGGGTCAGCACGCCGTGGGAGTTCAGATCATCGGCCAGCAGCGCCACCGCTTCGGACGTCGGGGCTGTCGCCTCGGCCCCGGCCACCTGGGTGTACCACTTGCGCAGCACGCGCTCCGCCTCCTCGCGCTTCTTGTCCGTCCAGTCCATCGGCTTGCGGTAATGTGTGGACAGGAAAACAAAGCGGATCACCTCGCCCGGCACCCCCTGATCCAGCAGGTCCCGCACGGTAAAGAAGTTGCCCAGCGATTTGGACATCTTGCGGCCCTCGACCTGCAACATCTCGTTATGCATCCAGACATTGGCAAAGCCGTGGCCCGCGCATTTCGATTGCGCAATTTCGTTCTCGTGGTGCGGAAAGGTCAGATCGTTGCCGCCGCCATGAATGTCAAAGGTATCGCCCAGCAGCGCCTCGGCCATGGCGGAACATTCGATGTGCCAGCCGGGGCGGCCCCGGCCCCAGGGGCTGTCCCATCCCGGCGTCGCGTCGTCCGACGGCTTCCACAGCACGAAATCCAGCGGATCCTCCTTGTAGGGCGCAACCTCGACCCGCGCACCGGCGATCATGTCATCGACAGACCGCCCCGACAGCGCGCCGTATTCGGCATAGGACCGCACCCGGAACAGCACATGCCCCTCGGCGGCATAGGCGTGATCCCTGGCAACAAGGTCCTGGATCATCGCAATCATCTCGTCGATATAGGCGGTGGCGCGGGGCATGGCGCGATCGTGTTCCGCCCCTTTCAGCGAGGGTTCCAGCGCGCCGATGGCTGCCATGTCTTCGAGGAACCAGCGCGTCGTCTTTGCCGTGATCTCGGCTATCGGCTGGCCGCTTTCGGCGGCGCGCGCGTTGATCTTGTCGTCCACATCGGTGAAATTGCGCACATAGCTGACGTGACCCGCGCCATAGACATGCCGCAGCAGCCGGTAGAGCACGTCGAACACGATCACGGGCCGCGCGTTGCCGATATGGGCGCGGTCATAGACCGTCGGCCCACAGACATACATCCGCACGTCATCGGCTGAAATCGGCACGAAGTCCTCGCGCTTGCGGGTCCTGGTATTGTGCAGTCTGATTGTCGTCATCGGTCGTCCTCGGCCATGTCTGGCGCGGGATGCCACATCTGGTTCAGAATGAAAACGACATGAGCACGCCCGCGAGAAATCTCAGCAGGTAATAATGATGCGTGTTTTGCAGGTCATCGTGGTCATGGGGGATGGGGTACGCCCAAGCCCGCCGCAGGTCAAGGCTGATTGACAAATCGCGCCGCCTCTGCGCCCCTGCGCGCGTCACAACAAGGAGCGTCGCCATGCAAGCATCACACCGTATCAGCCACATCCTGGGAGGCGGCTCTGACGGATGGGGCGTCTTTACCAAAGCGCGCCGCATGATCGCCGAGGGCACGAAGGTCACCGAGCTGACCATCGGGGAACATGACATCGGCACCGCTGCCCCGATCCTGCAGGACATGCACCGCGCGGCGATCGAGGGTCACACCGGATATGCCGCCGTGCCCGGCACCAATGCGCTGCGCGACCGGGTGGCCGCGCGGGTCGCCAGACGCACCGGCGTGCCGACAACCCGCGACAACGTGCTGATCACGCCGGGCGGTCAGGCCGGGCTGTTTGCGACCCACATCGGCTGCTGCGATGCGGGCGACACCGCGCTGTTCATCGACCCCTATTATGCCACCTACCCCGGCACCATCCGTGGCGCGGGCGCCGAGCCGCTGGCCATCGCGGCGGACCCTGACGCGGGGTTCCAGCCCCGTGCGGCGGATATCGCGGCTGTGGCCAAGGGCGCTAAATCGCTGCTGGTCAATTCGCCCAACAACCCCACCGGCGTCGTCTACAGCCGCGCAACGCTGGAGGGCATCGCGCAGGTCTGCGCCGATCACAACCTCTGGCTGATCTCGGACGAGGTCTATGACACCCAGGTCTGGAAGGGCGAGCACATCAGCCCCCGCGCCCTGCCCGGCATGGCGGATCGCACGCTGGTGATCGGTTCGATGTCGAAATCCCACGCCATGACAGGCTCGCGCTGCGGCTGGATCGTGGGGCCGGTCGAGATGATCGAGCATCTGACCAACCTGGCGACCCATACCACCTATGGCGTGCCGGGGTTCATTCAGGATGCGGCCGTCTTTGCGCTGGATCAGGGACCGGCGTTCGAGGCGGAGGTCGGTGAACCCTTCCGCCGTCGCCGGGCGCTGGCGCATGACATTCTGGCCGGGCAGAATGCGGTCACGCTGGTGCCCTCGGACGGTGCCATGTACCTGATGCTGGACATCCGCAGTACCGGGCTGAGCGGCGAGGCCTTTGCCGAGGCGCTGCTGGAGGCGCATCATATCGCTGTGATGCCGGGGGAAAGCTTTGGCCGTGCCGCCGCCGGACATCTGCGGGTTGCGATGACGGTGGATGACAACCGTTTTGCCGAAGCCCTTTCCACCCTCTGCGGCTTTGCCCGGGAGCGCGCCGAAGCGGCGTAAGGCACGGCGCGCATCAAACGCAAAAGGCCGGGGCGTTGCCACCCCGGCCTTTGTCACATTTTCGGCTGACCGCCTTAGAAACGCATGGAACCGCGCACGGTGAAGGTTGTCGCATCAGCGTCCGCACCTGCAACACCGCCCAGATCATCGAACTTGTGATGCAGCACTTCGGCACCGACCGTGTAGCTGTCGGTGATCTTGTAGGTCGCGCCGATACCGGCAAACGGGCCGGTTTCATCACCCAGAGAGGTGTCGGCACGGGCCGCACCGGCGGTTGCGTAGATCAGCGTGTTGCCAAGGTCGTAACCGCCCTTGAACTTCAGACGGGCCACGGAATCGACATTCGCCGCGCCGCCGTTCAGGTCGATGTCGGTCTTGTCATAGTCCAGTTCGCCACCGATGACGTAGTTGCCCAGGTCATAGTCGTACCCGGCGTGGAAACCATAGGTGCCGTTGTCGCCGTCGAGCACGCCCGGACCGTCAACATCGCCATACCCCAGTTGCAGACCGGTATAGAAGCCGGTCCAGTCGCTGGAAATCTGCTGCGGTGCAGGTGCGGGCGCATAGACCGGGTCTTCGACCACCGGCTCTGCCAGATTACCCGCATAGGCCGCGCCACCCATCGCTGTGCTTGCGGCAAGTGTGATGGCACTGATCTTGATATACTTGTTCATGTTCTGCTCCTTGGCATTGTCTTTTCTTCATCCCGCGTGATGCGCGGTTGTTGGATGAACCCGGAACATAGGTATCGGTTGCGCAATGTCTGCTCACGCTCCCGCGATGGGCCGGAAGTTGCGCAATTGCCGGTTTTGCATCGGCTGCTTTCAGCTTGAGGTGAAAAACGCGCGGAACCTTTCGCTGCGCAGGCAAAATCATGCCGCATCTGCACGGGTCGCAAACGGGCCGCGCGGTCGTAAACGGAACAGACGGGATGCGGCGCGCTTTGCACGGTAAGGGCAAGGGAGACGCCATTGAACGCCGATCTGTGCATCATTTCACGCATCATCCGCACGATCGGGGCGGAACGGGGCCGTGCAGCCCGTGGCGCGCCGCAGCGGCGCTGACCCCCGCCTGCCCTGCACCTCTTCCATCGGAACATCATCATGACAGATCTTTCACCGACACGCACAGGGGGCCGCGCCGCCCGCCGTGCCGCCCGTGCCGCCCCGCTTGCGCAGCACCTGCGCCCGATCCGCCCCGGCCTGGAGGGCGGTCAGTATCGCCCGCTGAGCGACAAGGGCATGGCCGACATTCACAACGCCGCCCTGACAGCGCTTGAGGAAATCGGCCTGGCCGATGCGCCGCCCAGCGGCATTGCCCATCTGACCGGCGCAGGCGCGATTCTGGGCGAGGACGGGCGCATCCGCTTTCCCCGCGCGCTGGTCGAGGACACCATCGCGCGCGCCAACCGCAGCGTGACCCTGTTCAGCCGGGATCGCCTGCATGATCTGGAACTCTCGGGCAACCGGGTGCATTACGGCACCGCCGGGGCGGCGGTGCATATGGTCGATGCCCTGGGCCGCAGCTACCGCGAATGCGGCGTGCAGGACCTGCATGACGCGGCCCGCATCTGCGACGCGCTGGACAACATCCATTTTCTGCAACGCCCCATGGTCTGCCGCGACATCCCCGACAACCGCGAGATGGACCTGAACACGATCTATGCCTGCTGCGCAGGCACCGGCAAACATGTGGGCACCTCTTTTACCGATCCGTCCTATGTGGCAGAGGCGCTGGAAATGCTGCACATCATCGCGGGCGGCGAGGACAAATGGCGCGAACGGCCTTTCGTGTCGAACTCCAACTGCTTTGTCGTGCCGCCGATGAAATTCGCCACCGAAAGCTGCATGGTGATGGAGGCCTGTATCGCGGGTGGCATGCCGGTCCTGCTGCTGTCGGCGGGCATGGCCGGGGCCACCGCCCCTTCGACCGTGGCAGGCGCCATCGTGCAGGCTGTGGCCGAATGTCTGGCCGGGCTGGTCTATGTCAACGCGGTCAGACCGGGGCATCCGGCGATCTTTGGCACCTGGCCCTTCGGGCTGGACCTGCGGTCGGGGGCGATGACAGGCGGGTCTGGCGAACAGGCGCTGCTGACTGCCGGTTGCGCGCAGATGCACAAATTCTACGGCCTGCCGGGCGGGGCCGCCGCCGGGATCGCAGACAGCAAGCTGCCGGACATGCAGGCGGGTTGGGAGCAGATGTGTTCCAACGTGATGGCGGGGCTGTCGGGCTGCAACATGATCTATGAGGCGGCAGGGATGCATGCCTCCCTGCTGGGGTTCTGCCACGAAAGCCTGATCCTGGGCGACGACCTGATCGGCCAGGCCCTGCGCTGCGTGCGCGGGATCGAGGTGACGGAGGAGACGCTGGCGGTGGAGGAAATCCGCGCGGTCTGCATCGGCGGGCCGGGTCATTACCTGGGCACCGAGCAGACTTTGGGCCGGATGGAATCGGATCACGTCTATCCGAAGCTGGGCGACCGGACCTCGCCCAAGGAATGGGCGGAAAAGGACAAGCCGGACCTGATCGTGAAAGCGACGCGGCGCAAGGAGGAAATCCTGGCCCGGCGTGCGCCTGCGCGCTTCGACCCGGTGACCGATGCCACATTGCGCCGTCGGTTCAAGATCCACCTGCCCGGCTGAGACGCCCCTTTGCACAAGAAAAAAGGTCCGGCGCCGTGGCACCGGACCTCATCGGGGCGTGGGGGGTCTGATGTCGCTGCCGTGCCGCCCCCATGCCCCGAACCTGTGAAAGGCCTCAGCCCTCGTCGGAGGTGGGCATCACGCCCGCTTCCTGTGCGGACTGCACTTCGGCATCGTCCAGCGCGCCATCGGCGTTCAGGTCCATGGCCGAGTATTGCTCTGCCGTCACATCCGGGTAGACCGCCTGCACCTCGGTCACGCTGAGCAACCCGTCGCCGTTGGCGTCCAGATCCGCGACCCCGGCCCCCATCGCATAGGCGGGCAGGCAGAGGGCTGTCAGTGCGGCGAGGGTGACTTTGGATACATGTGTCATGTGATACTTCCTTTTCGTGGTTTGTTGTCGAAGGTCTTGCTGCCTTCAGAGGGTTAGACGCATCCGGGGCGGTTTGCGTTCATCCCCCCAATGCGGCGCGCGAAGGCCTGCCGACCCGGCCCCTGGCCATGGGCAATGCGCCGCCCAAAAAGCCCCGCTATGCCACTTCGGCGGAAATTCCCCAACTGGTTGTGTCGGGTTAAATCGGCATGCTGCCGGAAAATTGCACGAGGCAGCACCATGACAGACCGCCTGACAGCCCCCGGCACCGGCCCCGAGACTGGCCCCAAGACCGACCCATGCGCATTTGACGCCCTGATGCCCCGCCTGCGTGCCCGCGCCCGCAAACTGGCCCGCAGCGCGGATGACGCCGAAGACCTGGCCCAGGAGGTGGCACTGAAGCTGTGGCAACTGCTGGCGGGGGATGCGGATATTCAGGCCCCCGACCGCTATGCGATGATCATGCTGCACAACCTCGCGCGGCACCGCTGGCGCGGCACCCGCCAGACCGAAGAACTGACCGAGGAGATGGCAGTGACCGCGCCCCTGGCCCC
The DNA here is from genome assembly GCF_001650875.1 of Sulfitobacter sp. EhC04. GTDB lineage: Bacteria > Pseudomonadota > Alphaproteobacteria > Rhodobacterales > Rhodobacteraceae > Sulfitobacter. Next base: position 12,220 of record NZ_LXYI01000005.1, read on the forward strand.
GGCCCGGTTGGAATGCGCCGATGTGCTGCGCGCGATGGAGACCCTGCCGGAGGATCAGGCCGATCTGCTGTGGCGCGTGGCCCGCGGCGAGACCTCGCCCGCGCATCTGGCGCAGGCCACGGGCCTGCCGCTTGGCACCGTCATGTCCCGGCTGGCCAGGGGCCGTGCGAAGCTGCGCGAAACCCTGGGCGAAACCACACCCCCTTGATCCCTGCGCGGCAAGGCGACACAACGGGCAGAATTCAGGAGAATCCGATGAAGCTGTTCCGCACACGCCGCCGCTACCCGCAGGTCAAGATCAGCCGCCTGTGCCGCATCAGCAAGGACACCCAGATTGGCGCGCATAGCTATCTGGGTCAGAACTGTTCCGTCACCAAGGCACAGATCGGCCGCTATGTGTCGATTGGCGATCACGTGTCCATCGGCAACGGGGAACATGCGCTGACGCGGGTCTCGACCAGCAGCATGTTCTATGAGGATGGCTATGCCGTCCTGACCCGTGGTGACTGTGTGATCGACCACGACGCCTGGATCGGCGTCGATGCCATCGTGCGGCGCGGTGTGCACATGGGGCATGGTGCGGTCCTGGGCGCGAATTCCTTTGCCAACAAGGACATACCACCCTTTGCCATCGCCGTCGGCTCTCCCGCCCGGATCGTGGGCTACAGGTTCGAGCCACCGGTGCAGGAGGCGATCCTGGCATCGGAATGGTGGTTGGCAGAGCCCGGCGAAGCACGGCGGATCATCGACCGTCTGGAAAAAGAGCACGGCCTGGCCTGACCCGAAGTCCGGGAGGTCAAGTGCGCAATCGAACCTGCAACTCCATTTCGATCAGCAGACCGGGACCGGCCAGCGCGGCGACGCCGACACCGGTCAGCGACGGCGTGGCTCCGTTGCAGAAGGCGTTGAACCTTTCGACCGTCGCGCCCAGCCGGGCCTGGTCAAGGTCGACCACGTAGACCCGCGCCATGACGATGTCTGCGGGGGTTGCATCCAGTGCTTCAAGCGCGGCGGCAGCTTTCGCCATCACGTCAGCCACCTGCGCGTCAAAACCTATTTCAACGGCTTCTGCGCTGGCCACTTGTCCCGACACGAAGGCCATGCGCCCTGGCTCTGCGACCGAGATCTGCGCATAGCCGATTGCCGTAGTGTCTGGCAGGGAGGGCGGGTTCATCCGGGTGATCATGTCAGTCATTGAGGTATCCTATTTCTCTCGCGGTGCCGCATTCGGGGCGCGCTGTGTTTCATGACCAACAGATATGGACCTTTCATTTGCGCCGGAAGTCCGTCATTTCTCTGGGGTTAATGAAATGGAGTCATAAATGGCACGCGACCGACTTGATACCCTTGCGGCGCTTCGCGTCGTGGCCGAACAGGGCAGCTTCACCAAGGCCGCGGCGGAGCTGGGCGTATCGCAATCCGCGTTGAGCCACGCAATCCGCCGCCTCGAGACGGACATCGGCCAGCGTCTGTTGTCGCGCACCACACGCTCGGTCGCGCCGACGGCTGTTGGCGAAGCATTGCTCTCGCGGCTTGGCCCTGCCCTTGATGAAATAGCGGCGGCCCTGTCGCAACTAGATGCCAGCGCGGACCAACCCACAGGCACCCTCCGCCTTACCATGGGGCGAGATGCGGCGGAGCTGCTGGTGCTGCCGATGCTCCCCGCCTTTCAAGCTGACTACCCCGGCGTCAGGGTCGAGATCGCGGCCACGGACACGCTCGATGACCTGGTCCAGGGGCGCTTCGACGGCGGCATTCGCCTCGGCGATCGGCTTGAACAGGACATGATTGCGCGGCGCCTCACGACAGAAACCCGTCCCGTCGTGGTCGCCGCACCGGACTACCTTGCCCGCGCGGGAACACCCGAATGCCCCGGCGACCTGGGTCAACATACCTGCCTGGGATACCGCATGCAGTCCGGCCGTCGGGTGATGCCGTGGCGGTTTACCGGGGCTTCGGGCAAGACGGACCACCACAAACCTGCCGGCAGCGTCTTCAATGACGGTGCCCTGCTGCGGCAAGCGGCGATGCAAGGGCTGGGGCTCGCTTACCTATGGCATCATATGGTGAGTGAGGAGCTTCATGCGGGCCGGTTGGTGACCGTCCTGGACGACCACCTTGCGCCGGTTCCGGGTTTCTTCCTTTTCTACCCGTCGCGCGACATATCCAACGCGATGTCCGCCTTTGCGGATGCGCTCGTCGCCCATAGTCGGCGCTTGTCCCGACCTGCGTAAGTGCGGCCCGGCACGCGGTGCAGATCGTATCGCTGCATCAGCGAACCTGGCCTGGCAGGCATCGTTCAACATGGGCTCAAGCCGGCCGTTCTCTGCGTGGGCTGCATGTACGGCAAAGGGCATTTGTTTCAAAGGCCGGAGTCAGCTCTCATCCTTTCAGACAGAAAAAAAAGAGAGCCGAAGCCCTCCTCCAGTTTCGCCGTTCCGATTGCGTTTACCCTTCAAACGCAATCTCCCCTGACAGAGGCCTTTCCTTGAAAAGGCCGGAGTCAGCTCTCATCCTTTCAGACAGAAAAAGGGAGCACCGAAGTGCCCCCTTGAGTTTCGCCGTTCAAGCTCAATTTGTTAACCGCTCGGTGTTTTTTTGCCTGCGGCCTGAACGTCGTCCAGAGCACGCGCACGCGCTCCGTGTCCCGCGCCCCGGCTGTGCCGGGGCTGCGGAGTGGGTGGCGATGGTTTGCACCGCAAACCATGAGAACCCACCCGGTTTGTTATCAAAACTGTCCGCCGCAAAGCGCGCAGTCTTTTCGGTTCAAATCCTTAGGAAGGATATAAAAAGTGCAAAACCCACACCATCTCGCCTCCTCTGGTACTTCAATCGGCCTGAGCAGCGGCTCGGGTTCTTGTAGTTTTGGCCGTAAGGGCTTTATGCGAGGCATTTTGTGCTTTCGCTCATCCCACAACATTTGATCTTCCCTTCAGCTACAGCCCGACGTCCCACCGCAGGTGTTGCACTTCATGCAGGTCCCGTTGCGCACCAGCGTGTAGTTGCCGCATTCGCCGCAGGCCTCGCCTTCGTAGCCCTGCATCTTGGCCTTGGTCCGGGCATCCATGCTGACCGCTCCGGTGGCCACCGATGTGCTTGCCGACATCGCGACAGCGGCATTGCCGTTGACCTGCGGCGCGGCTGCGGCGACGGCGGCTGCCATCTCGCGCTGGCCGCCCTGAAGCACCACCAGTTCCTGCGGCAGACGGTTGCGCAGATAGCCGGTCGAGCTGATCTGTCGCAGCACTTCGAGGCTCTTGGTCGCGGCGCTTTCCGAGATTTCGGAGACATTTGCCACGCCTTCTTCCTCTTCGCCCCGGCCCAGATCGTCAAATGTGGCACCTTCCGGCTTCACATGGGCCAGATCGGTCCGGTCGAGGTAGCTGACCGCCAGCTCGCGGAAGATGTAGTCAAGGATCGAGGTCGCGTTCTTGATGCTGTCATTGCCCTGCACCATGCCCGCAGGTTCGAACTTGGTGAAGGTGAAGGCATCGACGAATTCCTCCAGCGGCACGCCGTACTGAAGCCCGACCGACACCGCGATGGCGAAGTTGTTCATCATCGCGCGGAACCCGGCACCTTCCTTGTGCATGTCGATAAAGATCTCGCCCAGCTTGCCGTCCCCGTATTCACCGGTGCGCAGATAGACCTTGTGGCCGCCCACGTTGGCCTTCTGGGTATAGCCCTTGCGGCGTTGGGGCATCTTTTCGCGGTGCGATTTGATGATCTCCTTGACGATCACCTTTTCCACGATCTTTTCGGCCAGCACGGTGGCTTTCTCCTGCAGGGAGCCGCTTTCCAGCACCTCCGCCGCCTCGTCATCATCTTCGATCAGGGCCGCGGCCAGCGGCTGGCTGAGTTTCGAGCCGTCGCGGTAGAGCGCGTTGGCCTTGATCCCCAGGCTCCAGGACAGTTCATAGGCTTTCTGGCAATCCTCGATGCTTGCGTCATTGGGCATGTTGATCGTCTTGGAGATCGCGCCCGAGATGAAGCTTTGCGCCGCTGCCATCATGTAGATGTGGCTGTTGACCGACAGGTAGCGCTTGCCCTTCTTGCCGCAGGGGTTGGCACAGTCGAAGATGCTGTAATGCTCTTGCTTCAGGTGCGGTGCCCTTTCCAGCGTCATGGTGCCACAGACGTGGTCGTTGGCCGCGTCGATGTCGGCACGGGTGAAACCAAGCGATTTCAGCAGGTCGAAGGTCGGATCGTTCAGCTTGTCCGCCGGGATGCCCAGCACGTTCTTGCAGAAATCCGCGCCCAGGGTCCATTGGTTGAACACAAAGCGGATGTCAAAGGCCGAGGCCAGCGCCTTGTCCACCTTGGCCAGTTCGTTCGGGCCAAAGCCGTGGCCTGCCAGCGAGGTGTGGTTGATGCCGGGCGCATTGCCGATGGTGCCGTGGCCCACGGCGTAGGACACGATTTCCTCGATCTGGGCGGAGCCATAGCCCTGCTTTTCCAGCGCCGCAGGCACCGACTGGTTGATGATCTTGAAATAGCCACCCCCGGCCAGCTTCTTGAACTTCACCAGGGCAAAGTCAGGCTCGATGCCGGTTGTGTCGCAATCCATCACCAGACCGATGGTGCCGGTCGGCGCGATCACGGAAACCTGCGCGTTGCGATAGCCGTGTTCCTCGCCCAGGGTCAGCGCCTCGTCCCAGGTGGACATGGCCACATCGACCAGACCGGGCTGCGGGCAGTTGGCGTGGTCGAGCGGGACGGGCTTGACCGACAGCAATTCATAGCCGGTGTCATTGCCGTAGGCCGCATTGCGGTGGTTGCGGATGACGCGCAGCATGTGGCTGCCGTTCTTTTCATAGCCCGGAAATGCCCCCAGCTCGCCCGCCATCTCGGCAGAGGTGGCATAGGACACGCCGGTCATGATCGCGGTCAGCGCCCCGCAAAGCGCGCGGCCCTCGTCGCTGTCATAGGAATAGCCCATGTTCATCAGCAAGCCGCCGATGTTCGCATAGCCCAGACCCAGCGTGCGGAAGTCATAGGACCGCTGCGCGATTTCCCTGGAGGGGAACTGCGCCATCATCACCGAGATTTCCAGCGTCACGGTCCACAGACGCGCGGCGTGCATATAGGCTTCGACGTTGAACACACCGTCCTCAAGGAAGGTCAGCAGGTTCATCGACGCCAGGTTGCAGGCGGTATCGTCCAGGAACATGTATTCGGAGCACGGGTTGGAGCCGCGGATCGCGCCGTCTTCGGGGCATGTGTGCCAGTCGTTCACCGTGTCGTGGTACTGGATGCCGGGATCGGCACAGGCCCATGCGGCATGGCCAACCTGGGCCCAGAGGTCACGGGCGCGGATGGTCTTGGCCACCTTGCCGGTGGTGCGGTCGGTCAATTCCCAGTCGGCGTCTTTTTCAACGGCGGTCAGGAAGGCGTTGGTCACGCGGATCGAGTTGTTGGAGTTCTGGCCGGAAACGGAGTTGTAGGCCTCTGAATCCCAGTCGGTGTCATAGGTCGGGAATTCGATGCTGGTGTGGCCCTGCTTGGCATAGTCCAGCACGCGTTCGACGTATGTTTCCGGGATGGCGACCTTCTTGGCTTCGCGGATCGCCTGTTTCAGCGCGTCATTCTTGGCCGGATCATAGGCATCTGCCACTGCACCGTCCCATTCCTTGATCGCCTTGAACAGAAGGTTCAGCTTCTGTTCGTGCATCTTGGAGCCCGCAACGATGGAGGCGACCTTCTGCTCTTCGAGCACCTTCCAGTTGATGAATTCCTCGATATCGGGGTGGTCGGCATCGACGATCACCATCTTGGCCGCGCGGCGCGTGGTGCCGCCCGATTTGATGGCACCGGCGGCACGGTCGCCGATCTTGAGAAAGCCCATCAGGCCGGATGATTTGCCACCGCCCGACAGTTTCTCACCGGCTGCGCGCAGCGAGGAGAAGTTGGTGCCGGTGCCGGAGCCGTATTTGAACAGACGCGCCTCGCGGACCCACAGGTCCATGATGCCGCCATCGCCTACCAGATCGTCCGCGACCGACTGGATAAAGCAGGCGTGCGGTTGGGGGTGTTCGTAAGAGGATTTGGAACGGGTCAGTTTGCCGGTCTTGTAATCGACATAGTAATGGCCCTGCGCGGGACCGTCGATGCCGTAAGCCCAATGCAGGCCGGTATTGAACCACTGCGGGCTGTTGGGGGCCGCGCGCTGGCTGGCCAGCATGTGGCGCATTTCGTCAAAATAGGCGCGGGCGTCTTCTTCGGTGGTGAAATAGCCACCTTTCCAGCCCCAATAGGCCCAGGCACCGGCCAGACGGTCGAACACCTGCTTGGAAGAGGTTTCACCGCCCATTTCGGCCCCTTCAGCGGGCACAGAGCGCCACAGGAATTCGGGCACGCCCTTTTCCTTCACCTTTTTCAACGCGGAGGGCACGCCCGCCTTGCGGAAATATTTCTGCGCGATGACGTCACTTGCGACCTGGCTCCAGCCGGAAGGCACTTCGACATCGTCGAGCTTGAACACGACGGAGCCGTCCGGATTGCGGATTTCGGAAATTGTGCTGACAAAATCCAGGTCCGCGTATGCGTCTTTGCCTGCGGTCGTAAACTGACGTTCAATTTTCATTTTTTACTGCCTCATATCCAGCATTTACAATCTACGGAAACCCACCTGTCATTGCAGGCCGTCCCCACCCCATTCATTGCCGACAAAAGGCACGGAAGGACCGACCACGGAAGGAACCTGTCCCTCTGCGTTCTTGCAGCATTTAACGAAGTTACGTCTGGTGCCTGTCTTCTGCCCTGATGCGCCCTGCGAGCGTTAACCACTACATATTGTGGCGTCATCGTCGGTCTACACAAACTGACGTATCATGGGGGTTCGGGTCAACGAATTTTTTGAAAATTCTTCCAATCTTTATGGTTGACCGAAGCCAGTATTTTTGCGCGACCTGTCGGGCTCCGATTCATACGGTTAATATCCCCAGCCCCCCCCGGATGGGGGAGGTCCCGTCCCCAGCGCTATTCTCCAAATGTTACGGCACATTTAGGGGTAATGGCTCACCCATTGCATGAAGTTATCCACAGAGGTGCTGTGAACAACTTGGCCAAAAGGTGGCGATTTGGTTTTATCGAAAAATCCTGCCGCGATTCACAAAAATGTCACGTTGGCCTGTGCCTCAGGTCAAGAATCGCCGGCAAACACCCACCGCATCTGGAAGGTGAATGAGGCAAACACACCACATGTAGGGGGTCAGCCGCATCGGGCCGGGCTGGCACACAGCGGCGCGACGGCCGCCAGGGTCCGGTTGGTAGACTCTGTTGCCGTCGATCACTGGTAGCCAAAACCCGGAACAAGCCGAAGGTGCCGGGCCTTCGCTGCATTTTTCACGAATGACCGCTTAGCCCCTGCCCCGTCCTTCTGACGCAGCAACGGGCACCGGATCAGCGATGTGACCCAAACGTCTATCTGGCCTGAAATCTAACATATATGAAAGTGGTCGGAGCGAGAGGATTCGAACCTCCGACCCCCTGTACCCAAAACAGGTGCGCTACCAGGCTGCGCCACGCTCCGACCTGGCCTCTTTAGTCGCTGGCTTCGCGAATGAAAAGACCTAGATTACGGTGTCTCGCACGGCCATGCCGCCCCGAACCGCGCAAATGCCGGATGGCGCGCTTGGGTGCCCTCATTGATCCCCAACCGATTGGCCAGACCGCCGTTGATCTCAAGCACCGCCAAAACGTTGTCCCCGCCGAAAATAGCGGTTTCATCCAGCGGTATGGCGTTGTGATGGATATGGCGCACGACGCCGGTGGCGTCGATGAACAGCATATCGAGGGGAATCAGCGTATTGCGCATCCAGAAACTTGAGCGGCGCGGCCCAGGATAGACAAACAACATCCCCGAAGACACCGGCATTGAGGTGCGCCCCATCAGCCCGCGTTGCTGCTCCTGCGGGTCATCCGCAATCTCGACGTTGAACCGCACGGTTCCCCAATCGCCGCGCAACAGGACCGTATCCGCGCGACAGTCAGACCGGGCCTGCGCCGCAAAGGGCATCATTACAGCAAGGGCGAGCGTGGCGGCACAGATCCCTATTCGTCTTCGCGTTCCGTCAAGACGGTTTCCCATGCCTGCACCTCTGCGGCCATACGGCCGCGCTTGCCTTCGATCACCCGCATTGCCAGTGCTTCTCCCGGCTGCAAATCGGACAGGCCGGACAGACGAAGCACTTCGATATGCAGAAACACATCCTGCGGCTTGCCAAAGACATTGGCAAACCCGAATCCCTTCGATTTATCGAACCACTTTACCCGTGCAGGTTCCAGAGGTGCCGCCGCCACCGCGCTGCGGTCCAGCCCCACGATATCCGGCAGTGCGGCGGACTGGATGTTCTCGGGCGGCTGAATCGCCAGAACGGCGGTGGCCTGCACCCCCCGGTCGGTGCGCTGCGCAATAACCTCCACCCGCGCGCCGTCCGTGACAGAGCTTTGGCCGAAGTTGCGCAGCACATTCACATGCAGCAGGATATCCGGCCCACCCTCGTCCGCCACGACAAAGCCGAACCCTTTTATCGGGTCGAACCATTTCACGACGCCAGACACCGCCGTTCCCTCGGGCGCTTCGGGTCCTGTCTCATTCGGTATGTCGCGGTCGTCCTGCACAATCGTCCTTTATCAGTTGTCTCCGAGCCCTGGGGCCGGAAAATTCACGAAACCTATCACAAAAAACAGTTCTTTGATACTCAGGGGTTAAGGCGTGTCACGTCCCAGGGGGACAAGAAATCGCCTCGGTGCCACCGAAACCGGTTGTGCAGCCGAAACTCACCATCGGCCCAGAACTCGATCTCCAATGGCGTGATCCGGTATCCTCCCCAAAACGGCGGCCGTGCCGGGTCCGTGCCCTTTGCTGCCGTCACCTTTGCCACTTCGGCCACCAGCGCCGCACGGCTTTTCAGCGGGCGCGACTGCGCCGAGGCCCAGGCCCCCAGCCTGCTGCCCAGCGACCGGCTCTTGTAATAGGCATCGGCCTTCGGCCCCTCCTCGCGGGTGATCAGCCCGCGCACCCGGATCTGGCGGCGCAGCGATTTCCAATGCATGACAAAGGCCGCCTTGCCCGCGCTGTCCAGTTCCTGCGCCTTGGCGCTCTCGTAATTGGTATAAAAGACAAAGGCATCCGCCTCGATCTCCTTGAGCAACACCATCCGCACATTCGGCAGACCTTCATCATCCACCGTCGCCAGGGCGATCGCGTTTGGGTCGTTGGGTTCTTTGACTTCCGCCTCGCCCAGCCACTGCCGGGCGATTTCGAACGGATCCTGCCCCGCAAAAATACCGGTGCGTTTTTCCATGTGGTATCCCAATTTCATAATCGAACGCCGCAAAACGCACCGATCCCCATAGCGCTATATCAAATGACATAACGCAACAAGCCGCCGGACCGATTTTTGTACAACCAATCCGGTAGTTGGCGCTAACATGCCAAAGGCTGACATCTTGATGGCATGGCCGCAATGCCCTAGAGGTATGCGGTAATGTAAAATGCAAAGGTTCGGTGCCCATGGAAAACACTTTGATGCAAGGCAAGCGTGGGCTGATCATGGGCCTTGCCAATGACAAATCCATCGCCTGGGGCATTGCCCGGACCCTGGCCGAGGCCGGGGCGGAACTGGCGTTCTCCTATCAGGGTGATGCGCTGAAAAAGCGGGTCGATCCGCTGGCCGCTCAGCTCGGCAGCGATATCGTGCTGCCCTGCGACGTTGGCGACGAGGCCAGCCTGGACGCGCTGTTCGACGGCCTCAAGGACCGCTGGGGCGCCCTTGATTTTGTCGTTCATGCCATTGGGTTTTCTGACAAAAGCGAGCTGCGCGGCCGCTATGTCGATACCAGCCGCGGCAATTTCGCGATGTCGATGGATATTTCCGTCTATTCCTTTACCGCCGTCATGCAGCGCGCGGAAAAGATGATGTCGCCCGGCAGCAGCGCGCTGACCCTCACCTATTACGGTGCGGAAAAGGTCATGCCGCATTATAATGTCATGGGCGTGGCCAAGGCGGCGCTGGAGGCCTCCGTGCAATACCTGGCCGAGGATCTGGGCAAGGACGGCATCCGCGTCAACGCAATCAGCGCAGGCCCGATCAAGACGCTCGCAGCCTCCGGGATCGGCGATTTCCGCTACATCATGAAGTGGAACGAATACAACTCTCCGCTGCGCCGCAATGTCACCATCGACGACGTCGGCAAGGCGGCGCTCTACCTGCTCAGCGATCTCGGCTCCGGCACCACCGGCGAGAACCTGCATGTGGACGCCGGGTATCATGTTGTCGGCATGAAGGCCGTGGACGCGCCCGACATGGCCAAGGAGTGAGCCTGACCGATGACCCTGGAAAGCCTGGTCGCCTTTAACCTGCTGCTGCTGGCGGCCCTCGCCAGTCCGGGTGCGGCGATGATCTTTGTCATCAAGACCACGGTCAGCGCGGGCCGGGTCGCGGGGCTGCTCAGCGGCGTCGGGCTGGCACTGGCGGCCGGCTGCTGGACAGCCTCGGCCTTTCTGGGGCTCGACCGGCTGCTGGCGCTGGCCCCCTGGGCCTATGTCACGCTCAAGGTTGCCGGCGCGCTCTATCTGATCTGGATTGCGGTGCAGACCTGGCGGCACGCCCGCCAGGCCCCCGGCGATGCGGTGCCGCGACCAGCCGGCCGCAACCTGATGGCCGGTGCGCTGGTCAACCTCGGCAACCCCAAATCAATGCTGTTTGCCGCCGCCCTGATCCTCGTGGTCTTTCCAAGGGGCATGAACGCGGGCGAAATTGCCTTTGTCGTGTTCAATCATGTGGTGCTGGAAATCCTGTTCTACAGCCTCTTTGCCACCCTGCTCAGCACGCCTGTGGCGCGGCAGGGCTATCTGCGCCTGAAACCGGTCTTCGACCGCATCGCCGCCCTGCTGCTGGGAGCGTTCGGCGCCCGGCTGCTGATCGAAAGGTAACCCCATGTCCGACCCCCGCGACGCCAACCGCCTGCCCCACGAGAAAGGCTTTCACATCTCATGGGACCAGATCCACCGCGACAGCCGCGCCTTGGCCTGGCGGCTGGATGGCGAAGGGCCCGATGGCGGCGCATGGCGTGCCGTGGTTGCCATCACCCGTGGCGGCATGGCCCCGGCGATGATCGCGGCGCGCGAACTCGACATCCGCACGGTCGATACGATCTCGGTCAAATCCTATGACCATCAGGACCAGTCCGAGGCACAGGTGCTCAAGGCCCCCGATGCAACGCTGATGGGCGACGGCACCGGCATCCTGATCATCGACGACCTGGTGGACAGCGGCAAAACCCTCGAAGTGGTCCGCAAGATGTACCCCAAGGCCCATTTCGCCACCGTCTACGCCAAGCCCAAGGGCCGCCCCCAGGTCGATACATTCATCACCGAGGTCAGCCAGGACACATGGATCTTCTTTCCCTGGGACATGGCCCTGCAATATGTCGAACCCTACCGGGGCAAGGACTGACCCCTTCCCCTCTTTTTGGCCTTAAATATTCCCCGCCGGAGGCTCCCGTCCGTGCAGCAAGGACCCCACGCATGACACTCCCGCGCACCGCCACCACCTTTGCCCCGCCCGTGATGGAGGCGCGCCGCTGGTTGCAGGGCGTGGACTTTGCCCCCGACCGCCCGCTGATCAACGTCAGCCAAGCCGCCCCGGTGGACCCGCCGCCGCCGGCGCTGCGCCAGGCGATGGCCGATGCCGCCCTGACCAATGACGAGGCACATCTTTACGGCCCGGTGCTGGGCCTGCCGGAACTGCGCGCGGAACTGGCGGCGCAGACCGGCCAGCACTACGCCGGGTCCGTCACCCCGGTGCAGGTCTGCATCACCTCCGGCTGCAATCAGGCCTTTGCCGCCGCCATCGCGACGCTCTGCGCCGAAGGGGATGAAGTTATCCTTCCAACCCCTTGGTATTTCAATCATAAAATGTGGCTCGACATGTCCGGCGTTGCGGCAATCCCGCTGGCCACACGCCCCGACCTGCTGCCCGATCCCGATCACGCCGCCGCGCTGATCACCCCGCGCACCCGCGCCATCGCCCTGGTCACGCCCAACAACCCCGGCGGTGTCGAATATCCCGCCGATCTGGTGCAGGCCTTCTTCGACCTTGCCCGCCGCCATGGCATCGCGCTGATCCTGGACGAAACCTACCGCGATTTCGACAGCCGCAGCGGCCCGCCCCATGCGCTGTTCCAGGACCCGGACTGGGCCGAGACACTCATCCACCTCTATTCCTTCTCCAAGGCCTACCGGCTGACCGGGCACCGCGTCGGTGCGATGATCACCTCCGAGCGGCGGCTGGCGGAAGTGGAAAAATTCCTCGACACCGTGGCCATCTGCCCCGCGCAACTGGGCCAGCATGGGGCGCTCTGGGGCATGCAGAACCTGTCGCAATGGCTGGCCGGGGAACGTGACGAAATCCTCGCGCGCCGTGCCGCGATCACGGCCAATATGCCCCGGCTGGAACCGCTGGGCTGGAAACTGCTGGGGCTGGGCGGCTATTTCGCCTATATGCAGCATCCCTTTGCACAAAGTGCCGCCACACTTGCCCCCGAACTGGTCCGCACGGCTGGCATCCTCTGCCTGCCCGGCACGATGTTCTGCCCCGAGGGCGACGCCACCGGAGAGCGGCAACTGCGCATCGCCTTTGCCAATCTCGACGCCGCCGGGATCGCTGTGCTGTTCGACCGGCTGGCGGACCTCAACCCCGGTTGATCCAAAGCGCTGCAAAACCTGCATAGTTGCTTGCCCCGCGCCGGTCGGGCGCATAGACAGTTGCGAAAGTAAAAAAGGGTGATGGCACATGGCCAAAGGGTCGAGCATTTCAAAAACCGCGGTCTGGATTCTGATGGGTCTTCTGATCCTCGGTCTGGGCGGCTTTGGCGCAGTCAACCTGTCGGGCAATCTGCGCTCCATCGGCACGGTGGGTGACAAATCCATCCCGGTGGACGCCTATGCACGTCAGTTGCAGAACGAAATCCGCGCCATCAAACAGCAGACCGGCGAAAGCCTGCCCTTTGCCCGCGCGCAGGAAATCGGGCTGGACCGTGCCGTGCTGCAACGGCTGGTGCGCAACCGGGCGCTGGACCATGAAACCGCGCAACTGGGCCTGTCCATCGGCGACGAGGCACTGCGCGAGGACATCCTGAACATTCCCGCCTTTCAGGGCGTAGATGGCAAGTTCGACCGCGATGCCTACCGCTTTGCCCTGCAACAGGGCGGCTTGTCCGAGGGCGAATTCGAAACCTCCCTGCGCGAGGAAGCGGCACGCACCCTGCTGCAACGCTCGGTCACCGCAGGCGTGGTGATGCCCGCCACCTATGCCGATACGCTGATGACCTATATCGCCCAGGAACGCAGCTTTACCTGGAGCGTGCTGGACGACAGCAATCTGACCACCCCGCTGGCAGACCCCACCGAAGAGGAGCTGCGCGCCTTTTACGATGAAAATCAGGACGCTTTCATGCTGCCCCTGACCAAGAAGATCACCTATGCCTGGCTGTCTCCCGATGCCATGCTGGACCAGGTTGAAGTGCCGGAAGAGGAACTGCGCCGCGCCTATGACGACCGCGCCGCCGAATTCCAGCAGCCTGAACGCCGCCTGGTGGAGCGTCTGGTCTTCGCCGATCAGGAAAGCGCCGACCGGGCCGCTGCCGCGCTTGAGGTCGATGGCACCACGTTCAACGCGCTGGTGGAGGAACGCGGGCTTGAACTGGCGGACATCGACTTGGGCGATGTCGGCAGGCTGGAACTGGACGCCGCAGGCGAAGCGGTCTTTGCCGCCGAGGTGGGCGACATTGTCGGCCCCCTGCCCAGCCCGCTGGGCCCCGCCCTGTTCCGGGTGAACGGCGTGCTGCCCGCGCAGAACACCACATTCGAGGAAGCCCGCCCGGCGCTTCAGGCGGAACTGGCCACAGGCCGCGCCGTGCGCGCGGTAGAGGCCCGCGCACAGGAGCTGGACGACCAGCTTGCCGGTGGCGTGACCCTGGAACAGATGGCCGAGGAAACCCACATGACCCTTGGCACCATCGACTGGACCCCCGAAAGCAGCGAAGGCATCGCCGCCTACACGGCGTTCCGCGACGTGGCCGCCGATGTCACGGCAGAGGATTTTCCGCGCATCGAGCAAATGGAAGACGGCGGCGTCTTTGCGCTGCGTCTGGACGAACGGCTGGAGGAACGCCCCGAGCCGTTCGAGCAGGCCCGCGATGACGTGCTTGCCGCATGGACCGCCGACCAAACCGTTGCGCAACTGACCGAGCAGGCAAAGGAGCTGGTCCAGACGCTGGGCGGCACCGCCTCCTTCGAAGAGGCGGGGCTTGATGCGATCATCGAGGAAAACCAGACCCGCCGCGCCTTTATCGACGGCACGCCCGACGGCTTCATGGAGGCGGTGTTCGGCATGGAACCGGGCGCTGTGACCGTGCTGCCGGGGGACGGCAATGTGGTGATCGTCCGCCTGGACGCGATCGACGAGGCCAGCGAGAACGAGGAATCCGCCGCCCTGCGCGCGCGGCTTTCCGATCAGCTCAGCCAGACATTGTCGCAGGACCTCTATTCGGTCTTTGCCGATGACGTGGTGCGCCGCGCCGGGCCGAAGGTGGACCAGCGCGCGCTGCAAGCCGTTCATGTCAACTTTCCCTGATCGGCGGCACTTATGACACTGACACCGGCATTTGAGGATTTCGCCAAAGGCTATGGCGCAGGCGAAAACCAGATTGTCTTTACCCGGCTGGCCGCCGATCTGGACACACCTGTGTCGCTGATGCTGAAACTCACCGGGGCCGCCGAAAACGCCTTTGTGCTGGAATCGGTCACCGGCGGCGAGGTGCGCGGGCGCTATTCCATCATCGGGATGAAGCCTGACCTGATCTGGCGCTGCCGGGGCGAAAGCTCGGCGGTGAACCGCGCCGCCCGCTATGACGCCGATGCTTTCGAAGAGATGCCCGGCAATCCGCTGGACGTGCTGCGCGGCGTCATCGCTGAAAGCCGGATCAACCTGCCCGACGATCTGCCGCAGGCGGCGGCGGGCCTGTTCGGCTACCTGGGCTATGACATGATCCGTCTGGTCGAACATCTGCCGAATGTGAACCCCGACCCGCTGGGCCTGCCCGACGCGGTGATGGTGCGCCCTTCGGTCATTGCCGTGCTCGACGGGGTCAAGGGCGAGGTCACCGTGGTCTCCCCCGCCTGGGTCTCTGACGGGCAATCGGCACGCGCCGCCTACGCGCAGGCCGCCGAGCGGGTGATGGACGCGGTGCGCGATCTGGAACGCGCCATGCCTGCCACCTCGCGCGATCTGGGCGACGCGCATGAAGCGCCGGAACCCGTCAGCAACTTCACCCGCGACGGCTATAAGGCTGCTGTGGAAAAGGCGCGCGACTATATCGCGGCGGGCGACATCTTTCAGGTGGTGCCAAGCCAACGCTGGGCGCAGGGTTTCACCCAGGACCCCTTTACGCTTTATCGCAGCCTGCGGCGCACCAACCCCTCGCCCTTCATGTTCTATTTCAACTTCGGCGGCTTTAATGTGGTGGGCGCCAGCCCCGAAATCCTGGTCCGGGTCTTTGGCAATCAGATCACCATCCGACCCGTGGCAGGCACCCGGCCCCGCGGTGCCACGCCGGAAGAAGACCGCGCATTGGAAGCTGACCTGCTGCTGGACCAAAAGGAACTGGCCGAGCACCTGATGCTGCTGGATCTGGGCCGCAATGACGTGGGCCGCGTGGCCAAGGTCGGCACCGTGCGCCCGACCGAAGAATTCATCGTCGAACGCTACAGCCATGTCATGCACATCGTCTCAAACGTGGTGGGCGAGTTGAAGGAAGGCTGCGATGCGCTGGACGCCTTCTTTGCCGGGATGCCTGCCGGCACTGTGTCGGGCGCGCCCAAGGTGCGCGCGATGGAGATCATCGACGAGCTTGAGCCCGAGAAACGCGGCCTTTACGGCGGCGGTGTCGGCTATTTCAGCGCGGGCGGCGACATGGACATGTGCATCGCCCTGCGCACCGCCGTGATCAAGGACGAGATCCTCTATATCCAGGCCGGTGGCGGCGTGGTCTATGACAGCGATGCTGACTCCGAATACATGGAGACCGTGCATAAATCCAACGCCATCCGGCGGGCCGCCGCAGATGCCGCACGCTTTGGCGGACAGGGGAACCGCTGACCGTGCCCAGCCGCGCGCCTTTCGAGATCGCGGGGCACTCCGTCACCCCCGGCACCAGCCTTGGCGTTGACCTGCCGGTCTCGATCCTGCCCGATCACACGCCGGTTCACCTGTCCATCGAAGTACATCACGGCAAGCGCCCCGGCCCCACCATGTTCGTCAGCGCTGCCGTACACGGCGACGAGGTGATCGGGGTCGAGATCCTGCGCCGCCTGCTGCGCGCGCCACAGCTCAAATCCCTGCGCGGCACGCTGTTGGTGATCCCGGTGGTCAATTCCTTCGGCTTTCTCAGCCGCTCGCGCTATCTGCCCGACCGGCGCGACCTGAACCGCTGTTTTCCGGGCCATCCCTCCGGCTCGCTGGGGGCGCGGCTGGCGCATATTTTCCTGCAAGAGGTCGTGCTGCGCTGCGATTTCGGGATCGACCTGCATTCCGCCGCGATCCACCGCACCAACCTGCCGCAGGTGCGGGTCTCGCCCTCCGACAAGGTGACCCAGAAGATGGCGCTGGATTTCGGCGCGCCCGTGGTGCTGACATCGGGTCTGCGCGAAGGGTCCCTGCGCGCGGTGGCAGGCAAACATGGCGTGCCGATCCTGCTCTATGAAGCGGGCGAAGGGCTGCGGTTTGACGAAATGGCCGTGCGTGCCGGGGTCGCGGGCATCCTGCGGGTGATGCGCGGCCATGACATGCTGCCCGCCAAGGGCATCGCAAGGGCGCGGGTCGCGCCCTATCTGTGCACCTCTTCCCACTGGCTGCGGGCGCCTGCGGGCGGGCTGCTGCGCACCTTTCGCGGAGAAGGCGAAACCGTCGAAAAAGGCGATGTGCTGGCCACGGTCTCGGACCCTTTCGGCGCGGTGGAGACGGACCTGATCGCGCCCGAACCCGGCATCCTGATCGGCCGCGCGATCCTGCCCGTGGTGAACGAAGGCGATGCGGTCTTTCACCTGGCCAAGCTCAGCCCCCGCGCGGCGGAGGCCACGGTGGACGACCTGGCCACCCAGCTGGAAAGCGACCCGCTGTTCGACGAGGATGAAATCATCTGATTGTTCTTCCGCGCGGCAGCACTACCTGTTCCTGCGACCCCGAAGGAGCCACCAGATGATCCGCATTGCCACCTGCCTTTTGATGCTATGCGCCGGCAGCGCCCAGGCCGACCTGAGCCTGCACTTTTTCGAAGGCGCGCCCAAGGACAGGTTTGTCCTGACCAACACCGGCACCTGCCCGCTGGCAGAGGCCACGCTGACGCTGGACATCGGTGCCGCCGCCGCAGGGCTGCTGTTCGACGCAACACCGGGTGGGGCTGGTGTGGATGTCTACCAGCCGTTCGAGGTGATCGAAGGACGCGGCGCGCTTCTGGGCCTGCCTGAATTGGCGGACGGCGACACGGTGCTGAGCCTGAACCTTGCGGGGCTGGCGGCGGGGGGCGTTGTCAGCTTCTCGCTGGATGTGGACGACACCGGCACGGGCCGTCCCGAAACCATCTCCGGCAGCGAGATCGCAGGCGCGGTGGTCACACTGGTGATGGGCGAGACGACGCTTGAAATGGCATTCTCCGATCAGGCCAGCGCTGTCATTCCGATTGCCCCCTGCATCGGCTAGGGAAAGAGCCGGACTTTTCAAAAAGTCCGGACCGATTTTTTCAAAAAAATCGGCTCCGGTCGTAGGCCTGTTTACCTGTGAAACCCGCCGATGTCGGAACCATCGAGCTCATTCCGATTGCACCCTGCATCAGCCAGAGACGTCGGACTTTTCAAAAAGTCCGGATCGATTTTTTCAAAAAAATCGCCTCAGGTCGCAGGCCTGTTTGCCCGTGAAACCCGCCGATGTCGGGATCAGCGAGCTCATTCCGATTGCACCCTGCATCCGCCAGAGACGTCGGACTTTTCAAAAAGTCCGGTCCGATTTTTTCAAAAAAATCGCCCCCGACCCCAGGCCTATTCCCGTGTCAGAACAGCCGATACAGGCACCAGCGCCACGCTGCTGGCCCGGTCCTGCAAACCCCAGAGCAACAGCGCCGAGATTGTATCGGGCCGCAACCGGCCCAGCATGATCACAGCGCCTTCCTGCCCCGCCTTGAACGCCGCCTGATCCAGGAACCGACGGATCACCGTGGCGCTCTGCCCGCTGCTGTCGAAATCGCGAAAGATCGGATCGGCAGGCACGCCTTCCTTGCGGGCAAGCTTGGGCATCGTGTTCAGCCCCTTGTCCTGGGTGATCAGCCCATGCCCGGTATCGGCAAGGATCGCGGTGATCTGGTCCGACAGGTCGCGGCTGGCCTGAAAGCCGCCATCGGGGGCCTCCAGCACCGCGACAACCTGATCCAGACGCGGCAGCACAACATTGAACGTGGTTTCCGCATCGCTGGGCTGTGCGCCCTCGGGCAACCCCACCATCGCCACCACTTCAAATCCGGCTTCACGGTAGAGCGCCATCCGTTCCGCCGCATCGGGCTTGCTGGCATCCACGGCGAAACTCAGCGGGTAGGGAAAGCTGCGCAGCGCGGCGAGCCCCTGCGCCCCTGAGGTCAGGCCAGAGCCGTCGTCGATCAGCACGATCCCCATCAGCGGTTTGCCATCGGTCGGCGGATAGGGCTGCGCATAGGCCTCAAGCGGCGGCACCGTGCTTTCCGGCGTGATGTCGCCCTCCTCTGCCGGGGCTTCGGCCTGCGCCTGCTGACTGTCTTCGGTGGCTGTGGCGCTGCCGGGCCGGTTCACGGTCACGCCGCTGTTGCGGTCTGTCAGTGTCACCGCAGGCGTGCCGATCGCGGGCCGTGTGCCGCTGTCTGTCGCGGGCGCGTCGGATTCTGCCGTCTCGGGCGTTTCTGCGACCGGCGGTATCTCGGGCGCTTCTGCGGCGGGCGGAGTCTCGGCTTCAGGCACAGCCTCGGCCACTGCTGGCGGCGTGTCAGGATCGGCTTGCGGCGTGACCTCGGCGGTTTCGGGTTCGGGGGCCTGCGGCATCGGTTCTGCCTCGGTGGTCTGAACCGGTGTTTCGGTTTCCGGCACAACCGGCGTGGCATCGGCGGTGCTGTCGACACCATCGGGCGTGTCAGCCACATCCTCCGCCACATCCGGTGTCGCGGGCTGCTCTGGCGCAGCGGGCACAGAGGGCGCGGTCTCGGTGGTCTCAAAGGGGCCGCTTTCCGCCTGCGGTGCGGGCGGCTGCGCCGGTTCGGTGCTGATCGACAGCGTGTCGGGGTCCTGCGGGGCCATCGGTGCCAAAGCCTGCGGGTTCGGCAGGACCGGGCTTTCGGCCTCGGCGGCGACACCGCTGCTGTCCGCCCCGCCCTCCGGCGCGTTCAACCCCTCGACACTGCCCGTCCTGGGGGCGGCGGCGGGGCTGGTTGCGCTTTCATCCAGCGTGGCCAGCGTATCGGGGTCGGGCGGCACCCCCTGGGGCGCGGCAGGCGCGCTGGCGGGTGCCGTATCGGTCAGGCTGGCGGTGTCGGTGGCCGTGCCATCGGGGCCAGCCGGTGCCTGCGTCCCGCCGGGGGCCGCATCGGTGACCTCGGGCGGCATCGGCGGCTCAAGCAGAACCGAGGCGATACTGGCCACGCTTACACTCACCACGCCGCCCAGAACGGCCCCTTTTAGAAAACCCCGTGCCATCGTCGCACTCCCTGCTCTTTCAGCGGCATGTGAACACCACTTTGCCTGCCCTGTTCTTATGCGCCGACCGCTCTTGACGCCAGCGGACAACCCTGAACATGTAGGGCGCAACTATACTCCCCTCAGGGGCCTCAAAACCAGTGCCAATCCGGTCATAAGGACAAAGAATTCAGACGTGTTGCTCCTGATAGATAACTACGACAGCTTTACCTACAACCTCGTCCATTATCTGGGCGAGCTGGGGGCGGAGGTGGTCGTGCACCGCAATGACAAGATCACCGTGGAGGAAGCGCTGGCCCTGCGGCCTGCGGGCATCCTGCTGTCGCCCGGTCCTTGCGACCCCGACAAGGCCGGCATCTGCCTGGACCTGACACAGGCGGCTGCCGATGCGGGCCTGCCGCTGCTGGGTGTCTGCCTGGGGCATCAGACCCTCGGCCAGACCTTTGGCGGAAAGGTCGTGCGCGCGGGCGACATCGTGCATGGCAAGCTGGGGCTGATGCACCACGAGGGTCAGGGCGTCTTTGCCGGTCTGCCCAGCCCCTTCCCCGCCACGCGCTATCATTCGCTGGTGGTGGAGCGCGACAGCCTGCCCGACTGCCTGCAGGTGACCGCCGCACTTGAGGACGGCACCATCATGGGCCTGCAACACCGCGAGCTGCCGCTGCACGGGGTCCAGTTCCACCCGGAATCGATCCGCTCGGAACATGGCCACAAGATGCTGCAGAACTTCCTCGACCTGATGAAGGTCCCGGCATGAGCGATACTCTCAAACCCCTGATCGACGCCGCGGCCAACGGCCCGCTGACCCGCGCACAGGCGGCAGAGGCCTTTGAAATCCTGTTTGACGGCGAAGCCACCCCCAGCCAGATCGGCGGCTTTCTGATGGCGCTGCGCACCCGCGGCGAGACGGTGGATGAATACGCCGCCGCCGCCAGCGTGATGCGCGCCAAATGCCACGCCGTGCGCGCGCCGGAGGGCGCGATGGACATCGTCGGCACCGGTGGCGATGGCAAGGGCACGCTGAACATCTCGACGGCGACCGCCTTTGTCGTGGCGGGGGCCGGTGTGGTTGTGGCCAAACACGGCAACCGCAACCTCAGTTCCAAGTCCGGGGCGGCAGATGCGCTGACCCAGATGGGCCTGAACGTAATGGTGGGCCCAAAGGTTGTGGAGCGTGAACTCTCCGAGGCCGGGATCGGCTTCATGATGGCGCCCATGCATCACCCGGCGATTGCCCATGTGATGCCGACACGGTCGGAACTGGGCACACGGACGATTTTCAACATCCTGGGACCGCTGACCAACCCCGCCAGCGTCAAACGCCAGTTGACCGGCGCGTTCTCGCGCGATCTGATCCGCCCGATGGCCGAAACCCTGCAAGCGCTTGGCAGTGACAAGGCCTGGCTTGTCCATGGCTCTGACGGCACCGACGAGCTGACCATCACCGGCGTGAGCTGGGTCAGCGGCCTGGCCGATGGCACCATCAGTGATTTCGAAATCCATCCCGAAGACGCGGGCCTGCCTGTCCACCCCTTCGAGGCAATCGTGGGCGGCAGCCCTGCCGAAAATGCACAGGCTTTCCATGCCGTGCTGGACGGCGCGGCATCCGCCTATCGCGATGCGGTGGTGTTGAACGCGGCGGCAGCCCTTGTGGTGGCGGACGCTGCTGCCGACCTGAAAACAGGTGTTGAAATGGCCCGCAGCAGCCTTGATTCCGGGGCCGCCCGTGAAAAGCTGCGCCGCGTGGCAGAAGTATCGCAGGAAAAGTGATGAAATCCCCCCTTGCACGGCTGGGCGACTGGGCCGAACTGCCCTTTTTCAGCACTACCTTCCCGGCGATCGAGACCGCATTACGCGCCGAAAAGCGCAGCGTCTTTCCCCCGTCAGATCAGATATTCGCGGCGCTGGAACATGTCGCACCCGGCGATGTGCGCGTGGTCATTCTGGGCCAGGACCCCTATCCAACCGTGAACCACGCCCATGGCTATGCCTTCTCCGCCGAGGAAGACACCCGGCCCCTGCCACGCTCGCTTGCCAATATCTTCAAGGAGATGCGCAGCGACATCGGCGCGGCCCCGGCCACCGCCGACCTGCGGTTCTGGTCCGATCAGGGGGTGTTGCTGCTCAATACCATACTGACCGTGCCGGAAGGACAGCCCAAGGGCCACGAGACGCTCGGCTGGCAGAGCCTGTGCGATCAGGTGCTGGCACGGCTGGCCGACCGCCCGCGCGCCTACCTGCTGTGGGGCGGCACCGCACAGAGGGCCGCCGCAAACGTGGACGGGGTGACGAACCTCAAGGTCGAAAGCCACCACCCCGTCGGCATGTACGGCAACATGGGCTTTTTCGGCTCGCGCCCGTTTTCCCGCACCAATGCATGGTTGCACGCACAGGGCCTGCCCGCCATAAACTGGGACAACCCGGAGACCGCATGACACAGACCATTCTCGACAAGATCAAAGCCTACAAGCTGGAAGAAATCGCCGCTGACAAGGCCGCCAAGCCGCTTGAGGCCGTCACCGCAGAGGCGCGCGCGGCAGGCCCGGTGCGCCCCTTTGCCGAAAGCCTGCATCAATCCTCGCGGGAAGGTTATGGCCTGATTGCGGAGATCAAGAAGGCCAGCCCGTCCAAAGGGTTGATCCGGGACGATTTCAACCCGGCAGCCCATGCCGCCGCCTATGCCGCGGGCGGCGCGACCTGCCTGTCGGTGCTGACCGACACCCCCAGTTTTCAAGGGGCCAAAGAGTTTCTGACAGAGGCGCGCGCGGCCTGTGACCTGCCGGTGCTGCGCAAGGATTTTCTCTATGATCCCTATCAGGTGGCAGAGGCCCGCGCGCTGGGGGCCGATTGCATCCTGATCATCATGGCCTCGGTTTCCGATGCCCAGGCGATAGAGCTGGAAGACGCCGCAACCGACTTTGGCATGGACGCGCTGATCGAGGTGCATAACGCCGAGGAACTGGAACGCGCCACCCGGTTGAGCAGCCGGATGATCGGCATAAACAACCGCAACCTCAATACCTTCGAAACCTCTCTTGATGTGACACGCCGCCTGTCCAAACAGGTGCCGCCTGACCGTATGATCGTCTGCGAATCCGGCTTGCACACGCCAAAGGACCTCGCTGACATGGCGCTGTTCGGCGCGCGGGCCTTTCTGATCGGGGAAAGCCTGATGCGCCAGCCTGACGTGGAACAGGCGACGCGGCAATTACTGGCTGATCCGCTGACCGCCGGGGGCATGTGATGGCGCTGACGCATTTCGACGGCAAGGGCGATGCCCATATGGTCGATGTCTCTGACAAGGCGGTAACCGCCCGCATTGCAACCGCCGAAAACCACATCAAGATGCAGCCGGAAACCCTTGATATAATTACCGAAGGGCGCGCCAAGAAGGGCGACGTTCTGGGCGTGGCCCGGCTGGCCGGGATCATGGCGGCCAAGCAGACCGCCAGCCTGATTCCGCTGTGCCATCCGCTGCCGATCACCAAGGTCAGCCTGGAACTGACCCCCGACAGCGCCCTGCCCGGCATCCGCATCACCGCCACGGTCAAGACCACCGGCCAGACCGGGGTGGAGATGGAGGCGCTGACAGCCGCCTCCGTTGCGGCGCTGACGGTCTATGACATGGCCAAGGCCGTGGACAAGGGCATGGAAATCGGCGGGCTGCGCGTGGTTCTCAAGGATGGCGGCAAATCGGGCCGCTACACCGCCCCATGATCCCTGTCGAGGAGGCGCTGGCGCGGCTTCTGGCGCTTGTCTCGCCGCTTGAGGTCGAAGAGGTGCCGCTGCGCGCCGCCGCCGGTCGGGTGCTGGCGCGTGATGTGACCGCCAGCCGCACCCAGCCGCCCTTTGCAGCGTCCTCGATGGATGGCTATGCCCTGCGCCGGGCCGAGGTGGAGCCGGACGCGATGTTCAAGGTGATTGGCGAATCCGCCGCCGGTCACCGCTTTGACGGCAGGGTCAAACCCGGTCAGGCCGTGCGCATCTTTACCGGCGCGCCGGTGCCGGAAGGTGCTGATTTCATTGTCATTCAGGAAGACACCACCCGGCGCGGCGATCTGATAACCCTGGGCCATGACATCGGGGAAAAGGACAATATCCGCCCCGCAGGCGGTGACTTTGCCGCCGGTGACAGGGTTGCGGCCCCGCTGTTGCTGCGGCCCACGGACATTGCCCTGCTGGCCGCGATGAACATCGCCCGCGTGCCGGTCACCCGCAAACCACGGCTGGCGATCCTTGCCACCGGCGATGAGCTTGTCCAGCCCGGCGAAGACCCCGGCCCCGACCAGATTGTCGCCTCCAACAGTCACGGGCTGACCGCACTGTTCGAAGCGATGGGCGCCGAGGTGCAACTGCTGCCCATCGCGCGCGACACTGCTGCCTCCCTGACCCAGGCTTTCAGGCTGGCACAGGGGGCCGATTTGATCATCACCATCGGCGGGGCCTCGGTCGGTGATCATGATCTTGTGGCACCGGTGGCCGCGGAACTGGGCATGGAACAGGCCTTTTACAAGGTGGCCATGCGCCCCGGCAAACCGCTGATGGCCGGGCGCATCGGCAGGGCCGCGATGGTCGGCCTGCCCGGAAATCCGGTCTCCGCCATGGTCTGTGGCAGCGTTTTTGTGGCCCCGATGCTGCGCCGGATGCTGGGTCTGGGCGATGCACCCGCCCCGCTGCGCGATGCGGTGCTGGGCGTGGACCTGCCCGCCAACGGCCCGCGCGCCCATTACATGCGCGCCCAATTGCGGGATGGCGCGGTGCACCCCGACACGCGGCAGGATTCCTCGCTGTTGTCGGTGCTGGCCCATGCCGATGCGCTGCTGGTCCGCCCGGTCGACGACCCGGCGCGCAGGGTTGGCGATACTGTCCGCATTATCCCGCTCTGACCACCCGCGCCCCTTCAGCGTTGACACAAAACAAGAACATCCCTAGAACAAAAAGAAACAACTGACCAAAAAGGGACGGGCCGTGCTTACCAAAAAACAACTCGATCTATTGGCATTCATTCAGAAACGCGTGCAGCGCGACGGCGTACCGCCCAGCTTTGACGAAATGAAAATCGCGCTTGATCTGCGGTCGAAATCCGGCATCCACCGCCTGATCACGGCGCTTGAGGAACGCGGTTTCATCCGGCGTCTGGCGCACCGCGCCCGCGCGCTTGAGATTGTGAAACTGCCCGAAAGCCTGGGCGGCGCGCCCGGCGGCTTTACCCCCCGCGTGATCGAGGGGGACCGCCCCGACAGCCCGCCGCCTGCCCGCGCCATGGCGGTGGAAAGCACGGCGCTGGATCTGCCGGTGATGGGCCAGATTGCCGCCGGTGTCCCGATCGAGGCGATCAACCACGAAACCCACCGCGTCTCCGTGCCCGGCGGTATGGTTTCCGGCAAGGGCGAACATTATGCGCTTGAGGTCAAAGGCGATTCGATGATCGAGGCGGGCATCAACGACGGCGATGTGGTGGTGATCCGCGAAACCTCTACCGCAGACAACGGCGATATCGTCGTGGCGCTGGTCGATGACCTGGAGGCGACGCTGAAACGCTTCAAGCGCAGCGGCAGTTCCATCGCGCTTGAGGCCGCCAATCCAGCCTATGAGGCGCGTGTGCTGGCAGCCGACCGGGTCAAGGTTCAGGGCCGGTTGGTCGGGCTGATCCGCACATATTGACGCCGCGCGGCTTCCGGCACTGCCGGGGGCCAATGGGTCCATAACCTGTCACCGGTCCGCGCGCGGGCCGTTGTCATTTTCCATCCCCCCTTGCCCGGTGTCAGCGCCAGCGCGCCGGTGTGTTTCAGCCGTGCCGGGTCAAAGACATCGCAAGGCGCCTGCGCCAGATCGGCCGCCGGGACAGAGGCCACCACGACCTGCCCCGCTGCGCAGCCTTCAAATGCCGCCAGACGTCGCTTGCCGCTCAGGTGGATGACCTTGCCCTTTCCCGGCCCATCTTGATCCGGTCGGCCCATCTCCGGCCAGCGCGATGCTGCGGCCAGTTGCCCGCTGCCATCGCCATCGTTCTCCAGCCAGTTGCGCGCGACAAACCCGGCGGTTCTTTCCCGGCTCAGCGCCCGGCCCTGCGGGGTCATGACGCCGACCAAAGCGCCGGTGTCAGAGATCAGCACCGCAGGCCGTACCGCCCCCTGCCACAGGACAAAGGCCAACGCCATCGCGGGCAGCCCCGCAAGGCGCAACCGGCCCTGCCAGAGGATCAGCATCAGAAACCCCAGCGCCAGCAGCGGGATCACCCAGCCCCCCGGCCCGACAACATAGCCACGCGCGCCCTCAAGCCCCGCGATCCAATGGGCCACGCCGAGAATCCAACGCAGGCCCAGCCCCATCACCCACAGCCCCAATGCCTCGGCCCCAAAGGGGGCCAGCACCAGCGCCGCCACGGCGGCGGGGATGATCAGCACCCCCATCAAGGGCACCGACGCCAGGTTCGCGATCAGCCCGTAATGGGCGATGGTGTTGAAATGCGCCGCCGCGATCGGCGCGGTTGCCAACCCGGCCACGGCCGAAGAGACAAAGACCGCAAAAGCGGGTTTCAGCCAGCGCGGCATCCACCCCATGTCCACCGCCCTGAGCCAGCCAAAGACGGCAACCAGCGCCGTTGTCGCGGCGAAAGACATCTGGAACCCCGGCCCCATCAGCGCCTCTGGCCGCAGGATCAGCACCAGCGTTGCCGCAACCGCCACCGCGCGCAGGGAAATCGCGCGCCGTCCGATCATCAGCGCCCCCAGCGCCACGGCCACCATGATATAGGCCCGCTCCGTCGCGACATTGCCGCCCGACAGCGCCAGATACCCCGTCGCAGCGATCAGCGCGCCCCCGGCGGCAATGCCCTTGGTCGGCCAGCGCAGGGCCGTGACCGGATGTGCCGCCAGCAACAGCCGCAAGGCGCCCAGCACCACCGCGCTGAGCAGCCCCATGTGCAGCCCCGAGATTGCCAGCAGATGGGCCAGGTTGCTGGCGCGCAGCGCCTCCAGCGCCTCGCGGCTGATGGCGCTGCGGTCGCCGGTGGTGATGGCAGCGGCAAAGCCGCCGATGTCACCGGGCAGAACCTGCTGGATCCGGGCAGAGGCCGCCATGCGGATGCGAAACACCGCCAGCCCCGCATGGCCATCCCGCGCCTCTGCCACACCCAGCAGCGGCACGCGGGTATAGCCGACAGCCCCCAGCCGCGCGAACCAGGCGTGGCGCTGGAAATCAAAGCCGCCCGGCTCCACCGGCCCGGCGGGTGGCGACAGATGCGCGGTGGTCATCACCCGCAGCCCCGGTTCGGGCGTGATCCCGTCACCGCCGTGCAGCGACAGCCGCACCCGGTCAGGCGTCCGCGCGGGCGGCACCCGCGCCAGTCGGACGCGGTCCAGCGTCAGGCGCAGCGCGTCGGACTGGCTTCGGTCCATGGCGACGATCCGCCCCTCCACCGGGCCATAATAGCGCCAGCCCAGCACCGGCCCCGCGACACTGTGCGCGCGGCCCGCCGCCAGCAGCACCCCGATCAGGCAAAGCGCCGCGCCCACCGCAAGGGGCGACACCGGCTCAGGCAGGAAGCGGGCCAGCACCAGCAGCAGCAACGCCACGACAGCAAGCCCTGCAAGCACCGGCGCGCCCGGTTCGGACGCCAGGGAAAAATAAGTGCCGACGCCCGCCGCCAGGCAGACCGGCACCCAGCAGATCAGGCCGCCCCGCTGCGCCAGCAGGATTGCGCCCGCATCATCGGAAAATCGTCTCCAAAGGCCCATGCTTGCCCCCGCGCACCGCACTGGATAAACAGGCGGCACCCTAGAGGCCCCGTGGTGAACAAGTGATTAACACCGGGCTGAGCACGTCAGAATTTGTTAGGAAAACATCCCTCATGTCCGCCGAAGTTGTCACCCGTTTCGCCCCGTCTCCCACCGGTTTCCTGCACATCGGCGGCGCGCGGACCGCGCTGTTCAACTGGCTTTATGCGCGCGGCAAGGGTGGCAAGTTCCTTCTGAGGATCGAAGATACCGACCGCGCGCGGTCGACCCCCGAAGCCACGGATGCGATTCTGCAGGGGCTGGCCTGGCTTGGTCTGGACCACGACGGCGAGATTGTCAGCCAGTTCGAAAACGCGCCGCGCCATGCCGAGGTCGCCAGGGAACTGCTGGATGCCGGCAAGGCCTATAAATGCTTTGCCACCCAAGAGGAAATCAACACCTTCCGCGAGGCGGCCAAGGCCGAGGGCCGCAGCACCCTTTACCACTCGCCCTGGCGCGACGCGGACCCGGCCAGCCACCCCGATGCCCCCTATGTGATCCGCATCAAGGCCCCACAGGAGGGCCAGACGGTGATCCGCGACCGGGTGCAGGGCGATGTGACCATCTCCAACGCCCAGCTTGATGACATGGTGCTGTTACGCTCCGATGGCACACCGGTCTACATGCTGGCGGTTGTCGTGGATGATCATGACATGGGCGTGACCCATGTGATCCGGGGGGATGACCACCTGAACAATGCCGCGCGCCAGATGATGATCTATCAGGCGATGGGCTGGGACGTGCCGGTCTGGGCGCATATCCCGCTGATCCACGGACCCGATGGCAAGAAACTGTCAAAACGCCACGGTGCCCTGGGCGCGCAGGAATATCAGGCGATGGGCTATCCGGCTGCCGGCATGCGCAACTATCTGGCCCGGCTGGGCTGGAGCCATGGCGACGATGAATTCTTTACCGATGCGCAGGCAAAAGACTGGTTCGATCTGGACGGAATCCGCAAAAGCCCGGCGCAATTCGACCTGAAAAAACTGGAAAACATCTGCGGACAGCATATCGCGGTGTCAGATGATGCCGCGCTGCGGCAAGAGTGTCAGGATTATCTTGCAGCGGCTGGTCTGCCCCCGCTTGATTCCAATCTGACGCAGGGTTTGGAACGGGCGATGTATTGCCTCAAGGAACGGGCAAAGACCTTGCCTGAACTCATTGAAAAAGCGCACTTTATTTTGACAAACCGGCCTATCGAACCCGACGAGAAGGCGCAAAAGGCGCTGGATACAGAGGCCCGTGGCATTCTGACGGAATTGACGCCGCACCTGCAAGATGCTAGCTGGACCAAGGAAACGCTGGAAGAGGTAATGAACAGCTTTGCGGCTGCACATGACACCAAATTCGGCAAACTCGCAGGGCCCCTTCGGGCTGCCCTTGCTGGGCGCGCGGTCACCCCATCCGTTTTTGACATGATGCTCGTGTTGGGACGTGATGAGACCCTCGCCCGACTGACGGATGCGGCGGCGTGAACAAGGTTAACCCCTTGGCAACGCCACGCGCGATAACACATCTGCAGGTCCTGTCTCAGGGCCTGGTCGTGACGGCGGGCACTACGCCCTGCCGCCAACTCAAGGGGAAGGGACCGCATGACTGAGAGCACGAAATCCGCAAAGCTAACCATCGACGGCAAGGACTATGATCTGCCGATCTTTTCGCCAACCGCAGGCCCCGATGTGATCGACATCCGCAAGCTCTATGCGCAGGCCAATGTCTTTACCTATGACCCCGGCTTTACCTCCACTGCCGCCTGTGACAGCACCATTACCTATATCGACGGCGATGCCGGGGTGCTGCTGCACCGGGGCTATCCCATCGACCAGCTTGCGGGCAAATCGCATTACCTCGAAGTCTGTTACCTGCTGCTTTACGGTGAGCTGCCCTCCCCCTCAGAGCTTGAGGATTTCGAAAGCCGCGTGACCAACCACACCATGCTGCACGAGCAGATGATGAACTTCTTCCGCGGGTTCCGGCGCGATGCGCACCCGATGGCGGTCATGGTCGGCGTTGTGGGCGCAATGTCCGCATTCTATCACGACAGCACCGACATCAACGATCCGTGGCAGCGCGAGGTCGCCTCGATCCGCCTGATCGCCAAGATGCCGACAATTGCCGCGATGGCCTATAAATACACCATCGGCCAGCCGTTCGAATATCCGCGCAACGATCTGGACTATGCCTCCAACTTCCTGCGCATGTGCTTTGCCGTCCCGGCAGAGGAATATGTCGTCGATCCGATCCTGAGCCGCGCGATGGACCGCATCTTTACCCTGCACGCGGATCACGAGCAGAACGCCTCCACCTCCACGGTGCGTCTGGCGTCCTCCTCGGGGGCCAACCCGTTTGCCTGTATCGCGGCGGGCATTGCCTGTCTCTGGGGCCCCGCCCACGGCGGTGCCAACCAGGCGTGTCTGGAGATGCTCAAGGAGATCGGCACGCCCGACCGCATCCCCGAATTCATTGCCCGCGCCAAGGACAAGAACGATCCGTTCCGCCTGATGGGCTTTGGCCACCGGGTCTACAAGAACTTCGACCCCCGCGCGACCGTGATGAAGGAAAGCGCCGACGAGGTGCTGGAGCTGCTGGGTGTCGAGAACAACCCGATCCTACAGGTCGCCAAGGAGCTTGAGAAAGCCGCCCTTGAAGATCCGTATTTCGCGGAGAAGAAACTGTTCCCGAACGTGGACTTCTATTCCGGCATCATTCTTGAGGCCATGGGTTTCCCCACGTCGATGTTCACACCGATCTTCGCGCTGTCGCGCACCGTCGGCTGGATTTCGCAGTGGAAGGAAATGATCGCCGATCCACAGAACAAGATCGGGCGGCCCCGGCAGCTGTACCTTGGCCAGACCGCCCGCGATTATACGGACATCGAAAACCGTTGATCTGATCCAAGCAAACGCCCCGTCCAACGGGGCGTTTCGCTTTGTTGCCGATAGGTAAACAAACATTCAACCATAGCGCGACTTTTTGACATTTGCTGCGCCCTGGCAGACCCGGTGCCCGTTCAATGGCACTCTGAGAATCAAGCCGAGACCACCACGTCCAAGAACCAAAAGCCGCTGAGTCTGCAAACTGTTTCAGCCGTCATTGCCCAATGCGAAACACCGGCCCCCGAAACATGGCTAAATTGTGGCATTGTTTCCCGCCCCCTGACAATCCGCGACGGCGCTTGACCGTCGTTCAAAAGCACCGTTAACCTGATCATAGATATAGCGAGGAAGCACCATGTCGCTTTGGTTTCTATGCGGGTCAATTGTGCTGGTCTTTGCCACACTGACCCGGACATTACGGTCAGACCAAAGGCTGTGGCAACCTGCCGTGGCCAAGGTCCGGTGTGATGCCGACAGGCCTGCCTCCGCGCGGACGCGGAGGCTCAAATGACCGACTGCCGCTCGGACCGCCCGATGGAAGGCCGATTGCGCTGGGACCGCGCGGCAAGCCTGCTGCCAACCGCGGCCCGGTCAGGGCCGGGGCCGCAGGGCGCGCTGGTGCCAGACGGCCTGCGCGACAGCGACCAGATTGCGGTGATCTATGACAAGGGGCAGACCCCGCCGGAAATCACCATCCGACAGGTGTCGGGTTCGGTGCATACGGTTCTGGCGGACGGTGTGGCGGTTGCCGTGGTGGCCAGCGCCAATGGCCCCGCCCCCAGCAAGGATGATGTGCTGCTGGTCGAACGCTCGGTCTGACCGCATCGCGCAGCCGACGCGTTTCACGTCAAACTTGAACCACCTGCTGATTTGCATCCATTTCATCACCCATCGGCTCGGAAGACCGACAGAATTGTGCAAGCCTTTCAACTGGATTGCTTTCGAGCGGCCGTTCGTGGACTGCGCGGCGAAGGTCAGGAAAGAGCCCTTTCCTCTACCCTCGCGCGGAATCAAGGCCGCAGGCCGCCGCGCATCATGCCAGAGGCATGTCTCCGACATGACGGGCCGTCCCCTGGCACGGCGATTTGGTTGCTGTTTTGCCTGACAGACAGGTAGGATGTGCTTGGCTGCCATTAAGTGCCAGTCACTGAGGTCGGATCGCCGAACCACGGCCCGTCGATGCGCGGCTTGACGTTTCGCAGCAAACGGCAGCAATGTCCCGCACAGCAGACTCCCGATCTGGCCAGTCTGAATATCCACTTTCAATGTGGCTCATGCGGGCTGAGGATGTCGGTTTTGACTGCCCCGTTCTGATGAAAGTCGATGCCCAAGGCCGTCGATATGTGCAACCACCAGCAACTGCCCGAAGTCACGGATTTCAGATCAGGGGTGTCTCAAGGCTGATGCGAAAAGCTGCAAAAGCCCCGGAGCCCGAACCGGGCCACCGGGGCCGACATTCATCGCCCCTCGAAGGTCGCCTTGCGTTTTTCGGTAAAGGCCAGCACGCCTTCCTTGAAGTCGCGTGATGCGCCGCATTGGCCCTGGGTCTGGGCCTCCTGCGCCAGCTGATCTTCATAGGAATTTTCCCATGTGCCGCGGATCACCTGTTTGACCCCGGCATAGGCGGCTGTCGGCCCCTGCGCCAGTTGCGCCGCGCGGGCCTGCCAATGGGCGGCAAAATCCGCATCCGCAACCGCTTCCCAGATCAGGCCCCAGTCATCGGCCTGCCGAGCGCTGATCTTGTCCGCAAAAAGCGCCGCCCCCATGGCCTTGGCCGTGCCCATGGTGCGCGGCATCACATAGGTGCCGCCCGCATCGGGGATCAGGCCGATCCGGGTGAAGGCCTGCATGAAATACGCGCTTTCGGTCGCGAAAACCACGTCACAGGCCAGCGCGAGGTTTGCCCCTGCTCCCGCCGCCGGTCCGTTCACAGCGGCGATGGTCGGCACCGGGCAGTTCACGATGGCGCGCAGCATCGGCGCATATTCGTCGCGCAGGGTGCGTTCCAGATCGACAGAGGCCGCAGTGGCCCGATCGCCCAGATCCTGGCCGGAGCAGAACGCCCTGCCCGCCCCGGTGATCACCACCACCCGCGCTTCCTTGCCGCCCTGGGTCGCTGCATGGGCAATCTCGGCGCGCATCTGCGTGGTCAGTGCGTTCATCTTGTCCGCACGGTTCAGCGTGATCGTGGCAATGTCGTCTGCCACATCATAGGTGATCGTCTGATATTCCATGTCTGAGGTATCCTTCGCTTGAGGCCTTTGCCCCTTGATACCAAAGCAGGTCACGCGGACCAGCAAAACCGCACGTCAGTCCTTGAGAATCTCGCGCAGCCGCGCCTGTTCTTCGGCGCTCAGCGGGGTCTCTCCGGGCTGAACGGCGCGCGACCGGCCGCGCAGGTAGACAAACCCGACGCCGCCCGCGATCAGCAGCATCAGCGGCCCCGCGCCCCAGAGCAGCCAGTTCGCCCCGGTCACATCGGGCCGCAGCAGCACGTATTCGCCATAGCGCCGCACGATGAAATCGACCGCCTCGGCGTCCGTGTCCCCTGCCAGCAGTCGGTCGCGCAGCAGGATGCGCAGGTCGCGCGCAAGGCTCGCGTTGCTCTCGTCAATGCTTTCGTTGCGGCAGACCAGGCAGCGCAGCCCCTTGGACAGTTCCCGCGCCCGCGTCTCAAGGGCCGGATCATCCAGCATCTCATCGGGCTGCACGGCGACCAGCGGCGAGGCCAGCAGCATCAGGATCAGGACAAGCCGTTTCATGCCACAGGCACCGGCGTGGCACGTGACTTGCGCGCCCCTGCCGCCACGCGGAAGCGCCGGTCGCTCAGGCTCAAAAGCCCGCCCAAGGCCATCAACCCGCAGCCGATCCAGATCCAGTTTGTCAGCGGCTTGATATAGACCCGCACGGTCCAGCCGCCATTGTCCTGCGCGTCCCCGATCACGACATAGACGTCCCGCGCGAGGTTGTAGTCGATGGCCGCCTCGGTCGTGGGCATACGGGCCACGGGATAGAACCGCTTTTCAGGCGAGAGTTGCGAGATGACGCTGCCATCCCTGGAAAGGGTCACTTCGGCCTGCGTCGACTGATAGTTCGGGCCCCGGACCTCGTTCACCTCGTTCAGGGTCAGCGTATAGCCGCCCACATCCCAGGGCTGGCCGAGCTGGGCGACGCGGATGTCATCCACCGTCCAGGCGGTCAGCCCGGCGATGCCCGCCATCGTCACGCCCAGACCGGCATGGGCCACGGCCTTGCCCCAGTCCGCACGCGGCAGACGGCGCAGCCGCGCCCAGCGGCCCGCGCCGCGCCCGCTGCGCTGCGCCAGTTCCACGATGACCCCCATGATCAGCCAGGCCCCCAGGAACAGGCCCATCGGCCCCAGCAGGCTGCGCCCCGACTGCATCGCCCAGGCCAGCCCGCCCACCGCCAGCGCCAGCACAAAGGCATAGCGCAGCGGCCGCAACGCGCGCCTGATCCGCGCGCGTTTCCACGGCAGCACCGACCCCACCGGCAGGACCAGGCCCAACAGCACCATAAAGGGGGTGAAGGCCGCGTTGAAGAACGGCGGCCCGACGCTGAGCTTGCGGTCAAAGAACATCTCGGCCAGCAGCGGCCACATGGTGCCGACAAAGACCACGAAACAGGCCACCGCCAGCAGCAGGTTGTTCACCACCAATGCGGATTCGCGACTGACCAGGCCAAAGACGCCCTTGGCCTCCATCGTGCCAGCCCGCAGGGTAAACAGGATCAGCGCGCCGCCCATGAAAAATGCCATGATGCCCAGAATGAACACCCCACGCTCGGGATCATTGGCAAAGGCATGAACGCTCGTCAGCAGCCCCGACCGCACGATGAACGTGCCGATCAGCGAAAAGCCGAAGGCGAGGATCGCCAGCAGGATGGTCCAGCTTTTCAGGCTTTCGCGTTTCTCCACCACGATGGCCGAATGCAGCAGCGCCGCCGCCAGCAGCCATGGCATGAAGGAGGCGTTCTCCACCGGGTCCCAGAACCAGAAACCGCCCCAGCCCAGCTCGTAATAGGCCCACCAGGATCCCAGCGCGATGCCGATGGTCAGGAATATCCAGGCCGCCAGAGTCCAGGGCCGGACCCAGCGCCCCCAAGCGGCATCCACCCGCCCCTCGATCAGCGCCGCCACGGCAAAGCTGAACGCCATGCTGAGGCCCACATAGCCAAGATAAAGGAACGGCGGATGAAAGGCCAAACCGGGGTCCTGCAACAACGGGTTCAGGTCGCGCCCGTCAAAGGGCGGCGTTTCCAGCCGCAGGAACGGGTTGGAGGTGAAGATGATAAAAGCGAAAAACGCCACCGCGATGGCCGATTGCACCGCCAACACCCGCGCCCGCAGGCTGGGCGGCAGGTTGCCGCCGAACCAGGCCGCCATCGCCCCGAACAGCGTCAGGATCAGCACCCAGAGCAGCATGGAGCCCTCGTGATTTCCCCAGGTGCCGCTGATCTTGTAAAGCATCGGTTTCGCCGAATGGCTGTTTTGCACCACCAGCCGCAGCGAGAAATCGGAATTGACGAAACCCCACATCAGCGCGCCGAAACTCAGCGCCGTCAGGGCAAACTGCGCGCCCGCCGCCGGTTCGGCCACCGCCATCCAGCCGGGCCAGCGT
Source organism: Sulfitobacter sp. EhC04 (assembly GCF_001650875.1). Lineage (GTDB taxonomy): Bacteria > Pseudomonadota > Alphaproteobacteria > Rhodobacterales > Rhodobacteraceae > Sulfitobacter. Next base: position 47,285 of record NZ_LXYI01000005.1, read on the forward strand.
TTGTGCGCCCCGATCAGGGGCACGATCATCTGAACGATCGCCACCGCAAAGGCGAGGATCAGCGCGAAATGTCCAAGTTCTGTGATCATGCCCCGATTATAGGGCGATGCCAGGCCCCCCGCCACGGGATTCTGTCATGCCCGGCGCATCAAAGCGTCGCAGCTTGTTCTGCTATCAGGCCGCGCGTTTCCAGGCCTCCAGTGCCGGGTTGCTGTCGGGCGCGATCACGGCGAGCGAGAGGCCTGCGTCATTGCCTGTCTCTGCCGCGCGCGGGCTGTCGCTGCGCAGGGCCCTGATGGCGCTGATGTTCTCCAGCACCTGCGGCACCCTTGTGATACTGCCTGCGATCTCGCGCTGGAACTGCTGGGCTTTGACCTGATGGCGCGCGCCAAAATAGAACGACACGATCACCCCCAGCAACCACCACAGCGGCTCCGGCACCAGCGCGATGCCCTGCATCCGTTCGGAAAACCACAGCGGGTTGACCATGGCCGAGATGAACAGCCCCATTGTCCCCAGCGCCAGCGCCGGGCGCGGCAGGCGGTTCAGCCCATCCATGAAGCGGTCAAAGCCACCCTGCCGCGCCACTGCGAATTCCGCGCCATATTGCGACATCGCCTGCCCCTGCGCCGCCGCCGCCCGCACCGCCCCCGCTTCGGCGTTCTCGCGAAACACTTCCACCGTTTCGCGCACCACATTGCGTTCGCCGCCAAAAACCAGCCCGAAGATCCGCGCGATCATCCCCATACCGAAACCCTTTGCTGAAATGCCGCCTTGCTGAGGTGGTATTGCGGCGAGATGAATTCCTCTGCCCGGATGATCCAGCCACCCTTGCCGCCCGCCCGGTTGCGCGCATACTTGCGGCTGGCCGGTCGGCGGTCGGCCAGTCGGAAATAATAGTTCCGCCGCGCGATCCCATAGGCATCGACAAAGGCGTCGGCACCCCGTCGCATCGCGCCGCGTACCGCGCCGATGCTTTGCGGCCCCAGCGCCCCGTCCACCACCACGTCATAGCCCATGTCGCGCAGCAGCCGTTGCAGGATCTTCACCGCATTGGCCCCCGCGTTGACATACATGTCAAAGACGCTGGGTTGCAGGATGCCTGGCAATTCCCCGATCAGCGGTCTTTCGAAATAATGCCGGATAAAGATATCGACGGCCTGCGCGCGGGTCAGGCTGCGCACGTCGCCGACATCGACCTGCCCGTCCCCGGTCAGGTCCAGCCCCAGCCGCCGCATCGTATGGATGGTCACGCCAAAGTTTGTGGCCCCGCCCGGATCGTCCGGGTCGTTCACGAATCCGCCTTCCCGCGCCACGATGGCATCGGCGATCTGCCTGACCGTCTGCATTGCTGCTGCTCCTTGCCCAATGATCGGGGCAAAGACTGCTCAGAGAATGGTTAACGGATTTGACGGCAGCGCGCGTTGCTCAGCCTTCGGGCTCCTGATAGACACCCTGCGCCTTGAGCGCGTCCACGACCTCTTTTGGCATGTAGGTTTCATCGTGTTTTGCAAGAATTTCAGTCGCTTCAAAGACACCGTTGATGTAGCGGCCCGTGCCGACCATGCCCTGGTTCTCTTCAAAGAGATCCGGCAGGACGCCGCCGAAGGTCACCGGCACTGTGGCCCCGCCATCGGTCACGCTGAACCGCACGACCTCGCCGTCGCCGCGGACAAGGCTGCCCTCTTCGACCAGCCCGCCGATGCGGAACACCTCGGTCGGCGCGGGCGGCTCCGCCATGACCTGAGACGGCGCGCGGAAAAAGTTGATGCCGTCGCGCATTGCATAGCCAATGAGCGCGGTGGCGGCGACCAGCGCCACCACCGCCACGGCAATCACTTGAATACGGCGTTGCTTTTTCAGGCTTTTCATCGGCTTAACACGGCCTCACGGGAACAGGGGTGCCATCATCAGCCCCTCGGTCTCTTCAATACCTAACATCAGGTTGGCATTCTGCAATGCCTGACCGCTTGATCCCTTGGTCAGGTTGTCCAATGCCGCGACAACGATGGTGCGCCCTTCGATCCGGTCCGCAACCACCCCGATATGGCAGAAGTTCGACCCGCGAATGTGCCGTGTGCTGGGGGCTTCACCCAATGGCAGAACCTCGATGAACGGCTCGACCTCATATGCGCTTTTCAGTGCATCATGAATGGCTTGCGCGTCACCCTTAACGTAGCATGTGGCCAGGATGCCCCGGTTCGCCGGGATCAGGTGCGGCGTGAACTGCACCTTGACGGGCCGTCCCGCAAGCGCCGAGAATTCCTGATCGAACTCGCCCAGGTGCCGGTGCGTCCCGCCCACCGCATAGGCGTGATAGCCTTCGGACAATTCCGCATGCAGCAGGTTTTCCTTCAGCGCCCGGCCCGCGCCCGACACCGCGCATTTCAGATCCAGGATGATCTCATCCAGGTCGATCACACCCGCCTCGATCAGCGGGCGCAGGGCAAACTGCCCGGTGGCCGCGTTGCACCCCGTGCCCGCCACCAGCCGCGCGGCGGCGATCTCCTTGCGGTAGAATTCGGTCAGGCCGTAAACCGCCTCCTCCTGCTGCGCCAGCGCGGCATGATCGTTGCCGTACCATTTCTTGTAGGCCGCCGGGTCGCGCAGCCGGAAATCGGCGGACAGGTCGACGATCCTGAGGTCTTTGGGCAGTGCCGCAATCACCTCTTGCGAGGTCTTGTGCGGCAGGGCGCAGAAACACAGGTCGATCTGCGAGAAATCAATCTCCTCGATGGTCACCAGCCTGGGCAGATCAAGGTGGCGCAGATGCGGAAACACCTCTGCCATGCTTTGCCCGGCCTTTGAGTTTGCACCCAAAGCCTTGATTTTCATGGAGGAATGACCGGCGATCAGCCGGATCAGTTCTGCGCCGGTATAACCGGATGCGCCAAGAATGGCGATGTTATGGGTCATGTCGTGGTCCCTCTTGCAGGGGATGGAATATCGGGGGTTCAGGCGGCGGTAAAGGTGATCGGTCGTCGCAGGAACTGGGTCGCGCGGGAACTCACCTGTTTGGGATCGCCCGTTGTCAGAAAGGCGCTGTCGCCGGTGCCCAGCATGCCGGGATGCCGGGTCAGGTAATCGGCCAGGCTTTCAGCGACCAGAGTGGCCTGGCTGAACACCTGCACATCGGCGCCCAGCGCGGCCTGAAAGGCATCCTGCATCAGCGGATAATGGGTACAGCCCAGTATAGCCGCCTGCGGATGCGGCATCTTGCGCTTCAACGCGTCCACATGGCTGCGCACCAGCGCTTCTGCCAGGATGAAATCGCCCTCTTCGATGGCATCGACCACACCGCCGCAGGCCTGCGCCTCCACGTCCACGCCGATGGCGCGGAACGACAATTCGCGCTGAAAGGCGCGGCTGGCGACGGTCGCGGGGGTGGCAAACAATGCGACATGGTTCAGCGCCACCTCACGCGGCGGGGAGTTGTCGCCCCACTGCCGTTCGGTCAGCGCCTCGATCATCGGGACAAAGACCCCCAGCACCCGCTTGTTCGTGGGCACCCATGATTCCTGCATCCGCCGCAGCGCTGCGGCAGAAGCCGTGTTGCAGGCCAGAACCACCAGATCACAGCCGGCATCGAACAGCCGCTGCACCGCGGCCGTGGTCAGGTTGTAGATGTCGTCAGAGGTCCGCACGCCATAGGGCGCATGGGCGCTGTCGGCGATATAGGCGAAATCCACCTCGGGCAAACGCGCCTGCACCGCCTGCCAGACGGTCAGACCGCCCAGCCCACTGTCAAAAATACCAACCGCCATGTCGTCCCTTCAGGCGCGATGCCTTTCTTTGAATTCATACCCTGATTCATGCGCATGAACCGGGTTCGCGGGCAACTCATATGTCGCTTTGCGGAGGAAATCCATCATCGCTTTAGCGTCACCGTGCGGCAGGAGGCTGTCTGCCCGGGAGCCATGCAACCCAGCACCTGCAACCGAGCGGACAGCGCGCCCAAACTTTTCGAAAAGTTTGGCCCGGAGTTTTTGAAAACTCCGCTGCCCGGCTGCCGTGCCACGCTACAGCCTATCCAGGAGCGGGGGGCTGTAGGCCCGGAAGCCTTACCACCTGCCACCAGCACCCGCGCGGTCAGGATTTGCGCGCCAAACTTTTCGAAAAGTTTGGACCGGAGTTTTTGAAAACTCCGGTGCCCGGCTGCGTGCTCTGGGGACATTGGTGATATGATCTGTCAAACTGAACACGTAGGAATGGTGGGTCCTGAGAACAGGGCCTACTCCGCCGCCTTCGCGGTTTCGGCCCCGCCTGACCGGATCACCGCCAGCAGTTCCTCGCGTCGCTTCGCGGCTTTCGCTTCATTCGCCTGCTTGACCGGGCCGAAACCCCGGATTTGCAGCGGCAGTTCGGCCAAGGCTACAATCGCATCACGGGTCTGGTCCGTCAGCATTGGTAGCACATCGGCCATATCCCCTTCAAACTGCTTGATCAGCGCGCGCTCCATCTTGCGCTCTTGGCTATAGCCGAAAACATCCAGTGGCGTGCCGCGCAGGCGTTTCATCCGCGCCATGACACGCAGCGGGGTTTCCAGCCATGCGCCGAATTCGCGCTTCACCGGGCGGCCGTCCGGCCCCTGTCTGGAGATGATCGGCGGGGCCATGTGGAAGGTCATCTTGAAATCACCGTCAAACTCGGCTGCGGCCTGTTCGCGGCTGCGCAGCAACAGGCGGGCAACCTCGTATTCGTCCTTGTAGGACAACAGCTTGTGATACCCCAGTGCCACCGCTTCCTTCACTTTCGGATCGCTGATCCGGTCCAGCAACTTGCCATAGCGTTTGGCCAGCCCCTTGCCCTGATAGCCGGTCAGATGCTCCTTGCGGTAGGCGATCCTGTCTTCCAGCGACTTGGGCAGCGACACGACCTTGGGCTGCATCACGGCGGCGGCTTCCTCGGGGTACAGCACCGCCCAGCGCCCGATCTCAAAGGCGCGCAGGTTGCGGTCAACCGCTGCACCGTTCAGGCGGATGGCGTCCTCGATGCTTTGCAGGCTCAGCGGGATCAGCCCCTTCTGCCAGGCCCCGCCAAAGACCATCATGTTGGAATAGATGCTGTCGCCCAGCGCCGCCTTGGCAAGGTCCGAGGCGTCGAACAGCGCCACATCCTCTTTCAGCCGCGCTTCCAGCGCGAGGGTCAGCCGGTCATAGGGCATCTGGAATTCGGTATCGCGGGTGAAATCGCCGGTGATGATCTGGTGCGAATTCACCACCGCGCCGGTGCGCCCGCCCCGCGTCAGCCCCAGCGTCATATGCCCGGCGGACACCACAAGGTCCCCCCCGATCAGCGCATCCGCCTCGCCGGTGGCGACACGGATGGCGCTGATGTCCTCGGGTCGTTCCGCGATGCGGCAATGGATGTGGACTGCGCCGCCCTTCTGGGCCAGGCCCGCCATCTCCATCATGCCGGCACCCTTGCCATCCAGCTGCGCTGCCTGCGCCAGAACCGCGCCGATGGTCACAACCCCGGTGCCGCCAACCCCGGTAACCACCACGTTATGGGTGCCCTTGATCGCGGGCAGAACCGGAGCAGGCAGATCGGGAATGTCGATCTCTGTGGTCGGGTCCTTGCGCATCTTGGCCCCTTCCAGCGTCACGAAAGACGGGCAGAACCCTTTGACGCAGGAGAAATCCTTGTTGCAGGACGACTGGTCGATCGCACGCTTGCGGCCCAGTTCCGTGTCCTGCGGCACGATGGAGACGCAGTTCGACTGCACACCGCAATCGCCGCAACCCTCGCAGACATCCGTATTGATGAATACCCGCTTGTCCGGGTCGGGGAACAGCCCCCGCTTGCGGCGGCGGCGTTTCTCGGCGGCGCAGGTCTGGATATAGACGATGGCCGACACGCCTTCGATCTGTTCGAACTTCTTTTGCACATTCATCAGCTCGGCGCGTTCATGCACCGCGACACCCTTGAAGGCGGCAAAATCCACGTCTTCCTTCTCGTCATAGACGACAGCCAGGTCCTTGACCCCCATGGCACGCAGTTCAGCCACGATGCGGGGCGCGTCCAGATCGCCCTCGTTGTGCTGGCCGCCGGTCATGGCAACCGCGTCGTTATAGAGGATCTTGTAGGTGATGTTGGTTTTCGCCGCGATTGCAGCGCGGATCGCCAGCACACCGGAGTGGTTATAGGTGCCGTCACCGAGATTCTGGAAAACGTGCTTGCGGTTGGAAAAGGGCGCTTCGCCGATCCAGTTCGCCCCTTCGCCGCCCATATGGGTGAAACCGGTGGTTTCGCGGTCCATCCACTGCACCATGTAGTGACAGCCGATCCCCGCATAGGCACGCGCGCCTTCGGGGAGTTTGGTCGAAGTGTTGTGCGGACAGCCTGAACAGAAATAGGGGGTGCGCGCCGCGATATCCTCGGCGTTGTCGGCACGGCGCGCATCGTCCAGCGATTGCATGCCGGCGCGGATACCATCGGTGTCGCGGCCCTCTTCCAGAAGGATGCCGCCCAGTTTTTCCGCGATCCAGATCGGGTCCAATGCGCCGCGCGTCGGGAACAGCTCTTCGCCGTGCTCCATCCCGGCACCGGATTTGTGCCAGCCATAAACGCGGCGGTGGGTGTCGTTGAACAGCGCCTCCTTGATCTGGATCTCGATCAGCTTGCGCTTCTCCTCGACCACCACAACCAGGTCCAGCCCCTCTGCCCAGTCATGGAAGCCATGCATGTCCAGCGGAAAGGTCTGCCCCACCTTGTAAAGGGTAATGCCCAGCCGCTCCGCCTCATTCTGGTCGATGTTGAGCAGGCTCATCGCGTGGATCAGATCGAGCCAGTTCTTGCCCGCCGCAACAAAGCCGATCTTGGCCCCGCGCTTGCCCCACAGACGTTTGTCCATCTTGTTGGCGTGCGAAAACGCCTCTGCAGCAAATCGCTTGTGGTCGATCATCCGCGCCTCCTGCAGGTGCGGCGTGTCCTGCAGACGGATGTTCAGCCCGCCCTGTGGCAAGTCGATGTCCGGCACCACCAGTTGCATGCGATGCGGATCGCCGTTGACGACCGATGTCGCCTCCACCGTGTCCTTCATCGTCTTCAGGCCGACCCAAAGGCCGGAAAAACGGCTCAGCGCCCAGCCATAGATGCCGTAATCCAGAATTTCCTGCACACCTGCGGGCGAGACCACAGGCATATAGGCATCCACCATCGCCCATTCGGACTGGTGCAGCACGGTGGAGGATTCACCGGTATGGTCGTCACCCATCGCCATCAGCACGCCGCCATGCTTGCTGCTGCCCGCCATGTTGGCATGGCGCATCACGTCGCCCGACCGGTCCACGCCCGGCCCCTTGCCGTACCAGAGCCCGAAAACGCCGTCGTATCGGCCTTCCCCACGCAGTTCGGCCTGCTGGCTGCCCCAAAGCGCGGTTGCTGCCAGATCCTCGTTCAGACCCGGCTCAAAGCGGACCTGATGTTCGGTCAGCACTTTTTCCGCCCGCGCCATCTGAAGATCAACGGCCCCCAACGGGCTGCCGCGATAGCCGGTGACATAGCCCGCCGTGTTCAGCCCCGCCGCCTTGTCGCGCGCCGATTGCATCAGCGTCATCCGCACCAGCGCCTGCGTGCCGTTCAGCAGCACAGGGCTCTTATCAAGGTCGAAACGATCATTGAGTGAGATCTTCTGCGTCGTCATGGCGTCCTCCCCGAACGTCGGTCTCGCGTGATACGGGATATATAGGTCATTGATGCTGACCTGTATAGCGGGTTTTTGACGTATCCCCAGCAATATTCCCACTGTGTGCCTTTATCTTGTATCTATTTAGGGTAGAGACAGGCAAAGCCAAAGAAAGCGCTGATCATGGATTGGGACAAACTCAGAATTTTTCATGCCGTGGCGGATGCCGGGTCTCTCACCCATGCGGGCGACAAGCTGAACCTGTCGCAATCCGCTGTCAGCCGCCAGATCCGGGGGCTGGAAGAACAGCTGAACACCAATCTGTTCCACCGCCACGCGCGCGGATTGATCCTGACAGAACAGGGCGAATTGCTGTTCGATGCAACGCGGTCGATGACCAAACGGGTCGATGCCGCCACCGCACGCATCCGCGACAGCGAGGAAGAGGTCTTTGGCCAGTTGCGCGTGACCACCACAACCGGGTTCGGCACGCTCTGGCTCGCACCGCGCCTGCCAAAGCTCTATGAGAAATATCCCGACCTCTCCGTCGATCTGATGCTGGAGGAACGCGTGCTCGACCTGCCGATGCGCGAGGCCGATGTCGCCATCCGCATGAAGGAACCCAGCCAGGCGGACCTGATCCGCAAGAAGCTGATGATGATCCGCATGTGCCTTTACGCGACCCCCGCCTACCTGAAGGCGAACGGCACGCCCACCCGGCTTGAGGACATGTCCGACCATCGGTTGATCTGCCAGAACACCGACAGCGCACAGGTGGCCGCCGGTCAGAACCTTGTCCAGCAGCTTATGCTGAACGACGTGCGGTCCCTGCTGACGGTAAACAATTACTTTGGCGTGCTTCAGGGTGTGCTGCATGATCTGGGAATCGGGGTGTTGCCCGACTACCTGACGCAGGATTTCCCCGACCTTGTGCAGATCCTGCCGGATATCGAGTCGGCGGATGTCCCGGTTTTCCTCGCCTATCCGGAGGAACTGCGGCAATCAAAACGCATCGCCGCCTTCCGGGATTTCGTTCAGGATGAGATCATCACTTACCGTAAACGCCTGCGGGATAAAGAAAACGCCTAAGCTATGCGTCACGAGCATACCCGGCATGCCATATAAATCGAAAAACTGACTTGATCCAAGGCACGCTGCTACCTAATTCAGCGTTATGAAGATTGAAGCGCTTCGAACCAGTTCCCAGCGCATCGCTTCATACCTCCCTGTTGGACTTGGGCCGAGCTTTATGCTCGGCCTTTTTTTTCGCACCGTCACGACCTGCCGCCGGTGACAGATCCGCGGCAGTTCCCGGTCAGGACCCCAAGCGCCGCTTTGCCCTTTTCCCCTACCTGCGCTTCAATTAAGACAGGCCCATGAACGCCATCGGGGATACCTGCACATGACCGAACCTGAGATCACACCGGAAATCATCAAAGCGCACGGGTTCACGCCCGAGGAATTCGCCGAGGTGAATGCGATCCTGGGGCGGGCACCGAATTATACGGAAATGGGCATCTTCTCGGCCATGTGGAACGAACATTGTTCCTACAAGTCGTCCAAGAAATGGCTGCGCACCCTGCCCACCACCGGCCCCCAGGTGATCTGCGGTCCGGGCGAGAACGCGGGCGTGGTCGATATCGGCGACGGTCAGGCGCTGGTTTTCAAGATGGAAAGCCACAACCACCCCTCCTACATCGAACCCTATCAGGGGGCGGCGACAGGCGTGGGCGGCATCCTGCGTGATGTCTTCACCATGGGCGCGCGGCCCATCGCCGCGATGAACAGCCTCAGCTTTGGCCGCCCCGACCACCCCAAAACGCGCCAGCTTGTGCATGGTGTGGTGGCAGGGGTCGGCGGTTACGGCAATTGCTTTGGCGTGCCCACCGTGGGCGGCGAGGTCCGCTTTGACGCGGCCTATGACGGCAACTGCCTGGTCAACGCCTTTGCCGCGGGCCTCGCGGATGCGGACAAGATTTTCTACTCTGCCGCCTCGGGCGTCGGGATGCCAGTGGTCTATCTGGGTGCCAAGACCGGCCGCGACGGCGTTGGCGGTGCCACCATGGCCTCTGCCGAATTCGACGACACCATCGAGGAAAAGCGCCCCACCGTGCAGGTCGGCGACCCCTTTACCGAAAAGCGCCTGATGGAGGCGACACTTGAGCTGATGGCCACCGGTGCCGTGATCTCGATCCAGGACATGGGGGCCGCGGGCCTGACCTGTTCGGCAGTGGAGATGGGTGACAAGGGCGGGCTGGGCGTGCGGCTGAACCTCGAAGCCGTCCCCCAGCGCGAAGAGAACATGACCGCCTATGAAATGATGCTGTCGGAATCCCAGGAACGCATGCTGATGGTGCTCAAGCCCGAGCTTGAGGCCGAGGCGCGGGCCGTGTTCGTCAAATGGGACCTCGACTTCGCCATCGTCGGCGAAACCATTGCCGAGGACCGTTTCCTGATCACCCTGAACGGAGAGGTCAAGGCGGACCTGCCGCTGAGCAAGCTGGCCTCCACCGCGCCCGAATACGACCGCCCCTGGGAGGAAACACCCGCCGCCGCCCCGCTGACGGACGTGCCGGGGGTCGATCCCATCGACGGGCTGCGCGCGCTGCTGTCCGATCCGAACTACGCCTCCAAGGCCTGGGTGTACGAACAATATGACACGATGGTCATGGGCGACAGCGCCCGCACGCCCGGCCTGGGCGCAGGCATCATCCGGGTGCATGGCACCGACAAATCCATCGCCTTCACCTCGGACGTGACGCCGCGCTATGTCATGGCCAACCCCGAGATGGGCGGCAGGCAGGCCGTCGCCGAAGCCTACCGCAACCTGACCGCCGTGGGCGCGACACCGCTGGCAACCACGGACAACATGAACTTCGGCAATCCTGAAAAGCCCGCGATCATGGGCCAGTTCGTGGGTGCCATCAAAGGGATCGGGGCCGCTGTGACCGCGCTCGACATGCCGATCGTCTCCGGCAACGTATCGCTCTACAACGAGACCGACGGCACCGGCATCCTGCCCACCCCGACCATTGGCGCGGTGGGGCTGATCGGCCACCCGGACGAGATCATCGGCTGCGAGGTGCGCGACGGCCATGTGGCGCTGGTATTGGGCGAAACCACAGGCCACCTGGGCCAGTCCGCCCTGCTCGCCCGTGTCCATGGCCGCGTCGAAGGCGACGCGCCGCCCGTCGATCTGGCGGCGGAAAAAGCCAATGGCGATTTCATCCGCGCCAACCGGGCCAACATCAAGGCCTGCACCGACCTCAGCGACGGCGGTTTGGCACTGGCGGCATTCGAGCTGGCCGAAAGGGCGGGCGTCGGCGTCACCCTGGACGCGGGCGACACCGCCACCCTCTTCGGCGAGGATCAGGCCCGTTACCTGATCGCCTGCAACTTCGACCAGGCCGAGGCGCTGATGATCGCAGCCTCCCGCGCGGGCGTGACCGTGACCAGCGTCGGCAAATTCGGCGGCAGCGAGGTCAGCTTCGGCGGCGTCTCCGCCCCATTGGCCGACCTGTCAGAGACCTACCGCACCACCTTCGCCGCCACTTTCGCCTGAACCTTTGGTTTCGGAGCCGCCTTTGCTTGCGCAAGGAACGGCAACGCGCGGGGTGATTGCCAAGGGAAATCGCCGAGGGCCCCCTTTGGGGAGACGGCTATTTCCCTTGGGAAGCGCCGCGCGCGCTGCCATGACGGGCGCGATCAAAGACGGGTTCGAAATCCATTGGTTTTGGTGAGACCTGCAGCGCAAAAAACAATAATGTAATGCGCCTTAAGGCGCTCAATTCTCCAACACCCCCATCAGGCGCGCCTTCTCTCCCGCGTCATCGGGTTTCGAGATCACTGCCGCCAGTTCCTCCAGCGAGGCGATGGAATGGCCTGCGCGAAAACTGTCCACATGCGGCAGCATCGCGCGGATGCCCGCCGCCTTAGGCGCGAAACCGTCCCAGCGCAGCAGCGGGTTCAGCCAGATCAGCCGCCGGGCGGTCAGGTGCAGACGCTGCATCTGCCGCGCAAGGTCACTTTCTTTCACGCCGTCCCCGCCCGCATCCCGGTCCAGCCCATCGGTGATCAACAGCACCACCGCGCCCTGCCCCATAACCCGGCGCGACCAGTCGCGGTTGAACGTCTCCAGACAGGCACCGATGCGCGTCCCGCCCTCCCAGTCCTGCGCTTCCGCCCCGGCGGCGGCCAGTGCGGCGTCCACATCCCGAGTGGCGAGGTGCCGGGTGATGTTGGTCAGCCGGGTGCCGAAGGTAAAGGCATGCACCTGCGCCCAGCCCGCCCCGCGCGCATTGCTGACCGCATGCAGGAAATGCAGGATCACGCGGGAATACTGGCTCATCGACCCGGAAATGTCGCACAGCACCACAAGGTTGGGGTAGCGCGGGCGTGGCGTCTTGAAGGCAAGCCTGTCCATCTCCCCGCCCCGCCTCAGGGCGCCGCGCAGGGTGCGGGCCGCGTCGATCCGGCCCCGGTGCGACACCATCCCGCGCCGCGAGGGGATCGGTTTCACCGGCAGCTTCAGCCGCGCCAACATTCTTTTCGCCTCGGCCATCTCCGCCAGGCTCATCTGTTCAAAATCCAGCGTCTTGAGCCGTTCCGAGGCGGACATGGTCAGGCTCGCATCCACCTCGATCAGCGTCTCCTCGTCGCGCGGCTCTTCCGCGTCCTCGCCCGGCGGCGCTTCTGCCCCGTCCAGCAGGGCCTCCGCTGCGCGTTTCTCGGCGGGTTGGGCGGGCCGGTCCTCCTGCACGCCGCGGATCGCGGGCAACATGGCGGCCATCATATGTTCAAGGTAGCGCGGATCGCGCCAATACAGCCGGAACAGTTGGGCAAAGACGCGCCTATGCTCGGGGCGGTTCACGAAACAGGCGTGAAGGGTCCAGTAGAAGTCGCGCTTGTCGGAAAACCCCGCCGCCTGAACGGCACGGATCGCGTCGATCACGCGACCGGGGCCAATCGGCAGGCCTGCGCGGCGCAGAGCGCGGGCGAAATGGGTGATGTTGCCCGCCAGCTTGGGATCCTCGGGCAGATCAAGCGGCGGCAGTTCAGCCATGACTGGCTGAATGGAGGGCGCTGCCCTCCAAACCTCCCGAGATATTTTCTGCCAAAAAGAAGATCATGCCGGCTCCAGGCTGGCACGCGCCTGATCCAGTATCCGCTTGGCCTCGGACCCTTGCAATTTCGCGATATCGTCCTGGTATTTCAGCACCGCGCCCAGCGTGTCCGCGATCACCTGAGGCGAGAGCGTCAGCACATCCAGCGCCAGCAGGCATTTCGCCCAGTCGATGGTTTCGGCCACGCCGGGTTTCTTGAACAGGTCCTCGGTGCGCAATTGCTGGACAAAGGCCACCACCTCGCGGCTCAGCGCCTCGGCGGCCTCTGGCGCACGGGCGGCCAATATCTCCATCTCGCGGTCGAAGTCAGGGTAATCGACCCAATGATAGAGACAGCGGCGCTTGAGCGCGTCGTGCACTTCGCGGGTGCGGTTCGAGGTCAGGATGACAATCGGCGGCTCGGGGGCCTTGATTGTGCCCATCTCGGGGATCGTCACCTGAAAATCGCTGAGCGCTTCCAGCAGGAAGGCCTCGAAAGGGGCATCGGTGCGGTCCAGCTCGTCGATCAGCAGGATCGGCGCGCCGTTCTCGTCCGGGCGCAACGCCTGCAGCAACGGGCGTTCGATCAGGAATTCGTCGCTGAAAAGCGATTTTGTCAGGGCGGCACTGTCCGCACCGCCCGTCGCCTCTGCGGTGCGGATGGCCACCATCTGGGCCGGAAAGTTCCATTCATAAACCGCCGAGGCCGCGTCCAGGCCTTCGTAGCATTGCAGCCGGATCAACCGGCGGTTCAGCCCTGCCGCCATCGCCTTGGCAATCTCGGTCTTGCCCACGCCCGCCTCCCCCTCAAGGAACAGCGGCCGGCCCAGCTTGAGGCTCAGGAACACAACGGTGGCAAGCGCGCGCCCGCAAACGTAGCCTTGCGCATCCAGCATCTTCTGGACCGCGTCGATGGATGTCATTTCTGTCATGGTGCCTCCCCGCTGGTGACAAAGGTGCATCTGCACCCGGCGGGGTCAAGGTGCCAAAAAGTGCCGATTTGTCACGCGCACCCCGGCAGATACGCGCCAGATTGACGCGATTCCACCGCGCTGCCATAATATTTACGAATAAAGACGAGGTTTGGGGCATCCTGCCACCGAACCCAGAGGCGGAAGATGAGACAGACACCAGATACCCCGATCATGGTCGGCGGCTGAGGCCATGCGCATCACGGCAGTCACCTGCGTCAAGAACGAAGGGCCCTTCCTGCTGGAATGGATCGCCTTTCATCGTCTCATCGGCGTGACCGATTTCCTGTTCTATTCCAACGATTGCACCGATGCGACAGACCGTCTGCTGGACCGGCTTGAGGGGCATGGGATCTGTGTGCATCTGCCGAACCCGGCAACCAACCGCAATTACCAGATGCAGGCGCTGAAGGCCGCGCGGCGGCATCCGCTGATCAAATCGGCCGATTGGGTCTGGGTTGCGGATGTGGACGAATTCCTAAACATCCATGTGGGCGACCATACAATCCCCGCGCTGATTGCCGCCTGCGGCAACCCCAAGGCGATTTCGGTCACCTTTCAGTTCATGGCCAATGGCGGCGTGGAAACGTTCGAGGATGCGCCGGTGATCAGCCAGTTCCTGCGCAGCCACAACCCCGACATCTGGTGTGCCGAGACCGCGATCGAGGTGAAAAGCCTGGTGCGCAGCGATTTCCCGCTGGAGTATTTCGGCGCGCATCGCCCCTTTCACGACGAGGAAAAAGAACGCCCGCAGTGGACCGACGGATCAGGCCGCCCGGTGCCGCCGCCGTTTCGCAAGCAGTTGAACAAGCGCCGCATCCGCGCCTACCCCGCACGGGGTGCGCGGGAGTTTGCCACGCTCAACCATTATGCCCTGCGCTCGCTCGACAGTTATCTGGTCAAGAACGACCGGGGCGATGTGAATCGCGAACACCGCGCCTTTGACGATGCCTATTGGCGCGAACGCAACGACGGTGCCTGGTTCGACGACAGCATCCTGCGCTACGAAGCGGCACTGCGGACCGAAATGGACCAATTGATGGCGCTGGACGGTGTCGGCGATCTGCATGCCGAAGCCGTGCGCCTGCACCGCGAGAAACGCGATGCCCTGCTGGCGCAGGACAGCTACCGCGAGATGCAGGCCCAATTGCGCGCCGCCCCCCCCTATGCCGCCGCCGAAGCCGCGCTGCGCGACGAAATCGGGCTCGCGCCGGGGGACCTGCTTTGAGCCGTTTGCGTGTCGTCAACCTCGCCCTGCCGAAAACCGGCACCACCACGCTGACGGATGCGCTGCGCCAGGCGGGGCTGACCGTGGCCGACTGGAAAATACGCCCCGGCCAGAGCAGCCGCAGCGACATCCCCCGCCAGCATCTGGGCAAGGTGATCTACGAGGATTACTTTGCCAGTGGCGATCCGCTGGCGCGGCTGGATGAATTCGACGTGATCAACGAAATGTCCGCCGTGCGGCAGGATCGCTCGCTTTGGCCGCAGACTGACTGGGGGCTGATCAGTGCCATTGCCGCACATCATCCCGGTGTGCGGTTCATCCTGACCACCCGCGACCCGGCGAAATCAGCCAACTCCATGATGCGCTGGAACAATCTGGGCAAACGGAGGTTGCCGCAGGCCGATATCCCCGGCCTGCCGCGCGGTTTCGGCAGTACGGAGGACGAATTGGCGCGCTGGATGGCGGGGCATTACGCCTTTTGCCGCCGTGTCTTTGCAGGGGCCGATAATTTCATGGAATACGACATCGAAGACAGCGAATCGCCAGAGAAGATCGGCCAGTACCTGGGCCTTGACCTGCCCTGGTGGGGCCAGAGCAACATCGGCAAGCCCCAGACGCGGGAGGCCGGATAGATGCGTCTGACCCTGTTCATCGGCCCGTCCGAGAAAGCCGCGATGCGTCTGCGCGGGCTGTTCAAGGAAAAGGAAGGGCCGCTGGCCAAGCAGGGCGTCATCGCCCCTGACTGGAACCATGTGCGGCTTTACGCGGCCTGTGCCGAGGCTGAGGAAATCAGTGCGCTGCGCCACAAACGGGGGCTGGACAATCCGCTGGTGCAGCAGACCCTGACGGCGGAATTTCAGGCCCTGCTGGCCAAGGACCTGCCCGAGATGAAGGGCAACCATGTGGTGCTGGCCGCCGCACAACTGGGCAGCCTGCTGTCCGAGCCCGCCGAACTGGCGCGGTTGCATGATTTGTTGTCGCCCCATTTCAACCGGATCGAGATCGTGGCGCATCTGGACGAACAGGCGCGCGCGCTGACCCAGCATTACAACCTTGCGGTGCTGGAGGGGCGGCGGCGCGATCTGGGGGAGGAACTGGCGCTGGCCGGGCATAAGGACTGGTGGAAAGGGGCGCTGGCGCTCAGGGGTGAAAACGACAGCTATCTGGCGCAGTTCAACGATGTGCAGTGCCCGCCTTTCTGGCTGGATTACAAGGCGCTGCTGGCGGCATGGGAAAAGGCGTTCGGCAAGGGCCGGGTCACGTTGCGCCCGCTGGACCTTGAAGCCCTCTGTTCCGAAAAGGGGACGGCGGAACTGGAAACCGTGCTGGGGGTCAAATCGCTTGGCAAGGTCCAGCCGGACCGCATCCCGCAACAGGAGGCCGCGGCCTCCCTCACCCGGATCAGGCAGATGAACGAAGGGCTGGCACGCTATGCGCAGGCCCGGCAGATCATCATAGCGCGTGATTTCTGCCAGCAGATGCGCGCCGCCGTGCGCGTTGCCGGGCCGGTGGTCGAGCCGGGCAGCCTGCATGCCATCTCCAAACACTTCACGTCTGCCAATGCGGCACTGGTCAAACGCTTTCCCGACCTCAAACCGGCACTGACGCCGGATGCGCCTGCCCCCGACTGGCAGGAAGCGGACCCCACCCTGGGGTTCCGCGCAACCCAGTACCTTGCCGCCTTTGCCTTTGGCATCAACAAGAACGCCACGCCGATCGCCAGCAAGCTGGCCGAAGCGCAAGCGGTGGAGGAAGCGGCGGAGAAATTCGACGACCTGCTGCCTGCGGACAGTAAGGACGACGCCGAACAGGATGCCAACACGCGGCTGCTGAACCGGGTGAAGGTCAACCACCAGATGGTGCTCTCGACCCAATTCCGGCCCCACAACAATCTTGGTGCGGTGAACGAGGAGGAGTTGGGCGCGGCCTATACCCCCGCCCCGGCACGGGTGCTGAAACCCGGCTCAACCGGCAATGTGATCGTCGGCTGCATGAAGAACGAAGCGCCCTATATCGTGGAATGGATCGCCTACCACCGCGCCATCGGGGTCGATAACTTTCTGATCTATACCAATGATTGCAGCGACGGCACCGATGCGGTGCTGGGCCGGTTGCAGGAGATGGGCGTGATCCAACACCGCAACAACGACAACTGGAAAGGCAATTCGCCGCAGCAATACGCGTTGAACCAGGCGATGAAGGAACCTGTGATCGAAAATGCAGAGTGGATCATTCACATCGACGTTGATGAATTCATGAACGTGCGCACCGGGAACGGCACGCTCGACGACTTCTTTGCCGCTGTGCCCGATGCCACCAATGTCGCGATGACCTGGCGGCTGTTCGGCCATAACGGCGTGAGAGAACTGCGCGATGCCTTTGTGATCGACCAGTTCGACAGCTGCGCGCCGAAATACTGCCCCAAGCCGCATACGGTCTGGGGCTTCAAGACCATGTTCCGTAACATCGGGGCCTATGCGAAACTGTCCTGCCACAGGCCGAACAAACTGGCACAACCTTTTGAGAACAAGGTGAAATGGGTCAATGGATCGGGCCGCGACATGACCCGCGACGCCGCCCATAACGGCTGGCGATCGTCGAAAAAGAACGTGGGCTATGACCTGCTGCAACTCAACCATTATGCCCTGCGCTCAGCCGAATCTTTTCTCATCAAGCGCCAGCGTGGCCGGGCGCTGCATGTGGATCGGTCGATCGGGATCAACTACTGGATCCGCATGGACTGGTCCGATTTCCGCGACATCACCATCAAGCGCAACATCCCCCGCGTGCGCGCCGAATTTGACCGGCTGATGCAGGATGACACCCTGCGTGCCGCCCATGAGGCGGGCTTTGAATGGCACAAGGCCAAGGCGCGCGAGTTGCATGGCATGCCGGAATTCCGCGACCTTTACAGCCAGGCGCTGGAGGTCAAACTGAACGAAACGGAGCGGGTGGCCTATGCGCTTTCGCTTGATATGGAGAGTTGAGACATGGACGGTAACACAGTCGATGCGCCCAAACGCAAGGTGAATGCACAATTCGTGATGTCGCGCGGCATGCGGTTTCCCAAACATCCCGACATCATCCAGGGCCGCGTGCGCAAGCTGTTGCGCACCAACCAGTACGAAGCCAAGGAGACCGAGGCCGCCCTGCGGGTGGTGCGCGAGGGCGACGTGGTGATGGAACTGGGGGCCGGTATCGGCTATATGTCCACACTGGTCGCCACCAAACGCAAGATCGCCTCGGTCCATTCCTTCGAGGCCAATCCGCACCTGATCCCCTATATCCAGACGGTTCATGCGGCCAATGGGGTCGAGAACGCCTCAGTGACCAATGCCATTCTGGGGCCCCGCAAGGGCAGCGTCGATTTCTATGTCCGCGACGCGCTGCTGGGGTCGTCCCTGCAGGTGCTGGAGGGTGAAGTGGACCCGCCTGCCACCAAGGTCGATGTGCTGAACATGAACACGGTGATGAAGGACATCAAACCCAATGTGCTGATCTGCGACATCGAAGGGGCCGAGGCGGACCTGATCCCGCAGATGGACCTGTCAGGCCTGCGCGCGGCGATCCTGGAAACCCATCCCCAATGGATCGGCCCCGAGGGGATCAACAAGATCTTCCGCGCCTTCATGGAGGCGGGCCTCGCCTATTACCACCGCGGCTCGCAGGGCAAGGTCGTGTGTTTTCGCACGGAGTGGTAAGTGACCCACACGGCCCTTTTATGCGTCCGCAACGAGGGCGCGTTCCTGCTGGAGTGGCTGGCCCATCACCGCGCGGTGGGCTTTGACCATTTTGTCGTGTTTTCAAACGACTGCGAGGATGGCACCGATGACATGCTGGATCATCTGGCGACGCTGGGCTGGCTGACCCATCTGCGCAATGACGGCCCCTATGACAAGGGCGGCATCCAGTTCACCGCGCTGAAGGCGGCGGCGAAACGGGACGAGATTGCCCAGGCCGACTGGCTGTTGCCGCTGGACGTGGATGAATTTGTGAACATCCACACTGGCGATCATACGCTCACCGCCCTGCACACCGCCCTGCCGGAGGCCACGGCGATCACGCTGACATGGCGTCTGTTCGGCACCTCCGGTCAGGTTCGCTATCAGGACACCCCGGTGACAGAGACCTTTACCCGCTGCGCCCCTGCCGTGCTGCACTGGCCTTGGCGGGCGGCGATGTTCAAGACGCTTTACCGCAATGACGGCACCTACGGCAAACCGGGCGTCCACCGCCCCCGCGCGCCCGACCCCGCGCGGCTGGAGCAAGCCCGCTGGTTCGATGGCCATGGCCGCCCCCTGCCCGACCAGTTCAGGACCAAACGCATCTTTTCCAATTTCGGCCAGGACAATTACGGTCTGGCGCAGCTCAACCATTATCCGCTGGGCGCGCTGGAATCCTATGTGCTCAAGGCCGACCGGGGCCGCGCGGTACATTCCGATCACCTGCTGGGGCTGGATTACTTTGTCGAACGGAACTTCAACACCGACGAAGACAGCAGCATTCAGGCGATCTTTCCCCGGCGCGATGCCGTGCTGAACGAATTGCGCGCCGATCCCACCCTGACAGCGCTGCATGACGCGGCCGTCACCTGGCGCAAGCAGCGGTTCGAGGCATTGCTGCGCCTTGAGCCCTTCCGCGCCCTCTTTGGCAGGCTGATGATGGCACAGCCGACACAGCCGCTGCCGGTTCAGGCCGCCCGCTTCCTCGTGCATCACGCCAATCTGGCACGGCAGGCGAAGGGCAGTTAGGGCCTGTGGACGTTCATCTTCCACCACCCGTTTCAGTCCAAAATTGCTCAGTTCCAGGCAAGAGAGCGCCGGAATAGCCAGTTATTTCAAGCTCTCTTAACGCAGAAATGGGCAATTTTGGCGAAACCCCTGCGGGGCGCGGCGGATTTTGCCTCTGCCATCCCGGATGTTCGCTTCCAATGATCACATTGCTGCGCTCACATCAGGGCGCCAGCGGCAAAATCCGACTCGCGCGGGTGGCGGAAGATGAACGTCCACAGGCCCTAGCCGCAATTGCGCGAAAATTCTCCCAATTTTTGCCTCAATTTCGGGGTATTGCCTGCATAATCATGCGCCAAAGACGTATGAAACCCGGCTTGAGGATGCAGCAATGGCTGACGAACCCCTTACCCTACAGTCTTCGCTGGCTGGCCTGTCCAAACGGGACTGGCTCGCGGCGGTGGCTGAACTGTGTGAGGAGGACGGCTATTTCGAACCGCTCGGCAAACGCCACTTTGCCGCCTTTATCGAACGCGAACCAACCCTTCTGGTCAGCTTTGAAACCATTCAGGGCATGCATGCGCTGTCGGACAGGGCGCAGCCGCTGGGCTGGGAAATGGTCGAGGCCCGCAACTGGTCCCACCTGTGTCTTGCCAGCGACGGGGATACATGGTTTCGCGACAAGGCGGTGCATGGCTATTTTGACCGGCTGATCGACGATGGTTTCTTTGACGAATTCGAGACCGTGCTGTTTTACGGTGCGGGGCCCTGCGGCTATGCGGCTGCGGCCTATTCCGTCGCCTCACCCGGCGCCCGTGTGCTGGCGATCCAGCCGCAGGCCACGCTGGATCCGCGCGTCACCGAATGGGACCCGCGGTTCACCGACATGCGGATGCAGGATTTCACCTCCCGCTATGGCTATGCCCCCGACATGCTGGATGCCGCCGACCACGCCTATGTGCTCTATGACCCGCGCGAGGCGCTGGATGCGATGCATGCGGCGCTGTTCACCCGGCCCAATGTGACCAAACTGCGGATGCGGTTCATGGGCGATGCGCTGCAGACCGATCTGCTGGAAATGGAACAATGGGTGCCCCTGCTTGGCGCGGCGGCCGACGGCAGCCTTGATGCGGCCAGTTTTGCCACCGCCTATCGTGCGCGGCGCGATTACCGCCCCTATCTGCGCAATCTGCTGAATGCGCTGGACTATGACGACCGCGACGGGCTGATGGAAATGCTGTGCCGCAATGTCGCCGAGCGCATCGGCGGGCGGCGCTTTGTGAACCGGTTGGCACAGCTGGAAAAGGCGCGCGGCGAAGGGTGATCTGATCCCGCACCGGCCCGGCCCCATTGCGCTGCGGCCTGCCCCCTACGCGCATCACCTGCCAGCCCCGCATTCCCTCATTCCTGCATTCCTGCATTCCTGCATTCCTGCAAATGATGACATGTCATTTTTGACATGTCTTGGCAGCAAGCCCGGCCCCATCACCGCCGCGCCACCAGCCACCTTCCACGCCACAACCGCGCAAAGGATACTGGTCCCCCCGCCACCATTGTGCTAGCGCGAGGCCATGACACAGACGCTGACAATCCGCCGCCCCGATGACTGGCACCTGCACCTGCGCGATGGTGCCATGCTGCGCGCCGTCCTGCCCCATACCGCGCAGCATTTCGCCCGCGCCATCATCATGCCCAACCTGGTGCCGCCGGTCGTGACCGGGGCCGATGCCGAAGCCTACCGCGACCGCATTCTTGCGGCCCTGCCCGAGGGGGCTGATTTCACCCCCCTCATGACCCTTTACCTGACCGAAGACACCGACCCGGAAGACGTGGCAAAAGCCCATGCCGAGGGGCTGATTCACGCGGTCAAACTCTATCCCGCCGGGGCCACCACCAATTCCGCCAGCGGCGTCTCCGACTTTTCCCGCGTGGCGAGCGTCCTGGAAAAGATGGCCCAGATCGGCCTGCCGCTTTGCACCCATGGCGAAGTCACCGATCCCGCCATCGACATCTTTGACCGCGAGGCGGTGTTCATCGACCGCGTGCTGGACCCGATCCGCAAGACCCACCCGGAGCTGCGCGTGGTGATGGAACATATCACCACCTCGGACGCGGTGGATTATGTGATGACCGCAGGCCGGAACCTCGCGGCAACGATCACGACTCATCACCTGGTGATCAACCGCAACCATATCCTCGCCGGGGGCATCAAGCCGCATTACTACTGCCTGCCGGTCGCCAAACGCGAACAGCACCGCCTGGCCCTGCGCCGCGCCGCGACCAGCGGCGATGCACGGTTCTTTCTGGGCACCGACAGCGCGCCGCACACGGATGCCAACAAGCTGCTGCCCTGCGGCTGTGCGGGCTGTTTCACCGCCCCCAACACCATGTCAATCCTCGCCGAAGTCTTTGAACAGGACGCCGCCCTTGACCGGCTGGAGGCCTTTGCCTCCCGCAACGGCCCGGCCTTCTATGGCCTGCCGGTGAACGAGGACACCCTGACCCTGGTGCGCGAAACGCCAGAGCATCCCGGCCATATCGACACGCCCGATGGCCCGGTTACGGTTTTCGACCCGGCCATGCCATTGCACTGGACCGCCTGATTTCATTGTTCCCAAAAATACACCAAAGCACCGCCAGCAAAGGACGCTCCCGATGATCCCAACCAGCTATCCCTCGCCACAGGAAATGGCCCGCCTCACCGCCCGGATGCTGCTTGAGATCAAGGCGGTCCATTTCAACGCCGCAGAGCCGTTTATCCTGGCCTCCGGCCTGCCCAGCCCGACCTATATCGACTGCCGCAAGCTGATCTCATACCCCCGCATCCGCGCCACGCTGATGGATTTCCTGACCGTGACCGTGATGCGCAACGCGGGCTTCGAGGCTTTTGACAACATCGCGGGCGGCGAGACGGCAGGCATCCCCTTTGCCGCATTGGTCGCCGAACGCATGGGCCTGCCCATGACCTATGTGCGAAAAAAGCCAAAAGGCTACGGGCGCAATGCGCGGATCGAGGGCGACATGAGTGAGGGCCAGCGGGTGCTTCTGGTCGAGGATCTGACCACCGACGGCGGATCCAAGCTCAGCTTCGTGGATGCGATTCGCGACACCGGGGCCAGTTGCGGCCACACGGCAGTGATCTTCTACTACGGCATCTTTCCGCAGACTGAAAAGACATTGGGCGATCATGGCGTTACCCTGCATGCGCTCTGCACCTGGTGGGATGTGCTGGCCGAGGCAAAGGCGCAAAACGCATTTGACACGGGCACCCTTCAAGAGGTGGAAAACTTCCTCAACGCGCCAAAGGCATGGCAGGATTCCCATAAATCCTGAGGATTCCGCTACCTCATCTTGACCCGAGCCCCCCTTACCGGGCAAGATGTGGTGTGCGGGCGGTTCTCCACCAGATATCCACAAAAACATACAATTTGCCCCCGCGCACCGCGCTGCCTATGACAGCCCACGGGACAAACGGGTGAGACAATGAACGAGATCACATCGCTGAACGCGAGCAATATCGCCGTGCAGGCACCGGAAACGATGCCGCATTCCATCGAGGCCGAGCAGCAGCTTCTGGGCGCGATCCTGACCAACAACGACATTTACGACCGCGTCGCCTCCATCATCGGGGCCAAGCATTTCTACGACCCCGTCCATGCGCGCATCTATGACATTGCAGCCCAGCGGATCGCCAAGAACAACCTTGCCAGCCCGGTGACCCTCAAGGCTTTCATGGAAGACGACGAGGGCCTGAAGGAACTCGGCGGCCCCGCCTATCTTGCCCGCCTTGCAGGGGCCGCAATCAGCGCCTTTGCCGTGCGCGACTATGCGCAGATGATCTATGACCTCGCGGTGCGCCGCGATCTGATCCAGCTTGGTCGTGATATCTCTGCCAAGGCCGCGCAGGTCGACGTGGAATCAGAACCGCGCGAACAGATCGTCGAAGCGGAACAGAAGCTTTACCAACTGGCCGAACAGGGCCAGGTCGAAAGCGGATTTCAAAGCTTTCTCAAGGCGGTAACAGACGCTGTTAATGTCGCGAACGCCGCCTATCAGCGCGATGGCGGGCTCTCGGGTGTCTCTACCGGGCTGATCGACATGGACGCCAAGCTGGGCGGCTTGCACCGCTCTGACCTGCTGATCCTTGCGGGACGCCCCTCCATGGGCAAGACCTCGCTGGCAACCAACATCGCCTTCAACGTGGCCAAGGCCTACAAGCGCGGGATGACCCATGACGGCACCGAAGGGGCTGTCGATGGCGGCGTGGTCGGCTTTTATTCGCTGGAAATGAGCGCCGAACAGCTTGCCGCGCGCATCCTGTCGGAGGCCGCCGAGATTCCCAGCCAGCAGATCCGCTCCGGCGACATGACCGAAACCGAATTCCGCCGCTTCGTGGACGCCGCCAAGGCGCTGGAGGCCTGCCCGCTTTTCATCGACGACACGCCCGCCTTGCCGATCAGCCAGCTGGCCGCCCGCGCGCGGCGCCTGAAACGGACCCATGGGCTTGACCTGCTGATCGTGGACTACCTGCAACTGGTGCGCGGCACCGGCAAGTCGGAAAACCGGGTGAACGAGATTTCCGAGATCACCATGGGGCTCAAGGCAATTGCCAAGGAATTGGACATTCCGGTCATCGCGCTGTCCCAGCTCAGCCGCCAGGTGGAAAACCGCGAAGACAAACGTCCGCAGCTGTCGGACCTGCGTGAATCAGGCTCCATCGAACAGGATGCCGATGTGGTGATGTTTGTGTTCCGCGAGGAATACTACAAGGAACGCGAAAAACCGGGCGATCACGAGCTTGAGAAAATGGCCGCCTGGCAAGAGGAAATGGAACGCCTGCACGGGCGCGCCGAGGTGGTGATCGGCAAGCAGCGTCACGGCCCCATCGGCACGGTCGACCTCAGCTTTGAAGGGCGCTTTACCCGCTTTGGCAACCTGGTCAAACCCTGGCAGCAAAACGGCGGCGGCGATCAGGAATTCTGATCCGCGTCACGCGCCGGAGTTTTCAAAAACTCCGGACCGAATTTTTCGAAAAATTCGAACCTGTTACGAAAGGGCACCGCATTATGGCGGTGCCCTTTCCCGCTTATCCGGGGGTCTTGACCTCGTACATCAGCCCCTTTGCCGTGCCTTCAGCAAAACCCTTCCAATAGCTGTGGTCTTCCTTTTCGGTGCCGTCCTCGTTCATCGACCAGACGCCATCGTTGGAATTCTCCACCAGGTCCAGATACTCGGCCGCCGACCCGTCGCCTTTCAGCCGGGCATCCATCCAGGCGGTCACGAAATGCTGCGCGACGTTGTTCATCCGCGCGGTGTTCCAGACCGGATCGGTATAGTGTTCGGAAATGTTGAAGCCCTTGTCTTCGCTGAAGTAATAGCTTTCTTCGGGCGCAGGCATCGGCGCACCGGCATTGTGACCGGCGTTGATATAGGTCAGCAGCGCCGTCTCGACGCCCGACACGTTGTCCCAGATCGCCCGCACGCCCTTTTCGTAAAGCGATGTATCGTCCTGCGAGCCTGCGATGAACAGCATCGGAATCTGAACACCGGCCAGTCCTTCGGCATCCCAGAACCCTGTGTTCATTCCCCAGGGGCCAAAGGCCACGGCGGTCCTGATACGCGGATCGGGCAGGTTTTCATGGGTTTCGGACCCCGCCTGATGGATGCCCAGCGTGCCATGCGGCCCGCCCCATGGATACCCGACAGAGGCTTCGGTCACCCCGCCGCCTGCCGTGATCACAGCGCCGTAGCCGCCCATGGAATAGCCGATCAACCCGGTGTTGTCGGCATCGTACAGCCCGGCGAATTCACCGCCCTCGGCGGCCTCCTGCGCCATCTGCTCCAGCACAAAGAGCTGGTCCAGCGACCGGTTCACCAGGGTCGACCCAAACGCCGCCTGGGTGCGATAGGTGCTGTCCGTATGGTCGATGGAGGCCACGACATAGCCCTTGGAAGCCAGGTTTTCCGCCAGATGCGCCAGCAGGAACCGGTTGCCCGGATAGCCATGGCTGATCAGCACCAGCGGATAGGCCTCGGCACCCCCGGCGGGGGCCGCATCGCGGTGGGCCTGGCCCTGCAGCGTGACCTCGGTGGTGCCATCGCGCAGGAAGGCCTTCATGCTGGTATCGCCGGTCGCGCCCTCGGCCGCCGGATACCACATCTCGACCGTCAGCGGACGGTCATAGCGCGGCCATTCGGCGGGCTTCTCGGCCTGCGGGTCAATGGCCAGAATGTCGATCTGGTCGGGGTGGACCATTTCAATCGTCCGCACGCCCACGGGCATGTCGCCATAGGCCGCCAGTGAAGGGGCGTTGGGCAGTTGCGTGTCAATCCTGTTCTCGGCCAATGCGCCGCCCACCCCCAGGGCAATTGTCGCCGTTGCGACGATGATATGTTTCATGGTCCTCTCCCTTTATGATTGTACCCAGAGCTTAGGCGCATCTTGAGACAGGGCAAGCAATGATAAGGTGACGTTACGAAGACTTCACACTTGCGGCCTGCGTCACCTGCGCGCCGCTGATGCCAAAGCGCGGAGCAAAGCGCGCCCGCGCCGCGATCAGGCGTGGATCGTCGGGCCGCATGCCCAACGTGCGGATAAAGTCGATGCGCTGCCGGGTCTTCAGCGCCTCGCGGTCGATATCGGTGCCCATCGCGCGGTCGATGATCAGCCCGCCGGGGCTGACGTGGAACCATTTCGAGAAATCGCGGAAATGGTGCTGGTTGTGCAGCCGTGTGACATGGGCGGCGGCGCGGGACTTGGGGATGTTCAAATGCGCGGTCATGTGGAACCATTCATAGACCATGAACATTGCCACCCCGCCCACCGGCACGATGGCCACCGCGATCCACAGCGCATCCGGCAGGCCCATCAGGGCGGTGATGCCCCAGACCAGCAGGAAATTGCCGGCCAGCATCGGCAGCGCAACCCAGACGGGGACAAAGAACAGCCCGCTATTTGTCGGGAAATCGTGATGCCCGTAATGCGCACGATAGAGCAGGTCAAAAGCCCACTGCCGGCGCGGCGGTTTCAGGTGAAAGACAAAGCGATGCAGGTTGTATTCATTCAGCAATTGCGCCCCAATCCCCAGCGGCACCAGCGCCCAGACCCAGCCCGGTCCGGCGATGGCCAGCGCCGCCACGCCAAGCACAAAGGCCAGCGCCATGACAACAAGTGACAGATGCGACGCCATGATCTTCACCCGCTGCATCTGCTTTACCCCCCTGACGGTCTTGGTTAGACGGAAACAACCCTCGCCCAGCGGAGCATCGTGATGCAGATCGAATTCGTCAACCATGCCTCGGTCCTGATGACCCATGGTCAGGTTGGCCTGCTGTCCGACCCCTGGTACAGCGGCCCCGCCTTTCACAAGGGCTGGCGCCTGTTGGTGGAGACACCGGAAGACCGCATCGAGGACCTGCTTGCGCGCGTGACCCACATCTGGATCAGCCATGAACACCCCGATCATTTCTCCATCGGGTTTTTCAAGCGCTGGGGCGATGTGATCCGCCAGCGCGGCATCAAGCTGCTGTTCCAGGACATCGACGACCAGCGGGTGGCGAAATTCCTGCGCGCGCAGGGAATGGACCTGACCGAACTGACATTCGGCAAGGCGCATGATCTGGGCAGCGGCGTTTCCGTGACCTGTCTGAAGGATGAATTCTACGATTCGGCGCTGTCCGTGCGCATGGGCGACAGCCATGTGCTGAACCTGAACGACTGCGCGGTGCGCACAGCGGAACGCGCCCGCGAGATCCGCGACGCGGTTGGCACCTGTGACATCCTGCTGACCCAGTTCAGCTATGCCGCCTGGAAAGGCGGGCGGGAAAACCGCGACTGGCGCGAAGATGCAGCGCAGGAAAAACTGAACAATATCAGGATACAGGCAGAGGTTCTTGAACCAAAAACCGTCATCCCTTTTGCCAGTTTTGTCAGCTTTGCCCATCAGCGCAACGCCTATCTGAACGACGCCGCGAACCGGCCCGAGGACGTGATCGAGGCGTTTCAGGATGCGCCCTTCGCGCTCTGTGTCATGCAACCGGGCGATGTGACGGGCGGCACCGTGCCCCCCGGCCAGAACGCGGCTGCCGTGGCCTTCTGGGCCGACCACTTTGACCGCGCGGGCCGCGACCTGATGACCTACGACAGTGTCGAGGAAGCGACCCTGCGCGCCAGTTTCGCCACATGGCGCGACCGCGTGTTCACCAACAATTCCCGCCCTGCAATGCGGCTGGCGCAGGCGCTGTCCCCAATCCGGGTGTTGCAGCCCGTCGTGGTGCATCTGGACGACACCGGCCAAAGCTGGCGGATCGACCCGCCGCGCGGCACCTTGACAAAAACCGATGATCCCGCCGATCTGATCATGCATTCCGAAAGCCTGAACTTCCTGTTCTCGAATTCCTTCGGGTTCGACACGCTGGGCGTCAACGGCACCTTCGAAGAGGCCCGCAGCGGCGGATTTTCCCGCGCCGCGCGCTCGATCTCGATCGAGAACCTGAACAATCTCGGCATCCGCTTTGGCCCCGGTCTTTTCCTGAACCCCAAGATCATCGGAATTTTCCTGGAACGCCTGCGCGGCGTCAGCGCCAAGATGAAGCGCAGGGACACTTGACCCTTTTCCCCGATAGGACCAGCACAGCCCCATGACCACACCGACCCTGACCATCGACCTGCCCGCCATCGCCGCCAACTGGCGCGCTCTGGACGCCCTTTCCACCTGCGAGACTGCGGCCGTGATCAAGGCCGATGCCTATGGTCTTGGCGTCGCCCGCGTCGGGCCAGCCCTGGCCGCAGCCGGGGCGCGGAGCTTTTTCGTACATTCGGCAGAAGAAGGCGTGCAGCTGCGGCGTGTCATCGGGGCCGGCCCCGCGATCAACGTCTTTTCGGGCCATATGCCCGGCGACGCCGACATGATCCGCGAGGCGGGCCTGGTGCCGATGATCAACTCGGTCGATCAGCTTCTGATCCATGTGGAATCGGTGCCGGGCCACCCCTTTGGCTTGCAGTTGGACAGCGGCATGAACCGGCTGGGGATGGAGCCTGCCGAATGGTCCGCCCTGCGTGACATCGCGCTGGCGCAAAAGCCCAGGCTGATCATGTCGCATCTGGCCTGTGCCGACGAACCGGACCACCCGATGAATGCCATGCAATTGCAGAACTTCAAGGACATGACCGAAGGGCTGGATGTGCCCCGGTCCATGGCCGCAACCGGCGGCACGCTGCTGGGACCGGCCTTTCACTTCGACATGACACGCCCCGGAGTCGGGCTTTATGGCGGGCTGCCCTTTGTCGATGCAATGCCGGTGGTCACGCTGGACCTTCCCGTCGTTCAGGTGCGCGAAGTCGCACAGGGCGAGACAGTGGGATACGGCAACACCTTTGTCGCCCCTGGCCCGATGCGCATCGCAACCGTCTGCGGCGGTTATGCCGACGGGCTGATCCGCGCGATGGGAAACAACGCAACCCTGACCCATGACGGGCACAAGCTGCCGCTGGCGGGCCGCGTGTCGATGGACATGCTCACGGTCGATGTCACCGCCCTGGCGGACGTGCCGGAACATCTGCAATTGATCGGGTTGCACCAGTCTGTCGACACCGTCGCAGATTTTGCCGGCACCATCGGGTACGAGATCCTGACCTCGCTGGGCGCGCGCTATGACCGGGTCTATCTGAAGTGACCCTCAAGGCGCTGAACCTTGCGCTGCTGGTTCTCTACCCCGTCGCATGGGCGGCACCGCTGATGCGGGCGGGCCTGCTGCCGCTGTTCGGGCTGGAGGAGATTTCCGTGCTGACCGGGCTGCAATCGCTCTGGGCCTCGGACATTTTTCTGGCGCTGGTGGTCACCCTGTTTGCGCTCTTCGCGCCCTACCTCAAGACCATCGGCCTGTCGCTGGTCCATTTTGACCTGCTCAGCCGCCGCGCCCTGCCCGTGCTGTCGTTTCTGGGCAAGCTGGCAATGGCGGACATCTTTCTGATCGCGCTCTACATCACCCTGGCCAAGGGAATCGGCGTCGGACGGATTGAAACGGCGTGGGGATTGTACCTGTTCACCGGCTGCATTCTCGCCTCAATCCTGGTCGCATGGCGGACTGAACAATCGACGGGATAACACCCGGATTGGCCAAAATCGGGAAACAACGAAATGACGGAATATGTCATAGGACGCGTATTCGTTAACTTTTCAGGCCCAGCCCGTTCTTTTTCATAGTAATAATCCGCGATAAGCATAAACTTGCCGATGAAGGTTATCCGTGGGGGAATAATCTCTTGTCGCATATTCGCGCTGTTCTTTACCTGCTCCAATACCTGATGCAGCGCCTTGCATTGGCCATATTTCTTGTTGCCGCGCTGGCCCTGCTGGGGGCCACTGCCATGGCGGTGCTTGGTCAATGGTCCTGGGTCAGCCTGACAGTCTATTTTCAGGGCCAGCCCGTGCCGGAGGCCGGGATGTATGCACAGATCGGGCTGACGGTTCTGGCGGTGGGCCTGTGTTTCTTTCTGCCCTCCAACCGCCGCATCATGCAGCTTGAAAACTCGCACCGGTCCTTTTCCATCGGGATGCGCGATGTGGCGCAGGCCTATCACGCGGTCCATGCCGCAGACCGCGCGCAGACCTTCAAGCTCAGCTCTGAATTCGATGCGGTGCGCGAGCGTCTGGCCTATCTGCGCGACCACCCGGATCTCAGCACCCTGGAACCCACCCTGCTGGAGGTCGCCGCCCAGATGAGCCACATCAGCCGCGAGCTGGCGACCGTCTATGCCGATGACAAGATCGCCCGCGCGCGCAACTTCCTTGAGCAGCGCCAACAGGAGATCGAACTGTTCAACAGCAGGCTGGAACAGGCCAAGAGCATTTCGACCGAATTGAAGCACTGGGTCCATGAGATCGAACTGGAAGAAAGCGTCGCTGCCGCCCAGTTGGACAGGCTGCGCAGTGAAATGCATGAAATCATGCCCGAACTAGGACTTGAGAAAACAATGCGCAGCGACCCGACCGCGCTGGACAATACCATCGTCGACCTGCAACCCAAAGCCGCTGAATAACCGGCAGGCTCAGGTCGCGCTTGCCCCGGACTGGCCCCGAATATATACGCCAATCCATGTTGGACACCCCCCAAAACCGCCCCGAATTGCCGCCCGAAATCGCGCGGCGTCGCACCTTTGCGATCATCAGCCACCCTGACGCGGGAAAAACCACGCTGACGGAGAAATTCCTGCTGTTTGGCGGGGCGATCCAGATGGCCGGACAGGTCCGCGCCAAGGGCGAAGCGCGGCGCACGCGCTCCGACTTCATGGCGATGGAAAAGGACCGGGGCATTTCCGTCTCGGCCTCGGCCATGTCCTTCGATTTTCAGGGCAAGGACCGCAATTACCGCTTCAATCTGGTGGACACGCCGGGCCACTCTGACTTTTCCGAAGATACCTACCGCACGCTGACAGCAGTGGATGCCGCCGTGATGGTGATCGACGGGGCCAAGGGTGTGGAAAGCCAGACCCAGAAGCTGTTCGAGGTCTGCCGCATGCGTGACCTGCCGATCCTGACCTTCTGTAACAAGATGGACCGCGAATCCCGCGATGTGTTCGAGATCATCGACGAGATTCAGGAAAACCTTGCCATCGACGTGACCCCGGCAAGCTGGCCCATCGGCGTCGGCCGCGATTTTCTGGGCTGCTATGACATCCTGCGCGACCGGCTGGAACTGATGGACCGCGCCGACCGCAACAAAGTGTCGGAAAGCATCAAGATCGAGGGGCTGGATGACCCCAAGCTGGCCCAGCACGTGCCGCCCGCCCTGTTGGAAAAGCTGCGCGAGGACCTTGAGATGGTTCGCGAACTGATGCCGCCGCTGGATGCTGCACTGATGGCCGAAGGGTCGCTGACCCCGATCTGGTTCGGCTCGGCCATCAACTCCTTTGGCGTCAAGGAACTGATGGACGGCATCGCCACCTATGGGCCGGAGCCGCAGATCCAATCCGCCGAGCCGCGCCAGATCCTGCCGGAGGAAAAGAACGTCTCGGGCTTTGTTTTCAAGGTGCAGGCCAACATGGACCCCAAGCACCGCGACCGCGTGGCCTTTGTCCGGCTTGCCTCGGGCCATTTCACACGGGGCATGAAGCTGACCCATGTGCGGTCGAAAAAGCCGATGGCGATCACCAATCCGGTGATGTTCCTTGCCTCTGACCGCGAACTGGCCGAGGAAGCCTGGGCCGGTGACATCATCGGTATTCCCAACCACGGCCAGCTGCGCATCGGCGACACGCTGACAGAAGGCGAGGCGATCCGGGTGACGGGCATCCCGTCCTTTGCGCCCGAACTGTTGCAGGGCGTGCGCGCGGGCGACCCGATGAAGGCAAAGCACCTTGAGAAAGCCTTGATGCAATTCGCCGAGGAAGGCGCCGCCAAGGTCTTCAAACCCTCCATCGGCTCCGGCTTTGTGGTGGGCGTTGTGGGCCAGTTGCAGTTCGAGGTGCTGGCCAGCCGGATCGAGCTGGAATACGGGCTGCCAGTGCGGTTTGAATCGTCGCAATTCACCTCGGCCCGCTGGGTCAATGGCACCAAACAGGCGGTGGACAAGTTCGCCGAGGCCAACAAGCAGCACATCGCCCATGACCACGACGGCGACATCGTGTATCTGACGCGCCTGCAATGGGATATCGACCGGGTCGACCGCGATTATCCCGATGTGCGCCTGACCGCGACCAAGGAAATGATGGCGTGAGCCCGCGCTGGGGCATTGTCGCGACGATCAAGGCCCCGGCAGAGGAAATTCTGCGCTTTGCCGCCTATCACCTTGAGGCAGGCGCGCACCGGCTGTTCATCTATCTGGACGCACCGAACCCGGCAGCGCAGACGGCCTTGGAAAACCACCCGAAATGCCGGGTGACCCTGTGCGACACTGCGCATTGGCAGGCGCTGATCGGCAAGCCGCCGGTCAAACACCAGTCGCGCCAGACCCTGAATGCCACCCATGCCTATGGCCGCGCGGGGGATGTGGACTGGCTCGCCCATATCGACGTGGACGAGTTTCTGGTCAGCGACCGCCCCGTGGCCGATCATCTGGCCGATGTCCCGGCGCAGGTGGAAACCGCCCGCGCCCGCCCGATGGAGATGCTGGGCGGCGACGGCACCGCCTTCAAACGCTTTATCCCCAACGGCCCCGCGCGCGAGCGCATCGTGAACGCGGTCTATCCGACCTTCGGCGAATACATCAAAGGCGGGTTTCTGAGCCATCTGGCGGGAAAGGTCTTTGTCAGGACGGGAATGGATGGCATCACGATCCGCATCCACAACGCCTTTCGCGGGTCCGACATGATCGAAGGCACGCAAGAACTGTCAGAACTGCGGCTGGCCCACGCCCATGCAAAATCCTGGAAAGACTGGCAGGCCGCCTATCGGTTCCGGCTTGAGAAAGGGTCATACCGTGCCGAACTTGGCCCCGCCAAGCCGCGCGTGCGCGGCGGGCTGACCCTGAACGAATTCTTCGCCATCCTTGAGGCCGAAGAGGGTGAAACCGGTCTGCGCGCCTTTTATGACGAAGTCTGCGCCGACACCCCCGACCACCGCGCCCGGCTGGCCGCCCATGATCTGCTGCACCGTGCCGATCTACGGCTAAGCACCCATTTGGCCACACATTTCCCCGATTGGGCGGGCTGAACGGACATCTGTTTGACCGCAGGCCGTTATGTTGCTATGCGGTCGCAACATGTAGCGGCAGGGCCGCCTTGGGCCACGGGGGCCTGCATGATTGCTGCTGCGGGCCAAATGAGTGTCCGCAAAACACGGACACACATGACAAAATTTTCTGATCTGAACTTGAATCCCAAGGTCCTTAAGGCGATTGCCGAAGCGGGCTATGAAATCCCCACACCCATTCAGGCCGGGGCCATCCCCCCTGCCCTTGAAGGTCGCGACGTTCTGGGCATCGCCCAGACCGGCACCGGCAAGACCGCCAGCTTTACGCTGCCGATGATCACCATGCTGGCGCGGGGCCGCGCAAGGGCGCGGATGCCGCGCAGCCTGGTGCTGTGCCCGACCCGCGAACTGGCCGCCCAGGTGGCCGAGAACTTTGACACCTATGCCAAACACGTGAACCTGACCAAGGCGCTGCTGATCGGCGGCGTGTCCTTCGGCGAGCAGGACAAGCTGATCGACAAGGGCGTCGATGTGCTGATCGCCACACCGGGCCGCCTGCTTGACCATTTCGAACGCGGCAAGCTGATCCTGAACGACGTCAAGGTCATGGTGGTGGACGAGGCTGACCGGATGCTCGACATGGGGTTCATTCCCGACATCGAGCGTATCTTTGGCCTCACGCCCTTTACCCGCCAGACGCTGTTCTTCTCGGCCACCATGGCGCCCGAGATCGAGCGGATCACCAACACTTTCCTGTCCAACCCCGCCCGCATCGAAGTGGCGCGGCAGGCCACGACGGGCGAGAATATCACCCAGGGCGTGGTGATGTTCAAAGCCTCCCGCAAGGACCACGAAGCCACCGAAAAGCGCAACCTGCTGCGCGCGCTGATCGACGGCGAAGGCGACAAATGCACCAACGCGATCATCTTTTGCAACCGCAAGATGGATGTGGACGTGGTGGCCAAGTCATTGAAAAAATACGGCTATGACGCCGCCCCGATCCACGGTGACCTGGACCAGAGCCAGCGCACGCGCACCCTCGATGGTTTCCGCGCGGGCGATCTGCGCTTTCTCGTGGCCTCTGATGTGGCCGCACGCGGCCTCGATGTGCCTGCGGTCAGCCATGTCTTCAACTTCGACGTGCCCAGCCACGCAGAGGATTACGTGCACCGCATCGGTCGGACCGGCCGCGCCGGCCGTGACGGCAAGGCGATCATGATCTGCATCCCCCGCGACGAAAAGAACCTCGCGGATGTGGAGCGTTTGGTCGAGCGTGAGATCCCGCGAATGGACAACCCGCTGGGCGGCGGCAATGCGGCAGAGGCGGCACCTGTTGCCGACGATACCGCCGACAAGCCCAAAAAGACCCGCTCGCGCAGCCGCAAGCCCAAGTCGGACACGCCAAAGCCCGAGGCGGCGGCAAAACCGGCAGCCGAGGCAAAGCCCGCTGTCGAGGCTCAGGAAAAGCCGGAGCCGAAGTCCGAACCGAAAAAATCCGAGCCGAAAAAACCCGCGCAATCCACCCGGAACGAAGCGCAGGACCGCAACTCCGGTTCGCGCAGCCGCAGCCAGAACAGCCGTGGAAACGACAACCGCGTCGTGGGCCTGGGCGATCACACCCCGGACTTTATCGGATTGAGCTTCGAGGACCGCGATTGAGCCTTCGGGGCTGATCGGCAAAAAACAGCAGGCGGCAGCACGATCCCGTGGTGCCGCCGCATTGGCATGGTACGTTCGGTCAAACCGCATAAGGCCCGACAGATGCTGCGCTTGTTCCTTTCCCTGCTGCTTGTTCTTTACGCCTCTGCCGCCACGGCAGAGCGCTGCCGCGCCATGGTCAATGGCAGCGAAGTCGTGATCGAGGCGGACAATTTCGCCACCTTCGCCGAAGACGTCAAAACCCGTGAAAAACTGCTGAACTGGCCCTCGGCCAAGTGGAATCGCGCCTGGGGCACGCCCCCCGCCTGCCTGAGCGGCGTGCTCTACGATTATCTTGCGACCACGGTGCCGGACAACCAGATCGACGGTTATTGCCTGACACAGGACGACAAGACCGGGTTTTTCCTGGTCCCCGGTGAGCGCAACTTTCGCGGGCTTTGCCGCACCACTGTCTGCCAGCGGGTGAACACGACAAAGGCCGAAACAGTGGCGGTGACGCGATCCATCGCAAACACCGCCGTGGCAACGGTGACGGACCCTGCCGCCGCGATTGCCGTGGCGCATAAATCGGGCGCGATGATCCTGTCGGGCAGTGCCGGCACGCTGATCTCGAACATCGGGAGCACCAGTTCAACGGTGGTCACGGCCCTGTCCACCCCCGCCGCGCTGGCGGCGGTGGGTGTCTCTGTCCTCGCAGTGGGCGGGGCCGTCTATATGTGCAGCGGGGCGGAAGAGGTATTGCCCGTCGCGGCCCCGGTGGAGGATGTCCCCGTGCTGGATGCCCCCCTCGACCAGGAGAACGCGCCGCTGGAAGACGCCGCCGATTGAGCGGTTTGGTCGGGGGCGGCTTTCGCAGCAATGGAACGGGCAGCGCTTCAGGCCTGAATATGCATCAATTCTGCCTGAAGCAGCAGGGGACTGGTCAGCGGCCCATTCCGCTTTCCCCTCGCGCGGAGCCAAGGCCGCGGGCCGCCGCGCCTTGAACTTGAACGGCCAACACCCTGCCGCGCTGTGCGCTTTCGGGACATTGGCGCTGTCATTTGCCTCAGGTCAAAGGCCGGACGCCATAAGCAGACATGCATTTACCGTAGGGTTCGGCTGGATGCGACCTTGGTCAGCGGCCCCAGATTGAACCATTCCGACAGCTTGCCTTGCGCCCAGGTATCCCCCAGCACCTCCAACTGTTGCGTTTCCATGGCGCGGGGCAAGGTACAATCGCCGCGAACGATGTAGATTGCGTCCGCCAGTGTACAGGCAAGATAGAGGTTCACCTCTCCGCCCGGATCGTCGATGCATAGCTCGCAGCGGTCTTTCTGATTGAGAAACCACCAGAATCTTTTCGACGGAATTTGGTCGGTCAATTCAAGCCGGATCAGGCAGCGCCTGTTGCCGAAAGCCTTTGGATTCGAGGTGCTTTCCAGACTCCATACAAGCAGCCCCAGATCCATTTCGTGTTTCTTCAGCTCGCGCCTTGTCCAGCGCTGGCCCCAGACCCCCAAAGCCTCGACCAGCGGCACGAACTCGCGACCCGATTCAGTCAGGACATACCCTTGGCGGCGCTCGCCAAAGTCGTGACGCATGACCACGCCTTCCTCGATCAACCATTTAAGTCGCGACGACAGCAGCGAGGGCGACATCAATGGCACACCGCGTTGCAGTTCGGAAAACCGTCGCGCACCGGCGGCAAGATCACGTATGATCAATGCGTTCCAGCGCTCGCAAAAAAGCTCTGCCGCTTTGGCAACCGGGCAGAACTGGCCATAGGACTTCATGCCGTTCACCTTCGTTTTGCTACAGTTTTAGAACTATATCCCGTTCCTCCGCTTACGTCACTCTGGACCTGTCAGAAGTAGGAAAAGAAGGAGTGCAACCATGCCAAGGAACGCCGCAACGACAGGACAGGTCACCAAATCGGCCGCAGAGATCTATGACGAATTCTTCGTACCGGCCTTGTTCGGTGAATGGGCAGGGCCTCTGTGCGATGCCGCAGGGATCAAGCCGGGTGACGCCGTGCTGGATGTTGCCTGCGGAACGGGGGCAACGACACGCGAAGCGGCGGCACGCAACCGCCCAAATGGCAGGGTTGCCGGGCTTGACCGGAACAGTGGCATGTTGGCAGTGGCACAAGCAAAAGCGCCGTCGATCGAGTGGTTCGAAAGCATGGCAGAGGACATGCCATTTGATGCCAATTCCTTCGACTCCGTACTTTGCCAATTCGGACTGATGTTCTTTGAAGATCCTGTACAGGCGTTGCAGGAAATGCGGCGGGTGTTGCGCCCCGGCGGGCGGATCGCCCTGTCTGTCTGGGACAGCGCAGACAATTCGCCCGGCTATGCCGAGATGATCGCGCTGATCGACGAAATGTTCGGAACGGTCGCCGCTGACGCCCTGCGTGCGCCCTTCGTTCTGGGCGACAGGGCTGCATTGCGCGCTGTGCTGGACAAGGCCGGTCTTCAGGGTGCCAGGCTGGCCATTTGCTCTGGGAACGCACGGTTTGCGTCAATTCGGGACTGGGTTCGGATGGATGTGCGCGGCTGGACCCTGGCGGACTTGATCGACGATGCCGGATTTGAAGAACTGGTCGCGAAAGCTGAGGAGCGGATGGTTCGGTTCGCCGCCAGCGACGGCTCGGTTACCTTTCCGGCCCCTGCGCATATCGCTGTCTGGACGCACCCGTAACGCGAAGTATTCGGTCTAGACCCGGTCCTTGGCATGAACGGAAACGACAGCTTTGCAAAGGGCAGCCTTCCGGCTGCCCCCTGTTCGACCTTAGCGCTTTGCATCAGAGCATATTGCTCAATAGTGGGAACTGGTGATGAGTTCCTCGGTTAAGCAAAATCAACAGGTTGGAGCGCATTCTGTGAAAGAAAATGAACGCGACACGCTATTGCTGCCCCAGCCGGATCAGCTCAACCGGCTGACCACAACTGTCACTTCGGGCTTTTTGCCGATCTCGTTCTGCGCGGACTGGCGCACGGCGCGTTTCAGACCCTCGTTCAGCTTGTCATCGTCGCGCAGCGTGGCGGCCTTGGACCGGCCCAGGAACTGGCTCAGGTCGGCTTCGATCACATCGGCAAGTGGTGCCTTGGAGCGGCCCGTCTCAGGCAGGCCCATCATGTCGACCCAGGGGTCGCCCAGCGGCTCGTCATCCTCGTCCAGGATCACCGTCACGGTCACATGCCCGTTCAGCGCCATGCGGATCCGGTCGCGGACAACCCCATCCAGCGCGCCGATCTGCACCGACCCATCCAGATAGGTGCGCCCGGTCTCGACGTATTCGGCCACAGTGGGTTTATTGCCGCTGAGGTCGATCATCATGCCATTGACGGCCAGCACACCGGTGATGCCCTTGGCATCCGCGATCTTGACGTGTTCACGCAGGTGACGGTGTTCGCCATGCATCGGGATCAGCACCTGTGGCTTGACCACGTCATGCAGGGTTTCCAGGTCAGGCCGGTTCGCGTGGCCGGAAACATGGTAAAGACCGGAACTGTCGTCCACCACATCCACACCGATTTCGGAGAACTGGTTGATGATGCGGATCACGCCGCGTTCATTGCCCGGAATCGTCTTGGAGGAGAACAGGAACATGTCCCCTTCCTTCATCTCGATCCCCTGATACTTGCCACGGGCAAGCTGTGCCGAGGCCGCGCGGCGTTCGCCCTGCGACCCGGTGACCAGCAGCAGGAGGTTCTCACGCGGGATGCCGCGGGCCTCTTCCGGGCTGACGGTGTTCGGGAAATCCTTCATCACGCCGGTTTCCAGCGCCGCCTCGACCATACGTTTCATCGCACGCCCCAGCAGGACGATGGACCGCCCCGCCTTGTCACCCGCAACCGCCAGCGTCTTTACCCGCGCCACGTTGGAGGCAAAAGTGGTCGCAACCACCATGCCCGACGCGCCACTGATCAGCTTTTCGATGTCGGGGCCAAGCGTTGCCTCGGACCGGCCCGGCAGCGGGGAAAACACGTTGGTACTGTCACAGACCAGCGCCTTGACCCCATCCTTGCAGACCTCGGCCCAAAGCGCGGGGTCAAAGGCCTCGCCCACGCCGGGGGTCAGGTCGATCTTGAAATCGCCGGAGTGGATCAGACGCCCCTCGGGCGTGTCGATCACCAGCGCGGAGGATTCAGGGATCGAATGCGAGATCGGCAGGAAGCCGACCTGGAACGGCCCCGCGCCCTGTTGGTGCGGCCAGGCCCCCACGGTTTGCACCGCGTCTTCGGGGTGCCCGTGTTCGGACATCTTGCGCCGCGCAATGTTGGCGGTGAAGGTCCGGGCATAGATCGGCGCCTGAAGGGCCTCATAGGTATGGGCCACCGCGCCAACGTGGTCTTCGTGCGCGTGGGTCACGAAAATCGCCTCGATCCGGTCGCGGCGGTCCTTCAGCCATTGGATATCGGGCAGGATCAGGTCCACACCGGGGCTGCCATCCATATCGGGAAAGGCCACGCCCATATCCACGACGATCAGCCGCTCCTTGCCCGGTTTCCCGTAGCCATACACATAGGCATTCATGCCAATTTCACCCGCCCCGCCGAGGGGAAGGTAGATCAATCTGTCGCTGCTCATATTATTCAGCTTTTTCCTTGTTATACTTATGGATCACGGTCAGGCCGTGCATCGTCAGGTCATCTTCAATGACATCGAAAAGGTCTTCGGTCTGGGCAAACAACGGGGCCAGCCCGCCGGTTGCGATAATCTTCATGTTCTGGTCGCGTTCGGCCTTGATCCGGGCACAGATTTCCTTGACCAGACCGACATAGCCCCAGAACACGCCCGATTGCATACAAGCGACCGTATTGGTGCCTACTACACGTTGTGGCTTGGTAATGTCCACATGCGGCAGTGCAGCCGCCGCCATATGCAGCGCCTCAAGGCTCAGGTTCACGCCCGGTGCAATCACCCCGCCCACGTAAGCGCCATCATGGCCCGCCACGTCAAAGGTGGTGGCGGTGCCGAAATCGACCACGATCAGGTTGCCGCCGTGCCGGTCATAGGCCCCGGAGGTGTTGACCAGACGATCCGGCCCCACGATCGTGCCCTGGTCCACGCGCGGATCAGCCGGCAGCAGGCAGTCGGGCTTACCAACCACCATGGGACGGCAGTTGAAATACTGGTCGGAAAAGACCCGCAGGTTGAACACCACACGCGGCACGGTGGAGGAGATGATCACATCGGTGATGTCGGGCTTGATCTGGTGATGGTTCAGCAGGGTCGAAAACCAGGTGAAATAGGCATCCGCCGTGCGCGCGTGATGGGTCGATGTGCGCATGGTGCACAGCGCCCGCCCCCCTTCATAGATGGAAAAGACCGTGTTGGTGTTCCCGCAGTCAATTGCCAAGAGCATCCCCGGCCCCCCTTCTTTCAGAAAAACACATCCGCAGCGGCAATCGCGACCCTGCCCTTTGCGGTGTTCAATATCAGATTCCCGTTCCGGTCCACATCCTCAAAGACGCCCGTGGTCTCATCGCGGGTGGTGCGGGCGCGGATGACCTCGCCCAGCCGTGCCGCATGGGTCAGCCAGGCGGTCCGGATGGGATCGAACCCGTAAGTAGTAAACTGGGTCTCCAGCACCGCGTATTCCGCCGCCAGCACCTCCAGAAACGCCTCTGGCGTGACGCCAAGCCCAAAGGCCCCGGCAAGGCTGACAGGCGTGACCGCCCCCGCTTCGACCTGATCCGCGCCCGGTGCATGGGCCAGGTTGACACCGATCCCGATCAGCAGGTGCGGGCCATTGGTTTCCAGCAGGATGCCCGCAACCTTGCCACCGTTCAGCAACACATCATTGGGCCATTTCAGGGCAAAGGGATCGGGCCGCCCGGTGACGACAACAAAGCTGCGGAAAAGCGCCAGCGAGGTCACAAAGGACCGCAGCGCGGCAATGCCCGGTGCCTCTGCATTCGGCAGGACCAGTGTCGCCGCGAAGTTCCCCCGAGGGGTGGACCATGCGCGGCCCCGCCTGCCCCGCGCTGCCGATTGTTCCTTTGCCAGTATCCATTCCGGGCCGGACAGATCACCCATCCTGCGCCCGGCCTCTGCCAGTGTGGAATCGACAGTGTCCAGCACCAGCCGCCCATATCCGTCGGGCCAGCCCATCATGGGGTGAGAGTCCGTGACTTGGGCAAGCTCAGCCTGTCAGACCGCACGCCGGTCAGTTGACAAGTGCCCCGGCGGCGGCGGCAGCCACGCCTTCGACACCGAACATGTTGATGATGCCCAGCACCATGATCAGGGCGGACGCCATCAGGAAACCGGACAACACGCTGCTGCCGGAGCGGTCCAGCGTATCGGTCTGCTCGGACCCGAAATACATGTAGAACACGATCCGCAGGTAATAATAGGCCCCGATCACCGATGCGATCACACCGGCCACCGCCAGCCAGGCCAAC
Source organism: Sulfitobacter sp. EhC04 (assembly GCF_001650875.1). Lineage (GTDB taxonomy): Bacteria > Pseudomonadota > Alphaproteobacteria > Rhodobacterales > Rhodobacteraceae > Sulfitobacter. Next base: position 88,625 of record NZ_LXYI01000005.1, read on the forward strand.
CCGGCGTCATAGGCGGCGCGCAGCACGTAAAGCTTGCCGAAAAAGCCCAGCATCGGCGGCACACCGGCCAGCGAGAACAGCAGCACCAGCATCGCCAGCGCCCGGCCCGGATTGGTCCTGGAGTACATGTTCAGCGATGCGATATCGGTCACCGGCGCGCCATCCCGGCTCATCAACAGGATAAAGGCGAAAGTGCCCACGTTCATGGTCACATAGATCGCCATATAGACCAGCATCGCCTGCACACCCAGAGCCGTACCTGCGGCCAGCCCCATCAGGGCATAGCCCATATGCGCGATTGAAGAGAACGCCATCAGGCGCTTGATATTGGTCTGGCCGATGGCCGCAACTGCGCCCAGGAACATCGACAGCACCGACAGCAGCGCGATGATCTGGCTCCAGTCGCTGACCGCATTGCCAAAAGCGTCATGCAGGACGCGCGCGAACAGGCCCATCGCCGCCACCTTGGGTGCGGTGGCAAAGAAGGCGGTGACCGGCGTGGGTGAGCCTTCGTAGACATCCGGCGTCCACATGTGGAACGGCACGGCGGAAACCTTGAAACCCATGCCCGCGATCAGGAAGACGATGCCAAAGAGCATGCCAAGCGAGGTTTCCCCCGCCTGCGCGGTCTGGATGATGCCGGAGAACAGCGTGGTGCCCGCATAGCCATAGACAAGCGACGCCCCATAAAGCAGCACACCCGAGCTGAGCGCGCCCAGCACGAAGTATTTCAGCCCCGCCTCGGTCGAGCGCACGGAATCGCGCCGCAGGGAGGCCACCACGTAAAGCGCCAGCGATTGCAGCTCCAGCCCCATGTAAAGCGCCATCAGGTCACCGGCGCTGACCATCATCATCATGCCCACGGCAGACAGGGCCACCAGCATCGGATATTCGAACCGCAGCAATCCGCGGGCTTTCATATAGCCTTCTGACATCAGCAGCACGGCTGCGGCGCTGAGCAGGATCGTGACCTTGGCAAAGCGGGCGAAACTGTCCTCGATGAACATGCCGTTGAAGGCCACGCGCGTGCCTTCGCCGGTAAAGCCGATCCAGGCGGCCAGCAGAACAAAGACCGCCGAGGTCAGCCAGATCAGCAGGCTGCCCACCTTGTCCTTGGTGGTATAGACCGCCACCAGCAGTCCCAGCAGGGCAAAGCCCGACAGCAGGATTTCTGGCAGGATGATGTTCAGATCAGCGGAAATCATCGCACGGGTCCTTTTAGTTCGACACTTCGGCGGTCTGGACTGCGGCGCCCGCCGCCTCCAGCGCGAGGTCATAATTTTCAACAAGCGCCGAGACCGAGGGGCCGATGATGTCCAGCACCAGTGCCGGGTAAACGCCCAGCAGCAGGGTCATCACCACCAGCGGCGCGAAAATCCACCGCTCGCGCGTGGTCATGTCGGTGATCGACCGCAGGCTTTCCTTGATCAGGTCACCCATGACCACCCGGCGATAGAGCCACAGCGCATAGGCGGCGGAAAAAATCACCCCGGTGGTCGCCACGGCGGCCACCCAGGTGTTGACCTGGAAGGTCCCCATCAGCGTCAGGAATTCACCCACGAAACCCGAAGTGCCCGGCAGGCCCACATTGGCCATGGTGAACAGCATGAAGATCAGCGCATAGGCAGGCATCCGGTTCACAAGGCCGCCATAGGCGTCAATCTCGCGGGTGTGCATCCTGTCATAGATCACGCCGACACAGAGGAACAACGCGCCCGAGATGAAGCCGTGGCTGATCATCTGGAAAATCGCACCATCGACCCCCTGCTGGTTCGCGGCAAAGATGCCCATCGTCACGAAACCCATATGTGCGACCGAGGAATAGGCGATCAGCTTTTTCATGTCGTCCTGCACCAGCGCCACAAGGCTGGTATAGACGATGGCAATCGCGCTCATCCACAGCACCAGCGGGGTCAGCACCTCAGCCCCCACCGGGAACATCGGCAGAGAGAACCGCAGGAAACCGTAGCCCCCCATCTTGAGCAGGATCGCCGCCAGCACAACCGACCCAGCCGTGGGGGCCTGAACGTGGGCATCGGGCAGCCAGGTATGGACCGGCCACATCGGCATCTTGACCGCAAAGCTGGCGAAGAAGGCGATGAACATCAGCGTCTGCATCCCGCCGATCACCTGCACGCCCAGCAGGCTGAAGCTGTCAGAGGCGAAGGTATGTTTCAGCAGGCTGACATCGCAGGCCCCGATGCAGGTGGTGCCCGCATCGGTGTACATCGCCACCATGGCCACCAGCATCAGCACCGAGCCAAGGAAGGTATACAGGAAGAATTTGAAGCTGGCGTAGATCCGGTTGGCCCCGCCCCAGATGCCGATGATCAGGAACATCGGGATCAGACCGGCCTCGAAGAACAGGTAGAACAGGATCAGGTCCAGCGCCATGAAGACGCCCAGCATCAGGGTTTCCAGCAGCAGGAAGGCGATCATGTATTCCTTGACCCGCACCTCGACGTTCCAGCTGGCGGCAATCACCAGCGGCATCATGAAGGTGGTCAGCATCACAAACAGCACCGAAATGCCATCGACGCCCAGCCGGTATTTCAGCCCCAGCAGCCATTCCGATTCCTCGACGAACTGGAATCCGGTGTTGCTTGGGTCAAAATCGAAAAGCACGAACAGCGAAATCAGGAAGGTTGCCGAGGTGGTGATCATCGCCAGCCACTTGGCATTGCGCGCCGCCGCCGCATCATCGCCGCGCAGGAACACCGCAAGGACCAGCGCCGCAAAGGCGGGCATGAAGGTGATGATGGAAAGAAGATGCGTGTCCATCAGCGGGACCCTCCGGTCATCGTCATCCATGTGACCAGAACCGCGATCCCGATCACCATGGCGAAGGCATAGGTAAAGATGTAGCCAGACTGCGCCTTGCCGGCGAGCCGCGTGAACCAGGGCACAATGCCCATCGCGATCCCGTTCAGGGTGCCGTCGATCACATTGCCATCGCCGCGCTTCCACAGGAAGCGGCCAATCGCCTTGGCCGGACGGACAAAGATCACGTCATAGATTTCGTCAAAGTACCATTTGTTCAGCAGGAACTGGTAAAGCGGCTGCTGGTTTGCGGCCAGACGGCCCGGCAACGTCGGGTTCCAGATGTAGAACCACAGCGCCAGCACAAAGCCCAGCAGCATCGCGATAAAGGGGCTGACCTTGACCCATGTCGGGGCCTCGTGCGCGGCATCCAGAACGTGGTTCTCGGGGCCAAAGTACAAAGCCCCCTCGCCCGGCGCACCGCCAAAGGCAGCGTGATGTCCGCCACCATGGCCCGCTTCCGCTGCGTCGCCGTGTCCGGCCTCTGCCCCCTCTTCGGTTGCGGCATGCGCCTCGCCCGCGCCTTCGGCATGGGTGTCACCACCTGCGGCCATTTCCGCCAGCGGAATGTCATAGAATTCCGCCATCTCTTCGGTCGAGCCGAAGAAGCTGCCGTACCACAACATGCCCGAGAACACCGCGCCCAGGGCCAGAACACCCAGCGGCACCAGCATGGTCATCGGGCTTTCATGTGCGTGGTCATGGGTATGCCTGTCGCCACGCGGCTTGCCGTGGAACGTCAGGAAGATCAGCCGCCAGCTGTAGAAGCTGGTCATCGCTGCGGCCACAACCAGCAGCCAGAAGCCATACATGGACCCGCCACCCCAGGCGCTTTCGATGATCGCGTCCTTGCTGAGGAACCCGGCGAAACCGATATGTGTCAGCGGTATGCCGACGCCGGTGATCGCCAGCGTGCCAATCATCATCGCGGCATAGGTATAGGGGATCTTTTTGCGCAACCCGCCATAGTTGTTCATGTCCTGCTCGTGGTGCATGGCATGAATGACAGAGCCCGCGCCCAGGAACAGCATCGCCTTGAAGAACGCGTGCGTGAACAGGTGGAACATCGCCGCCGAATACATGCCGACGCCTGCGGCCACGAACATGTAACCCAGTTGCGAACAGGTGGAATAGGCGATCACGCGCTTGATGTCGGTCTGCACCAGACCCACGGTCGCGGCAAAGAAGGCCGTCGTGGCCCCGATCACGGTGACAAAGGTCATCGCCTGCGGTGCAAATTCCATCAGCGGCGACATGCGGCAGACCAGGAAGACACCCGCCGTCACCATGGTCGCGGCATGGATCAGCGCCGACACCGGTGTCGGGCCTTCCATCGCGTCGGGCAGCCAGGTGTGCAGGAAGAGCTGGGCCGATTTGCCCATCGCACCCACGAACAGGAGGAAAGCGATCAGGTTCGCCGCGTTCCAGTCGGTCCAGAGGAACGAAATGCTCTGCTCTGCCAGATCAGGGGCCGATGCAAAGATATCGTCAAACCGGATGCTGTCCGTCATCAGGAACAGCGCAAAGATGCCCAGGGAAAAGCCGAAGTCGCCCACCCGGTTGACCACAAACGCCTTGATCGCGGCAGCATTGGCGCTGGGTTTGCGATAGTAGAAGCCGATCAGCAGGTAGGAGGCAACGCCCACCCCTTCCCAGCCAAAGAACATCTGCACCAGGTTGTCAGAGGTCACCAGCATCAGCATGGCGAAGGTAAAGAACGACAGATAGGCAAAGAACCGGGCGCGGTATTGCTCGGTGTCCTTGAAATTCTCGTCATGGGCCATGTAGCCAAAGGAATAAAGGTGCACGAGGCTGGACACCGTGGTGACAACGATCAGCATGATCGCGGTCAGCCGGTCCAGCCGGATCGACCAGTCGGTGGCCAGGGTGCCGGAATCGATGAACCGCATGATCGTGATATGTTCGGTCGGCCCGTCAAAAGTCAGGAATACGATCCAGGACAGGATCGCCGCGAGAAACAACAGGCCTGTCGAAACCCACTGCGCCGCTGGCTGTCCGATGATTTTCCAGCCGAAACCGCAGATCAGTGAACCGACAAGCGGGGCGAAAAGGAGTATGGTTTCCATTGCCCTCAGCCCTTCATCACGTTGACGTCTTCGACGGCGATGGTGCCGCGATTACGGAAGAAACAAACCAGGATCGCCAGACCAATCGCCGCCTCTGCGGCCGCAACGGTCAGCACGAACAGCGTATAGACCTGCCCCACTAGATCGCCGAGAAAACTGGAGAATGCGACAAAGTTGATGTTCACCGCCAAGAGCATCAGTTCGATGCTCATCAGCAGGATGATCACGTTCTTGCGGTTCAGGAATAGCCCGAAGATGCCGATGACAAACAGCGTCGCCGCCACTGTCAGGTAATGTTCAAGTCCGATCATGTCGTCCCTCGTCTCGCGCCCTGTTGCCGGGCTTCTAGTCTTTCGTGTTCCCGACTTCCACCGGGAACCCGCCGGTCAGCCGATAAATCCGTAGCCGCCGATCAAAACGATCAGCACGACAATCAGCACCACGATGGTATTTCTAGACATTTGATTTCCTGACCTATCCGCCAAAATATCCGTTTGCGACCAACACGCCGACAATGATTGCCACCGCCACCGCTATGGCCACGCCGGGTTTCACAATCCCTGCCCCGATTTCACGTCACGCAGTTCCATCGCCTTGGCCGGGTCGCGCATCATCTGCGCCACAACGTCCTGACGCTTCACATCCGCGCGGTGGCGCAGGGTCAGCACGATGGCCCCGATCATCGCCACCAGCAGGATCAGACCTGCAAGCTGGAACAGCAGGAAATACTGGTCATAGAGGATCAGGCCCAGAGCCTCGGTGTTGAAAGTGTTCGGGTCCGTCACCTGCGCGCGCAGCCCCTCGGCGGCGTCGTTGGTTTCCCAGACGCCAAAGGCCATGACGAACTGCATCAGAATCACCAGACCGATCAGCAGCGCCAGCGGCATGTATTTCGCCATCTCTGCCTTGAGTTCGGCAAAATCGACGTCCAGCATCATGACCACAAAAAGGAACAACACCGCAACCGCGCCGACATAGACGATGATCAGCAGCATCGCGACAAATTCCGCCCCCAGCAGCACAAACAGCCCCGCAGAGCTGAGAAAGGCCAGGATCAGCCAGAGCACCGAATGCACCGGGTTCCGGCTGACCACGGTCAAAAGCCCGCCCGTGATCACGCAAATGGCAAACAGATAGAATGAAAAGACCGTCATTCCTTACCCTCTTTTTCGTCCCAGACCTGTCCGGCCAGTTCCAAGGCGCGGCTCATCGCCGGGACACCGGCAAAAACCGACATCTGGCCGATTGTCTCGGTGATATGTTGTTTGGTTGCCCCGGCCTCCAGCGCGTGCCGCACTGTCTGGCGCAGGGCCACATCGTTCTGCGCGCCCTGCATGGTCAGCCCCGCAAGGGTCAGCAGCAGCCGCGTCCGCGCGTCCAGCCCGCCCTCGTTGACAGTGTTGCCGAACATCATTTCCATCATGTCCTTGGGCATGGTGCCCATCATCGCCTCGAACACCTTGGGCGAAAAGGCATCCATCGCCGGAAACGATTTTGCCATCTCCTGGGCCTGGCGCATCATCGCCTCAAAGGGATTGCTGGGATCACTCATCGGTAGGGCGCATCTATTTCGAGGTTGCGGGCAATCTCGGCTTCCCAGCGTTCGCCGTTCGCCAGCAGCTTGTCCTTGTCATAGTACAGCTCTTCGCGGGTTTCGGTGCTGAACTCGAAATTCGGCCCCTCGACGATGGCATCCACCGGGCAGGCCTCCTGACAGAAACCGCAATAGATGCACTTGGTCATGTCGATGTCATAACGCGTGGTGCGGCGGCTGCCGTCATCGCGCGGTTCCGCGTCGATGGTGATGGCCTGCGCCGGGCAGATCGCCTCGCAAAGCTTGCAGGCGATGCAGCGTTCCTCGCCGTTGGGATAGCGGCGCAGCGCATGTTCACCACGGAAACGCGGCGACAGCGGCCCCTTTTCATGCGGATAGTTTACCGTCGCCTTGGGCCGGAACATATGTTTGAACCCCAGCGCGAAACCCAGCGCGAAATCCTGCAACAGGAAATACTTGGCGGCGCGGGAATAGTCGATTTGTGTCATATCAGCCTCCTACGGGCCAGCGGGCGTAGATGCCCCAGAACCATTCGAATTTTGCCGCGAATGCCACGAAAACCACCCAGAACAGCGAGAACGGCAGGAACACCTTCCAGCCCAGGCGCATCAGCTGGTCATAGCGGTAGCGCGGGGTGATCGCCTTGACCATGGAGAACATGAAGAAGACGAACAGCATCTTCAGGAACATCCACAGGAACCCGTCCGGCAGGAAGGGGATCGGCGACAGCCAGCCGCCCAGAAACAGCAGCGACACCAGCGCGCACATCAGAACCACGGCCACCAGTTCGCCAATCATGAACAGCAGGAAGGGCGTGGATGAATATTCAACCTGATAGCCCGCCACCAATTCGCTTTCCGCTTCGGGAAGGTCAAATGGCGGGCGGTTGGTTTCGGCCAGCGCCGAGATGAAGAACAGCATCAGCATCGGGAAATGCGGCAGGAAGTACCAGTTGAAGATGCCCCCGGCCCCCTCCTGCGCCGCGACGATGGCGGAGAAGTTCATCGACCCGGTCGAGATGATCACCCCGATGATGATCAGACCGATGCTGACCTCATAGGAAATCATCTGCGCGGCAGAGCGCAGCGAGCCCAGGAACGGGTATTTCGAGTTCGAGGCCCAGCCGCCCATGATCACGCCATATACCTCCAGAGAGGAAATCGCGAAGACATAGAGGATCGCCACATTGATGTCCGACAGCACCCAGCCGTCGTTGAAGGGGATCACGGCCCAGGCGATCAGCGCCATGACCAGGCTGACCATCGGCGCCAGCAGGAACACCGCCCGGTCCGCCCCGGCGGGAATCACCACTTCCTTGACCACGTATTTCAGCAGGTCGGCAAAACTTTGCAGCAGGCCAAAGACACCCACCACATTGGGCCCGCGCCGCATCTGCACGGCGGCCCAGATCTTGCGGTCGGCGTACATCAGGAACGCCAGGCACACCAGCAGCGGCAGCAGGATCAACATGACCTGCCCCGTGACCAGCAGCCCGATCCCCAACCCCGTGTTCGTAAAGAAGTCAGCCATTGTCCCTCACACCGTCGGTATGCCTTTTTCCACGCAGCTCTGCGTGGTCACTTCAGCATCAATTGTCTTTATGCCCCGTGGCAAGCTTGGCGAGATTGTATAAACAGCATCCGCCCGCCAGATGCCACCCTCTTGCTCTACATTTGTGCGCACATGGCGTGCAAATCCGTAGCCCCGGATCAGCGTATAGCGTGCGGCGGCGCATTCGGCATAATCCGCCACGTCCTGCGTGGAAAGCGCCTTGGTCATCGCCACGTTGAACTGCACCAGGTCACCATCCAGCAAAACGGTCTCTACCCCCTTGTATTCCGGGATAAAATCAGAGGCCACAGGCACCTGCGGTTCACATGCGCCCAAGGCCATCATCGCAAGGACGGCGGTTGTTCTCACTCCGCCGCCATGGGTTTTGTACGGCGCGCCGCCGCATTGGCGGACAGTTCCGCCATCAATTGGCTGGCCCGTGCGATCGGGTTCGACAGATAGAAATCCGCAATCGCGGTGCCAAAGGGGGCCTTGTCCATCTTGCCGCCTGCAACCGGCTGCCAGTCGTTCTCCGCCACCACGTCCACATCGCCCAGATGCGGCACATCCTTGACCAGCGCACGGCGCAGGGCCGCAATGGAATCGAACGGCAGGGTGGCGTCCATCTCGGCGCTCAGCGCGCGCAGGATGGCCCAGTTCTCCTTGGCCTGACCGGGGGCAAAGCTGGCGCGTTGCGCAACCTGCGGGCGGCCTTCGGTGTTCACGAACAGGCCGGGTTCTTCGGTATAGGCGGCACCGGGCAGGATGATGTCGGCACGATGCGCACCCCGGTCGCCGTGGCTGCCCTGGTAGATCACGAAAGGACCGGCGGGGATGTCGCCCTCGTCGGCGCCCAGGTTGTAGATGACGTCGGCCCCCATCACCTCGGTGATGCCGCCTTCGGCAGTGGCACCGATGTCCATTGCGCCCACGCGGCCTGCCGCCGTGTGCAGAACCATCAGCTTGCTTTCGGTCTTTTCGGCCAGTTCCATCGCAGCGGCCAGCACCGCCTCGCCGTCCGCGCGGGCCAGTGCTGCCTGACCCACGATCACGACGGAAGGCACCTCAAGCACCCGGCTGAACGTATTGCCCAAAACCTTTTCAAGCGCGGCGGGATCGTCGCCCATGTGATGATATTCATACGTCAGATCAACGGGTTGGCCGATCAGGCCAATGTCGGCCCCACGCGACCACGCCTTGCGGATACGCGCGTTCAACACCGGCGCTTCGACCGCCGGATTGGTGCCGATCAACTGGATCATCTTGGCGCTGTCCAGATCCTCGATGGTCGCTGTCCCGACATAGCCGGAGCGGTTGCCCGCCGGCAGCTTGGCCCCGTCGGTGCGGCATTCGACAACACCGCCCTGCCCTTCGATCAATGTTTTCAATGCATAGGCCGCCTCGACCGGCACCAGATCGCCAACCAGACCGGCGACTTTCTTGCCCTTCATCGCGGCAGCGGCAGCGGCCAGCGCCTCGGGCCAGTCCGCCTTGCGCAGCTTGCCGTTCTCGCGAATGTAGGGCGTATCCAACCGCTGGCGGCGCAGCCCGTCCCAGACAAAGCGGGTCTTGTCGGAAATCCATTCCTCGTTCACGCCGTCATGGTTGCGCGGCAGCATCCGCATCACTTCGCGACCCTTGGTGTCGACACGGATGTTGGAGCCAAGCGCATCCATCACGTCGATGCTTTCGGTCTTGGAAAGCTCCCAGGGGCGTGCGGTAAAGGCATAGGGTTTGCTGACCAGCGCCCCCACCGGGCAAAGGTCGATGATATTGCCTTGCAGGTTCGATTCGAGCGTTTCCCCCAGGTAGGAGGTAATCTCCGCATCTTCGCCACGGCCGGTCTGGCCCATCTTGTGCACACCTGCGACCTCGGTGGTGAAGCGCACGCAGCGGGTGCAGGAAATGCAGCGCGTCATATGGGTTTCGACCAGCGGGCCAAGGTTCAGATCCTCGGTCGCGCGCTTGGGCTCGCGGTAGCGCGAAAAATCGACGCCATAGGCCATGGCCTGATCCTGAAGATCACATTCGCCACCCTGGTCGCAGATCGGGCAATCCAGCGGGTGGTTGATCAGCAGGAACTCCATCACGCCCTCGCGGGCCTTCTTGACCATGGGGCTGTTGGTTTTCACCACCGGCGGCTGGCCCTCGGGACCGGGGCGCAGATCGCGTACCTGCATGGCGCAACTGGCGGCGGGCTTGGGCGGGCCGCCCACAACCTCGACCAGACACATGCGGCAGTTGCCCGCAATCGAAAGCCGCTCGTGATAACAAAAGCGCGGGATCTCGACGCCCGCCTGCTCACAGGCCTGAATGAGCGTCATCGCCCCTTCGGTTTCGATTTCCTTGCCATCAATGATGATCTTGCGCAGGTCGCTCATAGGTTCACTTTGCTCTCAGTAACGAACCGATCCGGCTCTGTTTTTGAATCTCTTCGAGTCCAAGCGCACAATAGCTTTGTGGATCGGAAGTATCGACCCCTCTCGCCTTGAAAAACGCCCGTCCGCGCGCTTTGAGCCGTTCTTTTTCCGCATCGCTTTTGCGATAGGCGTCAATTTCAGCATCCGTATAGCCCAGGTCATTGGCCTGACCCTTGATTTTCCACAGAAAACTGGTGGCCCTGATCAGCCGGGCATTGATTGTGGGACAGTTCTTGCGGATCGCATCGGCGATTCCGACATCCAGCAGGGCATCGTCGATCGCGGCAACCTCGCGCAGCGGCGGTTTGGCCGAAACCGGGGCGGCCAGCACTCCCAGATTTAACAGGGCAATCATCATCAAACGCATTTCACTCTCCTATGGAAGGTGACCGACAGGTGGGTGACCCGGCACTGATATGCAATAACACCCCGCCAACACAGCCATTTTCCGCAGGTTTCAGCGCACCCCCTACTGGGCTTGCGGGCAGGTGCCCTGATAGGTCAGCGTGTCATCGACGATGCGCAGCTGGTCCGCCGGCGTGTCCGGCCCCACCACCCAGTCGATGTCGGAACTGCCATAGGTCGCCACGCAATACCCGTTTGCGGCATGCAGCACGGCCCCCCGCGCCCCTTCAAAGGACTGCGAAACACCTTTGACCGTCGCCACGAATTCGTCGCGTTGCTTGTCGACCCGCTTGACCTTGGTGCGGAAATATTTGCCGTCAAAGGCAAAGCGGTTCTTGTCCTCGGAACAGCCAGCAACCAGAACGGCGCAAAGCAGCGCCATGACGCTATGTCGGGTCTTCATCATTTCTGCACTCTCGAATGGGTGGGGCGTTGCGCTTCGGCCTTGTCGATCACGACGATGGAATCATGCACATGCACGCCGCTGATTTCGCGCTTCATCTGCGGAAGCTGCGCCGGTTTGTTGTTGTGATACCACATGTGCATGTCATCTATCATCCTGCGCACCGTGTTATAGAAATTATCCGGCGCGTCAAAGCCGCCGCCGAAACGCGGGTAATAGGCGGTGTGCAGATCCTCGATCATATAGGTGCCCCCCGTCGTCAGCAGCGGGAACAACACCCGCAGCGATGCCTCGATATGGGGCATCCGGTGACTGCCGTCGTCCAGCACCACATCAACGCCGCCCATCTCCTCGACCACGGCGGCCAGGAATGCCGGATCGTCCTGCGATCCGATGCGCACCATGCCGGACTGGCCGTCGTATTGCGCACAGTCGGGATTGATGTCGATGCCACACAGCACCGCATCCTTGCCCAGATACCGCCGCCACATCTGCAAGGACCCGCCGTTGTTCACCCCGATCTCAAGGAACCTGACCGGCGTGTCACGGTAACGGCTGAAATAGCGGTCATAGAGCGGCAGATAGTGGTGCCACTTGTGCACCTTCACCCCATCGTTCTGCGCGTAGATGTCCAGCAGGTCACCGTCAAATCCGTATCGTTCCCTGATGTCGGCGGCGACATCCCCGTCGTCGGGAAATCTGAACTTCTTCATCGGCGGTCTCCTGCACGGCCCTTGGGGTTTTTCCCTTATTTCTCAACATATCCGCCAATTCGAGGTGTCAGGCAACCTCTGTCTGGCGACAACCGTGGGTCCTGTGCATTGTTGCCGCAGGCAGGTGGCCCCAGCCAAAGGCATGATCGCTGTCGCCATGGGCGCGCAGATGGTCGAGCCGATTGAGCGCTTCGCTCAGGTCAGGCTGGTGGCCCTGCGGCACCCACCACATCACGAAATGCATCTCACCCAGCACCTGAAACCATTCGGCGCGGCGTTCGTAGAATTTCTTGTGCACCGTACCCCAGACAAAGGTTTCCAGCGTGGCGATACTGTCCCAGACACTCAGGTTCGGAATAAACAACGGGTCGCCCGCGATTGCCGTGTCGGTGTTGCCTGCCCCGGTCTCGCCCTCCATCATCCACTGAAAACCGGGCATCCGCTTGGCCAGCCCGTTGATCCGGTCGAGGTTCGCCATGAATTCCGCCACGCGCGGATCATCCTGCGCGGCGACAAGCCTGCCGACGTTCAATTCCGCCAGATGCATGTCTTTCATCGTCTCTCCCCTATCCTATCCGCAGGCACTTGCCTTCCAAAGCTGCGCCTCCTTGAGGTGCTCCCAGCCAAAGGCATGATCGGTTGGCCCGTGGTCTTCCAGATGCCGGAACCGCGCCATCGCCTCTGTCATTGTGGGCCGATGCCCGACCGGCACCCACCACATGCAAAACCGCAGGCTGGCCCCCATGTCGTACCATTCCGCCTTGCGGTCATAAAATCGTTTGTGAACCGTGTTCCACACGAAATGCTCAAGGCTCGCCACGTCCTCCCAGACACTGAGCGTCGAGGCCATGCGGGGGTTCGCCCCCATCACGCCGTCTGCGTGGGTCTGTTCGAACTCCATCTCCGCATCATCCATGCGCCAGACAAAACCCGGCGATCGTGCGGCGACACCGTTCACGAGGTCCAGACCCTTCACGAAGTACTGCACGCGCGGATCGTCCCAGTCGTATTTCAGGATGCCAAGGTTCAGCTCCGCCAGGTGATGTCCTTGGGGGGCAATCACTTCAGATAGCGGTCCAGGCAGCCATCCCCACCAGTCCCAGCACGCACGTGAAACCGATCATCCAGACGGCGGAGCGCAGGGCCTGGATTTCCGTGCCGATATGCACCACCGCCACCGCAATGCGCGACACAAGGAACACGGAGGCCAGCAGATTGACCCAGAACGGATCGGCCCCGGCCAGAATCGCGGCGACAGTCGCCCCTATGAAGGGGCCGGATATCTCCATCGCATTGGCAAAGGCACGCCCCCGACGATAGACCACATTGCTGTAATCGCGCTTGGGATGACCGCAGGTGCAGGTGTTTTCGGCATTCTTGCCCCGTGTCGCAACCATGCCCAGAACCAAACAGACTACCGACCAAAGCGCCAGCGACAGGATCGCATGCCCGTAGGCGTCAAAGCCCCCGGTCATTCCGCTGCCACCGCGCTGACCCGCCCGGTCCGCTTGTGCTTGATACGGTCCTCGATCTCGTCCCGGAAATGCCGGATCAACCCCTGAATCGGCCAGGCCGCCGCATCGCCAAGCGCACAGATCGTGTGGCCCTCGACCTGCTTGGTCACATCCAGCAGCATGTCGATTTCCTCGGGCTCCGCATCGCCAGAGACCAGCCGGTCCATCACCCGCATCATCCAGCCGGTGCCTTCACGACACGGTGTACACTGGCCGCAGCTTTCGTGCTTGTAGAACTTCGACAACCGCCAGATCGCCTTGATCACATCGGTGGAATTGTCCATCACGATCACCGCCGCCGTGCCAAGGCCCGACCGCTGCTCGCGCAGGTAATCAAAATCCATGATCGCGTCTTTCATCTGCGCACCGGGGATCAGCGGCACGGAAGACCCGCCGGGGATCACCGCCTTGAGATTGCTCCAGCCGCCCCGGATGCCGCCGCAATGGGTCTCGATCAATTCTTCAAAGGAGATGCTCATCGCCTCTTCGACCACGCAGGGGTTGTTCACATGGCCCGACACGGCAAACAGCTTGGTGCCCGCATTGTTGGCCCGCCCGAAACCGGCAAACCATTCCGGCCCGCGCCGCAGGATCGTGGGCACCACAGCAATGGATTCCACATTGTTCACGGTGGTCGGGCAGCCATAAAGACCCGCGCCCGCCGGGAACGGCGGCTTCATGCGCGGCATGCCCTTCTTGCCCTCAAGGCTTTCCAGCAGGGCGGTTTCCTCGCCGCAGATATAGGCGCCCGCGCCATGGGCCAGATACAGGTCGAAATCCCAGCCGGATTTCGCCGCGTTCCTGCCCAGCAGGCCCGCGTCATAGGCCTCGTCGATGGCGGCCTGAAGCGCCTCGCGCTCGCGGATGTATTCACCGCGGATGTAGATATAGCAGGCATGCGCATTCATCGCGAAAGACGCGATCAGGCAGCCCTCGATCAGCGTGTGCGGATCATGGCGCATGATCTCGCGGTCCTTGCAGGTGCCGGGTTCGGATTCGTCCGCATTGATCACCAGATAGGCCGGACGCCCGTCGCTTTCCTTGGGCATGAAGGACCACTTGAGCCCGGTGGGAAAGCCCGCGCCGCCCCGGCCACGCAAGCCGCTTGCCTTCATCTGGTCGATGATCCAGTCGCGTCCCTTCTTGAGAATCCCGGCGGTCCCGTCCCAATGGCCACGCTGTTGCGCGCCCTTCAGGCTGCGGTCATGCATCCCGTAGATGTTGGTAAAGATGCGGTCCTGATCTGCAAGCATTGCTGCGTCCCCTACGTTTGTCCCGGCCCCTGAGGGCCGTTTGTCTGTTGCCCCGAAAGGAGCGTTCTATCCATCATCCGCAGACCGGCGGGCCTGCCAGAGCTGATAGGCCAATACCAGCGCCCAGAACAGCGCCGCAAGTGCGGCAAAGTCGATCAGCAGCGCATAGCGGCCCGGCAACCCCAACGCCGGACCAGCCCAGTTCGCAGCCAGCCAGATCAGCATGGTCCCGGCAATCACCAGTGCCACGGTCTGACCCTTGCGGGACAGTGCCTTATCGCTCTGCTCACTCATGCGCGGCCCGGTTGCCCCCTTGGCGGTTTACTTCTTTTTCTTCTTCGAAAACTCGGTTTCGCCGCCCTTGGCAAGGATCTTGGCCTGGCTCATCCAGTCGTCGCGCTCGATCCGGCCCTTGAAGCGCAGGCGCTCATCGACCCAGGCGATCTCTTTCTTGCGCCAGCCCGCAACCTGGCTGAAATGCCAGATGCCCAGGCCGTTCAGGGTCTGCTCCAGCTTGGGGCCGACGCCGCTGATCAGCTTCAGATCATCGGCACCTTCGGCACGCGGGCCATCCATCAGCTCGGGCTTGCCGTCCGCAGCCACCGGCGCGCGCTTGGCCTTGGCCGGTGCGGCCTCTGCCGCCGGTGCAGGCTCCGCCACGGCGGGGGACGCAGTTGCCGCAGCCTTGGCAGGCGCATCCTTCTTGGCAGGCGCATCCGCGCTGTCTTTCTCGTATTTCCAATCGCCCTTGCGCGCCGCCAGTTCTGCCTGACCGGCCAAAGGTGCGGAGGGTTTGACAGCTGAATCGGAAGCAGCCGCTTTTGGCGTATCGGCCGCTGCGGAGGCCGCTGGTTTCTCCGCCTCCTTGGGTGCCTCAGCCGTCTTTGGCGCGTCGGTCACGGAGGGGGCCACTGCCGATGCAGCCGCCGTCGGCGCGGCAACGGCATCCGCCGTCGGCGCTGCAGCAGGACTGCTGCCAGACGCACCCGGACAGATCGCCAGAGAAAGGAACAGACCGACAACCAGCGCGATGACAACCGCCAATATCACGGCTGCGGCAAAGCCCCAGCCCCCGACCAGCATAAACAAAACCCCGATTACAAGGCCGCCAATAATGGCCAGCGCCCAGCTTCTCGTGGTGCAGCTCATCGCATTGTCATTCTCAGCCATCTAATGTTCCCTCTCCCGTCAGACCGGTTCCGGCCCGGATTAAGTGTCGTAAAGACCATCCTTGCTGGCACGGGTGGAAAACTCGGTCTCCTCACCTGCGGCCAGACGCGTGGCCTGATCCACCCAGCTGTCACGCGACACGCGGCCCTTGAACCCTTTCAGGTTCTGATCGACCCAGGCCACTTCCTCCGCGCCCCAACCGGCAATCTGATCGTAGTGGAAAAAACCCATTTCGTTCAGCATTTTTTCCAACTTGGGCCCGACGCCCTTGATCATCTTGAGATCATCCGCCCCGGAATCACGCGCCGCAGCCATCGTGGCGGGCTTGGTCCCCGGTCCTTCAGGCGCACCGGATTGCGCCTTCACGTCCTGCTTGGCCTTGGGGGCGACGCTGCCTTCGGCCGGTTTTGCCTTGGCCTTGACATCGGGTGCCTCGCCTTCTGCTTCGGCGTATTTGTCCGAACTGTCACCCTTGTTGCGCGGGGCCTTCGCCTCCGCCTTGCTGCGGCCCGCCTGCGCGCCATCGGGGCCTTTGGGCGGCATCATGTCGTCCCGCTTTGCCTTGGACGGTTTGCCGCCCGCATTGGCGGCCTTGCCCTGCCAGGGCGTCAGCAGGGGCACCTCGGTGCCGTCGATCCGCTTGATCGTGTCGCCAATATCGACCGCAAGCTGAACGCTGGCGTTATACTGCGTGCGACCGCTGTCGTGATCCTTGAGGCTGGTCAGCCCGCCCAGAGGCTCAGAGGCATAGCGCCCGTTCTGCGGACCCGGCACCGGCACCTTGCCCGCCGCCATCTCATCCAGCAGCTTGCCGAAACCCTCTGCGGTCAGATCCTCGTAATAATCCTTGCCGATCTGCGCCATCGGCGCATTGGCGCAGGAGCCGAGGCATTCGACCTCTTCCCAGGAAAACTTGCCATCCGCCGACAGCTCATGGGCATTCGGCGCGATCCGCTCTTTGCAGACCGCCATCAGGTCCTCTGCCCCGCAAATCATGCAGGAGGTGGTGCCGCAGACCTGAATATGTGCCACGGAACCAACGGGTTGCAGTTGGAACATGAAGTAGAAAGTCGCAACCTCAAGCCCCCGGATATAGGCCATGCCCAGCATCTCCGACACATGCTCGATCGCCGGACGGCTCAGCCAGCCCTCCTGTTCCTGCGCACGCCACAAGAGCGGGATGATGGCAGAGGCCTGCCGCCCCTCGGGGTATTTGGTGATCTGCGCTTCGGCCCATTTCTGGTTGGCGGGCGTGAAGGCGAAACTCTCGGGTTGGTCGGGGTGCAGTCGGCGGAGCATCAGGTCAGGCTTTCGTAAGTGCAGAGACGGCAGGTGCCTCCGGCAGGGGTATTTTCAAAAGGGTAAAGAGGCAAAGACGCGCTCACCGGTCAATCTCCCCGAACACCACATCCATGGTGCCGATGATCGCGGCGACATCCGCCAGTTGGTGACCCTTGGAGATGTGGTCCATCGCCTGCAAGTGCAGGAAGCCGGGTGCGCGGATCTTGCAGCGGTAAGGCTTGTTGGAGCCGTCGGCCACAAGGTAAACGCCGAATTCCCCCTTGGGGGCCTCGACTGCGCAATAGACTTCGCCCGCAGGCACGTGGAACCCTTCGGTGTAAAGCTTGAAGTGGTGGATCAGGCTTTCCATGTCGGTTTTCATCGCGGTGCGGCTGGGCGGCGTGATCTTGCCGCGCGCCAGCACATCACCCTGCCCTTCGGGCGCGCGCAGTTTTTCGATGGCCTGTTCCATGATGTGAACGGACTGGCGCATTTCCTCCATCCGGCAGAGGTAACGGTCAAAGCAGTCGCCGTTCTTGCCCACCGGCACCTGGAAGTCGAATTCGTCATAACATTCATAGGGCTGCGCGCGCCGCAGGTCCCAGGCCAGGCCCGATCCCCGCACCATCACACCGGAGAAGCCGTAATTCAGAATGTCCTCTTCGCTGACCACGCCGATATCGACGTTGCGCTGTTTGAAGATGCGGTTTTCGGTCAGCAACCCGTCAATGTCCGCAAGGATATCGGGGAAGGATTTGCACCAGGCCTCGATATCGTCGATCAGCGCATCGGGCAGGTCCTGATGCACGCCGCCGGGCCGGAAATAGGCCGCGTGCAGACGCGCGCCGCAGGCCCGCTCGTAAAAGATCATCAGCTTTTCGCGCTCTTCAAAGCCCCAGAGCGGCGGGGTCAGCGCGCCCACGTCCAGCGCCTGCGTGGTCACGTTCAGCAGGTGGTTCAGCACCCTGCCGATTTCGCAGAACAGCACCCGGATCAGCGAGGCGCGGCGCGGTACCGGTGTGCCGGTCAGCTTTTCGATGGCCAGACACCAGGCATGCTCTTGGTTCATCGGCGCCACGTAATCCAGCCGGTCGAAATACGGCAGGTTCTGCAAATACGTCCGGCTTTCCATCAGCTTTTCGGTGCCACGGTGAAGCAGGCCGATATGCGGGTCGCAACGTTCGACGATCTCGCCGTCCAGTTCAAGCACCAGCCGCAAAACCCCATGCGCCGCAGGGTGTTGCGGGCCGAAGTTGATGTTGAAATTGCGGATCTTCTGTTCGCCTGTCAGGGCGTCGGTCGATCCGTCGTCATAGCGGTTCACGCGAATATCGCCGTCCATCATTTACGTCCCTTCGACTGGCGGTCCAGCGGCTGCGGGTCATCCCGGCGGATGCGCAGCGGAACCTGTTGGCGCGCACCAAGCAAACGGGCAAACAATTCTTCCAGAAATGCGATCATCACAGTTTCTCCAACTCTTGCAGCTTCAGCCCCATCCACCACAATAGCGCGATGGTTCCGAAAGGGACGACACAGACCGCCGCCCAGTATTTGTTGATGCCAAAGAACGGCAGCAGCTTGAGCATCGGAATGGCCGTCAGCGCCGACAGGATAAGCCACCACATGCCGCCCATTACTTGGCTCCTTCCGCCTTGTCGTCACCGGGCAGGATGTATTCCGCACCCTCCCAGGGCGACATGAAATCAAACTGGCGGTATTCCTGCACCAGCGACACCGGCTCATAGACGACCCGCTTTTGCGCCTCGTCATAGCGCACTTCGGTATAGCCCGTGGTCGGAAAATCCTTGCGCAGCGGATAGCCGCGAAAGCCATAGTCGGTGAGAATGCGGCGCAGATCCGGGTGACCGGAGAACAGGATGCCGTACATGTCGAAAACTTCACGCTCGAACCAGTTGGCCGACGGGTGGACATTGACCAGGCTTGGCACCATGTCCTTTTCCCGTGTCGCCACCCGCAGGCGGATGCGGTGGTTCTGGTACATGCTCAGAAAGTGATAGACCACGTCGAACCGCTTGGCCCGCCCGGCATAATCCACTGCCGTGATGTCCACGAGGGTGGAGAACCGGCAGGTCGGGTCACCCCTGAGAAACTCCACCAGCCCGGCGATATTGGTCAGGGTGACGTCCATGTTCAACTCACCCTGCGCAATGTCCCACGCCAGGATGCAATCGGGGCGTTTGGCCTCGATATAGGCACCAAGTTCCTGAAGTTGCTCGCTCATCTTAAATCCTTCCAGACGCGCGGTTCATCGCACGATTGTCCCGGTCCGGCGCATCTTGCGTTGCAACTGCATGATCCCGTACAGCAGCGCCTCTGCGGTGGGTGGGCAGCCCGGCACATAGACATCCACCGGCACGATCCGGTCACAGCCGCGCACCACGGAATAGCTGTAGTGGTAATAGCCGCCGCCATTGGCGCAGGACCCCATGGAGATCACATAGCGCGGCTCGGGCATCTGGTCATAGACCTTGCGCAGCGCGGGGGCCATCTTGTTGGTCAAGGTGCCTGCCACGATCATCAGGTCCGACTGGCGCGGAGAGGCGCGCGGTGCGGTGCCGAAACGCTCAAGGTCATAGCGCGGCATGGAGGTGTGCATCATCTCGACCGCGCAACAGGCCAGACCAAATGTCATCCAGTGCAGCGAACCGGTGCGCGCCCAGTTGATGATGTCCGCTGTGGAGGTGACAAGGAAACCCTTGTCCTGCAAGGCCGCATTCAGGCTTTGCGTATCGACTTCGCGGTCCGGACCGGCCTTGTAGCTGCCCGGTGTGCCTGCGTCCGTTACTGCCATTCCAGCGCCCCTTTCTTCCATTCATAGGCAAAGCCTGCCGTCAGCACGCCCAGGAACACCATCATCGACCAGAAACCGACCATCGAAATATCCTTGAACGCGACCGCCCAGGGGAACAGGAAGGCAATCTCAAGGTCAAAGATGATGAACAGGATCGAGACCAGATAGAACCGAACGTCGAATTTCATGCGCGCATCGTCGAACGCATTGAACCCGCATTCATAGGCCGACACTTTTTCAGGGTCCGGGTTGCGCACGGCGACGATGACGGCGGCAAGGATCAGGATGGCTCCGAATCCGATGGCCACGGCCAGAAAAACGAGGATAGGCAGATATTCCCGCAGCATGTCGTCCAAGGGGAGGCTCCTTTATGGTGCTGGGCACAGATGCGCCGGGGCGCTCGGGCCAGTCATGGCTTGGCTTCGGGTTTACTCTGCCGTCCCGACAGGGTCAACCAAGGGGCCATGATTTTGGCAGGGCGAAACCGACAGCCGCACGGCGGGATCATCATTGCCTAAACGCCGTGCAGATCGACCAGATCACGCCAGCGGTAAATCGGCTCAAACCCCAGCAGATCACGGGCTTTGGCGATGCTGTAAAAGGTCTCGTCCTCGCCCATCTCGCCCATCACCGGGACGTCCGGATAATACCTGTCCAGCAAGGTCTGTGTTGACAGATCGACGGAATGTTCCGCATTTGCCGCATTGAACACCTGATAGCCCAGACCATCGGTCTGCAAACAGCGCTCGACCATCTGGCCGAGGTCGCGCGCGTCGATATAGGCAAAGATGTTGCGTTCGCGCATGCCGGGGTTTGCGATGAAGTCGGGGAAAAGCGTTTCATATTCATGCGGCTCGATCACATTGTTGATCCGCAGCCCATAGATATTGGCCCCCGACCGGGCCTGAAAACTGCGCGCTGTCGCCTCGTTACAGACCTTGGACATGGCATAGCTGTCTTCGGGCACGGTGGGGTGTTCCTCGTCCACCGGCAGATAGGCAGGCTTGCGCGGACCATCGGCGAAACAGACGCCATAGGTCGTTTCGGAAGAGGCAAAGATGATCTTGGGGATGCGGTTTTTCACCGCCGCGTCGATGACGTTGTAGGTGCTTTGCGTGTTGTTGCGAAAGGTTTCGTTGTCCGACCGCAGCAGGATACGCGGCACGGCGGCAAAATGCACCACGGCGTCAAAGGCAGGCACGCCGCCGCCCGGTTCCAGTTCGGACAGGTTGGCATAGCTTTGCATGACATCAAAAACCTGCCCCGCATCGGTCAGATCGGCGATCCGGTTGTCGACGCCCGCGTGCTCCAGCGGTGCCAGATCGACGTTCAGCACCTGATGCCCCTGCGCCAGAAGGTAAGGCACCACATGCCGCCCGGCCTTGCCAGTGCCGCCGGTAAATAGAATGCGCATCGTTGGTACTCCTGTTTCTGTCAAAGGCCCAACGCATCAGCGCCGGATACGGTTCAGTCCGACGCGGTTCAGGACGCGACCCTGGCCATCCATCTGGCGATCATGTCGTGCTGCACCCGCGCCTGTTCCGCCACGCGGTAAAAGCTCACCAATTCGCGCACAGGCGCGCTGATCTTCTCAAAGCCCGAGATGAAGGCGACGATCACCCCCACCTGGGTTTCCCCCTGCATCACCAGATATCCGCCAAAGATCAGCACCGACAGGGGCCCCAGCGCGTTCAGCAGGTTCAGGGCCCCCTTCAGCGCAAACTTCAGCAGGTTGAAGCGGATGCGGTTGTCAAAGATCCGGTCAAGGATACGCGCGCCTTCCTCCTGCACCGGCGCGTCCATGTCCGAGATCCGGTCGCCAAGCTCGCGGATATAGCCCACCCGCTCCTCCACCAGCTCGTTCAGGCGGCGCTGCAAAAAGGGCGTCAGAATGATCTGCGGCACCATAAAGGCCAGTGCAAACAGCGCGATGCTGGGCTGCACCACGAACATATAGCCCAGCACGCCCAGCAGAATTGCCACATTGGCGCAGGATTGTGACAGCGCCTCTCCCACAAAGCCGCCCAGTTTCTCGACCTCGGAGCCGATGATCGACACCACCCGCCCCTCACTGTCCTGGGTCGTTTCGATCTTGTCGCCATACAGCCCCAGCAGGTGCCGCCGGGTATAGATGTTGGTGCTTTCCGTCAGCCATGACTGATAGGCGCGCAGGGCGAATTTCCCGGCCTGATGCAGGACAATGACAGCCAGATAGGCCAGCCCGAACCGGATCAGCAGCGGGACATTCTGCGTCTCCACCACCTCGTTCACGATGCGGCGCTGCAATTCGATGGGGGCGAGGTTCAGCGCCGCCACGATCACCGCCCCGATACAGCAGCCAACCTGGTGCCAGCCGGTCATGCGCCAGACATAGCCCCAGACCGTGCTGGCGGCACTGTCGTCGCCGGTCAGTTCGACCTCGCGGGGGCTGAAGTAGTCAACAATGGATTTCAATCGTCACTCCGGCATTGCGGTCAGGGTCGCCGTAGAGGTGCGGCAAATGAACGGCCAGCACAAGCAGCGATGGCGGCTCACGCCACCCAGGCCGGTTTGCGCTTGTCAAAGAAGGCACCAATCCCCTCGGCGGCTTCCTCGGTCTCCCAACGGGCCGCAAGGGCTGCGATGGACATCTCCACCGCCGCCTGTGTGGCGGCTCCGCCCAGGTCCAGCGCCAGCGCCTTGGCCGCAGCCACCGCACCCGGCGCGCAGGAGAGGTAAGGTGCCACTTCGCGCTCCACCGCGGCGTCAAGGTCTTCGGCCGCTACGGCACGGGCCAGCAGGCCCAGCGATACCGCCTCTGCCGCATCGAACAGCCGGGCAGACATGAAAACCCGCCGCGCCATGCCTTCGCCCATCCGGGCGATCACGTAGGGGCCGATGGTGGCCGGGATGATCCCCAGCCGGGTTTCGGTGAACCCCATACGCAGGCCGTCCACGCCGATGGCCACGTCGCAGACGCTGGCCATGCCGACCCCGCCGCCGAATGCATTGCCCTGTACACGCCCGATCAACGGCTTGGGCAACCGGTTCAGCGCGCCCAGCATATCCGCCAGCTTGCGCGCCTCTGCCGACCGGGTCTCGGCATCCATGTCACGCTGGTCGCGCATCCAGCCCAGATCGCCGCCCGCACAGAAAGAGGCCCCCGCCCCGGTCAGCACCACCACGCGCACGGCGTCATCCGCCCCCAGTTGCGCCGCCGCCGCCGTCAGGTCCGCCAGCATCTGCGCCGACATGGCGTTGTGCTTGTCGGCGCGGTTCAGGGTCAATGTGGCGACGCCGCGCGCGTCGGTTTCGATCGTGATCGTCTCAGGCATCCACCGCCCCCCGCATCGCCTGCGCCATGGCGGCGGCCTCCTCTACGATGGTCTGGTCGACCCCCGTCTTGTAGCCCAGCGCCAACAGATGCGCATTCACCGCTTCGGTGGCCACATTCCCGGCCGAGCCCGGCGCATAGGGACAGCCGCCCAGGCCCCCCACAGCCGCATCAAAGACCCGCAGGCCCAGCGACAACGAGGTGTCGATATTGGCCATCGCGCGGCCATGGGTATCATGATAATGCCCGGCAAGCCGCCCCACCGGCACCACGTCGCGCACCGCAAGCAACATCCGCGCGATGCTGTCGGGCCTGCCCGCGCCGATGGTGTCGCCCAGGGAAATCTCGTAGCAGCCCATCGAGAACAGCCGGTCTGCCAGCGCCGCCACCGCCCCCGGTGCCACCGGCCCGTCATAGGGGCATTCGACCACGCAGGAGATGTAGCCCCGCACCGGTATGTCCCGGTGCCGCGCATCCTCCAGAATCGGCGCGAAGCGTTCGATCGATTCCGCAACCGAGGCGTTGATGTTCTTGCGGCTGAACCCTTCGGAAGCCGAGGCAAAGATCGCCACCTCGTCCACACCTGCCGCCAGCGCATCTTCGTAGCCGCGCATGTTCGGCGTCAGCGCGGCATAGCGCACCCCCTCGCGACGCGAGATCCCGGCCATCACCTCGCCCGAGCCGGCCATCTGCGGCACCCATTTGGGCGACACGAAAGACGCGCATTCGATGCGCCCAAAGCCCGCACCCGACAGCAGATCGACCAACGCGATCTTCTCCCTTACGGGTATCTCGCGCGCCTCGTTCTGCAACCCGTCGCGGGGGCCGACTTCAAATATCTCACAAGGTCCAAGGCTCATATCGTCCCCTTTCAGGTGTTGTCAGGCACAAACGGGTGCCAACCGGGTCATTCAATCGGCCAGGGCGGATAATAGTCCTTTTCATAGATACCCTCCCCCTGCGGCAAGCTCTCGGCGAAACTCTCGCGCTCGGTGATACGCTCGTACCATTCCGCCACCGCCGGATGTGCGTCCAGCCTGGCAAAGAACTGCGCCATGTACACCGCCTGCCCTACAGAAATATCCACCGCAGAGAACCCGCTGGTCAACAGATAGTCGCGGTTCTCGACCGGCGTCGACAAACGCGCCTCCAGCGCGTCGTAGCATTTGCCGATCCTGGCGGCCTCCAGCTTCATCACGAAGGGGCTGCGCATGTGATCCTCGCGCAGCACGATGTGCTGCTGGGTCAGGGCCGCCGCGTGCTGGCTGATCGTCTCGGCGAAATGCAGCCAGACCAGCCAGGCCATGCGGTCCGGCACCCCCGGCATCCGGCCCAGCCGCTCGGGACTGAAACGCTCGCAGAGGTACTCGGTGATCGCGCCGGTCTCGAACATCCGCTCTCCGTCGATCTCCAGCGCGGGCACGCGGCCCGCAGGCGACAGCGACAGATAGGCCGGATCGCGCAGCGAGCGGTCAAAGGCATAGGTACGGACCTGATATTCCACATCCATTTCGTTGAGCAGCCAAAGCGTGCGCATCGACCGCGTCTGCGGACAGTGATGCAATGTAATCATCTGGGAAACCTCGCATAAATCATCTACCTGCCATCATGGCGCAGGGCGCATTATCGGCCATCAAGGTGCCCGGCGGCAGCGTTCCGATCTGCCGCGTCAACCTTTGCCGCGCGGGCATGCAAGCCGCGCGAAACGCAACCTGCAACCAGCCCCGCCCCGACATCCGCAGCACCGCAATATGCCACGTCATCAACAGGATCGCCGCCATGATTGGCAGCTTGTGACCAGGGACATAAGCGATAACGACGGCAGCCACCAGTGCGACCGGCACCATCCGATCCCCCCGCCACTCCTGCCAACTCACGCGGCGGTTTCCGCCTCTGCCTCCAGCCGGACCAGCGCGGCACCGGCCTCCACCTGGTCGCCTTCGGCGGCCAGCACCTCGGCCACCACGCCGTCGCGGGCGGCCAGCAGGCTGTGCTCCATCTTCATGGCCTCAAGCACCGCCAGCCTGTCGCCTGCGGTGACCTTCTGGCCCACCGCCGCATCGACCAGCCGCACCAGCCCCGGCATCGGTGCCTCGATCAGATTGCCGTCGCCGGTCTTGCCCGCCGCTCGTGCCAGCGGGTCGATCACCTCAAAACCCATGCCATAGCCGTCAAAGACCGTCACCACCGCCCCGGCCAGAGCCACCGACGGGGCCATATGCCCGTCCAGATACCAGCGCCCCGCCCGGCGCTCGGCGCTGACCTCGGCCTCGCCCACCGACCAGGACTGCCGGTCAGGCGACAGCACCCGGACCTTGAGCAGTGTTTCCGCGCCGCCCTGCGCCAGCATCACCTGACGCCGCAATGCACGCCACAGGGTAAACCCGGCCTCGGCCTGCGGTGCCATCAGCCCCAGGGCCGCCATACCTGCCAGCGCCATGTGCCATGGCGCCACCTTGGGGGGTTCGGTCAGCGCCTCGATGTCGCGGGCGATCAACCCGGTGTCGACGTCGCCTGCGGCAAATCCCGCGTGACCCGCCAACGCCCCCAGAAAGGCCAGGTTGGTCACCGTGCCCGCCACCTGCGCGCCCGCCAGCGCCGCGCGCAACCGCGCCAGCGCCACGTCGCGGGTCGGGCCATGCACGATCACCTTGGCAATCATCGGATCGTAGAACGGGCTGATTGTATCGCCCGCCCGCACCCCGCTGTCGGCACGGGTCTGATCGGTGAATTCCAGATGCGTCAGCGTGCCGGTGGCGGGCAGAAACCCTTTCGGCACATCCTCGGCGTAAAGCCGCGCCTCGAAGGCATGGCCGTTGATCGTCAGCGCATCCTGTCCCTTGGGCAGGCTTTCGCCCGCCGCCACACGCAACTGCCATTCTACCAGATCGACGCCGGTGATGGCTTCCGTCACCGGATGTTCCACCTGCAACCGCGTGTTCATCTCCATGAAAAAGAACCCTTCCGCGCGCAGCCCCTCCGAGCCGTCAACGATGAATTCCACCGTCCCCGCCCCGGCATAGCCGATGGCCTCGGCCGCCCGCACTGCCGCCGCGCCCATCGCGGCGCGCATCTCTTCATTCATGCCCGGTGCCGGGGCTTCCTCGATCACCTTCTGATGGCGGCGTTGCAGCGAACAATCGCGCTCGAACAGATGGACGGCCTTCTGGCCATCACCAAAGACCTGCACCTCGATATGGCGCGGCTTGGTCACGAATTTCTCGACCAGCACATCCGAATTGCCAAAGGCGGTCTTCGCCTCGGACCGGGCCGACGCCAGCGCCGCCTGGAAGCCCGATGCCGCATCGACCTGCCGCATCCCCTTGCCGCCACCGCCTGCCACGGCCTTGATCAGCACCGGATAGCCGATCTTCTCCGCCTCCGCCGCCAGCAGCGCATCGTCCTGGTCCGCGCCGTGATACCCCGGCACCACCGGCACGCCCGCCTCGACCATCAGCGCCTTGGCCGCGTCCTTCAGGCCCATCGCGCGGATGGCTTTCGCGGAAGGGCCGATGAACACCAGCCCGGCCTGTTCCACCGCATCCACGAAACCGGGGTTCTCGGACAGAAAGCCATAGCCCGGATGGATCGCCTGCGCGCCCGTGTCCAGCGCCGCCTGGATGATCACGTCACCGCGCAGATAGCTTTCCGACGGTGCCGAGGCCCCGATATGCACCGCGACATCCGCCATGGCCACATGTTTCGCCGCTGCATCCGCGTCGGAATAGACCGCGACACAGCGCACCCCCATGGCCTGCGCCGTCTCCATCACCCGACAGGCGATCTCGCCCCGGTTCGCAATCAGGATCGTGTCAAACATCGCGCATCCTCTCCAATTGATCTCGACTCATCATTTCATTGTTCCTCAAATACCACCGGGGGAGCAGTCGCAGACTGCGGGGGCAGCGCCCCCCGTGCACAGGCGGTGCATGGATTGTGCACGGTCTGTGACTGGCAATGCACAGGCCATGGTCACATCCGGAACACGCCAAAGCGTGTCGGCTCGATGGGGGCATTCAGGCTGGCCGAAAGGCTCAAAAACAACACATCCCGGCTCTTGCGCGGGTCGATGATGCCATCGTCCCAGAGCCGCGCAGCGGCATAAAGCGGATGCGACTGCTCCTCGAACATGTCAATCGTGGGCTGCTTGAAGGCAGTCTCCTCTTCTTCGGTCCAGGTCTCGCCCGCCCGCTCCAGCGCGTCGCGCTTGACGGTGGCCAGAACCCCCGCCGCCTGCGGGCCGCCCATGACGGAAATCCGGCTGTTGGGCCAGGTCCACAGGAACCGCGGCCGATAGGCGCGCCCCGACATGCCATAGTTGCCCGCCCCGAAGGAGCCGCCGACCAGCATGGTGATCTTGGGCACATTGGTGGTGGCCACTGCCGTCACCATCTTGGCCCCATGCCGCGCGATTCCTTCGTTCTCGTATTTGCGGCCCACCATGAATCCTGTGATATTCTGCAGGAAAACCAAGGGGATATTGCGCTGGCTGCACAGTTCGATGAAATGCGCGCCCTTTTGCGCCGCTTCCGAGAACAACACCCCGTTGTTGGCCACGATCCCGATGGGACAGCCCTTGAGATGGGCAAAACCCGTCACCAGTGTCTCGCCAAAGCGGGATTTGAATTCGTCAAAGCGGCTGCCGTCCACCAGCCGGGCAATCACCTCGCGGATGTCATAGGGTGTGCGCAGGTCGGCAGGCACCACACCCAGCAGTTCCGCCGGGTCATAGGCGGGCTCCTCCGGGCTTTCCCATTGGACAGTCGCAGGCCGGGTGCGGTTCAGCTGCGCCACCGCGCGGCGCGCAAGGCTCAGCGCATGGGCGTCATCCTCTGCCAGATAGTCGGCCACACCGGACAGGCGCGTGTGCACGTCGCCGCCGCCCAGATCCTCGGCGCTGACCACCTCGCCCGTCGCCGCCTTGACCAGCGGCGGTCCGGCCAGAAAGATCGTGCCCTGTTCCTTCACGATGATGGTCACATCCGACATCGCAGGCACATAGGCCCCGCCTGCGGTACAAGACCCCATCACCACGGCAATCTGCGGTATCCCCTTGGCCGACATCCGCGCCTGGTTGTAGAAGATCGCGCCGAAATGGTCGCGGTCGGGGAAGACCTCATCCTGGTTCGGCAGGTTCGCGCCGCCACTGTCCACAAGGTAGACGCAGGGCAGATGGTTCGTCTCTGCGATTTCCTGCGCGCGCAGGTGCTTCTTGACCGTCATCGGATAATAGGTGCCGCCCTTCACGGTGGCGTCGTTGCACACCACCATGACCTCATGGCCCTGCACCCGGCCAATGCCCGCAATCACACCCGCACAGGGGGCCGCGCCGCCATACAGCCCATGCGCCGCTGTCGCGCCGATTTCGAGAAAGGGCGATCCGGGGTCCAGCAGGTTCGCCACCCGCTCGCGCGGCAGCATCTTGCCCCGGCTGGCATGGCGCGCGCGCGATTTCTCGCCGCCGCCAAGGGCCGCCGCCTCTGCCGCGGCTGCGACGGGTTCCAGCGCCTTGAGATGGGCCGCTTCGTTGGCCTTGAAGCTTTCGGAAGACGGCAGAGCCTGAGATAACAGTTTCACATCAATTTCCCTTCATGTCGCGAAGCTCCAGCGTGCGCCGGGCCGTCATCACCATCATGCAATTGGCATGGACGATGTTTCGCATAGATCCGTCCTGCCAGCGTGCGTAACCAAGCGCGCATTCCGCATCGCGGAAGGCGATCCAGGCCCGTTGCGCCGCCAGCAAATAGTTCTGAAGCGCCGGATTCTGTGCCCCCAGAACCGCACGGGTGCTCTTGTATTGTTCATTCAGCAAGGTGTCCCAGACCTCTGTTTCGGCCTGGATGCACTGGGTGATGCCCAAAGTGGTATCAAAACCCTGATCCTGGCAGGTGTTCGATGCAGCGCCAAGGCAATCCGGCGACATCTCTCCGGTCGGGGTCTGCGCGAAACAGGACCGGACCGTGCCGCTGTCGACCTGCTGCGCCCAGGCGCCACCGGGCCAAAGCCCATTCCATAGGCCAGACCCGACCATTGCCAAAATCATCATCCGTCTCATTGCCGGGTCTCCTCTGTCGCCATCTGTTTCAGCGCGCGGCGGATCACCTTGCCAGTGACGGTCATCGGCAGTTCCTCCAGAAACGCAATTTCCCTTGGGTATGAGTAACCTGCAAGCCGTTCCTTGACCCAGTCCTGCAATTCCTGTGCGGTCACGCCTGCCCCGTCCTTGCGCACCACATAGGCCTTCACGATCTCGGTGCGCAGCGCGTCAGGCTTGCCCACGACGCCACAGGTGGCCACGCCCGGATGGGTCAGCAGGCAATCCTCGATCTCCGCCGGACCGATCCGATAGCCTGCCGAAGTGATCACATCGTCCTCACGCCCCACAAAGCGCAGGAAATCCCCTTCCCACAGGCCCCGGTCCCCCGTCACCAGCCAATCGCCGCGAAACTTCTCGGCGGTGGCTTCGGGCCGGTTCCAGTATCCCAGCATCATGGAGGCCGATCCGCGCCGCACCGCCACGTCGCCCTCGCCCTCCGTCGGTTGGCCCGCATCGTCGATCACCGCCACCTCATGCCCCGGCACCGCCTTGCCAATACAACCTGCGCGGGCGGGATAGTCCACCCCGCAGCTTGACGCGACCATGTTGCATTCCGTCTGGCCGTAGAATTCGTTGATCTGAAGGCCGAAGGCACCCTGCCCCCAGGCCAGCATCTCTGCGCCCAGCGGCTCGCCGCCGCTGGCGACAGAGCGCAGGCCCGGCAACGCGCGGTCTGCCGCCTTGAGCATCCGCAGGGCCGTCGGTGGAAAGAACACGTTGCGCACATTGCCGCGTGCAATGATATCGGCGCAGCCTTCGGGGCTGAACTTGGCCATCCGCGCGGCCACGACGGGCACGCCCAGCGCAAGGCCGGGCATCAGCACATCGAACAACCCGCCGATCCATGCCCAGTCCGCAGGGGTCCACAGGCAATCGCCGGGCTGGCCAAGGTGATCGTGGCTGATCGCCACGCCCGGCAGATGCCCGGTCAGGACCCGGTGGCCATGTAAGGCCCCCTTGGGCGTGCCGGTGGTGCCGGAGGTGTAGATCAACACGGCGGGGTCCTGGGGCCCGGTGTCGGCAAAATCCACGGACGCACCGTCAATCCCGACCTGCGCTGCGATCCACGGCTCTGCCAGACCCCCGAGCAGATCGGACCCTTCCGCGTCCGTCAGCACGATGGCGCAACCGGCGTCGCCTGCGCGGGCCGCCAGCGCATCCTGTTTGAAAAGCTTGAACAGCGGGACCGAGATTGCACCGATTTTCCAGATCGCCAGATGTGCCGCCGCGCACCAGGGTCCCTGGCTCAGCAACACGCCAACCCGGTCGCCCGGCGCGACACGCGCGATCAGGGCACGCGCGAGACCATCCGTCATCCGGGCCAGTTCCCCATAGCTGACATCGCGCCGCCCCGGCCCGGTCAGATCGACAATCGCCAATGCATCCGAAGGCCTTGCGAGACATTGTTCGGCCATGTTCAACCGCTCGGGCAGGTCCCACGATCCATCCTTGCGAAGCCCTTGCAGGTCCATCACGTCAACTGCTCCGGGTTTACCATTCCGATCCAGCCACAATCGGCCTTTGGCAGAGCGCTGACATCAGTCATTGCCCAGCTCCCTTTGAAGTTGCCCAAGCTCCCGATCCAGAAAGAAAGAGGTGATCGAACGGATGATGACCAGCAAAAGCAGGAATATCAGGTCGGTAAACCGCAGGCTGAGCGCGGTGTGGATCACGTCCGACACGATAAACAGCTCCAGACCGGCCAGGATATAACGCCCCAGTTCGACCCGCTCGCGGTTGGTGCGGCGCACCCGGTCGGCACCGCGGCGTGCAATCTCTGCCAGCGTCACCCCGAGGATGAAGCGCGCGGCACCAACCAGCAACAGCGCGATGGCCGCCAGATCAATGAAGGTGGCGCACCACTCCAGCACCACGACAAGGCCGTGCAGGTGGCCATGCAGAATGCCGCTCTCCGCTTCGAGGTCGATCAGGCTGTCCATTCCGGTCGCTCCCTTGATACGTCACTCATGCATCAGGCCCTTCTGGCAGGGTGATCAGCCGCCCGGCGCGGTCCACCGGGTAAATTACCGCATCGCCGCAATGCACCTCGATCCAGACCTGCGCCGCGCGGCCCGGCAAGGCGACGCAATCGGACTTTTGCCCGGCATGGTCGGCCACATATCGCGCGGCAAAATGGTCGATCACATCCGTCTCCGTCATATGTGCGGCGATCCAGCCCTGCCGGAACAGCAACAGCCCCGCCAACAGTGTCAGCACCGCCAGTGGGGTCCACCACAACCAGCGCGGCATCGCCTAGCTCATTACCGCCATCATCTCGCGGCCCACCAGCATCCGCCGGATTTCCGAAGTGCCCGCGCCGATCTCCATCAGCTTGGCATCGCGGAAGATGCGCGCCACGGCCGTGTCGTTCAGATAGCCCGCACCGCCCATCGCCTGCACCGCCTGATGGGCCTGCACCATCGCCTGTTCCGATGCATAAAGACAGCAGGCCGCCGCATCCTGGCGGGTCACATTCCCCCGGTCACAGGCCTGCGCCACGCTATAGACATAGGCCCGCGCCGAGTTCATCGCCGTGTACATGTCCGCCAGCTTGCCCTGCATCAGTTGAAAGTTCCCGATCGGCTGGCCGAACTGCTTGCGCTCGCTCACATAGGGCATGACCTCGTCCAGGCAGGCCGCCATGGTGCCAAGGCCAATGCCCGCCAGCACCACACGTTCATAATCCAGCCCCGACATCAGGACCGCAACGCCGCGCCCCTCTTCGCCCAGCACGTTTTCAAACGGCACTTCCACATCGTCAAAGACCAGCTCACCGGTGTTCGAGCCGCGCATCCCCAGCTTGTCCAGGTGATGCGGGGTGCTGAACCCCTTCATGCCACGTTCGATCAGGAAGGCCGTGATGCCCCTGGACCCGGCCTCCGGGTCCGTCTTGGCATAGACCACCAGAGTCTCTGCATTGGGCGCATTAGTGATCCAGTACTTGTTGCCCGACAGGCGGAAATGATCGTTGCGCTTTTCCGCACGCAGTTTCATCGACACCACGTCGCTGCCAGCCCCTGCCTCTGACATGGCCAGCGCGCCGACGTTCTCGCCCGAACAAAGCTTGGGCAGGTATTTCGCCTTCTGCTCCGGCGTGCCGTTCAGCCGGATCTGGTTGACGCAAAGGTTGGAATGCGCCCCGTAGGACAAAGAGACCGAGGCAGAGGCGCGCGCGATTTCTTCCACCGCGACGACATGGGCAACATAGCCAAGGCCGGAACCGCCGTATTCCTCGTCTACGGTCATGCCCAGAAGGCCCAATTCGCCCATCTCGGTCCAAAGCTCGGGCGGAAAGTCGTTCCTGGCGTCGATCTCCGCCGCCATCGGTTTGACCCGTTCCTGCGCCCAGCGGTGGATCATCTCGCGCAGTGCCGCGACGTCTTCACCCAAATCGAAACTCATACTCGCGTTGAACATCTTCGCCTCCCCCAAGGTCATTTATTGAACGCACGTTCATTACTTACGCTCCGCCCGTGGTTGCGTCAAGCCTCTGTGCTTCGGGAACCCGGCTCCCCTTCCGGTCGTTGGGCGGTAACAGCACAGCAATGTGAGCAAAGGATACAGCAATGACAAACGATCTGAGAAAGGAATTCTGGGACAGGATGGATGACGTCCGTTCCGGCATGCTGGGTGCAACCGGGGCACGCAGCGTTCCGATGAGCCACTTTGTTGATGACGACACACCGGGGACCCTGTGGTTCATCACGGCAAAGGGCACCGACATCGCCAAGTCGGCCGCATCGGGCGCGGAGGCAGAGTATATTGTCTCCAGCAAAGACGAACACCTTTATGCACGCATCCATGGCCGTATCACCGTCTCGCAAGATGTTGCGCAGCTGGACGACATCTGGAATGCCTTTGCCGCCGCCTGGTTCGAGGGCGATCAGAACGACCCCGACATTCAACTGGTCCGCATGGACCTGTCGGAAGCCGAAGTCTGGATGACCGATGGCAATCTCAAGTTCCTGTTCGATGTCGCCAGGGCAAATGTGACCGGCAAGAAACCGGACATGGGCCAGCACGGCACCCTCACATTCTGACAGGTCGAATGGGCAGGCCCTGCCGCCTTCCCTCAGGCCTTCTGGAAGACCGCGCTCACCTCTGCCCGGATGATCCGCGCGATCAGCGCGCAATCGTCCAGCGAGAAGGTCAGCGGCACCCGCATGTCGATGATGCCTGCCAGCACCGCATCGCTGGCGGGCATTTTTTCCGACGACACGTAGCGCCATGAATCGTAGCGGCTGGTAAAGCCCACCGGCTCTGCGGCCCCGAACCATTTCAGTTCAACCCCGCGCGCCAGACAGCGGCGCAGAACCTCTGTGACCCCGTCTGCCTCCCAGCCCGCCAACAGGAACTGGATCGAGGATCCCACGATGGTTTCTTCGGCGGGGCGGTCGATGACCGTCAGGCCCGGCGTGTCCCGCAGACCCGCCTCTATCGCGTAATAGCGTTCATTCCAGCGCGCACATTGCCGGTCCAGATCACGCAACTGGGGCCGCAGGATCGCGGCGCGCAGATTGTCCATCCGACCCGAGACATTGGGGGTCTCATAGCGGATCGTCTCGAACGCCTCTTTCGGCGGTCCGGCGCGGTGGCTTTCATAAAGCATGTAAGAGCCCGACAGCATCACCGCACGGGCGGCGACCTGCGGATCGTCAGTCACCAGCAGCCCCCCTTCGCCGGCGTTCATGTGTTTGTAGGTCTGGCAGGAATAACAGCCCACCTTTCCGTGCGTCCCCGATGGCACACCCTTCCAGGCGGCCCCCATGGTATGCGCGCAATCCTCGATCACCGTGATCCCATGCGCGTCGCAAAGCGCCATCACCGCTTCCATGTCGGCAAGATGGCCGCGCATGTGGCTTAACAGCAGAACATCGGCCTGACCGGCCTTTGCCGCCAGATCCTCCAGGTCGATCACAAGCTGCGGCGTCACGCCCACAAAGACCGGCAGCGCGCCGATGGCGGCAATCGCCCCCGGCACCGGGGCCAGCGTAAAGGCGTTGGTCAGCACCCGGTCGCCCGGCCCGACACCAATCGCACGCAAGGCCGTGCTCAGGGAATAGCCACCGGAGGCCACCGCGAGACAATAACGCGCGCCAACCTTGGCCGCGAATTCCTGTTCCAGCAAAACGGTCTGCGCCACCTCGCCGGGGGCGGTGTTATAGCGGTGCAACCGGCCCGAGCGCATGACGGCAACCGCCGCCTCGATCCCCTCTTCGGGGATCGGCTCCTGCTGGGTGAAACTGCCGCTGAACACTTCCGTCACGCCGCAGCACCCACCAGGTCCAGGATGATGTCATGCAGATCGTCATAATGGTTCAGCAGGGCCTCGGGCTCCAGCGCCGCCATGTCCCCCCCTGCCGGTCCGAAAGTGACCAGCACACAAGGCACGCCCGCGTTGCGCGCGGTGTTGCGGTCGGTGTCGCTGTCCCCGATCAGCACGCAAAGCGCCGGGTCGCCTCCGGCACGGCGCGCGGTCTCGAACAGATGTTCCGGGTCGGGCTTGCGCACCAACAACGTATCTGCCCCCAGCATCGCATCGAAAGCCTCGCGCACCCCCAGCCGCGTCAGCAGCGTCTCGGCCAGCCCCTCGGGCTTGTTGGTGCAGATCGCCACGCGGTAGCCTGCGCGTTTCAGCCTTGCCACCGCCTCCATCGCGCCGGGATACAGGGTGGTGTGAGTGTCGATGTTGCGGGCATAGGCCTCAAGCAGCTTGGGGTAACAGGCGTTGATGGTGTCCATATCCCCGGCCCGTCCCAGCCGCCCCATCCCCAGCGTCAGCATCGCCCGTCCGCCACGCAACGCGGTGCCCGCATCGGCCACCGGGTCCAGCAGATCGCCTGCGCCCATCTCCCGGAAACAGGCATTCGCGGCGGCAATCAGATCGCCGCTGGTGTCCGCAAGTGTCCCGTCCAGATCGAAAATAACCGTCTTCATGCCACCCCCGTTTGCGCGGTTCCCCGCCCGCGCTTGTTGCAAGCCGCAACCTATCTTGATGCCCGCCACCCTTGCGCCTTTGTGCGTAGGGGGTAAAGAGAATGCAAGGTAGAGCATAAAGAGAACGATATGAAAACGTCACTGATCATCCTTGCCGCAGGCAAAGGCACACGGATGAATTCGGACCTGCCCAAGGTCCTGCACCCGATCGCGGGTGAGCCGATGCTGATCCATGCGATGGAATCGGGCCGCGTGCTGGAGCCGGAACACACCGTCATCGTCGCGGGCCACTGCGCCGATCAGGTGCGCGCCGCCACTCTGGCCCATGACCCCGAGGCGATCGTGGTCGATCAGCAGGAACAGCTTGGCACCGCCCATGCGGTCGCCCAGGCCCGCCCGGCGCTGGCGGGGTTCGACGGCATGGCCGTGGTCCTGTACGGCGACACTCCCTTTATCCAGCCCGAGACCCTGGAACGGATGCAGGCCGCGCAGGCACAGCATGACGTGGTGGTTCTGGGCTTTCAGGCCGCCGATCCCGCCCGCTATGGCCGGCTGGTGATGCAGGGCGACAGGCTGGAACGTATCGTCGAATTCAAGGACGCAACAGAGGCAGAGCGCGCCATTACCCTGTGCAACTCCGGCGTGGTCGCCGCCCGTGCGGAGCTGCTGTTCGACCTGATCGACGCGGTCGGCAATGACAATGCCGCTGGCGAATATTACCTCACCGACATTGTCGGACTGGCCCGCGCGCGGGGGTTTAGCGCCACCGCAGTCACCTGTGACGAGGCCGAGACCCTGGGCGTGAACTCCCGCGCCGATCTGGCCCTGGCCGATGCCGCATTTCAAACCCGCGCCCGCGCCGCCCTGCTTGAGGATGGCGTGACCCTGATGGCCCCGGAAACCGTCTATCTGGCGCGCGACACCATCATCGGGCGCGACACGCTGATCGAACCCAACGTGGTCTTTGGCCCCGGCGTCACGGTCGAATCCGGTGCCACGATCCGGGCCTTTTCGCACCTTGAAGGCTGCCATGTGTCGCGTGGCGGCATCGTCGGGCCCTACGCCCGCCTGCGCCCCGGTGCGGAATTGGCCGAAGACGTGCGCATCGGCAACTTTGTCGAAATCAAGAATGCGCAGGTCGCCGAAGGGGCCAAGATCAATCACCTCAGCTACGTCGGCGACGCCTTTGTCGGTGCCGGTGCCAACCTTGGCGCCGGGACGATCACCTGCAACTACGACGGCGTGATGAAACACCACACCCATATCGGCGCGCGCGCCTTCATTGGCTCCAACACCATGCTGGTGGCCCCGGTCAACATCGGAGACGGCGCTATGACCGGCTCCGGCTCGGTCATCACATCGGACGTGGAGCCGGATGCGCTGGCGCTGGCCCGTGCGCCACAGGTCGAAAAACCCGGCATGGCACGGAAATTGTTCGAAATGTTAAAGGCCAAAAAGGCCAGAATGCAGCGAGGCAGCTGACTATGTGCGGAATTGTAGGGGTCCTGGGCAACAACGAAGTAGCACCCATCCTGGTCGAGGCGCTGAAAAGGCTTGAATATCGCGGCTATGACAGCGCCGGGATCGCCACCGTCAACAGCGGCACGCTCGACCGGCGCCGCGCCGTGGGCAAGCTGGTCAACCTGTCGGACCTGCTGGTGCATGAGCCCCTGGCCGGGAAATCCGGCATCGGCCATACCCGCTGGGCCACCCACGGCGCGCCTACCGTCAGCAACGCGCACCCGCACCGTGCAGGCGGCGTGGCGGTGGTTCATAACGGCATCATCGAAAACTTCCGCGAGTTGCGCGAGGAACTTGCAGGCCAGGGCGTCAGTTTCGTGACCGAAACCGATACCGAAACCGTGGCCCTGCTGACCCAGCACTACATGGCACAGGGGGCCGCCCCGGCGGCGGCAGCGAAACAGGCCTTGTCCCGGCTGACCGGTGCCTTTGCCCTGGCCTTCCTCTTCGATGGCGAGGACGACCTGATGATCGCAGCGCGCAAGGGCTCTCCGCTGGCCATCGGCTATGGCACGGGCGAAATGTTCGTGGGCTCCGACGCCATCGCGCTGTCGCCCCTCACCGACCGGATATCCTATCTGGAAGAAGGCGACACCGCCGTCATCACCCGCACCTCCGTCCTGATCACCGACAGCACCGGGGCGGTCGTGCAGCGCCCGATCAAGACGATCCAGATCGACAGCACCCGCACCGACAAGGGCGGCCACAAGCATTTCATGGCCAAGGAGATCGCCGAGCAACCCGGCGTCCTGGGCCAGGCCCTGCAACATTACCTCAGCAATGACGGGCAGATCCACCTGCCCGGCGACGGGCTCGATTTCTCCAGGATCGAACGCATCACCATGGTCGCCTGCGGCACCGCGTTCTATGCCTGCCTGACCGCGAAATACTGGTTCGAACAGATTGCCCGCATCCCCGTCGAAGTCGATGTCGCCTCCGAATACCGTTACCGCGAACCCCCTATCACCTCTGGCACCCTGGCGATCTTTGTCAGCCAGTCGGGCGAAACCGCCGATACCCTGGCGGCGCTGCGCTATTGCGCGGGCAAGGTGGATACCATCGCATCGGTGATCAACGTCCCCGAAAGCTCCATCGCGCGCGAAAGCGACCTTGCCCTGCCGATCTATGCGGGCGTCGAGGTCGGCGTCGCCTCGACCAAGGCCTTCACCTGCCAGCTGACAGTGCTGTTCATGCTGGTCCTGAAAGCCGCCCGCGATCGCGGCGCGCTGGATGACGCCGCCCTTGCCGATCACATCCATGCCCTGCGCGGCCTGCCTTCGGTGATCAACACCGCATTGGAGCAGAACCCGGCCATGCGCGACACCGCCTACAAGCTTTCAACAGCCCGCGACGTGCTGTTCCTGGGCCGGGGACAGATGTACCCGCTGGCGCTGGAGGGCGCGCTGAAGCTCAAGGAAATCAGCTATATCCACGCCGAAGCCTATGCCTCCGGCGAATTGAAACATGGCCCCATCGCGCTGGTGGACGAAGATGTGCCGGTGATCGTCATGGCCCCGCGCGACGCGCTTTTCGACAAGACGGTCAGCAACATGCAGGAAGTCATGGCGCGCAAGGGCAAGGTGATCCTGATCTCCGATGCCAAGGGTCTGGCCGAGGCCAGCGAAGGCACCTGGTCCTGTATCGAAATGCCTGCCATCGCCGATGCGCTGGCCCCGATCCTCTATGCCCTGCCGGCACAGCTTCTGGCCTATCACACGGCGGTGGCCAAGGGCACGGACGTGGACCAGCCCCGCAACCTCGCAAAATCGGTGACGGTGGAATAATGGCAAAGCAGTTTGACAGCATAACCGACGACCACAAACGCTTCATCGAAGCCCAGCATATGTTCTTTTGCGGCACCGCTGCCGAAACGGGCCGGGTGAACATTTCGCCCAAGGGCATGGACAGCCTGCGCGTGCTTGGTCCCCACCGGATCATCTGGCGCAACCTGACAGGGTCGGGCAATGAGACCGCCGCACATCTAGGGAAAATCAACCGCATGACCCTGATGTGGTGCGGGTTCGAGACGCGCCCGATGATCATGCGCGCCTACGGGGCGGCGCGCACCCTGCATCCGCGCGATGCGGATTTCGCAACGCTCAACACGCATTTTCCGCCGAGCGACGGCGCGCGCCAGATCTACGACATGACCGTCGAAATGATGCAGACCAGCTGCGGCTATGCCGTGCCGTTCTACGACCACAAAGGCCCCCGCGACACGCTCGAAAAATGGACAGAAGACCGCGGCGCGGATGGCATCGCTACCTATTGGCGGGATCGCAACCAGCACACCATCGACGGGCTGCCGACCCATATTCTTGGCGACGCGGATGCATGAACCCTACCTGGCCGCGCTGGAAGCCCTGGGCGACGCTGACCGCGCCGCCCAGATGCGCGCCTATCACAAGGTGGACCGCCCCTACCTTGGCCTGACCAATCCGCAGATCAACGATCTGACGACCACCTGGCGCGCCGAAACAGACGCACCCGCCCGCGTCGCCCTGGCCGATGCCCTCTGGCAGACCAACATCTACGAGGCGCGCCTTGCCGCCGCCAAGCTGCTGACCCAGGCGCGCATCCGCCCCGATGACGCCGCCGCATGGGACCTCATCGCCTCCTGGACCCCTGATTTCGACAGCTGGGCCATCGCGGATCACGCCTGCATGGCAGGGGCCAAACGCCTGACCAGCGACCCCAGGCGCCTTGATACCGTGGCGACATGGGTCACCAGTGACCATATGTGGACCCGCCGCGCCGCCCTTGTCGCCACCCTCCCCTGGACCAGGCAGAACCACCCGAAACCCGATGAACTGACCCAACGCGACCGCATCCTGGGCTGGGCCGCAACCCTCGTGCACGATCATCAATGGTTCATCCAGAAAGCCATCGGCTGGTGGCTGCGCGATCTGTCGAAACACGACGCCCCGCGCACCCAGACCTTCATCGACACCCACGGCACCGCGATGAAACCCTTCGCGGTAAAGGAAGCCCTGCGCCACCTGAAGAAAACGACCTGAATCATCCCTGGTCTGGCGCCGCCCTTGCTTGAGAACGTCAGGGCGCCAGACGACCGGATTGCCAAGCACAATCGCCGAGGGGCCCCCGCAGGGGGAGACGGCTATTGTGCTTGGGAAGACGGGCGGATGGTGCCATGAAAGAGATCAATCAAGGGCGGTGTCAGACCTTCCTGGGATGGTGGGCCCGCAGTGGAATTTTATAATGTAATCTGCGCGCAGCGCAGTCCTTCGGATCACGCCACAGCGTCCCGCCTTTAACATGATACACTCAGTATCGCCGATGTCCCAAGAGCGCGAAGCGCGGCAGGGTATCGGCGATTCAAGTTTAAGGCGGGGCGCTTTAGCCCTCCAGCGCCACCTCGACCTCTGTCAGTTCCGTCAGCGAGGCACCGATCAGACGCAGCGCCGACAGCGACATCTGGCTGCCCGCCGTCGCGGCACCGCCCAGCGGAAGCAGTGTCACCGCCGAGGATTTCCCCGTCGCCGGGTTGATCACCCGCCCTTTCGCCTCCGCCTCGACCAGGGGTGTCTTCAACCACAACCCCGGCTGGGTCGGATCCCCCAGGGACGCCACCGTTGTGCCCAGCACCCCTCCTCCGGCCGCCGCAGGCACAGCCGCCGCGGCACGCTGTTCCGGTGTCGTGGTGTCCAGCGCCTCGGCCGAGCGCGCGGCGGGCGGTGGCGGCGGGGCCGCCGTGGCAAGGTCAAGCGTCGGTATCTCGTCCGTATCAGACGAGACAAAGGGATCAATCGGCCCCTCCTGCACAGGCGCGCCCGCCTTGCGCCCGAGGCCAAAACGCTCTGTCACCGCGGCGCAGCCCGCCACGCCCAGAACCAGCACTGTCAGTATCAGAATTCTTTTCATGACCGCAGGCTACCGCCCGCCCGGCCCCACATCAATCTGAGAAATGCCGCTTGCGGGCTTTCCGGCGGGCTATTACCTATGAGACATGAATGCTCCATTGATCGACCCATTCGCCCGCGCCATCACCTACCTGCGCGTCTCTGTCACGGACCGCTGCGATTTCCGCTGCGTCTACTGCATGTCAGAGAACATGACCTTCCTGCCCAAGAAGGAATTGCTGACGCTTGAGGAACTGGACAGGCTCTGCTCCACCTTCGTGGGCCTTGGCGTGCAAAAGCTGCGCATCACCGGGGGTGAGCCGCTGGTGCGCAAGGGCATAATGACTTTCTTTGACAGCATGACCCGCCATCTGGACACAGGCAGGCTCAAGGAGCTGACCCTGACCACCAATGGCAGCCAGCTGGAACGTTTCGCGGATGATCTCTATGCCGCCGGTGTGCGCCGGGTGAACATCTCCCTCGACACGCTGGATGATGCCAAATTCGCCGATATCACCCGCTGGGGCCGCCTGCCCCAGGTGCTGCGCGGCGTCGATGCAGCGCAAAAGGCGGGCCTGCGGGTCAAGATCAACGCGGTGGCGCTGAAAGGCTTCAACGAGGAAGAACTGCCCACCATCACCCGCTGGTGCGCCGAACGTGACATGGACCTGACCTGGATCGAAGTCATGCCGATGGGCGATCTGGGCAACGAGGACCGCCTGGGCCAGTACTGGTCCCTCAAGGACGTCCGCGCCCGCTATGCGGAACATTACACCGTCACCGATCTGGCAGAGCGTTCGGGCGGCCCCGCCCGCTATGTCCGGCTTGAGGAAACGGGTCAGAAAATCGGCTTCATCACCCCGCTTTCCCACAACTTCTGCGAAAGCTGCAACCGCGTGCGCATCACCTGCACCGGCGAGATTTACATGTGTCTCGGTCAGGAAGACGTGGCCGACCTGCGCGCGCCCCTGCGCGCCAATCCCTCCGATGACGCCCCGCTTGAGGCGGCAATCCGCGCGGCCATCGACCGCAAGCCAAAGGGCCATGATTTCGACTATTCCCGCCAGCAGCTCGACGGCCAGATGCCCCGGCACATGAGCCACACCGGCGGCTGAGCCCGGCATGGCCCCCTTGCTCTACCGCGCCTGGGTGGGGGCCAGCATGCTGCTGGTGCCCTTTGCCGCTTGGGCTGTCACCCGCAAGCTGCGCCGCGCGGGCGTACCGGTGGTGCGCTGCCATGAAAAACTGGGCCATGCCACCGAACCGCGCGATCCTGACGCGCCGCTGATCTGGTTTCACGGGGCTTCCGTTGGCGAAACCCTGTCCGTGCTCGCCCTGATCACCCGCATGGGTGTGGCCCTGCCGCAGGCGCAGTTCCTGATCACCTCCGGCACCGCCACATCCGCCGCGCTGGTGGCGCGCCGTTTGCCGCCGCGCTGCGTGCACCAGTTCGCGCCGCTGGACGCGCCCGGCCCCCTGCGCCGGTTTCTGCGTCACTGGCGGCCCGATGCGGCGATCTTTGTGGAAAGCGAGCTTTGGCCGCAGATGCTGCGCCGCACCCGCGCCCAGGGCGCGCGGATGGCGCTGGTCAACGCCCGCCTTTCGGCCAAATCAATCGCCAACTGGCGCAGGTTTCCAAAAACCGCCCGCTATCTGTTCTCGGTCTTCGACTTGATCCTGACCCAGAATGACGCGATGGCAAAGGCCATGGTCGAAATCAACGCGCCCCCCGACCGGGTCGCCCGCGGCATCAATCTCAAGTCGATGGCAGGCCCGCTGCCCCAGGACGAGGACACCCTGTTCGAGGCCCGCGCCGCCCTTGGCCGCCGCCCGGTCTGGATCGCCTCTTCCACCCATCCGGGCGAGGAACAGGCGGTGCTGGCCGCGCACCAAAACCTGCTGCACCGCTGGCCCGACCTCTGCCTGATCCTGGCCCCGCGCCATCCTGAACGCGGTCAGGAGGTGATGAACCTGATCGCGGGCGCGGGCCTCAGCCTGACCCGCCGCACCCGCGGCGACATGCCGGGGGGGCAGGTTTTCCTAGCCGACACCATGGGCGAGCTGGGCACATGGTATGCCCTTGGCGATATCGTCTTTCTCGGCGGTTCCCTGCGGCCCATCGGCGGGCATAATCCGTTCGAAGTGGCACAGGCAGGTGCCATGGTCCTGTCCGGCACCCATGTCACCAATTTTGCGGAAACCTATGCGGTGATGGAAACACGCGGCGCGGCGCGGCTGATCGCGGATGGCGACGACCTGGCCCACCGAGTTGCAGACCTGCTGGCCGACAAGGACGCCCTGCAAAAGGCCAGGGCCGCCGCCGCTGCCTATGCCCGCGACCAGACCGACCTGCTCGACAGCATCACCGCGCGGCTGGTCAAGGCGCTGGAGCTTGGCCCCGATGCCTGAGCTTTTTGTCACCAACTACAATCCCAACTTCACCGGCGTCTCGGCAACAGCGGCCAATGTGATCCGGCAGCAGATGACGCGTTACGAGCTTGCGCTGGTGGGCCAGCCCCTGCCCGGCTGCCCGGTGCCGCTGTCCCCGGCACAGGCCCATCTAGCCAGCCGCATCGGCCCGCCGGAAAACCACCCTTTCGCGATCTGGCACGTCCGCCGCAACCCCGAGATGCGCAGCGCGATCTGGCTGCGCGATGTCCGCCGCGCGCCGATCCGCATCGTCTTTACCTCTGCGGCACAGCGGTTGCATTCCGCCTATCCGCGCTGGCTGATCAGCCGCATGGATGCGGTCATCGCCACCACCGACAAGGCCGCCGGATTTGTCCCCCATGTCCGCGCCGTTGTGCCGCACGGGGTCGATACCGATCTGTTCACCCCGGCACCGGACCGCGCCGCCGCATGGCGCGCCCTGGGGTTCGGCGGCAGGCGCGGGATCGCCACCGTGGGGCGCATCCGCCCCGAAAAGGGAACAGATGTCTTTGTCGAGGCAATGCTGCGTTTCCTGCCCGATCATCCGGATGTCACCGCCCTTGTTGTCGGGCGCGCGGGCGGCAAGTTCGAGAGCTTTCTGTCCAGTCTCAGGAACAAAGTCACGGCGGCGGGGCTGACAGATCGCCTGCGCTTTGTCGGTGAAATCCCGGCCCCCGACCTGCCCGCCCTGATGCGCGCCCTGTCGCTGGTCATGCAACTGCCCCGCTACGAAGGCTATGGCATGGTCCCGCTCGAAGGGATGGCCAGCGGCACCCCCTTCGTGGGCAGCGAGGCTGGTTATTACCGCAGCTTTTCCGATGCGGGCCGCACCGGCACAATTGTGCCCCTCGACAATGCCGAAGCCGCCAGCGCCGCCGCAGCGGCCCTGCTTGACCGAACCGATGACATTGCAGAGGCCGCCCGCCAAACGGCCCTGACCCGGTTCAGCGCCCGCGCCGAAGCCGATGGTATAGATGCGGTCTATCAAT
This sequence comes from Sulfitobacter sp. EhC04, assembly GCF_001650875.1. Classification (GTDB taxonomy): domain Bacteria; phylum Pseudomonadota; class Alphaproteobacteria; order Rhodobacterales; family Rhodobacteraceae; genus Sulfitobacter. Next base: position 132,756 of record NZ_LXYI01000005.1, read on the forward strand.
CGCTCTGGCAGGGCTGACACGGGCGCTCCGGTTGGCTTCCTGGCGCATCCCCCGCTTCTTTATGCCAAAAATACTCCAGAAAAACGCCTGCGCGGCGCGCACCACCCGGGTCACGCGAAACGGGACGGATCCCGGCCCGCCCCGCGCAAATGATCAGGCCGCAGGCATCCGCTGTTCGACAACGCCCGCCCACCAGCTGCATCCCGCCGGGATCGCCTCGTCGTTGAAGTTGTACATCGGGTGATGCACCATCGCGCCCTCGCCATTGCCGACAAGGATGTAGGCCCCTGGCCGTTCCTCCAGCATAAAGGCGAAATCCTCCCCCCCCATGACCAGCGGTGCCTCGTCGCATTGGCCAGACACGCTGCGCGCCACATCGGCGGCAAAGTCGGTCTGCTCGGGGTGGTTCACCATCACCGGATAGTTGCGCTTGTAGTTCACCCGCGCCACGGCCCCGAACGTTGCCGCGATCCCTTCGCAAATCTCGGTCACGCGCTTTTCTGCCAGATCGCGAAGATCGTTGCTCAGGGTGCGCACGGTTCCCATCAGGTTCACCCGCTGCGGGATCACGTTGAACGCCTTGGAGGAGGATTCAATGGACGTGATCGACACCACGATATTGCCGATGGGGTCCGCATTGCGGCTGACAATGGTCTGCAACGCGGTAATGATATGCGCCGTCACCACCCCGGTATCAATCGTCTCTTGCGGCTTGGCCGCATGGCCGCCCAGGCCCTCGACCTCGATCTCCAGCAGATCGGTCGCGGCAAAGAACGGACCGGTGCGAATGCCGAAACTGCCGGTGGGCATGCCGGGCCAATTGTGCATGCCATAGACCTCCTGAATGCCCCAGCGCTCCATCATGCCGTCATCGCACATGACCTTGCCACCGCCGCCGCCCTCTTCGGCGGGCTGAAAGATCACCACCGCCGTACCGTCGAAATTGCGCGTTTCCGCCAGATATTGCGCTGCCCCCAGCAGCATCGCGGTATGGCCGTCATGGCCGCAGGCATGCATCGCATTCGCTGTCTTGGAGGCATAGTCGAGCCCCGTCTGCTCGTGAATCGGCAGCGCGTCCATGTCGGCGCGCAGCCCGATCACCTTGCCCGATGCGGTGGACTTGCCCTTGATCACGCCCACCACCCCGGTGCGGCCGATCCCCTCGACCACCTCGTCACAGCCAAAGCCGCGCAGCTTTTCAGCGACCGTGGCCGAGGTGCGATGCGTCTCGAACAGGATTTCGGGGTGTTCATGCAGATCACGCCGCCAGGCGGTGATGTCATCATGCAGTTCGGCAAAGCGGTTCTTGACGGGCATCGGGTATCCTTTTCGATGGTTTGGGGCACGGGGCCGCCTCGAAGAGTCGGCTGCCTGCAAAATGTCCGGCAGATGGGCGATCCGCCCACCTTTCGCCTTGGTCTATCCCACCGGCATCCGGGTTTCCACCAGTTCGGCAAACCACGTACAACCCGCCGGAATCGCTTCGTCGTTGAAGTCGTATTCCGGGTGGTGCAGCGATGCGCTGTCGCCGTTGCCGATCATCATATAGGCACCGGGCCGCGCGTTCAGCATGTAGGAAAAATCCTCGCCCGCCATCACCGGCGGCAGGTCGCGCAGCACGCCGGGGGCCACCTTGTCGGCCATGTCGGCGGCAAAATCGGTCTGGTCGGGGTGGTTGACCGTCACCGGGTAGCCGCGCGTATAAGTGATCCCTGCCTTGCACTGATAGGCCGCTGCGGTATGGGTCACCACCTCGTGAAACCGCGCTTCGGCGAGGTTGCGCACTTCTTCGTCGAGCGTGCGCACCGTGCCCCGAAGCCGCACGGACTGAGGCAGGATGTTGTGGCTGTCGGTGTCGCTTTGGACCGTGGTGACGGACACGACCACCTGTTTCACCGGGTCCACGTTGCGCGAGGCAATGCTTTGCAGCGCCACCACCACATGCGCCGCCGCAAGGTTGCTGTCCGCGCCGTTATGCGGGGCCGCCGCATGGCTGCCGCGCCCTTCGATAATGACCTCGAATTCATCCGCCGCCGCCAGCAGCGCCCCGTGACGGATCGCGAATTCACCCGCCGGAAAGAACGGCATGTTGTGCATGCCGTAAACTTCCTGCACACCCCAACGGTCCATCAGGCCGTCCTTGACCATCTCGTTGCCGCCGCCGCCGCCCTCTTCGGCGGGCTGAAAGATCAGCACACAGCGGCCATCGAAATTGCGTGTCTCGGCCAGATATTGCGCCGCGCCCAGCAGCATCGCGGTATGCCCGTCATGACCGCAGGCATGCATCTTTCCCGGCACCTTCGACGCATAGTCCAGCCCCGTCGCCTCGGTGATCGGCAGCGCATCCATATCCGCCCGCAGCCCCAGCGTCCGCCCGGAGGTGTTCGTGCGCCCCTCGATCACCGCCACAAGCCCGGTCCTGCCGATGCCAGTGGTGATATCCGTGATGCCAAAACTGCGCAGCTTCTCCTCGACGAATTTCACCGTCTCATGCACATCGAACAGCAGTTCCGGATTTTCATGCAGATGCCTGCGCCAGGCGGTAATCTCGGCATGGGTCTCGGCAAAACGATTCTTGATAGGCATGAAATGTCCTTCGCATGAAGTGTGTCAGAGAGGCGGCAGCCGGATCGGGCTTCCATCGGTGAATCGGCTGGCGCGGAATCTGGTCAGATCATGGCCCACCTCGTCCCCCATGACCAGAGCGGCCAGGCAACGCCCCGCCCCCGGCCCGATCCCAAATCCATGGCCTGACATGCCGGTGCCGATCACCAGCCCCTCTATGTCGGGGCTGCGGTCCAGCACCGGGACAACATCGGGCATGGTGTCGATCATCCCTGCCCAGGCCGCCTTGACCGTGACCGGCCCCAGACCCGGATACAGAGCCGCGAAATCGCGCCGGACCCGCGCCACCAGCCGGGCGTTCGGCGCGGGGTTCAGTATCCGCATCCGCTCAAACGGGCTTTGATCCTCTGCCCCCCAGCGGCGCGGCGTGCGCCAGCCATCGGGAAAACCGCGCGGCGCGGCCGGGCGATAGGTCTGATCGAAGGGGGCCGCACGCAACTGCGGCAGGTAATGCGGCAATGCGCGAAAAGCATCCGGCCCGATGAACAGTTCCGCCACACCGCCCGCCGCCAGCGTATAGCCACCATCCGCACGCCGCCGGAAAGCCAGCCGTTTGTCCGCTGCGGCCCCGGCATGAACATCCGCGATCGGGGCGGTCGCCACCACCGTCTCGCGCACCGAAAGTTGCGGCAGGGAAATGCCGTGATTGCGCAGGAACAAGGCCGACCAGGCCCCGCCTGCCAGAACCACCTGTGCGCAGGTGATGCGCCCGGCTTCGGTAAAAACCCCGGTGATCCGCCCCGCCGCGACGTCCAGCCGACGCACCGCGCAGCCCTCCACGATTCGCACGCCTGCGCGCGCGGCAATGCGCGCCAGTGCCGGCACCGCCAGCCAGGGCTCGGCCCGCATGTCGGAGGGCGTGGTCATTGCCCCGGCATAACGCCGCGCAAGCCCCGGAAACATCGCCGCCACCGCGCCGGGGTCCAGCATCCGCGTGTCCACCCCATGTGCCGTCGCGATCCCGGCCCAGGCCTCATAACCCGCCATCTGCCGGGCGTTGTCGGCAAGATAGGTCACCCCGGTCTGGCGCAATCCGATATCCATATCGGCCTCGTCAGCCAGTTCGCGCCACAGCCGCAGCGCCTCGATCATGATCGGCAATTCCGCAGGGTCGCGGCCCTGCTGGCGTATCCAGCCCCAGTTGCGCGAGGATTGCTCGCCCGCGATGCGTCCCTTTTCCAACAGGGTGACGCGGCGCCCGGCGCGCGCCAGATAAAGCGCGGTGCAGACCCCGATGACGCCGCCACCGATCACCACCACATCGGTCTGCGATGGCGGCGGTCCGGGATAGACCGCCCGATTGTCCAGCGTGATCGGAAACCCGCTCAATTCAGGTGCCCCCGTCCCGGAACAGGGCGCAGGCCCCACTTCTTTATGCCAGAAATACTCGGAACGAAGGCCGCCACAGATCGCCACGGCAAGGATGATCTCTTACCCCGGCATTCATCCCTAAGCTGCATCAGGCCCCCAGACGCGCTACCAGCTTCTTCATGAAATCATGGCCCGCCTCGAACTGGCTGACCTCGATGAATTCATTGGGCTGATGGGCCTGGTCGATGCTGCCCGGCCCGCAGATCACGGCGGAATAGCCCGCCGCCTGGAACTGCCCGGCCTCGGTGCCATAGCTGACCTTGTGACTGGCATTGTCGCCGGTGATCTGGCGCACCAGCGTCTCGGCGGCACCCTCTTCCTCGGGCTGCAATGCAGGCACGTCGAAACGCTCGGAAATGTCGATCCGCGCCTCCGGCACCACCGATTGCATCTGCTTTTCCACCGTGCGCACCTTCTTGAGATAGGCGGTGGCCCAGGCATCCTTGTCCTCGCCGGGGACCACGCGGAAATCCATCGCAAAGTTGCAGTCCTTGGCGGTGATGTTATGCGCCGTCCCCCCCGAGATCACACCCACATGCAAGGTGGTGAAGGGCGGATCGAACATCGCGGCCAGCGCCGTGGGTTTGGAGGCCATGTTTTCGGTGTTCATTTCATTGGCCCATTCGATCAGCTTGGCACCGGCCATGATCGCATTCACACCCTTGTGCAGCATCGAGGAATGGACCTCGAAGCCGATCAGATGGGTGTCAAAACCGATGCCACCCTTGTGCCCGGTCACAGCCTGCAAACTTGATGGCTCACCCACGATCACGGCAGAGCCCTTGGGCAGCACCGGCTGCATCGCCGCGATCATCGGCGGCGCGCCGGTACAGCCGACCTCTTCGTCGAAACTCAGCGCCACCTGCAAAGGCCGGGTGACACCGGCATATTTCGCCTCCACCAGCGCCCAGAGCGCGAGCGCGTCGAATCCCTTCATGTCGCAGGTGCCACGGCCAAAGTATTTGCCGTCCTTTTCGACCACGGTGAACGGGTCACTGTCCCAGGGCTGCCCGTCGATCGGCACCACGTCGGTGTGCCCGGACAGGACCACCGCGCCCTCTTCCCACGGGCCCACATGGGCAAAAAGCGCGTGCTTGGGCTGTTCGGGGTCGATGTAGCGGTGGGTTTCGATGCCGTGGCTGCCGAGGTAATCCGCCACCCAGTCAATCAGCGGAATATTGGTGTCGCGGCTGACGGTCGGAAAGCTGATCAGTTTCTCCATCAGCTGAAACGGGGTCATGCGGTCGGTCATTACGGCTCCATCTGCTAAGGGGCCCGTTTTCTTCGAAGAAAACGGACCGAAATTTTCCAAAATTTCGGCACCCGGACCCCCACCGTCAATAGCCGCTGTCGCTGGTCAGCACCAGATGCCCCGGCTCGACTTCCCTGTACTCAGACGGGCCCGCGACGTAATCGACCGAATGGATCGGCGACGGGATCGGTTTGAAATTCAGCTCGCTCTCCTTCTTGCGCTGGCGCGGGTCCGCCACCGGCACGGCCTTCATCAGGGCCTGGGTATAGGGATGCTGCGGATTTTCGAAAACGCTGCTGCGCGGCCCCAGTTCCACGATGCGCCCCAGGTACATCACGCCGACCTGATGGCTGACCCGTTCGACCACCGCCATGTCATGGCTGATGAACAGGAACGACAGCCCCAGTTCGGCCTGCAATTCCATCATCAGGTTCAGCACCTGCGCCTGAACGCTCACATCCAGCGCGCTGACCGCCTCATCGGCGATGATCAGCTTTGGGTTCAGCGCCAGCGCACGGGCAATCGCGACCCGCTGGCGTTGCCCGCCCGACAATTCATGGGGGAAACGGCGCATGAAGCTGCGTGGCAGTTCGACCCGGTCGAACAGCATCTCGACCCGTTTGCCGACATCGGCCCCCTTGAGCGTTCTGAAGTTGTGGATCGGCTCCGCCACCTGATCGGCAAGCTGCATCTGCGGGTTGAGCGAGGCGAAAGGATCCTGAAAGATCATCTGCATGTCCAGCCGCGCGGTACGCAGATCGCGCTGGTTCAGCGCCATGATGTCCTTGCCGTCAATGTTGATCTCGCCCGACAGCGGCTCCACCAGCCGCAGAATCGACCGGCCCGCCGTGGATTTCCCGCAGCCCGATTCCCCCACCAGGCTCAGGGTCTGCCCCTTGTTGATGCTGAACGACAGATCCTCCACCGCATGAACATTGGCCACCGTGCGGCGCAGGAACCCACCTGTGACCGCAAACCGCGTGGTCAGGTTCCTGACCGTCAGCAGGGTCTCGTTGGTGCCCTTGATCGGCTTGATCTCCTGGCCCCTGGTGCCCAACAGCTTCATCGGCTCGGGATAGGCCTTGCCGGTCATCTCGCCCAGTTTGGGCACAGCCGCCAGCAGCGCCTTGGTATAGGCGTGCTTGGGGTTTTCGAATATCTCCTCGACGGGGCCCTCCTCGACCTTGAGACCGCGGAACATCACCACCACGCGGTCCGCCATCTGGGCCACCACCGCCATGTCATGGGTAATGAACATCACCGCCGTGCCGGTCTCGCGCTTGAGGCGGTCCATCAGGGCCAGAATCTCTGCCTGAATCGTCACATCCAGCGCCGTGGTCGGCTCATCCGCGATCAGCAGGCGCGGCTCGCAGGCCAGCGCCATCGCGATCACCACGCGCTGGCGCATGCCGCCCGACAGCTCGTGCGGATATTGTTTCAACCGCCGCTCCGGCTCCGGGATGCGGACCTGTTTCAGCAGCGCCAGCGCGCGTTCTTCCGCCTGCGCCTTGCTGAGGTGCTTGTGCAGGCGCAGCCCTTCGGTCATCTGGCGGCCGACCGTGAAAACCGGGTTCAGCGCGGTCATCGGTTCTTGAAAGATCATCCCGATCTCATTGCCCCGGATGCGGCGCATCAGGGCCTGATCGGTCTGGGCGAGGTCGATTTCCCCTCCCTCCGAGCGATTAAAAAGCAGGCGACCACCCGCGATTTCGCCGCCGCCATATTCGATCAGGCGCATCAGCGACAGCGAGGACACCGATTTCCCGGAACCGGATTCGCCCACAACACAGACGGTTTCGCCGGGTTTGATGTCAAAACTGACATCTTCGACCCCTACAACCGGACCGTCCTTGGTTTGAAATTCGACACGTAAGCCCTTGATTTGCGCTATCGGTGCCGCGCTTGAGTAATCCAGCATGACTTCCCCCGGTGAGATCCGCGAATGCAGTTGGCAAACGCTACGGCCAATCCGAACCTGCGTCAAACCACTGTCGCCCGAACAGGGTTGAAATTGCATTCGGCAAATCTCTGGGCTTGCATTTCTGCGAAAAACTGTTTCGATACTGCGCATGCGCTCCGGCGGGCGGGTCCGCACTTTTTTGGTATTTTTCCAAGTTTACGCAAGGTTAGGGACCAAAGTTAATCCGGCCTTCGGGTGGCAAGACAAGACGGGTACAACCCCGTTGCAGAACGCGGCGCACCAAAGCGTCCAACAAGGAGTATAATATGAAACTGAGAACCATACTGATGGGTGCAATCGCCACAACGGCCTTTGCACCACTCGCGCTGGCCGAGGGCGAGCGCGGCAGGGACGGCGAGGTCAAGATCATCTATTGGCAGGCCCCCTCCATCATGACCCCCTATCTGTCCGGCGGCACAAAGGATCTTGAGGCGGCCAGCCTCGTGATCGAACCGCTGGGCCGCTACGACGAAACCGGCGCTCTGGTGCCGTTTCTCGCGACCGAAATCCCCACCGTCGAAAACGGCGGCGTCAGCGAAGACCTGAAATCCATCACCTGGAAGCTGAAAGAGGGTCTGCTGTGGTCCGACGGCACACCGGTGACATCGGCTGATGTGAAATTCACCGCCGAATACTGCATGCATCCCGAAGGCGGCTGTGCACAGGGTGCGAAGTTCGATGGCGTCGACACCATCGAGATCATCGACGACCTGACGCTGACGGTGAACTTCACCGAAGCCAAGCCAAACCCCTATGGCCCCTTCATGGGCGCGCAATCGCCCATCATTCAGGCAGCCCAGTTCGCCGATTGCCTTGGTGCCAAGGCACCCGAGTGCACCGAGGCCAACTTCAACCCGATCGGCACCGGTCCCTTCATGGTGACAGACTTCCGTCCCAACGACGTGATCCAGCTGGAAGCCAACCCGAATTACCGCGACCCAAGCAAGCCTGCCTTTGCGACAGTGACCTTCAAGGGTGGCGGCGATGCCGTCGCGGCGGGTCGTGCCGTCATGGAAACAGGCGAATACGACTATGCCTGGAACATGCAACTGGCCCCCGACGTACTGGCCAAGATGGCCGAAGCGGGCAAGGGCAAGCCGATCTCGGCCTTTGGTACGCTGGTCGAACGGCTTGAGATGAACCTGACCGATCCTTCGCCTGATCTGGCAGAGGGTGAACGCTCCACCGTGGCGCATCCGCACCCGATCCTGTCGGATTTCAAGGTGCGCAAGGCGCTGTCCATGGCCATCGACCGCGAACTGCTGGTCGAAGTGGGCTATGGCCAGGCCGGTCGCCCGACCTGCAACCTGGTGCCCGCACCGGCGCTTTATGCCTCTGACAACACCGAATGTCTGACGCAGGACATTGATGGGGCCAAGGCGCTGCTGGAAGAAGCCGGCTGGACCGACACCGATGGTGACGGCGTGCGCGACAAGGACGGCAAGAAACTGTCCCTGCTCTATCAGACATCGACCAACGCCGTGCGTCAGGACTTTCAGGCGCTGATCAAGGATTGGTGGAGCCAGATCGGTGTCGAAACCGAGTTGCGCAACCTCGATGCTTCCGTGTTCTTTGGCGGTGACCCCGGTTCGCCCGACACCTTCCAGAAGTTCTATGCGGACGTGGAAATGTACGCCAACAACTTCGACGGCACCGACCCGCAGGCCTATCTGGCGGCGTACCGCTGCGGCAACGAACCCAAGCCAAGCAGCCAGTGGCAGGGTGAGAACATCAACCGCTTCTGTTCGGAAGAATACGACGCCCTGCTGGACGATTTGTCCCGCACAGGCGAGCTGGACAAGCGCGGCGAGATCGCCAAGCAGCTCAACAACATGGTGACCAAGGACACGATGACCATCGTGCCGCTGGTGGACCGTGGCCGTGTCTCTGCGGCGTCCAACACGCTGGGCGGTGTGATCCTGAATACATGGGATTCCGAACTGTGGAACATTGCCGATTGGTATCGCATCAAGGAATGATGTAGCCGGTGGGGCGCGCAAGCAATTGCGCGCTCCTATCCGGTGGCTGTCCCGTCGCGGTTTGCGGTTGCCCAACCCGATCCGACCCACATTTCCTCCCCAAGAACGATAAGCAAAGGCGGCGCTTATGTTGACCTTCACCATCCGACGATTGCTGTTGTCGATCCCGACGCTTTTGCTGATCAGTCTTGTTATTTTCGGCCTGTTACAACTGGCCCCCGGCGACCCGATGGCGCAGGTTCCGCTGACCGTGCCACCGGAAGTGAAACAGAAGATGCGCGAGGCGCTTGGCCTGGGGCAGGCCTGGTACGTGCAATACTACAAGTGGCTGGTCCAGTTCTTCTGGATCGAACCCAAGGTCTTTGTCGATTACCTGACCAATTCCAGCACCCTGCTGGGCTGGTTGCCGGACACATCGCTGTACAATGGTGAATTGCGCGTGATCTCCTGGCAGACCCGCAGCCCTGTCATGGACATCGTGGCCCAGCGGATGCCGCAGACCCTCTGGGTTGTCGGCCTCAGCTATATCGTGGGGATCGTGATCGCCATTCCGATCGGCATCTATTCTGCCTACCGGCATTATTCGGTGTTCGATCAGGCCGGGACGTTCATCACCATGGTCGGCTTTTCCATTCCGCCGTTTTTTACCGGCCCCCTGCTGATCGTGATTTTCTCGGTCTATCTGGGCTGGCTGCCCTCGATCTATGACACCACCCATGTCGTCAACGACTGGGCCAGCTTCAAGGTGCAGTTCTTTCAGATGATCATGCCGGTGATGGTGCTGGCACTGCAAACCACCGCACAGATCAGCCGCTACATGCGCGGGGCTATGCTGGACAACCTCAATCAGGACTACGTGCGCACCGCCCGCGCCAAGGGCCTGAAGGAAGGCGTGGTGGTCATGGTTCATGTGCTGCGCAACTCGATGATCCCTGTCGTCACGGTCATTGCGCTGGGGATGCCCGCGATCTTTGGCGGCGCGATCATCACCGAGAACGTGTTCAAGGTGAACGGTATCGGCCAGCTGTTGCTGACCGCGCTTTTTGCCAACGATCTGCCGATGGTAATGACCCTGACCTTCATCTTTGCGATCCTGATCGTGCTGTTCAACCTCATCGCAGACGTGCTTTACGGTCTGCTTGACCCGAGGATCCGCTATGACTGAGCAAGCGACACCTGCCAGCCCGCTGGAAGCCGATATCGAAACCATCGGCGCGCTGATGGACAAGGAACCTTCCAAACCGCCGCGAAGCCAGTGGCGCGACGTCTGGGACCAGTTCCGCAAACACAAGGGCGCTGTCTTTGGCGGTGGGTTCCTGCTGTTTATCACCTTCGCAGTGGTTTTCGGCCCCTATATCTGGGATGTGGACCCCAAGGCGCTGGACATCCGCAACAAGAACTGGCGTCCCGTCTACACCCTGCTCTGGGAGAGCGGGGCCAACGCGGGCTGGGCACATCCCTTTGGCACCGATCAACTGGGCCGCGACATCCTTGCGCAGATGATCTCTGGCGGGCGGGTGTCGATGGCCGTGGGCTGGCTTGCCATGGGGCTGGCGCTGGTGATCGGCACCGCGGTCGGGGTGATCGCAGGCTATTTCAAATGGCTCGATTTCTGGCTGATGCGCTTTACCGATCTGGTCCTGTCGCTGCCGATCCTGCCGCTGGTGCTGCTGGCCGTGACCCTGTTCCGACAGCCGCTGAATTCGCGTTTCGGACCCGAGGGCGGCATGTTCATCCTCATCGTCTCCGTGATCGGGCTGACCTCCTGGATGCAGACCGCGCGGATCGTGCGCGGCGACATTCTGGCGCTGAAGGAACGGGAGTTCATCCTTGCCGCCCGCTCCATCGGGACGACATCGGGCAAGATCATCCGCCGCCACCTGCTGCCCAATGTGATCTCGCCGATCATGGTCTCGGCCACGCTGGGCCTGGCCACCGCGATCATCACCGAAAGCGCGCTCAGCTTTCTTGGCGTCGGTTTCCCGTCAGACTACCCCACCTGGGGCAAGCTGCTGGCCGACGCGGTGCCGCGGATGCAGGATTTCCCCGAAAGGGTGCTGTTGCCGGGGATCGCGATATCGCTGACCGTGCTGGGCGTGAACTACCTTGGTGACGGGTTGCGCGATGCGCTCGACCCCCGCATCCGGGGCAGATAACCGCAAAAAAGGACCACGACACCGCCCCCGCCCCTGACCGGGGGCGGGTTGCCCCATCGGCGCGCAATGGGCTGAATGATTTCCCGTTTCCCAAGCCCTTTCCGGAATACCATTCCCTCTAATGTGGTGGTGACCCGCACAGCGGCGCTTGATCCCTGCCCCGCACCCCGCCAAATGGGAAATAATTCTGGATTTGCCGACATTCGCGAATTTCCTGCCGGATCAGGCCGGAAATCATGCTGAAAGCAAGACAGATTATCTGCATGACCGGCGCAGTTTGGGGCGCCTTGGGGGATTTTGGCGATGTTTGAATCATTCGGCTTCGAGACTCTGACCGCGCCTCAGGCGGTTGTCTATTTTGCCCTGGCCATCGGGGTTGTCTTTGGCATCCTGGCACAGATCACCAAATTCTGCTTTCGTCGCTCCCTTGTCGGAGAGGACAGCCGCGCCGCCGCCGGTGTCTGGTTCACGGCACTTGCCGTGGCAGTTCTGGGCACCCAGGGCGCGGTCGCGCTGGGCTGGATCAGCTTTGACGCGCATCGTTTCATGGTGTCCGAGGTTCCCGTGCTAGCCATTGCAGTGGGCGGGCTGCTGTTCGGCGCTGGCATGGTCCTTACCCGTGGCTGCATCTCGCGGCTGACGGTGCTGAGTGGCACCGGCAACCTGCGCGCCGCCCTTGTCCTGCTCAGCTTTGCCGTGGTGGCGCATATGACCCTGAAAGGGGTGCTGGCCCCTATTCGCGTCGCTTTGGGTCAGGTCACGGTGAATATGGGAGAAGCCGTCAGCCTTGCCGCCCTGCCCGGCGGCCCGCTGCTCTGGTCCGGGCTGATCGCGGCGGCTGCACTGGCCATCGGCCTGCGGTCGGGCAACCGCCCGCTGCACCTGGCTCTGGCGGTGCTTATCGGCCTGCTGGTGCCGCTGGCATGGGTCGGCACCGGGTTCATCCTCTTCGACGATTTTGATCCCATCGCGATGGAAAGCCTGTCCTTCACCTCTCCCTCTGCCGAAACCCTGTTCTGGGGCATCGCCAGCACCTCGATCCCGGCAGGATTCGGTGTGGGGCTGCTGGGCGGGGTTGTCGCCGGTGCCCTGCTGGCCAGCCTGATCTTTGGCGGCTTCGCCTGGCAAAGCTTCGAGACGCCGCGCCAGACCGGGCGCTACCTGCTGGGCGCGGTCCTGATGGGCATCGGCGGCGTGCTGGCAGGCGGCTGTACTCTGGGCGCGGGCCTGTCCGGCGTGCCGACCCTGTCCGTCGCCGCCATCCTCGCCATTGTGATGATCGCATTGGGGGCCAAGGCGACCCATGCCCTGCTCAGAGACGCGGCCCACCCAGTCATAGGCTAATCCAGATGCTTGCGCAGGCGACGGATGAGCCCCCAAACCACCGCCACAACCGGCAGGGTCACGGCGGCGGTCAGCACCCCCTTGCTGAGGCTCGTCGCCTCGGCAACCGGATAAAGCAGGTATCCCGCCAGCGACACCGCGTAATAGCTGATCGCCACCACCGATAACCCCTCAACGGTGCGCTGCAGGCGCAGTTGCAGATCGGCACGCTTGTCCATGCTGGCCAGGATCGCCTGATTCTGGGCCGAGCGTTCCACATCCACCCGCGTGCGCAAAAGATCAGAAGCGCGGATCGACCGGGCCGACATGGTGCCCAGCCGCCGCTCTGCCGATTGCACCGTGCGCATCGCAGGCTCGTAGCGGCGCATCATGAATTCGGCAAAGCCCTGCCGCCCCATGAACCGCGTCTCGCGCAGCGCCTCTATGCGCTGATCCACAATCGCCTGATAGGCCCCCGTCGCCCCAAAGCGGAACGCGGATTGTGCCGCCAATGTCTCAAGGTCCACCGAAATGTCCAACAGCGCATGCAGCGTGTCTTCGGCCCGCGCCGCCGGCCCGCGCATCTCTGCCATCAGGTCGGTCAGCTTGGTGTCCAGCGTATTCAACTGCGGGCCGACCTCGCGCACCATGGAAAAGCCCAGCATGGAGGCGGACTTATAGAGCTCGATCTCGCAAAGCCGCTGCACAATGCGACCAATCCGGCGGCTGCCGGTGGCGGCGTCGGGAAAGACAGCGATACGCAGATGGCCCGATGAATCGATGCGGAAATCGCTGGCCACCACCGCCGCCCCGTCCAGCACCGAGGCCACGGCAAGGCTTTCCGGCACAAACCAGTCGCGCAGGTGGGCCGATATGGTCTCGTCCTCCTGAGGCCGCTCCATGACCCGCAACAACGCCGAGGTGATCCGTCCGCCGGGCGCATCATTCAACCAGTAGTCAGGAAAGACATCGAATTCCGCAGGATCGAAGGGCCGCGCGCTCAGGTCCTCCCGGATCACCATATATGTGACCAACTCGGTGTGCTGCTCCCACTTCAGCCAGTACTTCCCCATCGCGCCAAAGTAATGCGTCGCATTGGCATCAGGGCGCGGCGCGCCATAGTGATCCAGCAGGGCCGCCAGATGCTCAAAGTCCGCAGTTCGGTCACGGGATGCCGCATCACTGGGTTGTTTGATCGCCAGAAAAGCCGCCGTCGCCGGGGCCTTGAGCGACGGAAAAGGCCGCGCGTGCAGTTCGCCCGTGAGCGCATAACGTTGTGGATAGTCCTTGATCGGGGCCATGGTGGGTCCGGCTTGCAGTTGCGATTCGACGGACCATAGGCGAATTATCCAGTTTTGGTATAGAAAAGTGAACTTATTCAACAGGTTGTCGGTACACCAATGTATACCGACAACCCGCTGAAAGGCCGCAATCCACAGCCGGCTCTCCGTAAAGCGTCAGCTCTTGGCCGCGTCAAACACCTCCAGCGCCGCATTCAGCCCGTTGATCGCCGCAGGCATCCCCGCATAGACCGACATCTGCCAGATCGCCTCGACGATCTCGCGCGGGTTCGCCCCGGCGGCGAGGGTATGTTCGATGTTGACCTTCAACTGCGGGCCGGTCCAGCCGCCCAGCGACACCAGTGCAGCCACCGTGCACAATTGCCGGGTGCGGTTGTCCAGACCGTCGCGGGTGTAATGCTGCCCGTAAGCCCAGTCGATCAGGCTTTCGGACATGCCTGGAACCAGGTCATCGTATTTTCCCGCCAGCGCGGCTTCCAGACCGGGGTTCATTTCAGCCACATGGGCCCGGCCGCGTATCAAGGTTGCATCGGTCATATCTGTGGTGTCTCCGTTTCTGCCTCTAGCGTTTCATAAATTGCGACCTTGTGGTCCATAAGCGCCATGGTCTGCTGCATCAGATGCAGTTTCTCCCGGATCACTGCGCGGTGCGCCTCCAGCATCTCGCGCCGGGCGCGCAGGGTGCTGTCACCCTGCTGGCGCAGCCTGGCATAAAGGATGCGGTCAGCCTGTTTCATCCCGGTGGCGTTAAGCTGTTCGAGAAAACCGACCCAGCCCAACACGTCATTTCCATAGACTCGCCTGCCCGCGTCATTGCGCATCGGTGGCGCGATCAGGCCGATCTTTTCGTAGAACCGCAGCGTGTCGACGCTGAGCCCGGTGCGGTCGGATACTTCGCCGATCATCATGTCGTTGTTCCTTTTTCCAGGTCACGAATCGACTGTACAAGCTGGAGTGCACTCCAGCTCAAGCGAATTTTTGGCGGCGCTGTAAGGTTTTGCGACCTGCACCGGAGTTTTCAAAAACTCCGGCCCGTTTTCTTCAAAGAAAACGCTGCTAGGCAGCGCCCACTGCGATCTCAAAAGCCGGAGGCACCCATAAGGTTGAACGGGGTGCCGTGTGGCTGCACCGGAGTTTTCAAAGAAAACGCTGCAACGCAGCGCCCGCAGCGATCTCAAACGCTAGAGGCGCGCGTCAGGTTGGACAGGGTGCCATCCGTCTGCCCCGGAGTTTTCAAAAACTCCGGCCCGTTTTCTTCAAAGAAAACGCTGCAAGGCAGCACCCGCAGCGATCCCAAACGCTAGAGGCTCCCGTCAGGTTGAACGGGGCGCCATCCGCCTGCACCGGAGTTTTCAAAAACTCCGACCCGTTTTCTTCGAAGAAAACGGACCCCCAGACGAAAAGACACCCCGCTCTATCAAACGGGGTGTCTTCAATCTGCGCCGGAGGTTTCAAAACCTCCGGACCGATTTTTTCGAAAAAATCGTCTAGTCGATCAGCGGCAGCAGCTTGTCCAGGCTGGCCTTCGCATCGCCATAGAACATCCGTGTGTTCTCCTTGAAGAACAGCGGGTTCTCGATCCCGGAATAGCCTGTGCCCTGCCCCCGCTTGGAAACAAAGACCGTCTTGGCCTTCCAGCATTCCAGCACCGGCATCCCGGCAATGGGGCTGTTGGGATCGTCCTGAGCGGCAGGGTTCACGATGTCATTGGACCCGATCACGATCGCCACATCCGTAGACGGGAAATCATCGTTGATCTCGTCCATCTCCATCACGATGTCATAGGGCACCTTGGCCTCCGCCAGCAGCACGTTCATGTGCCCCGGCAGACGCCCCGCAACGGGGTGAATGGCGAAACGCACGTTCTTGCCCTGGGCGCGCAGCTTCTTGACCAGCTCGCTGACCGCCTGCTGGGCCTGGGCCACCGCCATCCCGTAGCCCGGAATAATGATGACGCTGTCGGCCTCGTTCAGCGCCGTGGCGACACCGTCGGCCTCAATGGCGATCTGTTCGCCCTCGACTGCCATCTGCTCGCCCGCCGGACCGCCAAAGCCGCCCAGGATCACGCTGACAAAACTGCGGTTCATCGCCTTGCACATGATATAGGACAGGATCGCACCCGACGAGCCGACCAGCGCGCCAACCACGATCAGCAGGTCGTTGCCAAGGCTGAAGCCGATCGCCGCCGCCGCCCAGCCGGAATAGCTGTTCAGCATCGACACCACGACAGGCATGTCCGCCCCGCCGATGCCCATGATCAGGTGATACCCGATGAACAGCGCGCAAAGCGTCATGACAAACAGCGGAAAGAACCCGCCGGTGCTGAAATACCAGATCAGGCAGATCACCGAGAGACCGGCCGCAGATGCGTTCAGGATATGCCCGCCCGGCAGTTTCGCCGCCGATGAATTCACCCGCCCCGCCAGCTTGCCATAGGCAATGACAGATCCGGTAAAGGTGACCGCACCGATAAAGATGCCCAGGAACAGCTCCACCCGAAGGATGTTGATCTCGACCGCCGTCTTCTTGGCGATCAGCGCGGCAAAAGTGCCGAACTGCGAGACGTCATAGTTGGGGTTCAGCAGGGTTTCCTGCACGTTCGCGATCTCGAAATGTGCGTTGAATCCGACGAAAACCGCCGCCAGACCCACAAGGCTGTGCATCGCCGCGACCAGTTCGGGCATCTGCGTCATCTGTACCCGCGTCGCAAGCTGATAGCCGATGGCCCCACCGGCAGCCACCAGAACCACCGACAGGATCCAAAGCCCCGAACCGGGTCCGATCAGCGTGGCCAGCACCGCCAGCCCCATGCCGGCAATGCCGTACCAGACCGCACGTTTTGCACTCTCCTGGCCCGAAAGCCCCCCGAGCGAGAGGATGAACAGGACAGCCGCGACAACATAGGCCGCTGTTGTAAAACCAAATTCCATTGCTCTGGCTCCTTTAAGATTTCTGGAACATGGCGAGCATGCGCCGTGTCACGAGGAAGCCACCAAAGATGTTGATGCCACACATGAAGACCGACAGCGCCGCAAGGATCACCACGATGCCCGCGCTTGATCCAAGCTGCATCAGCGCGCCCAGGATGATGATCGACGAAATCGCGTTGGTCACGGCCATCAGCGGCGTGTGCAGGCTGTGCGCAACGCCCCAGATTACCTGGAAGCCGACAAAGACCGCCAGCACAAAAACGATGAAGTGCTGCATGAAGCTGGCAGGCGCCACCAGACCAACCGCCAGCAAAAGCGCACCGCCGATGGCCAGCAAACTCACCTGATTGCGGGTCTGCGTCTTGAAGGCTGCCAGTTCCTGCGCCGCCTTCTCCTCGCGGGTCAACTCTTTCGGTTTGTCCTTTTTCGGTGCGGCGGCAATCGCCGCAACCTTGGGCGGTGGCGGCGGGAAGGTCACGGCCTTGCCGTGGGCAATCGTCGCCCCCCGGATCACGTCGTCATCCATGTTGTGGTTGATCACGCCGTCTTTTTCCGGCGTCAGATCGGTCATCAGGTGACGGATGTTGGTCGCATACAGCGTCGAGGCCTGGGTCGCCATCCGGCTGGGGAAATCGGTGTAGCCGATGATGGTGACACCATTGTCAGTGACGATCTTTTCGTCCGCAACGGTCAGCTTGCAGTTGCCGCCCTTTTCCGCCGCAAGGTCCACGATCACCGATCCCGGCTTCATCGCCTTGACCATGTCCTCGGTCCACAATTCCGGCGCTTCGCGGTTCGGGATCAGCGCGGTGGTGATCACGATGTCCACTTCGGGGGCCAGTTCGCGGAACTTGGCCAGCTGCGCCTCGCGGAATTCCGGTGAGGAAACAGAGGCATAGCCGCCCGAAGCGGACCCGTCCTGCTGTTCTTCCTCGAAATCGAGATAGACAAACTCGGCGCCCATGCTCTCGACCTGTTCGGCCACTTCGGGGCGCACGTCAAAGGCATAGGTGATCGCACCCAGCGAGGTGGACGTGCCGATCGCGGCAAGACCGGCCACACCGGCCCCCACAACCAGAACCTTGGCCGGGGGCACCTTGCCCGCCGCCGTGATCTGACCTGTAAAGAAACGACCAAAGTTGTTGCCGGCCTCGATCACCGCACGGTAACCCGCGATATTGGCCATTGAAGACAGCGCATCCATCTTCTGGGCACGGCTGATGCGCGGGATCATCTCCATCGCGACAACAGTGGCACCCAAATCGGCGGCCTGGCTCATCTTGGCTTCATCGGCCACCGGGCTGAAGAAGGAGATCAGCGTCTGCCCGTCCCGCAGTCTTTTCATTTCCGCGTCGGACGGCACCCGCACCTTGGCGACCACATCAGCGGCCTTCCACAGGGCGGCGGCGGTCTTGACCACCTCGACGCCCGCATCCTTGTAGGCGGCGTCGGCAAATCCCGCTGCCATGCCTGCACCGCTCTCGATCACGCAATCATGACCCAGCTTTTGCAACTGCAGTGCTGACTCAGGCGTCATCGCAACGCGGTTCTCACCCTCGAATAATTCCTTCGGCGTACCGATCTTCACACTTCTTCCCCCATTCTGGACACGCAGACGCACGCGCAGTGGTCCCGCTTTGTTTGCACTTACCGCGCGCCCCATTGATCCACAAGTAGAACACCAACCGACAGGTAATCTGCAGGCCGGAACCAAACGCTGAAGCGCCTCATTATCAGGCAGCGGACGCGGATTCGACTTCGAAACTTTATTTCACATGAGCGGAGAGAAACGCAACAATGAAACCCCAAAGACAGCAAGAAAATTCCGCAGCGCAGCATGAAGGCGTCCAGCCACTGGGTTTAACCCCGTCTTAACCAACGCGCGCCTAGCCTTTGTCATGCCGAATTTCATCCACAGACGCCGCACGTGCGGCACATACTTCTTCACCATCCGCCTGGCCAACCCGCAGGATGATGCACTGGTCCGCCGTATCGCCGACCTGCGCCGCGCCATGCGCCACACGCTGAAACACCACCCGTTCCGGATTGATGCAATTGCCGTGTTGCCTGCGCTGATCCACACGATCTGGACCCTGCCGGGGGACAGCGCCGATTACCCCAACCGCATCGGAATGCTGAAGTCGCGCTTCTCCCGCGCCCTGCCGATGCCGCCGCATCGCACGCCAGCGCAGATCGCGCGCGGGGAAAAGGGCATATGGCAACGCCGCTACTGGGAACACGAAATTCGGGACAGGGCCGATTTCAACCGCCACCGCGATCTGATTCACATCGCCCCGGTGCAAGCAGGTCTGGTCGCGCGACCGCAGGACTGGCCGCATAGCTCGCTGCACCGCGACCTCAAACGCGGCCTGCCCGCACCTGCCGCCATCGGCCATTGCACGACCGCGCCACTGGTCGCACCGGCCCTTGAACGAGATCAGGTTTTTGTTCTGCAATAAGGCGGTCGCCCCGCCAGCACCGACACGCCGGACAACCCGGCCCCATGCCCGGCTCAGACTGCTTTCAGCGCAGGTGCCACTTCGCCCGCCGCCCAGCTGCGCACCGCGTCGCCAAAGGCCTGGAACAGAATGCGCGACACCGGGTCCTGCCCGGCATTCCATTCCGGATGCCACTGGACCGACAGGGTGAACCCGCAGGCTCCCTTGACATAGATCGCCTCGGGCGTGCCGTCATCGGCGAAACCATCCATCACGATCCGCGCACCGGGCGTCTTGATCCCCTGCCCGTGCAGCGTGTTGGTGCGCACTTTCTGCGACCCCATCAAGCTGTGAAAGACGCCGCCCTGGGAAAAGGTCACATCATGGCGCAGTTCGAACTTTTCCTCGATGGTGCCGTCGGGCGGCATGCGGTGGTTCATCCGCCCCGGCAGGTCGCGGATCTCGGGATAGAGCGTGCCCCCCATCGCCACGTTCACTTCCTGAAACCCCCGGCAAACGCCGAAAAACGGCTGTCCGCGCTCCACGCAGGCCCGGATCAGCGGCAGGACAATCGCATCGCGCGCGCGGTCGAATGCGCCATGCGCCTCGGTTGCCGCCTCGCCATATTCCTCGGGGTGAACATTTGGCCGCCCGCCGGTGAACAGAAACCCGTCGCAGACCTCCATCAACTCGGTGACCGACAGGTGTTTGGGGTCGGCGGGAATGATGACAGGCACACAGTCAGAAACCGCAGACACCGCATCGGTGTTCATCTGCCCCCCCGCATGCACCTTGTACTGATCATTGATCAGGTGCGAATTTCCAATAATGCCAACGACAGGACGCGCCATGGGTCACCTACTATTGCTGCAATTGCACAAACATAGGCCATGCCCGCCGCGTGCTCAAGCGCTGCGTCAGATTTCGCCCTGCAACCCGGCAGCGGCAATGCCTGCCATGGCACATTCTGCATCTTTTTCAGACGTATCCCCCGTCACGCCGACCGCGCCGATCACCGCCCCCTTGCGGTCGCGCAGCAACACGCCGCCCGGCACCGGAATCACCTGCCCGCCATAGACCCCGTTCACCGCCGCCATGAAATAGGCCTGATCCTCCGCGCGTTTCATCTGCGCGGTCCCCGCCATACCCAGCATCACCGC
Organism: Sulfitobacter sp. EhC04; assembly: GCF_001650875.1. Lineage (GTDB taxonomy): Bacteria > Pseudomonadota > Alphaproteobacteria > Rhodobacterales > Rhodobacteraceae > Sulfitobacter. Next base: position 153,251 of record NZ_LXYI01000005.1, read on the forward strand.
GCCGTAAGCCTTGCCATGGGCAATCGCAAAACGCCCCGGTGCCGCCCCGTCCTCACGCTCGAATGCCTGCACATGTCCGCCTGCATCCAGCACCACCACAGAGAGCGGTTTCAGCTCCATCTCACGCCCCTTCTCCAACGCCTTGCGCATGATCGTGCGTGCTTTTCTCAATGAAATGGCCACGTGCCTCTCCTCTTTTTGGCAAAAAATATTCCCGGGGTGTGGGGCAGCGCCCCACGCAGGTTTCAACCCGCGCTCAGCCTGCCGCCTTCAGCTCCAGCCGGCGCGCGTGCAACACCGGCTCGGTATAACCCGAAGGCTGCTCCCGCCCCTTCAGCACCAGATCGCAGGCCGCCTGAAAGGCAATGCCGTCAAAACCGGGCGCCATCGGGCGATAGGCCGGATCACCGGCGTTCTGCTGGTCCACCACCTCGGCCATCTTCTTCAGCCCGGCCATGACCTGCCCTGCGTCGATCACCCCGTGATGCAGCCAGTTCGCCAGCGCCTGCGCCGAAATGCGACAGGTGGCGCGGTCTTCCATCAGGCCGACATCGTTGATGTCCGGCACCTTGGAACAGCCAACCCCCTGATCGACCCAGCGCACGACATAGCCCAGAATCCCCTGGGCATTGTTCTCGATCTCGCGGGTGATTTCCGCATCGCTCAGGTTGCGGCCCTCCATCACCGGGATCTCCAGCAGATCAGCCAGCGTGCCACGCGGCCCGCCTGCCCGGATCTCATCCTGCCGCGCCAGAACATCGACCTGATGATAATGCATCGCATGCAGGGTGGCCGCAGTCGGTGACGGCACCCAGGCACAGGAGGCCCCGGCCATCGGGTGGCCCACCTTGGCCGCGATCATGTCCGCCATCAAGTCCGGCATCGCCCACATGCCCTTGCCGATCTGCGCCCGCCCCTGCAAGCCACAGGCCAGACCGATATCGACATTGCGGTCCTCATAAGTACCGATCCAGACAGCGTTTTTCATGTCGCCCTTGGGCACCATCGGCCCGGCCTCCATCGAGGTATGGATCTCGTCGCCGGTCCGGTCCAGAAAACCGGTGTTGATGAAAGCCACCCGATGTTTCGCCGCGCGGATACATTCCTTGAGGTTGGCACTGGTGCGGCGTTCCTCGTCCATGATGCCCAGCTTCACGGTATGGGCTGGCAATCCCAGCACGCTTTCAACCAGAGTGAAAATCTCGTCCGCAAAGGCGACCTCTGCCGGGCCGTGCATCTTTGGCTTGACCACATAGACCGACCCCTGCACCGAATTTCCGCCTTCGCGGGCAAGGTCGTGCATCGCGATCAGCGTGGTGGTCATGGCATCCATCAGCCCCTCGCCCACCTCGCGGCCCGCGCGGTCCAGCACCGCCGGGTTGGTCATCAGATGGCCCACGTTGCGCACCAACATCAGCGCGCGACCTTTCAGCGTCACCTCCCCGCCATCAGGCGCGGTATAGCTCCGGTCCGGGTGCATCACCCGTGTCATCGGCTTGCCGTTCTTCTCGAAAGTCTCCGACAGATCGCCCTTCATCAGGCCCAGCCAGTTGCGATAGGCCCCCACCTTGTCCTCGGCATCCACTGCCGCCACGCTGTCCTCGCAGTCCATGATGGTGGAGACCGCGCTTTCCAGCAGGACATCGGCCACATGGGCCGGGTCGGTCTTGCCGATCGGGTGCTCCGCATTGACCGTGATTTCAACATGCAACCCGTTGTTGCGCAGCAAGATGGCAGAGGGTGCCGCAGCTTCCCCGCGATAGCCCGCTAATTGCGCAGGATCTGCAAGCGCGGGCACCAATGCGCCGCCTTCCACGGCATAGCCTGTCACATCGACATGCGATCCGCTGGCCAGTGGTGTCGCATCATCCAGAAACGCCTTGGCCCGCGCCACCACCTGTGCGCCGCGCGCCGCGTCATAGCCACCCGCCGGAGGCAGATCGCCCAGCGCGTCGGTGCCGTAAAACGCATCATAAAGGCTGCCCCAGCGCGCGTTGCAGGCGTTCAGCGCAAACCGCGCTTTTGTGATCGGCACCACCAGTTGCGGCCCCGGCACCGTTGCGATCTCGGAGTCCACATTGGCGGTTTCTATCGTGAAATCAGGGCCTTCCGGCACCAGATAGCCGATATCAGTCAAAAAGCTGCGGTAGCTTTCGGCATCATGCATCTTGCCCTTGTTCGCGATGTGCCAATCATCAATCTGCTGCTGAAGCGCCGCCCGCTCAGCCAGAAGCGCGCGGTTCTTGTCGCCCATCCCATGCACAAGCCGCGAGAAACACTGCCAAAAGGTGTCAGGCGACACACCGCTGCCCGGAAGGGCTTCCTCCTCGATGAAAGAGACAAGGGCAGAATCCACCTGCAAATCGTGCTTGTTCATCCTGTCTGACATTGCTTGCGCTCCCTTCACCCGGAAATTTCCAAAGGTGTACGGCGATTGCTTCTGCCCGACAAGTTTCTTGGTAATAAAATCTTACCAGTTCGAACAAACCTGACCGGCCCCCGGCGCACCCGACCCTTCCTTCGCCTCACGCAATGCACAACAAAATGGCGGCGCCGAAAAAACGGATGCCGCCATGATGGTGAATTCAGGCAAAAACCTAGTTGGAATCGCTTGTCACAGGGGCCACCGTGTCATCGGTGCTGTTTACCGTGCTGCCCGTCTCAATTGCGGGCGCAGTGTCATCACCGCCGCCCATCACGGCCAGAAAGAAGACAATCAGCACCATCACAAGGCCGAATATCATGGCCCCCTTGATCCCCAGCAATGCTGGCTTGTGGCGCTGTTCTTGCTTGTCGATATTTGTGTCGGGTGCAGACATGACTCTCTCCTCGTTGTCGTTTGATCTTTCGTTCCATTCGACCCGTTGCAGGGCACGTCTCATGGACCTAACGTGCAGGCCAACCGAACCGTTCCGGCAAAAAGAGGTATTTCCATGCGCGACGCGGCCCCCAAGACGATATATCTGTCCGACTACACGCCCTTCGGGTTTGTCGTCGACAGTGTCGCACTGGACTTTGACCTTGACCCGCACAAGACCCGCGTAAAATCCAGGATCGCATTCCGCCCCAACCCCGATGCAACCGACCGGCGGTTCTTTCTGCACGGTGAAAACCTGTCGTTGATCGCTGCCCGCATCGACGGAAAGGACGTCACACCCAGCCTGTCAGAAGACGGGCTGACCTGCGATGTCCCCGACACCCCTTTCATCTGGGAATCGGAAGTTGAGATCGACCCGGCGCACAACACCGCACTTGAGGGGCTCTACATGTCGAACGGCATGTATTGCACCCAATGCGAGGCCGAGGGGTTTCGCAAGATCACCTATTATCCCGACCGCCCGGACGTGATGAGCGTCTTTACCGTCACCATCAACGGCCCCCATCCGGTGCTGCTGAGCAATGGCAACCCGGTCAGCGCCTCAGAACACCGGGCCGAATGGCACGACCCCTGGCCCAAGCCCGCGTATCTTTTTGCGCTGGTGGCGGGGGACCTCGTGGCGCATTCCGATCATTTCACCACCATGAATGGCCGCGAGGTGGACCTGAACCTTTATGTCCGCCCCGGCGACGAGGGCAAATGCGCCTTCGGGATGCAGGCCCTCAAGGCCTCGATGAAATGGGATGAAGACGTCTATGGCCGTGAATACGATCTAAAGCTGTTCAACATCGTCGCGGTGGACGATTTCAACATGGGCGCGATGGAGAACAAGGGGCTGAACATCTTCAACTCTTCCGCTGTGCTGGCCAGCCCCGAAACCTCCACCGACATGAATTTCGAGCGGATCGAGGCGATCATCGCGCATGAGTATTTCCACAACTGGACCGGCAACCGGATCACTTGCCGCGACTGGTTCCAGCTGTGCCTCAAGGAAGGGCTGACGGTTTTCCGGGACAGTCAGTTCACCTCCGACATGCGCTCTGCCCCGGTCAAGCGCATCCATGACGTCATCGACCTGCGCGCACGCCAGTTCCCCGAGGATCAGGGCCCGCTTGCCCATCCGGTGCGGCCCGAAAGCTTTCAGGAAATCAACAACTTCTACACCGCCACGGTCTATGAAAAAGGGGCCGAGGTCATCCGCATGCTCAAGACGCTTGTGGGCGACGATGCCTATGGCAAGGCGCTGGACCTCTATTTCGAACGCCATGACGGTCAGGCCTGCACCATCGAGGATTGGTTGCAGGTGTTCGCGGAAACCACCGGGCGCGACCTGTCGCAGTTCAAGCGCTGGTATGCCCAGGCGGGCACCCCGCGCCTGACGGTCACCGAAGACTGGGACGGCAGCACCCTGACCCTGACCTTCCGGCAGGATACCAAGCCCAGCGCCGCCTCCCCCGATCCGATGCCGCAGGTGATCCCCATTGCAACCGGCCTGATCGGCCCGGACGGGTCCGAAGTGGCCGAAACCCGCATCCTTGAGATGTCGCAAGCGACGCAGCGGTTCACCTTTGAAGGGCTCTCCGCCCGTCCGACCCCGTCGATCCTGCGCGGCTTTTCCGCGCCGGTGATGCTGGAACACGATCTCAGCGACGCCGACCGCGCCCATCTGCTGAGCCATGACACAGACCCTTTCAACCGGTGGGAAGCCGCGCGGATGCTGGCCCGCAAGGCGCTGATGCCGATGATCCACGACGGGGCCGATGCCGATCCCGCCTATCTGGCCGCAATCACCACAGTGGTCAGCGACACATCGCTGGACCCCGCCTATCGCGCGCTGATGCTGGGCCTGCCCACACAGTCCGAACTGGCCGCGCTGATCCACGCCCAGGGCGGCACCCCGACGCCCGAGAACATCCATTCAGGAGTCGAGGGGATGCGCGATGCGATGGCCGATGCCCTGGGCGGTGCCGCACAGCAGATCCACGCCGCCAACCTGGTCACGGCGCCCTATGATCCCGGCGCCGAACAGGCCGGCCAGCGCAGCCTTGCCAATGCGATGCTGTCCCTGATCACCCGCCGCGACGGGGGCGAGGCCGCACAGGCACAATATGATGCGGCGGACAACATGACCAACCAGCTGGCCGCACTGGCGGCCCTGCTGCACATTGGCAAGGGCGACAAGGCCCTCGCCGCCTTCGAGGCACAGTGGCAGGACGACCGCCTTGTGATGGACAAATGGTTTGGCCTGCAGGTGCAGCAGGCGGAGCCGGAGGATGCCGCCGATGTCGCGGAGAACCTGACCCGCCACCCGGATTTCAACTGGCAGAACCCGAACCGTTTCCGCGCGGTCTTTGGCGCGCTGGCCATGCATCACGCCGGGTTCCACCACGCCTCGGGCAAGGCTTACCGGCTGCTGGCCGACTGGCTGATCCGGCTGGACCCGAAAAACCCGCAGACCACCGCGCGCATGTGCTCTGCCTTCCAGACCTGGAAACGCTATGACGCCGACCGTCAGGTGCTGATCGCCGCCGAACTGGACCGGATGCTGGCCACACCGAACCTCAGCCGCGACACCACCGAGATGCTGACACGTATCCGGGGGGCCTCGTGACCCGGCCTGTCTGCCTGATCACCGGGGCCTCCTCCGGGATCGGCGCGGCTTGTGCGCGGCTGGCGGCGACGCGCGGCTATGACCTGGTGCTGAACTACCGATCCGACCATGACAGCGCCCATCTGGTTGCAAGCGACGTGGAAAAGGCCGGGGCGCATGCCCTGCTCTGTCCCGCCGATGTGGCCGACCCGGATGCAATCGAGGACATGTTCGCCCAGATCGACGCCGAGTTCGGCCAGCTTGATGCGCTGATCAACAATGCAGGCATTGTCGATCATCCCTCCTCCGTCGCCGCGCTGACCCATGACCGCCTGCGCCGGATGTTCGACATCAATGTGATCGGCGCGATCCTGATTGCGGGGGCCGCCGTCAGACGGATGCAGGCGCAGGGCGACGGCGGGGCCATCGTCAATATCTCGTCGGCGGCGGCCCGGCTGGGCTCTGCCAATGAATACGTGGATTATGCCGCCTCCAAGGCCGCCATCGACACCTTTACCAAGGGCCTGTCCGATGAGGTCGCCGCCGAGGGCATCCGCGTCATGTCGCTGCGCCCCGGTCTGATCGAGACCGGCATCCACGCCAAGGGCGGCACCCCCGACCGCGCCATCCGCCTGTCCGGGAACGTCCCCATGCGCCGCGCGGGCACGGCAGAGGAAGTCGCGCAGGCCGCCCTTTGGCTGCTGTCGGACGAGGCCAGCTATGTCACCGGCTCTACCCTCGATGTATCGGGCGGCAGATAGGCCCCGTGACCGAGGCCATGACCGACACTGTCTTCAGCTACCGCCGTGCGGGACGCAGCCTGCGGGGGATGTCAACCCTGGCCGGAGTCTGGGCGGTGCTGCTGTATCTGCTGATCGCGCTTGAGGCCGCGCCGGTGGTGGTGGCAATCCTTGCCGTCTTTACATTGCCCGCACTCTGGGACCTGATCCGCAACCCGCTGGCAGGCATCGACCTGAGCGCAACCCATCTGCGCTGGTTCACCGGCCCGCGCGATGCGCTTGTCGCCCTCACCGAGGTTGATCATATCCGGCTGGACACGCGGCTCGATTTTTCCGTGCGCGCCAGCATCGTCCTGCCAAATGGCCGCAAGGTCAGGGTGCCTTTTGAAGCAACGCCGCCGCATCAGGCCTTCGAAGACGCGCTGACCGCCCAGGGCGTCAGCGTGAAACGGTTCCACTTTCAACTACTGCAATAACCGCCCGAAAGGCCGCTCAGGGGCGTGCCCGTGGCCGGGTTGTGCTGATCGGCTTGCAATAGCTCTGCTGCCGCAGCCAGCCGGCCATCTCGCGCCGCTTGGCGGCAGAGCGCATCGGCCCCCAGTCGGCACCAACCCCCCTGTTGCCGCGCGGGCCGGATATCACCCCGTCACGCGGCACGGTATGCGCCATGATCCGCACAGCACAGCTGAGGTTCGCCGCTCCGTTCTTCAGCGACGCACCATCCCCGACGTTGCATTTGTAGCCCCGCGCGGTGCCCGGCAGAATCTGCAACAGCCCGTACCAGCGCCCGCCACCGCCCACAGCCCAGGGCTTGTAGGTGCTTTCGTGCTTCGCCAATGCCGACAGAAATCCGACCCAGAAGGCGCGCCGACCGCGCGCGTCCGCCTGCGGATAGGCCGGACACCAGGTCTTGATGTCGCCCGGCACCATATCCACCAGCGGCTTGCCATGCGCCTTGAGCGCCGCCAGCGCGGTCCGGGTCCACAGCGCATGACCCGCCATATGCTGCCACCGTGTGCGCGGCAGGTTCGGCGCGCGCGCTTTCGGGCGCAGCGGTGGCGGGCCAGGCACCATTACAACAGGCAGATCTGGCACATCAGGTACAACAGCCAAGTCGGGAACTCCCGCGTCGTCTGACAGGTCCAGCGGCGCGGCCTGCGCCCGGACAGGAAGCGTCGGAACGGCGGCGGCTCCAACAGGGTCCACCTCACCAGGTTCGACCGGAACGACATCAACCACCGGTTGTTCAACCGGAATCGCGCGCGGCTGCGGCCGAAGCGGCGAACGCGTCTCGGCCCAAAGCGGCTCTGAAATCATGACAAGCCCGATGGTCAATCCGATAAATCTCATGGCGCGCACTATGTGCCGCCGGTTTCAGGCTGGCAAGCATGCTGCCGACAAGCGGCGGTAAAACGCAACAATACCCGCGTTTCGGCCTGATCGGTGTGAGGCCCGGAACAATCGTTAAAGTTTGAGACACTGGTGTGGAAAATACACGCTCAGGCTGAACTAATTCCCCGATATCTCCGCACCCCAGCCATGTTTCAGCCCGATTGCGAGGGCAGGTTCGAACCTATCGAGAAATCTGTCGGACTTTCCCTGAATGAAAACGCTGCGCACCCTTCTGAGCAAACACCTCCACCCCTTGGGGAACCGGCTGCGACCCCGCCCGGAACCGGAGCCGGTGCTGCCGCTGAAAACCACCATTCTGCGCCGCCGCCCACGCCCCGCCAACGGCGTGCCCTCCGCCATGCTGAGCATTTCCTGCCCCGATCCCACGGCGGAAGAAAAGCTGCGCGACCATTATCTCAATATCGGCCAGCGCATGGCCCGGCAGGAAGACTGGGACGCACTCTCGGATCTGATCCGCCAAACCGACATGAAACGCGAATTGACACCAGGCTTCATGCCGGTGGCCGAACTGCTTGCCTATGGCGCGCGCTCGGATGTGATCATGGCGGCAGAACATGCGCTGCTTGACGGCAAACCGGCCAAGGGCGCACCGCTGATGGCCGGGATCGAAGCGCTGGAACATATCCTGGCCGAACGCCCGGATGACCACATCGTCGGCGCAATTGTCGCCCAGGCACATATGGACATTGGCTGGGCCTGGCGCGGCACCGGCTGGGACGCGGAAATCCCGGAACGCAACCGCGCCGCCTTTGCCGCGCATTTCGATCGCGCACGCGATATCGTGGCAACCTACCTCGACCAGGACCGCGGCTCGCCCCTGCTGGCATCGACAAGCTGCGCCCTGCTGGCCAATGCCTCGCAAAGCGAACACCGCATTGCCAATCACTACGAGGCCCTGATCGACCTGAACCCTGCCAACCCCCGTTCGATGCGGGCCCTGGGCAATCACATGCTGCCGCGCTGGTTCGGGTCCTACGCCGAGCTTGAGCTGGAAGCGCGCCGCACCGCATCGCGTACCGAAGATATCTGGGGCGCGGGTGGCTATACCTGGGTCCAGTTCGACGCCATCGCCTGCGATGATCAGGCCTGTGCCAACCTCGACGTGGGTTTTTTCATCGAAGGGCTGCACGACATTCTCAAACGTCGCCCCAATGCCTATACCGCCAACCTGCTGGCCGCCTATTGCGCCAATTCCGTCGGCCAGGCCTTTTCGGGTAACGATCATGCCGACCAGAACCGCATGCAGATCGCGGATTGCGCCCATGACATCGTGCGCGACCACCTGACCGAACTGCATCCGATGATCTGGGCCCATGCAGCGCAGGGTTTCGACAACAACCTGCGGGTGCGCTCGCCCGCGCGCTTTGCCGCCACCGGCCGCGAGGACGCCATGCGCATCATCACCTCGCTGTTCAGCCGCGAAATCGCCGCCGGCCAGCGCATCGTCTTTACCGACGCCGGCCCGCAGGTGATCCCGGCCTAGGGCCTGTATCTTCATGCTGCGGGGGCCAGCGGTTTCTGACGGCTCTTGCGACATATCGCGCGCTATCCTATGACCCGGATAACCTATTTATCCCAGACCAAGGTGCGCCATGCTTGACCTGACCTACGAGACCCCGAAACCCAAACGCATCGCCGGGGCCAAGGACGATTGGGAACTGGTCATCGGGATGGAAGTGCACGCCCAGGTCTCCTCCAGTGCCAAACTGTTCTCGGGCGCCTCCACCCTTTTCGGGGCGGAACCCAATTCCAACGTCGCTTTCGTGGATGCCGCCATGCCCGGCATGCTGCCGGTGATCAACGAATACTGCATCGAACAGGCGGTCCGCACCGGGCTGGGCCTGAAGGCGCAGATCAACCTGAAATCGGCTTTCGACCGCAAGAACTACTTCTACCCCGACCAACCGGCGGGCTATCAGATCAGCCAGCTTTACGAACCCATCGTGGGCGAAGGCGAAGTGCTGGTGGAAATGGGTGACGGCACCGCGCGGCTGGTCCGCGTCGAGCGCATCCACATGGAACAGGACGCGGGCAAATCCATTCACGACATGGACCCCGACAGCTCCTTTGTCGACCTGAACCGCGCCGGGGTCTGCCTGATGGAGATCGTGTCGCGCCCCGACATCCGTGGCCCGGAAGAGGCCGCCGCATACATCCTGAAACTGCGCCAGATCCTGCGCTATCTCGGCACCTGCGACGGCGACATGCAGAACGGCAACCTGCGCGCCGACGTCAACGTCTCGATCTGCCGGCCCGGCGCCTACGAACGCTACCGCGAAACCGGCGATTTCGCGCATCTCGGCACGCGGTGCGAGATCAAGAACATGAACTCCACCCGCTTCATCCAGCAGGCCATCGAGGTCGAGGCCCGGCGTCAGATCGCGATTGTGGAGGCGGGCGGCACGGTCGATCAGGAAACCCGCGGCTTTGACCCCGTCAAGGGCGAGACCCGCACCCAGCGGTCCAAGGAAGAAGCCCACGACTACCGCTACTTCCCCGATCCCGACCTGCTGCCGCTTGAGATCGAACAGGATTGGGTCGACCAGATCAAATCCACTCTGCCCGAACTGCCCGACGCCAAAAAAGCCCGCTTTATCGGGGACTTCGGCCTGACCGACTATGACGCCTCCGTGCTGACCGCCGATCTGGACAGCGCAGGGTACTTCGAAGCCGTGGCCGCAGGGCGCGACGGCAAGATGGCGGCGAACTGGGTGATCAACGAATTGTTCGGCCGCCTGAAAAAAGACGACAGGGACATCGAGGAAAGCCCCGTCACCCCCGCCCAACTGGGTGGTATCGTTGACCTTATTGCCTCTGACGCGATCAGCGGCAAGATCGCCAAGGACGTCTTCGAGATCTGCTATACCACCGGCCGCGACCCCGCCGAGATTGTCGAGACCGAAGGCATGAAGCAGGTCACCGACACCGGTGCCATCGAGGCGGCAGTGGATGAGATCATCGCCGCCAACCCCGATCAGGTCGCCAAGGCGCGCGAGAACCCCAAGCTGGCGGGCTGGTTTGTGGGCCAGGTGATGAAGGCGACCGGCGGCAAGGCGAACCCCAAGGCGGTAAACCAGATCGTGGCGGCCAAGCTCGGCGCGTAGCGCCCGCCTGGACGACACGATCAGCGCGAGGCAGGGCATCTGAAAGATGCCCGTTCGCGCCCCTTGCCCGCATCGCCACCAACGCCAAAAGCCGCCGGAGAAGCCCCCATGAAAGCCCCCTTCCGATCCAGCATCCAGACCGTCAAGCCCGAGTGGATCGACTTCAACGGCCACCTCAACATGGCCTATTATTCCGTGCTGTTCGACCAGTCGGTGGATGAGGTTTATGGGCAGTTGGGCTTTGGTCCGGAGTATCAAAAGACCGGCTGCACCACCTATGTGGCCGAATTCCACATCTGCTACCTGCGTGAATTACACGCGGGCGACCGGGTGAACGCCTCCTTCCATCTTATTGATTTCGATGAGAAACGCTTTCACTGCTATCAGGAATTGTTCCACGAGGACGGCTGGCTTGCCGCCACTGCCGAGGGGCTGACCCTGCATGTGGACCAATCCGGCCCCCGCGTCGCGCCGATGCCACAAAACATCCTCGACGCGCTGGCGGCCTTCAAGGCCCGCCAGGGCGCGCTGCCCCCCGAAGCCCGCGTGGGCCGACGCATCGGCATCCGGCGGTAGGGTGGGGTTTACCGACTCAATATCTGCTGCCGTTTCGTGGTTAACACTACCTTAAGCGGAAACCGGGAGTATGGACAAATGTGGCACAAGATATAGTTGATCTCAATGATTATGGTCTGGTATGTGGAGTGAATGAAAAGTAGCCGTTCTCTTACGTCTGTTGAGTTTTGTGCTGGCGCGGGCGGTCAAGCACTGGGTCTGGAACAAGCGGGCTTTTCACATCGCCTGCTTGTCGACAACGATCAGGATTGCTGCAATACGCTGGCCGAAAACCGTCCGCGATGGAATGTGGTCTGTGCGGACATGGCGACATTCGAACCAAACGATCTGGGATTGGTCGATCTTTTCGCCGCAGGCCTGCCCTGCCCGCCTTTCTCGATTGCGGGCAAACAACTTGGGGCCAAGGATGATCGCAATCTTTTTCCCGCAGCGTTGCAGTTGATCGAAGCATATCAACCGCGTTTTGTTCTCATAGAGAACGTGCGCGGGTTCTTATCAAAGTCTTTTACGCCTTATCGAAACGAGCTCAAATCTGCATTCAATGCACTCGGGTATGACGTGGACTGGCGGCTCTTCAATTCCAGGGACTTCGGTGTTTGCCAAAGCCGCTCGCGCGTCGCAATTGTCGCGGCGCGCAAGGATGACTGGCCGTATTTCTCATTCCCTACGCCGGTTGCCCAACCTGTTCAGACAGTCGGAGACCTCTTGGTTGACCTGATGGCGGAAAATCACTGGGAGGGTGCGCCAAATTGGCAAGCCCGCGCAAGAGGGATCGCGCCAACGATTGTGGGTGGTTCCAAAAAACACGGCGGTCCCGATCTGGGGCCAACCCGTGCCAGACAAGCGTGGCGCAGCCTAGGCGTAAACGGCAGTTCCATTGCCGAAATGGCTCCCCCCAAAGGGCATTCCGATCTGCCGCGTTTGACAAATCGGATGGTCGCACGTGTTCAGGGATTTCCTGATGACTGGATATTCACAGGGAAAAAGACAGCAGCCTACAGGCAGGTTGGCAATGCTTTCCCGCCGCCAGTGGCACGCGTGTTGGGCACTGCAATCTCACAAGCGATCTCTGATGCGGATGCTGCGACCTCGTCGCTTGCGGCAGCAGAATGACCAACAAGAAGGGTGGAGCGCGCACACTTCTCCGTCAGCACTTTCTCGACAACCTCGGCAGGGTCATGGGGTCTGACGAACTTAGGGAAGTGGCTGGCGGAATAACAGAATGGGCGCGCAGGATCAGGGAACTGCGAACGGAAGAAGGATATCGCATCCTTACCCACAACGATCTCGCGGAACTGAAGCCCGGACAATATGTTTTGCGAGATCCAAAGCCGCAACCAGCCTTCGAGCGTGGCATTTCCAAGGAAACCAGAGCCTACGTTCTCGACCGAAATGGATTCACCTGTCAGCAATGCGGCGCCGTTGCCGGCGAAGCGCATCCTTACGATCAATCCCGCAAGACCCGCCTTCAGATCGGGCATGTCATCGACAAGTCGCAAGGCGGCAGCGATGAGCCGAACAATCTGCGCGCGCTCTGCTCCGTCTGCAATGAAGGGGCCGCAAACCTGACGCTTGACCGTCCGTCGCTTCACAAATTGTTGGTGCAAGTGCGACGTGCAACGGCATCCGACCAGAAGGAAGTGATGCTATGGCTAAAGTCCAAGTTTGAAAGCTGACTATGGAAATGGGCGGATTATCGCCTCGCCGCCATGCCACCGGAATGACCCCGGCGCGCCGGTGTCCTTTCGGTGCACGGCCTGTGCACGCCCTGTGTACGTTGTGTGACCCTTTCCAATCGGTTAAGAACCCCTCCGAAACCTCCGTCGAAGGATGCCCATGCCCCGTTACGAGTACAAAGTTGTCCCCGCCCCCTCCAGGGGTCTCAAGGGCAAAGGTGTGAAAGGGGCCGAGGCCCGGTTTTCCCATGCGTTGCAAGAGCTTATGAACGGGCTTGCGGGCGATGGATGGGAATATCAGCGGGCCGAGACCCTGCCCTCGGTCGAACGCGCTGGCCTGACCTCCACCACCACCGAATGGCGCAACGTGCTGGTCTTCCGCCGCCTGCGCAACAGCGACGCAGAGGCCTTCTCCCCCGAGCTGCTGCCCGCCCCGGCAGAGGACCCGGCGCCGGGGGATGTGGCGGAAAAACCGGTGGCGGCGGCGGCGGAAACGCCGGTCGAACCCGCGCCGAATCCCGCACGGAAACCCGACGTCACTCAAGCGCCATCCGATGATCAGCCCTGGGACAACGGCGTCGAGGACACCAGCGATGTGCGCAATGTGAGCACCTCGCTGGAGAAACTGGCAGCGGCAAGGAAACCTTCTGATTCAGGTCCTTAAGCGGCGTACTTAAACGTCCAGATCAAGCGCCAGCGCATGAATGCGCCCGATCAGGTCGGGGCCAAGTGCGGCGTGAACGGCACGATGCCGCGCGATGCGCGACTGCCCCTTGAAAGCCGCCGACCGGATGCGCAGGTTGTAATGCGTTTCCCCGCCCTCGCGAAAGCCGCCATGCCCCCGGTGGCTCTCGCTGTCGTCCACCACCTCCAGCTCGCGCGGATCGAAGGCGGACTGCAATGCCGATCTGATCTCTTCCGTCTTCGACATTTTTACCGTCATTTTCCTGTCAAGCCCCTTCTATCTCTGCCCGGAAAGTCTAAACTCCTCTCTTCGAGTCGAAAAGGTCAATCGTTATGTCCAAACCAGATCCCTTCGGATTCGACATGTCCGTGTCGTCTTCGAAAAAGAAAAACCCCCGCGGCCGCCGTGGCATGTCGGGCGCATCCGAAACATCGACGCGGATCTGCGATCACGAGGGCTGCGAGGAGGCCGGGAAATACCGTGCGCCGAAAGCGCCCGATGTGCTGGACGATTACTTCTGGTTCTGCCAGCAGCATGTCCGTGAATACAACCTCAAGTGGAACTTCTTTGACGGCACCACCGAGGCGGAGATGAACGCGCAGCTTTCCGAGGACAAGGTCTGGGAACGCAAGACCAAGCCGCTGGGCGATCCGGAGGCGCGGGCATGGGCGCGGCTGGGCATCGAGGACCCGCATCAGGTGTTGGGCAAGAACGCCACCCAGAACCCCGGTCGCGGTGGTCAGGCGGGGCGCAGGTTGCCCCCCACCGAACGCCGCGCGGTCGAGATCCTGGAGGTCAAGGACACGATGACCAAGCCCGAGATCCGCAAGGCCTACAAGCTGCTGATCAAGGTGCTGCACCCCGACATGAACGGCGGCGACCGGTCGCAGGAGGACCAGTTGCAGCAGGTCATGTGGGCCTGGGACCAGATCAAGGGCAGCCGCAGCTTCAAGGACTGACCGGCCAGGGTGCAGCATGGCTGCACCCTACGCGACCCGGTAAGGTACGGGTCCCCGCACCTTAGGTTCGGGAAATCAGGTGAGCGGCGCGGCTGGCCGCAACCCCGCCCGCCCAGACGGCAAAGACCAGCAGATCATCTGCCAGAACCCCCAGAACATGAATCGGTCCGGCAACGCTGCCTGCCATCCAATCCCGCAGAGCCGCCAAAAGCACGACCTGGGACCAGAGCAAATCCAGCGGTATCAGCAACACCGCGAGCACGGCCCCCAGCACAGTGGCCCCAAGAAAGCTGAGCAGCGCGCGCAGCAGGCCCGCGCCCCCCTCCCAGTCTCTTATTCA
>NZ_LXYI01000006.1 GCF_001650875.1 Sulfitobacter sp. EhC04
CAGTCCCGCGTTCTCATTCCCGAAGGCTCCCGCCTCTTCGGGACGTACAATTCGAATGTCTCTTTGGGCCAGGCCCGCATTCTGGTTGGCTGGTCACGCATCGTCACACCCGAGGGGCAATCGGTTCAGCTCGCCGCATTTGGCGCAGACGATCAAGGCCGCTCGGGCGTGACGGGTTCCGTGAACTCCCGCTTTGGGCTGCGCTTTGGCACAGCCGCATTGCTCTCGATCATCGGCGCAGGACCGGCAATCGCCGCATCCGAGGCCAGCTCCGAGACCGGATCAGAAATTGCCGAGGATGTCGCGGGCAGTTTTTCGCAGGCCACCAATGCGGTGATCGGCGAATATACCACCCTGCCTCCGGTTATTTCGGTCCAGCCAGGTGCTGCGATCAGTGTGATCGTCGACCGTGATCTCGAGTTCTATTGAGTGCGTTTCAGGTTCGACAAAATAATCATGTGCCGAAACACGCGTTCGACCGAAGGGAGAGGCCGCGTGTCTCAAAGCAACACAATCCTGAAACACACGGGCGGCCAGCCATGAACCCGACGGCAGAAAAAGCCAGTTTTCTTTCGACCTATCTAAAACCGCTGGCCGCACCACTCTCCGATCCCGGCGTGGTCGAAATAGCCATCAATCCTGATGGAAAGGTCTGGGTGGAAACCCGGGGAGCTGAGCATATGGTCGGCCTTGAAAGTGTGTTTTACTCCCCTTCCCAAGCTCGGGATCTTGCAACATCCATTGCCAGCGCCACCCACGGACAGATCAGCGAGAAAAAGCCGCTCGTCTCCGGCAAGATTGAGATGAATGGCAAGCCGATCCGGGCACAGGTCGTCTATCCACCGGTCGTGGACGGCGGGCCGTCGATCACCCTGCGCCGCTACTGTGAAGATCAACTCACCTTGGGCGACATCGGTCTGTTACACGGTGCACTGGTGGACCTGGACGCCGAACGACAGGCAAAAGCGGAACGGGTGATCACACTGACCGAGGCGGGGGATATTCGAGCCGCCATGAAACTCTGCATCGACGAGCGGTTGAACATCATGATCAGCGGCGGGACGTCCACGGGCAAAACGACTTTTGCCCGGGCACTTCTCGCGCTGGTGACCGAGACGGAACGTATCGTGTCCATCGAGGACGCATTCGAGCTCTTTCCTCCGCAACCCAATCGCGCGATGCTCAAGGCTGACCGTATCCCCTCAAGCGAACGCACCGCGGCCAAGTTGCTGGAGACCTCTTTGCGCATGCGTCCTGACCGGATCATTCTTGGCGAGTTACGCGGCGATGAGTGCAAGACCTTCCTCGACGCGATCAACACCGGCCATTCAGGCTCATTCACCACAATTCACGCCGATACCGCGCAAAAGGCGCTCGACCGTCTTGCCCTCATGGTCATGTCAGTGGGCATCAATATGAGTTTTGAGGAGGTAAGGCGCTATGCCGCGTCCAGCATCGATGTCGTGGTGCAGCTTGGGCGGAAGGATGGACGGCGCGGGGTCGAACAGGTGTGGGTGCCGGGCAGCTAATAAATCAGAAGTGATCATCTGAGCGAGAAGACGGTATCGACAGTGTCCAGATTGCATCACAATACTTTTTGGTATGTATTAGATTTGCTTAGGAACAGCAAGGTGGCGGCCATGGCTCGCAATACATCCGTAACGATTGGCGATCACTTCGCCAGCTTCATCAGCGACCAAGTGCAGGCAGGACGCTATGGTTCCACCAGTGACGTGGTCCGGGCAGGGCTGCGACTGCTGGAAGAACACGAGGCCCGCGTGAAGGCGTTGGAAGCAGCTCTGATCGAGGGCGAGGAATCCGGTGAACCGCGTCCGTTTGACTTCGAAGCGTTCAAGGCCCGGAAGCGGGCGGAATATGCCACTCGATGAAGGCGATTGCCTTTTCGCCTGCGGCAGAAACCAACATTGACGACATCTGGGATTACAGCGCCGACAACTGGGGGCCGGATCAAGCCGACCGCTACACCGATGAAATTCGAGATGCCTGCCACGTGCTGGCTTCGGGCCGTAAGCAAGGCAGGGCGGTCAACGTGCGATCCGGCTATCTGAAAACTCTCACCGGGTCGCATGTGATCTATTTCCAGGATCAGGGTGACCACCCGGAAATCGTGCGCGTTCTGCACAGAAGACAGGACGCGCAGCTCAATTTTTGACGGTTAGTTTTCTGCTTGAGGCGCTTGCATGATCCAGAAGGCGCAGAAGCTGGACCCTTTGTCTTGGTCCACAATTTGCCCACCGAACCACGATCTGCCGCAATTGTAGTGCACCAAATCATCGACAGAGAGGACCGACTTGGCCGTTTCCGTCCCACATAGGCCAGTAGAAGGTCCAAAGCAGCCCCTGTGTGGCGAGCATGGAGCTCAATCACACCCAGAACCCGCCAAAGTAGCGCCACGCCTGCCTGCGGGCCTCGCCGAAGGCCTTTGACAGGATTCGGGCAACTTCGAGGTCCTCAAACGGGTTTTCTCGATAGCCCCCTCAGCGGCGCTTGCAGCGGCTTTGGCGGTCTCTTCCCGGAGCACTGCCGCAGCGCCCAACAGGCGCATTTCGACGGTTTTCTGGACTTCGGGGCCAACCTTGCGCATCCGTTCCATGCCCTCGACCAGCATTTCGTGCACCCACGAGATCGTGCATGCGCTCGGGGCGTCATCATGCTGATGCCGTCCCACACCCGACAAGATATACCGCCTTCTCAAACAGCGTCACCCATTTCCCGGCATAGCTCCAAGGTGCGCGAACACATCTACATCGGTCGCAGTTTCTGCAGCGACGGAGAACTGCTGTCAAAACTGTTCGAGATGTACACAAAAATAAGACGCAGGTGAGCGCGTAACCTTTGCCCAACACGGTAATGTGTGTTATGAATGCGCATGACAAGCCCGCAGGGAGGTGCACATGAACAAACGCGCAACCAACCTTACCATCGACCCGGTGCTTCTGGATGAGGCCCGTGCGTTGAACATCAACCTGTCGGCCACGTTCGAGGCCAGCCTACGTGAAGCTGTGCGCAAACAGAAGGCCATCGCATGGCTGGAAGAAAACCGCGCAGCACTTGAGGGCTATAATGCTTGGGTCGAAAAGAACGACCTGCCGCTTGAAAAATATCGGCAGTTTTGATGGCACGGTTCAGTGTGCACGAGCTACCAGGCGCTGGCCGGGTTGTGAACTTGCAAAGCGACTTCCTCGACTGGGCCGAGACCCGTGTAGTGGCACCGTTGGTTCCCCTCGATCAAAGCCCACCGCCTGCGAAACACCTCAACCCAGTAATTACATTGGATGGCAATCAATTTGTGCTGATCATCCAGTCGATGGCAGCGGTTCGTGCCTCCCTGCTTGGGCCAGCGATGGACGACCTGTCGTATCGTCACGACGAGATCACCCGCGCAGTTGACATGGTTTTCCAAGGGTTTTGATTGCGTGGATGAGGTTCGGAAGGGAGCATCTAAAACTCATGTAAATCAATTTTTTATAATAACAATAGGGCGACATTGTTACCTGATTGAGTTTTAATTTCCTACCCTAAAGTGAACAACACACTGGCTGACGCCGGTGGCATCATTTGGCGAAATGTAACTCCAGAACTGAAGCATGATGTCGGTGACATTACCCGCGATGATGGCGAAACACGCCCGCGCTCAAGTGTGACGCGACATGACCTAAACGTCTCATAAGGTCATTTTGGCTTAGAAGATGAAGAAACAGCCTCGGGGAAACCTCCGAGGCCGTTTGCATGGTGGGTGGTTCCTGGGCCTGCGACAGGCGGATTGGTGGGAGCCGACATCAAGGGCGGATTTTGTTGAGAAACTCGGCCCCGAACAAAAACGGCTAAAATTCTCAGAACCCATGTTCTGCCAAACTACGGCAACGCCCAGCTGGGATGACAAAATCGACCGCGTGCAGAACGAAATTCCGTTTCAAGGCCTGCATTCGCAGAGCGATGGAGTTTTTCAACAAAATGGGCGGGAAGCAGTCATTGGCTGCGGATGCAAACAACGCCGCCGGACACTTCGATAGCAGCCATTCGCATAGTGCCAATCGGTATAATTTGAGATAGATTTGACAGAACGGGCCTTTTTCTAGAGCGCGTCGAAAGCGATTCTGAAAACTAAAATAGTTGGGAATTCAATTGATAGCATATAGAGGTAACGTTCTTCTCAGTGATGAGATTGAATTGACGGCGCATTTGGCAACCCTCCTACGTATGGAAAATATAGGTGTTTTGCTTGGGGCAGGTGCGTCCGTAGGATGCGGCGGGAAGACTATGGCTCAACTTTGGGAAGACTTTAAGGCGTCATCTCCGAGCGAATACCAATGGCTTTGCCGCAATAAGTTCGTAGATGCTCCTATGCCACCAGCTGCCCCTATGCCAACGCCCATGCCCCAGGCCGCTTCTATGCCGCCTGTTGCGCCTCAAGCCATCCCTACCCCACCCGGCACACCTCAAGCCGCCCCGATGCCATCCGGCCTTACTGCCCCAACGCCACCCGGCGCACCTCAACCTGCAACGCCAAATGTTGAGAGCCTTTTGGACACGTTGGCAATTGCTTTGGCAGAGTGGGAACGGGCAGGCTCGATAGAGATGGTTGAGGGAAAGAAGGCTCGTGCTGCGATCTATCGAGCGTTAGTCAGAGCGTCTTTTCTGGACGAAAGCTGGTGGAATACTCCAGAGGGAGTCGCGCACAGCGAGGACAGGCTGTCCGCTCACAGACTACTTTTGCAGCGGTTGACGTCCGCCAGACAGCCGGGACAATCGTCTCCTTGGCTGTTCACAACCAACTATGATCTCGCTATTGAATGGGCGGCTGACTCAATTGACATGAACGTCATCAACGGCTTCTTGGGTCTCCATTCGCGCCATTTTACACCCCAAAGCTTCGATCTGGGATTTCGGAATGTTCAGGCAAAGGGAGAGGCGCAGTTTGGGTCTTACAATGTCTATCTGGCTAAGCTTCATGGTTCCCTGACTTGGAAGGAAGTTTCTGGGCAGTTCTATGAAATTCAAGCAACTGAGGCGCAGGGCGAAATCCGGTCCTTCGCAAAAGGCGAAACAGATAATCTTGCTTTTACAGTTCTTCCCAGTGCCGCAAAGTACATTCAAACTGTTGGCTTCGTGCTTGGTGAACTGTTTCGCAGATACTCTGAGTTTCTGGCTCGTCCACAGTCTGCCCTATTAGTGTCAGGGTATGGCTTTGGGGATGAGCATATAAACAGGTTACTTTTGTCAGCATTGCTCAACCCGACTTTCCAGTTGGTTGTATATCTCCCCGAGTTTTCCGGGTTGGAAGACGTGTCTAAACTTCCAGCTGCAGCGCAAAAATTGCTTTCTCTGCAAAGCCCACGTGTAACATTCGTGGGAGGTGGTGGAGATGCCTATTTTGGGAGCTTTGTCGAACACCTTCCTGAACCATCAATCTACAACGAAGACCTTCGCCAGCTTCAAGAAAGGCTAAGAGCACTTGATACTGCCCCGAACCCAAATGAAGGTGGTTCATCGTGATCGGTCGTTCACCAATTGGGTATGTAGTTCGGATTGACGGCGCGGAAATCACTCTAAACCTCTTGGATCACCACCGGGGGATGGTCGCAGGGCATTCTCACGGTGTTTCGATGGTCGCGGAGATTGGCAGCCTTTTGGGGATTGATGCGGGCGACCGCTTGCTGTTGCTGCGGGTTCGGTCGATCAGTTTTGCTGAACCAAATGAGGTTCATCGCCGATCCATGGGAAATAGCTCGCTTTCGGCTGAACCTTTGCGCCATGTTGTCGGCATCGTCGTAGGAAAACTCACCCGAAAAACCGGTGAACTCGAATTTGTGTCGGACTCACTGTCCACCCCCGCTTTAGGGGCAATGGTCTATCCGCTGATCGCGGATGAGGAAAAGACAGTTCTTGGTCGCGACGACAACGCGCCTACGTCAATTCACTTGGGGAATGAGTTACGTAGCGGCGCACCGGTCCACGTGGACATTCAAAGCCTGATAAGCAAACACGTAGCCGTTCTCGGGAGTTCAGGACAGGGAAAAAGCTGTTTTACAGCCGCTATACTCCAGCAAATTGTTAAGCTTCCGGGCTCTCGGACAGTCATATTTGATATCAACGGTGAGTATGAGCAGGCCTTCTCAGAAAACGTAGAGCCGGGCTGGATCAGAACAACAAAGCTCGGAGAAGGTGGCCTAAAAGTTCCCTACTTTGCGCTTGGGCGGCACGGCCTCCAAAGGCTTCTAATACCAAGCGAAAAGACGCAAAGGCCAGCACTGATGTTCGCCTTGGAATCGCTCAATCGGGTCAAGTGGATCGATGCCGGTAGTGGTATCGGAATAAAAACTGATACCACACCATTCTTGTTCGATGACTGTCGAAGTGGAAATGCAACGCAGGCACAGCGGCGGATTTCGGCACTACAGGACAAGACTGCGAAAGAAGTGACTGTGTGGCCCCCAATGAAAGCTTTGGGCCCATTGGTTGCGGAAAGCTACTCGCTGACAAACGGCAGGAGTGGCTGGGAACGAAACGCATTTCAATATGGTAATGTTGCCCCGCTGGTAAATCGCATCCATAGGTTCGTTGAAGACCCGA
Organism: Sulfitobacter sp. EhC04; assembly: GCF_001650875.1. GTDB lineage: Bacteria > Pseudomonadota > Alphaproteobacteria > Rhodobacterales > Rhodobacteraceae > Sulfitobacter. The sequence goes on from NZ_LXYI01000006.1 coordinate 6,595, forward strand.
TGTTCTCAGCCATAGTTGATACGGCTGGGGCACCCCGGACGCAACCGCTCGACTGGCGGCGCGAGGCCTCTGACTTAGTTGCAAACATATTCGGCGATGAGGAGTCAAACTGGAGAGTTCACATCGTTGATCTGCGACTGGTGGCTCACGACCTGATGCCGTTTATCCTAGGTTCCTTGTTGGAGCTTTTCGCGTTCGAGATTTTTGAGCGTGGCCAAGACAAGAAGGTCCCCACCCTTTTGGTCTTGGAGGAAGCACACCACTATTTGAGACCGGTAGGTGTCGGGGAAAGCGACACAGGCAGTTCCTTGGCCTATGAGCGACTGGCAAAGGAAGGTCGGAAATTTGGATTAGCGCTTTGGTTGAGCACTCAGCGTCCATCGGAGATATCTCAAACCGTTCTTTCCCAATGCGGGAATTGGGTCTCATTTCGGCTGGCGTCCGATAGAGACTTGGCGGCAGTTCAAGCATCGAGCGAATGGGCTGACAGACGAGATGTGAAAAGAATTTCTGGCCTTGCACGGCAGAACGCTGTTGCCTTCGGTGAGAGCCTAAGAATGCCCGTGAGCCTTATAGCTCCGACGGCATCACCCACACCGAAATCAAGTGATGCTCATTTCGACAAGTGGGCAGATTCCCGTGAAGATTTGGGACTGAAGGCATGAGAATGGCTGATCTTTTAGACAGTTTTGACCCGCCAAGTGTGAGTCTGCTTGTGCTGTGATTTTGCACTTGCAGCGAACGGCAGCTTCGACGGGCCGCACTACAGCATCATCAGGCAAGGATAAACGGCCGCTAAGGGCCGATCACGTCATCCGACACGAGGGGCGGATTGCAGACGTTCGCTGCGCCAGGTACCAACGGCAGCTATGCGCAGAGGGTGTACTTCGCAAAGTCAAGCGCACGCCGATCCCAGAATGGGCAGGTCAGGGGCCCTACATCTCCGAAATGCAGACCCTCAATTTTTGCAACTCATCATTGTCAAGTTTCATGAGTGGGATATGAAGCTCGCGATGATTTAGTCGAACGACACCCGTCTCCCAGTCGATGAAATGTTGTTGCACCAACTGGTCAATGACCTCGGATAAAATTTTTTCCGGGTTGCTCAGAAAGTCCAACAAATTTCTTTCAGTTCCCAAAAGTGCGTATGTCAGGAGCGCGACATTAAATACAGCCATACCTTCGGCAGCTTTCCAAGCTTTGTTGGTGCCAAGTCCGGAGCGCGTGACAATGCCATGCGAAACCAAAAAATCATCGGAAACCGCTCCGATTGCGTCTGAAAATATCTTTTTCTTACTTTCCCTCGATAGCTGCTCAAAGGAAGTCACCTGATTTACAGCCTCAAGAGTTCTAGTCTCTACGTTCCTCGTCATCCTCGCCCCCTCTGGCGGGATCGCAGCTTTAGCCTGAAGCGCTATTATGTAGCGTCTATCGGTGTCGTAAAGAATGGCGTCCAATTCGCCATCTCGACCTTCATGCGACCATGGAGTGCTTCCCTTGAACATTAGGCCCGGAATTTTATTACATAGCTCAGACACCTCTTTTAGAAGCTCTACCTCCAGATGGTGCGCAACGGTCTTACTGAAGTGCTCAGGATAAGTTTTGTTGAGAGAATAAAGCATATTCCTCATGCTGGGCATCATTCGGAGAAGCAACGGTGAGGTGAAAATGAACCCTTCCAATTGCACAAGTGGCTGTAGGTAGCCATTTCCTGAGCAATTAAACATACCGTTTTCCTCACTTGCCACCAAGAAGTCTAGAACTCTACAAATTTCAATTTGGGCCAGTCCCGTCAATCTGCATAAAAATGAAACTAACCAGCTTCGCTTGAAAGTTGGAGCTATACAATCGACAACTCTCCACTGCCACTGGACTCGATTATCTTTCTGATCCGCAGACACCTCATAGAACGTCGACAAGGCAAAAAGTAGGTCAGACAAGGACCAAAGACCTGCCCTGACCTTTTCAAACGCATCTTTGCTGAATCCAAAAGACTCCAGAAATGCATGGTCAGGAATGTATGTTGGTTCCGAGAATGAGACCTGATGAAGTTCGTAATTTACAGCCGCCCCCTTGATATACGCAGATAAGTCTTTGTGTGGGTATAGGCGAGATATGTCGGAAAGTACCGTCATGGGGATTTCGTTTGGCTTTTTAGTATCAAACCCGAGGCAAAGCTCCGTCAAGATAACGTCCTTGATCTCACTCTTCTCGAAGGCGTCAGATTCGTGCAAAAACTGGAAATTGCCATCCTGTAACTTTACATCGTAGTACTGCTGTCTAAACTGCGGCATGATTTCGCAAAAGTGGGCGTACATTAGGGCTTCCTGAATCTCTGGCCCATCGCTCGTCCCAAACGTTTCCATAGCTTCCCGGCCATTTTTCAGGAGTTTTCTCGAGCAGTTGCTCAAGTTGGGAGCGAGATATGATAGCCGGGCGAGGATCCTTTCAGCTTTGTATTGATCACGTTCTATTTTACGGCCGAACCGCCCACCAAAGATCAGGCTGTCCGCCATCATCATGTAGCCAGTCAAGATGCTGCGTAGTGGTTTCTCCCAAAGGCTAAGTTTTCCAATTTCTTCATCGCATGATTTTTCGAAGAGTTTTACTTCGTCCATGTTCTTCAACCCCAATCAACCGCAACATAATTCGTTCTCGGCTTGGCCGACTTCTATCCCGAGCACAACGCATGGCTGAAAAGTCGGCGGTTATTTTTTTGAAGGTAGACCTAGAGCATGCGTAAATTGCTGGTTTGCAGTGAGCCTGTTTCCAGCCCAATGTGCCAAAGGGTCACGCCCGCTTTGGGCGAGGATCCGCCGTTCGACACAACTGGCACAGAGGTCCGGTGAGGGCCGTCAGCGTCAAGGGCGTCGTGGATTAGCCCCACCGTCCACCGAAGTGCGGCAATTCCGGTTGGCGCCCACCATAACTGTCTCTGTAAAACTGAATGACGAGCGTGCGAAGGACATGCGGCATTGTGTTTTCGCGTCGTGGACATGCTGCACTTATAAGGCTTTTCCGAGACTAATTGACCTGAAAAAGTCCCCGTCGACGCGTCAGGTCGTCAAGCACTTGTTGGGGCTTGGTGGGAGGACCGTTTTTGGACGAGACAAAGAGACCGCGACAAGAATCATCGCGCAACACAGGATGTCAACGGAGGTCAAGTGAACGCCAGCCGTGAACGTCCCCACGACAATGCTTGTAAGGGGGACGATATTCATGAAGATGCCCGCTTTCTCGGCCCCGACGCGGCAAATGGCCCCCTGCCAGAGCCAGAAGGCGATGGCACCGGCGAAGACCCCGAGATAGCCGAGGCAGAGCCAGTCGAAGCTACCCATCGCGGCAAGGTCGGGCGGGCCGTACAACAGGGCAAGCGGCGCAAGCAGGATCGAGCCTATGACGATCTGAGTGTAGTAGACGGCGCCCGCCGGGGCAGGCACCGCCAATCTCTGCACGGCCATGCAGTACCCCGCCCAGCAAGCCGCCGCCATCACGCAGAGGGCGAGGCCGAGGAACGGAACCCCTTCGCGCAGGGCATTCTGCTGCAGGAGCATCATGCCCACGATGGCAACCGACGCCGCAGCGATCTCACGCGGCGCCGGCAGACGGTGACGCGCCACCGAGGAGATGGCCAGGATCATGAAGGGTGCAAGGGCAAAGGTGATCGCGGCCAGATTCACCGGAGCAAGGCGGAGGGCCATGTAGAGAAGCGTGTTGAACAGGGTGACCCCGAGGAGAGCACAAACCGCGATCGGCTTGATGTGTTGCGCCAGGACCTTGCGGTGCGACCAGACGGCCCCCGCGCAGAACGGTGCCAGCACGATCAACGCGATCACCCACCGCAGCAGGTTGGCCCAGACACCCGGCAGGGTGTCGGCAAGCATGTCTCCGACCAGAAAGTTCCCGCCCCAAAGCACCGGTGACACAACGAGGCCAAGCATTGAGCCTTGCGAATCCCTCATTGCCCCCATGACCTCCTGCTTTCGGAAAGCATGGTGGAGGACCAGTGACCATTCATGGTGCAATTGCCCTATGGTCCGTGATCCCGAGGGTTCATGAGCATTGACGGATTGCCGCCCGTCCCGGATTGTCGAAGGTGGAGGCCGCATGGAACCAAAGAGCGATATTGATCCACAGGTCTGGTCCAAGGCGACGGAACATATCGCAGACCATCGCGGGGTCACAGGTGCCGCCAATGATTCGTCCGGGCTGCTCGCTTCCGCATCCCTGCTTGCGCCGTCGCAATCGCTCCTCGACCGGATCGGCATGGCGGCAGCATTTTACGGGAAAACAGGGGCCCGCATCGGTTCAGACGAACGGTTTCCCCTGACGCTTCCCGAAGCGCCAGGAGGCGGCACAAGGACCGCCCGAGGCCGCGACGGGACATTGTTGCTCTTTCATTCCGTCGTTCTCAACGGCGATGAACAGACCTTTTGCCTAAGCCTCGATCTGACCAGCCTCCACGCCTTCCTGCCTGGAACCTCGAAACTTACCCCGTCGGAGTTCGTGGTTCTTGCTGGGCTCGTCGACGGACAGTCCATCCGTGATTTGGCCGACAGCGACGGCGTCTCGTACAACACCCGTCGTCGGCAGAGCGAGGCTGTTCTTGAAAAACTGGGCGTGAATTCTCAGACCGAGGCGGTGCGCATGGTGTTGATGACGGTGGTCGACAGGGTTCTGTCGGCACTGCAGGAGGATCACACGCGTTCACGGCCGATCGAAGATCTGGGTCGATGCTATGGCGACACCGTCCGGTTCCACTGGATTCACCTCGCGGGCGGGCCGCCGTTGCGCGTGGCCGACATTGGCGACCCGCTGGGAACGCCGGTGCTTCTTCACCACCCGATGCTCTTCCCTTGTGGGGTGGTGCCCTCCGCGGCGCGTGAGGTGACGCGCGCCGGTCTGCGCCTGATCGTCCCGTTCCGTCCGGGGTTTCTCGATGCACCACAATGGGAGCATGCGTTGCGGCCGGCTGACGTGCTGGCCGCCTGGTCCGAACGCTGCGCCGCCTTGACGTCGTTTCTCAATCTCCGGCGCGTACACACTGCCAGCATTTCATTTTCCGCCAGCTGGGCTGCCGACTTCGCGATGCGCCATCCGAACCGCGTCGAAAGCGTCACCTTCATTTCGGCGCCGCAACCCAGCCACCTCTGGTCGCCCGAGGTTCGAACCGCGTCCTTCATACATTCGGTCGGTGCCATTGTGGAACGTGCCCCCTGGCTTGCCGGGCCCGTCGCGCGCCTTCATGCGATCCAGATAAAGGACATTCCGTCTGCCCTGCGCGGTTTCCGAAAATCCTTCGCCAATTGCCCCGCCGACATTGCGGATGTCGACCGCCTCGCAACGGACCCCCTCGGTGTGCAGACGATCGTGACCACCATAAAGGAAAGCGTTTCCGGTATCGCGACAGATCTGCGCGTCCTGCGTCAACCCTGGGAGACGTTCCTTGCCGGCTTGGATATTCCGCTTCACTTCGTTCATGGTCTCGATGACCGGACAAGCTCGGCAACGCTGATGGAAGACTTTGCCCGAACGCTTCCTCAGGCAACCTGGCACGGTCAGTTGGGTCAGGGTCACCTGATGGCGCTGCACGATCTGCCGCGACTTCTTTCCGCGTCCATCGGTCGTACTGTAAGGTGACACACCGATGCGCGTGGTTACCGTGCTTGACGATGGGATGAAGAATTGCGTGCTAATTATATCCGACAGGATAAAAATACATTGCGAGGGTTGCGCGCTCGCAGCGCAAACCTGTTTCGTCCGCGCTGCGGATATCCGAATAGTGATAATTCTGCACGACGCACCACTTCCGGTTCGGAGAAGCTGCATTGCAGCGCTGTCCGCTGTCTCGGAGGTCGGCTATGGGCCGTTCGATGATCAATTGACAGCGTAATCGACGGAATTGCGCTGAGCTAAACCTCTAAGTACATTGTTGCAAAGAAGGTCTCACCATCTGGGTGATGCCCGAATGAGGCCGCATTGGCGATTGGGCAAAGGACGGATGTCTCTGGTCTGCCTTGATACTCAGGTAGGTTGCAGCGAATGTCGTGCTTCGTGCCCGACACCCCGCTCAAGGATATTGGCCCATTCGAGGTGAAGACCCAGTTGGGAACGCCATTCTGCATTTCCTTGGCAGGCCCGGTGAACGTCGGCCCTCCCGGCTTTGCCGTAACGGTTGCCGCGCTCAGGTCTCGGTCGAACGAAAGGGGGCTCACGACGTAGCGCCAACGGCATGCGCGTGCTCCAAAGCTCGGACGGACTGTCACAAGTCCATGGTCAGCTTGGGCCAGAAGCGCCTTCAGGTTCAATTCAAGCACGCATCTTGTCTGCGGCCTTGGTGTCAGGAAAAAGTCCAGAAGTGTTTTGCCGTTATGCGACAGCAGGTATCGCCCTTCTGGCGCACCGGGCACGGAGATATCGAGAGATGTGGCACCTGGCTCCGACACGACCCCCTGCCAAATCGATGCGCGATCCTGCCAGGTTAGGAGTTGCGGCGGAGCGGAATCGAAGGCTGCCTCTAACGGTTGCTGGAATCTGTACCCCCGCGTCGGCAGTGCCGTTCCGCCGTCGCTTGCAATCCACAGGGTGGAGCCCTCGCCGCCACTTTGAAAATCGGTGAGGAAGAGGAGGGCGTCGGCTTCAAGTTCGCCGCGCCAATCTGGATCGGTGGCCTGGTAGAAGTCTAGAGGCAACGCGATCTCGAAGAGGGATTGAACGGCCAGCTCACCGTCGTCGTATACCCGCTCGTCCGCAAAAATGTCCAAGCTATCCGATGTCTGACGCGCGACCAGTCCCGCCCGTGCGATCCCCGCTGCGGTATCAGCCACTGGCGCGATCGAAAAGACCGAGGCGAGCTGATCCCCATAATAGGCATGCTTTGTGGTGATACGTAGTACGTGGCGATAGCGGGTTTGGGTCATCGTATCCTCTTCCACAGACTTGATCAGTCTTGGCACCAATGAACAAGACCACTTCTCGGTCAGCGGCATAATCGAAAAGGCACCATCCGCCGCGAACGCTTGCTTTTTGGAGCGCAGGCGCGAAATCGGACAAGCACCACGAAGGTCGGCAGTTGGCCGACATTCGTATTTAGCTTCGATCAATCGGCTAACTTAAGAGCCTTAGGATTCATCGCGAATGGCGGCAATGCGGGCTGCAGGCGCAGCATTGCACGACTTGCGCAAGTGTCTGGAAAGGGCCGCACCTACATGTGCTGGCCTGCTTAACTGGTCACCAGCCACGGGTCCACTTCGGGTCTGACAGCGGCCACCCGGGCGACCCCTCCGAGACGATGATGGCGCAGAAACAAGCGCTGCACCGCAGCAAGTCGGCTTGGAGCCCCTACCTACACTGAATCCTTCAGCCATCTGATAAAGGTCTTGGCATCAGCGTTCAGGATTTCGGGCACATGCAGGGAATAATAGCCCAGCAAAACCTCCGGGCTTTGCGGCAGTTCGCACAAGCGGCCTGCATCGACGTCGTCGTGAATGATGAATTTCGGCGCCAGTACCATGCCCATCCCGGCGATGGCGGCCCTGATTGCGACGTCGTCCAGATCAAAGGCATTATCAAAACGAAGAGCGATGTCAGGTGTCTCAGTATGCTGCAGCCAGGCGGTCCAATCCCAGTTGCTGCCAGTCGATTGCAAGGCCGGAACGCTGGAGAGGTTGGATGGATCAACAATTTGCGAAAGCAGTTGTGGGGCGAGATACGGACGGCATCTATCCTCGATCAGAATATCCCCACCCGGCAGAGGATCAGAGGCCGGTGAATAGGCAATATGAAGATCCGCTGGCTGAGCATCAAGCAGACCGATGCTGTCATGAGTGGAGATGCTTACCTTGATGTCCGGCCATCGCTTTTTGAAGTCAACCCATGCAGGTATCAGCCATCTGCTTGCCATGGTCGTCGGAGCCTGAACATTGACGGCCCTGCTTTCACCCGTTGCCAATTCGATCGCGCGGTGAAGGCTATGTACACTGGGACGCACCTGCTGGAAGAAGGATTCGCCCGTTTCGGTCAGATGCAGTGAATTGTTGGACCGTCTGAAAAGCCGCACCCCCATCATGTCTTCCAAATTGGAAATCTGCCGACTGACGGCACCGGGTGTGACATGAAGAATCTCCGCCGCGCGCTTCAGGCTACCATGTTCTGCAACGAGAACGAACACGCGTGTGGCATTAAGCGAGATGCGCGATGGGTGTAGCATGCAAAAACCTCATTCAGTGTGAAAATTTGTCGTTTGTTTCCGGCTTGAAAGCAAGATCTTGCTGGCGGTGAAATCATGCGGAGAGGCCAATGCCCCCATCACCAGATTACCTACCGGCCATTCTCTGGGTGCTGTTGAGCACCTTTATCTGGACGCTGATTTTCGCGGCCGGGAAGTTGGCAGGTGGCAATATCGGAGTTTTCCAGCTTACCTTGTTTCGCTACATCGGAGCATTGCTGACGCTGCTCTGCCTGATGCCCTTCAAAGGCGGGGCGACGGCATTACGCAGCAAGCAACCGCTTGTCCATCTTGCGCGGGCAGTCAGCGGCTGCGGGGCTGCGGTTGCGATCACCTGGGCATCGGCCAATACGCCTTTGATCGACGCGACCGCCATCGGAATGAGCTATGGTGTGCTTGCCATTCTCCTGGGAACCACAGTCTTGAAAGAGACAGTCAGCCGCCAGCACTGGTTTGCAGTTGGCGTGTCGCTGATTGGCGTTGCAATCATCATGTTCAGCAAAGGCGCATTTCAAGGCGGCCTTTCGGTACTGCCTGCCTTGATTGCCCTGACAAGCGCGGCCCTCTTCGCGCTCGAAGGAATTTTGATCAGTGTTCTGGGACGCTCCGAGCGCGCGTTCACTGTGATGATATATGTAACGTTCTTTGGCTTTTGCCTGATGCTAATTCCAGCCTTGATCGAGTGGCAATCTGTCAGCCTGAAAACCGCAACTCTGTGCCTCCTGCTTGGACCGATGGGCGTGGCTGGCCAATATTGTACCATTCGCGGCTATCGCTCTGCCCCGCTCTCGGTCGTCGCACCAGTTGATTACGCCTGGCTTGTGTTTTCCGCCGTCTTGGGCATTCTCGTTTTCAACGAAATACCTGACGCGTCGGGATCAAGCGGTAACGATCTATCGGACGGCAGCTCCGTCCCGCAATGTCGCAGTTCGCCCCTCGAAAATGCTGCACGATGGATGAACGGCTGGTCTGGTGAAGCTGCAACGCAGCGCTCCTACATCTGTCCAACGGCATCTGTGGGTGGCTCCCGCATTGCAAGCGTTTCCTGGCAATTTCTGCGGTTATTTTCGTCAGTACCGTCGTCTGTCCGGCCTGTTTATGTTTTGGCATTGCCTCCTCTGGCCCTGATGAGTTCCGCAAGCGAGGTTCCAATCGGCTTATCGACCTCAAAGGGCCGCTGCCATTCCCGGAGTGTCCTTGCTCTTGGTTGACTTAATTCCGCATCATCACTTCAACGTCTTGCATCTCGTAGGCAACCGGTGCGCTAAGAACGCGGGTTGCCGGTATTCCTGTTTCTTGGTGAGCATCGCCCAGACGGCCCGGGCTGCCTTGTTTGCCATCGCGACTGTTGCCAGCCGGAAGGGTTTGTCGGCAACGGTCTTGGCTGTCCAGAGATCGACTTTCTGTGGTGAACGTTTCGCCATCACAGCGCGAGACGTCATGCCCACGACCAGTAACTTTCGAATGTAGCGATCACCCTGCTTTGTGATCTTTCCAAGACGTTCCTTGCCGCCGCTTGATTTGTTGAGCCGGGTCAGTCCGAGCCAGGCCGCCAGATCGCGTCCGGTCCGAAACTGTTTTGCATCGCCGATCGTTGCGACAATCGCCGATGCCGTGATCGGCTCGATCCCCGGCATGCGCATAAATCGGCGGGCATCCGCACTCATCATGGCATGTTGCTCAATCATCTTTTAGTAGCCGGCAATGCGTTCGTTCAGCCCGAGAAACTGGTAGCATTGGACGCCGAGAAGTCCGTTTGCGATCTCCGGCATGTCAGGATGATCGCCGTCCAGGTGGCGCTTTGCGAAAGCGGCCACCGCTTCGATCCCGATGGGCAAGATATGCCCGAACTCGCGCAAGAGACTGCGGATCATGTTGGCCAACTGGGTGCGCTGCCGGACCGCCAGATCGCGTGTGCGGTGGATCGCGAGGACGGCCTGCTGGTCCTCCGTCTTGATCTCGACAAAGCGCATCGTCGGGCACCGAACCGCTTCACAGATTGCCTCGGCATCAACAGCATCCGACTTGCCGCGCTTCACGTAGGGTTTGACGTATCCGGCGGGCATGAGTTTCACCTCGTGTCCCAATTTGCGCAGCTGGCGACCCCAATGGTGGGACAATCCACACGCCTCCATGCCGACCAAACAGGGCGGCAGCGTCTCAAAGAAGGCAAGCAGCTTCGCCCGCTTTATGGCCCTATTGAAGATGACCCGACCATTCTCCGAAATGCCGTGAACCTGAAAAACATCCTTGGCCAGATCAAGGCCTACTGTCTTAACTGTCATTGGGTGGCTCCTTTCCTAGCAGTCATTGATAACTGCACTTTGGCACATTCGATGCCGGTGGAGCAGGAGCCACCCACCTCATCCGCAAGGGGCCGTCAATGTCAGGCTAACAGCGCCAGTAACAGAAATCAGCGCGCCGCGCTGCCGCAAGCCCGCTTTGCGTAATTTTACCAATGCTGCCCGAGCGCGAGTTTGTGCGAAACACGCGATCCCGACCTTGCCTCTGATCGAGCCGAACCACTCTTCCTCTGCGACGTTCCCTGGCGGTCGCCGCAATAGCCGTTCGCGAAGTATTCAGGATGTTTGTCACACAGCGTGTCCCTGTTTCGTCTTATGGGGGAAAGGAGATCAATATGACCAAACCTATCCTGATGGCACTAGCCGGATATTTTACCTTAATCGCGGCTGCGCTGATTGTCGCGCCGCTCACCTTTTATCAATCCATTCCGGGCGTATCGGAAACCGGGCCCTTCAACAGCCATTTCACCCGCGATGTCGGCTTTGCGTTTCTGGTTTGCGCTGCCGGGCTGTTTCTGGGGGCATGGCGCCGCGACCGGGTGCTTGCCCTGTTCGGCGCCGCCTTTCCCGTGCTGCATGCAATTTTTCACGTTGCTTCCTGGGGGCACCATGCCTTTCCTACCCACGGCGTTGCCACCTTCGACCTTGCCGTCACGGTCGGTCCGGCCGCCGCCGGGCTCTTCCTGGCGCTGCGCATACACAGAGGTGCCGCATGATCCGGTTTATTCTGAACAAGATCCTGCGAAAATTTGAGGCGGATTACGATTACGACACCGCCTTCATGCGCGATGTCGCCGAAATCTGGCCCGGTGCTGCACTTCGCTACCTTGCCTTGTCGACGGTCAGCGGCATGAGGGGACCAGCACCCGAGATCTGGGCAGGCGCGCTGCTGGCCTCGACGCTTGACGGCGATTGTGGGCCCTGCGCCCAGCTGGTTGTCGGTTTCGCTCAACGGGCTGGGGTGCCAGACGACCACATCGCCGCCTGCCTGGTGCGCGACTTCGGCGCGGCCGGCACGATGGGGCTCGGTTTCCGTTTCGCCGAGGCCGCGATAGCAGATCACCCTGAGGCCGACGAGTTGCGCGAGGACATCCGCGCCACCCACGGCGAACAGGCGGCTATCGCCGCCGCTTATGCCGCAGCCTCCGGCCGGGCCTACCCGGTAATGAAGCGGGCTTTGGGTCACGGCAGGGAATGTCGGCAAATCAAACTCGGCGGGGTGCTGCATTCTATTGTAAGGTCGCCGGAATGACAGCAACAACACTTGACATATTCGAAACCGAACGCCCGCGCCTGATCGCCGTGGCATACCGAATGCTGGGCGAGCGCGCCGCCGCGGAAGATATCGTGCAGGAGGTCTGGCTGCGCTGGTCCGAAGCCGCAGTCAGCGACATCGTGACCCCGGCCGGATGGCTTCACCGCGTCACTACAAGACTGGCAATCGACGCGCTGCGTTCGGCCCGACACCGGCGCGAGGTATATGTTGGCCCGTGGCTGCCCGAGCCCTTGGTACAGGGCAGCCATGACAGCAGTGAGGACAGTTTTGCTCTGGCGCAGGAATGCCAGTTGGCACTGCTTTGGGCGATGGAACGGCTGACCCCGGAGGAGCGCGCCGCTTTCATCTTGCGGCAGGTGTTCGAAGCGGACTACTCGGAGTTGGCTGAACTCCTGGGACGCTCCGAAGCGGCCTGCCGCCAACTCGTCAGTCGCGCCGGTCGGCAACTCAGATCCGTTCGTCCCAGATTCCGACCCGACCCCGAGCAGACGGCAACAATGCTGGCGCGCTTTGTCAAGGCCGCCGCCGCGCAGGATCACGACGCCGTCTTGTCGCTGCTGGCTCCGGATGTGACAGCGATCAGCGACGGCGGCGGCAAGGTCCGCGCATTTCATCGTCCGTTGCTCGGTGCCGAAGAGGTTGCGCAGGTTCTGCTATCCATCGCAGCGAAGCAGGCCGCGAGCATCGGGCTCAAGGTCGTCGATGCCAACGGCACGCCGGCTCTCGCAATCCTGGACGGCGCAGAGTACGACATGATTTTCACCCTGACGACCAATCTGGAAGGGTTGATCGACTGGATCTATATCATGCGCAACCCGGATAAATTGCCGCCCCGTTAGAAGGCGATATCGGAGTGCCCCCGGTTCGGGGTCGCCACCTGAAGTGGGCGTAAGTTTCTGCTGCCTACAACAGGAGGCGCTGGCGCAGCGGATGGCACGCCAAAACCGGTGGTTTCCTCCTACGGGCTGAAACGGACAATTGCGGGCGTCTATTTTCTGCCGTCGCCAATCGAGCGGCCGCGGAGAATGGCAAGAAGGTCCCACGTCTCGCGGATTGAAGTCGGGCAGGAGCGTGGTTCTTTCGCGTTCGCAGCGAAACTCTGGTCTGACGGGCCGCACCTCGGCGGCGTCAGGCGATGGTCGATTGCAGCTAAAGGTCGTCACCCATCGTCATTGACCCACACGGGGCGACGGGATGGACTTGCTTGTGGTGCTTTCGGTTCAGTGTCACTGACGCGCGCCCAGAATCCTGATTTGCGAGGATGGGTTTTCTTGAGCTTGGCAAGATAGGCTGCGTGGTCGACCATTCCGCCTGGTCGGATTGGGTCCGCTTCGCCCGCCAGCAGGCCGAGCTTCCCGAGGTATTTCGCGCCATGCCCATAGGCCTTGGAGCCTGCGCGGTCGAGGATGTTGTCCAGAAGGGCCCGGTAGAGGATCGTCGCCGCCAGCGGATGATCGTGTTCCAGAAGGCTCGCGATTTTTGGCAAGATGTGCCATTCTCCCCCATCCCAGCGGTGCGGATGCGTCTCGATCAGCTTTGCTGCCAAATCAAGCCGTGGCCAATCAAGGAAGAATTGCAGCGCCACATCGGGGTCTGACTGTTCCAGCGCAAAGGCATGGGCGCGGTCTTCGGCCTCGATATCCTCAAAATCCGGCAGCTGTTTCAAATACTCCCGCAGAATGTCGGCGGACAGGCGCGCCTCGAAACAGCGCCAACGCAGGGCTTGCGCCGCCGACCTGTCGCCGGTGGCGTCCAGGATGCGCGCCTCCAGGCTGACCCGTTCTGGCGACAGGCCATCATCGGTTTCACCAAAGCTGCGCCGCCCGGGCTTGCGCACCCACTCCAGCGCCTCAGCGCTGCGGCCGGCCTCCAGAAGCTGCGCCCCGATCACCAGTGTATCCTGAATATGCGGCTTCTTCTTGAGTTCCAGCGCGATGAGCAGATCGAGATCCCCCCGCGCCGAGGCGAGGATTTGACGCATCCGGGCCCATTGCGAGGTCATAGAGTAAAACCAGCCATCCGATTTGCGCGCTGCTTCTTCTGCTTGCCGCTCGGCGATGGCGTCTTTCAGATCGCCGTCCCAGCGCGCCAAGCTGTCTTGCGGCAGATGTGGCGCCACAGCCTCGGCCACGTCAGCGAGATAGCCATGCGTGCTTTCGCCAAGGGCGGTCATGATCTTCTCCGGCAGCGCGTCGGCCTCAGGCACGGGCAGACTGCGGGCCAGATCGCCGGTCGCATGGATCGCCTGATAATAGACGTCCTGAACGCGGCCCGAGGAATCGTCGACGCGTTCGAACACCTGTTCATGGGTGGCGATGAGGCGCAGCAGCCGGTCCATGGCCAGCGCCGGGGCGGCGGGGGCAAGCTCAGCCGTGATCGTATCGGTCAGACTGCGCAGATCGTCGGCAAAGGCCCGGGCCTTGTCCCATTCGATGAAGCTCTTTGCCCGCGCCAGCCCGGACAGCCGCCGGTCGATCAGCTTGGCAATGGCTTCGGGGCCAGATTTCCCGGCCAGCGCCGCTTTGACCTGCCGCCGGAAACCCGCGTTGCGCTCGGCCTCGTCCAGCACCAGCTGCGCGAGCTTGTCGGTGCCGAGATCTTTCAACTTGTCAGTGGAGAGGGCAGGTTTGCGGGCCATGGGCAGGTCTCGGTTGGGAACAGTTGCCCCAATAAGTGCCTCGGCCAAGTTCTGGTGGCAAGTATTGGGTGCCCGACTGGTGAAACGCTACAAGAAGAAGCCCATTCCCATATCGCCCGTGGGCAAAGGCCGTATTTTCCGGCGAGCCGCTGGGTCGACCTGAGCGAGACAAACGATTGCGATCACTGCACCACGACGAGATCGCTTGGCTTCACCTTTGATGCCAGATCTGCGCAATGGAGTGACCGGTGTTCACCCCGTCCACGCCATCCGCGCAAGACGCGGCATGACGCCAGGCATCGACACGACGAGCGGGTACCGGACCTTCGCTGCGCCTTGGGCGAATGGCAGCAACGCGCAGGACGCTGGCAATCTTAGCTCGGCCTTGGATGGCGAGAGATTACAGTCGTCTATGTGATTGCGAAGCACTGTTTCATCAGCACGTAAAAGCACAGCCCGAGAAAGACCTCTGCAAAGCCCCAAACGCTAGCACATTTTTCACTTTGCTCTTCAAGGGGCATTGATGATGTGCCATTGGGACCATTCCGCATTGAAAAGAAGAGATTTTTGAGATGTCGATAGGTAATGTCAGATGGAACGCCACATCAAGAGCGCCTGCCCCGGTAGTGCTTGCTAAACTTGGGGAACTCCAACGGGATGCGCCGAGACGAGTGTGAATTGATCCGTTGCATGACGTCCGACAGCGACAGTTTTGGCGGGATCGAAAGAAACATGTGGATATGATCCCGCACCAGCACGCCGCGCACGATGTGGACACCCAATTCGTCGCAGGCCCGGCCGATGATCTCGCGGAGGCGTTCGCGCATCGGACCCTGCAAAATCTTGTAGCGATATTTCATGACCCAAACGACGTGGAACCAATGCAACGCGCGCAGGAGTGCATATGGCAACCGAATTGTCAGCATAGCCAAACTCCAGATCATCCCCTCGCCTTTGCGTCCGAAGAGCGCGCCCGACCACCGAAACGTGTTTTCTTTGGCTTTGCCCTCGCGGCTTCTGCGTATCCCTGTAGCGCGCCTGTGTAGGTCTGCACCGCAGTCTCGAATTCCTTGTCGCCCATGGAGATCGCCGCGGGCGCTGTGGGCTCTGGTTTCTCGAGGGTGATTTTCTTCGGCCTGCTCGAGACTGGCGCTGCAGCAGGAGGATAGGGCAAGGCATGCCCATGCCGTGCTTTGTCGATCTCCTCAAAATGTCGGTCCGCATAGTAACGGATGTGATCCGCCTTGATGGGATATTGCCCCTCGGGCAGGACAAGGACCTTGTCGAGTGGGAAACGCAGCAATTCAGCGGGGGATACCAGCGCCCGTTCTTCCGAGCGACGGCTGATATTTGCGCTTTCCGAGAGTTTGCGCACGGTTGCCTGTGATCTGGTCTTGCCCACGATCGTGCGCTTACCGAGGGCTGCGGACAGCACGTCGGCGGTGCGATCATCCTGCGGGGTCATGTAAATTTGTACACCAGCACCGGCCTGCAGTGCGCGGCGGTCGGTTTCGCCGTAGATGCCCTCAAGACCGGGGATCGACTGCGAGATGATAAAGAGCCTCCCGCCATAGGAGCGGATCGTCTTGATGCTTTGCAAGACCAGGGGCTGTTTGCCCAGTTGGTCGAATTCATCCATCAGGAACATGACGGGATGTGGCTCGTCCGGTCCGGGATGCGCGCGCTGCAGACATGCGATGGCATCGGCGAACAGGAGCCGGATCAGGGGGGCCAGTGTTTTCAGGTGCTCCGGCTGCACGACGATATAGAGCGACTGTGGCTCTCGTCGGAAAGTGCCGAAGTCGAAATCGCTTGCCTGTGTCGCTCGGTCCACCGCCGGATCGAGCCAGAGCTCCAATCCGGCCCCGCGGATCACACTGACATAGGAATCGAGAATCTTGTCCACTTCGTCGGCCATGCTCAGGAAAATCTCTGCCACCACCGGGTTTACGGTCTGCATCGCGGCCTGTTTGTAGAATTCCTTTTTATTGCCGCCCCCGGTCATGATCCGCAGCGCCTCACCGATCGTCGGCTTGCCGGTCTCGATGGCGTAGAGGCAAGACGCCACGAACAGGCTGCGTCCGGCCTGGAAAAAGCTCTGCGCGTTCACGCTTTCGACGATGAGGAATAAGTCCGCCATGGTGTTGACGGCGGTGTATTGCTGCTCGGGGCTGGGCAGATCGGCAATGCGCTGGAGAGGATTGAACCGGTGCGTGCGGGTCAGGACAGGCCCGTTCTTGCCCTCGGGCTGGACGTAGTCATAAGGCGAAAAGTACCAGACCTGGTTGTTCAGCGCCTTTTGGCGATGGATGGATGTCTTCTCGAAATTCTCGCCCTTGACGTCAAGGATCACGGCACTGCCCTGGAAGTGCAAAAGGTTCGGCAAAACGAAGCCTACCCCTTTGCCCCGGCCCGTTGGCGCGATCATCATTGCGTGCGGGAAGCGATCTGGCGTGGCAGACACGAAAGGCGCGCGGGACGCAGGTGACCCGAGCTTGCCGAAAAGAAAGCCGTTCTGGGAAAGAGATGCCGACATACGGTTGCGGCGGAGCTCGGGACGCGACTGGAAATGCGCATCATCATAATCGGTGAGCGACCCGCGATGAACGGATGTCGCTCCTGTCGCCGCCAGAAGCAGGGCGGGAAGTGCCGTGATGAGCCACGCAGTATGTTCCACCGCAGGGTTTGCCTTGATCCGAGGATCGGACAGATTGAGCACCCAAGGTTCAAGAATATCGAACCCACCCAGGTCGTCGCCAAATCGTGCCATCAGATAGAGCGTGGCGATCGCGGCACCGATCCAGATGCCAACACCGAGACCGAGCAGGATGGCGATCGGATACCGCCAACGGCTTTCCATTGCATGCAGCATGTTTTGAATCCTCTAGAGGCCGTAGTCGCCACTGGTATCGTCCCGGTCGCGCCCCCGCTCCTCGGCGCGCTCGAAAGCCTCGATCCGGGTCCGGTAGGTGGCGGCGGGTTCGCTGTCGCGGCCGGCAATGTCATCATCCGCATCCACCGCGGCGATGGCCTTTAGCTCCGAGAACACGGCTTGTCGCAGACCAGGGTCTTCGATGCGGTCCATGAGCGGATCGATCCGGCCCGCTGCCAACTGATCCATATCCCCGTCGCGCAGGTCTTGCCGCACGTCGGAGATCAGCTTGTCCAGCGTGGCGATGTCGGCAAGGCGGCTGCCCTGCCCCGCGTCAAGAATATCCTGACGCGCCAGATCCGCCAAAAGATCACGATCCATGTGCAGCCCCGCAAAAACATCACGCGCGCGCGCCTGCAGATCGCGTTCGAGCCCAAGCCAGTCCGAGCGCTCCTGTGCGTCCACTGGGCGTGAGGCTTCGAGTTGCGCCTCGCTGCGATGGGGTGCGGTGAAACGGGCAGCAACTTCTTCGATACTGCTGCCCGCCTCCTCGAGTCGTGCCTCCATCGGTGCCAGAACCCGCGCCAATTCCGCTCTGAAACGACCCAGTGCAGCATCGGCCTCAGCCCAGAGCGGATTGTCCTCGTCTCCTGCCCGTGCAGCCAGCCCCGCAATCCCCTGCACACTGTAGGGATCGCGCTCGGGCGACACCGATGAAGAATGATCCGCAAGAAAGTCGCGGCCCAGAAGCGTGCCCATTTCGCGGGCCTGCCCGGCAAAGAGCTGTTCCAGTTCGACCTTTTCGGCACCGGGAGCCATGTCCTGGATGGCGCTCCAGGCGGTGTCGGCTTCCGCTTGCAATGTCTCGCGGGCGGCGATCAGACGACCGATCACATCCGCTCCGGCAGCGGGGATATCAACCCCTTCGGCAAACCCTTCTTTCACCGGCATTCCTTTCATCAAGTTGGTGGCGGCAAGCTCTGCGCTCTCCGCGATGCGCCCCATCCATCCATCCGGAGGGGTGTCGGCCTCCAGGCCCATCCCGGCAAGTTGCGCCAGCTGCCGATACCCCTCGGCATGCCTGCGTATCTCGGCCTCTCGCAGAGCGCGGCTTTCAGGATCCAGCGGGGCAACCACTGGCTCCCGTCCCTCCTTGCGGGCCGCCTGCAAATCGGTGTCCCGCGGAGCGTTTTCCATGATGCCGCGCGACAGACGGGAAGAGGCGTTCAGCACCAGCCCGTGCTCGCCCGAGATCTGCGCATGCAACTCGCGCATCATGTCATAGTTGATCTCGGAATGGCGGCTGATCGAGAGGAACTTGCCGTCCTCCATCCCGACCTTGTCGACAAGAACATGGGCATGCACATGATCTGTGTTGCAATGGAGGGCCGCCACATACCGATATCGATCCCGGTAATCCCCGCCGAACACCTCCTGCGCCCATTCGCGCGAGATGGCTTCTGCCAACTCCGCCTCGGTTCCCTTGGGAAAGGACAGGATGATATGATCGGTATGACCCCGTTTCGGGGCCCCGCACCAGGAAGCACT
>NZ_LXYI01000007.1 GCF_001650875.1 Sulfitobacter sp. EhC04
ACCTATGCTGCGACTGCAAACGACGGGACCTTGCTCTTAGTTTGCGATCCTGACCGTGTCTACAACCCAAACGAGAGCCATGCGTACTTTTTGTCGCGTCACAGCGATGACAAAGCGCCACAACGCATTGTCTTTCTCGCGGCGAACGGAGAGCAGGCTGCCTTTTCTGTGCAGGACGGGATCGCAACGCAACGAGATGCTGATCCTGCCGAATGGGCACAGCTCATCGATATGATCGAGGCGGGCGGTCAGATTGCTGTCGTGACCGCACGCGATGCCTTTACGCTGGATCAGGACGCGCTGCCCGGGCTTCGATGCCGCTGATCTTTTGAGCGAGCTCTTCGATCTCGGAGTTCAGCAGCGCCTTGCCGAATGCGGATAACAGTTGCGTCACCCCATAGACGTTGAGCGGGTCATCAATGCTTGTCTGCAACGCCGCCACATGGGCGGCGTCGAGCCTGATCATCGATTTCATAAAGGGGGCACCAGTGCCTTTGGACTCGGACAGGCGTGGTCGTGCAGCGGAGGCAACCTCATGCCAGGTCGCGGTGTCGCGCAGGTTTTGCATGCGGGCGCGAACCACTTTGATCAAGGCACGCCGAATGTAATCCGGGTCAAGGCCAGATCGTTCTGCCAGCGCATCAATCTGTGCCTGATCCTCAGCCCCGATGCGCACGTAATAGGATCGAGACTGCCCTTCGGTGCGAGTACTGCAAGCATCATCCGCCACCGGCTGAGTAGACACCCCCGAGTTGATGCGCGCCGTTTCAGCCGAGGCTGCCTTCTCCCCTTTCCGGGGTTCTTTCTTGTCCATCGAATTTGCCGCTGGGCCTTCTGTCGCGACCGCTTCCGCCGTACTCTGATCGAACACGGCATATTTCGTGGCGCTCGTGGCGAACTGCCGCGACCGCGCCAGCCTGTCTTCGTTCGAGACAGCGGTCCCGGACCGGTTTGGAATCTTCCTAGCCATTGGCGGAGTCCACCATGGCCTCGATGTCGCAAAGGACATCGCCGCACAGTGTCAGGGCTGAGGAAAGATGCCCCGCCTGCAACCGATGACGAAGAACTTGTTCATAAATGTCCCGCACATATTCCAGTGGTCCGGTCAGCGGCATGCGCTGGATCGCGGCGAGATGGGGCACCGGCGTGGGCAGAAGTGGTAGGGTTGAAATCACCTCGAAGACTTCGAGGTCCTGTCGGTGAACCCTGCGTCTTGCTGCATCACGCTCTAAATCATCGCCTGCGGTCACGAAATCGATCGCGCGTTTGTCCGCGTTCATCAATACCGCCGAAAACAGCGGGGCGGGGTCATCCGGTCCGAGGGTCTCGATCATGCGCATAACCCATGTCAGGGTTTTCAGGGCCGCCACGAAATCCGATTGTACCGGCACGGCCGGCACCAGGATCATGTCGCAGGCCAGCGCCAGTGTTTCGGTGTCGGGGTGCTCGCCGGGGCGGGTGTCGATCAGAACCAGATCCACACCTTCAGCCTCAAAGCCATCCAGCGCGTGGTAAAGGCCTTCAACGGTCTCTGGGGCATCGGCCACGGTCAAGCCTGTGGGCCATGGAAGGCGTGGCAGATCACCGAAGTCGGCGCGCGCGCTTTTTGATTCCCATTCGAGGATCTGCTTGTCAGCATCCGCATCCATGACATGCACACGGCGGCCGCGTGCCAGCATGGCGGACGCAAGCATTTGAATGAGGGTTGTCTTTCCCGATCCGCCCTTTGCGGAGATGGCTGTCACAACAAGCATTCTTCGACTCCATAACGTATATTTTGCGCCGTTATGGCGATGCCTCGGGATGGCGTCCACACCTTGCGCGATACAGGCGTTCAACCTTTGGGTCAGACAGATGTGCAGCTGCTGAGGCGATGTGCTGTTTTGGCGATCATCTGCGTA
Source organism: Sulfitobacter sp. EhC04 (assembly GCF_001650875.1). GTDB lineage: Bacteria > Pseudomonadota > Alphaproteobacteria > Rhodobacterales > Rhodobacteraceae > Sulfitobacter. Next base: position 1,902 of record NZ_LXYI01000007.1, read on the forward strand.
CGCGTTCGGTCAATCGGTCAGCAGGTCACTCACGCCGACCCTCATTGCAGCGTCCATCCTTTTCGCCATCGCGTCGTTGTGGCAATTTCCTAATGCTGCCATCAGCCTTCGAGGTGTCGGGTCACCTGACCATCGACTATCCGTATCAGCGCCGACGTAATACGCACGGTGCTGCGCAGGCGTTCCAATCCCACAAGGTCTTCTTCTCCTTCCGGGAGAACCCCTTTGAGCATTCAACGCCAATGAAGGGATATCGTGTCGGCTGCGCCGACGTCATTCCCGCGCCTGTTCAGGATCCGGGCCGGGGTCCCGGATCGCGGCGCGGGGGAGGCGGTGTCCCTTCGGTCTGTTCGTTGTCGCGTGGGGTTTACAGCAGGCATGGCCAAGGCCCTGCCTGCTGATCACCGAAGGTGCGACAACGGACCGAAGGGACGTTGACAGGAACGGTGTTGTGTATGACAAAACTTGTACGGCGACTCATTAGAGTTTTCGTGTTTACAAAAACTATCTAATGATAAATCTTGCCGCCCATGTCCAAACGCCTCTCCACCATAGCCCGACAGGAGGTTCTCCGGCTCGCTGCTCAAGGGCTTGGTGATGGGGAGATCGCCGTGCGTGTTGGCTGCTCCCGGCCCACTGTCGCCCGCGTGCGGGCGCGCGGTGTGGTGACGGATCGAACCACAAAGGGCCGCGTGCTGCAGGTTCGGGTGTCCGCCCGTGAGGCCGAAGCATTCGAGGCGCTTGTGGCTGAGACGGGCATGACCACGTCGGGTCTGCTCCGGCACATGATCCGTCTGTCATCCGGCATTGTCGCGTTTCGCCGGGACGAGGTCACTGCGCTCAAGGCGTCGGCCAATCAGCTCAATGCCTTGGCGCGCAATCTTGTGCAGATGCTGAAGCTTGCCCATGCGGGCAAGCTGCGGTGGAACGCGCGCGACGCGGCACTGGTCGGTCGGCTTGCGGACCGGGCTGAAGAGGTTGCCCGGGCCGTGCAGGCTTTGCGCGCGGCCTCGCTGCGCGGGTCCTTCGTCCGGGTGTCCGATCTTCGGGACGTTGGGGAGGGGCAGCGCGATGGCTGAAACACGCACCCTCCAGCAGGCGGTATTGGGCGAGATACTGCCTCATGTGGGGCGGCGGTCTGCAGCCATGGCAGGCGAAGCGCGCGTATCGTCGGGCCGTCGGCGTGGCACATCCGGCGGGGCAGTTGCGGTAATGTCCTGGAACGCGCTGCGGGTGCCGCAAAGCGTGGTGAAGCGGGTCGGCACGGGCGGGTGTCATTCGCCCAAAGAGTTACGTCGACAGATGAAGTACATCCTGCGCGACGAGGCGCGGGTCGCAGCCTGGTCGAACCAGATCGGCATCGATCGTGTCTTTGGCGAGCGCGGCATGGAAAGTGTCATTGCCGATTGGAGTGCTTCCTGGTGCGGGGCCCCGAAACGGGGTCATACCGATCA
>NZ_LXYI01000008.1 GCF_001650875.1 Sulfitobacter sp. EhC04
GGCTGGTCCACGGCGCGCGCAGGCGTCGGGATGAACTCGTCAACGGCCTTCATCAGCGCGCGGATCGAGTTTTCGCCGATCTCGGGGTCGCGGCCTTCCATGGCGGCAAGCGCGGAACCGGGGATCACGGGCATGTCGTCGCCGGGATACTCGTAGGAGGACAGCAGCTCGCGGATCTCCATCTCCACCAGCTCCAGCAGCTCCTCGTCGTCCACCTGATCGACCTTGTTCATGTAGACAACCATCGTGGGGATGCCCACCTGNNCCGCGGGCCTTCTCTTCGGGCGCGCCGTCGATCTGGTCATACGCACGGAAGTCACCGAAATACTTCGTGATCGCCGCTGTCAGGGTCGTCTTGCCGTGGTCAACGTGACCAATCGTGCCGATGTTAACGTGCGGCTTGTTACGTTCAAACTTTGCCTTTGCCATGGTGGTAGCACCCTTTTTGAATTGAGGGGCCGCATCGGCCCGGTCCTATCTGGCGGGCGATGTATTGGGTCTTGCCAGTAAAATCAAGCGCGACTTCGCACCGACTTGCGGCCCTGCCCTAGCCGCCGACTTCTTCGGCGACAGGAGCGCCCGTACCGGGGCCTGCGCTGAACCAACCCTTTTCCCGGTTCTGCTTCACGAGGTAGCTTTCAATCGACTTCGCCGCATTCTGACTGAGGTTCTTGAGCTGTTCTTCGGCGGACTTGGTATAGCCCGACCCCACAACCGGCCCCTGATCGAAGGATTCGAAAACCGTGATCTGATGCGGCTTCTCGGTCAGCTTGAGGTTTTTCGCATCGTCCCAGACCGTGAGGTTCACGATCAGGATCGACTTGGGCGCGAACACCAGCGGGATACCGGGCTGCGCCAGCACATATCCCTCGATGCTCATCCCGAAATGATAGTCGCGGCTGCCGTTGTACCGGCCAAAGCGTTCTGCGGTGGCATCGGTGAGGGCCTTGGTCAGCTGTTCCTTGCTGACTTCCCGGCTCAGGGGGCCTTTCACGGCCTTCGGGGCAACTGCGATATTGTGCAGGAGGCTGAAATCCCCCAGTGGCACCGGTGCCTTGTTCAGGTCAGCCGCGCCATTGCAGGCGGCCAGAAATGCCACGGACATCAATAGGGCAAGTACGCGGATCATCTGTTTACCTCTTCCAGCACCGTGCTTTCACAGGCGATACCCGATGGTTGCCGCCGGTGCAATCAATTGCCACGTTGGCGAATGGTGCCGCACCCCCTATCTATCACCCAACAGGTCCAAGGAGGTTCCCCATGTCCACCACCCTGCCCGTCCGCGTGCCGCTGGTCACCGAACCCTGGGGCATCTTCAAGAGCCTCGCAGAGGCGCGACGCAACGTGCTCAGCATTATCCCGGACATCGCGACGCGACAGCCCATGGTCTCGGGCAAGACAGGCAAGCGCTGGCACATGGTGATGGACCCCGGTGCAATCCGCGAAGTGCTGCTGGACCGGCTGGAGGATTACCCCAAGTCATTGGTGACCAAGAACCTGCTGAAACCCGCCATTGGCGAAAGCCTGTTCATCGCCGAAGGTGCGCATTGGCGCTGGCAGCGGCGCGCGGCCGCGCCGGTGTTTTCCCATCGCAACGTGATGAACCTGTCGCCGATCATGACCGCCGCCGCTGAACGCACGGTGGCCCGGATCGAGGGCGCAGGCCCCCGCGCGGTCAACATGCTGGACGAAATGGTCACAACGACATTCGACGTGATCGGTGATGTGACCTTTTCGGGCGGCGACACCTTTGACCGCGACAAGGTGCATGGCGCGATTGACGATTACATCGCCGAGGCGGGCAAGATCAGCCTGTTCGACGTATTGGGCTTTCCCGACTGGGTGCCGCGCCCTGGCCGCCTCATGTCGGGTGCGGCACTCAAAGAAATGAAATCCATGGCCGACAGCGCCATCGAGGCCCGCGCGAAACGCGGCCATGAGGGCGTACCGGACCTGCTCGACCTGCTGCTGGAGGGCGTCGACCCCAAGACGAAGCGGCAGATGTCCACCTCGGAACTGCGCGACAACCTGCTGACCTTCATCGTGGCCGGGCATGAAACAACGGCCCTGACCCTGTCATGGGCGATGTATCTGATGGGTTTTGACCCGCAGGTGCAGGAACGCGCCCGCCAAGAGGTGCAGGAGGTGTTGCAGGGCCGCGCCTGCACCGGCGACGATGTCGAAAACCTGCCATACATCCGCATGATCATCGACGAAACCCTGCGCCTTTACCCCGCCGCCGGGATCATTTCGCGCACCGCACAGAAAAGCGATACACTCTGCGGTCGGGAAATTCGTCCGGGCGATACGGTGATGATCCCGATATATGCCCTGGGGCGCAACGAGCTGCTGTGGGATGATCCCGACCGCTTCGACCCGGAACGCTTTGCCGACCGCAAGGCCATCGACCGCTACGCCTATCTGCCCTTCGGTGACGGGCCGCGCATCTGCATCGGCGCATCCTTTGCCCTGCAAGAGGCGGTGATCGTTCTGGCGACCCTGCTGTCGCGATTCGAATTCAGTCCCGTCGCGGGCAAGGAACCGAAACCGGTGATGATCCTGACCCTTCGCCCCGAGGGCGGTGTCTGGATGACGGCGAAACCGCTGGGCACCCAGGCAGTGACCTGATCGGCCCGACCGTCAGGATCATCGCTGGCTTTCGTTGGGGCCCCGTCGCAAGATGCGGCTGGGCAAACGGGTGCAGGCAAAATGTCGGAAGAGACAAGAATTTTCATTTCCTATTCCCCCAAGGACCAGGAAAAGGTCGCAACACTGTGCCGCTCCCTCGCGGATGAACCCGGCCTCACGGTCTTTCTGGATACGGAAGACGACTTGCCCAAGCAGGAATCGCGACCCCGACTGGAAAAGTTGATCCGCGAAAGCGATATGATCCTGTTTGCCCTCAGCCCCCGATCGGCGGAATCGCAGGACTGTGCTTGGCAGCTAGGGCTCGCCGACGGCCTGAACAAGCGCATCATCCCCGTGGTTGTGGATCACGTGGACGGCAAGCTGCCGCCAGCTCTGGCAGGACTGAACCACATCTATGCAACCGACCACGATGATCTTACCACCGCGATAGACAGCATAAGGTCGGCAATCGGCAGCGATATCGACTGGATCAGGGAACACACGCGCCTTGCCGCATTGGCCCACAGTTGGAGTGCGGCGGCGCGGCCACGCGCGCAGGCCCTGCGCGGGGCCGAACTGCAAGCCGCCCAGAATTGGCTGGCAGGGCAACCAAAAGACACGCCGCAGCCTACAGCCGAACAGCGTCGATTTATCCTGGATAGCCAAAGGGCTGCGGCCCGGCGTCAGCGCAGCACAGCCTCTGGCGCGGTCGCGGCCCTGATTGTTGTCGGCGTTCTGGGCGTCCTCGGCTGGACCCAGCGCAACGCGGCACGAGAAGGCGAACGCAATGCCGAAGCTGCCCTGCGCACCGCGACAGAGGCCTCTGGCGCTCTGTTGTCAGACCTCGCGCAAGAATTCTCGTCTGTCCCAGTCCCCGCAGAGACGATGCGCAAGATATTGGGGCAGGCCCAGGACCTGCACGCCAACCTGATACAGAACTTTCCCCATGATCGCCTCTTGCGGGACAACGACGCCATGGCGCAAGCACAGGTTGGCGATGCCCTCTACCTTTCAGGCAACCTCAAATCGGCGCGCAAGGCGTATCAGGAGGCACGGAACAAGCAGATGGCACTGCTTGCGGAAACGCCGGATCACACGGGGCGCCAACATGCCCTTGGGGTCACGTCAGCGCGGCTCGGCGATCTTGCGATTGCCGAAGGAAATCCTGCCGAGGCGCGGAAGCATTACACGGCGGCACTTGATCTGTCCCTGGTGCTGGATGACGTGGACCCGTCGCTGGGCCGTCATGGGGCTGGCACCGCAGGCATTCTGGACAAGTTGGGCCGTATCGCATTGGGCGAGAATGACCTGACCAGGGCTGAGGACCTGTTCACGCAAGCCCACGAATTGCGGGCTGCACTGATAAAGCGGGATCCGGCGAACCCGGACTGGCAGAACGAATATGCCGCCAGCCTGGGGTCGCTGGCCGGTCTCTCACAGGCACGCGATACACCCTCAATTGCCCGGGATCTGCTGCAACAGGCGCTCGAAATTCGCGAGCGCCTTGTCGCGCTGGCCCCCGATAACGTCACATTCAAACACGATGCCGCTGTCTTGCTGGACGCACTGGCAGATATTGCGCGCGAACTGGGCGATACTGATCTAAGCCGGGCGTATCTCGACAGGGGCCTCGACCTGGCACGGGCCATGGTACAAATAGACCCTCAGAACGGTGCCTGGCAGCGCGATCTGGCGGTCAGCCTGAACAATATCGGAACAGCGGACCAGAACGCCGGCGACTATGAGGCGGCAAAGACGTATTTCGAACAGGGACGCGACATCATCCAACGTCTCGTTCTGATCTCACCCACCGAGTTGCGGTGGCAATACGATCTGGGCAAGGTCGAAATGCGGTTGGCGCAGCTTGCCGAACTCATGGACAACCCGGAAGCCGCAAAAACGCATTTTGAGGCGGCGGGTGAGATTTTCGGCAATTTGGCGGCGGAACAGCCTGACAATCCGACCTATGCAAGCGATCTTGGAATGGTGTTTTCCGGCCTTGGAACCCACGCCCATCAGACAGATGATCCGGGAAGTGCCGCGCAACATCATGCAAAGGCGCTGGACTGGCGCAGGCGCGCGGCAGAGCTGCTGCCCCACGATCCCGGTTCCCAGCGCGCCGTCACGGGAAGTCTCTATGAAATCGCCGCTCTTCAGGAGGAAAGGAAAGACTACGACGCCGCCCTGCAAGGCTATCGCGAGATGCTGAGCCATGCGCGCACCGTGGTGACGGCATTTCCGCAAGACAGCGATCTTGCCGATGACCTGCGGGTGGCCGGTGATCTTTTCGCCAAACAGGCGGCGATTGTCTCTTTCGGGGATGTGCTGTTCTCACGACTGGACAAGGCCGAAACCCTTGCGCGCGAGGCGCTGGAGGCAGCCCCCGACAACCGCCGGGTTGCGGCCCATCTGGCCTATGCGCTGATGTTTCAGGACAAGACAGACGCCGCGAAAGAGATCTTTCTTGCCGAACGGGGCACAGAGATCGACGGTGACCCATGGGAAATGGTCGTACAGCAGGACTTTGAGACATTTCGCAAGATCGGGCTGACCCACCCCCTGATGGGCGAGGTAGAGGCGGCCTTCTGAGACGAGTCAGTCGCAGATCCCGCGCAGGGCGGACCAATCTTCCGCGCTCAGCGCCGGGTTATACTCAGCCCCGGCTTCAACTGCCGCCCGCGCCGCTTCGATGCGGGTGCCCAGGGCCGGATGGCTCAGGAAATGCGCTGCCACGCCATCGCGATCACCGTACTTGCGGCGAAAGCTCTCGAACATGTCACCCAGCGCGGCGGGGCTGACCCCGGCGCGCGCCAGAACGTCATGGGCGAACCTGTCCGCCCCGGCCTCGGCCTCCTGAGAATATTGCGCAGCGATCAGCCGTTCTGTCAGGAACAATACCGCCGCACCGCCTGCAAAATCGCCAAACAACAATCCCAGCACACCGATGGACCCGGCAGACCGCAAGGCATGGCGCGTGGGGTCACGGCTGACCACATGGCCGATCTCATGGGCCAGCACCGCCGCGACCTCATCGGGGCTTTCTGCCGCCTCGATCAACCCGCGAAACAACACGACAAAGCCGCCCGGCAGCGCAAAGGCATTGACCATCGGATGATCCAGCACCGCGACATTGACCTGCGCCACACCATCCGTCGGCGCGTCCAGGCGAGCCACCAGCCTTTCCAGCGCAGCCACCCCATCGGGTGCCTCGCAAAGCGGCACCGGGTTCAGGCCGGTATCATCCAGTGCCTCGCGGATATGGCCAAAGGTTGCCTCGCCCAGCGCCCGTTCACCTGCGGACGGAATGTAGGTTGCCATGTTGTCGGCCAGCAGCGGGATCAGGACACCAATCTGCAACGCCACCGCCGCAACCGCCGCCACGGCCCAGGCCAGAAGCCTGCCGCGCCCCTTCGGCGGCGTTCGGCGAAACCGGTGCGGCAGATGTGTCAGCAGGCTGGTGTCCGTCACGAACAGGCGCGCAAGGGGATCATCCTTCAGCCGCAGCACTGCGCCCTTCTTTCCGGCGGTATCGGGCAGTTGCCGCACGTCGGTCACGGGCCAGCGCAGGATGCGGCCATCGTCCAACCCGATCTGGAGAACCCCCGAGGCGATGTGCAGGCTGATCTCCTCTGCCACCGGCTTGTCGCCTTCGAAAAATGCAGCCCCCATGGCGTCAAACCCGATACTCATATCGCCGCCCCCAGGTCGAGCGCTTCGGCAAAGCCTTCGGCCTCGGCAAAGGCGTCGCGGTCGCGCTGGCTGATCGCATGCAGACCCGCCGTGGTCGGCAGGGTCGTGGTGCGCGCCATGTGGCGCATGATCGGGAAGGTGACAAAGGTGTTATGCAGCACGCCCCACAGCAGAAAGACGGACAGGTAGATCACCCCGAGGATGCCGAAGGACAGCCAGCGCGGCAGGTCGCCGAAACCGCCAAGCCCAGCGGAATTGGTCGCTTCCAGCCAAGCAAGCGGGCCGTACATGGAAATGCTCAACAACACCAGAATACTGATACCAATCACCAGCACCGCATAGGAAATGAACATACCGAAAGTATAGATCATCGCGATGCGCGGCCCCTGCAGGCGCGAGGCAAAGGTCACGCCATAGGCGGCCTTGTGGTTGGCCATGATGCGCTTGGCCACCCAACGGTAATGGATCGCGCCATAGACGAGCCCCGCCAGAATGACCGGGATCGCCCACAGCCGCTCCGGGTTCTGCCAGGCGAGCGGCCAGCGGCCAAGTTGCAGCGCTGTCACGAACCGCGACGGCATGGCGCCCGGATTGGCCAGCAGATCCGGGCTGATCGGGTCTATCACCAATATCCACAGGGCCAGTGCCACGCCGCCAACCACCACCGTGACAAGCGGCACCGCCGCACGATAAAGCATCGGCCATCGCCCGCCCTGCACCAGTCGCGAAGAGCCGAAAAATGTCCTGTCCGTGCGGTACTTTTCCAGCAGGAATGTCATTCGGGGCCAGAGGACGCCCAGCGTCAGGATCGTCACCGCCCAGTGCACCAGCGCCCGCACGGCATAGCCCCATGCGCCTTTTTCGAGGCCAAATCGCACGCCACGCCAGCGGGTCCGGGCCAGCACATAGCGCCGGGCGCGGTATCGGGCATAAAACCAGATCGGGATAACGCCGCCAAAGCTGGCAATGTATCCAACCCAGGAGGAATTGAAGACCGAAAAGCTGACGAACATCAGCAGCAGGTTCACGATGCCGATGTAAAAGGTCAGCACCACGACCGCGATGAAGAAGCCCAGCAGCTTTTCCAGCGGGTCGCCGACATATTCCAACGGATGCCCGCCGGGCCGCATTGCGGACCAGTACCAGCGCCGCAAACGCGTTTTCATCCAGAAGCGATAGAATCCCAGGGTCAGGATGGTGAAAAAACCGGTCTTGAGCGCAAGCCAGAACAGCGACCAGCGGCGGCCAACGAATTCAACCTGCATGCCACCTGCCGGGGGCTTCGCCGGTGCCGCCTGCGGAGCGGCGGCCCAAGGGCTGTCTGGCACAGCGGTATCGCTCATGCCAGGCGGCCCGGATCAGGTGAACTTGTTGTCACGGGGGAAGCCGCGCGGGGCCATCCGACCGGCGGAGGCGCGTTTGCCGGTCCACTCGGTCAATGCGATCTCTGTCCGGGTGCGGCCCGCGGGGTCAAGCCAGGTCAAGCCGCTGACACTGTCAAAGGTGGTGGCGTCCGACAGGCCGCCGTCCTTGTACTTTTGCAGGCGCACGCCCTTGCCCCGGCCCATTACAGGCAGCTCGTCCAGACCGAAAACAAGCACCTTGCGGTTCTCGCCCACCACTGCCACGCGGTCCCCGGTCACGGGCCTGCACACCAATGCCTTCACATCGCCCCGCACGTTCAGCACCTGCTTGCCGCTCCGGGTCTGGGCCACCACATCCACCTCCGGCACGACAAACCCGTCACCAGCGGTTGAGGCGACCAGCAGCTTGCGGTCGGGCTGGTGAATGAACAGATCAACGATGCGCACCTCGTTTGGCAGGTCCACCATCAAACGCAGGGGTTCGCCCATGCCGCGCCCGCCGGGCAGGCTGGCCGCCGAAACCGTGTAGAACCGCCCGTTTGAGCCAAAGACCAGCAGCCTGTCCGTGGTTTCCGCATGGAAGATGAAACGCGGACCATCGCCATCCTTGAATTTCAGCTCGCGGGTCAGGTCGATATGGCCGGTCATGGCCCTGATCCAGCCCATTTCGGAACAGACAACCGTGATCGGCTCGCGGTCGATCATCGCCTCGATCGGCACGTCCTCCACCACACCGGCCTCGGCAAAGTCCGTGCGCCGCTTGCCGCAATCGACGCCGTCGATGATCCAGTCCTTGCCGAATTGCTTTTTGGTGGCCCGCAGCTGTTCGGTGATGCTGTCCCATTGCAGGTCTTCGCTTTCCAGCAAATCCTCCAGCCCTGCGCGCTCTTCCATCAATTCGGATTGCTCGCGCAGCAGCTCCAGCTCTTCCAGACGCCGCAGGGAGCGCAGGCGCATGTTCAGGATCGCATCGACCTGCACCTCTGACAATTCGCCCTCGCCGGGCGCGGGGCTGACATAGTCCTTTTCATCCATCGCGCGGACGTGGGTCTTGCCCCAGTCCTCGCGCATGAGCGCCGCCTTGGGATCCTCGTCATAGCGGATGATGTCGATCACGCGGTCAAGGTTCAGGAAGGCAACGATGAAACCTTCCAGCACCTCAAGCCGATGGTCGATCTTTTCCATCCGGTGGGTGGACCGACGCTGAAGCACCTCCCGGCGATGATCGAGGAAGGCGCGCAGCACTTCCTTCATGCTGCAGACCTTTGGCGTCACGCCGTCGATCAGCACGTTCATGTTCAGCGAAAACCGCACTTCCAGATCGGAATTGCGAAACAGCATTCCCATCAACACATCCGGGTCCACGGATCGCGAGCGCGGTTCGATGATCATACGGACGTCTTCTGCGGATTCGTCACGCACATCGCCCAGAATCGGGATCTTCTTGGTCTGGATCAGCTCAGCGATCTTTTCGATCAGCTTGGATTTCTGTACCTGATAGGGGATTTCGGTGACCACGATCTGCCGTTGACCCCGGCCAAGGTCCTCCACCTCCCAGCGGCAGCGCAGGCGAAAGCCGCCCTTGCCGGTGCGGTAGGCCTGCGCGATGTTCTCGGGCGGTTCCACGATGATGCCCCCGGTGGGGAAATCGGGGCCGGGCACAAAGTTGAGCAGGGTATCATCCCGGCAATCGGGCACTTTGATCATGTGCATGCAGGCATCGCAAAGTTCGGCGATGTTATGCGGCGGAATGTTGGTGGCCATCCCCACGGCAATGCCCGACGACCCGTTGGCCAGCAGGTTCGGGAACTGCGCGGGCAGCACCGCCGGTTCGGTCAGGGTGCCGTCATAATTCTCGCGGAAATCGACAGCGTTCTCGTTCAACCCTTCCAGCATCGCCTCGGCAACGGCGGTCATCCGCGCCTCGGTATAGCGGCTGGCGGCGGGATTATCGCCGTCGATATTGCCAAAGTTGCCCTGGCCGTCGACCAGCGGATAACGCACGTTGAAATCCTGCGCCAGACGCGCCATCGCGTCATAGATCGCGGCGTCCCCATGCGGGTGATAGTTGCCCATCACATCGCCCGAAATCTTGGCCGATTTACGGAATCCACCGGTCGATGCCAGCCGCAATTCGCGCATTGCAAAAAGGATGCGGCGGTGAACCGGCTTCAGCCCGTCCCGCGCATCGGGCAGCGCACGGTGCATGATCGTGCTGAGAGCATAGGTCAGATACCTGTCGCCCAGCGCGCGGCGCAGCGGTTCGGACACATTGTTCGGGTCCGCCTGAGGGGGGTCGGTTACATCTGACATGGAGGGCTTTCTATCCAAGGGTGGCTTGGGCGGCAAGCGCTGGAATGCCTGCATTGCGCCACATTGCGGCAGATGCGTCACGGGGGACCGGAATTTGCTTTTTCCCCGGTACGCCCGGATTAATTTTCAAGTAGGGAACCCAAATGCCTGACTTATGTGTTAGTGTTGTAACGCGTGTACATTGGGGAGTGTCATGAAGCGATTTATTTTACTGAGTTTCGGGTTTTTGGGTTGGGCTTTCTACGAGATGAGCGGCGGTGCGGACTTTGAACCGCGCAGCGTTCAGATTGCGCGCATGAACCCGGCACCGCAGGTTCAGGAGCAGACGGCGATCACCGATGCCGCAGAACAGCGAAGCACCAAGACCGCTTTCGTTGACACTGATCCGCCACTGAACGACCCCGATGACAGCGTGACGCGGGTTTCGCTGAATTTGACCGCCATCAGTGATATTCTGGACGACAGCGACACTGTCGCCCCCGAAGTCGCCGCTGCGGTCGACTCTGTCAACGATAGCGGTGTGCCGCAGAACGTCGGCAGTCTGACATCCAGCGCCGATACACCTGCGATCATTCCCAGCCTGATCAACCCCAACGATGGGTTGAGCACCGCAGCCTATTCGACCGCAGAAGGGGATATTCGCATTGTCTCCGGCAACCGTGTGAACGTGCGCGGCGGTCCCGGCACCGATTTTGGCGTTGTGACCAAACTTGCCGAAGGTGACGCTGTGCGCGTCGTTCTGGACAACGGCGACGGCTGGGTCAAAATGCAGCCGCTCGATGGCAGCCCCGAAGGCTGGATGGCGGATTTCCTGCTGACCGGGGGCTGACCCCGGCTTGCCAAAGCATCCGCCGCGCGCAAAGAAGGGCCTCCACCACGGGGGCCTTTTTCATGTCGGCACGTTCCATCCTGATCACCGGCTGTTCCACCGGCATCGGCGCGGCCTGCGCCCATGGCATGCGCGCGCGGGGCTGGCGGGTGTTCGCCAGTTGCCGCAAACAGGCAGATTGCGACCGCCTGATCGCCGAGGGGTTCGAGGCGCCGCGCCTCGACTACGCGGATGAGGACAGCATCCGGCAAGCACTGGGCGAAGTACTTGCCGCAACGGGTGGCACGCTGGATGCGCTTTTCAACAACGGGGCATTCGCCCTGCCCGGCGCGGTGGAGGACCTGCCGACAGACGGGTTGCGCAGCATCTTCGAGACCAATTTCTTTGGCTGGCACAGCCTGACCCGTGCGGTCATCCCGGTGATGCGGGCGCAGGGTCATGGCAGGATCGTGCAATGCTCTTCCGTGCTGGGCGTGGTCACGATTCCCTGGCGAGGGGCCTATAGTGCGACGAAATTCGCGCTGGAAGGGCTGACCGATACACTGCGCCTCGAAATGCACGGCACCGGACTGCACATCTGCCTGATCGAGCCGGGGCCGGTGACCTCAAGGATCAGGGTCAATTCGATCCCGCATTTCGAACGCTGGATCAATTGGGAAGCCTCGCCTCGCGCGGCACAGTACCGTGGAAGCCTGCTGAAACGGCTCTACGAATCGTCCGGGCCGGATCGGTTTGAGCTGGGTCCTGAAGCGGTTTTGAAGCGCCTTGTTCATGCCTGTGAGGCCGCCCGCCCGCGGCCGCGATACTATGTCACGACACCAACCTATTTCGCGGGCATGCTGCGCCGCCTGTTGCCCACAGCCCTGCTGGACCGGGTCATGGGGGCAGGATAAAGGTTGCGTTCAGGGCCTCTGCCGCTACATCCCGACCCAACGAAAGGGAAAGATCATGTTTGAAGACCCTCTGTTCATCGTTGTGCTTCTGGCCGTCGTGGCCGTTGCGGTCATCTTGTTGATCGGCCTCGGTGGCTTTGCCGGTGGCGGCGAATTCAACAAGCGCAATTCGAACAAGCTGATGCGCCTGCGAATCCTCGCACAGTTCATCGCGGTTCTGCTGATCCTGGGGTTCATTTGGCTACGTGGAGGAGCAGGCTGATGGTTGTACTCAACAAGATATATACCCGTACCGGCGATGCCGGGACGACCGCACTGGGCAATGGCGACCGTGTGACCAAACACAGCGCGCGGGTGGAATCCTATGGCACCTGCGACGAATTGAACTGCTTTGTCGGCGTGGCACGGCTGGAAGCGAAAGGCCAAACCGACAAGGCGCTCGGCCGTATTCAGAATGACCTGTTCGATCTGGGTGCCGACCTGTGCCGACCGGACATGGCATCGGACGACAAGGCCGAATACCCGCCCCTGCGGATGACCCCGGCCCAGGTGGACCGGCTGGAACAGGAAATCGACGTGATGAACGCCGAACTGAAACCACTGCGCAGCTTTGTCCTGCCGGGCGGCAGCGCGCTGGCCGCGCAATTGCACGTTTGCCGTACCGTTGCCCGCCGGGCGGAACGTCTGACTGTTCTGCTGGCAGAGCAGGAGGAGGTGAACGGCGCGGCTGTAAAATACCTCAACCGACTCAGTGACTGGTTCTTTGTCGCCGCGCGCATGGCGAACAACGGTGGCAAGGATGATGTGCTCTGGGTGCCGGGTGCCAACCGGGACTGAGGCCTGGATGACCAAATGCCAGCGCTAACACGTCAGAACGCGGCGTCTTCACGGTGGATTATGCCGATTTTTCCCTGTTTCGCGCCTTGAGGTTTCGCTAAACCAGCACAAGACAATTCCATCGCCCGCCCTAAATGGGTGTGCATCAACCAAGGAGAAGAACGCACATGAAGGTATTGGTGCCTGTCAAACGCGTGATCGACTATAATGTGAAAGTCCGGGTAAAATCGGATGGCAGCGGTGTTGATCTTGCCAACGTGAAAATGTCGATGAACCCGTTTGACGAGATTTCGGTCGAACAGGCGATCCGCCTGAAAGAAGCAGGTCAGGCGGAAGAGATCGTCGTGGTTTCCATCGGTGTGAAACAGGCGCAGGAAACCCTGCGCACGGCGCTGGCAATGGGCGCGGACCGGGCGATCCTGGTGGTTGCGACCGACGACGTGCATCAGGACATCGAACCGCTGACCGTTGCCAAGATCCTCAAGGCGATCGTTGACGAAGAGCAGCCCGGCCTTGTGCTGTGTGGCAAGCAAGCCATCGACAACGACATGAACGCCACTGGCCAGATGCTGTCGGCGCTTCTGGGCTGGTCGCAGGCCAGCTTTGCGTCCGACGTCTCGATTGACGGCGACCATGCGGTTGTGACGCGTGAAGTGGACGGCGGGCTGCAGACCATCAAGGTGACCATGCCCACCGTGGTAACAGTTGATCTGCGCCTGAATGAGCCGCGCTATGCCTCGCTGCCCAACATCATGAAGGCCAAGAAAAAGCCGCTGGATGAAAAGACGCCTGCCGACTACGGGGTGGAAGTTGCCAACCGGCTTGAAATTCTGAAGACGGAAGAGCCCGAGGCCCGCGCAGCGGGGGAAATCGTGCCCGATGTCGACACATTGGTGGCGAAACTCAAAGAAAAGGGAGTTGTGTAATGGCTGTTCTGCTTCTTGCTGAAGTCAACAATGGCGAACTGGCGATGGACGCCACCGCCAAGGCCGTGACCGCTGCCAAGTCTCTTGGTGACGTAACCGTTCTGTGCGCGGGCGGTTCTGCCGCGTCAGCGGGCGAGGCTGCTGCGAAAATCGACGGCGTGGCCAAGGTGCTGGTTGCCGAGGACGCAACGCTGGGCCACCGTCTGGCGGAATCCACAGCGGCGCTGATCGTGTCGCTGGCCGGTGACTATGAACACATCGTTGCCCCGGCCACCACCGACGCGAAAAACGTGATGCCCCGCGTTGCGGCGCTGTTGGATGTGATGATCATCTCGGACGCTTCCGGCGTTGTGGATGGCGACACCTTCGAACGCCCTATCTATGCTGGCAACGCGGTCCAGACCGTGAAGTCGAAAGATGCCAAGAAAGTCATCACCTTCCGCACATCGACCTTCGATGCGGCAGGCGACGGTGGCTCTGCCTCGGTCGAGACTGTGGGTGCGGCGTCGGATCCGGGCCTGTCGTCCTGGGTCGAGGACAAGGTTGCCGCCAGCGACCGTCCTGAACTGACATCGGCGGGTGTCGTTGTGTCGGGTGGCCGTGGTGTCGGCTCGGAGGAAGACTTCAAGCTGATCGAACAACTGGCCGACAAGCTGGGTGCCGCCGTTGGCGCATCGCGTGCGGCTGTGGACAGCGGCTATGCCCCGAACGACTGGCAGGTGGGCCAGACCGGCAAGGTGGTCGCGCCCGAGCTTTACGTGGCCGTCGGCATCTCGGGTGCGATTCAGCACCTTGCGGGCATGAAAGATTCGAAAATCATCGTCGCCATCAACAAGGACGAGGAAGCCCCGATCTTTCAGGTGGCCGATTACGGTCTGGTTGCCGACCTCTTCGAGGCCGTGCCGGAACTGTTGGGGAAGCTGTGATGTGACCGGCCAGCCTGACTGGCCGTTACAGAACGCTCAAAGGCCCGCCTCAGGCGGGCCTTTTTGCATCAAGAGAAGCGATTTCCCCGATCAGTCTGGCGGCACATTCCTCGTGCGCAAAAGGGCCCAACATCTGAGCCGCAGCCATCTCTTCAAACGGGCTGAAAATCATGCCTTTGGTCCCCTTCTGTATCGCAGCGGCAGAGGCAACGACCTCGACCAGACTGGCCGCATCCAGCGCGACCTGATCCAGCATGGCACGGGTGACGAACAAGGGGCCGACACCGCACATCTGCGCGCTGTCGCCATCGTTCTGCTCAGGCGCACGGTCAGAGAACCAAAGGAGAATGCACTTCCTTGAAGTCTGCCCCAACAGCAGTTTCATCCGTGCAACCCAGGCGCGCTGCAACTCCCTGCGCACTGCCGCAAACCGGTCCGGCGACACCTTTTGCAGATGCCCCAGCAAATGCCGGGTAAAATGGAAGTCCGCAAAATCCACTTCTGGATAGATTGATTGCAACAGGGTCGACGGTGCCACGAACCGATCGTTCCGGCGCGGATGGACCGTGTAGAATCGGTTTGACATGTTCTGGGCTCCGGTGATCTGCAACACGACGGCGTCCGCCCGTGCCGCCGCATCCATGACAAACCGATCAAGCGTGAACGCATCAATGCCGGCATTGGGCAGACCGAAGTTCACGCAGGGCGTACCCAGACATTCCTCTACCAAGACAGGAAAGGGTCGCTCAATGAACCTTCCATATGTCTTTGTCCCACCGAGAAAGGCAATGTACGGCTCCTGCAGATTGCGTTGCGGCCCCCGGAACATCAGTTTCGAATTGGCATACCGACACGGCTGATAATCAAGGGCACCCGGCCCCAGCACGTCATAGGTCATAAACCCACCTCTTTTAACTCACCCATCCGCACCATGCGCCACACCGGCTTGCGATTCTGTAAATGGAAGAATTTGCCGAACCTTTTAGACAGTTGCAGCACTTGCGGCTGCGGCCCCACGCGCACTAATGTGTGCTGAACTCAGACAAAGGACGGGCCATGGACATCCAGACAATCGGTATCGTGGGCGCGGGGCAGATGGGCAATGGGATTGCCCATGTGATGGCGCTCGCCGGCTATGACGTCAAACTCACGGATGTCTCCGAAGACGCCCTGCGCGCGGCGATTGAGATCATCGACGGAAACCTCGAACGGCAGGTCAACCGCGAGAAGATCTCGGCCGGGGACAAGGCGGCGGCGATGGCACGTATCCAGACCACCACCACCTTGACCGACCTTGGCAAGAGCGACCTGATCATCGAGGCCGCGACAGAACGCGAAACCGTGAAACAGGCGATTTTCGAGGATCTGATTCCGCATCTGAAGCCCGAGACGATCCTGACCTCGAACACCTCTTCGATTTCGATCACCCGGTTGGCCAGCCGCACGGACAGGCCGGAAAAGTTCATGGGCTTTCACTTCATGAACCCTGTGCCGGTGATGCAACTGGTAGAGTTGATCCGTGGCATCGCGACGGACGAAGAAACATTCAAGGCCTGCGCCGACGTTGTGGAAAAGCTGAACAAGACCGCGGCTTCGGCAGAGGATTTTCCGGCCTTCATCGTCAACCGGATCCTGATGCCAATGATCAACGAAGCGGTCTATACGCTTTATGAAGGTGTTGGGTCGGTGAAATCCATCGACAGTTCGATGAAACTGGGGGCCAACCATCCGATGGGGCCGCTGGAACTGGCCGATTTCATCGGTCTGGACACCTGCCTTGCAATCATGAACGTGTTGCATGACGGGCTGGCGGATACGAAATACCGGCCCTGCCCGCTGCTGACGAAATATGTCGAAGCGGGCTGGCTGGGCCGCAAGACCCAGCGGGGTTTCTACGATTATCGCGGCGATGAGCCTGTGCCGACCCGCTAGAGCGCGTCGGGTTCTTTTACAGTCACGGGACGCGCCCCAACCCGTTGATTTTACTTGTCCGAAGGCCTCACAACCGATTCCCACTTCTGGGCGCGTTGCTCTGACGGGGAATGCTCTCTCCTCTGATCCTCGAATGAAGACATGTCAAATATGACATGTCTTCATTTGCACGGTGTCCGAGGATGGGGCAGGCAAAAGACCGGAGCCGCCATGGCACTTCGCGTCAAAATTGAAACACTCATACCCTGCCGCGCTGCGCTCTCGGGAGATTGGCGATGTGATGTGCGTGAGGTTGGAGGCGGGGCGTTTTTGGCCCGGAAGCCTTGCAGTCCACCCCCCGCAACCACGCGGTCGCGGTTTGCCCGACCAAACTTTTCGAAAAGTTTGGCCCGGAGTTTTTGAAAACTCCGGTGCGAGGCCGACGCGTTGCGCGCGCTCGGGCTACTGGCAATGTAATCTGCCTCAGGGTGAAGGCGGGGCACCGTAGATCTGCGGCCACAATGGCCTGATCAGCCCGTCAGGGCCAGCGTATGCGCCCGCAGCCAAGCCATGAATCCACGCGGATCATCGGCATATCTGTCGATTTCAGCCTGATCAATCGGATGGCCGACGATAGGCCCCTGTGGCTTGTTGCAGGAGTGGACGATCTCGTGCAGCAAAAGGCCCTGACGCAGCATCGGGCTGATCTGGTTGGCAATCTGATAGGCGCGGCTGTTCTGGCCGGGAAACTTCATCGGGACGACAGCAGCACCGGAACGGCGGATCATCTTGGCCGTGAATACGTTCCATTCCGCCTCGACCGCCGGGCCCCACCAGGTCTCGGACGAGGCAACGACGCCGGATGGGAACAGCGCCACAACGCCACCATCCTTGAGATGGGCCATCGCCTTGGCCCGCATTTCGACCCCCTTGCGCTGCGCGTCAGGGTCATGCGGGAATGGCACCGGTATCATGAAGCTGCCTGCCACCTCGTCGATCGACGTCAGCAGCGACCGTGTCAGGATGCGGTAGTCGGAGCGGACCCGCCCGATCAGATCGGCAAAGATCATGCCGTCGACCATGCCATGGGGATGGTTCGCCACCACCACAACAGGACCTTTCGCCGGGATGCGGTCCAATTGTTCCTGAGGCGTTGTCAAGTCGATCCGCATCGTATCAAGGGCCGCGCGCCAGAATGCCTGCCCCGACGGGGCACCGCGTTTTTCGAACTGGCGGATCATGCGCAGGATAGAGAGTTTACCGGTAAACATCTCCATCACGCTGATAAAGCGGGACTTCCAGGGATCGTCGAAGGTCGACGCATAGGAAAGGCTGCGCCGGTCATACTTGTTGAACGAAACGGTTTCTGCACGGGCGCTTTTCGCGCTCGTGTTCCGATTTATCAATGGTTGTGACTCATCCACCAAGCAACATCACCTTTGTCATACGCGCATCAGCGGTGTCAGTAGCCTTCCCCGAACTTATCCGCAACCAATGCGGTCAGCGCCTCGGCCAATGCATCTGCATCGGGGCCGGAGGTCTGGATGTCAATAGTGGTACCACGGGATGCAGCCAACATCAAAAGACCCATGATGCTGTCACCAGACGCGGACATCCCGTCCTTGCTGACTTCGGCGCGGGCGTCGAATGCTTCAACAACTTCCACCAGCTTTGCGGAGGCACGTGCATGAAGCCCCTTTACGTTAACAATCTTGAGGGAAATATCTGTCATTTCAGGAATTGGGCTTTCTACTGCGCGCTCACATTCTGGCTGTCGATGTACTTCTTACCAGCTTCAAGCGCCGCGCGCACGGCATCCGGTACATCCATCTGGCGGGATTTGGCCAGCTTGATCAACATGGGCAAGTTCGCGCCATAGATGATCCGCCGATTGGCCTGCTTGCAGGCGAGCAACGACAGGTTGGAGGGCGAGCCGCCGAACAGATCGGTCACGACAACCACACCGGCGCCCTGGTCGACCTCGTCGGCCGCATCGCAAATCTCTTCCTGTTTGGCATCGCGGTCATGATCGACGTGGATGGCAATGGCACGCACGCCGTTTTGTGACCCAACGACATGCTCGATCGCCGACAGGTATTCCTGTGCCAATCCTCCATGCGCTACAATCACGATGCCGATCAAGATGGTGCCTCTGCTATTCGTTGGCGATCCAGTTCGCGATGCCTTATTGACACCGGCCACCCCGCCTCTGCAAGACGCAAAGCGTGATCTTCGGCCATGGTCACAGAACGGTGTTGCCCGCCCGTGCAGCCAAAGGCGATGGCGATATGGGATTTTCCCTCTTCGCGGTAGGCGGGCAGCAGGTAAACACTCAGTTCAAGTACCTTCTGCGCAAATGTATCGAACCGGGCGTCCTGCTTGACATAATCGGCAACGGCGGCGTTCGTCCCGTTCAGCGCCTTGAGCGCCTTTTCATAATGAGGATTCCGCAGGAAACGGCAGTCATAGACAATATCGACCCCGCGTGGCACGCCGCGCTTGTACGAGAAGGACTGCACCGAAACCGCAAGGTGGTGCTTGCCGCCAGGGACAAACCACTTTTCGATATCCTCACGCAGGCGATGCACACTGTAGGACGTCGTATCAATCAGCACATCCGCGCGGTTACGGATCGGGGCCAGCAGATCGCGCTCGCGGCGTATGCCTTCCTCAGGCTGGTCCACCGGGGCCAGCGGATGCCGGCGGCGGGTTTCGGAAAAGCGCTGCAAAAGCACTTCGGTCGAACAATCGAGATAGAGCAGCTCTGACGTCAGATCAGGGGCTGCGGCCAGCTGGCGCAGCAGGTCCATCATCGCATCCAGTGAAAAATCCCTGTTGCGCGGATCAATGCCCAGCGCCATGGGACTTGCCCGCGCGGGCGCGGCCAGCAAGGCAGGCATCAGGCGCAAAGGCAGGTTGTCTATCGCCTCGAAGCCCGCGTCCTCCAGCACATTCAGCGCGGTCGATCGCCCCGCACCAGCTTGCCCCGTGACCAGCACGATATGCGGACGCGTGGCGCGGCGGTCGGCAGACCCGGCTGAATCACTATCGTTCATTGCTCAGAACTTATGCTGCACCGCAGATAAAGCAAGATGGCAGAGGCGAAATGCGGGCCATCGACCCGGTGCAGGCAGGGAATATCCAATCCCAGAACCCGATGCGAGCGGGGCGGTGGCAACCGATCCTGCTCTGCCTGGGACAAATCGACCACCAGCGCCAGTGGCGTCGGGCCGACATGCGGCACCCGCAGGATGCCCAGGCCACGGGCTTCGATCAGCCCTGCGATGCTCTCGGGCACATCCGCGATCACATCGTCACCGTGCCGGGAAACCCGCGTCCTGTCATCGGCAACCAGCGTCGCGCCAAGCGCAATCAATTGCAGTGCCAAGGCGGATTTTCCAGCCCCCGAAGGCCCGATGATCAACACGCCCCGCTCTGCGATCCGGACCGTGCTGGCATGCAGGATATCGGTTTCTCCGCTCAGGTCGGCAAACCTACAACAAATCGCGCACCCAGCGGATCAGAGGTGATATCAGCCTCTGTCGGGCGAATATTCTCGGCCCAGATTACACCGCCGTGCGCTTCGACGATCTGCTTGGAAATCGCCAGCCCGAGGCCCGAGTTATTGCCAAAATGCTCTTCGGGGCGTTGCGAATAGAACCGGGTAAAGATCTTGGAAAGCGCCTGTTCAGGGATTCCGGGGCCCGTATCTTCGACCACCACCAGAACCCGGTTCTCCCGTTTCCGTGCCCAGACCCGGATTGCATCGCCGTCTTCGCAGAACGAAATCGCATTGGTGATCAGGTTGACAAACACCTGCGCCAGCCGCGCCTCCAGCCCGTGCACAAGGATCGGGTCAGGGGGCAGATCGGTGATAAAGTCGATCCCCTTGCCCTTGGCTTCCTCGCCTAGGAATTCGCTGAGGTTTCCGATCATCTTGAGCAGGTTGAACTGTTCTTCCTCTTCCTTGACCAGCTCCGAATCCAGCCGGGAGGCATTGGAAATGTCGCTGACCAGGCGGTCCAGGCGCCGCACATCGTGGTCGATCACATCCAGCAGTTTTTCGCGCTGATCGTCACGTTTGACCATCCGCAGCGTCCCAACGGCAGACCGCAAAGAGGCCAGCGGGTTCTTGATTTCATGTGCCACGTCAGCGGCGAATTGTTCGTTGCTGTCGATCCGGTTGTAAAGCGCCGAAACCATGCCGCGCAGCGCCCCGGAAAGGCGGCCGATCTCATCAGGTCGCGCTGTCAGGTCCGGAATGCGGATCCGTCCGGGGTTTACTTTGCGGGCGTTTTTGTCACGTCCCAGCTCCGCCGCTGCGGACAGGTCCGCGAGAGGGTTGGCAATGGTCGATGCCAGAACAAGGCTCAACCCGATGGACACCAGCGTGGCGATGACGAACATCTGCAACACACGCTCGCGTTCGCCCCGGACCAGGCGGTCAATCTCCCCTGCTGCCGAAGCGATCGCGACAAAGCCGACGGCCTGACCGTTTTGCAGGATCGGCGTCATCACCGTGAACAAAGTACCACCGTCAGCGTCAAAGTTGTTCTCGATCTGGGTGCCGCCTGCAGCTGCACCGGGGATCATTGATTTCAACCTGTCCTCAATGGGAACTTCAGCATCATCCGGGCCACCGAAAGGGGCCGACAACTTGCCCCACAACCAGTTCAGGCCATCTGTCAGCAGCGTTCGCTCAGGGTCTTCCGCCGGGCCGCCCTTCCCGCCTTCGGTCTGGGAAATCAGCGTCTCGGCGGTGTCATATACATAGACCTCGACGCCGCTGCGCAGGTCGAGCGCGGACAGCGTGGCAGCGACATCCACACCATCGCCCGTTGCGAGGTTCACAGGTGCGTTGCTGGGCAATTGCGCTTCGAATACATCCGCGATCAGTTCGCTTTCAGAAACAAGCGCCGACGCACGCTGAACCGCCAGGCTGTCCCTGGATGAATTCAGATAGAGGATGCCCGCGACCAGCACATTCAACGCAATCAGGTTGAATGTGATGATCTTGCGGGTCAGCGGCGACGAGCGCAATGAAAGCAGGCTGCGCCGTTCCCGGCGGGCGCGCATTTCGTCCGGTGCGTCGTTGTCCGGTGCGATCCAGTCGTCGCCCAGAACAATATCGCCATCCCTTGAAGGTGTGCTCATGTCGCGCACAAAGTTCCTTTCGGCAATTGCCAAGGGCCTGCTCTATTCTTCGTTATATCTGTAGCCGATCCCATAAAGCGTCTCAATCGCCGAGAATTCATCGTCGGCGGTCCGCATCTTCTTGCGCAGGCGCTTGATATGGCTGTCGATGGTCCGGTCATCGACATAGACCTGATCGTCATAGGCCACATCCATCAGCTGATCGCGGGATTTCACGAAACCGGGGCGTTGGGCCAGTGCCTGCAACAGCAGGAATTCGGTCACGGTCAGGGACACATCCTTGCCCTTCCAGCTGACCGCGTGCCGCAGGGGGTCCATGCGCAGGTCGCCGCGCTCCATCACTTTTGTCTCTTCGGTATCGCCGACCTCGCCGGTCTCTACCGCATCCTGACGGCGCAGGAGGGCGCGAATGCGCTCCACCAGAAGGCGTTGCGAAAAGGGTTTCTTGACGTAGTCGTCCGCGCCCATACGAAGGCCGAGAACCTCGTCGATCTCATCATCCTTGGAGGTGAGGAAAATGACCGGCATTGCGGTTTTCTGCCGCAGCCGCTGCAGCAGGTCCATGCCGTCCATGCGTGGCATCTTGATGTCGAGCACCGCCATATCCGGCAGTTTCTTGTTAAAGGCGTCAAGTGCCGCCTGCCCGTCATTATAGGTTTCCACCTCGAAACCTTCGGCTTCCAGAGTCATCGAGACGGACGTCAGGATGTTCCTGTCGTCGTCAACCAATGCAATTTTAGACATTGCCCGCTTCCTTCTTATGCTGCTCAATATTCGTTTTTGATTTTTGATTTATAGAACCCCGAATGTGGCCATCGAATCAATCTCTAACTACGAATCACCGTGCTTCCACCCATAATTCGGCCACAATTTGGTTAGGAATGGCTAAATTGCCGCACTTTTTCATGGACATCAGCCGTGCTGCGCGTCCCGGACATCGCTTGGTCGGAGCCTCTTTCACCCCCCTTTCCGCCAAAGTTTGCCATGATGGCGCTAACTGCGACAAACCTGCCTGTTCATATCTTGAAACCTCGTGTTAAGAGGCGCTGCATGGCCCTAGATGGTCGCAGGCAGACTGCCTGAGCAACCTTGATTTGCGCAATTTCCGCGCGCCTGCAGGAGAAAATACATGACATTTGGACGGGTAAACCCGCAGTTCCGCCTTGAAGATCAAAAGATCGCGGGGCTGGGCAATGTCTATTACAACCTGATGGAACCGGCTCTGGTCGAGGCCGCCGTGAAACGTGGTGAAGGCACGCTTGGCAACGGCGGCTCGTTCCTGGTGACCACCGGAAAGTTCACGGGCCGGTCCCCCAAGGACAAGCATGTAGTCATGACCGACAGTGTCGCTGACACGATCTGGTGGGAAAACAATGCAAAGATGTCGCCAGAAGGGTTCGATGCGCTTTATGACGACATGATCGCCCATATGCAGGGCAAGGACTACTTTGTTCAGGATCTGGTCGGCGGTGCCGATCCCCGCCATGCGATCAACGTCCGAATGGTGACCGAACTGGCGTGGCATGGCCTGTTCATACGCACCATGCTGCGGCGTCCGGACCGCGCAGACCTTGACCATTTCACCGCTGATTTCACGGTGATCAACTGCCCGACTTTCCAGGCGGACCCAAAGAAACACAATTGCCGCTCCGAAACCGTGATCGCAATGAACTTTGACCGCAAGCTCATCCTGATCGGCGGCACCGAATACGCCGGCGAGAACAAGAAATCGGTCTTTACCCTGCTGAACTATCTGCTGCCGGAAAAGAACATCATGCCGATGCATTGTTCGGCCAATCACGCGACAGGCAACCCGGTGGACACCGCTGTTTTCTTTGGCCTGTCCGGCACCGGCAAGACGACACTGTCAGCCGATCCCCAGCGCACACTGATCGGCGATGACGAGCACGGCTGGTCAGACAACGGCACCTTCAACTTCGAAGGGGGCTGCTATGCCAAGACAATCAACCTGTCTGCCGAGGCGGAACCGGAAATTTACGCCACCACAACCAAGTTCGGCACAGTGATCGAAAACATGGTCTTTGACAAAGAGACCAAGGAACTGGACTTCGAGGACGACAGCCTGACAGCCAACATGCGCTGCGCCTATCCGCTGCACTATATATCCAATGCCAGCAAGAAGGCCCTGGGCGGCCATCCGAAAAACATCATCATGCTGACCTGCGATGCCTTTGGGGTCCTGCCTCCCATCGCACGGCTGACCCCCGCACAGGCGATGTACCACTTCCTGTCCGGCTTCACCTCCAAGGTCGCCGGCACAGAACGTGGCGTGACCGAGCCGGAGCCCACGTTCTCCACCTGCTTCGGCGCGCCTTTCATGCCGCGACGCCCCGAAGTCTATGGCAACCTGCTGCGCGAGAAAATCGCCCAGCACGGCGCGACCTGCTGGCTGGTGAACACCGGCTGGACCGGCGGAGCCTATGGCACCGGCAGCCGGATGCCGATCAAGGCCACCCGGAACCTCCTGACGGCCGCACTGGAAGGTGCGCTTGCAGACGTGAAGTATCGCAAGGACCCCAACTTTGGGTTTGAGGTCCCGGTATCGGTTGACGGTGTGCCTGACATCCTGCTGGACCCGCGTCGCACCTGGGACAACCCGGAGAGCTATGACCGTCAGGCGGTCAAGCTTGTAACGATGTTCTCGGAAAACTTCGGCCAGTATATGGCGCATATTGATGACGACGTAAAAGCAGCCGCCATCGGTTAAGTTCCGCGCCCTGGTTTCGTATCAGCCCGGCCCTTGGGCGACGCGGAACCAACGTCGGGAATATAAAGCGAATGACCAAAAAAATCGCCCTCGCAGCAGCTGCGAGGGCGTTTTTGTTTCGGCACCGACGGTTCATGCAAGGACCATGGCTTGCCGATGGCGCGTCTGTCTGGTTCAGGCCACCAGTTCTTCGACCGGGATATCCAGCATAAAGCGGGCATCCTCGCGGCTGAGATAAACCATGAAGGCCTCCAACAGCTGTTCCCGGCCATGGACAGCCCATTTCAGCGCACCGGGCTCGGTATGCATATAGCCCACGCGCTCGGAGAACCCTTTGAATGCCACGGCACGCAACATGAAGCCGAATATCCAGTCCGGGTCCCAGCGATTGACCGCTTCGAGGATGCCCGCGCGCGTCAGCACACTGGACAGGCCGGTGCCACGGTACTGTCCTTCGTCCGGGGCCATCCAGACCTCACCATGGTAAACAGCATCACCGTTGATACGGTGCGCGCCGGGTGACGCCCGATACCGCGACCGCCCCAGATCGACACCGGGAATAGGCGGCGGGAATTTCTGATAATTCCGCATCAGGTAGGTGCTGAGCGCCACATCCTGAAGACTGATTGTCTTGAACGCCTGGGTATGGATGAGATCGCCAAATTGGTTGCGACCGATCAGCCAGAAACCGGTTTCTTTCCTGAGATCATGGTATTCAGGGTTGAATGGATCGCCAAGCTTTTGCGCTGGACGCTCTTCTTCAACTACGGTTCTATAGATTTCAAAGTCGCTGCCGACCGTGATCTCTATCTTGTTGGCCCCCAGAATATTTCCGCTTGTCGCAATGAAGGGCGCTGCATTGCTTGGAAATTGAACAGTCATGACTCTTGGTCTCCTTAGCCGCCTGACCTCAGGTTACGCCAAGAAGTAGAAAAACACCCGTAAATTGAATCGAATTTGTCAAAATTAAGGCAGAAACTCGCTCAAGTCATGGAAATCTCCTCGAATTTTGCCTCATTTTTGTCGAATTCCTGCATCCCAATATCCACCAATCCGGCCAGTTTTTCAGGCTCCAGGTTGCGAATCAGGACCTCCGGAGTCGGCACAACAAGGGTCATGACCGCTGGCGATCCGTCAGGGAAAAACCCTGCCATCATAAGGCGTTGATATGCGATTGGGTCCCAGCCTGCACCGTCTGGCCGGGGCATGCGGGTAAAGACGTGGTCCAGTCGGGCAAGCTGTGTAGCCTGCACATCGTGGAATGCCTGATTGAGCATGTGCCCAAATTCTTCGCCCGCAGGTAGTAGGGCAATGGGTCTGCCGATGCTCGAACGGGCATAATCCAGCCCGAACCACCCCACATAGGCCGAGCGCTCGCCAAATTCGACACAAAGCCACTCTGTGCCTGATTCGCGGTATACGAGAAGATAGGGCCGGACATGGGCCAGGCTCTTGCTCTCGATCTGACCGCAGGACATGGACCAGGCACGAAAGGTCTCACGCAACAGGAGGGACGAGTCCTCCCATATCAAACCGATTGGCTTCTGCTCCTGATAGAAATCCCAGTCGCCGACATGCGCCTGCAGAGACTGGAGGTTCCCGTGCGACGACGACGCGCCACGCAGCCATGTCTTACCCCGCGCGAGGATATCTTTTGCGCCAGCAAGGCTTGCCTCGCCTTTCTCGCTCAGCTGGTAACGCCGGTCATCCACGATAAACAATGGCGCGCCCAGCTCTGCCTCAAGTGATGCAATGTGTCGGCGCAATGTCTGCCTGGTACTGCCCAATTCCTTAACCGCATGGCTCAGGTTCAGGGTCCGGGCAAGCGTGACGAACGACCGTATCATCTCGAAAAGCAGCGCGGGCGGGGCGCTTTCGATATCGCTCAGCGTTGCGTCAATTTTGATCATAGGTTTATTCATCAACAAAAATCGTAAACCAATCACCCATTAATGCAACAATTATCACCCATCCCCATCACATTCGTGAACAGAAAATAACAGAATCTACGCAATTGAATGGAATGGGGAAACTCGCGATTAAAGTGTATGTTCAACCAGAGGTTCCAAGTCATGCCCCATCCAGTAGACGCCCACGTCGGAAAAAAACTTAAGCAAATTCGCACGCTGCGCCGCCTTTCGCAGACAGATGTAGCGCGAAAGCTCCACCTGTCGTTTCAGCAAATTCAGAAGTATGAGATCGGTTCAAACCGGGTTGCCGCCAGCCGTCTTTTCGAATTGGCGCAAATCCTTGATGTTCCGCCGTCCTACTTCTTTGACGGGCTGCACGACAATGCCAACACAGCCCCCAATGCCGACCCGAGCATGGAAATTGTCTCCGCCCTGGCATCTATCAAGGACGATGCTGTAAAAACGCGGATCGTCACGTTTATCGAAGACATTTCCGGCGTCACTGTCGCACGTCAAGGGTAAGATGGTTGCAGGTCTCCCTGCTGCCGTCGCGGTATTTCACTACATGATAAGCCCATTTGGGCATCACTCTTTACCAATCGCCCGTTGTTTCGACGCCCTGTCGCTCTGAAAACAGCAGGGCGACGGCCCGTCGGCGAAATCCTGTCTCAGCATTGATTTGGCTGCCATGACGGCCAAAGATAGGGCACCTGCGTGTCAGCCCAGTCTTTGCATGTTGCCATGCAGGTCAATATCACTGGCTGCGCAATTTTAGAACAAATTGCCGCAGCGAAACGTATCTTTGTTGTGCTGCGACTGCGAAGAGGCTAAGTGGCTAGCCAGCAGAAAAGGGATGATAGACATGGCACATGATGGTCAGGACCTGACGACACTGAACGCACCTGTGATACTTGATAACCTGCTGGAACTTACCGCAGCATCGGTTGGCCCGGTCGACAGCATCCTTGAAAAGGCCAAGGACAGCGTCCGCGCAATGGTCAGCACCGATGGCCGGGTCTCGGCCAGTCTGATCGAGCAGCATCAGACCGCTGCCCATGGCCTTGCGTGGCTTGCCACCTATGCCCAATCCCTCCGTCAGATGCAGAAATGGGCCCAAGCGCTGGAATCGAACGGCAAATTCGGCGAGATCGAGCAGCTGATCCACCAGATCGCCTTTGGCGAATATCTCTGGCAGATCTACGGCGGCATTCAGATGAACCAGGGCGAGATTCTGCGCTTGCAGGACCTCGGCCTGTCCCAGAACGATATGCGGGGCCTGATGGAACCCGCGATCGTGACGCTGACCCAGGGCGGCAACACGCAGGCCGCACGGATTCGTCTTGTCGACCTCATGCAGGAGCAATCTGCAAACATCACCATGGGGGCCACGGGCCTCGACGAAGAACTTGAGATGATTCGCGAGCAATTCCGCCGCTATGCGGTGGAAAAGGTCGAACCATTTGCACACGACTGGCACCTCAAGGACGAGCTGATCCCGATGGAGGTGATCACCGAACTGGCCGAAATGGGTGTCTTTGGCCTGACCATCCCCGAGGAATACGGCGGCTTCGGCCTGTCCAAGGCCTCGATGTGCGTGGTCTCGGAAGAACTTTCGCGCGGATATATCGGTGTCGGCTCCCTTGGCACCCGGTCGGAGATCGCGGCGGAACTGATCATCGCGGGGGGAACCGACGCGCAGAAAGAGAAATGGCTGCCCCGCATCGCCTCTGCCGAAACGCTGCCCACAGCGGTATTTACCGAACCGAACACGGGTTCCGACCTCGGCAGCCTGCGCACGCGCGCTGTCAAGGACGGCGATGACTACAAGATCACCGGCAACAAGACCTGGATCACACATGCCGCCCGCACCCATGTGATGACCTTGCTCGCCCGGACTGACCCGGACACCACAGACTATCGCGGCCTGTCGATGTTCCTGGCCGAAAAGACCCCCGGCGATGACGCCAACCCCTTCCCCACCGAGGGCATGACCGGCGGCGAGATTGAGGTTTTGGGCTACCGCGGCATGAAGGAATACGAGCTGGGCTTTGACGGCTTCCACGTCAAAGGGGAAAACCTGCTGGGCGGCGAAGAGGGCAAGGGCTTCAAACAGTTGATGGAGACCTTTGAATCCGCGCGTATCCAGACAGCGGCCCGCGCCATCGGCGTTGCGCAATCGGCGATGGATATCTCGATGCAATACGCGCAGGACCGCAAACAATTCGGCAAGGCGTTGATCAACTTCCCGCGCGTGGCATCCAAACTGGCCATGATGGCGGTCGAGATCATGATCGCGCGGCAACTCACGTATTTCTCGGCCTTTGAAAAGGACGAGGGGCGCCGCTGCGACGTGGAAGCCGGGATGGCCAAGCTGTTGGGCGCACGGGTCGCCTGGGCCGCCGCCGACAACGGGTTGCAGATCCACGGCGGCAACGGCTTTGCGCTGGAATACAAGATCAGCCGCGTCTTGTGTGACGCACGCATCCTGAACATCTTTGAAGGTGCCGCCGAAATTCAGGCGCAGGTCATCGCGCGGCGGCTGTTGGGCTAGAGCGATGGCGAGGAAATCGGCAACGATTTCCGACTCGGACATCGCGCAATATCAAAGGGATAGAGTACCCGATTGAATCAGGTAAACTGGACGGTGCTCTAGGCAGAAAACCTCGGCCTTGCCTCTCCCAGGCGCGGGTGCAACCCCCGCGCCAGCCAAGCCGCCCACAACATGCCGCCGCCACAGACCGCAAACAGGCCTGCGATCGGCATGCTCAGCAGCACCAGACCGGCCACGGCAGGGGTCACAATGCCCGAGGCATCGCGATAGCTGGAATAGACTGCCGACATTTCCGTCCGCTCCGACGGTTTCACCGCCATCAGGAACGGCAGCGATCCGCAGACGTCCAGCATGATCAGCAGGACTGATGCAAGATACAGGCTCGCCACCACCATCCAGGGCGACGCCGTCAACATCCAGCCGCCGATGAAGAATGCACCGCCCAGGGCAAAGGCCCCGCTGACGGCGTTGCGCACGCCCACCCGGCGCACCACCACCATCAGCAGCGGAGCCGCAAACAACGTCATGTTCGAGGCCGACAGCGCCGCCGCCCCCACCGCGTTGCCCAGCCCGTTTTCAACGCAAAAGATCGGCAGATAAACGACATAGACCCACCAGCCGCAGGATCGGATCACCGCAAACAGCCAGCCTGCCACAAGCCGGGGTTGATGTACGAAACGCCCGAGGTAGGCCAGCGGCTGCGGCGCCTGTGATCGCGCGCGGGTGATCTGTTTGCCGTTGCCCATCCGCAGCCGCCAGAACATCGCCATCTGCACCAGTGCAAACAGCCCTGCGACAATGAAGGGTGCAGGCGCCCACCAGTTCAGCAACCAGACGCCGGTGATCGGCCCTACAACCCAACTCGGCCCGCTGAACAGCAGACGCATCGATTCAGACCGCGCCAGGTTGGTACGCGCCACATAATCAAGCACATAGGCGTTCAGACAAACCGCGCAGGTAACCGTGCCGAGGCTGAGCACACCCAGCGCCAGCGCGCTCAATATCGGGATCTGGGTCAAGGCCAAGGCAACACCCAGCAGATAGAACACGGTTCCTGCCGTATACATCCACCGTCGCGACAAGCGCGCCGCCAGCGATGGCACCATCAGCCCGAACAGCAACGACACGATCCCAACGGCAAGATAGATCCAGCTGACCAGGCTGGCATCAGGGTAGGCACGGTAAATCACCAGTGGCATCACAGACATCAGCATGCCGCGCACGCCTGCCTCCAACCCTGCAAGAACGGCAAAATCGCGAACCTGTGGAAGGTGCAGATGGGTAAGCGGCAATGGCGCGCGGGGACTGATCATGCCTGTTTCTTGATCACATGGCATCCGCCCCGTCGCAGCATTACGCGACAATTCGCGTGTCGGAAACATTGCTTCCGGTGACGGCTTGCCTTGGCTACGGCCCGGCCCTATCCACTGGCGCATGAATACAACGCGGCTCAATTCGGACAGGTGGATCGCAGCAGGGTTTGACGCCCTGAGGCAGGCAGGCCCGCAGGCGCTTGCCGCCGAACCCCTGGCACGCAGGCTGGGAACCACCAAGGGGTCGTTCTACTGGCATTTCAAGGATGTGCCCGCCTATCACGCGGAATTGCTGGCACGCTGGCAGACCGATGCCCTCACCCAGTTGGCCGATATGCGACAGCAGGACGGCCCCGCCGACCGCAGGCTGCGCGACTTTGGCCTTGGGATGCTGGCCGATCTCACCGAGCCATCCCTGCGCGTCTGGGCACAAAGCCTGCCCGACGTGGCCCGCGCCCTCGCCCGGATTGATGCGGAAAGGCTGTCCCATCTGGAAGATCTGCTGCGCCAGCTCGGCCTGGGCAACCCAGACTTTGCCCGCGCGCTGCTGGCGGCCCTGATCGGCCTGCCGCAGGTCACCGCATCCGGTGGCGATACTTCTGCGGCGGCCTTTGAAATCCTTGTCGATACAGTACTGGCGCTCGAATGATGATGCGATACTTTCCCCTTGTGGCGCTGCTTGCCCTCGCGGCCTGCGACAGCGACGAAACCCTGCGCGCCCATGGTGCCGCCGACAAGGAGTGGCGTCTGGTCGAATTGCAGGACGCACCCTTTACGGCGACAGCCACCCTCACTTTCCCTGAACAGGGCGTGGTCACAGGTCAGGGGCCCTGCAACAGCTTTTCGACAACCAATACCGTGCCCTACCCATGGTTCGATGCTGGCCCCGTCATCGCAACGCGCCGGGCCTGCCCGGACCTTGCCGCCGAAAGCGCCTATTTTACCTTGCTGGAGGCCGCCACCCTGTCAGAGGTGCTGGGCAACACGCTGACCCTGTCGGACGACAGCGGTGTGCTGCTGACGTTCAAAGCCGACGACTGAAGGCTTCGACGAAACGCGCGCGCGCTTCGGGCAGGGGCTTGTCCCCCAGATCCCGTGCCAGATGTGCCTCCAGGAAATACCCCGTGGTGCGAAAGGCACTGGCGATCTCGGCGTCCTCCGCCTCACCCTGCCCGCGCAGCACATCCGGCAACGGCAACAGCCGGTCGGCCCAATCGCCTGCGCCTTTCGCCGACACCGCCCGCCCGGATTTGGGCGAAACATACAACAGTTTCTCGGTGGTCCCCGTCACCGCGCAGGACGACAGGTCAAGCCCATATCCCATCTCTTCGAGCAGCCCCAATTCCCACTGAAGATAGGCCAGCGGCCAAACTTCGTTCTGCCCAAGCAGATCAAGCAGCCTTTCCGTCCGACGATAGAGGCCGGGATGCGCCTCACGCTCCGGCAGGCAAAAGGACAGGATCGCTGTGACCGCGTTCAACCCGGCCAGTGCCAGCCGGTCCGACATCACCAGTGCAGCCCGACTGCGCAGCGGCTCGACGGTAAAGGCCCCGATGTGGTCTTCCAGCCGCGCCCGCCAGGCCACGTCAAGCTGCGCACCCGGCTGCAGGTGCGGCGCAATCTTGCGACTGGTCCCGCCACGCACTACCCCCAGATGACGCCCCTGCGCCGCGGTGAACATTTCGATGATTGCGGATGTTTCCCCGTGGCGGCGCACCCCAAGCAATATGCCCTGACCGCGCCATTCCATCAGGTCAGCCCGTCCTGATCCAGCAGGTGCCGCCCCTGACGGTCCTCGACCTCTATCACCCATAGATCGGGGTCAAAACCCCGCTGCCGCGCCACGATGTCATCGACCTCACGTTCTACACCGCTGCTCAATTCGACCCAGCGACGGTCCCCGGTCATCAGGTCGAACGACCGCTGGAACAACACCGCATTGCCATCCAGCGTTGCCAGTTTGACCAATACCGCGCCGCCAGTATCATCCCCATGCGCCACCACAAAGGCAGGGATATCGCTCAGCCGCAACCGCGCCAGATAGGCGTCGACCCAGAATCGTGCGGTCAGACGGGGCACGCCATCCCCCGCTTCATTGTTCCAAAAATACACTCTTCCGGCGCAACATCGCGGCCGGGTTCACCCGTTGCCATCTTTGAAATCCAGACCCATTTCGGTATAGCGCTCCGCCTCGTCCAGCCAGTTCGCCCGAACCTTGACCTGCAGGAACAGGTGAATGCGCCTGCCCAGAAACTCCTCCAGCTCTTCCCGCGCGGCCTTGCTGACCTGTTTGATGGTCTCGCCCTTGTTGCCAAGAACGATGCCCTTGTGGCCATCGCGAATGACATAAATCAGCTGATCAATCCGGGCGGAGCCATCTTTACGCTCTTCCCAGTTCTCCGTCTCGACCGTCAGTTGGTAAGGCAATTCCTGGTGCAGCCGCAGGGTCAGTTTCTCGCGGGTCATCTCTGCGGCGATCATGCGCAACGGCAGGTCCGCGATCTGATCCTCCGGATAAAGCCACGGACCCTCCGGAACCTCCCCCGCAAGCCACTGCCGCAGGGCGTCCACGCCATGTCCGCGCTCGGCGGAAATCATGAAAGTCTCCGCGAATTCGTACCGGGCGTTCAGGTCCTTGCTGAGACCCAGCAGGACCGGCGCCTCCACCCGGTCGATCTTGTTGATCGCCAAGGCAACCTTGCGGCCTTGTCCGATATCGACCAGCCCCTCAAGAATGCGTTCAACCCCTTCGGTGACACCGCGATGGGCCTCGACAAGCAGGACAACCACATCGGCATCCGCGGCCCCGCCCCATGCGGCGGCCACCATCGCACGGTCCAGCCGGCGGCGCGGCTGGAACAGCCCCGGCGTATCCACAAAGACGATCTGGGCCTCCCCTTCCATCGCCACGCCCCGGATTCGGGCACGGGTCGTCTGCACCTTATGGGTCACGATCGAGACTTTCGCCCCAACCATGCGGTTGAGCAGGGTGGATTTACCCGCGTTGGGCTCTCCGATCAGGGCAACAAATCCGGCACGGGTGGTCATGTGTTGTTCTCCAGCTGCCTGAGCAGCGTGCTTGCAGCTTCCTGTTCGGCCGCGCGTTTCGACGGGGCAGTCGCCCGTGCCTTTTTGCCGTTTTCCAACCGCGCCTCGATGGTAAAGACCGGGGCGTGGTCCGGACCGCTGCGGGCGGTCTGGACATATTGAGGTGGTGCCAGCTTGCGCGCTTGCGCCCATTCCTGCAAGGCTGTCTTGGCATCGCGGGCATCGTCCTCGACGGTGTCGATCCGCGCGCCCCAAAGCCGCAACACCAGCTCCTTTGCCACGTCAAATCCACCATCAAGATAGACGGCGGCAATCACCGCCTCGATCCCGTCGCCCAAAAGCGCCAGCTTGCGCCGCCCGCCTGAAATCATTTCGGACCGACCCAGCTTCAGAACCTTGCCCAGATCAATCTCGCGCGCCACATCCGCACAGGTTTCCTTGCGAACCAAGGCATTGAAACGGGGGGCCAATTGTCCCTCCGTCGCGCCGGTATCCAGCGCCAACAGCGCCTCCGCCATAACCAACCCCAGCACCCGGTCCCCCAGGAACTCCAGCCGCTGGTTGTCGTCCCGGTTGGCCGAAGACATCGAGGCATGGGTCACCGCACGGACCAGCAGGGCAGGATCGGCGAACCGGTGGCCGATGCGCTCTTCAAAGGCCTTGAGGTCCCCGCTCAGTTTCATTTCACCGCTTTGAAGAACCGGTCGCCGCGCCAGGTCCAGAAAAACAGCATCGACCGGCCGGCGGAACTGAACATGATACGATCAGCCCGGCCGATCAGGTTTTCGAAGGGCACGAACCCAACGCCACCCGCCTGCTGTGCCAGGCGGCTGTCGGCAGAGTTGTCGCGGTTGTCGCCCATGAAGAAATAATTCCCTTCGGGCACGGTATACACGCCAGTGTGGTCCGACTGCTGATCACCGATATTCAGGATCGCATGGGATACACCGTTCGGCAGCGTCTCGATCTTGCGGCTCTTCTGGCAGGTGCCACCCTCTCCGACCGGTCCATTCTCGCATCTGGGGCGCAATCCCTGAGGGCCCTGGGCCGTCATCTCTTCCTCAAAGACACCTGCGTCTTTCAGCGCCACGGCTTCGCCGTTGATCTGCAACACGCCCGCCTTGACCTGAACCGTGTCACCAGGAAGCCCGATCAACCGCTTGATGTAGTCGCGGCCCGAAACCGGGTGGCGAAAGACGACCACATCACCGCGCTCGGGCTCGCTGCCAAACAGGCGGGTGTTTTCGCCGTCAAAGACTCCGCAGATGTCCTTGGCATCCACCTCGATGCCAAAACGGGGCAACATCAGGCTGGGACAGGAGGCATAGGAATAGCCATAGGCCATCTTGTTCACGAAAAGAAAATCGCCGATCAGCAGCGTTTCCTTCATCGACCCGGACGGAATCCAGAACGGTTGAAAGAACAATGTGCGGAACACGCCTGCAATCAGCAGTGCATAGACAATTGTTTTGACGGTTTCGACAAAGGCATTGCCTGTCTTTTCCTTCTCGGCCATTCGGCGCTTTCCTTTATGCTCGGACTTGGGGCTACATGCGCAGGCACGACGCTACTGTCAAGGGAAGGCGCGCGGGCCCTGCCCCCTGAGGCCTGTTTCGCGCATTCGCTGCCGGATCACCCGGCTGATCCGATGACCGGGCGCGCCTCGATCACGACAAAGGCCTGCGCCCAGGGGTGATCATCTGTCAGGGTGACATGGATGATGGATTCATGCCCCGGCGGTGTCATATCGCGCAATCGTTCCGCGGCCCAGCCGGTCACTGACATCACCGGCTGGCCGGTTGCAAGGTTGCTGACGGCCATGTCGCGCCAGCTGATCCCCATGCGCAGGCCTGTGCCAAGCGCCTTGGAGCAAGCCTCCTTCGCGGCCCAGCGCTTGGCGTAGGTTCCCGCGACATCCTTGCGGCGCTCGGCCTTGCGTTGCTCGACTTCGGTAAAGACCCGGTCCCTGAACCTGTCGCCAAACCGGTCAAGCGTGCCCTGAATGCGTTCGATATTGGCCAGATCAGTGCCGATGCCCAGGATCATCAATTAACCTTTCGCACTGGGGTCATGCCACTGTGTTCATGACCGTGCTTCATCCATCAGGCGGCGCATTTCCGTGATCGCAGGCTCCAGCCCCAGGAAAATCGCTTCCCCGATCAGGAAGTGGCCGATGTTGAGCTCGCGCACTTCGGGAAAGGCGGCAACAGGCGACACCGTGTCATAGGTCAGCCCGTGACCGGCATGCACTTCCAGCCCCATGCCATGCGCCATGGTCGCCATCTCTTGCAAGCGGCGCAATTCCTCCTGCGCCTCCTTGAACCGCCCCTCTGCATAGGCATCGCAATAGGCGCCAGTATGCAGTTCGATCACTTCCGCACCGATCCGGCTGGCAGCCTCGATCTGGCGTTGGTCGGCGGCGATAAAAATGGATACCCGGCACCCCGCATCCCGCAGCGGAGCAATGAAATGGGCCAGCTTGTTTTCCTCGCGCGCCACTTCAAGGCCACCTTCGGTGGTGCGTTCCTCGCGTTTTTCGGGCACGATGCAAACCGCGTGTGGCAGGTGGCGCAGGGCAATTTTCTGCATCTCGTCGGTCGCTGCCATCTCAAAGTTCAGCGGCACCGACAGCACATCCATCAGCCCTTCGATATCAACATCAGAGATGTGGCGCCGGTCTTCGCGAAGATGCGCGGTAATGCCGTCGGCACCTGCCTTTTCAGCAATCTTTGCCGCGCGCAGCGGATCGGGGTATTGGCCCCCCCTGGCGTTCCGGACGGTCGCCACATGGTCGATATTCACGCCCAGTCTGAGCTTTTGTTGTTCGGCCATTTCCAGCCCCCTCATTTATCCGCCTGCACGCCAGGGCCCGTGGACGTTCATCTTCCACCACCCGTTTCAGTCCAAAATTTCTCAGTTCCAGGCAAGAGAGCGCAGGAATAGCCCGCTATTTCAAGCTCTCTTAGTGCAGAAATGGGCAATTTTGGCGAAACCCCTCCGGGATGGCAGCGGCAAAATTCGTCTCGCGCGGGTGGTCGAAGATGAACGTCCACAGGCCCTAATCCATTTTGCGCTTTGCGTCAGCCTTAAGTGCCGTTTTTTGCTTCAGCGCTTCGAACTTTGCCTTGATCATCCCCTTGCGCCGTTTCTGATAGGCGCGCAGCAGCGGAACCATGAGGTAATAGGACAGGGTCGCAAAGAAAATGCCGGGCAGGATGCCCCCGATCAGGTAGGGATAGAAAATCTGTTGGACAAACACCACGATGCCCGACCAATCCATGTTGGTATCCGTGAACATTGCCCGCAGGTTCCACCAAAGATCTGCCCCGGCATCCGCGAACTTGCCGCCAAAGGACCGATGGTCGCCTTCGGGCAAATGTGATCCCAGAACGAAATGCCCGGTTTGCAGTGCCATCACACCGATCGGGACATAGGTCAGCGGATTGCCAAAGAACGTACCCATCAGGGCGGCCAGCACATTGCCCTTCATCAGTTTTGCCAGCAGCGCGGCGATCAGGAAATGCAGGCCATAGAACGGTGTGAAAGCCG
This sequence comes from Sulfitobacter sp. EhC04, assembly GCF_001650875.1. Classification (GTDB taxonomy): domain Bacteria; phylum Pseudomonadota; class Alphaproteobacteria; order Rhodobacterales; family Rhodobacteraceae; genus Sulfitobacter. The sequence goes on from NZ_LXYI01000008.1 coordinate 36,571, forward strand.
TAAAGACGCCCGCCCAAATTCCGCGGGCGATACGTTCCGGACTGTCCGGCAGCCGTTTCATGCGGTGCTTGACGTAGTGAAACGCGCGCGTCCATCCACCGCGAGGCCAAAGGAATTCGGCCATCGCGCGCAATGTGGGCTTCGGATCACGGCGTTTGAAAATCAAATCCAGTTTCCAGTTTCTTTGTGACCGCTCAATTGTCCGGGCGTTTGAGCGATGCATGCGTATCCGCTTTTTCGGGCAGATTCTTGTTCCTGTAGCGGCTGATTTGCGCTACTTCGCTTTCCGCCTCCAGCGTCAGCATCAGTGAATGCAGATGCGCGATGTCTCTTAATTCCACATAGATCAACAAACGATAAAAGTCAGGTCTGCGCTCAAGAAATGTCAGGTCGGAAATATTGGCGGCGGCTTCACCGATCAATGTACATATGCGGCCCAACGCCCCCGCGCCATTGCCCAGAGTGACATCCAGCACCGCTTCGTAGACCGCCGGGTGGTTGCCGTCGTGCCAGCGCAGATCCAGCCATCTGTCCGGCTGGTCCTCGTAGGCTGGCAGGCGGTCGCAATCAATCGCATGGACCGTAACGCCCCGGCCACGGAACATGATGCCGATGATCCGCTCACCGGGGAGCGGGTTGCAGCACGGGGCACGGTCAAAGGATTGTCCCGGTTCCAGACCGACCACCGCGCGGGCCTTGTCGATGTGATCGCCCTCGCGCGGGGCAAGATCGGCGTAAACCGCACGCACAACTTCGCGGCCCGACAGCTCTGAACTGCCCAGCCGCGCCAGGACTTCTTCGGCGCTGTCGAGGCGCATGTTCTTTGCCGCTGTGCGCAGCACTTTCTCGGTCACCCGCTTGCCCACATGGGCAAAGGCAGAGCGCGCCAGTTCCTGGCCCAGTTTGATGAACCTTTCGCGGTCGACTTCCCTCAGCGAGCGCCGGATGGCCGTCTTGGCCTTGCCAGTGGTAGCGATGTCCAGCCATGTCACCTGCGGGGTCTGGCCTTGCGCGGTGATGATCTCGACCGATTGCCCGTTCTTGATCCGGGTCCAGAGCGGCACGCGCATGTGATCCACCTTGGCCCCGACGACGGCATTGCCGATCCTTGTGTGGATTGCATAGGCGAAATCAATCGGCGTGGCCCCACGCGGCAACTTCACCACGTCCCCCTTCGGGGTAAAGCAGAACACCTTGTCCGCATACATCTCCAGCTTGACCGCTTCGAGGAAATCCTCGTGATTTTCCTCTGCGTCGAACTGCTCTGTCAGTTGCGAAATCCACTTGGCCGGGTCCACAGCAAAAGGGTTTCTCGACCGCACCCCGTCGCGGTAGGACCAATGCGCCGCCACGCCTGTTTCAGCCACGTCGTGCATCTGGTCGGTTCTGATCTGGACCTCAACCCGTTTGCCGTCACGACCGGAAACGGTGGTGTGGATGCTGCGGTATCCGTTGGACTTCGGTTGGCTGATGTAGTCCTTGAACCGCCCCGGCACCGCGCGCCAGCGCTGGTGGATCGCGCCCAGCGCACGATAACAATCCTCTTCATTTTCCACGATCACCCGGAATCCGTAGATGTCGGACAGCCGGCCAAAGCTCTGCTCTTTCTCTTCCATCTTGCGCCAGACGGAATAGGGCTTCTTGGCGCGGCCAAAAACTTCTGCCTCGATCTTGGCTTTGGCCAGTTCGGTCCGCATGTCGCCGGTGATCCGCTGGATTACATCGCCGGTCTCACGCTGCAGAGTGATAAAGCGGCGAATGATGCTTGCGCGCCCTTCGGGGTTGAGCACCCGGAAGGCCAGATCCTCCAGCTCTTCGCGCATCCACTGCATACCCATACGGCCCGCGAGCGGTGCGTAGATATCCATGGTTTCGCGCGCCTTCTGCCCCTGCTTGTCAGAACGCATCGCCTTGATCGTGCGCATGTTGTGCAGGCGGTCGGCCAGTTTGACGAGGATGACACGCAAGTCTTTCGACATTGCCATGAAGAGCTTGCGAAAGTTTTCGGCCTGCTTGGTTTCGGAGGAGTTCAGCTGCAGGTTGGTCAGCTTGGTCACGCCATCGACCAGTTCCGCCACTTCCCGGCCGAACCGCTTTTCGACATCGGCATAGGATGCCTTGGTGTCCTCGATCGTGTCGTGCAGAAGTGCCGTGATCAGCGTTGCATCGTCAAGCCGCTGTTCGGTCAGAATGGCCGCGACCGCGACCGGATGCGTGAAATACGGCTGCCCCGAGTGGCGGAACTGCCCCTCGTGCATTTCCGCGCCAAACTCAAACGCGGCGCGGATCAGATTCTCGTTCGATTTTGGGTTGTAGGCTTTGGCCAGGCGAATCAGATCATCGGCAGTTGTTTCGGCGCTGTCCATGCCATCCGCCCCATGCGCCCGTTGCCGGGGTTACCCCTGCCCCTGTGCCGCCATCAGCTGACGCAGCAGCATTTCTTCGGACATGCTGTCTTCTTCGGGCTTGTCCTGCTCCTGCCCCATCAGAAGCGCCATTGCGTCATCCTCGGGCTCGTCGACTTCGATCTGGTTCTGGTTGCTTTCGATCAGACGCTCGCGCAGATCATCAGCACCCTGGGTTTCCTCGGCGATTTCGCGCAGGGATACGACCGGGTTCTTGTCATTGTCGCGGTCCACAGTAACGGCGGAACCAGCAGAGATTTCGCGCGCACGGTGGGCGGCAAGCATGACAAGTTCAAAACGATTCGGAACCTTGTCGACACAATCTTCTACGGTAACGCGGGCCATTGAGGTGCTCCCATCTGAAAGAGGCGGTAAGAAGAGGCTTACCTAGGCCTGTTCGCGCTGATTTACAAGCGGCTATTCGATTCGTTTGACCGCGGCGACATCTGCCTGGAACAGGTCCGCCAACAGGTCTTTTACGGATTTCTGAAGCACCGGATGAATCCAGTCCGGCGCAATTTCCGCAAGCGGGACCAGAACAAAAGCCCGATCTTGCAGGCGGGGGTGCGGCAGGACCAGTTGGTCAGGGGCCTGCTGTGCCTGTTGATCAAGGGGCAACGTGCGCCAGCGGAGGTAGGTCGCCTGATCCGGCAGCACCTGGTCGCCGACGGCCAGCAGATCAATATCCAGCGTCCTTTGCCCCCATCGCGCCTCACGCTTTCGGCCCATCGCAGCCTCGATTTTGTGCAGCAGGTCAAGAAAGTCTTCTGCTTTCCCCTCAAATTCGACCTGTGCAGCCGCATTCACGTAATCGGGGCCTGCCCCGGCAGGAAATGCCGGGGTAAGGTAAAATGCAGAGACGAGGCGAATCACTACGCCCTGTGATTCAAGTGCGGCAACCGCCGCCAAGAGTGTTTGTTCGGGTGAACCGACGGCTGACTTGAGGTTTGCTCCCAGGGCCAGCAATGCGATTTGACCAGGAATGAGCGGACGACCGCCTTTTTCCCCTTTACTCGTGGCTTGAAGCATGGCCAAAAATCCTTAGTTATGCGCGTTATCTAATCGCGCGATTTTCTGGTCATAGTTGAATTTTGAGCCACAAAGCACGTTAGACCAAATTTGATTGCATGGCGACTACCTCGCCGAAAGGAAACCAGAATGTTTTACAAGGATGAGCGTCTTGCGCTGTTCATAGATGGTTCGAACCTCTACGCGGCGGCAAAAACACTCGGCTTTGACATCGACTACAAGCTGCTGAGAGCCGAGTTCATGAGGCGCGGCAAACTGCTGCGTGCATTCTATTATACGGCGCTTCTGGAGAACGACGAATACTCGCCGATCCGTCCGCTGGTCGACTGGCTGAACTACAACGGCTTTTCGATGGTCACCAAACCGGCCAAGGAATACACCGACAGCATGGGCCGCCGGAAGGTGAAGGGCAACATGGACATCGAACTGGCCGTGGATGCGATGGAGCTTGCACCGCGTGTGGACCACATCGTCATCTTTTCCGGTGACGGCGATTTCCGGCCATTGGTCGAAAGCCTGCAGCGGCAGGGGGTCCGGGTCTCGGTCGTCTCCACCATCCGCAGTCAACCGCCGATGATCTCTGACGACCTGCGCCGTCAGGCCGACAATTTCATCGAATTGGAAGATTTGCGCGATGTCATCGGTCGCCCGCCCCGCGACAACTCTCCAGACTAAAGCGTCCGGCCCCTAACCTGAGGCATCGCACATCACTTTTCGCGTTGAGCCGCAGGCGAAGGCAGCGAACCAGTGATTCATGTTCAAGGCCGGACGCTCTAAGCCCTGCAGAATTCAACCCGCAATAGCACGCCGAAGACTTTGAAAGCCTCCGGCGTGCAAAAATTCTTAAATTTTGCAGGGATACTATACATCACGGGCTTCCGTGCCCCCCTCCGTCTTCCTACACTACTGAGAAATAAGTGCGATCCCCCGAAAAGGGGGGGAGGTAACCATGTTGGTGAACAGAGCGGCGACGCTTGAACGGATTGACGATGCCGACACCCTTTGGGACGCGGCAGTCGCAACATTGGCGAGCGCCGGTTTCGATCACGCGATCTACCTTACCGTCGCATCCGATTTTACGGCACCTTTCCTGCGATGCACCGCCCCCGAAGTCTACGCCCAGCGCCCGCCGGAAAAAGACCCCTTCTTGCGTTATGCTTGCGACTCATATCACATCCTTCCGCTTGGCTCGGAATTCATTGACGCCCATCCTTACGTAACGGAGGCCGAGCGCAGCTTTATCAAAAGCGCGGCAGAGGCCGGGATGCGGTCCTGTCTGGGGATACCCATGCGGCTCAGGGGGTCTGACCGCTTTGGTGGTTTCATCGTCGGCACGGGCCGGGACAAGACCAGCTTCATGGAAAAAGTGTTTCCTCGTGCCGAGGAAATCAGGTTGTTCTGTCTGCTGGTCCACCGCAGGCTCGAAGAATTGACGACCCAGAACATCACGCCTGTGTCTTCGGTTCTGCCAAACGGGGCGTTTTCAAAGCGGATGATCGCGCCCGAACTCCCGGAAACCTTCGAAATGCTCAGCCCCCGCGAGCGGGAAATTGTCTACCTTCTGGCGCAGGGCCGCAGCAGACAGGAAGCTGCAGAACTCTGCACCATCTCCGTGCATACCGTGTCGGATTACGCAAAATCCGCTTATCGCAAGCTGGGCGTCAACAACCGGGCGCAGGTTGCGGCGCTGATTTACCAGGGCGATACCGCCCCCTGACCCGGCAGGTCTCTGGACCTGCGGCGCATGAATGCCTAAGTCTGACCCATGCCGCAGGAGACCCCGATGACAAAACCCGCCCTCACGCTCTACCTTGCCGCCCCGCGCGGTTTTTGCGCAGGCGTGGACCGTGCAATCAAGATCGTCGAAATGGCGCTGGAGAAATGGGGTGCGCCCGTCTTCGTGCGTCACGAAATCGTGCATAACAAATTCGTCGTTGACGGCCTGCGCGACAAGGGCGCGGTCTTTGTCGAGGAACTGGCCGAATGCCCCGATGACCGCCCGGTGATCTTTTCGGCCCATGGCGTGCCGAAATCCGTGCCCAGTGCTGCCCAGGCCCGCAACATGATCTATGTCGATGCCACCTGCCCCCTGGTCAGCAAGGTCCATATCGAGGCGCAGCGCCATGCCGACAACGGATTGCAGATGATCATGATCGGCCACGCGGGCCATCCGGAGACGGTGGGCACAATGGGTCAGTTGCCCGAAGGCGAGGTCCTGCTGGTGGAAACACCGGACGATGTCGCGACGATTGAAGTCCGGGATGCAGATCGTCTGGCCTATGTCACCCAGACCACGCTCAGCGTAGATGACACCGCAGATATCGTCGCCGCGCTGAAGGCCCGCTTTCCTGCCATCGTCGGGCCGCACAAGGAAGACATCTGTTACGCCACAACCAACCGCCAGGAAGCGGTCAAGGCGATGGCCCCGAAATGCGACGCCATCCTTGTTGTCGGCGCTCCGAACTCGTCCAACTCAAAGCGGCTGGTGGAGGTCGGCGCGCGCGCCGGTTGCACCTATGCCCAACTGGTCCAGCGCGCCGATGACATCGACTGGCGCGCGCTTGAGGGGATCACCAGCATCGGCATAACTGCCGGGGCTTCCGCGCCCGAAGTGCTGATCAACGAAGTGGTAGACGCCTTCAGCGCCCGTTTTGACGTCACTCAAACGCTGGTCGAGACAGCGCAGGAAAACGTGGAATTCAAGGTTCCCCGGATATTGCGCCAAGCAAGTTGACAGGTTGCTCTTACGGTTTCGTCAGCCAGCACTGGCGCACCGGCCATCGGATTGCTAAGGACGCCTTGCTCTCGAACCGCCTGAAACGGGATCTGAAACCTGATGAACCGCATACCCGCCCCTGCCCTGTTGCTGGCCCTCGCAGGTCTGATCCCATTCCTCTGGGCGGCCCTGCTGTCCCTGGGGCTGACCTCGGCGGCTGACTGGAACCTGCCTGCCGTACTGGCCGGGGATGGCCGCCTGCTGATGGTCCGCTACGGCGGGATCATCCTGCCCTTCATGGCAGGCACGCTCTGGGCCTTTGCCGCGGGGGCGCAAGGCATGCAGGCTTTCGCCGCCTATGTTGCCTCCGTCTTGCCTGCGTTGTGGTGGTTCTTCATGCCTGGCACCACGGCCGAAACCGCGCTGATCAACCTCGCCATCGGCCTTGCGGCGCTGCTCCTGATCGAAATCGCCTTTGACCGGTGGGAATTGACGCCACCCTGGTGGCTGGCCCTGCGCATCCAGTTGACTGTCGTGGTCCTGATCTGCATCGCCATCGGAATCTGGGCATGAGCGATCCTCAAACCCTCGCTGTGTACGACGCTCAGGCAGACGATTATGAGCGCATGATGCATAACGAAGCTGCTGCCGATCCGATTTGGCGCTCCTTCGTGGCGGCATGCCCGAAAGGCGGCGTAGTGCTGGATCTGGGCTGCGGCCCTGGCAATTACGCGCGTCTGCTGGCTGGCGAAGGCCTGCGGGTGACAGCGCTCGATGCCAGCCCGGAAATGGCGCGCCGCGCTGGCCTGATCGCGGGGGTGACCGCGCGCCACGGGTTCTTTGAGGACGTGACCGAACAGGATGCCTACGACGGCATCTGGGCCAGCTTTTCCCTGCTCCACGCCCCGCGCGATGCGCTGCCGGGCCACCTGACCCGCCTGCGCGATGCGCTCAAGCCCGGCGGAACGTTTTTCATCGGCATGAAGACCGGCACCGGCGGCGGGCGTGACGACCTTGGGAGACATTATGAATACTACAGCCGCGAAGAACTGGAAAAACTGCTCCAAACTGCTGGGTTCTCACCGGAACAGCACTGGACCGGCTATGGCAAGGGCCTGTCCGGGCAGTATGACGGCTGGATCGTGATCCACACAAATGGCTAAACTTTTTGCATATACCGATGGTGCCTGTTCGGGAAATCCCGGTCCCGGCGGATGGGGTGCGCTGATGCAGGCGCGCGACGGCGATCAGGTGATCAAGGAACGCGAACTCAAAGGCGGCGAAGCGGCCACCACCAACAACCGCATGGAACTGCTGGCCGCGATCCACGCGCTGGAGGCGCTGGAGCGGGACACTGAAATCACCATCGTCACCGACAGCAACTACGTCAAGAACGGCATCACCGGCTGGATCCACGGCTGGAAAAAGAACGGCTGGAAGAACGCCGCCAGGAAACCTGTCAAGAACGCCGAACTCTGGCAACGTCTGGACGCCGCCAATGCCCGCCACCGGGTGACCTGGGAATGGGTCAAGGGCCATGCCGGCCACCCCGAGAACGAGCGCGCAGATGCGCTGGCGCGTGCGGGCATGGCCCCGTTCAAGAAATGACCCTGCTCGCGGTTCTGGATTACGGATCGGTCCTGGTCTTTGCGATCACCGGTGCGCTGGTGGCCAGCCGCGCCCAACTGGACCTGGTGGGCTTTGCCTTCATCGCCTGTCTGACGGCCCTGGGCGGCGGCACCATTCGCGACCTGTTGCTGGACCGCAACCCGATCTTCTGGATCGGAAATCCCACCTATCTCGCGGTGGCCTCAGGCGCGGCGCTGGTGGTCTTTTTCACGGCGCACCTGCTGGAAAGCCGGAGGCGCGCGCTGATCTGGCTCGACAGTGTCGCACTGGCCATTGCTGTCGCTGCTGGCGCGGGGGTGGCGCTGGCGCTGGATCAATCCGCCGTCATCGTGGTGCTGATGGGCATGATTACCGGCTGCATGGGCGGGCTGATGCGCGATGTGGTTGTGGGCGATGTGCCTGTGGTCCTGAAACAGGGAGAGCTCTACGTGACCGCCGCCTTTGCCGGCTCCGCAGCCGCAGCACTGTCGCGTCACTACGGGTACGACCTGCTGATCACACTGCTGGCCTGCGCCGTGATCACCTGGGTCCTGCGCGCCGGCTCCCTTGCCTTCGGCTGGCACCTGCCTGTCTACAAGAGCACCCCGCCAAAGTCCTGACCCTGCTCTTTTTGGCCTTAAAGCGCCCCGCCTTAAACTTGAATCGCCGATACCCTGCCGCGCTTCGCGCTCTCGGGACATCGGCGATACGGAGTGTATCATGTTAAAGGCGGGACGCTGTAAATATTCCCCGCCGGAGGCAATGGCCCGCAGGGCCATCCAGCTACCTGCGCCAGTGAAACGGCACGATGATCAGCGCCCCGATCGACGAGACGATCGCATTCATGCCCGGACTGGCAAACCCGACTCCAAACATGATCCGCACAAAATAGAACAGGAAGGCGCCACCGATGCAGATGATGATGCTCTGCAATATGCCGTTGTGGGTCCATCCCGATTTTTCAGAGACATAGCCGACGATCCCTGCAATCACCACGGTGCCGAAAAGTGCCAGAAACATCGCTCAACCTTCCCCCAACAGGGTGCCGGGCGCAATCTGTGCGCCGCTTTGAAACACATCCGCGTTCTGTGCAGCCTTGCCCGCCTTTTGCAGACGCGTCAATGCAACCGCCCCTGACCCGCAGGCGATATGCAGACTGTTGGTCAAGATGGTTCCCGGTTGCCCGCTTCCATCCGCCAGCCGCGACCCCAGCACCTTGATGCGCGTGCCTTCGTATTCAAACCACGCACCCGGAAAGGGCGACAGCCCCCGGATCAGGCGGTCGACCTCGACCGCTGGCCGGGTCCAGTCGATTCGCGCCTCGGCCTTGTCGATCTTGGCGGCATAGGTCACGCCTGCCTCCGGCTGTGGTTCTGGCACCAGGGTATCCAGACGTGCCAACGCCTCGACAACCGCATGCGCGCCCAGATCGCTCAGCCGATCATGCAGTTCCGCAGTGGTTTCCTCCGCCGCAATATCCACGGCCCGGCGCAGCAACACCGGCCCGGTGTCCAGTCCGGCCTCCATCTGCATGATGCAGACGCCGGTCTGCGCGTCTCCCGCAATGATCGCCCGGTGAATCGGAGCCGCACCCCGCCAACGGGGCAAGAGACTGGCGTGAATGTTCAGGCAGCCCTGGGCGGGTGCATCCAGGATCGCCTGCGGCAGGATCAGACCATAAGCCACCACCACCGCCACATCCGCGTTCAGGTCAGCGAACGCGGCCTGCGCCGCCTCGGATTTCAGCGAAACCGGGTGCCGAACCTGCAGGCCCATGGCCTCCGCCCGCTGATGGACCGGCGTCGGCCTGTCCTTCTTGCCGCGCCCGGCAGGTCGGGGCGGCTGGCAATAGACGGCGACGATATCATGCCCGGCGGCCACCAGGCTTTCCAGCACCGGGACGGAGAATTCGGGTGTGCCCATGAAAACGATACGCATCAATGTCTCCCGACGGGGGGCGCGAATGGCCCCCCCCTAGCTGTTCAGTTTCTTCGCGCGCCGCAGCAGCATATCGCGTTTGACCTTGCTCAGGTTGTCGAAATACATCCGCCCGGCCAGGTGGTCGATCTGGTGTTGAACCGATGTCGCCTCAAGCCCAACGAACTCGCCACGCTTGATCACACCGGTCTCGTCCATATAGCGCACGCTGACCGCACGCGGGCGGCTGATCTTGGCAGAGACCCCAGGCAGGTTGGGCGAGGCTTCCTCGTGCGCGTTCATCTTCACCGAGGCTTCCAGCACCTGTGGATTGGCCATTCGAATGCGTTTCTTGCGGTCGCTGGAGGCATCGACCACGGCAAGCTGCAACATCACGCCAATCTGTGGCGCGGCCAGACCGACACCGGGCATGGCATCCATCGTCTCGATCATGTCGTCCCAGATCGCGCGGATCTCATCCGTGATTTCGGGAACCTGTTCCGCAGGGATGCGCAGGCGCTTGTCCGGCCATGGAATGCATTTGCGCAGCGTCATAGGCCCTCATATTCGGCCAAAAGCGCCGCCCTTGTATCGTGGTCCAGATGATCAAAGGTCACCACGCCGTCCAGATGATCCAGTTCATGCTGCGCGCAGACGGCGGCGAAGCCTTCAAAACTCTGGACAAACCGGCCCCCGTTCAGCCCGGTCCAGACCATCTGAACGCGGCTGGGGCGGTTCACAATCGCAGTCACGCCGGGAATGCTCAGACAGCCCTCCTCATTGTCGGCGCGGTCCTCTCCGACTTCCTGCAACATCGGGTTGATGCAGACCAGCGGGTCGGGCTTGCCCTCTTTCCAGCCGACATCCATCACGAAGAGGCGCAGCATCGCCCCCACCTGCGGCCCGGCCAATCCCCGGCCCGGTGCGGCATACATTGTTTCCAGCATGTCGGCGGCCAGCATCTCGATCTCCGGCGTGATCCCGGCAACCGGCGCGCAGGTCTCTGTCAGGCGGGCGTCGGGCCACTTCAGGATCGGCAGGATGCTCATGTCCGCGCCAGTTCGCGCTTCAGCTTGACCATCTTGCGCGTGATCATCTGTCGTTTCAGCGGCTTGAGGTAGTCGATGAACAGCTTGCCATCCAGATGGTCGATTTCGTGCTGCACGCAGGTCGCCCACAGCTTGTCAAAGGTTTCTGTCCGCTCGTTCCCGTCCCGGTCGATCCAGCGCACCTCCACCTCGGCCGGGCGGGTCACGTCGGCAAATTGATCCGGAATCGACAGACATCCTTCTTCATAGGTGTTCAGCCGGTCAGAGGAGGCGATGACTTCAGGGTTGAACATGACCAGCGGGCGGGGCGGTTCACCTTCCTCCTTGACGCAATCCAGCACGATCAACCGGCTAGACACGCCGATCTGCGGTGCTGCAAGGCCGATGCCCGGTGCGTCGTACATGGTTTTCAGCATGTCATCGGCCAGCGCGCGCAGTTCGTCGGACAGGTCGTCCACGGGCGCTGCGGCCTTTTTCAGGCGCGGGTCGGGGTGCAAAAGGATTGTGCGTTTCATGGCCACGATTTAGGGCAACACCTGCACCTCTGCAACCGGGGGCTTGCAGCCGCGGGATTTGAGGATAGCTTGCACTCCAAGTTTAAAGGAGCGCTTCATGAGTTTTGACGAGATCATCGACCGCCGTGGCACCCATTGCGCCAAATGGGACAAGATGGAAGCCATTTATGGCGTGCCGCGCGACACCGGGATCGCCATGTGGGTTGCCGATATGGATTTCCAGCCGCCCCAGGTGGTGCGCGATGCCCTGCAGGCGCAGGTCGATCACGGCTTTTTCGGTTATTTCGGCGATGACAGCAAATACCTCGCGGCGATTCAGTGGTGGATGGAAAATCGCCACGGCTGGACGGTCGATCCGTCATGGATATTCACCACCCATGGTCTGGTGAACGGCACCGCAATGTGTGTCGATGCCTTTACCGCGCCGGGCGAGGGCGTCATCCTGTTTACGCCAGTCTATCATGCCTTTGCGCGTGTGATCAGCGCGGCGGGGCGCGAGGTGGTCGAATGCGAGATGACCAACAACGCTGGCCGCTACGAGATGGATTTCGACCGCTGGGATGCGCAAATGACCGGCAACGAAAAGATGCTGGTCCTGTGTTCACCGCACAACCCCGGCGGGCGCGTCTGGACCCGTGCGGAACTTCAAGGTGTCGCCGATTTCGCGAAACGGCACGACCTGATCATCGTCTCGGACGAAATTCACCACGACCTTGTGATGCCCGGCAACACCCACACGCCGATGGCGCTGATTGAGGGGATCAGCGACCGGCTGATCATGATGACCGCCTCCACCAAGACATTCAGCATTGCGGGGGCACATGTCGGCAATGTGATTATCGAAGACGACAAGCTGCGCGCAAAATTCGGCGCGCGGATGATGGCAATGGGTCTGTCCCCCAACTCATTCGGTCTGTTCATGGCCACAGCCGCATATTCACCCGAAGGGGCCGCCTGGGTGGATGAGCTGGTCACCTATCTGGAGGGCAACCGCCAGGTGTTCGACGCGGCGATTGACGCCATTCCCGGCCTGTCGTCGATGAAGCTGGAAGCAACCTATCTGTCCTGGGTGAATTTCGAAGACACCGGAATGCCGATAGGCGAAGCAATCAAACGGGTTCAGGAAGATGCCGGCATCGCGGTGAACCACGGCGAGACATTCGGCAAAGGGGGCGAGACATTCATGCGGTTCAACATCGCCACACCCCGCGCCCGCGTAGAGGAAGCCTGCAACCGCCTGACGGAGGCCTTCAGCGACCTGCAATAGCGGCGTTCAGCCCCTGCGCCTGTCGGCAATCAGCCCGGCGGGCGCGTTTTCCGCCCTTTCAAAGTCGAGCGCGGCATGATCCGCCACAGGAGTGGCGCGCTTGAACTCATACCGCATCTCGCCCGGAACAACCTCGTCCGTGGCGACAATCAGGCATTGGAACAAATGCTTGGCCCCGTCGAAAATATCGACCAGCCCGCGCAGCTTTGGCGCATCCTGCGCGTCCACGGCAAAACCGGACTTCCACATCCGCAAAACCGGATAGGTCACGCCGCCCACGTCGATCCGCAACCGGGAGGCGCGTTTCAGGCCAGCCATTCGGGCCGCATCAAGCCCCGCTTGAACCTCTTTCGAAAAGACCGTTTCCATTAAATCCCCCACCCTATTGATCAGTCAAACTGGGCGAAAGCCAAACAAAATCAAGTGAATATTTCATTACACGGGTCATCTGTGCGGAACCGCAGAGGCGCTGCGCGGGAAGTTTCCTGTGCGGATAGGTCCAACCGCTCTAAATATGGTCTGGAATGATAAGAGGAGAACAACATGGGCCTTCTGGTTGACGGCGTTTGGCACGACAAAGGATATGACACCAGCAAGACAGGCGGAAAATTCGAACGCTCCGCCGCGCAGTTTCGCAATTGGATCACACCTGACGGCACCCCTGGACCATCCGGCGACGGCGGCTTTGCAGCCGAATCGGGGCGTTATCACCTCTATGTCAGCTTTGCCTGCCCCTGGGCGCACCGCACCTTGATCTTTCGCCAGATCAAGGGCCTGGCAGATCACATCGGCATTTCCGTCGTTCACCCCGATATGCTGGGCGAGGGCTGGACTTTCGATACCGGTTTTCCCGATGCAACAGGCGATACGCTGTTCGATCTGCCCTACGCGCGTGACATCTATCTTCGTGCCGACCCGAAATTCAGTGGCCGCGTGACAGTGCCGATCCTGTGGGACAAATCCCAAGGCACAATTGTCTCCAACGAAAGCGCAGAGATCATCCGCATGTTCAACAGCGCCTTCAACGGGATCACCGGCAATACCGACGATTATTACCCCAAGCCGCTGCAAGACAGGATCGGGGACCTGAACGCCCGTATCTATGACACCTTCAACAATGGCGTTTACAGGTCAGGTTTCGCCACCACTCAGGATGCCTATGAAGAGGCGGTGTATCCCCTGTTCGACACCCTGGACTGGCTAGAGGATATCCTGTCGACGCACCGCTATCTGACAGGGGGTCAGGTGACAGAGGCAGACTGGCGTCTGCTGCCGACGCTGCTGCGTTTTGACAAGGTTTACCACACACATTTCAAGTGCAACCGCAGGCGCGTCGTCGATTATCCGAACCTCTGGGCCTACACCCGCGAGTTGTATCAATGGCCCGGCGTGGCGGATACGGTGAACTTCGATCACATCGTGCGCCACTATCACTACAGCCATGAAACGATAAATCCCTACCGGATCATCCCGATCAACCCGCAGCCGGACTTTGACGCGCCACACGGACGCGGCTGATCAGGGGCGGGTCAGGCGCTGTCTACTTCGCTGCCGTAATGCTGCACCATTGCGGCAAGGTCTTCCGGCTCCGTGCCCATGGGGATAAGGGCGCGCGCATTTGCGACATGGGCAAAAATCGACCCATCCGAAAAGAACGAGGTGTTGGAGACAAAAATCACCTGTGCTTTCGGCATCCTGTAGTTCGCGAAATCAGCGACCGCCAGCGCACCTCCGTCCGTCAGCACAAGGTTCAGGATGATGATCTGGGGCTCATTCTCTGACAGATAGCTGACCGCATCGTCCTGCGTATGGTGCAGAACCACGTCCATACCATGCCGTTCAAGATGCCGCTTCCAAAGCTGACCCAGCTTCGTACAGCTTTCGACGATCAGCACTTTCATCTGGTTTCCTTGTCCGGCAGCCGGGCGCACCTTGATCGTTGTGACGGTGGTCTGCCCTATAAGTTAATAAATGGTTAATACGCGGAGAAATTGATTAACGATTCAGACTGTCCTTGAAGATCGCGATTTTTTCGGCTTTGACAACGCAGAGTGGGGAAAGTTTAGGCCAAAATGTCAGTAGATCAAGTAGCGCCAAAATCCGCAAAGCGTGATCATGGTGGCGGCGTGGACGCGGCCGCCCGGCGTTTTGGCGGGGCGCGCGACAGTTGGCTGGACCTGTCAACCGGGATCAACCCCCTGCCCTATGATGTGCCGGATTTGCCCGCCTCGGCCTGGACCGACCTGCCAGACGAAAACGCCCGCCTCCGGCTAGAGACCGCGGCCCGGCGCTTTTGGAAGGTGCCGAAGGATGCAGCGGTCTGCGCAGTTCCAGGTGCGTCGGCAGCCATCGCACGCATTCCCCTGCTTGCAGCAGCGAACCGGGTCCGCATCCCCGAACCCACCTACAATGAACATGCCGCCGGTTTCGCCGCCGCAGGCTGGCAAGTGGGCGCGCAGGCCGGCAGCGCCTGTGTGCTGGTCAATCCAAACAACCCCGACGGGCGCATCTGGCAGGCTGGCGACCTGGACGGCGAATTGCGCATCATCGACGAAAGCTTTTGTGACGTCACACCAGAGGCAACGCTGATGGATCAGGCAACCCGGCCCGGCACGCTGATCCTCAAGAGCTTTGGCAAATTTTGGGGGCTGGCAGGTCTGCGACTGGGCTTTGTCATTGGCGATCCCGCACTTATTCGACACTTATCTGCCGGGCTTGGGCCCTGGGCGGTATCAGGTCCGGCGCTGCGGATCGGCGCGCTTGCCCTTGAGGACCAAGCCTGGGCCGACGAAACACGCACCCGGTTGCAAGTAGATGCGGCACGGCTGGATCACCTGATGATCGACGCCGGGGCAGATGCCATCGGCGGCACCACGCTGTTCCGGCTTTACGATGTGGCCAGTGCCGCCGACTGGCAGACCCGGCTGGCGGGCCATCAAATTTGGAGCCGGGTATTCCCTTACAACGCCCGCTGGCTCCGGCTGGGTCTGCCCGCGCCGGATGGCTGGCATCGGCTTGAGCAGGCGCTGTCATGACCGCCCTTCTGCTTTGCCTTGCGATGCTTCTGGACGCAGCCTTGGGGGAGCCTGAATGGCTCTGGCGGCGTTTGCCGCATCCCGCTGTCTTGATGGGTCGCGCAATCGGATGGTGCGACAACAGGCTGAATCATGGCCAGATGCGCCGGGCAAAAGGCCTGGCAGCCATCGCCGGGCTTGTGGTCGCAGCGGCAGTAGCGGGTCTGATCCTCAGCCAGTTGGGACCGGTTATCGAGGTGCTGGTGGCAGCGATCCTGCTGGCGCAACGCTCGCTTGTCGCGCACACGGGCGCGGTTGCCGACGGCTTGCGGCTGTCCCTGCCCGCAGGCCGACGCGCGGTTGCGATGATCGTCAGCCGCGATACCGCCGATATGTCCCCTTCCGCCGTGGCCCGCTCCGCCATCGAAAGCGCCTCCGAAAACCTCAGCGACGGGGTCATTGCCCCGGCCTTCTGGTTTCTGATCGGCGGGCTTCCGGGCATCCTGGTCTACAAAGTGGTCAACACCGCTGACAGCATGATCGGCTATCGCACCCCACGCCATGAACAGTTTGGCTGGGCCTCTGCACGGCTTGACGACCTGCTGAACCTGATCCCGGCGCGCCTGACCGCATTGCTGATCGCCCTGCCCTCCGGCGTGATCACGGACTGGCACGCAATCGCCAGCGATGCCCGCCTGCACCGGTCCCCGAATGCCGGCTGGCCGGAAGCTGCCATGGCCCGCGCGCTTGGTGTGGCATTGGCCGGGCCACGGGCATATGATGGCGCGATGCAGAACTTTGCATGGGTCCATCCCGCCGGACGGCGCACCCTGGCTGCCGCTGACGTGGACGCGGCGATCCGCCGGTTGTGGCACGCCTGGGGCGTAATGCTGGGCCTGTGTGCGATAGTGATACTGATTTCGTCCTGAAGGATATTCATGCGCCAGCTTCTTTGTACACTTGCCCTGACATGTCTGGCCCAGACTGGCCTTGCAGACACGTCCTGCGGCGGAAATTTCTCAAGTTTCGTTTCAGACCTGAAGACCGAGGCCATTTCAAATGGCATAGAACCCGCGACGGCTGACGCCTTCTTTGACGGCATCCGGCAGGATCCGGCGGTTCTGGCCGCGGACCGCAAGCAGGGCGTCTTTCAGATCCCTTTCGTGGATTTCGCCCGCCGCCTGATTTCCGAAGATCGCCTTCGCCGGGGCCGTGCCAACGCCCAGAAATACGATGCGGTCTTTGACAGGGTGGAGACCGATTATGGCGTTGATCGCGGTGTGTTGCTGGCTTTCTGGGCGTTCGAAACTGATTACGGCGCATTCCAGGGGGATTTCAACACCGCCGATGCGCTGGTCACCCTGGCACATGATTGCCGCCGCCCTGAATTGTTCCGCCCCCAGGCGCTTGCCGCCGTGACGCTTTTTGCCCAGGGCGGGTTCGATCCACGCCGGACCACAGGCGCATGGGCCGGAGAGATCGGCATGGTCCAGATGTTGCCCCGCGATATCCTGGAAAACGGCGTGGACGGTGACGGCGACGGTGTCGTCTCGCTCAAGACATCCGCCCCCGATGCGCTGCTGTCCGGGGCCAAGATGCTCCAAGATCTCGGCTGGCGCGCGGGCGAACCCTGGCTTGCCGAAGTCACCATGCCATCTGATTTCGACTGGTCCCAGACCGGTCTGGAGACGACAAAACCCGTGTCCGAGTGGCTGTCGCTGGGCGTAAAACCTCGCAACGGCCCGCTGGCCGATGGGCTGACGGGATCGGTCCTGCTGCCACAGGGCAAGGACGGGCCGGCCTTCCTGGCCTATCCGAATTTCCGGGTCTATTTCGACTGGAACCAAAGCTTTACCTACGTGATGACCGCTGCCTATTTCGCCACAAGACTGCAAGGCGCACAGGTCTTTGACGCAGGAGCCCCCCGGACCGGGCTGGACGGCACCCAGATGAAGGCCCTGCAAACCAAACTGGAAGCTCGCGGTCATGATGTCGGCGGCATTGACGGCATCCTTGGCGCCGCCACGCGCGCCGCCGTGCGCGCCGAACAGACGCGGTTGGGTCTGACAGTCGACGGTTGGCCGACCCCCGAATTGCTGTCGCAGCTTTGACCCCAAAGGAGAATCCACATGCCTCTCAAGAAAACCTCCGCCCAGATGGTTGCCGATGCCCGCGCGAAGATCGAGGAAATCGACAGCGAGGCGGCAATCGCCATGCTGAAAGACCCTGATGTCCAATTCGTCGATCTGCGCGACCCGCGCGAACGCGACCGCAGCGGTTTCATCCCCGGCGCATTTCATTGCCCGCGCGGTATGCTGGAATTCTGGGTCGATCCCGACAGCCCCTATTTCAAGGAGGTCTTTGCGCAGGACAAGAAGTTCGTCTTCCATTGCGCCTCGGGCTGGCGATCCGCCATATCCGTCGCCACCTTGCAAGAGATGGGTTTTGATGCAGCCCACCTGCGGGACGGTTTCGGCGGTTGGGAAAAGGCCGGTGGCCCTGTTGAAAAGAAGGGCGACCGTTGATCGTGATCAGAGCCTGAGCGGATACCGCCAGACAAGACGCCTGTTTGTTTTTTGTTTAGGTTTGACTTATATTCTGATGATCGAAACGAAGTTGTAGTCCAGCTTCTTCACCTGAACTACAGACCTCGCAGAGCGTCAACTCTGCGGGGTCACTCTTTTTCAGGGTATCAAACCCCGAGCCAGAGTCGGATGATCGCGACGATCAGCGTTGCCACACCAATCAGGACCATCCATTTTCGAAACGAATGCTCTTCCAGCCTCATCACCGCCTTCCGCCGCGATGAATCGCGGCCGAGGCATGGTGCGGGCAGAATGTTCAGGAACGGTTAACCATCATCGGCGCACCGGAAAGCGGTCGCCCTTCTGCGTCAGCAAAACAAAACCGCCATCCCGCCGCGCAAAGCGGTCACACCGATTGCGCCCATTGTGGAAGGTGACACAGACGGTTCCATCGGCACCGATGTCATAGACGCCATAGGCCGTTGCCCCGCCCGCATAGGAATAACTGTAGGCACCGCCAACAAAATAGCGGGACTGGCCATCGTCATGATAGGTCAGCGTCTGCCCGTCGATAAGCGCATGTACTTCGGAAGCGGGCAGAACGGCATCCCCCGCCAGAACAGCATATGGATCGGCAGTCGCAGGTGCCGCGACAAACAGAAGTGGTATCAAGAAACGCATGGACATGGTTAACGCAACACCTGTCCCGCGTCAAAACACCATCGCCCATCTGACGTCGATGTTATCTGCGGCACAGTTTCTCAGGCCACCAGCGTTTCGGCCTTTTTCAGATCGACAGAGACCAGCTGACTGACCCCCTGTTCGGCCATGGTGACGCCAAACAGCCGGTCCATGCGCGCCATGATGACCGCATGGTGGGTAATGATCAGAAAACGCGTATCCGTCTGGCGGCACATCTCGTCCAGCAGGTCGCAGAACCGCGTGACGTTGGCATCGTCCAGTGGCGCGTCGACTTCGTCCAGCACGCAGATCGGTGCCGGATTTGCCAGGAACACGGCAAAGATCAGCGCCATTGCCGTCAGCGTCTGCTCGCCCCCGCTGAGCAGGCTCAGCGTGCTCAGCTTCTTGCCCGGCGGCTGGCACATGATCTCAAGCCCGGCTTCCAGCGGGTCGTCGGATTCCACCATTACCAGGCTGGCCTCTCCGCCGCCGAAAAGATGTCTGAACAGCATGGAGAAATTGGAGTTCACCTGCTCGAAGGCCGTCAGCAGGCGCTCCCGCCCCTCCCGGTTCAGACTGGCAATGCCCGCGCGCAGGGTCTTGATTGCCTCTTCAAGGTCGTTCTTTTCTGTGATCAGTGAATCGTGCTCTTGCTGTACGTCCTTTGCATCTTCTTCAGCGCGCAGGTTCACTGCCCCCAGCGCGTCGCGCTGGCGTTTCAGCCGGTTGACGTCAGCTTCCAGCGCATCGGCACCGGGCATCTGGTCCGGGTTGGTGTCCAGACGCGTCAGCAGTTGGTTCGGGGTCAACTGGCTGTCCTCGGCAATCCGCTCTGCCGCTGTGGCCACGCTTTCCCTTGCCGCTTCCGCGCGCGCTTCCGAGCCTGCGCGGGCCTCGCGTGCTTCGGATGCATCGCGCTCCGCCTCGCGCTCTGCCACCGCAGCCTCGCGCAGGGCGCTTTCCGCCTTTGACAGCGCATCGGCCGCCGCGCCGCGCCGTGCTTCGGCATTGGCGATCTCGGCGCTCAATTCTTCACGTTTGGCGGCCAGTTCCGCCGGTGCGGCGCTGGCATCCTTCAATTCGGCTTCGGAGGCCGTCTTGCGCTCCACCAGTTCCGCTGTTCGCTTTTCCGCGGTCTCCAGACGGTGTTTCCAGCCGCTCAACTCCTTGACGACCTCTTGGGACCGCTTCAACCGGGCCTCGCCCTCGCGGCGCAGCTCGTCATGTGCGGAACGGCGCGACATCATGGTGATGCGGGCCGCCTCAACAGTCATGCGGATGTCGTCCACGGCTGCGCGGGCCTGCGCCAGATCGCCAAGTTCCGCCAGCGCGCGCTCGGCCTCCAGCACCCGGCTACGGGCGGCCATCGCCTCGTCCTCGTGGCGCTTGACGGCCAGTCCAAGGCTTTCGAGCCGCCCTTCGGCAAGGTTACGATCCGCCTCGGACCGGCTCAACGCGCGACCGGCATCGGCAACCATGCGATCCGCCTGCCTGCGGGCTTCGCGGGCCTGCTTGTCCGCCTCCGTCTGCTCTACCATCAGGCGGGTCAGGGTCTCATGGGCAGCCCTTGCGCCCTCGGCCCGCTGGCTGGCCTGTTCCAGTGATTGTTTCAAAATCTCCAGGCGGTTCAACTGCTGCAACCGAAGCGCCGCAGCAGATGGCGCATCCTCCGCCCAAGCGCGATACCCGTCCCAGCGCCACAAGTCCCCCTCGGGAGACACCAGCCGCTGCCCCGGCAGCAGTGCCGCCTGCAACGCCGGACCATCATCCGGGTCCACCAGCCCAATCTGCCCCATGCGTCGGGCCAGCACATCCGGGACCGACACATGCTGTGTCAACGGCGTGACCCCTGCGGGCAAGGGTTGATCCGTGTCATAGGCAGGCAGGATCGCCCAGCCCGACGGGCCATCGCTGTCGACCTCCGGCGCGCGCAGATCGTCAGCCAGCGCCGCGCCCAAGGCCTTTTCAAAGCCATGCTCGACCTGCAAACGGTCCAGTACCTGGCCCCCTTCCGCCGTGTCACGCTCCAACAGCTTTGCCAACGCGCCGGTTTCGGCCCTGAGCGCGTTCATCTCCCCTTCGGCTTCGGAGCGTTCCGCCCGCGCGTCGGCCTCGCGGCCCTGCGTTTCGGCGCGTGCTTCTTCGGCATTAAGCAACGCCTCATCCGCCGATGCCGCCGCCGCCACCGCCTGGGTCTCGGCCACCTTGGCCGCATCGAAATCCGTTGCGGCCTTGGCCAGTGCCGCGCGGCTTTGGGTGACCGCCTCCTGTGCCTTCAGCGCCTCGGCTTCCGATTTTTCCTGCGTCTTGCGGCTGTCCTCAAGCAGTCGCTCCGCCGATCCGTGCCGCGCGGCCAGACGGGCCACGTCTTCTGTCAATTGCGACAGGTCCCCCTCGCGGGCCTGAAGCACGGTTGCGGCCTCATGCGCGGCTTCCGATGCGGTTTCAAGCGCCGCCTCGTGCCCCTCGCTTGCCTTTGCCAGCTCACGCTGCTCCCATTCCAGCCGCTCAATGGTTTCGCCCGCGTCGCGATTCAATCCGCCCTCACGCTCGATGTCCCGCGCCAGTTGGGTGATCCGGTTCGTCAAGGTCTCGATCGCGGTCTGCGCGCGGGCTTCCTGATCCGCCAGCGTATCGCGCTGGACCACCAGACGTTGCAGAACTGCGGCGGCAATGGCTTCTTCCTCACGCAGGGGCGGCAAGGCCTCTTCCGCTGCGCTGCGTGCCTTGATGGCCTGCTGAACCATCCCTTGCGCCTGTGCCGCCGCCGTCACACGGCCCCGCAGGTCATCTTCCGCCTTCGCGCGGGCATCATCCGCTTCACGCCAACGGCGATACAGCAGCATCCCCTCGGTCCGGCGGAGTTGATCGCCGATCTCGCGATAGCGCGCCGCCTGCCGGGCCTGCCGCGCAAGCTGCGCAAGCTGCGTGGCCAGTTGTTCGATCACGTCATCGACCCGCGCCAGGTTCGCCTCTGCGCCATTCAGCTTCAGCTCCGCCTCGTGCCGCCGCTGATACAGCCCGGAAATACCGGCGGCTTCCTCCAGGATCCGGCGACGATTCTTCGGCTTGGCATTGATCAGTTCGCTGATCTGTCCTTGCCGCACCAGCGCAGGGCTGTGCGCGCCCGTCGATGCATCGGCAAAAAGCATCTGCACATCACGCGCACGCACGTCCTTGCCCCCCGCCTTGTATGCGCTGCCCACATCACGTGTGATCCGGCGCACAATCTCAAGCGCGTCGTGATCGTTGAAACCCGCCGGGGCCAGACGCTCCGTGTTGTCGATATGCAGGGCCACTTCGGCAAAATTCCGGGCAGGCCGGGTTGCAGCGCCCGCGAAAATCACGTCTTCCATGCCGCCGCCGCGCATGGCGGTGGGGCGGTTTTCCCCCATCACCCAGCGCAGCGCTTCCAGCAGGTTCGATTTGCCACAGCCATTTGGACCCACCACACCGGTCAGACCATCGGCGATGATCAGATCCGTTGGATCGACAAAGCTCTTGAAGCCCGTCAGCCTGAGTTTGGAAAAGCGCACCTAGAATGGCCCCGATGATTCAGTCATCCATGGAAAATGCGGTCCGAAAGGCCATCCTGTCAACCACAACACACCACAACAAGGGTGCGCAGGCCATTTATCCACAAGATATTGCGCTTTCAGAAGGCGGCACAGTCGAGATCAAGCGAAACCTCGCCGGCGATGGCGATTTCGCTGCCGGGGACTGGCGTACATTCGATTTCGAGCGGTGCTGACCTCTTTCGTTTTGGCGGCGGACCGTTGCCGCAATCCAGCCGTGCAAAGGCCTGGGCCTGGTCGCCTGTGACTTCTACCACCTGGCAACCGCTTACCATTGCCATCGCCGCACCAGCCCGCGCCTGTATCGGGCCGAACCGTGGCGCGTATTCGACGTTGACGCGAATGGCCTCGGCCCTGTCGGCCTTCACCCTGACATCGAAGGTTGAGCCCTGAACCGTCACGCGCGTCGGCGCGGCACCCCGGAATGCCGGTGATGCAGTATTGCAGGCAATCAGGAAGATCGCTGCACTAAGTGCCGAAAGGAACCTCATGACCCCAATGGAAGTCAGAAGGGTTAACAAATCCTTTGCTCTGGCGGGCACGCCAATGGAAACCGCCATAATGCATTTGCGGCAGGGGCGCTGTGGTCATATGATTTGACCAATTCAAGGGAAAGCCCATGCCATTCCAACCCGTCACCCCCGAGAAATTATCGCAGGCCGTGATCGGCCAGATCGAGAAACTGATCCTGCGCGGCATCCTGCGTCCGGGAGAGCGTCTGCCCCCGGAACGTGAACTGGCCGAGCGTCTGAACGTGTCCCGCCCGTCCCTGCGCGACGCCATCGGCGCGTTGCAGGAGGCCGGGCTGCTGACGGCCAAGGCCGGTGCGGGGGTCTATGTCGCTGATGTCCTTGGCAGCGCCTTCGCGCCCGCGCTGGTAGAACTGTTCGCCCGTCATGACGAGGCTGTCTTTGATTACCTGTCGTTCCGGCGCGACATGGAAGGGCTGGCAGCGGAACGCGCCGCCACCCATGGCTCGGACACCGATCTGGCCGTGGTGCAGGCGGTCTTTGACAAAATGGAAGCCGCACATGGCAAGCGGAACGGCGACGAAGAGGCGCAACTGGACGCGCAATTCCACATGGCCATCATCGAAGCCAGCCATAACGTGGTCATGCTGCACATGATGCGCTCGATGTACGAACTGCTGCGCGGTGGGGTTTTCTACAATCGGCAGGTGATGTTCAAGCAACGCACAACCCGCGCCGCCCTGCTGGACCAGCACCGCGCCATCAACGATGCGCTGCAGGCACGGGACGCCGTCCAGGCCCGTAGCGCCGTCGAAGCGCATCTGGACTATGTCGAGGAGGCGCTGACTAACCAGAAAAAGGCGGATCGAAACGAAAACATCGCACGCCAGCGGTTGCAGCACGAAACCCAAGGATAAATTGCATGCCCCAAGCGGCTGCAAACTCCTGGCAAGATTCTGTGAGAGTTTTCCCCCATAACGAAAAAAGCCCCGGCAATGCCGGAGCTTTCAAACGCTTGTGGAACGTCGATCAGTGCAGCTTGGCATCGACCTGCGTAATGGCATCGTCGATCAGCTTGTTGCCGTCTGCTGCCGACATCTGCTTGGCAATGACCTCGCGCGCCGCAGCAATTGCGATGGATACGGCCTGATCACGGACTTCCTTGATCGCTGCCGCCTGGGCAGAACCGATCTGATCTTCCGCAGCTGCAAGGCGACGCTCTACCGATTTGGCCAGTTCGTCACGCGCATGTTCGGCTGAACGCTGCGCTTCTTCCTTGGCGGTTGCGACGATACGGTCGGCCTGTTCCTGCACTTCCTTCTGCTTGCGCTCGTAGCTGGCCAGCAGGGTCTGTGCTTCTTCGCGCAACGTGCGGGCTTCTTCCAGCTCGGTACGGATATCGGCGGCACGCTTGTCCAGCATCACGCCGATCATGCCGGGCACCTTGAAATAGAACAGGACGGCGATGAACAGAATAAACGCCAGAAGCACCACGAAGTCGGTGTTCCCCAGTGAAAAGAACACGTCGCCCGCAGCAAGTGCCGGTGACGCGGCAAGGGTGGCGGTGAGGACTGTCAGGGTCAAACGCATGGTTTATCCTTTCATCCGGGATGCAACGGCAGCGTTGACAGTCTTTGCATCCGCCTTGCCGCCCATGGCTGCCACGATCTCTTTCGTAGTGTCCTTGGCGACCTTTTCCACGTTCTCCATGGCACCTTCGCGGATTTCCGCGATGGCTTTTTCGGATTCGGCGGTCTTCACTGCGATCTGTTCGTCGGCCTTGGCCATGGCGGCATTCAGATCCGCCTGCATGTCAGCCTTGGCATCCGCGATGATGCGCTGCGCCTCGGCGCGTGCATCGACAAGCGCCTTTTCATAGGCTTGTTCCGCTTCCAGTGCCTTGGCCTTGAGATCCTCGGCAGCGGCGATATCGTTTGTGATCGTGCCCTGCCGTTCCGACAGAACCGCACCGATGCGCGGCAGCGCCACGCGGGACAGGATCAGGTAGGTCGCGATCAGCGCCAGCACCAGCCAGAAAATCTGGTTCCCCCAGGTGGAGAAATCCAACTGCGGCATGCCGGGGGTGCTTGCGTGTTCCGCCATATCGACGCCAACGGCATCGGCAAGGCCATCGCTATGTGTTTCAGTTGCCATCAGGGCCTCCTTGGAAACTTGGCCTATACGCGTGGGCGGATGTCAATACACCCGCCCGTTCGTAAGGATGTCGTAACCTGGAAGTTAAACGGCGAACATCAGCAGCAGCGCGACGAGGAAGGCAAAGATGCCCAGCGCTTCTGCGAACGCGATGCCGATGAACAGGGTCGCTGTCTGCGAAGCAGCAGCCGAAGGGTTGCGCAATGCGCCTGCCAGGTAGTTGCCTGCAACGTTGCCAACCCCGATTGCGGCTGCGCCGGAACCGATTGCTGCCAGACCTGCGCCGATATGTGCGAGTTCGCCTTCCATGAGAATTCTCCTATAGGTTGGAAGTTTAGAGGTGGCGGGATGATCCCGCCATTGTCTTAGTGATGCGGGTGAAGTGCGTCCTTGAGATACACGCACGTCAGGATGGTGAAAACATAGGCCTGAATAAAGGACACGAGGACCTCAAGGCCATACATCGCCGTGATGGCCACCACGGAAACCGGGCTGATGATGGTGATCGCGGCAAACCCTGCGAAAACCTTGATCACCGCGTGCCCCGCCATGACGTTGCCCGCCAGACGAATGGAGTGGCTGACCGGACGGACGAAGTAGGAAATAAGTTCGATGATCGCCAGGATCGGGCGCAGCGCCAGCGGTGCGGATGCGACCCAGAACAGACCAAGGAAGCTGGCACCGTTCTTGACAAAACCCAGGATCGTGACAGTCAGGAACACGGACAAGGCCAGCAGAACCGTAACCGCAAAGTGAGATGTGGGCGTAAATGACGTCGGGATCAGCCCGAGGAAGTTGGCGCAAACAATGAACATGAACAGCGTCATGATGTAGGGGAAGTATTTCACCCCTTCCTTGCCGCAGATATCCTCGACCATCTTGTAGACAAAGCCATAGGCCAGCTCTGCCACCGACTGCATCCGCGAGGGCACGATGGCCCGCTTGGAGCTGCCCAAGACCATCAGCGCAAAGGTGGCCAGAACCGCAAGGAACATCCAGAATGTCGCGTTGGTCACCGTGTACCAGGAAACCGCGCCCTCACCGAAAAACGGCTCGACGATGAATTGATCCATCGGGTGAAAGACCAGACCGCCTTCTTCCGCACCTTGTGTCTCTGTCGCCATCTCAGGCTCCTTCGCTCCTGTCGTCCTTGTCGGACGCGTCCCCGGTCATTTCGACCATCTTCTTTTCCTGGATTTCCTGTGCAGAGCGGAGCATCGTCTTTACTCCCGCCGCCAGGCCCAGCATGACAAACAGCACCATGAAGATCGGCAAAGTGCCCAACAGCACATCCAGCCCGTATCCGATGCCGAAACCGATCCCAAGACCGGCCACAAGTTCGATCACCATTCGCCAGGCAAGCTGTGCCTGAGAGTGATGTTCATCCGCGCGAGGTTTGGGCGAGCTGCGTTTTTTCACCGCTTTGATCCGAGCCTCTAGCTGCTCTAGCTGCTGCTGTTGGTCCGGATCGCTCATGCCGCATACCCCAAGGGATGACTTGGGCGTTAGGTACTGGGCAGGGCCGTTAGAGTCAACTGAGATCGGTTTGGCAGTAAGGTGATATTTTTCAATGCTTTAATGGTAACACAGGATCACTTTCCAGCGCCTACCCGGCAGCGAGACGACGAATTCACCCACCTTTTCATATTCAACCTTTTGGTTGATCATTCTCGACCGGTGTCCGCCAGGGCGCGGTCTGCTGAAACAGCCAGTCATGGAATACGCGCACGGCCTTGCGGCGCAAGACGCCGTGACCACGCAGCAGATGATAACCCCCTTCACGCATCCCGATGTCAGAAACCCGCACCAGCCGTCCTGCCGCGACCTCCCCTGCGACCACTTCTTCGGACACCAGCAAGACGCCCTGCCCGGCAATCGCCGCCTCGACGGCCAGAACAGAACTCAGCCGCCAGGTAAATTGCGGCACCTCCGCCGGGTCAACGCCGCCAGCCAAGGTGAACCAGCGGCCCCAACTGCCCCCCGACCGGTCCCGCAGCAACGGATAGGTCAGCAGATCGCGCGGAGACGTTCCAATTGTCAGCAACAACCCTGGCGCGGCAAAGGGATAAAGCGGCGCATTGGTCAGCAACTCCGAATTCGGATACTTTGCGCCGGGCGGCACGAAGCGGATCGCCAGGTCCGCCTCGTAACGCGCCACATCCGCCAGGTGGCGCGACGCCTCCAGCCGCACAGTCACCTCCGGGTGGGCGCAGCTGAAAGATTGCAAACGCTGAATGAGAAACTTCGTCGCGAACAGAGGTTCCGAATTGACAGTGATCGTGCCCTCCGGCGTCTCGGCCAGCCCTTCCGTAGCAACGCCGATGGCATCGAGCGCGGGCGAGACCTGCGCCAGATAGGCGGCGCCGTCATCTGTCAGCACAAGACCCCGCGACAGATCGCGGAACAATTGCACG
The DNA here is from genome assembly GCF_001650875.1 of Sulfitobacter sp. EhC04. Lineage (GTDB taxonomy): Bacteria > Pseudomonadota > Alphaproteobacteria > Rhodobacterales > Rhodobacteraceae > Sulfitobacter. The sequence goes on from NZ_LXYI01000008.1 coordinate 63,910, forward strand.
CCCAGCCGATCCTCCAGCCCCCTGACGTGACGGCTGATGGACGAATGGCTGACCCGCAATTCCTCCGCCGCGCGGGAAAAGCTTTGATGGCGTCCCGCAGCCTCAAAGGCGCGCAGGGCATTCAGCGGGGGTAATGTTCGGCTCATACTTACTTGTGCAGTTTTGGCACACGTCACGTCAACCATTTGTCTTTGTGGGGCCTGAGCGATTGTGGAAAATTAGCTGCAACAGCAAGCAAGGAAGGCACAAAGATGGCCTATGTCGCATATCCAATGGTCCAGTCGTCAAACAAGACCCGTGCAAATTTGAAACGCATCGTGGAGTCACTGCGCAGCCTGTTTCAACGCCGCAAACATCCGCACCTGCGCGATCTGAGCGACCGTGCCGCGCGGGATGTGGGGATTGACCTGGCCACTCTCGAACAGCACCGCCTGCGCCTGCCGTCACAGCACAGCCACCATCCACGCGGCTGAGCGGCTTCCCCAATCCCCGCGCCTTCGCTATTGAAGGGGGATGACACCCACACTTGATCAGGTTTTCGCCGCTCTCGCCGATCCCACGCGCCGCGCGATTCTGGCCATGCTGCTGGAAGACGACATGGCCGTGACCGATGTGGCGGAACCGTTCGAGATGTCGCTGGCCGCGATTTCAAAGCACCTCAACGTGCTGACGGGCGCCGGGTTGATCTCTCAGGAAAAGAGGGGGAGGGTGAAATGGTGCAAACTGGAGCCCGAAGCGATGAAAGCGGCGTCAACCTGGATGCAGGGCTTTGGCCAGTTCGAACCAATCCATCTGGACGCGTTTGAGCGTTTTCTGGAAGCGGAACTGCCCACAACGGACGAAAAAGGCGCGTGATCCCTCACGCGCCCTGATTTTCAGAAGGCCAACTGGATTACCACGAGAACGACAACAACAAGGCCAATGATGTAGATGAGGTTACGCATCCCAAACCCCTCAGACCAGACCGAGCAGGCGCAGGATGGCAAGAACGACGACCACAAGGCCAATAAGATAAATGATGCTGCGCACGTTGACGCTCCTTTTTATTCAGATTGAATAACGAACGCGTGATCTCTGCCTTTGGTTCCAATTACCTCAGACATTCTTTGCACTGTCATCCCGCAGCAAGAGCAGCAAGGCGAGTATCGTCAGCCCGACGCCCCCCAACACAAACACTGACGGCACCCCGTTTCCCAGGAAAATCTCCCAGACGATCACCCAGGTCGGCGTGAGGTAGGTATAGGCCATGACCTTGGCCGAGGGCAGCCGAAGTGTCGCAAAGGACAGCAGCACCACAGTGATCGACGTGGCGCAAATGGTCACATAGGCCAGCGTGATCCAGACAAGCGGTGGTAACGCCGCCCAGTCCGTCGCGGTTATGTCGCCCCAGGCGTAGACCAGCAGCAACACCGCGCCCGCCAGCAAGGTCCCGAAAGTAAAGGTGACAGGCCCCTCGCCCCGGTTCAGGCGGCGGACCAGCGGCGTATAGATTGCGTGGCTGACGCAGCCGATGAAATAGATCGCTTCGCCCCGCCCCACATCGAAGGCCATCAGCGCCCCCAGATCCGCGCGAAAAATGACCCATAGCGCCCCGGCCCCGCCAATGACCAGCGCCAGCGCCATCCGGGATGTCAGCACTTGCCGCAACATGAACCAGGCAACCGCGGCGGCCATGACCGGCACCAGGGTGAACACCGCCGCCGCGCTGACCGGCGGCGCGGTCTTCAAACCCTCGAACATCAGGACAAAGTAAAAGGCAAAGAAACCACCAAGCAGCAAATAGCGCCACGGCGCGGCAAAGCTGGATCGTGAGAGGGACCCGCGATGCCAGGCCAGTGCCCCGACAACGACCGCCGCCAGACAGAAACGGATCGCCGTAAACGCGGTGGGCTCGATGTCATTGGCAACAAGCGCACCCAGCGAAAACGACCCGGCGACGAGCGCAGAAAATACCAGCATGGCCAAATGACCCTGCGCACCCGGACTCACTGCTTGTCCTCATTAAACCGCTTCTTGATGAAGGCCAGCAGGGCTTGCACCTTTGTCGTTCGATGCAGGTCGACATGTGTCACCAGCCAGAGCGGAACGGCCCATTCATCACGCGGCGGGTAGACCTCGACCAGATCGGGGTGTCGCTCCGCCTCTGCTGCGCCCATGAAGCCGATCCCGGCCCCCGACAGCACAGCGGCATTCACGGCTTCGCTGTCCGTACAGCGAAACCGGATTGCTTCTGTCGGCACGTTCTCTCGCAACCAGACATAGAACGGCGCCCTGCTGTCCTCATTGTCCGGCCCGATGAAACGGTGTTTGGAATAATCCTGCGGCCCCTGGGGAAGTCCGTATTCCGCGACGTATTCGTGGCTGGCATAGGCGCCGAAGCAACTGGAAGTCATGGGTTGCACCACGTTGTCGGGCTGGTCCGGGATGGTGCCCGCACGGATGGCGACATGCGCCTCGCCGTATTCCAGCCGAAACAGCCGGTCCCCCGTCAGATACCGCACTGTGACCTTTGGATACTGCCGCTGAAAGGCGACCAGCATCGGTGTAAAGGCTTGCGACAGGCTTGCAACAGACGTGACCACAAGGTCGCCGGAAACATCCATTCCGCGCCCTTTTATCCGGCCGGAAAGCTGGCTGAACTGGTCATCGGTGGCCTGGGCCACCCGCAACAGGTCCTCTCCTGCTTCGGTGGCGGTATAGCCACGGGCATGGCGCTGGAACAATTTCACGCCCAACCGTCCCTCCAATGCGTCAATGTGCCTGATCACCGTGGCGTGATGTACACCCAGAACCTCTGCAGCGCCGCTCACGGTGCCCAAACGGGCCACCTGATACGCTGTTCTGATTTCATCCCAGTTTTCCATTTGCCCCCTGCATCAACCTTTGTGCAAATTTGAACATGTCTCGCGCGTTTTCTGGCAGTTGTGTTTGCATTTGCAAGAGCCGATTTACAAATCAAACGCATCAACCAAGGAAGTACACAATGTCCATACTCCGCATCGACTCCTCCGCAAACACCGCAGACTCGATCACACGCAAGTTGACCGACCGGATCGTCGCCAAACTGGGCGACAGCGATATTGTTACCCGGGACCTCGCCCTCGAACCGCTGCCGCAGATCACCCACACTTGGGCCGTGGCCCGCGCGACACCCGAATCCGACCGCGCGCCCGAGCAAATCGAGGCGCTGAAGGAATCCGACAAGCTGGTGGCAGAACTGCTGTCCGCCGACACCATCGTGATCGGCGCACCGATCTACAATTTTGGCGTGCCTGCCTCGCTCAAGGCATGGATCGACCTCGTGGCGCGCGTCGGCGTCACCTTCCGCTACACAGAAAACGGGCCCGAAGGGCTGGTCAAGGGCAAGCGCGTCATCATCGCCATGGCCTCCGGCGGTGTGCCAGCAGGGTCGCCGGCCGATTTCGTCACCGAATACCTGAAATTCGTGCTGGGTTTTCTGGGCATCACCGATGTGACCATCGTTGCCGCTGACGCGCTGGCCAAGGATGCCGAAGGCACCATCGCCCGCGCAAATAACCAGATCGACGGGCTTGCCATCGCCGCTTGAGGCGTCACCAGCCAAACAGCAAGAAACGCCTGATGCGCCGGGCCGACACCCATGTCGGTCCGGCGCAGTTTATTGCCACCCGGTCACAACCAGCCGGAACCACCCGCCGCCCTGCCGCGTTGACAGACGGGTTCTGCCGCAGCGCACAAAAGGGGTGACTGATGAGTGATTGGTTCGCGGGGTCCCAGGACCTTGTTGCATTGGGCCTGCTGGCCTGCGTGTTCATCGCCTTTATCCTCGAAAAATACCCGCCCGACACGACAGCCGTCGTTGGCGCGGCTGTGTTCATAGTACTGGGCCTTGTCAGCCCCGACGATGTGATGGCCGTCTTCTCCAACCCGGCCCCGATCACGATTGCGGCGATGTTCGTCGTCTCAGGCGCGCTGGTGCGCACGGGGGTGCTGGATGCCATGGCCGGATTCATCGTCGAACGGGCCAAGACGCGACCCGTCCTCGCATTGGTCACTTTCTTCCTTGCGGCACTGATTGCATCGGCCTTTGTCAACAACACCCCGATTGTGCTGATCCTGATCCCGCTGGTGCTGCGCCTCAGCCACGCGGTAGGCATCGTTTCGACCCGCTTGCTGATCCCCTTGTCCTATGTGTCGATTCTGGGCGGCACCTGCACCATGATCGGCACCTCCACCAACCTATTGGTGGATGGCGTTGCGCGTCAGAATGGCCTCGACGCATTTGGTATCTTCGAAATCGCGCCTGTGGGCATCGTTGTCGCGCTCACTGGTCTGACCTTCATGGTGCTGGCCGGTCGTTTCCTGCTGCCCGACCGCGCCGACCGGGGGGCCGCGTCCATGCTGACCGAAACCACCTTTCTGACAGAGGTCGCGATCCTGCCTGACGCGCCGATGATCGGCCAGACGCTCGCCGACACGCCGGAATTCAACCGCGCGGCGATCCGCATCACGGGGCTGCGCCGGGGCGGCAATATCCAGCGGTCGGACCTGCCCGAAACGGTACTGGCAAAGGGCGACACCCTGATCCTGTCGCTGCCGACGTCGGAACTGCTCACTCTGCATGACATTTCGGGGCTGCGCGTGGGTCTGCGCCGCCCAGGCCGCCCCCGCGAGGACGAAGCCCCCCTGATCGCAGAAGCCATCGTACCGCCGGGTCTGGCCCAGGGCCGGACAATGCTGGGTGTCACAGGGTTGGGCGCGGACTATGGCGTGCGCATCCTGGGTGCAAACCGGCACGGGCATATTCCGGGCCCGGATCTGTGGTCAGTGAAACTGCGTTCGGCAGACAGGCTGCTCTTGCAGGGAACCGCCGCAGGACTGGATGCGCTGGCACGCGGCGGCACCATCGTGTCGGTCTCGCGGCCTTCGGGGCGCGCGTACCGCAGACGCCAGGCCCCGATCGCCATCGGCGCGCTGCTGGCCGTTGTGACCCTTGCTGCCTTCAACGTGGCCAGCATCACGCTGTTGTCGATCCTCGCGGTGGCCCTGATCCTGTTCCTGCGCTGCATCGACAATGACGAGGCCTGGGGATCAATCGACGCGACCATCCTGATCCTGATCTTTGCGATGCTGGTGATCGGGACCGGGCTTGAAAACAGCGGTGCTGTCGAAACCGTCGTGGGCACCCTTACCCCGCTGCTGGAGACCCTGCCCCCCCTCCTGCTGCTGGCGGCGGTCTATCTGACCGCCTCGGTGCTGACGGAGCTCGTCACGAACAACGCCGTGGCGGTGATCCTGACCCCCATCGTCATCAGCCTTGCGCAGCAACTGGGCATCGACCCCCGCGCCCTGGTGGTGGCCGTGATGTTCGGAGCTTCGGCAAGTTTTGCCACGCCCATCGGCTACCAGACCAACACGCTGGTCTATGGTGCCGGGAACTACCACTTCCGCGACTTTCTGTTGATCGGCGTGCCGATGAACCTGATCGTGGGCGGGGCGGCTGTTCTTGCCATCTCCATCTTCTTTCCGCTCGGCTGATCCTGCCATGCTTGACTCCGCCCCGCCCAGCGCCTAAATCGCTCGCAATCCCCGGAAGCATCGCCTTCCGGTCCCTGTCTTGTGCGGGGATCGCCCTCCACCAGCGTGTTACGCCCGTGGGGGCATTTGTGTATTCACTGCGGCCACCCTACATCTGGGGTATCCCGCAACCGACGATAAGGGGCTTTGCCCATGTTCGAAAACCTCAGCGAACGCCTCTCCGGCGTCTTTGACCGACTGACCAAACAGGGTTCACTGTCCGAAGAGGATGTGAAAACCGCCCTGCGCGAGGTCCGCGTCGCCCTGTTGGAAGCCGACGTGTCGCTGCCCGTGGCACGCGATTTCGTCAAGGCGGTACAGGATCAGGCCACCGGACAGGCCGTCACCAAATCAGTCACCCCCGGCCAGCAGGTCGTCAAGATCGTGCATGACGCGCTGATCGACACCCTCAAGGGCGAGGGCGAGCCAGGCGCGCTCAAGATCGACAACCCGCCCGCGCCGATCCTGATGGTCGGCCTTCAGGGGGGCGGCAAGACAACGACCACCGCGAAACTCGCCAAGCGCCTCAAGGAGCGCGACGGCAAGAAGGTCCTGATGGCCTCGCTTGACGTGAACCGCCCCGCGGCGATGGAACAGCTTGCCATCCTCGGCGTGCAGATCGGCGTCGACACATTGCCCATCGTCAAGGGCGAAGACCCCGTCGCCATCGCCAAACGCGCCAAGACGCAGGCGGGCCTGGGCGGCTATGACGTCTATATGCTCGACACGGCGGGCCGCCTGTCCATCGACGAAGAGCTGATGAGCCAGGTCGAGGTGGTGCGCAATGTCGCAAACCCGCGCGAAACCCTGCTGGTGGTCGACGGCCTGACCGGACAAGACGCCGTGCACACCGCCCAGAACTTTGACGACCGGATCGGCATCACCGGCGTGGTGCTGACGCGGATGGATGGCGACGGGCGCGGCGGCGCCGCCCTGTCGATGCGCGCCGTCACCGGCAAGCCGATCCGTTTCGTCGGTCTGGGCGAAAAGATGGACGCGCTGGAGACGTTTGAACCCGAGCGCATCGCGGGCCGCATCCTCGGCATGGGCGACATCGTCGCGCTGGTCGAGAAGGCACAGGAAACCATCGAGGCCGAACAGGCCGAGAAGATGATGAAGCGCATGGCCAAGGGTCAGTTCAACATGAACGACCTGAAGATGCAGCTGGAACAGATGATCAAGATGGGCGGCATGCAGGGCATGATGGGCATGATGCCCGGCATGGGCAAAATGGCCAAACAGGTCGAAGACGCAGGCATGAACGACAAGGTTCTGAACCAGCAGATCGCGCTGATTCAGTCGATGACCAAGAAGGAACGCGCCAACCCCGCGCTGTTGCAGGCAAGCCGCAAGAAACGCATCGCCAAGGGCGCCGGCATGGAGGTTTCCGACCTCAACAAGCTGATGAAGATGCACCGTCAGATGTCCGACATGATGAAGAAGATGGGCAAGATGGGCAAAGGCGGGATGCTCAAGCAGGCCATGAAAGGCATGATGGGCAAGGGCGGCGCAGGCATGGACCCCAGCCAGATGGACCCCAAACAGCTTGAGGCCGCCGCAAAAGCGATGGGCGGCAAGCTGCCCGGCGGACTGGGCGGCATGGGCGGTGGCATGGGCCTGCCCTCGGGCCTGAGTGGTTTTGGTAAGAAGAAGTGACTGTCGCCGTCCGAAATACCTGCGTTCTGGAAACGCACCGGCTGGCGTTGCGAGCGCCCAACCGCGCCGACCTTCCCGCGTACCGCGCGTTCTATGACGCATCCAAGGTGACGGTTGGCGGCTATCGCGGCAACCGCACCGATGCCGAAGTGGAGGCCATCGTTGAGCGCGATATCGCACATTGGCAGGCCAAGGGTTTCGGCATGTTCCTCATTCGCCGGAAAGGTGCCGACGATGTTCTGGGGGGCACCGGTATCTGCCATCCTGACGATTGGCCCTCTCACGAACTGACGTGGTGGCTGATGCCCGACGCCTGCGGCGACGGCATCGCAACAGAGGCGAGCCGCGCCGTGATCGACTGGGCCCATGATACGTTGGACTGGCCGCGCGTCGAAACCCACATGCGCGATGAAAATGGTCCCGCCCGCCGCCTGGCCGAACGCCTTGGTGGCCGCATCGACCGGCGCGAAACATTTCCTGACGGCGTCACACGCGACGTCTTTGTCCTGTCTGAGCGTGCTGCCCTATGAACGCACTCATGGAACATATCCCCGTGCTCGACACAGATCGGCTGATCCTGCGCGGCCCCGCAGAATCCGACTTCGAGCCGCTGGCAGAGTTCTTTGCCGACCCGGAACGCTCAATCGGTTTCGGCGGCCCCATTCCGCGCGATCAGGCATGGCGCTGGTTTGCAGGCCTGATCGGCCACTGGCATCTGCGCGGCTACGGCTTCTGGACCGTGACGGACAGGCACAGAGGTGACGCTCTTGGCATCTGCGGGATCTGGTTCCCCGAGGGATGGCCCGAACCCGAACTGGGCTGGGTCATGTTCAAATCCGCAGAGGGCAAGGGCATCGCCTTTGAAGCTGCAAAAGCCGTCCGGCGGCACGCATATGAGGTCATGGGATTTACCACCATGACCAGCAACATCGTGCCCGGCAACACGCGGTCCATCGCGCTGGCCGAACGGCTGGGCGCTGTGCACGAACGGACATACCAAAACATCAACATGGGTACCGAATTGCTTTTCCGTCACCCAGCCCCGGAGGCCGCATGAACAATCCTCAAGAGCGCGCCGCCGGCGGTGACACCGTTGAACGCGCCGCCGACATCCTCAAGGATCACCGCGCCAGCATCGACCGGCTTGACGCCATCCTTGTCTATACGCTGGGCGAGCGGTTCAAACACACTCAGGCTGTGGGGAAACTCAAAGCCGAACACGACCTTCCCCCGTCCGATCCGGATCGCGAAGCGAACCAGATCGCGCGGCTTGAAGATTTGGCGAAAGAGGCCGACCTCGATCCCGAATTTGCCAAGAAGTTCCTGAACTTCATCATCGCTGAAGTCATTCAGCACCACAAAAGCCACCAATCGTAGGGTGCGCATTGACTGCGCACCTTCACTCAAAACAAAGGACTACACATCATGGCCATGAAAATTCGTCTCGCCCGCGGCGGTTCCAAGAAACGCCCCTTCTACCGTATCGTAGCCGCCGACAGCCGCATGCCGCGCGACGGCCGCTTCATCGAAAAGCTGGGCACCTACAACCCGCTGCTGCCCAAAGACAGCGAAGACCGCGTGCAGATGGACGTTGAGAAGGTCAAGGAATGGATCGCCAAGGGTGCCCAGCCGACCGACCGTGTCAAGCGCATGCTGGAAGCGGCGGGCGCACTGCCCAAGACCGAGCGTAACAACCCCAACAAAGGCACACCCGGCAAGAAGGCCACCGCCCGCGTCGAAGAGAAAGCCGCCAAGGCCGCTGCCGCCGCAGAAGCCGCCGCTGCCCCTGCCGAGGAAGCCCCGGCAGAAGAAGCAGCCGCAGAAGAATAAGGCGTCATACCCGGCATGGAACAGTTCTCAGACGATTTCCGTGCCGGGCTTGCCGACCTGATGCGATGGCGGCGCGATGTGCGCCGCTTTCGACGCGAACCTGTCGAGGCGGCGCTGCTGCAGCGCTGCCTTGATACCTTCAGCCTGGCACCGTCTGTCGGCCTGAGCGAGCCATGGCGCATTTGCCGCGTCACTTCCGACACGGCCCGCGCCCATGCCATCGACAATTTCAAGACGGCCAATGCCGAGGCCCTGCAAGGCTATGACGGCGACAAGGCCGCGCTTTATGCCTCCCTCAAACTCTCCGGCATGGAAGACGCCCCTGAACATCTCGCGATCTTCTGTGACGATGCCACGCCCAAGGGGTCCGGCCTGGGGGCCGCCAGCATGCCGGAAATGCGCCGCTATTCCGTTGTCAGTGCAATCACCATGATGTGGCTCACCGCGCGCAGCCTCGGCCTGGGCATTGGTTGGGTCTCAATCCTTGACCCGGCGCGTCTCAACCGCGATCTTGAAATTCCGGCAGACTGGTCACTGGTCGGCTATCTGTGCCTGGGCTGGCCCGAGCAAGACAGCCTGACGCCGGAACTGGAAACCAAGGGCTGGGAAACCCGCGCCGCCACCCTGCATATCGAGGACCGTTGATGTTTCGCCTGATCACCATTGTCATCACACTCGCCATCGGTTTCAGCATCGGGGTCAGCTATGATCGCTGGCAGATGCGCAAGGAATGTGCCGCTGGCGAAGGCGGCTGGACCGGCACCATTTGCGTCAATTCGGAGTTGCTGCAATGACGGACATGATCTGTGTCGGGGCCATTGCGGGCGCTTACGGCGTGCGCGGCGAACTGCGCGTCAAAAGCTATTGCGCGGTGCCGGAAGACATCGAGACCTACAGCCCGCTCTGGTCCGAGGACCGCAGCCGCCAGTTCGCGCTGGCCATCCTGCGCCCGATCAAGAACGGCTTTGCCGCCCGCATACCGCAGGTCGCCACCAAGGAAGAAGCCGACGCCCTGCGTGGCACGGCGCTTTATGCCGAACGGGACCAACTGCCCGGCCTGCCGGATGATGAATTCTATCACGCCGACCTGATCGGGCTGGACGTCTATGACACCGGCGGCGTGTTGCTGGGCCGGGTCAAGACGGTTCAGAACCACGGGGCCGACGACCTGCTGGAGCTGCAACTTGCAGGCAATTCCGCGACCACGTTCCTGCCCTTCACCAAAGCGGCAGTGCCCACGGTGGACCTGGCCGCCCGACGCATCGTGGCCGACCCGCCGGAGGGCATCCTGCCCGACGCGCACGACTGATGCCGCGCCGGATCATCCTCCACGCGGGTTTTCACAAGACCGGCACAACCTCGATCCAGGCAACGTTGCGGGAGAACCGGGCGGCGCTGAAAAAACACGTCGCCCTGCGCCTGCGCTGGCACATGAAAGACCTGGTCGCCGCCACACGGGGCTATTCGACCTGGCGCGATCCGCTGACCCTGATCAAGGTGCAGGACCGTTTTACCACGCTAATGGACGAGCTGCCCGGCATGCCGCGTCGCACGCTGATCATCTCTGCCGAAGAGCTTTCCGGCCATCTGCCCGGACGCGGCGCGCTGGAGGATTATTCCGCCGCACCGGTCCTGCTCTATGCCTTCTGGGAAATCGCCCGCGCGCGTTACCCCGAGGCCGAGATCATGATCTATCTGTCCACCCGCGCGCCAGACCCCTGGTTGGCATCGGCCTATGCCGAACACGTCAAAGCCTCCAACATGACCCTGGATTTCGGGGATTTCGCGGCACGTTACCAAGGTGCCTCGGACCTTGACGGCATGGTCGGTGAGATCGCCAGCCGTGTGCCCGTACCAGTACATCACCGCGCGCTGGAAAGTTGCACCGATCTGCCGCTTGGCCCCGCCGACCCGCTGCTGGACCTCTGCGATCTGCCGCTGAGCCTGCGTGCCGAACTGACAGCCGTGCCTCCGGCGAACACCCGGCTGGGCGACGACGTGCTGCAAGCCATGTTGCAGGCCAACCGCACGCATGAAAGCTCAGAGGCGCGCAATGCCGCCAAGGCACATATCCTGAAAGAGGCACAGCCGCGATGAAACCGCCCCGGTCCCATGGCCGCCAATCCGTCCGCGCCACGCTGAAGCCACGCGAGCTGATGCAGGACGTGCCCGATTACGCCGATGTCTGGCAAGCCAGGATCATCACCCTGTTTCCCGAACTTTTCCCCGGCGTGCTGGGGGCCAGCCTGACCGGCAAGGCCCTGAACGACGGGCTGTGGCAATTGCATACCCATGATCTGCGGGCACATGGCATCGGCAAGCACCGGAATGTGGATGACACCCCGGCGGGCGGCGGTGCAGGCATGGTGCTGCGCGCCGATGTCGTCGGCCCCGCGATTGAAGAGGCGCAGTCACACGCAAGAGGGCGCTGGCCGATCCTCTACATGTCGCCACGCGGCAGGCCCTTTACCCAGTCCATGGCCCGCGATCTGGCCACCTGTACTGGCGTCACCATGCTGTGCGGCCGGTTCGAAGGCGTGGATGAACGTGTGCTGGCACATTACAACGTTACCGAGGTTTCGTTGGGCGATTTTGTGATGACCGGGGGCGAACTGGCCGCACAGGCGATGATCGACGCCACGGTGCGCCTGCTGCCCGGCGTGCTGGGCAATGCCGAAAGCACGGTCGAGGAAAGCCACTCCAGCGGGTTGCTGGAACATCCGCAATACACCCGCCCCGCCACCTGGGAAGGGCATGACATTCCTTCGGTGCTGATGTCGGGAAATCACGGTGAAATCGCAAAATGGCGGCAGGCGCAGGCGCAGGAATTGACCCAGACGCGCCGCCCGGATCTTTGGGCGCGGTATAAGAAGCCTTAGGGTCAGGCCTCTAGGGCCTGTGGACATTCATTGTCGACCACCCGCGCGAGTCGGATTTTGCCGCTGGCGCCCTGATGTGAGCGCAGCAATGTGATCATTGGAAGCGAACATCCGAGATGGCAGAGGCAAAATCCGCCGCGCCCCGCAGGGGTTTCGCCAAAATTGCCCATTTCTGTGTTACAGCGTCCCGCCTTTATTTTAAGGAAAATCACTTCGCCAATGTCCCGAGAGCGCGCAGCGCGGCAGGGTATTGGCGCTTCAATTTCAAGGCGGGGCGCGCAAAGAGAGCTTGAAATAGCTGGCTATTCCTGCGCTCTCTTGCCTGGAACTGAGCAATTTTGGGCAGAAACGGGTGGTCGAAGTTGAATGTCCACAGGCCCTAGAAGTCCGCGTTGACGCCCGGCAATTTCAGCGCCTTGATCAGGTCGCGCAGCTCTTGCCGCGCCGCGACGTTGGATATGTTCAACTGCTTGACCCCGATGTCCTTGAGATCCAGCAAGGTCAGACCGCGCGGGAACAATTCGCGAAAGATCACCCGTTCATTGAAACCGGGGGCCACGCGGAACCCGATGCGCTTGGCCAGGTTGGCCACCGCGCGCTCCATCTTCTCCTTGTTGACCATGCGCTGCGCACCCAGCCGGTTGCGCACCACAACCCAGTCGATCGGGGCCAACCCGGCCTGCGCGCGCAACTGACGCGCGTTCCATACCATTTCGGAATAGACCGACGGCCCGGTGATCTTGTCGCCGCTGGCATCGGTATGGGCCAGCAGGTCAAAGTCGATGAAACTGTCGTTCAGCGGCGTGATCAGCGTATCGGCCAGCGAATGGGCAACCTGGCTGAGACGCGTGTGCGATCCGGGGCAGTCAATCAAGATGAAATCGCTGTCCGGCTCCATTGCCGCGACAGCCGCGCTCAGCCGGTGGTCATACATGTTTTCGCCGGGCCGCAACGCACCGGCCTCGATCTCGGGCAGTTCGTGCAGGGCCGGGCTGGGCAGGTTAAGCTCTGCCTGCTTGAGGAACGCAACACGGTTCTCGACGTAGCGGCCAAAGGTCCGCTGCCGCAGGTCGAGGTCCAGCCCGCTGACCTTGTGCCCCATTCGGACCAGCGCGGTGGCCACATGCATCGACACGGTTGATTTACCCGCGCCGCCCTTCTCGTTTCCGACAACGATGATATGCGCCATGCTACTGCCCTTCTGCCACACCTGCCTTTGTTACGCAGGTTATTGTTGTGCGACACTATATGTGGGGTATGCCGCTTTGGGAAGTGCTGGCAACTGTTCGGGGCAAACTTCTCTTTGGCGATGGCGCATCATTCCACGCTGTGCCGCGCAAGGAAAAGGCGCGCCCGGTGAGGGACGCGCCTTTGACCATTGTACCGTCGGCTTGGTTTAGAAACCCAGACCGGCGTATTTGTTCTTGAACTTCGACACGCGGCCACCGGTATCCATCAGACGGCTGGTGCCGCCGGTCCATGCCGGGTGGACGGAAGGGTCGATGTCCAGCGACAACTGGTCGCCTTCCTTGCCCCATGTCGATTTCATTTCCACCACGGTGCCGTCGGTCATCTTGACGTTGATGGTGTGGTATTCGGGATGTGTTTCGGCTTTCATGACCGCTCTCCTTACGCTTCGGCGCCAGATTTGGGCTTGTAATGCGCGTTCTCGACGATCCGCGCGGATTTGCCACGACGGGCGCGCAGATAGTAAAGTTTTGCGCGACGCACGCGACCGCGGCGGACCACGGTGATGCTGTCGATGTTGGTGGAATGCAGCGGGAACACACGTTCCACGCCTTCACCAAAGCTGATCTTGCGCACGGTGAAGGACCCGGCGATGCCGTGGCCGTTGTTGCGTGCAATGCAGACGCCTTCGTAGTTCTGGACACGGGTGCGCGTGCCTTCGGTAACCTTGAAGCCGACGCGGATGGTGTCACCGGCGCGAAAATCGGGGATTTCCTTGCCCAGTTCGGCGATTTGTTCCGCCTCTAGTTGTGCGATCAGGTCCATATGACCATTCTCCTAAATGTGCTCGTGGTATGCCACGAAGTTGATTGTCCGATCCAAGAGCTTCGGTCTGTCTGTCAGGTCTGCACCGCGATCCCGTCAAGGGGGTGGCCCACCGGAGGTAACATCGTCTTTCCTTGTCGCTTGCGCATAACGCAAAGCACCGGAGCCGCAGAGACGCGATTCCGGATGGGCGGGGTATAGGGGGGATCACCACAGGGATCAAGGGGGATGGTGAGCCATCGCGCCACCTTGCGAAGGCTTGGCGATATGTCCGGTTCAGGCGTCCTGAGTGCACTTGTGGCGCTAGGGTCCTTCCGCGCGCACCTTGCGCCGCCGCGCCAGCACAACAAGGTTCGACAGGAACAGCGCGCCCACCACAATGCCGCCGCCCAGCAACGCGTAGCTCCCCGGGTCTTCCCCGACAAAGAGCCATGCCAGCAGCGGCGCAAACACCGATTCCAGCAACACAAGAAGCCCCACTTCTGCCGAGGTGATGTAGCGCGGCCCCAGCGCCAGCAAAACCGAACTGCACAGAATGAATCCCACATGCATTGCCACCAGCGGTGCCTGGTCCAACGGCATTGTACCGGGCTGCGCCCAGGGCAGGATCACCAGCGCCCCCAGCACATAACCCAGCGCCACGCCGGGCACCATCGACACCTGCCGAACCAGCCGCACAGCGGTCAGCCCCGCAGCGAAGATCGCCGAGACCGCCAGCGCCAGCAGGTCGCCCGCCAGCGATGCATTCGCCGTCTCGCCCGAACCATAGGCGATTACCGCGAGGCCCGGAAGCACCGCCGCCATTGTCAGATACATGCGAAGGCTAAGCCGCTCGCCCAGCGCGACGCGGCTGAACAGGGCCGCAAAAACCGGCAATGAGGCGATGATGAAAACAACATTGGCAACCGAGGTGAGGCTGACCGCGATCACGAACAGCACGCCGCTGGCACCGATGGCGATCACATAGATCACGCCGGGCCATCCGGTCCGCCAGAACGCGCGGAAGGGCGCAGCCCCCTGCGAGACAAGCAGGGCTGCAAAAATCAGCACCCCCACCAGAAAGGCGCGCCAGAATGCGACGGTCAGCGCCGGGGCATCAATCAGGCGCACAAACAGGGAATCCGGCACGACGCACAGCACGCCGAACAACGTGATGAGCAGGCCCTTGAGTTGATCGTTCATGCTGTATCGGTGACCGATTTTCCGGACCGGGTAAAGAGCGGACCATAAACGACATCCGGGGCAGATTCGGCACCTTTGCCAGCCAGACGGGAAAAATCCGGCACCTGCACCGCATTCGGGTCAATTTTATCTCCCAAATACCGGCTGCCCCCTCGGCGGCGGCAACAGGCGAACCCGCGGTCACCCCAGTGCAGGCGGCTGACAGGATTGGGCTGACAGACTTGCCTCAGGGCGACAGGCAAGCCACCTGAAACGACGCTTTCCGCACACCCTGCCGCCAAAGGACGCCGCAGCAGCCAGATCGGAACACCCTTGAATTCGGTCGCAGCGCGCTATGCTTTCAAAACAATCACCTGGTTGAGCATGTGATACGCTCACCGCAACGGGACAGATGGCCCCCATGGGCTTGACCTTTCGGGGGCGAGTGCGTGAAACTCTGCTGGCACCCTCAGGGGTTTGACAAAAAACATGCAGGTCAACTGTATCACCCGGTGTCCGGCAAAGGCACCAAAAAGGCGGGCCATCGACATCCCGCCGACAACAGAGAGGAAGACAATGACTTATCTGACACGCACCGGCAAACCGCTCCCGCAATCCATTCTGGATTCTGCTGAGGCTGCGAAAAAAGACCCGGTAAACCGCAGGGAATTCCTGGCGCTCGCCAGTGCATTCGGTGCGACCGCCGCGACCGCCTATGGCATGATCGGAATGACACCGCCCGCCTACGCGGATGCACACGCCAACATGAAAGAGGGCGGCACCGTCCGCATGCAGATGGAAGTGCGCGCCCTCAAGGATCCGCGCACCTACGACTGGTCGCAGATCGCGAACTATTCGCGCGGTTGGCTGGAATATCTCGCCATCTGGGAAAACGACGGTACATTCAGCCCTGCCCTGCTGGAAAGCTGGGAAATCAACGACGACGCCACTGAGTACACGCTGAACGTCCGCCAGGGCGTCAAGTGGAACAACGGTGACGATTTCACCGCCGAAGACGTGGCGCGCAACATTACCGGCTGGTGCGACAAGTCACTTGAAGGCAACTCCATGGCGGGCCGTTTCGCGTCGCTGATCGACGAAGAATCCGGTCAGGCCATCGAAGGTGCAATCGAAGTTGTCGACAGCCATACGGTCAAACTGAAGCTGCCGGTTTCCGACATCACCCTGATTCCGGGTATGGCGGATTATCCCGCCGCAATCGTACCTGCGGACTTTGACGCCAACAACATGGTCGACAACCCGGTCGGCACCGGCCCCTACCTGCCTGAATCGCTCGAAGTGGGCGTGAAGGGCGTGCTGGTCAAGAACCCCGATCACACCTGGTGGGGCACAGAGGTCTATGGCGGCCCCTACATCGACCGTCTGGAATACATCGACTACGGCACTGATCCATCCGCCTGGATCGCCGCAGCCGAGGCCGAAGAGGTCGATGCCTTCTATTCCATGGAAGGCGAATACATCGACATCATGAGCACGCTGGACGGCTGGGTCGAAAACTCCATCGCCACCGCCGCCACCATCGTGATCCGGCCCAACCAACTGGCCGAGGTCGATGGCAAGAAACCCTACGAGGACAAGCGGGTGCGGCAGGCCATTGCCATGGCCGTCGACAATGCCATCGTGCTTGAGCTGGGCTATGCCGGGCGGGGCCTTGTCGCCGAAAACCACCACGTCGGCCCGATGCACCCGGAATATGCGGAACTGCCCGCGCGCAAGGTCGATCCTGCCGCCGCCAAGGCGCTGATGGACGAAGCGGGCTTTGGCGATTTCGAGCATGAGCTGATCTCGATCGACGATGCCTACCGCAAGGATTCCACCGACGCGGTTGCGGCGCAGTTGCGCGACGCAGGCATCAACGTCAAGCGGACCATCCTGCCCGGTTCGACGTTCTGGAACGACTGGACGAAGTACCCCTTCTCCTGCACCAACTGGAACGCGCGCCCACTGGGCGTACAGATCTGGGCGCTGGCCTATCGCAGCGGTGAAGCATGGAACGAATTCGGTTACGCCAACCCCGAATTCGACGATCTGCTGTCCCAGGCTCTGGCAATCGCGGATGTGGACAAGCGCCGCGAACTGATGGCCAAGGGCGAAGCGATGCTGCAAGACGATGGCGTCACGATCCAGCCCTACTGGCGGTCGCTCTACAACCACACCAAGGAAGGTCTGGTTGGCGCGGCGCACCACATCGGCTTTGAATACCATCCCGCGCGAATGGCCTGGACCGGCGACGCATAAGCGCCCCGCCTTGAACTTGAATCGCCAATACCCTGCCGCGCTGCGCGCTCTCGGGACATTGGCGAAGTGGGATGATTCAGGTTAAAGGCGGGACGCTGTAAACACCGATCCCGTCAGACAACCAAGGGCCGCGTTCATCGCGGCCCTTTTTCTTTGGCGTGGTCGCACTTGCCGCAATATGCGAACAATCCCGCCTTGCTTGCCGACGCGCCAGGCGCGTCATTTGATATCGACATCAGATACAACCAGACACTGGATAGCGTTGTGGTCAGCCGGGGTGGCGAGGCGCTGGCCATTCTTCAGGGCATGCACGAGGCGGACATTCCCGATATCGACATCATTGGCCCGCCACAGGCAACCATAGCCACCCAGGCGTAACGCTTCGCTCAGACCGCCGCCTTGCGCATCTCGTCAAGGTAGATTTCCCGCAGGCGCGGGGCCACCCGGCCCGGCGTACCGTCGCCCAGCGCCACGCCGTCGATCTCTACCACCGGCATGACAAAAGCCGAGGCCGAGGTGGTAAAGGCCTCGTCGGCCTCCTTGGCCTCGTCGATGGTAAAGTTGCGCTCTTCCACTTCCATCTGCGCCTCGCGGGCGAACCGCAGCACCGCCGCGCGGGTGATACCGTGCAGGATGTCGTTGCTAAGCGCGCGGGTGATGATCCTGTTGCCCTTGACGATATAGGCGTTGTTCGATGTCCCTTCGGTCACAAAACCGTCCTCGACCATCCAGGCATCATCGCAGCCGGCCTTCTTGGCCATCATCTTGCCCATGCTGGGATACAGCAGTTGCACCGTCTTGATGTCGCGGCGGCCCCAGCGGATATCCTCGATGCTGATCACCTTGGCACCCTTCCTGGCGGCCGGGCTATCAGCCATCCCCGGCTTGTTCTGGGTGAACAGCACAATCGTCGGCTCCGTGTCCTCTGCCGGAAAGGCAAAGTCGCGATCCCCGTCAGACCCGCGCGTGATCTGCAAATACACCAACCCTTCGTTGATCTCGTTCAGCCGCACCAATTCGCGATGCACCTCCAGCAGATCGTCCTTGCTGATCGGGTTTTTCATCTCCAACTCGTTCAGCGAGCGGCTGAGGCGCACGGCATGGCCGTCGAAATCAATCAGCTTGCCATCCAGCACGGATGTGACCTCGTACACCCCATCCGCCATCAGGAAGCCCCGGTCAAAGATCGAGATCCTGGCCTCGTCCTCGGGGAGGTATTCGCCGTTTACATAGACGGTTCTGGACAATTCTAACTTCCCTCTTCTAATTTCCATGACTTTGGTTTGCAGGAGCACGTGGTTTCACTCGATTATCATCGCGCTCCCATTTTCTGACAATTGAGGTTAGTTCGGACCAAGCTTTCGGGTTTGCTTGACGTCTACGATCTTCAATGTATGCAAAAAACGAATTGTGCGCCTTCGTCATAGCACGTTGTCTTGCAATCCGAATGACTTCTTCGTCAAAAATGTTCTGATGTATTCCTCGACTTAGGCTTTCGTAGAAGTTTAATAGCTTAATCAGATCGGCTTGAACGGTACTACCCTTTACAAATTTTGACTTCACTTCTTGTACTGGGACAGGTTCATTTCTGTTGAAGTAGTCAAATTCCTCTTGCAGCGGACCTGAATACCAAGTGTGGTCGTATTTTTGGAGAGCCTCCTGCGCGGCAATTCGCCTGCTCCAATCGTGCTGTTGCTCATCAATTTCTTTTATTGTTCGCAGTTCCCATTTCGCACCCCTCAACTGAAGCACGGCGAAAATAAATCCAACAAGCAACAGAATGACGTTGGCTACGCCAATCCCAATTGTCCAAAGTTCAAATTTGGTCATAGTGTGTTCCCCGTAGTTGCTCATGCAGTAAAGCACTAGCCCCATAGGTCAGGCAACGGCGGATGCACCCCGGCGTCGTCGAACGTCAGGGCATTCTCGCGGTCCTCGCCCAGAAGCAGCGGCCCGTCAAGATCAACCACACGGGCCCCCTGGGCGACCAGTGTCGCGGGCGCCATCGCCAGCGATGATCCGACCATGCAGCCGACCATCACGTCATAGCCTTCTGCCAGCGCCGCAGCCCGCAGTTCCAGCGCCTCGGTCAGGCCGCCGGTCTTGTCCAGCTTGATGTTGACCACATCGTATTTTCCCTTGAGATGCGGCAGGCTGGTCCGGTCGTGGGCGCTCTCATCCGCGCAGACAGGCACTGGCCGGTCCACTCCGATCAGGGCGTCATCCTCGCCCGCAGGAAGCGGTTGCTCCACCAGCGCCACACCAAGGCGGACCAGATGCGGGGCAAGGTCGGCATAGACCGCAGCCGACCAGCCCTCATTCGCATCCACGATGATGGTAGATTTCGGCGCACCCGCCCGGACGGCCTCCAGACGGGGCATGTCGTCCGGCGTCCCCAGCTTGATCTTCAACAGGGGGCGGTGGGCATTTTTGGCCGCCTGCGCCTGCATCTCGGCAGGCTCGGCCAGCGACAGGGTGTAGGCGGTGATCTCCGGCCGCGGCTTTGACAGCCCGGCCAGTTCCCACACCCGCTTTCCGGCGCGCTTTGCCTCCAGGTCCCACAGGGCGCAATCCACCGCGTTGCGCGCAGCCCCCGCGGGTAAAAGATCATAAAGACCCGCGCGGGACAGATCACCGCTCAACCCCTCGATCTGCGCGGCGACACTGTCCAGCGTTTCATCATAGCGCGCATAGGGCACACATTCTCCCCAGCCGGTCACGCCATCCGCATGGATGCGCACCGTCAGCACCTTCGCTTCGGTCCGCGAACCGCGCGAGATGGTAAAGACCTGTGCCAGCGGGAAAACATCCCGGCTCACTTCAATGCGCATGACCGCTCCTCTTTTTGGCCAAAAATATCCAATCCCGAACGCGCTGCGGTCGCGACGGTCAAAGGGCTTCCAGCGCCTCGGCCAGACGCGCGGCACCATGGCGGAACGGATCTACCGCAGGCAAGCCCAACTCGGCCTCTACCTTCTTGAGGTAGTCATCGGCTTCCTGCTCGGACATATGTTGCGTGTTCACCGAAATGCCAACCACCTTGCAGTCCGGGTTGGCCACCCGCGCCAGGGTCAGCGCCACATCGCGCACCGCTTCCATCGAGGGCGGCGTGTAATCGGGCAGGCCCCGCATGTGCGGGCGGGTCGGTTCATGGCACAGGATCAGCGCATCGGGCTGTCCGCCATGGATCAGCGCAAGCGTCACGCCGGAGTAGCTGACATGGAAAAGGCTGCCCTGCCCCTCGATGATGTCCCAGTGATCGGGGTCGTTGTCCGGTGTCAGATATTCCACGGCACCGGCCATGAAATCGGCAATCACCGCGTCCAGCGGCACGCCTGAGCCGGTGATCAGGATACCGGTTTGACCGGTGGCGCGGAACGTGCTGTTCATGCCCCGTTCGCGCATCGCCACGTCCAGCGCCAGCGCCGTGTACATCTTGCCCACGGAACAATCGGTGCCGACGGCCAGCACCCGCTTGCCCGTACGTTTCTTGCCGTTGGCGATCGGGTATTCCACATTCGGCACCCGCACATCATGCAGGGTGCGGCCATTCACCTGCGAAGCGGCGACCAGCACGCCCTCGTTGGCCAGCAGGTTGTGCAGGCCGGACGCCAGATCGAACCCCATGTTCAGCGCCTCTACCAGCACTTCTTTCCAGGCAGCAGAGATCACGCCGCCCCGGTTGGCCACGCCGATCACCAGCGTCTTGGCTCCGGCTTCCTTTGCCTCGGCCAGGGTCATGTCGGTCAGGCCCACATCGGCCTTGCACCCGTCCATGCGGAACTGGCCCACTGCATTTTCCGGGCGCCAGTCCTTGATGCCCTGGGCCACCTTCGCGGCAAGTTGGTCAGGCGCGTCGCCAAGGAACAACAGATATGGGGTCTCGATCATGGCAGGCTCTCCAATAAAGTGATTTGTCACATCTTCCCCCATCTGGCACGCAAATCGATTGCAATTCCGCAGACGCCAGCATCAGGGCGACAAGTTTTCAGCGCCAAGCCTGAAATATGCGCAAGAATATTGCAACCACCCTCCCCAGGCGATGCTGCACCTGCGAAATCCGGCTTGCAGCTTGCCACGCAATTTAATACCTGCTGACATCAGGAAAATCGCAATATTATTTCGCCACGAGGAAACCCGCCATGTCCTTCCGCATTCAACCCACACCGCCCGCCCGCCCGAACCGTTGCCAGTTGTTCGGCCCCGGTTCCAACAAGAAGCTCTTTGAAAAGATGGCGGCCTCTGCAGCGGATGTGATCAATCTCGATCTGGAAGATTCGGTTGGGCCCAACGACAAGGACATGGCCCGCGCCAATGTGATCGAGGCGATCAACACCGTCGACTGGGGCAGCAAGACCCTTTCGGTGCGCATCAACAGCCTTGATACGCCCTATTGGTATCGCGACGTAGTCGATCTTCTGGAACAGGCCTCCGAACGGCTCGACATGATCATGATCCCGAAAGTGGGCTGTGCCGCAGACATCTATGCTGTCGATGCCCTGGTGACAGCGATTGAGGCCGCCAAGGGACGCAGCAAGCGGATCGCGCTTGAGGTCATCATCGAATCCGCGGCCGGCATTGCCCATGTAGAGGAGATCGCCGCATCCTCTCCCCGGTTGGAGGCGATGAGCCTGGGTGCAGCCGATTTTGCGGCGTCCATGGGGATGCAAACCACCGGGATCGGCGGCACGCAGGAAAACTACTACATGCTGCACGAAGGCCAGAAACACTGGTCCGACCCCTGGCATTGGGCGCAGACCGCCATTGTCGCCGCCTGCCGGACCCACGGTATCCTGCCGGTTGACGGCCCCTTTGGCGATTTTTCGGACGACGAAGGCTGCCGGGCGCAGGCGCGACGCTCTGCGACGCTGGGCATGGTCGGCAAATGGGCCATCCACCCCAAGCAAATCGCAATCTCCAACGAGGTCTTCACCCCCTCGGAAGAAGCGGTCGCCGAAGCACGCGAAATCCTGGCCGCGATGGAGCAGGCAAAAGCGAATGGTGAGGGTGCGACAGTCTACAAGGGGCGGTTGGTCGATATCGCCAGCATCAAGCAGGCCGAAGTAATCGTTCGCCAATCAGAAATGATTGCGAACAGCTAGGGCCAGATCGAAATAGCGGGCCGACCCCTTTTGACAGGGGGTCGACTCAGACCGCCTGCTGTTGCACCGGCGGCAGCTGACCGGCGGCGTCGCTGTCAAAGCTGACCCGATGCTGGTATATCGCCATGGCCACCACCGTGCCGAGCATGCCCGCGAGGATGTAATTTACCAGCGCCATCTTTGGCCCCTTTGCAAACATTTTTCTGCCTTGATCTGAGCCTCACCCTTCCCCCGCCCTGGCATTTTCGCAAGAAATACAAGGGAAACACTCTGTTTCCACTGCGCTTTACACCTTAATTTCGCCGCATTTGCCCTACTGTTCCCAGTGGAGAAACACGGGGCAATTCACCCGCGCCCGCGCCGCCCCGATGCCGCCGCGTTGCAAAGCACCGCAACTGCGGCCATATATCGGGCAACAAGGCGGAGCATCACATGACGCAATATCTGGATTTTGAGAAACCCCTGGCAGAAATCGAGGGCAAGGCGGAAGAATTGCGCGCCATGGCGCGTGAAAACAGGGAAATGGACATCACCGCCGAAGCCAAGGCGCTGGATGCCAAGGCAACCAGCCTGCTTGAGGAAATCTATGGCTCACTGACCCCCTGGCGCAAATGCCAGGTCGCCCGGCACCCCGAGCGCCCGCATTGCGAAAACTACATCGACGCCCTTTTCACCGAATTCACGCCGCTTGCAGGCGATCGCAACTTTGCCGACGATCTGGCGGTCATGGGCGGCCTTGCACGCTTTGACGGCCGCCCCGTCATGGTAATCGGTCACGAAAAGGGCAACGATACCAAATCCCGGATCGAGCGGAATTTCGGCATGGCCCGCCCCGAAGGTTATCGCAAGGCGGTGCGCCTGATGGAACTGGCGGGCAAGTTCGGCCTTCCGGTGATCACGCTGGTGGACACGCCGGGGGCCTATCCCGGCAAGGGGGCCGAGGAACGCGGCCAGTCTGAAGCGATTGCGCGCTCAACCGAGAAATGCTTGCAAATTGGTGTGCCGCTGGTGAGTGTGATCATCGGCGAGGGGGGATCGGGCGGCGCTGTCGCCTTTGCCACCGCCAACCGCGTCGCGATGCTGGAACATGCGGTCTATTCCGTGATCACCCCGGAGGGCTGCGCATCGATTCTCTGGAAAGATTCCGAAAAGATGCGTGAGGCCGCAGAGGCCATGCGCCTGACCGCAGATGACCTGCGCAAGCTGGGGGTCACAGACAGGATCATTTCCGAACCGAGAGGCGGCGCGCACCGCGACGCCCCCGCCGCAATCAAGGCCGTGGGCAGCGCAATCGCGGCCATGCTGTCCGAACTCGACGGCAAGGATGCTGCCGCCCTGATCGCCGACCGGCGCAAGAAATACCTGGACATGGGCGCCAAGGGCCTGGCCGCCTGAGGCCGCCCTACCACTTGATGCGAAACCGAGGTCCCGGTTGCGGGACCCGGTCGAACCCCATTGCGACATAGGTCTGCTGCGCGGCAAGATTGTCGGGGTCCGTCCCGACCGCCAGGAACCGGCAACCCCGCTCCCGCGCAACGCCGATGCATGCCGCCACCAGAGCACGCCCAACGCCCTGCCCGCGCATGGTGTCCCGAATGAAAAGGTGATGCAGGTCCATGCCCCGCACCCCGAACTGCAACTGGGCAATAGGGCAAAGTGCTGCATAACCGGACAGGCCCTTGGCCGCTTCTGCGACGAGGATGGTCAACCAGGGATGCGCACCCAGCGCATCGCGGCGCAGATCGTCGAGCGTGAGCATCGCGGTATCGCCGTGGTGCCGGGCAAGGCCGACAACCATGGCGTGAACCTCGGGCAGGTCCTGTTCTGTTGCTTGTCTGATCTGGGTCATGATGCTCTCTGGGGTGGGGCCACAGAGAGGCGTCAATCGCCGCGCTGTAGCGGCTTTGGGAATGGGAAAAGGGCCGCGCTTAATAGGTGCGGCGATCGTAACCCTGGGTCGTGGTGCAGCGGTTTTCCATATGGGCTGATAGCCACCGGACAGCTGATGTGTCAACGCCACTTCGCCGAAGATGTGAAGCCGCGTGAATTGTAAATACCGCTGCGCGACACAATATTTATATTAGAGGGCGTCTGTGACCACCTCTCGGCCCTGGGCGCCTTCCTGATCACATTGGAAAGGAGCCTATCATGTACAAACGCGTTCTTACCGCCGCCCTGCTCTTTGGGATGGCCTGCACCGGACCCCCGGCATGGGCCTTGACCTGCGCCCCTCGTGAGGCGCTGGTGGCGCGGCTGACATCGGAATACGCCGAAACGCTGACCGCGCGAGGGTTGCAGAATGGCGCGGCCCTGATCGAAGTATGGTCTTCGGCGGAGAAAGGCAGCTTTACCATCCTGCTGACCCGCCCGGACGGAATCAGCTGCGTGATGTCTGCCGGCACTCACTGGATGATGGAAAAGCCGACGGTCGCCACGGATGGGGTTGCGGGCTGAAGCCCCGGCGGCAAAGGCCGGTTTCTGCGACCTGCCCCAGCTGGAGGGCTATCGCGCCAACATCCGCAGGCCCTGCGTCACGTCCGACCGCACGGCCAATCGCAGACCAGGCTCATCCCCCGCGCGCAATGCGGCGATGATCAGCCGGTGAAACTGCGGCGGTTCGGTGCGCCGCAACCGCCCATACAGCGCGCGCATCGTCGGCCCCATCTGCAACCAGACCGTTTCGGCCATGGCCAGCATCGCCGGTGCCTGCGCGCGCAGGTAAAGGGTGCGATGAAACTCAAGGTTCGTGCGGATATAGCTCACCGCGTCCCGCTGCGCGACAGCCTCACCCACCGCGTTGTTGATGGTCTGTAGCCGTTCGATCAGCGCCAGATGCGCGCGCGGCAGGGCGCGGCTCGCCAGTTCAACCTCGATCAGGGCGCGCAGAGCGGCCAGTTCCTCGATCCGGTCACTGGACAATTCCGGCGTGGAAATCCGCCCCGAGGTCGACATCGTCAGCGCCCCCTCTGCGGCCAGGCGGCGCACCGCCTCGCGGGCAGGCGTCATCGACACGCCGTATTCCTTGCCGATGCCACGCAGGGTCAGCGCCTGGCCGGGCGGCAGATCGCCGTGCATGATCCGGCTGCGCATCCGTCGATAGACACGGTCATGGGCTGGCGGCGTGGCCTCTGCAGAGCGGGGGTTCAGGTTCATGGTTTCGGTGTGATCACAAATTTCCACGCGGTCAAGTGGTTTGAAGGTGCCACAAGTCTCTGGATCAGAACCGGTAACGGTGCAGGCCGCCACCGTGGGTACGCAACCAACGCCGGGGCGGCTCATAATCGCCGTAAAGCCGGGTGACCTCTGCCCAGAAGGCGGGGGAGTGGTTCATCTGCGCCAGATGCGCGACCTCATGTGCGGCGACATAGTTGAGCACTTCGGGCGGTGTCATGATCAACCGCCAGGAAAACATCAGCCCCCCGTCGCTGGTGCATGACCCCCAGCGGGACCGCGTATCCCGCAGGGTCAGACGGCTGTACCCCAGGCCAAGCTGCGCGGCATAGGCATCGCTGGCCTCGGCCAGCCGATCCCGCGCCACCAGCTTGAGATGGCTGGCCAACCGCGCGCCCACGCGATCCTCCGGCCCCGGCACGGCGATGATATCTGTCCCGATCTGCACACGTCGCCCCTGCCCCCTGACCACCTTGAGCATCTGACCGGCCACTGGCACCTCGGCCCCCGGCATCACCTGAAGGTCTTCTCCACGCGCGTCCAGATGTTTGCGAATCCATCCTTCCTTGCTGCGCGCGAAATCCAGCGCCTCCCGCTCTGCCAGCCGTTTCGGCAGCGTCAGCGTGACCCGTCCGTCAAGCTGCGAAATGCGCAGCGAAATACGCTTTGCCCGTGCGGAACGACGCAGGATCAGGGGAATAGGCGGATCGCCGGACAGGACAGGATCGCTCATCAATCGGACTCAATCAGAACACGGGGCTAAAGCCTTTGACAGTCTCCCCCTCATATGGCACTTGCCCTGAATCATCTACACGCAAACGCAATTTTCAGAAGGGGTGTTCCATGCCCAACGAAGAATGGGGAACCAAGCGCCTGTGCCCCACAACGGGCAAGCGCTTCTACGACCTCAACAAGGATCCGATCGTCAGCCCCTACACGGGCGAAGTGCTTGAGATCGACGCATCCAAGTCGCGCATGATCGCAGCCGACGCCGAGGATGCCGAAACAGCCAAGGCCAAGAAGGCCGAAGTCGAAGACGATGTAATCCTGGACGATGACGATGATGTCGATGTCGACCTGGATGACGATATCCTGGACGATGACGACGACGATGATGACACGGTGCCGCTGGACGACATCGCGGATGTGGCATCTAACGACGACGACTAAACCTTTTGCGGCGGCGGGAATGGATTTTCCACTTGATCCCGCCCCCGCTTGCGCCTAATCACGCACCACCAAACGGACCGCAAACAAGACGCGGACCTGAATGGGGCATTAGCTCAGCTGGGAGAGCGCCTGCATGGCATGCAGGAGGTCAGCGGTTCGATCCCGCTATGCTCCACCATTTCCTTTTTGAAAAAGCACCAGACAGGTCTGCCTTTTGCGGCTGGGGATTTGCCTCTGCCGCGCAGACGGGTGCTGTTTTTCCTGTCGAATAAGAAGTTGGCCCATGCCCGACCATTTCTCGTCGCGACGGTACACCGAGGATTCTGAATTTCGGCAGTTCCGCCCGTGCACTGGACGCCGCCATTCAGGGCCATGGCGTCGCCATCGTCCCGACCTTCATGATAGAGGCAGAGATCCACGCCGGACACCTCAAGCAGATCTGGCACCCCTCCGCGCCATCGGGCGAATTCCTGGTCCTGTTCTGGGCCAGGCACCATGAACGCGACACATCCCTGCGGCAAACGGTATCCTGGGTATCTCGGAATTCGGGTTAGATGCAGCCACGGTCACGGCATCACACCCCGCCAGGTTGCCATTGGCCCCGCCCAAAGACCCAGATTGCACCCTTGCCCCATTCCCAGCTAAAAGGGCCTGTCCCCGTGCAAGGCACCCGATGAAACCCCTGACCCTCACCTCGCTTGCCGAACTGGCCGACCTGACAGTCGATACCATCATCGACGTGCGCGCCCCTGCGGAATTTGCCGAAGATCATGTGCCCGGTGCCATCAACCTGCCGGTGCTGAACGACGCGGAACGCGCCGACGTTGGCACAAGGTACAAACACGCCTCGCCTTTCTCTGCGCGCAAGATCGGTGCGGCGCTGGTGGCACGCAATACAGCGGCACACCTTGACGGTCCGCTTGCAGACAAGGACGGCGGCTGGCAGCCACTGGTCTATTGCTGGCGCGGCGGGCAACGCTCCGGTGCATTCGCCACCATCCTCGACCAGGTCGGCTGGCGCGTCACGTTGCTGCAAGGCGGCTATCGCAGCTATCGGCGGCTTGTTGTTGATGCGCTCTACGACAGGCCCCTGCCGCACCGGATCACATTGGTCAGTGGCGGAACCGGCACCGCCAAGACAGAGATGTTGCGCCACCTGCAGGCGGCAGGCGCGCAAGTGTTGGACCTTGAAGGGCTGGCCCAGCATCGCGGCTCCCTTTTCGGCGCGACAGAGGAGACACAGCCCAGCCAGAAGATGTTCGAGAGCCGCATCGCCAACGCCCTTGGCCAACTTGACCCCGCCCGCCTGACATGGGTGGAGGCCGAAAGCAGCAAGGTCGGCAACCGGATCATCCCGCCCGCGCTCTGGGCCGCGATGTGCGCAGCGCAGCGGGTCGAGATCAAGGCCCCCCTGCACGCCCGCGCGACCTACCTTTGCAGCGCATATGCGGACCTGACAGAAGACCTCGACCGCCTGCACCGCCAGATTGATCACCTGCGGCCCTATCACGCGGCCAAACTGATCGCACATTGGCAAGACCAGGCCGATACCGGCGACTTTGTTGCACTGGCCCAAGGGCTGGTGCAGGCGCATTACGACCCGCGCTATGAAAAGGCCGCTGCATCCTCTCCTGCGCCGATGCGCCAGCTTGATCTGCCCGATCTTGAGGCGGCGACGCTGCGCGCGGCGGCAGCCCGGCTGACCGCCGACGTCACGTGACCCGCAGCGCGCCCCCACCGGGCGACATCCGTCCGATCAAATGGCCATCGCATCCCTGCGCGGCAAGGGCTATCAGCGTCGCCTCCGCCGCTGCTTCCGGCACGGCTGCCAGCAGCCCCCCGGCGGTCTGCGGATCGAACAGCAACGGATCGGCGCGCCCGCTCACCGGCGCATTCGCCCGGTTTGCCGCCATCAGGGATGATGCGACGCCGGCCCCGGACAGGGCCTGCGCGCCCGCATAGTAAGGCACCCTGTCGCCCCAGATCTCCACATCCAGACCAGAAGCCGCACCCATCGCCGCAAGATGCCCGGCCAGCCCAAAGCCGGTCACATCCGTCATCGCATGGGCCACCCGCGCCAGAACCGTGGCCTCGCGATGCTGGGGCCGCGCCATGACCGCCAGTGCGGCCGCCAGATCGCGGCCATCGGCCAGCCCGGCCATGTCAGCGGCCAGCAGCACGCCCGACCCGACCGGACGGGTCAGGATCAGCAGATCCCCCGACTGCGCGCCCCCTTGCGTCAGCGGCATGTCGTCCCGCAGGCCCGTGACGGTGAACCCCAGTGTCAGCTCCGCCCCCATGGTGGTATGGCCCCCGACCAGCTGTGCGCCCACTTCGGCCAACACCTCCTGCGTTGCCTGCGTGATCTCTGCCAGGGTCCGCGCCTGCATCTGAGCCGACATCTGCGGCAGGATGATCGACGACAACACGGCCTGCGGTGTCGCCCCCATCGCCCAGACGTCCCCCAACGCATGCACCGCCGCGATGCGCGCCATCAGATGGGGGTCTTCGATAAAAGCCCGCAGATGGTCGGCGCTGATCACCTGGAACCCCCCGTTGGGCTGCCGCAGGATCGCGGCATCATCGCCGGGTCCGGTGACGACCTCGTTGCCTCCTTGGCCGATCTGCGCCAACACGCCGCCCAGCACACCGCCATCGACCTTGGCACCGCAGCCGCCACAGAGCGGCTTTGCCGCCAGCGCCTCGGCCACGCCCTGCGCCACAGGGCCGCTCACCCTGGGCTGCGGCATCAACGGCAGCGTGCTTAGCCGGTCCATGAACGCCTTGTCGATCCGGTCCTTCCAGCGCCACATCCAGGGGGCGGAGACTGCCAGCCCGAACTTCTCTGCCAGTGCCGACCGGCCTCCAAGCGAAATCAATTTGAGATAATGTTTCTGCGGCCGAAAAGCCCGCCGACGTCCCGCCCCCAGCGCCGAGCGCAGGTTGTCATGTAACACCGGTGCGGCGCGCACGGCAAAAACCCCGGCCTTGGGCCGCGGGGCATGGACCATCTCGGCACAATCGCCCACGGCAAAGAGCCTGCTGTCACCCAGGACCCCAAGGTCCGGCCCCACCTTTATGAAACCGTCGCGCTGCGGCAGATCGGTCCCGGCGATCCATTCCTGGGCAAAGGCACCCGCCGCCCCGACGCAAAACCGCGCCGGCACGCTGCTGCCGTCTTCAAGCACCACGCGCTCTGCTTCGATCCGCGCCACCTGCACGCCGGTCCGCAAGACAACACCCAGCCCGCGCATGGCAGACAGCAACTGCCTGCGCGCCCGGTCTCCCACGCGGGATACTTCTGTCCCGGCCTCGATCACCGTCACCTGCGGCCTGGCACCGGCTTCACGCAGGGCATGGGCCATGGCCATGGACAATTCGCACCCCGCCACACCGCCTCCAATCACAACCACCTCGGGCGCAACCGCACCCGCCGCGACGCGCTCCAGAAAGGCCCGCCAGCGCGCGGCATAGGCATCCAGCGGCTTGGCCCCGACCGCATGATCGGCAAATCCCGGCACATCCATCTGCGCGGTGATCCCGACATCTATACTGGCCACGTCATACCCCACCGGCCCGCGCCCCGCGACACGGACCTGCCGCGCCGTCCGGTCGATCGCGTCAACCCGGCCCAGGATCAGCCGCGCGCCTGCGTGGCGACACAACCTGCCCAGGTCGATCTCCAGTTCATCGCGCCCGTAATGCCCCGCCACATGCCCCGGCAACATGCCGGTGTAGGGTGCCGTCGGACCGGGGTTGATCACCGTCACCCGCACCCCCGGCAAAGGGTCCATCCCCCAGGCCCGCAACACCAGCGCGTGCGCATGCCCGCCACCCACCAGCACCAGGTCACGGGTCAGGGGCACCGCGTTCAACACCCGTCTTGTCTTTTCTTTTTGGCCATAAATATTCCCGGGGAGTTTGAGGGGCAGCGCCCCTCATCAGCAAAAATGGATCGAATGCGGCGCAGCCGCTCCTGTTCCTAACAGCGCATCCTGCCCATCGCTAATGAAAATCCCGCGACTTGGGGATCACCCGCACATCGCGCGGATGCCGCCGCCCGCCGACCTGCCCCGGTATCGGATACGTCACCTCGTCGCCCCGGACAAAGGCCTGCGGCAGCTCTTCGTCCGCCAGCCCGTCCAGCCGCGCGGTCCGGTTCTCCAGCCGGTCTGCCACCACATGGATGACCCGCCCATCCGTCTGCACCCGACCATGCACCACCATCAATCGCGCCGACATGATCACCGGGCGGAACTGCTCGAAAAGCTTGGGCCAGATCACCAGGTTGGCCACCCCTGCCTCATCCTCCAGCGTGATGAAACAAACCCCCTTGGCGCTGCCGGGCTTCTGCCGCACCAGCACCAGCCCCGCCAGCGACACCCTTTGCCCATGCCGCATCGACGGCAATTGATCGGTGCAGGAGAACCCCTGCCGCCGCAGGCTGGCCCGGAAAAAGGACATCGGATGCGCCTTCAGCGACAGCCGCAGCGTCTGGTAATCCGCCACCACATGCTCCGTGCTTGGCATCCGGGGCAGGGCCACCACCGGCTCGGCCCCCTCGTCACCCGCTGCCGCATGGGCAAAGATCGGCAGATCGGGCGCATCCTTCAACCCCTGCGCCTGCCACAGCCCCTGCCGCCGGTCTATCCCCAAGGAGCGCATGGCATCCGCCGCCGCCAGCCTGCGCACAGTACCCCGATCCAGCCGCGCCCGTGTTTTCAGTTCCGCCACATCGGCAAAGGGCACATCCCGCACCGCCCCGATCCGCTGGCCTGCCGCCTCGCGCATCCCGTCCACCTGCCGGAACCCCAGCCGCAGGGCAAAACCCTCCCCGCAGGGTTCCAGCGTGCAATCCCAACCGGAATAATTCACATCCACTCCGCGCACCTCGACCCCATGCTCGCGCGCATCCCGCACGATCTGCGCGGGTGCATAAAACCCCATGGGCTGCGCATTCAGCAGCGCACAGGCAAAGGCCGCCGGATAATGGCACTTCATCCAGGACGACACATAGACCAGCTTGGCGAAACTCGCCGCATGGCTCTCGGGAAAGCCGTAATCGCCGAACCCCTTGATCTGGTCGAAACACCGCCGCGCGAAATCCTCGTCATAGCCGCGCTTGACCATCCGGCCCACCATCTTGTTCTGCAGGGTCTCGATGGTGCCGCGCGACCGGAAGGTCGCCATCGCCTTGCGCAACTCATTCGCCTCCCTGGCGGAGAACTGCGCCGCATCAATGGCGATCTTCATCGCCTGCTCCTGAAAGATCGGCACCCCCAAGGTGCGGCCAAGGATCTTAAGAAGTTCATCCTGCGGATGTTGCGGCCCTGGTGCCGGATAGCTGACTCCTTCAATCCCCTGCCGTCGCCGCAGGAACGGATGCACCATGTCGCCCTGGATCGGTCCGGGCCGCACGATTGCCACTTCGATCACCAGGTCATAGAAGGTGCGCGGACGCAGCTTGGGCAGCATCGCCATCTGCGCCCGGCTCTCCACCTGAAACACACCAAGGCTGTCGCCGGCGCAGAGCATGTCATAGGTTGCCGCATCATCCGACGGGACGCTGGCCAGATCGTGATCGACCCCGTGATGCGCCCGCATCAGGTCAAAGCATTTGGCAATGCAGGTCAGCATCCCCAGCGCCAGAATATCGACCTTGAAAATCCCCAGCGCGTCGATGTCGTCCTTGTCCCACTCGATAAAGGACCGTTCCGGCATCGCGCCATTGCCGATCGGCACCATCTCGGTCAGGGGCCGCTCGGTCAGAATGAAACCGCCCACATGCTGGCTCAGATGCCGCGGCATGCCGGTCATCTCGCGGGCCAGGGCGATCACCCTGCGCAGATAGGGGTCCGACAGGTCCAGCCCTGCCTCCTTGACCCGGCCCTCGGCCATCTCGGCCTCGAAACTGCCCCAGACTGTGCCCGCCAGCCGCGCCGTCACATCCTCGCTCAACCCCATCGCCTTGCCGACCTCGCGAATGGCAGAGCGGGGGCGATAATGGATCACGGTGGCACAAAGCCCCGCCCGGTCGCGCCCGTATTTGGCATACATGTACTGGATCACCTCCTCGCGCCGGGCATGTTCGAAATCCACGTCGATGTCGGGCGGCTCATCGCGCTCCTCGCTCAGGAAACGCTCGAACAGCACGTCATGCTCCTCGGGGTCCACCGCCGTGATCCCGAGGCAGAAGCACACCGCCGAATTGGCCGCCGACCCGCGCCCCTGGCACAGGATCGGCGGCTGCGCCTCCTCGCGGGCAAAGCGCACGATGTCGTTGATGGTCAGGAAATACCGCGCGATCTTCTTTGATCGGATCAGCGCGAATTCCTTTTCGATGATCCCCCTGATCCGCGCCGACACACCGTCGGGATAGCGCCGCGCGGCCCCCTCCCATGTCAGCTTTTCCAGAGCCTCCTGCGCGGTCAGGCCCGCCACCTCGATCTCATGGGGATATTCGTAGCGCAGGTCATCCAGCGAAAAGCTGCAGGCATCCGCCACCGCCCGCGTGGCGCGGATCGCCTCAGGCCAGGCGGCGAACAGGCGGCACATCTCGCCCGGCGACTTCAGGTAACGCTCCGCATTGGCCTCCAGCGCGAAACCGGCCCGCGCAATGGTGGTGCCCTCGCGAATGCAGGTCATCACATCCTGAAGCGGCCGCCGCTGCGGCGCATGATAAAGCACGTCGTTGGTCGCCAGCAGCCCCAGGCCATGCGCCCGCGCGACCCCCTCCAGCCGGGCGATACGCGCCACATCGTCCCCGCGATAGAGATAGGCCGCGCCGACGTACCGCATCCCCGGCAGGGCCCGCACCAGCCGCGCCAACCCCGCCTCGAACAGGTCCAGCCGCTCGGGCGGCATCACGATCAACTCCAGCCCCTCGGCATGGGCGGCCAGCATCTCCAGCGTCAGGTGGGTCTCACCCTTTTCCTGCCAACCGCCCTCCAGATCCGCCATCTTGCCCTTGCTCAGCAAGGTGGAGAGCCGGGCATAGGCCGCCACGTCACGCGGATAGGCCAGCAGA
Organism: Sulfitobacter sp. EhC04; assembly: GCF_001650875.1. Taxonomy (GTDB): domain Bacteria; phylum Pseudomonadota; class Alphaproteobacteria; order Rhodobacterales; family Rhodobacteraceae; genus Sulfitobacter. The sequence goes on from NZ_LXYI01000008.1 coordinate 97,734, forward strand.
TGCGTGCCGCACATCAGGACCAACCGCGCCCCGATCACCGGGCGCACCCTGGCCTTCTTTGCCTCGGTATGGACCCGGACAACCCCCGCCAGCGTGTTGTGATCCGTCACACCCATGGCGTCATAGCCCAGCAGATTCGCCGTCGCCGTCAGGTCCACCGCATCCGATGCCGCCCGCAAAAAGGAAAAGCAACTCGCCAGCCCCAGTTCCACATAGGGTGCCGGATCATGCCGCCGAAACGGGTCCTCCGCCTCAAGCGTGCGCCGCTTATGACCATCCTGCTGCGGCATTCACGCCTCCCGCGCCAGAACCTCGCGGTCTGCCGTCCTTTCTTTTTGGCTCAAAATATCCCTGCACTGCCGCCCGACCCGCAGATGCCCCCACGGGCAAACCATCACGGGAAAATCCCATGCAGAAACCAATGCGGATCGCCGCCGCGCCCGTCCCCCAGTATCCCCTCGCGGAACAGCCAGAAGCGTCGCCCGTCCGTGACCTCGACCTTGTAATAATCCCGCAGCCGGGTGCCGGGCCGGTCGCGCCACCATTCCGGCGCGATCCGTTCCGGCCCCTCGTGCCGCGCGGTCAGATAGGCCACCCGCCGCCATCGAAACCGCGCCGGCGGGCCCTCTGGCACGGCATAAAGCACCGCAATCTCCTCGGGCTGGACCAACAGCCGCAAAGGACGCTCGCGCATCAGCACCGGGGCCTCGCGCATGATAGATCCCAGCGCGGGCACCTGCGCCTCCACCCGCTCGGGCAGATGGCTCTCCACCCAGTTGGACCAGGTGACCTTGCCCGGTCCCAGCCGGGCCGCCAGCCGATCCAGCAGCGCCGCCACGTCCCGGCCCGCATCGCGCTGCCCATCCAGCCTGTCCTGATGCAGCGCCAGCGGTTCCACCGCCAGCGCCTCCAGCGTCAACAGGTCAAACCCGAAACCGGGGTCGATCCCCTCGGTCTTGCCGCTCAGCAACCGCAACAGATGCGCCGGATCGCGGCTGGCCTGTGCCAAGGCCACATCGCGGCTGCGCCATTCCCCATCCACCCGGTAGATCGTCAGCCGCAACCGCCGCGCGCCGCGCTCGGCCCGCGCCAGTTGCGCGCAGAGGTCCGACGCCAGCGCATCAAGATGCGGCACCGGGTCGATCACCGGCTCGGCCAGCCGTGCCCGCACCAGCCAGCGCGGCACCTCTGCCGGGGCGTTCAGCGGATCGCTTTGCCGGCCCAGCGCGCGGTCCAGCAGCACCAGCGGGTTGATGTCCCCGGCCAGCCGGTCGAACCGCCGCATCAGCGCCACCCGTGGCACCTGCATCAGCGCGCCCAGCGTCTTGAGACCCAGCCGCGTCAGCAAACGCACCGTATCCTCTTCCAGCCGCAGCGCCGCCACCGGCAGGGGGGCCAGCGCCACCTCAAGGTCCTGCGGCCCGCAGATCACCTGCCCCGCACCGTGCCGCGCCAGCATCCGTGCGGCGCCCCGCGTGGGGGCCAGGGCCAGCCGCGCCGACAGCCCCTGCATCCGGAACCGCACCGCCATATCGCGCAGCATCGCGCGCTCGCCCCCGAAAAGATGCGCCGCGCCGGTTACATCCATCACGATCCCCGAGGTGCCGTCACGTACCGTCCAGGGGCACCAGCGCCGCGCCCATTGCGCCACCCGGTCCAGCAGTGCGACATCGCCCTGCGGGTCGGCCTGCTCCACATGCAGATCGGGGTGGATCGCCTGCACATCGACCACCCGCGCCCCCCATGCGATGCCACGCTGCACCGCACAGGCGCTCAGCGCATGGATGACCGGCCCGTGCCTGCCCTGGATGGCCAGCACCACCGGCACCTCATCCCCCGGCAAACTGCGCTGCTGCGCCGTGATCCTGCGCCATCGGTCCATCGCCAGATCGGGGAACCAGACAAAGACGATCCGCGCGCCCTGCGGCACGGGGGTCACAAGACGCCTCCCACACCCCCGGTGCCCGGCCGCGCGCGCGAAACAGATCGGCCTCCCACCGGGGATCGCCAGGGGCCTGCGGGTTCCACAGATGCCGGGCGGAGGGCAGCGAATGCAGCCGCCAGCGTTCGCGCGCCGCCGACAGCGCACCGTGATCGCCCGACCTGATCAGCCAGATCGGCACCTTTGCCGCCTCTGCCCGCAGCGCCAGCCGCTTGGTCGCGGTAAAGCTCAGCACCTCGGGTGCGCCGTGGATCTCGCCCACAACGGCGGACAGGCCCGCGCATCCCGCCGCTTCCTCCATCGTCCAGAGCACATCGCGCGGATGATTGACCTCGACCCGCAGGATCGGCGCACGCACCCCGAAGCCGCGCAGCGCAGGCCCGTAAAGCTGCCCGTTCTCGCGCCGCGCCATCCGGTCGCTGACCCACAGCACCGGGTCCGTGCTGTCGGGCAGGGCCGCCAGGACAAAACCCGTCACAGCCGCATCGAACGGCCCGCCCGCCAGCACGTCGCGCAGCACGGCGGCATCCGCCGCACCCGCCTTTCCGGGGGCTGCAACGGGTTGGATCAGATGTTTGTCCGACAGGGCAATCACCTGCCCAAGAGGAGAATCGGGTGGCATGCATCCCTCCATTGTTCATGTTTTGTTCTAATTGAAAAGCCCCCCAGACACCAGCAAACTTTCGGCGCTTCCCTCAGAAAAACGGCAAGGTCCGGCCAGGCATCGCACAACGGACCGGCCATGGGCGCTTGCGCCCCATCGCCCGACCAGTACCATTTTTTCGAAGTTTACGAACGCGAGGCCAGCATCGACCGCGAGTGCGCGATCAGCTTGTCGAGCATCATGTCAAAGCTCTCCACTTCCGCCAGGCTCAGGGGCTCCAGAACCTTCTCATTCCGGTCGAGGACATGCGCCATGACCCGATCATACAAAGCGAGCCCGGTCGAGGTCAGCTTCAGCGCCACCGCGCGCCCGTCATGCGGGTCGGTGGTATCGACGACCAGAAACTTGGCGGTAAGTTGCTTGATCACCCTGCTCAGCTGGCTCTTGTCCATCAACAGGATATCGGCAACATCGCCGGCCCGCACAGGTTGATGCGATTTGACCACCGCCAGCACACGCCACGCTGTAAGGCTTACCTGGAACAACTCCTCGGACCAGCCACTTGCGGACCGGCCTCCGATCGCTTCCAGAGTATGCAATTTGAACGTGATGACATCCTCAATTCCGGTGACCACAGGATGTTTCCCGCGCGGCACCTCGAATGCACCCGAAGTGTCAAAGTCATTTGACATTGCTTGCCTCCACCATGAGCAATCCGAATATAATGGACAATATCCATTACATTCAAGGGAAAATGCACAAACGCCCCTGTTTCGACGTTGAAAAGAACCCCATGTACAATTGCGCCCGAACAACATAAGGCCTGCCCAACCCCTTCAAAGGCCGCCTCCCCGGCCCCCTGTGCGGTGCACAGCGACCTCACGAACAGGACAGACCCCGTGATTCAGACCATTGCCGACGCCCTTGCCGCCCAAGGCTACGATACCCTTACCCCCGTGCAGGAGGCCGTGACCGACCCCGCACTGGCCGAGGCGGACCTGCTGGTCTCGGCGCAAACCGGGTCGGGCAAGACCGTGGGCTTCGGCCTTGCCATCGCGCCCACCCTGCTGGGCGACCAGCCGCGCTTTGGCGCTGCCGGGGCGCCGCTGGCCCTGATCATCGCGCCCACCCGCGAACTGGCCATGCAGGTGGCCCGCGAAATCACCTGGCTCTATGGTCAGGCGGGGGCCGTGGTCACAACCTGCGTGGGCGGCATGGACCAACGCACCGAACGCCGCGCCCTGGACCGTGGCGCACATGTTGTCGTCGCAACCCCAGGGCGGCTGTGCGACCACATCAAGCGTGGCAACATCGACCTGTCCACCCTGCGCGCCGTGGTGCTGGACGAAGCGGACGAAATGCTCGACCTCGGCTTTCGCGAAGAACTGGAATTCATCCTTTCCGAAGCCCCCGAAGACCGCCGGACCCTGATGTTCTCGGCCACCGTACCGGCGGCCATCGCCAAGCTGGCGCAATCCTACCAGAAGGACGCCCAGCGCATCGCGACCACGGGCGAGGCGCGCCAGCACAGCGACATCGAATACCGCGCCCTGAACGTGCACCCGCGTGACACCGAAAACGCCATCATCAACGTGCTGCGGTTCTACGAGGCCAAGAATGCCATCGTGTTCTGCAACACCCGCGCCGCCGTGGCACGGCTGACCACCAAATTCACCAACCGCGGCTTTTCCGTCGTGGCCCTCTCGGGCGAGCTGACACAGTCAGAACGGACCAACGCGCTGCAGGCCCTGCGTGACGGGCGCGCGCGCGTCTGCATCGCCACCGACGTGGCCGCACGCGGCATTGACCTGCCCAATCTCGAACTGGTGATCCACGCGGACCTGCCCAGCAACGCCGATACGCTGCTGCACCGCTCTGGCCGCACCGGGCGTGCCGGACGCAAGGGCGTCTCCGCCCTGATCGTGCCTGCCAAGATGAAGACCAAGGCCAACCGCCTGCTGGGCTGGGCCAAGCTCAAGGCCGAATGGGCCTCCGCCCCCTCGGCCGAAGAGGTCAACGCCGCTGACGAGGCGCGCCTGCTCTCTGATCCCGCATGGGAAGCGCCCGTGCCGGAAGATGCCGCCGATTTCGTCGCCAACCTGGTCGCGACCTACAGCGCCGAACAGCTTGCCACCGCTTTCGTCAACCTCTACCGCGCCCGCGCATCCTCGCCCGAGGATCTGGCCGACCCCGGATCAAAGGATGACAGCAAGCGCCCTGCCTTCGGCCCCTCCGTCTGGTTCTCTGTCAGCCAGGGCCGCAATGACGGGGCAGAGCCCCGCACGCTGCTGCCCATGCTGTGCCGCGCGGGCGACCTGACCAAGGACGACATCGGCGCAATCCGCGTGCAGGCCAGCCACAGCTTTGTGGAAATCCTCGCCAGTTCCGCCCCCAAGTTCCTCAATGCCCTCGGCCCCGACCGCACGGCAGAGGAAGGCGCGGTGGTCACTCAGCTGGACAAGGCCCCGGACCTGCCCAAGGGCGGGCCGAAGTCGGGCGCGCCACGCGGCCCGAAGCCCGGCGGCCCGAAGCCGCACCGCAAACCCGCCTATGATCCCGATGCGCCGTCGGCCCCAAGCAAGCCGCGCGCAACCGCTGCCGAAGCACCGATGGCCGAACAGCGTGCGGAAAGGCCGAAGTTCGATAAACCCAAATCTGACCGGCCCTTTTCCGGCAAGCCCGCCAAGCCCAAAGGCGAGCGCCCGCCAAAGTCGCACAAGACCGAACGCAGCCCGATGAAACCCGGCGCCGCACCAAAACCCAAATCGGATGGCACAGCCAAACCCAAGGCCAAGGCCGTATGGAAAAAAGACGCCGCGCCGACCGACGCGCCGCGCAAGCCCAAAGGCGCAAAGCCACCCTACAAGGGCAAGCCAGAGGGCAAACCCGAAGGCAAGACCTATCAGCGCGCCTCTGACCCCTCCAAACGCTTCACCCCGCCGAACAAGATCGGCAAGCAGGGCGGCAAACCAGCCGGACGCGGCAAGACGGGCGGCGGTGATGCCACCCCGAAGCGCGGCAAGAGCAGCTTCCGGCCGAAGTGAGCCTGCGAAGAACCGCGTTCGTTTGATGTAACAAAAGCCCGGAAATTTCAAAATTTCCGACACGTTTTCTTCAAAGAAAACGGACGGGGCAACACGCCTGCCCTGTACTACTCACGTTCGATACCATTCCACCGGAACCGGAAATTTCAAAATTTCCGGCCCGATTTCTTCAAAGAAATCGGAATAGTGCCGATCAACCCTTGCCCTTCCACGGCACGAGAAAGCGTTCAGCGGCCCGCATCAGCATGTCGATGCCAAATCCGATGACACCGATCAGGATGATCCCCATGATCACGATATCGGTGTTCTGAAACTTGGACGCGGTCATGATCATCATGCCTGCCCCCTGCTCTGCCGCGACCAGTTCCGCCGCCACAACCGTGCCCCAGCATACCCCCATCGCCACCCTTGCCCCGGTGAAAATCTCGGGCAGGGAATTGGGAATGATCACATAGCGCATCACCTGCCACTTGCTGGCCCCCAGCGAATAGGCCGCGTGAACCTTTGATATTTTCACGCCGGAAACCCCGGATCGCGCCGCAATTGCCATGATCCACAAGGCCGCAAGAAACAACAGGATGATCTTGCCCGCCTCACCGATCCCGGCCCAGATGATCACCAGCGGGATCAGCGCGAGGGGCGGCACAGGGCGCATGAACTCCACAATCGGGTCGAACCAGCCTCTGAACCAATTGCTCAGACCCATCGCGTATCCCAGCGGAATCCCCACAACAGCGCCCAGCAGGAACCCCACGATCACCCGGAACAGCGAAAAGCCCAGATGCTCCAGCAGGGTAAAATTGCGGAACCCTTCACGCATGATCTGAACGGTTCTGGTCCAGACCACTTCGGGGGCTGGCAGATACAGGGGCTCCATCTGCCAGCCGCGCGCGGGCTGGAAGTTGGGCGTCCCCTTGTCCGACAGGGTCACCGCCCCATCCACGGTTTGAACCGTCCCGCCGGGGGCGATCTTCTGGCCGTTGATGGCAATCACCTCGGCCCCGTCGCTCTTTTTCAATTCGTCGTTTGCATCGACCCGGATCAATCCGCTGCGCCATTGCGCAATGGTGGCGGAATCGTCCTTGGCAAATCCGTCTCCCGGCGTCACCTCCGGTGCTTCCGCCGGGGCGCCGCGCGGATGAACCACCACCGTCACCGTGGCATCGTCAGGTGCCTGCCCCGGCACCTGGGCGGTATAGGTAAAGGTGGTCGTTCCCACAAAAGCGCCCGGCGCATGCAGGAAGGAAGGCAGCAGGCTTGAGCCGGTAAAGATCCCCCACATGACAAAGATCGTCAGGATCGACACCACGCCGGCAATCCGGTTTGGCCGCACCGCGCTTTCGTCCCCGAATGTCACGGTTTTCAGCGAAGTATAATCCTTTGCCGTCTTCTGCAGCACCCTGGTCACGACAAAAGCACTGACAACAAAGATGGCGACATAGATCGCGAGGAAGAACAGCCCGGTCATGCCGCGCCCTCCTTGGTGCCCATGATCTCTTCTTCCATGTCCCAGATCATGTTGAGTATCTCTTCGCGGCGCGGCCCGAACTGAGGATGTTTCTTGACCTCGCGCAGGTCCGCGTTCACGCCCAGTTCGGCAAAGGGCAGGCGGTACTCCTTGTGAATGCGCCCCGGTCGCGGGGCCATCACGATCAGCCGCTCGCCCAGCAGCAATGCCTCTTCGACAGAATGGGTGATCAGGATGATCGTCTTGCCGGTCTCTTTCCACAGTTTCAGCACAAGGCTCTGCATCTTCTCGCGGGTCAGCGCATCCAGCGCGCCCAGCGGTTCGTCCATCAGGATCACATCCGGGTCATTGGCCAGACAGCGCGCAAGTGCCACACGCTGCTGCATCCCGCCCGACAGCTCGTAAACCGCCTTTTCCTTGAAATCCTGCAAGCCCACCACATCCAACAGACGGTTCACCGTCTCGGCCTTGTCGTTCTTGGGCATCCCCTTCATCGAGGGGCCAAAGCCCACGTTCTCCCGCACCGACATCCATTCGAACAGCGCCCCTTGCTGAAACACCATCCCGCGTTCCGCATCCGGGCCGGTGATCTGGTGACCGTTCAGCGTCATCTTGCCGCCCGTGGGGGCCAGGAACCCGGCCACGATGTTCAACAGCGTGGTCTTGCCGCACCCCGAGGGGCCAAGCACGCTCAGCAGTTCACCGGCCTTGAGGTCCAGGGTCACGTTCTGCAGGGCCTGCACATGCCCGCCATCCGGCAAATCAAAACGCATGGAGAGATTGTCGATGGAAAGTCCGGTCATCATTTCGGCTTTCTGCCCATGGGGGGCGATGGGGCGGAATGAACCCGCCTCAGTTTCTGGATCTCGGCAGATTGTCAGGGCCGGTGCAGCACGACACGCACCGGCCCAAACCATCACGAACCGCTGTCCATCATCTCCTTGGCCGCTGCCAGCGGCGCGGTGTTGACGGCACCTTCATAGCTGTCCAGCGCAGAATCGATGGACCCTGCCTCGACAAAGACCTCAGCCACCCCCTTCATGAAACTCGCCGCATTGCCGCCCAGCCAACGCTCGGACAGCTGATCTTCCACGGTGGGGAACTTGAAGGTCGCAATTGCCGATCGCGCCGCTTCCAGATCCATGCCGGACTGCTCTGCGATCTGGGCGAGCATCTCGTCACTGGGGTCAGCCGCCCATTGCGCATTGGCTTCGGCAGAGACTTTCAGGAACTTGGCCAGTCCCTCGCCGTTTTCCGCCGCGTAGGCTGCGGGTACAGAGGTCACGTCGAACACCAGGATACCCAGTTCTTCCTTTTCATCGCCGGTCAGCAAGACGTTGCCGTATTCCTTCATCCGGGTCAGACCGCCGCCATAGCCGCAGGCGAAATCGACCGCGCCCTGGCTCAGCGCAGCGGCACCTTCCGGCGGTGCCATATCGACGATCTGCAGGCTGTCCAGCGCCACGCCAAAGTGATCCATCTGGCGCAGGAACCCATAATGCGCCGCCGTGCCCAGCGGCACGGCAACCTTCTTGCCCGCCAGTTCCGACGCGCTGTTCTTGTCGATCTCCAGATCGGCCTTCACCACGCAGTTGTCATTGTCGGAATAGGACACGGCCACATCGACCACCTGAATATCCTGCCCGCCCGAGGCCGCAACGACGAAGGGCGGCACGCCCTGGCTGATGGATATCTGCACATCGCCCGACGCCATGGCGGCGGACATCGCCGTGCCGGTCTCGAAAGAAACCCAGTTGATCTTCTTGCCCAGCGCTTCCTCGTAGGCACCCGATGCCTTGGCTGCCAGCAACGGCATCGGCCATTCGAGGAAATAGGCGACGGTGATTTCGCCGGAATGTGCGTCGGCCAATGCGGCCTGACCGGTCAGGGCCAACACGGCCCCGGCGATAAAACTGGTGGTGGTTTGCTTGATCATTGCGATCTCCCTTTGATGTTTTTTGCGGACAATGTGTGCCCGTTATTGGGTCGTATCGTCTCAGTTTGCAGTACCAAGTTGGGCGCTATCCTACGCGAAAAAGCAAGGGACGCTCGGCTGACCTTGGAGTTTCTGCCTTGTTTTCTCGCCTGTTCCGGTTTTTTCCCGCCGCCTGACTGATGTTTGGGCAGAGCCAATGAGACATTTCAGCAAAGCCGGTCTTGCCATTCGGTGTCGCGAAATCCGATCCGGCCTGGCCCGCAATCCTGTGAGCGATCGAGCCGCGAACAAATGTCCAACCGCCAGCGGTGCATGAGTCCAGTTTGGCGAGGATCGTCGATTTTTAGGCCCTCAGCGCATTTGCGCGTATCGACCTCGGCAATCCGGGCGCCGCCGATTTCATCAACTGACCCTCTGCCCCATTAGACACAGCCAAATTCTGGCGCTACGAATGAGGCAGGTCTGGCCCTACTTGATTCTGCGCGTAACCCGCAGACAGTTGGACAGACAGGGCGAGATGCGCCTTGAATTCACCCCGCTCCCCCAGCGCAGAAAGGTCTGATCCATGGATGGCAATTTCAACGAGAACGACATTTCCCGCGTGGTAGAGGCCGACCGCGCCCATATCTGGCATCACCTGAGCCAGCACAAACCCTATGAGACCACCGACCCCCGCATCATTGTTGAAGGCAAGGGCATGCGCGTCTGGGACCAGAAGGGCAAGGAACACCTCGATGCCGTCTCCGGCGGGGTCTGGACCGTCAACGTGGGCTACGGCCGCGAGCGCATCGCCAACGCCGTGCGCGACCAGCTGATCAAGCTCAACTATTTTGCAGGCTCTGCCGGCTCCATCCCCGGCTCCAACTTTGCCGAGATGCTGATCGACAAGATGCCGGGCATGAGCCGCGTCTATTATTGCAACTCGGGGTCCGAGGCGAACGAGAAGGGCTTCAAGATGATCCGCCAGATCGCGCACAAGCGGTATGGCGGCAAGAAACACAAGATCCTTTACCGCGACCGGGACTATCACGGCACCACCATCGGCGCGCTGTCGGCGGGCGGGCAGGACGAACGCAATGCCCAATACGGCCCCTTCACCCCCGGCTTTGTCCGGGTGCCGCATTGCCTGGAATACCGCAGCTTTGAACAGGACGGCGCACCGCAGGAAAATTACGGCGTCTGGGCCGCCGACCAGATTGAAAAGGTGATCCTCGCAGAGGGCCCCGATACCGTGGGCGGTCTCTGCCTTGAACCCGTGACCGCGGGCGGCGGTGTCATCACGCCCCCGGATGGCTACTGGGACCGCGTACAGGAAATCTGCAGCAAGTACGACATCCTGCTGCACATCGACGAAGTTGTCTGCGGCGTGGGCCGCACCGGCACCTGGTTCGGCTACCAACAATATGGCATCAAGCCCGACATGGTGACCATGGCCAAGGGCGTCGCGTCGGGCTACGCCGCCATCGCCTGCCTCGTCACCACCGAAGAGGTGTTCAACATGTTCAAGGATGACGCCGCCGATCCGCTGAACTACTTCCGCGACATCTCCACCTTTGGGGGCTGCACCGCCGGGCCGACCGCAGGGATCGAGAACATGAAGATCATCGAAGACGAGAACCTGCTGCAAAACACCACCGACATGGGCCATTACATGCTGGACCAGTTGCAGGCGCTGGCCGACAAACACGCCGTTATCGGTCAGGTGCGCGGCAAGGGCCTGTTCCTGGGCGCGGAGCTTGTCGCTGACCGCAGCACCCGCGAACCCGTCGCTGAAAAGCTGGTGCAGCAGGTGGTGGGCGACTGTATGGGCCAGGGCGTTATCATCGGTGCCACCAACCGCTCCCTGCCGGGCAAGAACAACACGCTGTGCTTCTCTCCCGCGCTGATCGCCAACAAGGACGACATCGACCAGATCGTTGCGGCGGTAGATGGCGCATTGGCGCGCGTCTTCGCCTGAAAAACCGGCCACTCAGCGCATTCTTGCCAATAGAAACAGAGGCCGGGCTTGACCCGGCCTTTGATTTGTCCGACCCAAGCCATGTCTTGCCCGAACAAGATACGCGACCCCGCCAGATGGCTGTTTTCCGCCGATAAAAAGGTTGGTGCGAGATTAGTCTGAACTTTTCTGGAACGGATCGCGTTGACCCACGAACAACAATTCGGGAGACCAAAATGAAAAAGCTTCTTATCGCCATCCCCATGATCGCCGCACTTGCTGCCTGTGAGCCGGGCGGTCCCAATCAGGGTGCCCTGACTGGTGCCGCTCTTGGTGCCGCGACAGGTGCCGCCGTTTCCGGCGGTGATGATCGTGTGGCAGGCGCGCTGATCGGCGGTGCCGTCGGTGCGGCTGCGGGCAACTACATCGGCAAGACCCAGACAGGCAGCTGCGTTTACCAGCGCCCCGATGGCTCGCGCTATACGGCTGCCTGCCCATAAGACTGAACATCCCTCCAAGGATAGATTGGGCTCCGCCGCATGGCGGGGCCCTTTTTTTTCCGACCGGTGCGGTCGGAACGGGATAGCGGCACATCGGTCTGCGGCCATCATCACCGGGGACTTTCAGCTTGGCCTGCAGCGTCCCGCCTATAGGCTCTGGACCCATTAATCTTATATGCTCAGCGGCGATTTCACGAAATTTCAAGGGTTTGAGGCGTGCTGCCAATAGTGGTTCTATTTGCAAACGACTCAAGACGTTGAAATGAAGTGAAATCGCCGCCCTTCGGGTTTGACGGATTTTCCCGCAGTCCCATCGCCCGGCAGGGCATTGCGCAGCAATGTCCCGAGAGGAGGCGTCACATCTGCTTGAAATAGAACCACTATTCTTGCGCAGATTCTCCTAGTCTACGAAAAAATCTGTCAAACTGAGCATGTAAGATTAATGGGTCCAGAGCCTAACCAAAAGCATATCACTTCGCCAATGTCCCGAGAGCGCGCAGCGCGGCAGGGTATTGGCGATTCAAGTTCAAGGCGGGGCGCTTTACTCTTCCCCTCGCCCGATCCTGTTCAACTTCTCCACGATGCCTGCCATTTTCTTGTCGACGTATTTCAGCTCCGCCAGCGCGGCAAGCCTGAGGCGCGGCACTGTGTCGTCGTTGGGATAGGCCTTGAACTGCCCGCTGATCAGACCCTGATAATAGATCCGCAGAACCAGATTGATCCGCTTTTGATAGCCCGGCCCCATTCTGCGGAACCATTTCACCATGTCACCGTCCAGCCGCAGGGTGATCCGCGTTTGCGGGCGCGGCACGGGTGCCAGGTAGTCCAGCCCGGTCCACTCTTCAGGCAGGCTTTCCCTCAGCCATTCGTCCGTCATACCGTTCTGCAACCGCTCCAGGTCATGCACCATTTCAGTGTGCGCATCCTTTCGTCTCATCGGTTCTCCTTTCGCCGGGATGTGATGGCGGCAAGGATGGCGTCCCTGGCTGAACAAACTGCGGATGCACCGTTCGGTGCATGGGTTGTGCATGGGTTGTGACCGCCCATTTTAATGATCATGAGTATCAAAACGACACCATGAGTCTCATTTTCAAATTTACATGCGTCAGAATGCCCACTAACATCCGTCTTCAAGGCAATTCCATTTCACATATCGTTATCTCCAGATTGATTGCCCGTTAGGTCCAATCTAAGGTAACTTCATGGCCCTTCCCGTTGAAACCTTCTTTCTGCACCCCGACGCACAGGGGACACTGCAGCAGCAGATCCAGCAAATGATCGCGCAGGGCATCCTTTCGGGGCGGTTCCGGCAGGGCGAAAAACTGCCCTCGACCCGCAGGCTGGCCGCGCACCTTGGCGTCAGCCGGATCACCGTCACTATTGCCTACACCGAACTGCTGGCCAACGACTATCTGACCTCCAAAGGGCGGTCAGGCTACTTCGTGTCAGGCAATGCGCCCACTCCACCCAGCTTTGCCCCGGCGGCAGAACGGCAAGACGCGGTCGACTGGTCGCGCGCGATCGGCCAGAAGTTCAGCGGCGGCGCCACAGTATCAAAACCGCAGGATTGGGCAAAGTTCCGCTATCCCTTTATCTATGGCCAGGCCGACCCGACCCTGTTTGACCATGCCAACTGGCGGCTTTGTGCTTTGCAGGCACTGGGTCAGCGCGACTTTTCGGCCTTGACCACCGATTATTTCGACCGCGACGACCCGCAGCTGATCGAGTTCATCGCCCGGCACACCTTGCCCCGCCGGGGCATCAATGCCCGGCCCGAACAGGTCCTGATCACCCTTGGGGCCCAGAACGCCCTGTGGCTGACCACCCAGGTGCTGCTGACCCAGCGCAGGCGCGCCGCACTCGAAGACCCCTGCTATCCCGCGTTGCGCGACATCCTGACCCAGTCGCGCTGCCACATGACACCCGTCCGCGTCGACGCCGATGGCATCCCCCCCGATGCGATCCCGCCCGATACCGACGTCATCTTTACCACGCCCAGCCACCAATGCCCGACCAATGCCACCATGCCGATGGAGCGCCGCCATGCCCTGCTGGCCCGCGCCGGAGAGATGAACGCCCTGATTGTGGAGGACGATTACGAGTTCGAGATGTCCTTTCTCAAACCGCCCTCGCCCGCGCTGAAATCTCTCGATACCGATGGCCGGGTGATTTATGTCGGCAGCTTTTCCAAGTCGCTGTTTCCGGGGCTGCGCCTTGGCTACCTCGTGGGGTCAGAACCCTTCATCAAGGAAGCCCGCGCCCTGCGCGCCTCTGTCCTGCGGCACCCGCCAGGTCATATCCAGCGCACCGCCGCCTATTTCCTGTCCCTGGGCCACTATGATGCTCTGATCCGGCGCATGGGCAGCGCCCTGCAGGACCGGCGCGCGGTGATGGAAAGGGCCATGGCAGAGCATGGCCTGCGCATTTCCGGACGTGGCTACTACGGCGGATCGTCCTTCTGGATGCGCGCCCCCGACGGGGTCGATACCGATGTGCTGGCCCGCAGGCTGCATCAACAGGACGTATTGATCGAACCGGGCCACCCCTTCTTTACCGGCAGGCATCGACCGTCGAACTACTACCGCCTGGCCTATTCCTCGATCCCCGCCGCCCGCATCCCGGAGGGCCTGGCCCTGGTTGCACAGGCGATCAGGGATTTTGCCTGAAGTGGTATTAGGCGCCTATCACTTTTGGCCCTAACAGTAGGGAATATTGCCCCCTAGGGTGAACCAGACACCCGAGAATCGCGCGCCTCACGAAATATTAAGGAAGATCTGCCATGAAAATGACGACCGAAGAAGCATTTGTAAAAGTTCTCCAACGTCATGGCATCGACAATGCCTTTGGTATCATCGGGTCTGCGATGATGCCGATCTCTGACCTGTTTCCGCAGGCAGGTATCATGTTCTGGGATTGCGCCCATGAAGGTTCGGCCGGGATGATGGCCGATGGCTATACGCGCGCCACCGGCAAGATGTCGATGATGATCGCACAGAACGGGCCCGGAATCACCAACTTCGTCACTGCCGTGAAAACCGCCTACTGGAACCACACCCCGCTGTTGCTGGTCACGCCCCAGGCCGCGAACAAGACCATCGGCCAAGGCGGCTTTCAGGAAGTCGAGCAGATGAAACTGTTCGAGGATATGGTCGCCTATCAGGAAGAGGTCCGCGACCCGACCCGCGTGGCCGAGGTCCTGACCCGCGTCATCGCCAAGGCCAAGCGTCTGGCCGGTCCCACCCAGATCAACATCCCGCGCGATTTCTGGACCCAGGTGGTGGATATCGACATCCCCGACCCTCTGGAGTTCGAACATTCCTCCGGCGGCGAGGGGTCTGTCACTGCAGCGGCCAAATTGCTGAGCGGGGCCAAGAACCCCGTGATCCTGAACGGTGCGGGCGTGGTCCTGTCCGACGGCGGCATTGACGCTTCCAAGGCGCTGGCAGAGCGGCTGGATGCCCCGGTATGTGTCGGCTACCAGCACAATGACGCCTTCCCCGGCTCGCATCCGCTGTTTGCAGGTCCGCTGGGCTATAACGGGTCCAAGGCTGGCATGGAGCTGATCAAGGATGCCGATGTGGTCCTGTGCCTCGGCACCCGGCTGAACCCCTTCTCGACCCTGCCGGGGTACGGCATGGAATACTGGCCCAAGGACGCCAAGATCATCCAGGTGGACATCAACGCCGACAGGATTGGCCTGACCAAGAAGGTCACGGTGGGCATCGTGGGCGACGCGGCCAAGGTGGCCAAGGGCATCCTGAACCAGCTTTCCGAAGATGCGGGCGACGCCGGACGCGCAGATCGCAAGGCAAGAATTGCCAAGGCGAAATCAACCTGGGCGCAGCAGTTGTCCTCGATGGACCACGAAGACGACGATCCGGGCACCACCTGGAACGAACGCGCCCGCAAGGACAAGCCGGACTGGATGTCACCCCGCATGGCATGGCGCGCGATCCAGTCGGCGCTGCCGCGCGAGGCGATCATCAGCTCGGACATCGGCAACAATTGCGCCATCGGCAATGCCTATCCCGATTTCGACGCTGGCCGGAAATATCTGGCACCCGGTCTGTTCGGGCCTTGCGGCTACGGCCTGCCTGCCATCGTGGGCGCCAAGATCGGCCAACCTGATGTGCCGGTCGTGGGCTTTGCCGGTGACGGGGCCTTTGGCATCGCGGTCAACGAGTTGACGGCGATTGGACGCGGGGAATGGCCAGCGGTCACGCAGATTGTCTTTCGCAACTACCAATGGGGCGCGGAAAAGCGGAACTCGACCCTGTGGTTCGATGACAATTTCGTCGGCACCGAACTGGACACCGATGTGTCCTATGCGGGCATTGCCCAGGCCTGCGGGCTGCAAGGCGTCGTGGCGCGCGACATGGATGAACTGACGGCGGCCCTCAAAAAGGCGATCGACGACCAGATGAACCACGGCAAAACCACGCTGATCGAGGCGATGATCAACCAGGAACTGGGTGAACCCTTCCGCCGCGACGCGATGAAAAAGCCGGTCAGTGTTGCGGGCATCTCGAAGTCCGACATGCGGCCGCAGTCGGTCTGAGCTGTGCCGGGGCCTATACTCGTCCTCAATGCGGGTTCCTCGTCGATCAAATGCGCGCTTTTCGGCGCGCATTTCCGCGAGATGCTGCGAGTCGAGGCGACGGGGATCGGCGCGCAGGGTGCAGTGAAAGTCAATGGCAGAGCGCCGCGCGCCCTGTCCCTGCCGGACAATGCCGCCGCGTTGCGCGCGGTGGCGGATGCGCTCGCGGCGGAAGGTGCAGCGCTGGACCGGCTCGCGCTGGTGGCGCATCGCGTGGTGCATGGCAGCGATGAATTCACCGCCCCGACGCGCATCACCGACAAGGTCCGCGCGGGCATAGAGGCCTGCATCCCGCTGGCACCGCTGCATAATCCGCATCAGCTGGCTGCCATCGACTGGATCGCGCAGGCCGCCCCAACGCTGCCGCAGGTGGCCAGCTTCGACACCGCCTTTCACGCCACAGTGCCCGAGGTCGCCCGGCGATACGCTCTGCCCGACCTGCCTGCCACGCGCGGGCTGCGGCGCTACGGCTTTCATGGCAACAGCTATGCAGCACTTACCCGTGCCCTGCCGGAGATGACCGGCGCGCCGCTGCCCGCGCGATTGCTGGCACTGCATCTGGGCAACGGTGCCTCGCTCTGCGCGATCCGGGAGGGCGTGTCTGTCGCCACCACCATGGGTTATTCGCCCCTCGGGGGGCTCACCATGGGCACCCGCGTCGGCGTGATCGACCCCGGCGCGGTGCTGGAGCTGGTCTCGCGCGTCGGGCTGCCGCAGGCCGATCAGATCCTCAGCGCTCAGAGCGGGTTGCTGGGGCTGTCGGGCCTCAGCGGCGACATGCGTGAACTGGCCGCCAGTGATACGCCTCGGGCCGCCTTCGCCCGCGATCATTTCGCCTATTGGGCCGCGCGTCAGGCCGGGTCGATGTTCGCGGCCATGGGCGGCTGCGACGCCATCGCCTTTACCGGCGGCATCGGCGAGAACGACGCGGACATCCGCACCCGCATCACCGAACTGCTGCGCTGGGCCGGAGACCTGCCCGTCCATGTCGTCCCCGCCGCCGAAGAGGCGCATATCGCCATGCATGCCGCGGATCTGACCGGCATCGACACCGCCGATGCCTGATCCGTGGTTCCCCCTGCCCTTCACCCCGGTCGACATGGCACTGCTTCTTGGCATCACGTTCGCTGCGGGTCTTGTGCGGGGGTTCGCGGGCTTTGCCCTGTCGGCGCTGGTGATGGCGGCGGCGGCCAGTTTCATCGCGCCGATCCTGCTGATCCCGATCCTGTGGTTTCAGGAAATGGCGGCCAGCCTGCTGATGGCACGCGGCGGCTGGCAAGCCGCGAACAGAACCCGTGCGGGTCTTCTGGTGGCAGGCAACTGGATCGGCTGGCCGCTGGGCCTCTGGCTGACGGTAAGCCTGCCCGTCACTACGTCAGGCCGCATTTCACTGGGCATGATACTTGTGTTGGCCGCTCTACAGATGCTCAAGGTCAACATCCCCGCCCTTGCCACCCGTGGCGGCACATTGATAGCCGGATTGCTGGCTGGCATCGTCTCTGGCGTGGCACATGTGGGCGGGATGGTGGTGGCGCTTTACGTGCTCAGCCAGAACGACACAGCGCGCGCCATGCGTGGCACTTTGGTGCTATTCCTCTTTGTGGGCTCTCTGGGGTCGTTGATATATCTTCTGGCGTTTGGCGTGATGACCCTTGCGGCAGTACAGGTTGCCGTGTTCCTGTTGCCCCTGACATTGTTTGGCGTCTGGCTCGGCACCAAGCTTTTTAATCCGAGGTGGGAACCCTATTACAAACCTTTCTGCCTCAGCCTTCTGATCGGCCTGGCGATCCTCTCGCTGACCCGCAGCCTGATCTGACCCGAAAAGGACCGAGTGATGAACCAGCCCAAGCTGAACCTGAGCCCGAAAGTGTCGGACGAGGTGCGCAAGACGACCTGCTACATGTGCGCCTGCCGCTGCGGCATCAACGTTCACCTCAAGGAGGGCAAGGTCGCCTATATCGAGGGCAACCGTGACCATCCGGTGAACAAGGGTGTGCTTTGCGCCAAGGGGTCGGCGGGGATCATGCAGCACAACGCGCCCGCGCGCCTGCGTGCGCCGCTGAAGCGCGTGGGGCCCAGAGGGTCGGGCGCGTTCGAGGAAATAAGCTGGGACGAAGCCTATCAGATCGCCGCCGACTGGCTGACACCGATCCGAGAGTCAAATCCCGAAAAGCTGGCGTTCTTCACCGGGCGCGACCAGTCGCAAAGCTTCACGTCGCTTTGGGCGCAGGCCTTTGGCACGCCGAATTATGCGGCACATGGCGGTTTCTGTTCGGTCAACATGGCCGCTGCAGGCATCTACACCATGGGCGGCGCGTTCTGGGAATTCGGCCAGCCCGACTGGGACCATACCAAGCTGTTCATGCTGTTCGGCGTGGCCGAAGATCACGACAGCAACCCCATCAAGATGGGGATCGGCAAGATCAAGGGACGTGGCGCGCGGGTCATTGGGGTCAACCCCATCCGCACCGGCTATAACGCCGTGGCCGACGATTGGGTCGGGATCACGCCGGGCACCGACGGGTTGTTCATCCTGTCGATGATCCACTGTCTGATGCAGGCGGGCAGGATCGACCTGCATTACCTTGCGCAATATACCGACGCCCCGGTTCTGGTGAACGGGGACGAAAAGTCACCGGAATTCGGGCTTTACCTGCGCGACGAGGACGGCAAGCAACTGGTCATGGACCGCGTGACGAAAAAGCTGACACCCTATGACCAGCCCGGTGTGAAGCCGGACCTGTCCGCCACGCACCGCGCGAAGGGTGTGACCCACCGGCCCGTGTTTCACAAGATGGCCGAAATGTACCTGAGCGAGGATTACGCCCCCGAGGCTGTCGCAGAGCGTTGCGGCCTGCCCGCAAACCGTATCCGCGCCATCGCGTCGGAACTTGCCCGAGTCGCTTTTGAAGAGGCGTTCGAACTGGACCACAAATGGACCGACTTCCGGGGCGAGACGCACGACACGATGATTGGCCGCCCGGTCAGTTTCCACGCGATGCGCGGGATCTCGGCCCATGCCAACGGTTTCCAGACCTGCCGCGCGCTGCATGTCCTGCAGATCATCCTCGGCACGGTTGAGGTGCCGGGCGGTTTCCGCTTCAAACCGCCCTACCCGAAACCCGCGACGGCCCACCCCAGGCCCCATGTCGGCATGACCGCCGGTGCACCGCTGAACGGCCCGCACCTCGGCTTTGTGCACGGCCCGGAGGATCTGGCGCTGAAGGAAGACGGCACGCCTGCACGCATCGACAAGGCGTTTACCTGGGAAAACCCGATGTCCTCCCACGGGCTGATGCATATGGTGATCTCTAACGCCCACGCGGGTGATCCCTACAAGATCGACACGCTGTTCATGTACATGGCGAACATGTCGTGGAACTCCTCGATGAACACCGGCGGCGTGATGCAGATGCTGACCGACAAGGACGAAAACGGCGAATACGTGATCCCGCATATCATCTATTCGGACGCCTATAGTTCGGAAATGGTGGCCTATGCCGACCTGATCCTGCCCGACACGACCTATCTGGAACGGCACGATTGCATTTCCCTGCTGGATCGCCCGATCTGCGAGGCTGACGCGGCCGCCGATGCGATCCGCTGGCCGGTGGTGGAGCCGGACCGCAATGTGAAGGGCTTTCAATCCGCGCTTTGCGATCTGGGGGCGAAACTGGGCCTGCCCGGTTTCGTGAACGAAGATGGCAGCCAGAAATATGCGGATTACGCGGATTACATCACCAACCACGAGCGCCGCCCCGGCATCGGCCCGCTGGCCGGCTGGCGGATGGGCGAAAGCGGCCTGCAATCGGGACGCGGCGCGCCCAACGCCGGGCAGATTGACAATTACATCGCCAATGGCGGCTTCTTTGCCGAACACATCCCCGAAGGCGCAAATTACTACAAACCCTGGAACCGGGCCTATCAGGACTGGGCAGTGAAGCTGGGGCTCTACGACAGCCCGCAGCCTTATCTGTTCTCGCTCTACGTGGAGCCGATGCGCAAATTCCAGCTTGCCGCCGAAGGACATGGCGACCGCCAGCCACCCGAACATCTGCGCGCCCGGATCAAGGCGACCATGTCACCCCTGCCGATCTGGTACGAGACCGACCAGCAAGGCAACGAGGGTTTCACCATCAATGCCCTCACCCAACGACCGATGGCAATGTATCATTCCTGGGGCAGCCAGAACGCCTGGCTGCGTCAGTTGCATGGCCACAACCCGCTGTACCTGCCGACAAAGCTGATGCGCCTGCACGACCTGTCGGATGGCGACTGGGCGCGGGTCACCTCGCCGCACGGAGAAATCACCGTGCCGGTGATGGAGATGGCCGCGCTGAACGAGAACACGGTCTGGACCTGGAACGCCATCGGCAAGCGCAAGGGGGCCTGGGCGCTGGACAAGGACGCGCCAGAGGCCACCAGGGGGTTCCTGCTGAACCATCTCATCCATGAATTGCTGCCCCCCAAGGGGGACGGGCTGCGTTGGGCCAACTCCGATCCGATCACCGGCCAGGCGGCCTGGTTCGACCTGAAAGTGCGCATCGAAAAGACCGACGCCCCCAGGGAATCCCGGCCCGAATATCCGCCAATCGAGTCGCCTGTCCCGCAAGCCCCGGACAATCTGGCTTGGAAGGTCGGCAAATGATCCCCTTTCTTTTTGGGCTTAAATTTTCCCGGGGTCCGGGGCAGCGCCCCGGCGCAACACCGACAACGGAGCGCATCAGATGACCACCCTCCCATCCGCCACCGGCAAGAAGCTGGGCCTGGTCATTGACCTCGACACCTGCGTCGGCTGTCATGCCTGCGTGATCTCCTGCAAGGGCTGGAACACAGAGAACTACGGCGCGCCGCTCAGTGACCAGGACGCCTATGGCAGCAACCCGTCGGGCACCTTCCTGAACCGCGTTCACAGCTACGAGGTTCAACCGGCCGAAGGCCATGCGCAGTTGATCCATTTTCCCAAGTCCTGCCTGCATTGCGAGGATGCGCCTTGCGTGACCGTCTGCCCCACCGGTGCCAGTTACAAACGGGTCGAAGACGGGATTGTGCTGGTCAACGAGTCCGACTGCATCGGCTGCGGCCTTTGTGCCTGGGCCTGCCCCTACGGGGCGCGCGAGATGGACATGGAAGAGAAGGTGATGAAGAAATGCACCCTCTGCGTGGACCGGATCTATAACGAAAATCTGCCGGAGGTGGACCGTACCCCGACCTGCGTGCGGACCTGCCCTGCAGGCGCGCGGCACTTCGGCGACCTGGGCGATCCCGACAGTGATGTCAGCCGCCTGGTTGCGGAGCGTGGCGGCGTGGACCTGATGCCCGAACAGGGCACGAAGCCCGTCAATAAATACCTGCCGCCACGGCCAAAGGATACGCTACCGGAAATCGACGTGCTGGCCCCTTTCCTTGAACCCGTGGCGCAGGAGCCCACAGGCTTCCTTGCCTGGCTCGACAAGGCACTGGAGAAACTCTGATGCATCCCGCCCCTTCCGTCATCGCATTTTCGACCTTTTCCGGCCTGGGGTTCGGCCTGTTGTTCTGGCTGGGCTTCGGTGTCCCTGCGGTCAGCGGCTGGTCCGCCTTTGCCTTTTTCACCATCGCCTACCTTCTGGCCGTTGGCGGTCTGATCTCTTCGACCTTCCACCTTGGTCACCCGGAACGGGCGCTCAAGGCGTTCACGCAATGGCGTTCCAGCTGGCTGAGCCGTGAAGGCGTCTGTGCCGTTGCCGCCCTGATCGTGATGGCGGTCCATGGCGCGGGTCTGGTGTTCTTCGATGCCTCCTGGCAGCCCGTCGGGATGCTGGGGGCACTGCTGTCCCTTGGGACCGTGTTCACCACCGCCATGATCTATACCCAGCTCAAGACGGTGCCACGCTGGAACCTGCCGTTGACCCCGGTGTATTTCCTGTCGCTCAGTCTTGCCGGTGGTGCCCTGCTTGCCGGTCAGATCACATGGGGGATCGTCCTGCTGATCGCTGCTGGCGCGGTTCAGGCCGCGACATGGCTGCTGGGCGACAAGGCGTTCAAGCAATCCGGGACCGATATCGCAAGCGCCACGCAATTGGGCAACATCGGACAGGTCCGCGCGTTCGAACCGCCGCATACAGGCACCAACTACCTGCTGCGTGAGTTCGTCTTTCAGATCGGTCGCAAACACGCGCAAAAACTGCGGGTGATCGCAATGAGCCTGATGATCGTCCTGCCGGTTATCCTGCTGCTGCTGCCCTTCAATCACCTGTTGGCAGCGCTGGCGGTGCTGGCGCATGTGGCAGGTGTTCTGACCTCCCGCTGGCTGTTTTTTGCCGAGGCCGAACATGTGGTCGGCCTCTACTACGGCAAACGCTGATCTGCGCCCCGGTCCGGCTCAGGCCGAAAGGGGCAACCGCCGCTCCACCACACGCGCCATAACCGACGCGCCGACGGGCAGGACAGATGTGTCCAGCACATAGCCCGGATTGTGCAGCCCCACGGTGCCTGCATGGCCCACGGTGCAATAGGCGCCGGGGATCACCCGCAGCATGTCCGCAAAGTCTTCCGATCCGGTCACCGGCGGGGTGTTCGGGTCCAGGTTCTCTGTTCCCACGATGTCGCCTGCCGCCTGCATATAGACATCCGACAGTTCGTCGTCGTTGATCAGAACGTCGAACACATTGCGCAGTTCAAGCGTGATCTCGACGTCGTGCATCACCGCCATACCATCGCAGATCGCCTGCATACGCGCAGCGGCCAGCGCATAGATCTCGTCCTTGAAATACCGGACAGTGCCCGCAAGCGTCGCGGTTTCAGGCACGATGTTATAGGCCGATCCCGCGTGCAACTGCGTCACCGACAGCACGACCACCTCTTGCGCGGGGACGTTCCGGCTGAGGATTGTCTGAAGCTCGCTGGCAAGTGACGCGGCGATGATCAGGCTGTCCTTGCTGTCGCTGGGCCGGGCCGCATGGCTGCCCTTGCCCTTGATATTGATGTCGAAAAATGCAGCACCGGCCATTGCGGCACCCTTGCAGATCCCGACCTTGCCGGGTTTGCCGTTCGGGGCGTTGTGCATGCCGAAAATCTCGTCGCAGGGGAATTGGTCGAACAGACCATCCGCCAGCATTTGCCGCGCCCCGCCCAGCCCCTCCTCGGCGGGCTGGAAAACGACAACCGCCGTTCCGTCGAAATCACGTGTCGCTGCCAGATGTTTCGCCGCACCAAGCAGCATGGTGGTGTGGCTGTCGTGCCCGCAGGCATGCATGACGCCGGGTGTGGTGGAGGCATAGTCCAGACCTGTTGCCTCGTGGATCGGCAGCGCGTCCATGTCCGCCCGCAGGCCCACGCGCCGGTTGCCTTGCCCCTTGCCCCGGATCACCCCGACGACACCGGTCCTGCCCAACCCGGTATGAACCTCGTCCACCCCGTATTCGCGCAGCTTTTCCGCGACAATGCCGCTGGTGCGAACCTCGGTAAAGCCGATCTCGGGATGCGCATGCAGATCGCGAAAGATCGCCTCAAGCTCGTCCTTGCTCGCGGCGATGGTGGGTAGAATGTTCATGTCGGGCACTCCGGTCAGGCGTGGGGTTGTCCAACCCTACGCCTGCTTTCGGAGGATGTGTAGAGCGGGCGAAACCCACCCTGATTGGGACTAGTTCATCAGCCCCGCGTGACGCAGGCCAGCGTCGACCAGTTTCTTGGTCTCGTCGGAAAGACCGGTCAGCGGCAGGCGCACCTCTTCGCTGCACAGATCAAGCCGCGACATCGCGTATTTCACACCAACCAGACCCGGCTCGGTGAACACGGCAGAGTGCAGCGGCATCAGGCGATCCTGAATTTCCAGCGCTGCGGCGTAATCACCCTTGGCACAGGCCGCCTGCATCTGGCTGATCAACCGGGGGGCGACATTGGCCGTGACAGAAATGCAGCCGACGCCACCTTGCGCGTTGAAGCCGTGCGCGGTGGGGTCTTCGCCGGACAGCTGGATGAAATCCTTGCCGCAGGTGATGCGTTGGGCGCTGACACGGGCCAGATCGCCGGTCGCGTCCTTGACCCCGACGATACGCGGCAGTTTGGCCAGTTCGCCCATGGTCGCCGGAACCATGTCGATGACCGACCGGGGCGGAATGTTATAGATGATGATCGGCAGGTCGCAGCAATCGTGGATCGCCGTAAAATGCGCAATCAACCCCCGCTGGGTCGGCTTGTTGTAATAGGGTGTGACCACCAGAATGCCATCTGCACCCACCTTTTCGGCATGCCGCGCCAGCCGGATGCTTTCAAGCGTGTTGTTCGAACCGGCCCCGGCAATCACCGGGATGCGGCCCGCCACTGCCTTTACCACCTCTTCGACCACTTGCTCATGCTCGCGATGTGTCAGGGTGGGGGATTCGCCAGTGGTGCCCACCGGGACAAGACCGTTCGACCCCTCACCGATGTGCCATTCCACAAGTTTCTTCAATGTACCCAGATCCAGCTCGCCGTTCCTGAACGGCGTGACGAGGGCAGGCAGTGAGCCTTTGAACATTTGCACGCTCCTTTTGTGCTGGCCGGCGGGCTGCCGGACTGGAATACATTGTCAGGCACGGCCAAGTGATTTGAACTCACCTCAGCATGCCATATGTTGAAAGCCTCTAGCCCCTGACCCATGGAAACTCAAGCGATGACACGACTTCTGACTGCCATGATGCTGGTTTGCACTGTCGCGTTTGCGGCAGCGGCGGAACAGCGCCCGCGCCCCCTGGGCTGGGCGATGGACGCCCTGCGTAACGGCAATTGGGAAACGGCCAGGATGATCGCTGCCCGCGACGGAGAGGTCGCGGCAGACGTGATCGAATGGCACCGCCTGCGCGCGGGCCGCGGCACCTATGCCGAGGTCCGGGACTTCCTTGCGCGCCGATCCGACTGGCCCGGAGAAGACTATTTGCGCCGACAGAGTGAAGAGGCGGTTATCGAGGCGGGCAATGAAGCCATCCTGGCCTTTTTCAAGAATGTCGCCCCGCAGACACCCCGCGGCGTATTGGCCCATGCCGCCGCCCTGGCCGAGGCGGGAAAGCTGGGCGATGCACAGGCCGACCTGGTTCTGGCATGGCGCACGATGCCGATGAATGCGACCTCGCAGGCGTTGTTCCTGAAGGACCATGCCGAGCTGCTGAAACCCCACCACGTTGCCCGGATGGAGGCGTTGTTGTGGGACCGTGACCATGCCGAGGCGCGGCAGATGTTCGACCTGGTGGGCAAGGATGACATCGCGCTGGCCGAAACCCGCATCGCCCTGCAAAACCTGCAAGGCAACGTAAACGCGATGATCGACGCCCTGCCTGCCTCCAAAAAGACCAACGCCGGGTTGCAGCATGACCGCTTTGAATGGCGCATCCGCAAGAACCTGGTCGATGACGCCAAGGATCTGATGCTGGAGCGCTCTACCTCGGTTGAAGCCTTGGGCAGGCCCGACAAATGGGGCAACCGGCGGCGCGCGCTGGCGCGGGGGGAAATGCGCTCTGGCGACCCGAAGGTCGCTTATCGCATGGCGTCCCGGCATTTTCTGCTGCCAGGTTCGGACTATGCGGATCTGGAGTGGTTGTCCGGCTATATCGCGCTGCGTTTCCTCAAAGACCCGGCAACGGCCCTGAAACACTTCAGCAACCACGACAGCGCGGTTGAATCTCCGATCTCGCAGGGGCGGGCGGGCTATTGGCGCGGCCGGGCGCTTGAGGCGATGGGCGACAGCGAAGCGGCCGCCAAGGCCTATGCCATGGGCGCAAAGTTTCAGACCGCCTTTTACGGGCTGCTGGCGGCGGAACGCGGCGGGCTGCCGTTCGACACCAGCCTTGCAGGACCGGAACCCGAACAGGATTGGCGCACTTCGGCGCTGGCCAAGTCCCCGCTGTTCGAGGCAGGTCTGCTGCTTCAGGCTTCGGGTGAGTTGAGCCTGGCTGAACGCTTCTGGACCCACCTTGCCGATCAGCTTGTCGAAGAGGACCTGCATCTGCTGGGACAGGCGGCCATCGACATCGACCAGCCCCATCTGGCGGTGATGATCGGCAAACGCGCCGCGCAACGGGGGCTGACCGTCGCAGCACCCTATTACCCACTGCATTCACTGGTCGAGATGGATCTGCCCATGGCCCCGGAAATGACCCTGTCCATCGCCCGCCGGGAAAGCGAATTCGACCCGGTGGTGCAAAGCGCGGTGGGCGCACGGGGCCTGATGCAGATCATGCCGGCCACGGGCCGCGATATCGCGCGTGACCTGGGCATCAGCAGCCTGCACACCACCGACAGGATGATCGCCGACCCGGACTACAACGCACGGCTGGGGGCAACCTACCTCAGCCAGATGGCGGGGCGGTTCGATGGCAATGTGGTGATGATGTCGGCGGCCTATAATGCGGGCCCCGCGCGTCCGCCGCGCTGGATGCAGCTTTATGGCGATCCGCGCAAGGGAGAGGTCGACATCGTTGACTGGGTCGAGATGGTGCCGTTCCGCGAAACCCAGAACTATATCATGCGGGTCACGGAAAGCCTGCCGACCTATCGCGCAAGGCTGGGCAAGGACCCGCTGCCGGTGCCCTTCTCAGAGGAGCTGACCGGGTCGACGCTTAAGGCGTTCGCGCCAAAAGGTGAATAGCCCTGCCGCCACGATGATGGCGGCCCCCACAACCACGTTTGCACGCACGGTTTCGCCAAAGAAGCTGAGCCCGATGACGGCGGCAAAGGCGAGCTGGAAATAGGCAAAGGGCTGTACCGAACTGGCCTCTGCCACTTCATAGACGCGGATCAGCAACCAGTGGCCGGAAATGCCCGTCACACAGAGGCAGGCCATGATCAGCCAGTCAGAACCGGCCATAGGTTCCCAGAACCAGACACCTGCGAGGGTCATGGTGACGGCACCTGTGACACCGGTCCAGAAGAAGCTGGTGGCCGTTGAATCCTTCTTGGCGACATATCGGGTCAGCAGGCCATAGACCGCGAACATGGCAGCCGCCAGCAGGGGGATCAGCGCCGCGGGGTCAAAGACGCTCATCCCCGGTTGCAGGATGATCAGCACGCCGACAAACCCCACGGCAATGGCCGCCCAGCGCCGCCAGCCGACACTTTCCCCCAGGATCGGCCCCGACAGTGCCGCCACCAACAACGGATAGCAGGTAAAGACCGCGTGGCTTTCCACCAGCCCCAGAATGGTGAAGGCAAAAACCATGACGCAAATCTCGGTGGCCAGCAGGAAACCGCGAAATCCCTGCAGGATCGGCTGCGAGGTTCGGGCCGCCGCACGCACACCGCCCGCCTTGCGCCCCGCAATCGCGATCACGAAGGCGGCGAAGAACCAATAGCGGATCATGACGACCATCAGAACATTGTATTCCGACGCCAGATGCCGCGACAGGCCATCCTGAACCGCAAAGACAAATGTGGTCGCGATCATCAGGCCGATGCCCAGCGGAGTATTGTTGCCCTGGCTCACCCTGCAATCCTCGCTCGCGTCATGTGCCGCTTGCGGCCAAATCCCTGCACCCGATGCACGTCAAAGCCCGCAGCCGCCAGCCCCCGCCGCACATCGCCCGCCGCCGTATACGTCGCCGCCGTACCGTTCTGCGCCGTATGCGCGGCGACCTCTGCCATCAGATCGGGCGACCAAAGCTCCGGGTTCTTGGCAGGGGCGAAACCGTCAAGGAACCATGCATCGGCATGCCCAGTCCATTGTGGAAGCGTTTCGCGCGCATCGCCAAATATCACGTTCAGCCGCAACCCCGGCAGATCGAATGATCCGTCCGCCCCGGTCCAGACCGCTGACAGCGCATCGCGCTTGTCGTCGAATGCGGGGAAGGCACGATGCGCGCGGGCCATGTCTTCGGGCGATAGGGGAAAGGCTTCGAAACTGGTGAAACGCAGCGTCGCCCCCGGCATCGCAGCGGCGAAGGCATCCCAAGCAACCAAGAGGTTCAGTCCGGTGCCGAACCCCAATTCGCCGATGGCGAAATCATCGCGAAACCGCGCCGGCAGGTCGTTGCCGGTCAGAAAGACATGGCGCGTCTCTGCGATCCCGTCGTCCAGGCTGAAGAACGGGTCGTCGAAACGGGTGGAGACGGGGATTTTGCCGTCGCGCCAGGTGATCGGATCGGACTGCTGCTGCATGGGGTTGCCCGCTGGGGAGAGTTGCGCCAGATGTGCGACAACAGGCGGGGAATGGCAATGCATGATATCACCATCCGTGGCGCGGGAGTTTTCGGCCTGTCGATTGCATGGGCCTGCGTCCGGCGCGGCGCGACAGTGCAGGTGATAGACCCGCATGGGCCCGCAGCAGGCAGCAGCGGCGGCATTGTCGGCGCATTGGCCCCACATGTGCCGGAAAACTGGAACCCGAAAAAGGCGTTTCAACTGGACAGCCTGTTGATGGCCGCCTCGTTCTGGCGCGAGGTGGACGCAGCGGGCGGCGGCGACAGCGGCTATGCGCGGCATGGTCGCCTGCAACCCATCGCCGACCCGCATCTGCTGGAACTTGCGCGGGTCCGCGCCGGAACCGCACATGAACTGTGGCAGAATCACGCGACCTGGCAGGTCATCCCGGCCAGTGGCGCGGACTGGGAACCGGTCAGTGCCACCGGTCTTTTGATCCGCGATACGCTGAGCGGGCTTGTGCATCCGCGCAAGGGTTGCGCGTCTTTGGTGCGCGCCCTTGCGGCCCATGGCGTCACGGTCACCGCTGAAGGTGCCGATGAAGGTGCAACCCTCTGGGCAACAGGGGTCGCCGGTCTGGAACAGATGAACGCCGGTCATCACCGCATGATCGGCGCAGGCGTCAAAGGACAGGCTGCCCTGCTGCAATATGACGCCAAGGGCGCGCCGCAATTGTTCGCGGGTGGGGTTCACATCATCCCGCACCAGGACGGGACTGTCGCCGTCGGGTCCACCTCGGAACGGGATTATGACAGCCCGGACCGGACAGACGCGCAACTGGATGATGTGATAAAACGCGCCCGCGTTGCGGTGCCGGTGCTGGCGGATGCACCTGTGATCGCCCGCTGGGCCGGGGTGCGGCCCCGGACGCGCAGCCGCGCCCCGATGTTGGGGCCATGGCCCGACAGACCCGGCCACTTCATCGCCAATGGCGGCTTCAAGATCGGGTTCGGGATGGCGCCCAAGGTGGCTGAGGTTATGGCTGATCTCATGCTGGAAGGGGTCGATGCCATCCCCGATGGTTTTCGGGTCGAAGACAACCTCTAGCAAGTTCGCCATGAACGCCGTGTCCGGCGGGCCGGTCAGATCATGCGGCGCAGGGCCTGCATGAGATCGGTCAGTTCCTTGACGTAAATCTCGCCCTTGAGCTTGCCCGTCTCGTCAAACTGATCACCGCTGCCCGCCAGGTGAATTTCGGGCCCCTGCAGGATCCGGGGGCGGAAAGGCACCATGAAGCCCCGCAGGATCATCTGCGCACGTTCCCCGCCCGCGCGACCGGCAGCCGCCGACATCACGGCGACGGGTTTGTCGTTCCATGGTTTGAAGTCGACCCGGCTGATCCAGTCCAGCGCATTCTTGATCACGCCCGACGGTCCCTTGTTGTATTCCGGGGTAGCGATGATCACCGCGTCCGCCGCCTCGATCTGTCGGGCAACCTTGACCACTGCATCCGGCACGCCCTGTGCTGCCTGTTCATCGGCGTCATACAAGGGAAAGCGAATATCGGCTTGCGTATATTCTGCCGCGCCGAACAGCCGTGCGGCTTCGCTCAAGAGAAGGGTATTGGTAGACCCGGCCCGGAGCGATCCGGAAATCCCGAGGAGTTTTGGCTTGGTCATGGCAATCTGCCTTCCTGTTATTCACGTCCTCCATAAAGTCGGGCACAGGCGCAGAAAAGCAAGGAGCCCCCGCGATATGCAGGGGCTCTGTGCGTAAATGTGGCAATCGGGTGCCCCGATGCGGGGCTCGCAGCGATCAGCGGGCGTTGGGCAGAATGACGATCTCGACCCGGCGGTTCTGCTGCTTGCCCTGCGGCGTCAGGTTGCTTGCAACCGGTTGGCTTTCACCGCGCCCGAAAGTCTGGACCCGGTTTGCCGGAACGCCGTTTGCGTAAAGCACGTTTGCGACCGCATTCGCACGACCTTCGGACAAGGTCTGGTTATAGGCAGCGTCGCCGTCGCTGTCCGTGTGACCGACGATCTGCAACGTGGAGTTCGCATAGACCTGCACGTTCTGGGCCAGCGCCCTCAGGTCGCCCTGAATGCCCGGCTGCACGGCGGTGCTGTCGGTGGCAAAGGTAATGTCCTGCGGAAGGGTCACGATCAGACGGTCACCGGTGTTGGTGATCACAACGCGGCTGTCCATCTGGCGGCGCAACTCGGCCTCCTGCTTGTCCAGCGAATAGCCGATACCCGCCCCTGCGGCACCACCAAGCAGAGCACCGGCAAGAGCGCGGTCGCCCCGGTTGCCATCATCGGCGGTCAGCGCGCCCAGAACTGCGCCGGACGCGGCCCCGATCAGCGCGCCATTCTTGGTTTTCTGGTTCGGATCGTTGGGACCCGCACCCAACTGGCCTGGTTCTGTACAGGCGCTGAGGGTCAGCGCGCCTGCGATCAGCGCGGCGAGGGAAAGTTTGGAAGAAATCATATCTACTGCCTTTGGTTTTGGGGCCGCGTTCGGGCGCGGCATCTCGATGTAGCGCATATATAGTGTGCAAACGGCCCGCGTTCAGGGGGAATTTTCAATCGGCAGCATCCCGCCTAACAGGGCTGTCTCACGCCTCCGCGCGGGCGGCCTCGAAGGCGAGCATCGCGCGTTTGACCGGCATGCCCCAGTGGTAGCCGCCCAGCGCGCCGGATTTGCGCAGCGCCCGGTGGCAGGGGATCAACCAACTGACGGGGTTGCGGCCCACCGCCGTGCCGACCGCCCTGACCGCGCGCGGGCTGCCGATTGCCTGGGCAATATCGGAATAGGTCGTGACCTGTCCCGAAGGGATGCGCAGCAACGCCTCCCATACCTTGATCTGGAAAGGCGCGCCGATCAGATAGAGCGGTGCCTTTTCCAGCCTGCCCTCCTGCGCACCGAAGGCCGCCAGCACCCAGGGCTGCAGCAGCATCGGGTCCTCGACAAAGTTTGCCAATGGCCAGCGACCGGTCAGATCCTCCATCGCCGCCTCTTCGCCGACCTCGGCGGCAAGGGCCAAGCCGCAGATCCCCTTGTCAGTCCCCATGACCAGCGCCGGGCCAAAAGGGCTGTCAAACCAGCCCCAATAGATCGTGAGCCCCGCCCCCTTGCGGGCAAAATCGCCCGGACTCATCGCCTCCCAGCGCAGGAACATGTCGTGTAGACGCCCGGTCCCTGACAGGCCAACCTGATGGGCTGCGTGCAGGGTTGTCGCATGGTCACGCAGCATCTGCTTGGCCTGTCCCAGCATCAGGTATTGCTGATACCTTTTGGGCGACACGCCAACCCAGCGCGAAAACACCCGCTGGAAATGGGCGGGAGACATGCCCATCCGCGCCGCCAGTACCTCAAGCGTCAGGGGCTCTTCCGACGCATCAATCAAATCAATCGCCCGGCGCATCACGCCGAAGTGGTAGCCGTCATCGGCCAAGGAGGAAGCATTCTGTGTCATGCCATCAATCTAAGCTGCCCGCAGCGCCCAGGCGACCCGAAACATGCGCCTTTGTCGCCATGCCTTGCCCCCGCCCCCGTTTCTGCGTCATATGCCCGATATGGCAAAACAGCTCGACTACCATACGATCCGCGAGATTTTCCTGCGTTTCCAGGCTTCTGATCCAGAGCCCGAGGGAGAATTGCATCACGTCAACGCCTACACCCTGCTGGTCGCCGTCGCCCTGAGCGCGCAGGCCACCGATGCCGGTGTGAACAAGGCAACGCACAGCCTGTTCAAACTCGTCGATACGCCAGAGAAGATGGTCGAACTGGGCGTCGAGGGCCTGACAGAACACATCAAGACCATTGGCCTGTTCCGGCAAAAGGCCAAGAACGTCATGAAAATGAGCCAGATCCTGGTCGATGACTATGGCGGCGAGGTGCCAAACTCGCGCGCCGCCCTGCAAGGCTTGCCCGGCGTCGGGCGCAAGACCGCCAACGTGGTTCTCAACATGTGGTGGCGGCAGCCCGCGCAGGCCGTGGACACCCATATCTTTCGCGTCGGAAACCGCACCGGCATTGCGCCGGGCAAGACCGTGGACGTGGTGGAACGCGCCATCGAAGACAACATACCGGCGGATTTCCAGTTGCACGCGCATCACTGGATGATCCTGCACGGTCGCTACCATTGCAAAGCCCGCAAACCCTTGTGCAAAACCTGCATTATCCGTGATCTCTGCCCCTTTGAGGAAAAGACAATATGAAGACCTATGACCTTGTTGG
Organism: Sulfitobacter sp. EhC04; assembly: GCF_001650875.1. Classification (GTDB taxonomy): domain Bacteria; phylum Pseudomonadota; class Alphaproteobacteria; order Rhodobacterales; family Rhodobacteraceae; genus Sulfitobacter. Next base: position 130,090 of record NZ_LXYI01000008.1, read on the forward strand.
CATCGGCAACGCCGTTGTGGATGTGATTACCCAATGTGACGACAGCTTTCTCGATCACATGGGGATCGAAAAAGGCATCATGCAGCTGGTGGAACGCGAGCGCGGTGAAACGCTTTATGGCGCGATGACCGAACGGGTGCAGACACCCGGCGGGTCGGTGGCCAATACCATCGCGGGGGCCGGGGCGCTGGGGTTGCAGACGGGCTTTATCGGGCGCGTGCGTGACGATGCGCTGGGCAAGTTCTATGCCAGCGCCATGTCGGACCACGGGATCGACTTTGTGAATCCGCCCGTCACCTCGGGCGAAATGCCGACCTCGCGCAGCATGATCTTTGTCACCCCCGACGGTGAGCGGTCGATGAACACGTATCTGGGCATTTCGACCGGCCTGGGGTCGGGGGATGTGTCGGGTGATGTCGCGGGCAATGCAAAGATGATGTTTCTCGAAGGATATCTGTTTGATGAGGACGCAGGCAAGACCGCCTTTCGCGAGGCCGCGCGCGCGACCAAGGCGGCGGGAGGGATGGCGGGTATCGCCATTTCGGACCCCTTCTGCGTCGAGCGCCACCGCGCGGACTTCCTGACCCTGATCGAACATGACCTCGACTATGTGATCGGCAACGAGGCCGAACTGAAATCACTGTTCCAGACCGAAGATCTGGAAGAGGCGATCAGCAGGACAGCAGCGATCTGTCCCATTGTAGTCTGTACCCGTTCGGGCGACGGGGTAACCCTGATCCGCGATGGTGAGCGGGTCGACGTGCCGGTCAAGAAAATCACCCCGGTGGATGCCACGGGCGCGGGCGATCAATTCGCGGCCGGGTTCCTGTTCGGCCTCGCCAAAGGGGCCGATCTGGAAACCTGCGGTCGCATGGGCAACCTCTGCGCCGGCGAAGTGATCAGCCACATCGGGCCGCGTCCGCAAGCGGACATGCTGGCGCGGTTCCGGACCGAAGGCCTGATCTGAACCATGATCGCTGACGGGCTGCACGATGTACCGCCGGGCAAGGTGGCGATGGTTGTCACGCATCTGCAGATGCAGGCAAAACCACATATGCGGCCGGTCGATCTGCCTGCCGGGCTGGCATTCGAACAGATCACGCCAGACGTGGCCCGCTACAGGGCCCTGTTTGACCGGGTCGGGCGCGATTGGCTTTGGTTCGGCCGCAGGATGATGCCGGAGGACGAACTGCAGGCGATCCTGGATGATCCCAAGGTGACATTCCATACGTTGCGGAAGAATGGTGAGGACGCGGCGATCCTGGAACTGGACTTCCGCGAGGAAGGTTCCTGTGAGCTTGCCTATTTCGGGCTGGCACCCAGCCTGATCGGCTCAGGGGCCGGACGATACCTGATGAACCAGGCGATTTCACTGGCGTGGCGCGCCCCAATCACCCGGTTTCATGTGCATACCTGCACCTTGGACAGCCCGCAGGCCCTGGGGTTCTACATACGCAACGGCTTTGCCCCCTACCGGCAGCAGATCGAAATCGAAGATGATCCGCGCTTGTCCGGTGTCCTGCCCACTGAGGCGGCCAGCCATGTTCCGATCTTCAGGCCGGATTGAGCGGGCCCGGCATCAGGTGGCGGCATCGGGCCGCAGCATAAGGCTATTTCTTCTTACACGCCCCGCCCGTGAAGCACTGTCGCACCTGTTTCAGTTGCGCCGGTTGTACCGGGGTAAACACATGCCCACCGCAAGGATTGATCCCCAAGGCATACTGCCCGCCATCACGGCGAACAAATGCCAGGACATCCGCGCCATTGGCGACTGATCCGCACCACGGACCAAAGCAGGCGACTTCCAGCATGATGTCCTTATCAAAGGGGGTATGAAACCCCGACGCGCTCAGCGACGTTCCGCTCAGCGTGGCAGGCACCAAGGTCATCTTGGGTGGATTTGACTGGGTCGAACCGTCACTTGGCAGCTTGCGCTGATCCAGCGTCAGCCGTCCATGCACAACGACGTATTCGTCCTTGGCCTCATTGACCTCGTGAAAGGTGCGTTCGACCGATGGGGCAACACATGACAGGGCAAGTGCCGGCAACGGGGCGCACAGGGCCAGCATGAGGGCAACAAATCGCATTACAGATACTCCTCGAACTCATCTACGACAGCGCGGTAAACCGCCTGCTTGAAGGGAACGATGCTGGGCACAAGCTGATCCATTGGCATCCAGCGCCAGCGGGAAAATTCGGGGTGCTCGGTTTCGATGTTCACATGATCGTCCGTGCCAGTGAAACGCATCAGGAACCATTTTTGTTCCTGCCCGCGAAACCGGCCTTTCCAGATGTTCGGCACCAGATCATGCGGCAGGTCATAGGGCACCCAGCCCCGCGTTTCGGCCATCACCGTCACCAGATCGCGCGAAACGCCGGTTTCCTCCTCCAATTCGCGCAGCGCCGCCTCGCGCGGGGGCTCGCCCTTTTCGATCCCACCCTGCGGCATCTGCCAGGCGTCCTGGTCGCGGTCCCTGCGCTGCCCCACAAAGGCCTCGCCAGCCGCGTTGACCAGCATCACGCCGACACAGGGACGATAGGGCAGTATGGCAATCTCTTCCGGGGTCATGCGAGCATCTTCTCCATTTCTGCGCGGCGCAGAACCTCACCGCCCTGGGCCACGTTTTCGTGACGGATAACACGGAAACCCACCGCCAGAAAGGCAGGTTGCGCCATCAGACTGGCGTGAGTCCAAAGCCGCCGTTGACCGCGCGCCGCCGCCTCAACCTGCGCAAAAAGGGCCCTGAAAACACCCCTGCCCTGCGAGGCGGCGGCAACAAAGGCCAGGTCGATATAATCCCCGTCAAGCGTCATGAAACCAACCGGACCGGTCTTGTCATAGGCGACCCAGACCTTTTGCGCCGACAGCCGCGCGCGCCATCCTTCGCCCGCGTTCGGTGTCGGCAGCCAGGCCTGCCTTTCGGCCAGCGAATATTGGCTTGGACCGTGATGAATCGCATCATACATGATCCGGCCAAGCGCATCATCGACCTCACCCTCATCGGGCCGCGCGCGCACCTGCATCCTTGCCTCCATTGCTGCGATCATTACCAATGGTCAGGATGACGCTGCGTCCGCCGTGACACAAGCCTCCGGATCGGGTGTTCTTGCGCGCAAGTTCCCGCAAGCCAGAAAGGATTATCCATGTCCAGCTATCCGCATATGCTCGCCCCCCTCGATCTTGGCTTTACCACGTTGAAAAACCGCGTGCTGATGGGGTCCATGCACACGGGGCTTGAGGAAACCGGCGACTGGAACCGCGTTGCGGAGTTCTACGCATCGCGTGCTCGCGGCGCGGTCGGGCTGATGGTCACCGGCGGCATCGGGCCGAACGCCGAAGGGTCCGTTGCGCATGGTGCTGCGATGATGATCAATGACAAGGATGTGTCCAACCACAGCATCATGACCAAGCGGGTGCACGAAGCGGGTGGCAAGATCGCGATGCAGATTCTGCACGCGGGCCGTTATGCCTTCTCGCCCGACTGCGTGGCACCTTCGGCGATCAAATCCCCCATCTCGATGTTCGCTCCCAAGGAACTGGACGAAGAGGGTATCGAAAAACAGATCAGCGACATCGTGGCCTGCGCAGGACGCGCCAGGGATGCGGGTTATGACGGCGTCGAGGTGATGGGCTCCGAAGGATATTTCCTGAACCAGTTTCTTGTCAGCCACACCAACAAGCGCACCGACCGATGGGGCGGCTCCTATGAAAACCGGATGCGCCTGCCGATCGAGGTGGTCAAACGTGTCCGCGAAACGGTGGGCCCCGATTTCATCATCATCTACCGCCTGTCGATGATCGACCTGATCCCGAACGGGTCAACCTATGACGAGGTCGTGCAACTGGCGCAGGAGATCGAAAAGGCAGGTGCCACCATCATCAACACCGGCATTGGCTGGCACGAGGCGCGGATTCCGACCATCGCAACATCCGTGCCGCGTGCTGCCTTTGCCTGGGTCACGAAAAATCTGATGGGCAAGGTCGGCATCCCGCTGATCACGTCCAACCGGATCAACACACCCGACGTTGCCGAACAGGTGCTGGCGGACGGCTGTGCCGACATGGTCAGCCTGGCCCGCCCCATGTTGGCAGACGCCGATTTCGTGAAAAAGGCGATGGAGGGACAGGCCGCCCAGATCGCCCCCTGCATCGCCTGCAACCAGGCCTGTCTGGACCATACCTTTGGCGGCAAGTTATCAAGCTGCCTTGTCAATCCGCGCGCCTGCCATGAAACCGAACTGACCATCGAGACGGCCGCGACGCCAAAATCCATCGCCGTTGTCGGTGCCGGGCCCGCGGGCCTGTCGGCGGCCATCACCGCCGCCGAGCGCGGCCATTCGGTGACCATCTTCGACCGGGCGTCAGAGATCGGTGGCCAGTTGAACCTCGCCAAGCAGGTTCCGGGCAAGGAGGAATTCTGGGGCTTTGTCGACTGGTATCGCACCATGGTCGCGGTCCATGGCATCATGGTCAAACTCGACACCGAGGTCTCTGCCAATGATCTGGACGATTTTGACGAGGTGATCATTGCCACCGGCGTCGTCCCCCGCGACCCGCAAATTCCGGGCCAGAACAGCGGCAATGTCGTCAGCTATATCGACGTGCTGAACGGCACTGCAAAGGTAGGCCAGCGTGTGGCTGTCATCGGCGCGGGAGGTATCGGTTTCGACGTTTCCGAACACCTTGTTCACGATGGCGAAAGTACTACGCTGAACCTGCCCGAATGGATGCGCGAATGGGGAGTGTCTGACCCGGCGGAACACCGCGCGGGTCTTGCACCGGAAGGCCCGCAGCCCGACGCCCCTGTCCGAGAGGTCACAATGCTGCAACGCAAGACCAGCAAGGTGGGCAAGGGCCTGGGAAAAACCACAGGCTGGATTCACCGTGCATCCCTGACCATGAAAGAGGTCAAGATGATCGCAGGCGTAAACTATGAAAAAATTGACGCTGACGGGCTGCACATCAGCTTTGGCGAGGCGCGCGAAAACCCGACCTTGATCGCGGCTGATACAATCGTGCTGTGCGCGGGGCAGCTTTCGGACCGGTCCCTGGCTGATGCGCTGGAGGCCAGGGGCAAGACCTGCCACGTCATTGGTGGTGCGGATGTCGCGGCAGAACTGGACGCGAAACGCGCGATCAATCAGGGCACGCGGCTGGCTGCGGCGCTCTGAACCGGGCACGACTATGCCTTGCAGGCACGGGCCGCCGGGTGCAGTCTCCCCTTGGGTAACGAGGGGCCGCCAATGCCGATCTGTGTTTTCGATATTGCCGAGGACGGTACAACCAATGTGCCGCAGAATACCAGGCTGACCGGCGACGCGGCTTACCGGTGGTGGCATTTCGACCTGTCCGATCCGTTACTTGAAACCTGGACCAGAGAGCACTTGCACATGATACCGGGCGGTGCCCTGACCCAACCCAAGACCCGGCCAAGATGCGACCGTTTCGAGGGCGGATTGATCCTGAACCTTCGGGGTATCAACCTGAACGCCGGGCAGGATGCGGACGAGATGGTATCAGTGCGCATTTACGCAGATGAGGACGTCCTGATAACGGTGCGCCGCAACAAGGTCTTTGCCATCGACGCGATCCGCCAACGCGCAGAGGCGCAGGACGCCCCCGGCAGCACGGCAGCGTTCCTTGAGACCCTGATTGAAGGGCTGACGGACCGGGTGGATCAGCATGTGGCCACAATCGACGAACGCACAGACCACTATGAAATCGCGCTGGAGGACAAGAACACCCCGATGCCCCGTGACCTGCCGGACAACCGCCGCAGTGTCATTCGCCTGCGTCGCTACCTTGAGCCGCAGCGCGCCGCGCTCAGCAAACTTTCGACGCTTGATCTGCCGATGATACCGGAAACTGTCAGCCTGGGATTGCGCGAACTTGCGAACCGCGCGGCCATCGCGGTCGAAGAACTGGACGAATTGCAGGGTCGCCTGATTTCCGTTCAGGAGGAACATGACGGCAATATCGCCCAGCGTCAGGCACGACACGGTTATGTACTGTCAGTGGCGGCTGCCATCTTTTTGCCCTTAGGCTTCCTGACGGGGCTGTTCGGGGTCAACGTTGGCGGAATGCCGGGTGTGGATTCGCCTCGTGCCTTTGCCATCCTCTGCCTGTCAATGCTGGGCCTGGGCGCTGTAATGGTCGCTATTCTCAAACTTGTTCGCTGGCTCTGATCGAGGGCAGAAACAGACTGTTCCGTCGTTTCCCTGCCATCAACGATCCCGGCAAAGACCTTGCAACTGTCCCATCCCTGCCGCGATCTTGCCTAAATTGAGCAGCATACCCGGTCCTTGAAACAAAGATGACGAGGAACGCTTGTATGGACCGCCTGACAGAAATGGAAGCATTCGCCACCGTGGTGGATCAGGGGGGCTTTACCGATGCCGCCAAAAAGATGGGGATTTCCAAATCCGCCGTCTCGAAGCACGTTTCGTCCCTTGAGGCGAGGCTCGGCGCGCGCCTGCTGAACCGGACCACACGCCGGGTGTCGCCCACGGAAATCGGCCTTGCCTATTATGATCGGGCGCGCCGCGTGCTGAACGACGCGGGCGAGGCGGATGCGCTTGTCACCTCGATGCAATCCGCGCCTTCCGGCCTGTTGCGCATTTCCGTGGCCACCGATTTTGGCGTGAACCACCTGTCACCGGCACTGTCGGATTTCCTCAAGGACTTTCCGGACATCACTGTGAACATGGTCCTCAACAACCGGTACGTCGAACTGATCAGCGAAGGTTTCGACATGGCCGTGCGCATCGGAGAGCTGGAGGACAGCACCCTGCGCGCGCGCAAGCTGACCGAAACCACAAAACGTATGATCGCGAGCCCGAAATACTTTGAAACCTACGGGCGGCCCGAAAAGATCGACGATCTGAACGACCACAAGCTGCTGCATTATTCCAACCAGTCCAGCGGCAACGTCTGGAAACTGACTGCCCCCTCCGGCGAAAAACGGCAGGTGCGCACGGCGGGCTGGTTGTCGGTCAATGACGGGCAATCCCTGCTGAACGCTGCGATCTCGGGGCTTGGCATCGCCTATCTGCCCAGCTTCCTTTACTCCGATGCGATGGAAAAAGGATTGATCGAAGATGCGATCCCCGATCTGCCGCTTGAGACGCAAGGCATCTATGCGGTCTATCCGCCGGGCCGTTTCACCCAGCCCAAGGTCCGCGCCTTTATCGACTTTCTGGTGCATGCCTTTGCCGACAAGGGCCCCAGCGACTGGTGAACCGCCACAGATTTACGAACACCAACCTCCCTCGGTGAACTCCCCCCGGCGCTTTTCAGGTGTCGGGGCTTTTTTCTTGCCGTCTGCTCACTCTCCCAGCACGATCACCTCGACCCGGCGGTTTTCCTCGCGGCCTGTTTCCTCCAGATTGCTTGCAATGGGCGAAAGATAGCCCATGCCTTCGGCCTCCATCCTGGCACCGTCGATTCCGTAGCCGTCGATCATCCGCCGACGAACAGACTGCGCGCGGCGTTGGCTAAGCGCGATATTTCCGTCCAGCCCGCCCACCGAATCCGTGTGTCCGACAAGCGCTACGCGCAGGTCGGGCCGTGCTTCCAGCACCTCTGCAAGGGTTTGCAACGACACGTAGCTGCCGTCGCTGAGATCGGAAGCGCCGGTTTCGAATTCGAGGTCCCGCAGCACGGCATGGCCCTGCTGTATCAACCGATTGCCCAGATCATTCTCGACCTGTGCGGTCGGCGAGATGGGCACCGGTGCATCGGTCATTACCTCGTCTTCGCTGACCTCGCCCGCGCGTATGACCTGGATATAGGCCGAGTTCGCCGCAGTGCTTGCGAGGATCGTCAGCACCTCCTGAGGGGCGGTGACAGAGGGGCGCACGGCAGTGATAAAATGGTACGCCCGGATGTTGACGTACATATTCGGCCCCGGCAGCGTTTCCGTGGCAAAGCGGAAATCGAATCCGCCGCAGGTCGGTGCCGCGCAGTCCAGCAAAATCTCGTATCCCGCATCGACAAGCTGTCGCCGCAGGGGGCGGATCAGTTGCAGCGGAGTCAGCCCCTGCTGGCTCAACCGCCAGGCGGCACGGCGCACGTCACCTTCGACCTCAAGCGTGACAACCTGCCCATTGCGGAAAATGCCCGCCGGGGCGGAATACCTGTCAGGTCCGGTGTTGCGTTCCGCCGTCAGCCGTGCCGCGGCAGGCAAGGACAATTCCAGCGCCGCCGCCGGGCTGGCCAGAAAACAGCCCAAAACCAGCGCGCGGAGGATCATCGCGCCTGCGCGTGATATTCGGCATTTGGCCGCATGTCCGTTCCACTTGCCACGCGGTTTGTCATGTTGAAGAACCCCGCGACACTGGCAATGTCAAAGATATCCCGGTCGGAAAAACCGTGTTCGCGCAGTGCTTCGCGGTCTGCCTCGACCACGGCGGCACTTTCACGGGTCAGCTTGACGGCAAAGTCCAGCATCGCCATCTGCCGCGCGTCGATCTTGGCAACCTTGTAATTCATCACCAGCGCCTCGCCCAGTTCCGGATCCCCGGATAGCTGTCGCACAGCGGCCCCATGGGCAACGAGACAGTAATAGCATTTGTTGACCGAAGACACCGCAACCGCGATCATCTCGCGCTCAAGCTTCGTCAGGGCGCTGTCGCCCAGCATCAGGTCGTTATACATCGCGGTAAAGGCGTTCAGCTTGTCGATGTCGAACGCATAGGCGCGCAGTACATTGGGGATCATCCCCAGTTTGTCCATGCAGACATCGAAATATTTCTGCGTCTGCTCTGGCAAGGGTTGGACCATGGGCAGGTCAAGTGCGGTTGGGGATGTGTCGGCCACGAAAGTCTCCTCTACTCCGGGGATTGACGATAATGGTAGCGCCCTTGCTCGGTGAAGCCCATAGCCCGATAAAGCGCATTTGCGCCCGCGTTCTGCACCACACAGAGCACCGCCATTTGCGTCGCGCCCCGCGACTGCGCCCAGAAGGCCGCGCGTCGCATCATCCACCCGGCAACCCCCTGCCGACGCTGGTGGGCCAGAACCTCGACCGCGTGAACCATACAGATGCCATCATGCAGTGCAGCAAAGGCGACACCTGCGGGCTTTTCATTCCAGCGGGAGAGGATTGCAGTCTTTTCCCGCGCGCGTTCCATCACCTGAATGCGCGCAGGACCAACCCCGCCCTGCGCCCAGATTTCGTGCATGATGGCCAGCGGCTCCCAGATGTTGAAAGCTGTGACGCGGGGGATCGGCACATCGGTCAGCCGTTCAATCGGCAGGGTGTAGATGACAACCGGATCGACAACCCGATAGCCGCGCGCCTCAAGTATCCCGTCAAGCGCGGCGTCCCCGTCGCGGATCATAAACAAAGGCGTCTGTTCCAACCGGCGCATCGCGGTTTCGGCAGTGTCGATGTCGGCAGCATCGACTTGCCCGAGAGCTGTCGCCGCAGAAACACGCTTGCCGCCGCCCAGCCCCTCTCGCAGCGTCCAGGCCCCTTGGTCAAAACGGCGTGCGGCAGGCCATGTCTGGTCGCAGGCCTCGTAAAGCCGGGCAATTTCAGGTGTCATGGAAAGGCTGCCTGTAGTTCGACCAGTGCTGCGTCGACAGCCGCCGCATCACTGCCCCGGATCACGACATGCGCGCCGTACTTCCCGTCTTTCTGGAATGGGTACGATCCCATCGACAACATCGGATAGGCCCTGGCCAAAGCGCCCAGCGGTTCGGCAATGTCGCCCTCGCCCCGTTCGACACGCAAACTGCGGCTGATCAGCGGGGCACCACCGGTCAAGCTGGGCAGGACGGATTCGACCATGGCCTGAAATACGCTGGGCACCCCCGCCATGACATGCACATTTTCAAGCTTGAAACCCGGCGCGGCAGATACCGGATTTTCGATCAGTGACGCCCCGTCGGGAATACGTGCCATGCGCAGGCGCGCCGTGTTCAGCTCTGTCCCGGATTTGGCATAATGCGCGGCAAGGATGGCGCGGGCATCGTCGCGCACGTCGATCCGCTGACCAAAGGCCGCCGCGATGCCGTCGGCGGTGATGTCATCATGCGTCGGGCCAATGCCACCGCTGGTAAAGACATGATCGTACAGGGCTGACACCTCCTGCACGGCGCTGACAATTGCGTCATGGTCATCGCTGATCATGCGCACTTCTTTCAGGTCAATCCCCGCCTCTGCCAGCTTGCCCGCCAGATGGTGCATGTTGCTGTCCCGCGTTCGACCCGACAATATCTCGTCTCCGATGACAATCATGGCGGCGGTAGGGTTTGGCATCGGGTTCTCCTTGAGGCATTCTCAGGATCGGTATAGGCCGCACCTCATGCGCTTTCAAACCCAACTTGTCCCTGCCCGGCTGATCCGCCGCTACAAGAGGTTCCTGGCCGATTGCAGGCTGGAGGACGGGCGCGAGGTCACCGCCCATTGCGCCAACCCCGGCTCGATGATGGGGCTCGCCGACCCCGGCAGCAAGGTCTGGCTGGAACCCAATGACGATCCGAAGAAAAAGCTGAAATTCGGCTGGCGGCTGGTCGATCACGAGAATGGTCATTTCACCGGCGTCGATACCAGTCTGCCCAACCGGGCCGTAAAAGCCGCATTGGAAGCCGACAAGATCGCCGGACTGGCAGGGTATGACACTGTACGCGCCGAAGTGAAGTACGGCGAAAAGTCCCGTATCGACTTCCTGTTGTCCGGTGAAGGACGCCGCGATTGCTATGTCGAGGTCAAATCAGTCACGCTTTGCCGTACACCCGGTCTGGCGGAATTTCCCGATAGCGTGACCGCGCGGGGTGCCAAGCACCTGGGCGAACTTGCGCAAATGGCACGCGCTGGTCATCGTGCCGTCCTGCTTTATCTGGTGCAGCGTACCGACTGCACTGATGTTACAATGGCAGCGGATATTGATCCTGCCTATGCCGCTGCCCATGCGGCGGCAACGAATGCCGGGGTGGAAACGCTGTGTGTCGGCACCCATATCAGCCCGGAATGCGTCACTTTGGCCGCCCCTCTGGCATTGCGTGGCACCACGGGTTAAATACCGATTGGAATGAGAATGGTGAAATCATGGAGATACCGGTGAACGAACAGCACCGTGGCCGCGTCACAAGGGACGGCATCCGGATCTACGATCCGTCGGATTTTGCCGGAATGCATGCGGCTGGGCGGCTTGCGGCAACCATCCTGGATGAGATTGCCGAACAGGTATTCGTCGGCCAGACAACTGGCGAGATTGACCGCATCATCGAGGAAAAGGTCAATGCCGCCGGCGCGAAATCAGCGACCATCGGGTACAAAGGGTATCAGCACGCCTCCTGCATCAGTGTAAACCATGTGGTTTGCCACGGCATTCCCGGCGACAAGAAGCTGAAAGACGGCGATATCCTGAACATCGACGTTACCGTGATTGTCGATGGCTGGTTTGGTGACACATCGCGCATGTATGTCGCAGGCAAGCTGCCCCGCAAGGCGGAGCGGCTGATCGAGGTGACGCATGACAGCCTGATGCGGGGCATCGCGGCTGTGAAACCCGGAAACACCTTTGGCGACATCGGCCATGCGATCCAGTCCTTCGTAGAGGCGCAGCGCATGTCGGTGGTCACGGATTTCTGCGGTCACGGGCTGGGCCGCGTCTTTCACGCGCCGCCCAACGTGCTGCACTACGGCAGGCCCGGCACCGGCGCGATCCTTGAACCCGGCATGTTCTTTACCATCGAACCCATGGTCAATCTGGGCCGGGCAGAGACGAAAACCCTGTCGGACGACTGGACAGCTGTCACACGCGACAAATCCCTTTCCGCGCAGTTTGAGCATTCCGTCAGTGTGACAGAGGATGGGGTCGAGATCTTTACCCTGTCCCCGTCGAACCTGTTTCATCCGACCTACGGCAGCTGACCTTCGGGTTTGTCATTCTCTTCCGACATCCGTTTCAACAGCAGTGCCAATAGCGTTTCCCCTGCGACAGGTGTGATCGCATCGGTGATGAAGACTGCAGAGCCGACGGGTTTGCGGCCAGGCGCGGTTCGGCCATCGGTCGTTGTCTGAAGGGTCGGAAGGGACCAGCGTGTCAGAGGCAAATCTGTCATGTGGGTAAAGTAACACGAAAGCGGGTGACCTGCCCCCCGGTCGTCCCTCAGTCATAACGAGAGTCCTTGGGTTTGATAGTCGTCGGTTTCAGGTGTGGCAAGCGCGCCGGGCGCGGTGCCGTCAAGTAGCTCAAGCGCTCGGCGCGCTTCTGCGGGGGTCTTGTTGCCGAGCGATGAATGCGGCCTGACGTTGTTGTAATCGTAGCGCCAGATGGCCAGAGTTCGGCGAGCGTCGGCCAGGCTGTCGAAGATTTCCTCGTTGAGGCATTCGTCGCGCAAGCTGCCGTTGAATGATTCAATGTAACCATTCTGCTGTGGCTTGCCGGGATCGATGTAATGCCACTCGACCTTGTTGTCGTTTGCCCATTTCAGGATCGCTTTGCTGGTGAACTCCGTTCCGTTGTCGGAAACGATACAAGTGGGTTTCCCATGGATCCGAACCAGCGCATCCAACTCCCGTGCAACCCTGGCCCCGGAGATGCTGGTGTCGGGGACCAGGCACAGGTTTTCGCGGCAGCAATCGTCATTGACCGCCAAGATGCGGAATTTGCGACAGGCCCCGAAAGTGTCGGACAGGAAGTCCAAGGACCAGCGCTGGTTCGGGCGCAACGGCACTGGCATTGGTGTGCGGCTGCCTCGCGCCCGTTTCCGGCCACGACGTCGCCGGACCGACAGCCCTTCCTCACGATAGATGCGGTAGAGCTTCTTTTCGTTCATAATCATGCCCACGCGCTCCAGCAGGACGCCAATGCGCCGATACCCGAACCGGCGCCGCTTCTGCGCAATCGTGTTCATTTCCAGACGGATCTCCGGGTTATCGGGCGGTCTCTTGCGCCGCACGGTTTTCGGATCGACACCGATCAGCACGCAGACCCGGCGTTGAGAGATCGGATGATCCCGCATCGCCCGCAGCACTGCGTCCCGCCGTTGCATCGGCGTCGTCAGGGCTTTCCCAGAAGATCCTTGAGAACAACATTGTCCAGCATCACATCTGCCACCAGGCGCTTCAGCTTCGCGTTCTCGTCCTCAAGCTGCTTCAGGCGTTTAGCGTCGGACAAATCCATCCCGCCATACTTGGCCTTCAGCTTGTAGAACGTCGCAGGACTCAGGCCGTGCTTCCGGCACAGCTCCGCCGTCGGCAAACCAGCCTCCTGCTCTTTGATCATCCCGATAATCTGCGCTTCGGTGAAACGGCTTTTCCTCATCTCGTCTGCTCCTTCAGGTTGGGCAGACTCTACATCAGACTGAGGGAACTTCCGGGGGGCAGGTCACGGGGCATTCACAGCGTTTGATCGCTAGCGGGTCATTTGCACAGCACGGCTTTTTGAACCAAGCCAAATGTTTGAGATCCCAATTCTGACTGGGGAGCATTTGGTCACCAATGAAGACATGTCATAAATGACATGTCTTCATTGGCAGGGCTGGACGCATGGCATCCCGCCACCCTTGATTTTGCAACATCAGATGTAGTCCGGTTCAGCCCGGCGTTCGGTATTCATCCTTCAAGTTAGGTAAGAACTATTGCCGTAGATTTGGTTTCATGGTTACGTCCCCAAAAGGGAGGGACTCATCATGGATTGGCACAATATATTCGCGTCGCGCATGGACCGCATGAAGGCCAGCGAAATCCGCGAGTTGCTGAAACTGTTGGACCAGCCCGATATCATCTCTTTCGCGGGCGGCATTCCCGATCCGGCGCTGTTTCCGACCGAGGCCTTCAAATCGGCCCTGGCCGATGCCTTGTCCCCTGAAAACGCCAGCACCGCCCTGCAATATTCCGTCTCCGAAGGATACGCCCCACTGCGCGACTGGATCGTCACGCAGATGGAAGCCCTGGGCGTGCCCTGTACCTGCGACAATGTGCTGATCACATCCGGCTCCCAACAGGCGCTGGACTACCTAGGCAAGCTGATGCTGTCGCCCGGTGACACCGCCTTGATCGGTTGGCCGACCTATCTGGGCGCGCTGGGGGCGTTCAATGCCTATGAACCCCACTACGACCGGTTGATCCCGCGTGGAAACCGGGCCGCTTCAGATTATGCCGCAGCGGCCAGCGCGCAGGGAGGACGGGTGAAATTCGCCTATGCTTCCGTCGATTTTGCCAACCCGACCGGTGAAACGCTGGACCTGGCCGCGCGTCAGGGCATCCTTGACCTTGCCGACGAGATGGACATCGCCGTGATCGAAGACGCCGCCTATCAGGTGCTGCGCTACGATGGAGAACCGATCCCACCCATGCTGGCGCTGGAGGTTGCGCGCAAGGGCAGCATCGAAAACTGCCGGACACTCTATTGCGGCAGTTTTTCCAAGTCACTGGCACCGGGGTTGAGGGTCGGCTGGGTTTGCGGCGCGACAGATGTCATCAGCCGACTTGTGCTGATGAAACAAGCGGCTGACCTGCATTCCTCGACCATCAACCAGATGGCGATCAATACAGTCGCGCGCAGTGTCTTTGCCGATCACACCGCCAAGCTGCGCCAGACCTATGCCGCACGGCGTGATGCGATGCTGGCGGCGCTTGAAACCCATATGCCCGAGGGCGTGACATGGACCAGACCGGAGGGCGGCATGTTCGTCTGGATCACGCTGCCGAAGCACATGGATGGGGCCGACTTGCTGCGTGTCTCCCTGGAAACGCAGCGCGTGGCCTTTGTCCCTGGTCAGGCCTTCTTTGCCGACAGGTCCGGGGCGAACACCCTGCGGCTGAGTTTCTCACTGGAAGATGACGCCAAGATCAACGAAGGCATCAAAAGGCTGGCGGCGGCGATCCGCGCCGCCTGATATCACCCCATGTGGCGCAAGAGCGTCACATGGCTGTCCCCGAACCGGCGACTGTCTATTGGGGCAAAGCCGTCCGGGGCCATCATCGGTGCGTTTTCCTCCCAGACGATGGTGGCATCTGCCGCCAGCCATCCGCCCCCATGCGCGGCAGCCAGAGCCTTTTCCCCCATCCCCTTGCCATAGGGCGGGTCAAGAAACACAAGATCGAACGGCGCACCGGGCCAGGCACCCAGCCGCGTCGCGTCGTTGCGCATCAGCTTCACCTCGTCCGCCACCCTGAGCTTCTGGACGTTCTCGGAAATCAACCGCTGGCCCACGCGACCATTCTCGACAAAACAAACCTCCCGCGCGCCGCGCGACAGCACCTCAAACCCCAGCGCGCCGGTCCCTGCAAACAGGTCCAACACACGCGCCCCGTGAATCACATCGCGGTGGGTCAGCATGGAAAACAGGCTCTCACGCACCCGGTCA
Source organism: Sulfitobacter sp. EhC04 (assembly GCF_001650875.1). Lineage (GTDB taxonomy): Bacteria > Pseudomonadota > Alphaproteobacteria > Rhodobacterales > Rhodobacteraceae > Sulfitobacter. The sequence goes on from NZ_LXYI01000008.1 coordinate 145,415, forward strand.
GAGGTTGGTCGCAGATGCGCCCCCGCATCCCCCTTGCCCAACGCGGCCAGGGCAGTGCCCCGAAATCTGCCCGCGATGATCCTCACCCTTTCAGCAAGGCCTTCAGGTCGGTCGCAGGGTCGGCAATCACCGCCGGATCAGGCGATTTCCCCCCTTCGATCAGGCGTTTGCCCACCATGTAGCCGCGCGGATCATTCATCGCATCCACCGCGACCAACTCATCCCCCCGGTAATACCAGAACCCGACCGAATCCGCGTCCACACGCCGGGTCACCACCCGGTCATACCCCGTGTTCAGACCCGCAATCTGAAGCTTTACGTCATATTGGTCAGACCAGAACCAGGGTTTGGCAACATAGTCCTTGCCCGCACCCATGATGTTCTGTGCCACCACTTCCGCCTGGTCGATCGCGTTCGGGACAGATTCGAGCCGGATGCGCCCGCCGCGATACGGGAACGACGTGCAATCGCCCGCCGCCCAGACATGCGGGGCAGAGGTGCGCCCCTGCGCATCGACCTTGATGCCATTCTCGACGTCGATGCCCGCAGCCTCCGCCAGCGCCGTGCCTGGCCGGATGCCCACGCCAACGATCACAAAATCCGCCGCAATCTCGGTTCCGTCGGTCAGCCGCGCACCGGTCACGGCACCCGTGCCTGTCAACCTGTCCAGCCCGACACCTTCGCGGATGTCCACACCATGCCCGCGATGCAGGCCGCGAAAGAAATCGGATGTTTCAGGTGCCGCCACCCGCTGCAATATCCGGTCAGCCATTTCCACCAGAACCACCTCAAGCCCCAGTTTGGCCGCGACCGATGCCGCCTCCAGCCCGATATAGCCGCCACCGACGATCAGCACCTTTGCGCCCTTTGTGAACCGGGGGGCCATCGCGTCCACATCCGCCAGATCGCGCACAACGAATACGCCTTCCAGATTTCCCCCGATCGCATCGGGCAACCTGTTGGGGGTCGAGCCTGTGGTCAGAACCAGCTCGTCATAGGACAGCGTTTCGCCGGACACTGACAGGGTGCGCGTGGCGGTATCCAGGCTTTCAACCTCGGACTGCATGCGCAGCGCAATGCCGTTGTCGGCATAGAACGCCTCGGGCCGCAGGAAAAGACGCTCAAGGGACATGTCGCCCATCAGGTAGGCCTTGCTGAGCGGGGGACGCTGATAGGGCGGCACCGGCTCCGCGCCGATCAGGGTCACGTCACCATCGAACCCGCCATTGCGCAGCTTGGCAACGCAAGACGACCCGGCCTGCCCGGCCCCCACAACGATCACATGTCCCATAGACTTTCCTTCCGATTATTCTGGTCACACCGATTGGGGGAACCTATATGGTTGCGAGGAATAAACACAATCACAGGAAAGGCCCAGCGAATGACAATTTCAACAGGTGACACTCTGCCCGACGCGACCCTTGTACAGATGGGTGCGGAAGGGCCGGCACCGGTGAAGATGGCCGACAAGGTCGCGGGCCGCAAGGTGGTGGTTTTTGCCGTACCGGGTGCCTTCACACCCACATGCCACTCCGCCCATGTGCCCAGCTTTGTGCGCACCAAGGACCAGTTTGACGCCAAGGGCGTGGATGAGATCATCTGCATTTCCTGCAATGACCCCTTTGTGATGAAAGCCTGGGGTGAGGCGACCGGCGCGACCGAAGCCGGGATCACCATGCTGGCCGATGCTTCGTCGGAATTCACCAAGGCCATCGGCATGGATTTCGACGCGCCGCCTGCCGGGCTGGTCGCGCGCTCCAAACGCTATGCGATGCTGGTCGAAGACGGCAAGGTCACGCTGTTCCAGCCCGAAGAAAACTCCGGTGTCTGCGACGTGTCTGGCGGCGAGAGCCTGCTGGCCAGCATGTAAACACCAAAAGGGCCGGACCTCTGACTGAGAGGCCCGGCCCTTTCTTTTCCCGCAATGGCTGTTCAGCTTGCCTGGTACAATGTCCGTGTCGGGAACGGAATATCGACGCCCCCGGCGTCCAGCGCCTCTTTGACCTGACGGGTCATGTCGGCCTTGAAGCCAAAGTAATCGCCGGCATCGCACCAGACCCGCACCAGGAAATCGACAGAACTGTCGCCCAGGTTCGTGACCTGAACGAAAGGGGCCGGTTCGGGCTTTGCCCGTGCATCCGCCATGATGGTGTCGCGAATGATGGTTTCCGCATCCTTGAGATTCGCACCATAACCCACGCAGAACGTCCATTCAGCGCGTCGGGTCGGGTTGACCGAGTAATTGTCGATCACATTGCCCCAGACTTCTGAATTCGGCACGATGACATGCACATTCGTCAGGTCGGCAAGTTCGGTGAAGTTCAGATTGATCTGCTTGACCGTCCCCATCTTGCCGGCGACCTCGACAAAGTCACCGATCTTGATCGGGCGAAACAGGATCAGCATGACACCGGCGGCGACGTTGGACAACGTGCCCTGCAATGCGAGGCCAATCGCCAGACCGGCGGCACCAACGAGAGCCACAACCGAAGTGGTCTGCACCCCGAACGTGTTGAGGACGAAGAGAACCGTGAAACCCAGCACCACATAGCGCACGATGGACGCCAGAAAGTCGAACAGCATTTCGTCCAGGTGGCGGTTCCGCTTGCCCAGGTTCTGGACCCGGCGCTGGAGCCAACTGGAGACCATCCAGCCCACCAGCAGAATGGTAATCGCGCCCAGGATGGAGCCTGCCGTGCTCGCCAGAAACTCCAGCGTCAAGAGATCGGCAAGCGATTTGCCATTCCAAATCTCGGTACTCAGAAAATTATTCAACTCTTTATCCATCAGTCTTTCTCGGTGCCGTACAATCCGTCCATCTTGCGGGCCAGTTTCGCATCCAGCGTCGTCAGGCCGTCCACGTCATGGGTTGTCAGCGTCACATTCACTGTCTTGTACACATTTTCCCACTCGGGGTGGTGATCCCACTTTTCGGCCCAGATGGCCACCCGTGTCATCCAGCCAAATGCCTCGACGAAGTTCTGGAAAACGAATGTCTTGTGGATGGCATCGCGGCCATCGGTCATTTCCCAACCACTGTCGAACAAGGGCTGCAACACGGTGCGGCGTGTCTCTGCACTCAGTTTCTCGGTCATTGCTGTTCCTCTATCTGAACTTGTTTGAAAGGCCCGTATTCGGTCAGAACCTCAATTTCATGATCCACGGCTTCGCGCTCGTGCTGTAGATAGTCCTCTACCGCGCGGGCGAAACCCGCGTCGCGCATCCAGTGCAAGGACCAGGTCGGGGTCGGCAGATAGCCGCGCGCCAGCTTGTGTTCGCCCTGCGCGCCTGCCTCGACGGTTTTCAGACCGCGCGCGATGGCAATGTCCATTGCCTGATAATAGCACAGTTCGAAATGCAGGCAGGGATGGTGTTCGATACACCCCCAATAACGCCCGTAGAGCGCCTGCCGCCCGACAAAGTTCAGCGCCCCCGCGACCCATCTTCCCTCACGCTCCGCCAGCACCAGCGCCATGTCGTCGCGCAGGGTTTCCTGAGCAATATCAAAGAACCGGCGCGTCAGGTAGGGCGTGCCCCATTTGCGCGCGCCCGTGTCCTGATAGAATTGCCAGAAAGCATCCCAGTGTTCGGGGCGCAGGTCGTCACCGGCGAAGGTCTGGATCGTGCCCCCGAACCCCTGCGCCTGCGCGCGTTCCTTGCGCAGGTTCTTGCGCTTGCGCGAGTTGAGACCCGCGAGAAAGCCATCAAAGTCCGCATATCCCTCGTTGCGCCAGTGGAATTGCTGTGACTTGCGCAGCATCATGCCCAAATTCTCGGCCCTGGCAGCCTCTTCGCCAGTGCAAAAGGTCACATGCAAGGAAGACAGGCCATTGTTGCCTGTGAGTTGAATCGCCCCCTGGACCAATGCCGCCAGCCCTGTCTCCTCGAACCCCGGCCGGGTCAGAAACCGACGGCCCGTTGCGGGGGTATGGGGCACCGCGATCTGAAGCTTGGGGTAATACCGGCCGCCCGCCTGCTCATAGGCATGGGCCCAATTGTGGTCAAAAATGTATTCGCCCTGCGAATGGGATTTCGCATAAAGCGGTGCGACCGCGATGACCTGTCCGGCTACAGAGGCCGCCAGGTACTGGGGCTGCCACCCCGTGCCGGTGCCAACACTGCCGCTTTCCTCCAGCGCGCATAGGAAACGGTAGGTCGTAAAGGGGTCGTATGGCGCACTGCCATCGCTGGCCTCGGGGCAGGCACAGGCATCCCAATCGGCCTGCCCAATCTCGGACAGGTGGGGAACCACCCTGATTTCAATCTCGTTTGCGCTCATGCCAATTGTCCTGCCTGCCCTTTATCTGGTCCGGGCGCGCGCCGGTTCAAGCGGGAATGGCCGGCATATAGCCTTCAAAGGTGATATTATCCGCGACCTTGCGCGCCCATGCCTCCTGCGCCGCATCGCGTACCGTCCAGCAGCAGACCATCGCACCGCTCGCCTTGATTTCCACCACGCGGGGGCGCGCCAGATCGTCAACTTCGTGGCTGATGAAGGACGCGCCGACCCGGTCGAAATCCGGCACTTCGCGCAGCGCATCGCAAGTCGCACGCGGCAGAGGCCAGTCTTCATACCGATAGGCGCTGGTCACGATGCCACGGGGCACGTCGGGCAGCAATTCAGCGATGCGAGCCACGGAATGCGGATTGAAGGACATCACTGCAACTGGGCCGACATACCCAGCAAGCCCAGCGGCAACCGCCGCTTCCAATGGACCGATGTCGGGGCCCATACCGCCATCCTGATCCTTCAGTTCGATCAGCAGGGGCACTTGCCCCGCCACCAGATCAAGGACTTCTGGCAAGCGCGGTATCCCCTCGTCACCGCCTTTCAACTGGGTCTGTGCCAGTTCGTCAGCCTTGCGCAACCGCACCGCGCCGGTCGCCGCCGTCAGGCGTTCCAGGGCATAGTCGTGAAAGACCATCGCCGCATGATCAGCACTGAGCTGCAAGTCAATCTCGATTCCGTAGCCTGCCGCGATGGCCGCGCGGATAGCGGCCCGGCTGTTTTCAGGCCGCCCGGCGTTCACATCGTGCAGGCCCCTGTGGGCCAGCGGAATGGCGTGGAATGCGCGCGACAGGGTCATTTGATCTCGAATATGCCTTCGATCTCGACCGCGACACCCAACGGCAGCGAAGGGGCCGAAACGGCAGAACGGGCATGCCGCCCCGCATCCCCCAGCGCTGCAACCAGAAAGTCGGACGCGCCGTTGATGACCTTGGGTTGATCAGTGAAATCTGCGGTGGAATTGACGAAACCGGTCAGTTTGATAACCCGGACCAACCGCTCGATATCGCCGCCGCAAGCCGCCTTGACCTGTGCAAGCAGGCTGATTGCACAGGATTTTGCCGCATCGGCCCCCTGTTCAACCGCCATGTCAGCCCCCAGCTTCCCCAGGATGAAACCGTCCGGCCCGTTGGAAATCTGGCCCGAGACGTAAAGGATGTTTCCAACCTGCACGTAAGGCACATAGTTGGCCGCCGGGGCAGGCGCATCGGGCAAGGTAACGCCCAGTTCAGACAACCGGTCTGCAAAACTCATGGAAAGTCCTTTCGCGAATATTGCTTACGCAGAAACTAGCGCCGCAGCGCGGAATCTGAAAGCCCCGCGATCAACTTTCGCGGAACGCGCGGGCGAAATAGTCGGCAACAGGTTTCACAAGATAGGCCATGGGGGACCGTTCGCCCGTGCGGATAAATGCTTCCACCGGCATGCCGGGTAACAGGATCGTCCCACCCGGCAGCTTTTCCATCTCACCGGGGTTCAGCGCGATTTCCGCACGGAAGTAGGATTGTCCCGTGGCGTCGTCCTCAATCGCATCGGCCGAAATCTGCATGACCTGGCCCACCAGCTCGGGCGTCGTGCGCTGGTCCAGCGCCGACATGCGCAGGTTGACCTGCTGGCCAACAACGATCTGGTCGATGTGGATCGGCAGAACCCGCGCAGCAATCACCAGTGGCCTGTCCTGCGGCACCAGGAACATCAGCGGTTCCGCCGCCCGCACGACCGAGCGGGGCGTTTGCACCTGAAGCCCGTAGATGATGCCGGAGACGGGTGCACGGATCGACAGGCGCTCGATCTCGTTCAGCAAGGCGCGGCGTTGCTCGACCAGTTCAAGCTCCCGGTAGCGCAGATCGCGCAGACGTGTGATCGCCTCTTCCCGACCTGCGGTGCCCAGTTTCAGGATTTCGATCTCGATCTCGGTAATCCGTTCCTCGGACTGTGCCCGGCTGGCCGCAAGTTCACCGATCTGCCCGGTCAACCTGGCCTTTTCCCTTTGCAGGTTCAGCACGGTGGAGGCTTGCGCCAATCCCTTATCCAACAGGGACTGCTGGTTCGCCAGTTCCTGTTCGATCAGCCCAAGCTGTTGGGCAAGTGCGTCTTCCTGCGCCGTTACGCCGTTGATCTGAGCGCCGATCTGGTTGCGCCGCTTGCCCAATTGCTCAATTTCCCGCGCGACAGAGGCGCGGCGGGCGACGAATAGGTTCTGCTGGCCTTCCATCAGTTCCGCGATTTCGGGGTCGCTTGCGCCGGTTGCAATCAGTTCCTCGTCATACGTAATTTCTTCGGCTTCGTCGCGCTCGGCCTCGAAACGGCCACGGCGGGCCATCAGTTCGTACAATTGCCCTTCGACGATGGCCAATTGCGAGCCGATCTGCTGGCCGTCCAACTGCAACAGTATGTCCCCTGCGACAACGGTATCGCCCTCAACGACGCGGATCTCGGCAACGACACCGCCATTTTCATGCTGCACGATCTGCCGGTTCCGTTCCACTTCGATGCGACCCGATGCGACCACCGCGCCGGCAATCTGGCTCATCATCGCCCAGGTGCCAAACCCACCGACCAGCACCAGAAGGCCCAGCAGCCCGATGACAACAGGCTTGGTTGCAGACCACCTTCTCGTCGGTTGCGGGGTCATGTGACGCCTCCTGCATCGGCAGGGGCCGACTGGATCGCCTTGGCGTTCTTGACCATGCCTGCCAATACCTCATCCTTGGGCCCAAAGGCCATGCGCATGCCGCCATCCAGCACCAGCAGGGTGTCGCATTCCTGGATCGCCGCCGGGCGGTGCGCCATGATCAGCACAGACCGACCATCGGCTTTCATCGACCGGATCGCGTGATTCAGCGCCTGCGAGCCGACATTGTCGAGGTTGGAATTCGGTTCGTCCAGCACCAGGATCACCGGATTGTCGTATAGCGCGCGGGCCAGTCCGATCCGTTGCATCTGACCGCCTGACAAGCGCACCTGCCCGGCGCTGACATGTGTGTCATACCCTTTGGGCAGTTCGAGGATCATCTCATGCGCCGCCGCTTTCTTGGCCGCTTCGACGACCTTTGCATCGTCGGGCTGTGACGACAGGCGTGCGATGTTTTCCGCGATCGTGCCATCGAACAACTGCACCCGCTGCGGCAGGTAGCCGATATGCTGGCCCAGCACCTCGGCACCGTAATGGTCCAGCGCCGCCCCGTCGAGCCGCACATATCCGCCGGCAGGCGGCCAGACACCGGTCAAGGTCCGGGCCAATGTGGTCTTGCCAGCGCCCGACGGGCCGATCACCCCAACGGCCTGCCCCGGCTCGACATTGAAGTTGATGGACTTGAGCGAGGCTTGTCTTTCGCCCGGCGGGACAACGGTCAGGTTCTTGGCGACCAGTTTCGCCGCCGGTTTCGGAAGCGCAGTGCGCGGCAGTTCGGGTGCCACGGCCCCCAGCAACGTCGCGAGGCTCTGCCAACCTTCGCGGCCGCGCTGCACGATGGGCCACTGGTTCAGCGCCATTTCCACCGGCGCGAGCGCGCGACCCAGCAGGATGGACCCTGCGATCATCGCCCCCGGCGTCAATTCGCCTTGCAAGACTAGGTAGGCACCCAGCCCCAGCATCGCCGACTGCAGGAACAGGCGCAGCGTCTTGGTCATTGATGAAAAGGTGCCACCTACATCCGTCGCCCTGATCTGGCTTTCCAGCGCCTCGCCACGGGCTTTCTGCCAGCGGTCAAAGGCCGCGTCGCGCATGCCCATGGCCTGCACCATTTCCGCCTCTGTCCTGATCTGGTCCGCAATGGCGCCTGCGGTCTGACCTGCCATCCCCGCCTTTGCCTGCGAATTGCGGGACAGGATCTGGTTGGCAAATGTAATCGCGATCAAGACCGCAGCGCCGCAGACAGCCAGCCAGCCCAACATCGGGTGGAAAATAAAGATCGCCGCGAAAAAGATCGGCGTCCAAGGCATGTCGAAGAACGCCATCAACACCGGCGAGGTCAGCAGACGCTGCACCGATTCGAGGTCGGCCAGGTTGGCATTGGTCCGGGTATCCGGCGCGATGGCCGATTTCCGCACAACCGCATCAAAGACGCGCCGGTCCAGTGCATCCTGAAACCGCGCCCCGACACGCGCCATGATACGGCCCCGCGTGTGGTCCAACACGCCCATCACCCCGTAGAGGAACACAACCAGGATCGACAGGGCGATCAGCGTCTCCTCGGAGCCGGAGCCTAGAACACGGTCGTAGACCTGCAACATGTACATCGGGCCTGTCAGCATAAGCAGGTTAGCAAACAGGCTGAACAGCGCCACCGTCCAGAAAAGCGCGCGACTGCGCTTGCGCACAGAGCGTAGTTCCGCAAGGCCACGTTGAGTTACTTCATCACGCATTTGCGCCTTCCCGCCCAAAGGCCGTCTAAAATCTCCGGTGTCGGGTCAGACAGCGACGAAAGCTGCGCGTCGACCCAACTATGCCCCAAAAGGCCCGATCAGTAATGGCATAGCCAGTTTAACAGGGAATTTCCATTCCAAGAATCAGCAAGTCCGGCAACTGTGGCCCGTTCACATCCTGCGCGCCGTTCCGACACCGGGGCATCCAGCAGCTGGAACCGCAGATATCCGTCACCGACTTTGAAAGGCTATCTGTCCAATGGGTTGGGCGGGGGAGAGGAACTGCCCGATCCGGTACTGCCACCGCCAAAGATGTCCTGAAGAACCTGGTCAATGATGTTGCCGGTTCCTTGATTGCCGCCCGTATTATCAACCGGGATCGGATCGGAGGCCAGCATCGGATCACCCTCACCCAAACCACTGGGCGCGACGGGGGGCGACATGGGCAGACCTTTCAGTTCGACACCTTCGTGCGCGCGGCTCATCGCCTCGCGCCAGATGTCGGTGGGCAGACCACCGCCGGTCACGCCTTTGAGCGGTGTGTTATCATCATAGCCCATCCAGACCCCGGCGACATAATCCGCCGAAAATCCGATGAACCATGCATCCTTGGCCGCCGAGGTCGTGCCGGTTTTGCCGGCCAGCTCACGCCCGCCGAATTGTGCCCGCTTTCCGGTGCCGTCCGAAATCACCTTTTCCATCATATAGACCAGCTGCCGCGCCGCTTCTTCCTGAATGACCCGTTCACCAATACCGCCGCCAGTCCCCATCAGTGGCTCGGTGTCGCCCATCAGACGCAGATCCACCAGCCCGTAGGGCGTTACCGAAGAGCCGCCGTTGAGAATGCCCGCATAAGCGCCGGTCATCTCGACCAGCGTGCTTTCCGACGCCCCGAGCGCAAGCGCAGGACCGGCAGCAAGGTCATTCTTGATCCCGAATTGATCGGCCACCCGGCTGACCAGATCGCGCCCGACGCTTTCCGAGATCTTTACCGCAGGAATGTTCAGCGAATCCTTCAAGGCATGGGTCAGCGTCACCGGGCCGACAAAGCGGTTGGTATAGTTCCGCGGACACCATTGGCCGGAACCGGGGATGTTCATGCAAAAAGGTTCATCCACAACGATGTCATTGGGCGAATATCCCAGATCAAGCGCGGCAGCGTAGACAAAGGGTTTGAAGGCGGACCCCGTCTGCCGCAGGGCCTGCGTGGCACGGTTGAAGGCCCCTGCCACCTTGGTCTTGCGCCCGCCCACCATGGCGCGCACCGCACCGTCTGCCGACATGATGATGACCGCCGCCTGCGCTGTCGAGCCTTCGCGGACCTTGTTTTCGAACACCCATTTCAGGCCTTCCTCGGCGGCCTTCTGGATGCCTTGATCCAGGGTGGTGCGGATGATTACATCCTCGGTCGTGTTGCGGGTAAAGAACTCCGGCCCCGTGGACATGACCCAGTCTGCGAAATAGCCGCCCGCGCGGGCTTCTGCCGCTTCGGACAATTCGGCCGGGTTCGCTGTGGCCGTTTCGGCCTCCTGCGGGGAAAGATACCCCTGCTCACGCATCAGCCGGATCACCGTCGCGGCCCGGTTCTGCGCCCGGTCGAGGTCGTTTGTCGGCGACAGGACCGAAGGCGAGGTCAGCAACCCGGCCAGCATCGCGGCCTCGGAAGGGTTGACCGCCGCCGCGGATTTGCCAAAGAACCGCTGCGCTGCGGCTTCTGCCCCATATGCACCACCGCCCATGTAGGCGCGATTGAGATAGATCGACAGGATATCGTTCTTGGAATACTTGACCTCCATCGCCATGGCATAGAGCGCTTCCTTGGCCTTGCGCTGCAGGTTGCCTGCGCGGCAACCGGCCTCGTATTCCTTTTCAGTCTGGCCTGTCGAGGGGTCATAGGGTTCGCCCAGGCAGATCAGTTTGGCTGTCTGCTGGGTGATCGTCGAACCGCCGTGCCCGGAAAGCGGCCCACGCCCCTCGCTCAGGTTGATGCGCACAGCAGATGCAATGCCGCGCGGGCTGACGCCGAGATGGCGATAGAACCGCTTGTCCTCGGTCGCGACAACGGCGTTCTTGAGGTGCTTGGACACGCTGTCCGCCGTGACCACACCGCCAAACTGATCTCCGCGCCAGGCAAAGACATCGCCGTTGCGGTCCAGCAGGGTGACAGAGCCGCGCGCACGGCCATCCAGCAGCGCTTCCAGCGGTGGCAGTGTGGTATAGAAATAGCCTACAGCCAGCGCGAGGCACAGAATGGCAACCGCCGTCACACGCCAGGTGATCTTCCAGATCAGTCGCAGAATCCACGACACCAGCGCTGACAGCAGACCAATGATCCCGCCGCGACGGGGCTTCTTGGTCCGGGTCGGTTTGCGCCGCACCGGGGCCTTCTTTGCCGTCGGTTTCTTGGCGGGCGGTTTCGTCGCAGCCTTGCCTTTGGGCGGATAGCGCCTGTCCGCCACCAACGGGCGTTTACGTTTTGATGAATCACTCATGAATCTGGCCTGCTCGCCTGTCTTTTTTTGCATCCTACGCTGCAAATGCTGGATTGTTTAGCGCATCCGGCCGGAAAGCCCATCATTTCTTTGATTATTTTTTAGGCATAAATTGTTTTTTGCTCATTTTATACGCAGTCGGAGGCGGTTTTCAGCGCATAAAACCGCGTCAAACCTTTCACCTCAGGTTCAATACCCTGTTTTCTGCGGGGGCATCATGCAGGTCGAACCTGCCAACCGGAAGAGGGACTCAGAAGGTGAAACTCATCATAGCTACAATCAAACCATTCAAGCTCGAGGAAGTGCGCGAAGCTCTGACCGAAGCGGGTGTCCGCGGGCTGATGGTTACCGAGATCAAGGGTTTTGGCGCCCAGTCAGGTCATACCGAGATCTATCGCGGTGCCGAATACGTCGTGAACTTCGTACCCAAAGTGAAGCTGGAACTCGTTGTGGCCGACAGTGTCGCGGACCAGATGGTCGAAGTGATCTCCAAGACGGCCCAGACCGGCAAGATCGGTGACGGCAAGATTTTCGTGCTCGATGTCGAACAAGCTGTTCGCGTGCGCACCGGCGAAACCGGCGAAGACGCAATCTGAACCTCCCCCTAGATCTGAGGAAACCCGAAATGAACAAACTCAAGTATATCCCGCTGGCCACCGCGATTGCGTTGGTGCCCACGCTGGGGGCGGCCCAGGATGCGGAATTTGCATCACTCGCCCAGACAACATTCATCTTCAACACCCTGCTGTTCCTGATCGGCGGCTTTCTGGTGTTCTGGATGGCCGCAGGCTTTGCCATGCTCGAAGCCGGGCTGGTCCGGTCCAAGAACGTCACCACACAGTTGACCAAAAACATGGGCCTCTTTGGCATCGCCGCGATCATGTATTGGCTGATCGGCTACAACGTCATGTATCCCGGTGACGGCAACTGGATGATGGACGGCGTGCTTGGCACGATTTCCCCCAAGGACGTCAAAACGGAGATCGACGCAGGCGGCTATTCCAATGCTTCCGACTTTTTCTTTCAGTTGATGTTCTGCGCCACCACCGCCTCCATTGTTTCCGGCACACTGGCCGAACGTGTGAAACTGTGGCCCTTCCTGATCTTCGTTGTCGTGCTGACCGGCCTCATCTACCCGATCGAGGCATCCTGGCAGTGGGGCGGCGGTTTCCTTTCCGCGATGGGCTTCTCTGACTTTGCGGGCTCCACACTGGTGCATGCCGCAGGTGGTTTTGCTGCTCTTGCCGGTGCTCTCATCCTGGGGCCGCGCATCGGCAAATACGCAAAGGACGGTCGCGTGGTCCCCATGCCGGGTTCGAGCCTTCCGCTGGCCACACTGGGTACGTTCATCCTGTGGATGGGCTGGTTCGGCTTCAACGGTGCATCCCAGCTCGCCATGGGCACGCTGGAAGACGTCGATGCGGTTGCGCAGATCTTTGCCAACACCAACATGGCCGCAGCGGCCGGTGCGGTCGCGGCACTGATCCTGACACAGATCCTGTACCGCAAGGTCGACCTGACGATGGTTCTGAACGGCGCACTTGCCGGTCTGGTCTCCATCACCGCTGGACCGCTCGATCCGACGCTCTTTGGCGCACTCTGGATTGGCGCAGTGGGCGGTATCATCGTGGTCTTCGCGGTGCCGTTCCTTGACAAGCTCAAGATCGACGACGTGGTCGGTGCGATCCCGGTCCACCTGATCGCAGGTTTCTGGGGCACATTGGTGGTGCCGGTCTATACCGACGGGACATCCTTCGTGACACAGATCATCGGTTTTGTCGCCATCGGTGCCTTTGTCTTCATCTCAAGCTTCATCGTCTTCAGCATCCTGAAAGCCGTGGTGGGCATCCGGGTGAGCGAAGAAGCGGAAATCCAGGGCCTTGATACCACCGAGTTGGGCATGGAAGCCTATCCGGAGTTCTCAAAGGGCTGATCCCCCTCGAACCCTGTGGCAGCGAACCCGGCCTTTCGAGGCCGGGTTTTTTTATGCCGCTTGCGCCAATTGGCCCACCAGCCAAATCTGGCCGACCCGCGTTCATCAAGATCACCCTTTGGGAACCGCAACCATCCCTGCCGGGTTTCCATGTAGATCAGGCCGGACACGCGATCACCGCGAACCGTACCTGACCTACCCTGAGAGGATGAGATCATGGGTGAGATTGCAGACAAGACCAAAGGCAATGCCAACAAGGCCATCGGCGCCGCGAAATCCGCGGCGGGAAAAGCGACCGGAAATGACAAGCTGAGGGCCGAAGGCGAAGCCCAGAAGATCAAGGGTGACGCACAAAAGGCCAAGGGCGCGATCAAAGGCGCATTCGGCAACAAGGTCTGATCCCGCCGGTTTCCGGGATTGATTCATCCGGGGGCCCGCGCCGAATGATCGGCGCGGGCCCCTTTGATGTTATTCTCAGATTCCGACGTCGATAATCGCGCGGGCAAGGATCGGCACCGTCTGCTGGTTCAGACCGGCAATGTTCATCCGGCTGTCACTCACCATATAGACCCCATGTTTGGCACGCAGTTCCTCGACCTTGTCCGGCGTTGTACCAAGGCGCGAAAACATCCCGCGGTGCTGCGCAAGGAAACCGAAACGATCCGAGCCTGACAGGCGTTGCAATTCACCGGCAAGCTCGGTCCGCAGGTTCAGCATGGTGCCGCGCACGTCTTCCAACTCCTGCATCCAGTCCGCCCGCAGCGCCGCATCATTCAGAATCGTCGTCACGATCCGCGCCCCGTGGTCCGGCGGGAAGCTGTAGTTCTGGCGGTTGAGAAACGCCAACGTATCCTGATTGAGTTTGCGCGCTGCCGGGTCGGCAGCAATGGCCATCAGAAGACCTGTCCGTTCCCGGTAGATCCCGAAGTTCTTTGAACAACTGGCGGCAATCAGGCATTCCGGCACCGCTGCCACGATCTTGCGCGTCGCGGCGGCGTCTTCGTTCAGCCCGTCGCCAAAGCCCTGATAGGCGATGTCGATCATTGGCGTGGCACCGGTTTCCTGCAACACCTTGATCACGGCATCCCATTCGCTGGCGTTCAGGTTGGCCCCGGTCGGGTTGTGACAGCACCCGTGCAACAGGACCACGTCCCCCGCATGCGCTGCCTTGAGGTCCGCGATCATGCCGTCGAAATCAACGCCGCGCGTCTCATCGTCGAAATAGCGGTAATTCACCACCTCCATACCGAGGTATTTCAGGATCGACAGGTGGTTGGGCCAAGTCGGGTCCGACACAAACACCCGCGCATCGGGACGGGCCATCTGGATCAACTCAAACGCCTGACGCACCGCACCGGTGCCGCCTGGGGTCGCCGCCGCAGCCACGGTTTCACGCGCGACAGCCCCCGCCAGCACCAATTCGATCATCGCATCGGAAAAGGCCGGATCACCGACAAGCCCGGTATAGACCTTGCTGTTCTGTGACTGCCAAATCTGCTGCTCTGCCGCCTTTACCGCCCGCATCACAGGGGTGAGGCCCGTCGCGTCCTTGTAGACGCCGACACCAAGGTCGATCTTGTTGTCTCGGGGGTCGTCGCGGTACATCTGCATCAGGGCAAGGATCTTGTCCGCAGGCTGGCTTTGTAGGGTTTCGAACATCTTATGCGTCTCCGGTAGCGATTGGCACGGTGGGGAACATCCCCCATTCCGCCCATGATCCATCATAAAGCGACCAAGTGGTCTGTCCCATGCGTTCTAGCGCCAGCGCCAGGATCGCGGCGGTGACACCCGATCCGCAGGTCGTGATCACCGGTTTCACGGGATCGACGCCCGCGGCCTCGAAGACTGCGCGCAGTGCCTCGGGGGCCTTCATGGTCTTGTCATCGTTCAACAGGGTCTCGTAATGCACATTGCGCGACCCCGGAATGTGGCCCGCGCGCAGCCCCTCGCGTGGTTCGGGCGCATCGCCACGGAACCGGGCCGGGGGCCGGGCATCGACGATCTGCGGGTCCCCCAGCTTTGACGCCTGGGCCACCTGCGTGACATCCCGGACAAGCTGGTTTTGCAGGCGGACCGTCATGTGACGATCACGCGGAATTGGTGGCATGTCTTCTGTCGGCTGCCCTTCGGCCACCCATTTCGGCAAGCCGCCATCCAGCACAGCGACATTTTCCTGCCCCATAAGGCGGAACAGCCACCAGACCCGCGCAGCAGACAGCAGACCGGCCCCGTCATAGACCACCACCTGATGCCCGTCGCCCACGCCCATCGCGCGCATCCGCGACATGAATTTTTCAACCGGCGGTGCCATATGCGGCAAGTCAGAGCGCCCATCCGAAATTTCATCAATGTCGAAAAACCGGGCACCGGGAATATGGCCAGCGTCATATTCGGCCTTGGCGTCACGGCCAGCGTCCGGCAGATACCATGAGGCATCCAGCAACCGCAGGTCCGGGTCCTTGAGGTGCTTGGCCAGCCACGCGGTGGACACGAGCGTCTTGGGATCATCAACCATGGGCAGTCCTTCCAGAAAATGGCTCCATTCTTGCCTAGCCGCGCTGATGCAAACTGGCAAGAGCGCGCCCCGACGTTGGGTTGATTAGGGGCGTTCCTGACCGGGAAACGGGTCAGTTTCCTGCAACAAAGCGCTGTCCGAAATGTCGGACCACCACGCCGAGAGGTCAGGATAGTCCGCCAGGACCTCTGCCCCCGCCTTGACCCGCGTCAGATAGTCGATGACCGGGGCCAGATGCAGATCGGCAAGGGTCAAACCCTGCGCGCGCAGCACCAGCCCTTCCGCCGCGATGGTATCGAGAAGCTTCAGGCCCGGCCTGCCTGCTGCGATGCCGGTCGCGACCTGATCGAAGTCACCGGATTCGTTCATCAGCGGCGCATAGAACCCATTGGAGAACACCTGCCGGACAAGCGGCCAGTATAGGCTGGTATCCACAATGCCAAAGACCTGATCCATCCGCGCCAGCGCCTGTGCGTCATTGGGCATAAGATGCCTGGCACCGCAGGTCCGCGCCAGATACCGCAGGATCGCCGCCGTTTCGGTCAGCGAAAAATCACCGCGGCGCAGGACCGGCACCCGACCAAGCGGCGTGAAACGAACCAACGCGGGCGGATCGGTAAACGGGTCCACCTCGATATAGCTGGCCTGCAGGCCCATTTCGATCAGGGCCATCCGGACGATCCGGGTGTAAACCGAATGCCGGAACCCGATCAGCGTGAACCCGTCAGCCATGATCTTTGAGCAGACGCGCCTTTTGCCGCGACCAGTCGCGCTTTGCCGCAGTCTCGCGCTTGTCGTGATTCTTCTTGCCCTTGGCGACGCCGATCTTCAGCTTGGCCATGCCGCGATGGTTGAAATACATCACCAGCGGCACCAGCGTCATCCCCTTGCGCTGGGTGGCATTCCACAAATCCGCCATTTGCTTGCGCGAGACGAGCAGTTTGCGCCGCCGCCTTTCGTCATGCTGAAAGGTCTTGGCCTGCGCATAGGGCGCAACGTAGGAATTGACCAACCACAGCTCGCCCTCTTCAACCGCCGCATAGCTTTCCGCGATATTCGCGCCGCCTTGGCGAAGGGACTTCACCTCCGACCCCTCCAGGATGAGACCGCATTCGATGTCTTCCTCGATAGCGTAATCATACCGCGCCCGGCGGTTTTCAGCGATCACCTTGTAATTGGGATCAGATTTCGTGGCGGTTTTGACCTGGGACATGCAGGGAGATGTAGAGCGCGCCCCAAGCCAGCGCAAGGTTCGGCAACGGGCTTTCGCAGTTGTATTGTCCACAATACGGAAAACACCGATGGCATTGTCCACAACTTCGAGGAGAGTTCACCATATTTTCGCCAAATTCATGTGGCAGATAAAAGGCAGTAACGTGACGAAAAGGGGATGTCATGCGTCTTATACTCGCCTTGGCGGGCCTTGCCCTGAGCCTGTCATTCAGCGGCCCTGCCAGCGCCGCTGAAAGAATGAATATCCTTGTCATGGGCGACAGCTTCATGACGTCGAACGGGTCCGAAAATGAATCCTTTCCGGACGTCCTGTCTGATCTGCTGCGCACAAAGATCAAAAGCACCGCCGTCGCCGGCGCGCGGCATCTCTACAACCTGCCCCTGACCGGCAGCCTTGGCATGAAAATCGCCAAGCAATACCGGGCCGGAAAGTGGGATTATGTGGTGATGAATGGCGGTGGCAACGACCTATGGATGGGGTGTGGCTGCGGAAAATGTACCCGCAAGATGGAAAAGCTGATCACGGCGGACGGCAAGCGCGGCGCGATCCCTTCGACCGTGCTGCGCGCGCGCCGTGACGGTGCGCAGGTCATCTATGTCGGCTATTTGCGCAGCCCTGGCCGGGGGTCTCCGATCGAGGCCTGCAAACCCTTGGGCGATAAAATGGAAGCGCGGATTGCAAGACTGGCAGCGCTCGACCCAGGTTTTACCTTTGTCTCGCTCGCTGACATGGTGCCTTATGGCGACGGCAGCTTTCATGCGGCGGATATGATCCACCCCTCCGCCAAAGGGAGTGCCGCCGCAGCGCAGCGCGTCCTGGCAGCAATCTCTGGCGCGCACTAGCCTATTGTCTGCGTTTCTGACCGCGGCGCAGATGATGTACCGCAAGCAGCACTGAAAGCGTGGCGGCAATGCCGCCGCCCCAGACAATGACGTGAGCATGGTGGATGTGGCCCAGCACCCGCGCCAGAATCGCGCCGACAAGGTGCCCGACCACGATATAGAACATTGCCCAAATTGCAGCGGAAGCAGCAGTGATCGCACCATAGCGGCGATAGGTGATCTGCGTCTGGGCCAATGCAAAGGGGAACAGTATCCGCATGCCGGGTATGAACCGGAACAACGCGGCAAACCGGCCGGGCTGCGCTCTGATCTTGCCCATTACAGATGCAATCCGGCTGCCCGCCAATTGTCGCTGCACAAACAGATGAGCCCGGAACCGCCGCCCGAGCCAGAAAAACAGCGTATCCGCGACCCAGGCTCCCGACCCGATGGCCAGCAGAACCGGGACAAACGGCAACATATGCCGGTGCACCAGCGCGCCCCCGGTGATCGCAACGGATTCCCCTTCGACAAGACACCCAAGAAAAAGCGCCGGCACACCAAAATAGCTGACAAGGCTTTCCAGGCTCATGGCATCGCCCCTTGGGCAGGGCCAGCCATCGCCCCTAGTCGCCTAATTTGGCATGCACTTCGTCCAGGTCGATTTCACCCACCGGCATCTTGTTGCCCGGATTCTCGAAATCATACTTGAACAATTCAAAGTCGCGTTTGTAGATTTCGCGCACCAGATGCATCGACAGATCGTCGAAGTAATCCTCTACCGGATGTGCCCGTTTGGGGCCGTGCCCCTCGCTCTCGTTGAAGCGCGGGATATCGGCAAGTTGGACCAGGTGCGATGTGTCAATCGCATCCAGCACGTCCTGCATCCCGTCATTGAATGCCTCGGTCCAGAATATCTTGTCATAGCGCCCACCATTCACGATGAAGGTGCTGACATGGCCGGACATGGCCGACCAGTGAATGTCAGGGTCCATCGGCCGCCGCCACCGGATGGTATCGCGGGCGAACAACAGGAACCTGCGGAAACTGGCAATCTGGTCGAACTCCTGCTTGCCGTCATCGCCCCCCACCTCGATGCCATATTTCTGGATCAGAAGGGGGACCAGGTTGCCGCGATACCGTTTGCCGTTTCGCTGGATGCCACAGATCTTGTCGAAGAACGAACTCAATATCCGCGTGTAGGGATTGCGCACGCAGGTAAAGGCATAGGACTTGTGGCCCTTGACGTTCTCGGTGATCGGCAGTTGCGATGCATCCAGCGCCCATTTATGCAGTCCGGACTGCGCGTCATGGATGTCACCGTCGAAAAACGTGCCGTGGTCGGAGTAGTACATGATCTGCCCGATTGTCGAACAGGCACACTTGGGCACCACCCGATAGACCACGCTTTCGCTTTCCGTCATCCATGTTCCGGGGAACCCCATAGTCGACTGCCTCTCGCTCATTCTATCATGACTGTTTTCAGCAACAGTTTTGAGTTGCCGCAAAAAAGCAAATAAATGCGGTTTATTCAATGTTGCTTCATCATTATCTAGGTAAACAATACAAGGTAAAGAGGCAGTTCGTTTCCCCCGTGGCCAAAATTGCTTACATACTGCTCTGTCACAAGGACCCGTTTGCGATCATCCGGCAGGCTGAGCGGCTGACGACGGCCGGGGACTATATGTCGATCCACTTCGACTCTCGGGCGAAGCCCGCCCATTACCAACAGATCCGCGCGGCATTGGACGACAACCCGAATGTGATCTTCGCAAAGAAACGCGTGAAATGCGGCTGGGGAGAATGGTCTTTGGTGCAGGCAACGCTCAGCGCCCTGACCTCAGCAGTGGAGGCGTTTCCGCGGGCAACACATTTCTACATGCTGTCCGGCGACTGCATGGCGATCAAGTCGGCGGAATATACCCATCAGTTTCTTGACGACAATGATGCCGACTTTATCGAAAGCTTCGACTACTTCGAAAGCGACTGGATCAAGACAGGCTGGAAAGAGGAACGTCTGATCTATCGGCACTGGTTCAATGAACGGACCCAGAAAAAGCGGTTCTACTGGATGTACGAGGTCCAGAAAAAACTGGGGCTGACCCGCAACATTCCCGCCGACCTGCAGATCATGATCGGCAGCCAGTGGTGGTGCCTGCGCCGCCGCACGGTGGAATGGCTGCTGGATTTCGTGAAAAAGCGCCGCGATGTCGTCCGCTTCTTCCGGTCCACCTGGATACCCGATGAAACCTTCTTTCAGACGCTGGTTCGCCACCTGGTGCCCGAGGTCGAAATCCGATGCCGGACCCTGACCTTCCTGATGTTCACGGATTACGGGATGCCGGTCAATTTCTACAATGACCACTATGAGCTGCTGCTTAGCCAGGATTACCTTTTCGCCCGCAAGATCAGCCCGGAGGCGCAGGATCTGAAACGCAGGCTCGGGCTGCTCTACGCCGCCGAAGGCGTCCAGTTCCAGATCAGCAACGAAGGTCGCGGCCTGTTCAAGTTCCTGTCAGGCCGGGGCCGGATCGGCCGCCGCTTTGCCACCCGTTTCTGGGAAACCGAAAGCACGCTGGGCCGCGAACGCGAACTGCTGATCGTTGTCTGCAAGAAATGGCATGTCGCCAAAAGGGTCCTGGATCGCATCCGGCAGGTCACCAATGTCCCCGCGATCGAATACCTCTTCAACGAAGAGGACACGACCCTGCCCGACCTGGGCGGGATCCAGAACACACTGGAAAAACGTCACCGCCACCGGCGGGCCTTGATGCGGATGCTGTTCGACTATTTCGAAACCGACCGCATGATTGTCTGCATGGACCCTGGCAACATCGAGCTTCTGAACGACTTCGCCTCGGATCGCTCCATCACCCGCATCCTCGAAATCGAATGCCAATTCACGGACAATTACCTGATCGGCCACGCGATGCGCGTGGGCCTCGCCGGGGAACAGACATCGCAGGACACGCTGGAACGCCTGCTGCCTACGATCCGAAATGACATGGTGCACGAAAGCGACCGCATCCGCGATGCCCAGTTCGAGAACCATATCCGCATCCGCGAGGCTGCCGAACCTGAGGTCAACGCAGAAAACCTTGAGAAATTCCTGAACATCTCCAAGGACAAGGCGCGCGAAATCGCCAAGACCGACTACCTCTTCGCGGACTGACGCCGATCATCATTCTTTTTGCCGCAAATACTCCGCAGGGAGTGTGAGGGGGCGCGCAGCCCCCTCATCAGCAAAAAACGAGTCGGATGCGGCGCAGCCTCACATTCGGATCACGACCGCGCGGTCACTTTTTCGCCCGCCAGCTGCCAAACCACCGTGACAGCCCCTGCCGTTTCTCTGCCAGGTCATCCTCGAGCGCCTCAAGCGTCGGGTCGATCCGCGCCCGCCGGAACCGCCGCCAGCGGACCCAGATGCCATAGACCAGGGCAAAAAATACCACGAGAATGAAAATGTTCAGCCAGGGTATCCCCTTGGACGCATCGGGCCCCTCGACCTTGCGCAGGGAAATGGCATTGGGGAATACCGTCAGAAACTCGTTGCGCCAGCCATAATGCTTGACCGCATACCACGACGATGCCGCTCCGGTCGACTTTGCATCCGCAGCCTCGGCCTGCAGGTTGGACGTGTCGAATTTGAAATAGGGCGGCCAGCCCCAGCCTGTATCCTCGTTGCGATAGACCATGACGTCGCCCTTGGCCCGCCGCGTCTGGATGAAGAACACATCCCGGTTCGCCAGCGTCCCGTCCGTACCCACATCCGCCTGCGCCCAGAAGATCGAATTCTCACCCGGATCGACACGCTTCTCGTAGGTATCCGTGATCCGCACGATGTCTGTCTGCGGCAGCGTATAATGAAAAAACGCGGCCACCAGCACCCAGATGGTGATCCAGAAAACCCACTTGATAATCGCCATCTTGGTCCCTCTCAGGAAAAATTCGTCAGATAGATGATCACACCGATCACCACGATTGGCACGATGTAGACACCCAGGATCAGCTTGCGCCTTATGGACCCGTCATAGCGTTCCAGCCCGCGCTGCACAAACGTGTCGCGGTCCACCAACTGCTTGCCTTCGTACCACTTTTTGCGCAGTTTCGACCGCCGCACGCTGCGCGAATAGAACGACAGGCAGACATAGATCACCGTCAAAACGATGAACCCCATCACCACAAGACGTGCCAATGCAAACATCTATCTCTCCCTCACCGCGCCCCAGGGGCCGACGCGGGCGATCATGTCGGACACCGGGTCAGGCCTGCGGGGGGCGGGCTCTTCCATCGGCGCGTCGTGTCCGAACAGCGCCGCCCGCGCGCCCGCCTTGTCCATCTGATACTCGGCCACGAGGAAATCGGCAACATAGGCCTTCTTCGCCTCCGGCCAGCGCGCATAGGTCTGGTAGAACAATTCCTTGTGGCAGATGAACATCTGCCGCGCGTCCTTGGGTGCCAGTTCTGCCAGCAACATGTTCACCAGCGCCGCATCCTTGGTGTCGCTGGCGCGCAGGGTGTAGAAATACGCCGGATGGTCCGAGGATATCCGCGGCCAGTTGCCGCCGTTCTCGGCCCAGTTCACCAGCGCACCCACCGCGTGAAACTCCTCAGGCAACTTGTCCACATGTTCACGCGCCAGGCGCCGCATATCGGCACGCGTGGCCCCGGTCAGGTCGCCCCCCTGATCCGCCACCGCGTCGATCAGGATGAAATCCATCTTCTGCCGCAGGATCGCCGCCGAATTGATGCCCCGCGCCTCCACAATCGTTTCGGTCAGGCCGTTGTATTCGAAAAACTTCGCAAGCTGGTTCCGGTCGTCGGCGTCAAAGACATATTTGATCGGCAGATCGCCCAGATGATCCTTGCCACTTGGCGCAATCACCGCCGGATGGTCCAGTTCCTGAAACAGGTAGAGCCCGCCAAAATGCGCTGTCCAGAAATTCCGCTGGTCAAAGGACATCTGGCGCAGCTTGACCGGGTTGCGCACCACATCGCCGGTCTTGCCCGCCAGTTCGATCATCTGCGCGATCAGCACATCGTCATACCAGCCGTCTTTTTCGGTCTTGAACCGGTCCACCATCTGCCCCAGCTTCGCCGCATCCCGCACCGTGCCTGCGGTCGTGTCGGCTTCCAGCTTCACCCGCCGTATGTCGAACAGCCGCTTTGGCTCTGACACATCGTAAACGGAGTTCACCAACTCCCCCGCCACCGCGTCGCGGGCGGTCAGCGCAAACAACTGCGCCTCATTCTCGGCGATGAACTGCTGCAGGATACCGCGAGAGGTGGAGAATTTCATGTTGAGCAAAGGCGCCGTCCGCTGCTCCATGCTCAGCAGGATGAACTGCCGGTTCACGCCTGCATGGTTGAGGTAGAGGTGATCATTGAGTTCATCCCCCACCTCAGGCGAATAGCCCGAGATGTCGACGTGGAAATCGGTGAGTTTGGTGCGTTTCCCGGTGAGGTGTTCCAGCGCGCGGTTGTAGCGGTCCACGAGGGCGGGCGAGGCGACGTGGAACAGATTGCCGAACATGAGTCCGTGGCGGATGAGACGGTTCATTAATCGAAACTCCAGACATTCATCGCGAAGTAAGTCACGAAGACCCTGAACTCCAGTTCATCTCTGGTTGTGTTCTGCCCCAAAACACCAAAGACCCCGTGATCTTCAAACGTTACTTTCAGCACGCTCCCACTCTCTGATGGGTTCGAGCTTGGAAACGTGCGAAGACATTCGGCACCATAAAAATCACTATTCGTTTGATTGATCGGAGTACCGATCACACATAAGACTGACCTTCTGAAACTACGGGCATGCCAGTAATATCTTGGCTTTACCGTCCAGGATATGAAGTTGAGGTTCTGCACTTGCAGTCCACTTTCCCACCAATCCGTTTGCGGAATAGTGGAAATAACCTCAAAGAGGTTTGCCGCGGAATTCTTTACTCGATCAATTCTCGCTTGAATATTTCCATGTAAGCAAACAACAGGAAGCTTCGGCTCGTTTTTACCCATTCGATTGCAGCCAAAGAATTCGGGCACGGCGACACCGGAGTTTCGCAGCAAGACTCGCGAAAACTCATCGTCCGTGAATTTTTCGATAA
Organism: Sulfitobacter sp. EhC04; assembly: GCF_001650875.1. Classification (GTDB taxonomy): domain Bacteria; phylum Pseudomonadota; class Alphaproteobacteria; order Rhodobacterales; family Rhodobacteraceae; genus Sulfitobacter. Next base: position 169,167 of record NZ_LXYI01000008.1, read on the forward strand.
TCAGCGGGTCCTCTTCATCCGGATGAACCGGCGCTGCGAATAGAAGACACACTAAGATAGAATAGACGACTATTGGAAACACATTCATAGGGACCCAAACCGGGGCTCCTCCCGTTCGCGGTGGAAAGGCTCCACTGGAGCCTTTCTTAGTCACCCCTCACCCCCACTCAAATACCGCTTCTTCGCCTCTTCCATCCGCCCCATCTCCCGCACCGCGTTCTCAATCGCCACCTCGTCCGACTTGTCCGCATAGCGGAACTCTGAATCCGCGTAGCGGTTGATCTCCTGTATCACCATCTCCACCGTGATCGGCTGGCGCATGTCCTCGATCATCGCTTTCTTCTCGTCATACCCTTTGAACAGGAACAGCTCCGGGTTCTCCATCCATTCGTCGGGCAGTTCAAAGTCCATCGCCCGCACCTTCACCGCGTCGGTGATGTTCTTGATCGCCCGCCCCGTGAACCGCTCGTCCGCCTCCTGTATCCCCTTCAGGTACGTCCCCAGCTTGTTGATCGTATCCAAGGCCCCGATCCGGTCCTGCACCGCCTCGAACACCTTCACCAGCCCCGCCTCATGCGGGCGGGAGTGCGATTCAAACGACGCCGCGACCGCCTTCTTGATCGCCTGCGCCTCGAACACATTATGATCGCCCAGCGGGATGTCGTGGTTCCTGCCCATCAGCAGATACAGGATATCGACGTAATCTTCCCGCGTCTGCGGCCCGTCCACCAGGAACCGCGCGCCCGCCCGCTGGCGCAGGGCGTCATCCACGTTCTCCGGGTAATTCGAGAACATGCCGAAGGTGCAGTTCCCCCGCACCACCGTATTGGCCCCGGCAAAACTTTCCATCAGCACGGCAGTGATCTCCAACTGCCCCGCGCTTGACTGCCTGTCGCCGCGCTTGCCCGCCAACTGGTCGATGTCGTCAATGGTCCCGAACCCGATCACCGAGGGGTCGATGATGTTGTTGATAAAGGCTTTGGCGTTCTGCCCCGACTTGCCCTGATAGCTGTCGATGTTGTCCGTGCTCAGGTTCTGATAGCGGAACGGATAGCCCGCGTTGCCGCAATATTCGCTGATCAGCCCCGCCATCATCTGGATCAGCGTGGTCTTGCCCGTCCCCGGCGCGCCGTCGCCCATAAAGGTAAAGATGAACCCGCCCAGATCGGCAAAAGGGTTCAGGCGGCGGTCGAAATCATAGGCCATCAGCATCTTGGCCAGTTTCATCGCCTGATATTTGGCTATGTGGTTGCCCACGACCTCATTCGGCTTTTTGAAGGTCATCGTGAGCTTGGTCGATTTCGCCTTCGACGCGGGCGAGAACCCGGATACCGTGAAATCATCCGCCTCGATCCGCCAGGATGCCCCCTTGTACCCCTCAAGGCGTGGGGCGGACTGCGCACGCAGCGCGACCTTTTCCATCAGCGCCTCGGCAAAGGCGCTGACCGTGGCCACCAGCCGCGCGTCGTCCTGCGCGTTGGCCGCGATGTCTTGATCCAGTTCCCAGAGCGCGCCATGCAGGGCGGTTTGCCCATTGTCGGTCAGGACCTCGTCCACATCGCCGACCTCGACCGTTGTTTCGGACAGGTGGGATGACAGCAAATAGGCCGTGGCATTGCCAAAGACATAAAGCGTCACCAGCGCCTCAGCCGCCAACAGCTCAGAGAATTCGGACTTGCGGGCGGCTGGCAATGATCCTTCGAGGTTGGCGCGCTTCAGATCGCCCAGCCCGGATTGCTCCGCCACGTTCTCTGCCACGGCCAGCGCGATGGCAGTGGCGCGGCGCAGGGCGTGCATAACGGTAGCCTGCAAGGGCGTGACCAATGTGTCACCATCATCCGCCCCTTCGATCCGCGCCAGAAGCTGCACGGCACCGCTGGGCGTGGTCCGCCGCGTGGCCAGACCCGGCGTGGTGCTGCGAAACCGCCGCCGCGTGCCAATGCCCGACGACCGTTCTGCCCGAGGCGCTTCATCTGAGGGCTTGCCGATGCGCGGCGCGTGGTCGAAACCCTCCAGCAGGGACTGCGCCACGCTCACGTGCTTTGCAATGTCCTCTTCCCGAAGCTCCATTGCGTCAGATGTCTGGCTCATATTTCAAACTCATTTTCATTGTTCAACAAATACACTCTTCTGGCGCAGCTTCACTAGGGCCTGTGGATATTCATCTTCCGCCACCCGCGCGAGTCGGATTTTGCCGCTGGCGCTCTGATTTGAGCGCAGCAATGTGATCATTGGAAGCGAAAATCCGAGATGGCAGAGGCAAAATCCGCCGCGCCCTGCAAGGGTTTCGCCAAAATTGCCCATTTCTGCGTTAAGAGAACTTGAAATAGCTGGCTATTCCTGCGCTCTCTTGCCTGGAACTGAGCAATTTTGGACTGAAACGGGTGGTGGAAGATGAATGTCCACAGGCCCTAATATCGCAGAACCCGTCCTTTTTGGCTGACCACGTATTTCCGCACCGAGGCAAATCCGGGGGGGCGTTTTTCCTCCAACACCTGATATGGCCGCTGGGGCAGGATGATGCTGCGCTCCGTTCGCGTCGCCCCCAGGTCCGGCCCCTGCACGCCAAAGGGGTCGAGCGCGAAGACTTCACGCTCCACGGTGGAGAACCAGCCGGATTTCTCTTCGATCACCCGGTCGCTCACCAGTTCCTCCTCGGTCCAGACCAGCGCCCAATCCTGGCCTGCAGGCGCGTTTGCCTCTGCCAGCACCTCGCGCAGGGGGCCGGCCTGCCGGGTGTAGGCATGGCTGTACATCGGCCCCAGATGGAACCGGCGCAAGCGCTTGGGGTGCAGGTCGTCAAAATCCTGATCAAAGCCGCGCGCGATGGTCAGCAGTTTCAGCCCACCCAGCGCCTGCGCGCTCAGATGCGCCTGCACCTCGGGCCAGCGCCGCTGGTCCTTGGGCAGGCCGATATGGCCCGTGTCCTCCAGTTCCATCAGGTAGATGACCGGCAGATTGACCTCTGAATCATAGGTGGCCCAGTGCAGGCGGAACCGTCGGCGCCCCTCGCCGATATTGCCCATCCAGGCCGCCTGCGGGTCGTTGTGCACCCAGAACAGATCACCCCGCGCCAGTTCCGCGTAGTAGAGCCGTTGCGAAAGGGCGAATTGCAGCTTGGTGGGAATTTTCTGGTCGCCCAGGATGGTCTGCACCATCTCATCCTTCAGTCGCGCTTCGGACGGCATGTTTTCCAGGTGTTTCGCGGCCTGTTGCGCGTCATTGGCCATGGTCATGATTTCTGCCGCCACCGGAAAGCCGCTGTCGCGGTTGTCCATGGTCAACGAGCCAAAGAAACGTCCCGTTTCACGCCCCACCAACAGATACTTGTAGCTGAGCGCGCGAAAACTATGGGTCAGCTTGGCGGCATAGCGGGTGAGGATCTCGATTTCCGCCCGGTCCAGCGCCCCTTCCGCCTCCATCACGCCGGCCACATGCAACATGTGCTGCATGATCCCTTCGAACTTGGCGAAGTAGCGGCGCGAAGCGAATGTGTCGGTGAGGCCGATGTGATCGTTGGCGGGGTCGGTCACGGGAGTTTCACGTCATCCTCGGGCTTGACCCGAGGATCTCTCGCGATCACGCGCTTCGTTTCACGCGATCCTCGGGTCAAGCCCGAGGATGACGACAAGGGCCGAGGTATCGCATTACCCGCCATATTGATTGCTGTCGTGCTTCTCGATGATTTTCGCGAACCGCCGGGCAAAACGCTCATCCGCCTTGGCCTTGGCCTCCAGCACCTCGCGGGCAAAGACCATATGATCCTCGTGTTTCTCCATCATTTCGGCCATGCGTGCATTCGTCGCCGCGCCGATCCCGGCCATGGCCGACTGCGCCTCCTGATCCGTTTTCACGCCGATCTCGTTGATGCGGTGCGCCACATCCTGCTGCTGCGCCGTTTTCAGCGATTTGGTCAACGCGTCATACAGCACCACCCGCTGCTTGGTATCGGTCTGCAACTTGTTGATCAGCACCATCTGCGTCGCCGCCTGGTTCTGCAGGGAGTCGATCCAGGTCTTGCCCTTCTCGATATAGCGCTCCAGCGTCTGGGACTTGGCCAGCTTGACCTGCTCCTCCTGCACCAGCGCGTTGTACTTCGCATTGGCCTCCGCCAGTTGCGTTTCCAGCTTGGTGCGTTTCGCGGCATCCGCCTCTGACGCGATGGCGTTTTCCAGCTTGATGATGTCCGGGTCCATGCCACCGATATCGGCACGGATGGTTTCCAGTTCCCCCACCGTCAGTTCTCGTTCATCCAGCGTCTCGCTCAGGTTGCTTTCAACCTTGACCTTCTGCTCTTCCAGCATAGCCAACTGCCCCTCCAGCAACTGGACAATCACATCCGACTTGCTAATCAGATCCTGCAGCTTGTCGTCGATCGAGGCTGAGCGGACGCGTTCCTGCCGCATGCTGTCGGCCTTTGCGCGGGAAAAGATACCGATGAAGGTTTCCATCCCCGTCTTGCTGCGCATCTCATCGAAATCGCGGCTGAACCCGGCAGTGACATCGTCCAGGCCCATGATCAGTTCCGCGATGTTCGCGTTCATGATGTCGGTATGGGCATGGACGTCTTCGAGAGAGGCGTTTTCGATGTCGATCATCGCATCGTCACCGGTCTTCAACTTGGCGCGTGCTGTCTCGATCCGGCTGGTCAGTTCCGCAATCTTGGATTGCGCCTGTGCCACCTGCGCCTGGGATTCCTTGACCTGTGCATCCAAATTCGCCATTAAAATCTCCGTTTTCCAATAGGTTGAAACATATATAGGTAATGTTACGGCAATTTACATCACCCATGCCCGCAATTTAACCGGAGTGTGGCAAATGCCCATGCCCTTGAAAAGAGGGGATCGCGTCAGGTCAGAGGCCAGCGCAGGGTAACAACATGCCCTTTGTCACCGTGATGCGAGGTCAGATCGCCACCCAACTGCTGCGCCGCCGCCTGCATGATACGCATCCCCAGACCAGTCCCGACAATGGTCTGAACGCCGCCCGCAGCAGGTGGTCCGCCGTCATCGACACAGGTCAGCACATAGCTGTCGCCATCAATCTTTCCGATGATGTCCAAGGCCCCCTTGTCGCGCCCCTCGAACGCATATTTCGCCGCGTTCGCGATGGCCTCGTTCACGATCATGCCGACCGCTGACGCGGCACGGGACTGGAGCTTGCATGATTCCACATCATGCCGCACGTGAATGCCTTTCGGCATTTGTGCCGAAGCGGTCAGAACCACGCGATCAAGGAAACTGGTCAGATTTACCATCGCGCCGGCATCGGAAAGATACAATGCCTCATGCAGGTTGCTGACCATGGCAAGCCGGCCCTGTACGGCCTCCAGCGCCTCGCGCGCCTCCTCCGTCTGAACCGAACGAGTCTGAATGCGGATCAACGCCTCCAGCGCCTGCAGGGAGTTCTTTACCCTGTGGTCGACCTCGCGGCGCAGCATTTCGGCAGCACCCAGCGCTTCGCGCAGTTCAAGGTGACGCATCACCTGCTTTGCCAATATCTTCAACGTGGTGCGCTGGGTTTCTCTCAAGACCCTCGGCACACGGTCAAGGACACATAATGTGCCCAACGCCACGCCATCTGCGCCTTTCAGCAAAGCCCCGGCGTAGAACCTGATCTGGTCATCACCCGTGACCAGCGGATTTGCAGCGGTGCGCGGGTCATTGGTTGTATCCTGGACCTCCAGAAAATCACCAGACTGGATGGCATGGGCACAAATACTCATCTGAATTGGCGTTTCCGTCACGTCCAGACCTTGAACCGCCTTGAACCACTGGCGATCCTTTTCGACCAGCGACACCAATGCGATGGGCGTCTGACATATCTCGCCAGCAAGTTTGACGATTTCATCGAAGCCTTCTTCGGGCGCCGTGTCCAGAATGTTGTATCCGCGCAGCAGCGCCAGGCGGATCTCTTCATCGTCAATCAGCTTGTCTGACATCCAGGCTCTTTCATTGCCGCGCCTTATCGGAAAGATGTGGCCCGAACGTGAATTTCACAACGGTATTGTTTAACTGACCTGCCGGGTCAAGGCTGATCGGGCCCTGACCTCTGGGCAGGCAAGAACCCTCTTTTGGGTTCAACCTGTGCAAGCCGCGCCATCGCACCGGACAGGGGCGCGTTCACCCCCCCAACACGGCCCTCACCATGTCGCTTTCAGGATCGGCCAACGCGTCGATGACGTCAAAGTGATGCTTGCCCTCGACAACGACCTGACGCGCGCCCCAGGTCCGCGCCAGCTGCTCGGATTGCTCCAGAAACGCAGGCCGCTCATCCGCGCCGACCCAGACGGTTACGTTGACCCCATGCGGGGGGCTCATGTTGATCGGGCTTTCCGCCAGCGCCTCAGCTGCGTCGATACGCAGCACATCGTTCATCGACGTCTGCATGAGGGGGCCAAGATCAGCAAGGGCGGAGATCGGGGCGATGTTCTCGATCCGGTCGCGCACCTCGGACGGCAGCACCAGCGGATCGGTCATCCGAGACACCAGATGCCCGCCCGCCGAATGACCCACAAGCGACAGCCTGCCGAACGTTCGCCTGGAAATCTCGGTAACGGCCGCGGCAATCTGGGTAGTGATCGTGCCGATGCGCACATCGGGGCAAAGATCATAGGACGGCATGGCGACAGCCCAGCCGCGCGACAATGGCCCGGCGGCCAGGTGGGACCAATAGCTGCTGTCGAATGCCTTCCAGTAACCGCCGTGTACAAAAATAACAGTCCCGCGCGACACGCCTTCGGGCTGAAAGAAATCAAAGACCTGCCTGTCGGAAGGGCCGTAAGACACCCCGACCTGCGCCCGTGCGCCCAGATCGTTACGAAAAGCTGCTGCTGCTTTTTCCCACTTCGGGGGGAATGTGTCAGCGCCCTCGATATGGCCGGAATTGTCATAGGCATCGTCAAACTGCGTCATAAATCGTCCTTTGGATAGCGCCCCGAAATCAAACGGGAACTGGACAATCATAGCCAATGTTGCTTTGGGTGCCACAAACAAAAGCGGAGACAACACAAATGACTGACGCAAAAACCGATCTGAAATCCATGCTCAAGGATCCCGGCCTGTTGGAAACCCGCGCCTATATCGGCGGCAAATGGGTGGACGGGGACGATGGCACATTTGACGTAATGAACCCCGCCCGCGGCGACGTGATCGCCAAGGTTGCGAACCTCAGCCGCGCGCAGGTCGCAGGTGCCATTGCACAGGCCGAAAAGGCGCAAAAGGAATGGGCCGCCTGGACCGGCAAGGAACGCGCCGCCGTCATGCGCAAGTGGTTCGACCTGATGATGGAAAACCAGGAAGACCTTGGGAAAATCCTGACCGCAGAGCAGGGCAAGCCGCTGGCCGAAGCCAAGGGCGAAATCGCCTATGGCGCGTCTTTCATCGAGTTCTTCGGCGAAGAGGCCAAACGCATCTACGGCGAGACGATACCGGGCCACCAGCGCGACAAGCGCATTACGGTGATCAAGCAGCCCATCGGCGTCGCGGCCTCCATCACGCCATGGAACTTTCCCAACGCAATGATCACCCGCAAGGCCGCACCGGCACTGGCTGCCGGCTGCGCTTTCGTCGCGCGCCCCGCTGCGGAAACACCGCTGTCGGCCATCGTCATGGGTGTCCTGGCCGAACGTGCGGGCATCCCTGCCGGGGTATTCAACGTAGTGCCTTCCTCGTCCTCCTCTGCTGTGGGCAAGGAATTCTGCGAAAACCCCGCCGTGCGCAAACTGACCTTCACCGGATCAACCGAGGTGGGTCGCATCCTGCTCAGACAGGCCGCCGATCAGGTCATGAAATGCTCCATGGAACTTGGCGGCAATGCGCCCTTTATCGTCTTTGACGACGCCGATCTCGATGCCGCCGTCGAAGGCGCGATCCTGTGCAAGTTCCGCAACAACGGCCAGACCTGCGTCTGCGCCAACCGGATATACGTCCAGGCAGGCGTCTACGACGCTTTCGCCGCCAAGCTGAAGGACCGCGTCAGCAAAATGAAGGTCGGCGATGGCTTCGAGGACGGCGTCGAACTGGGTCCGCTGATCAACGGCGACGCCAGCGAAAAGGTCAAGGAACACGTCGAGGATGCCGTTTCCAAAGGCGCCCAGATCCTTTTGGGATCGAAAGGCGAAAAGATGGAAGGCAATTTCCTGGCACCGACCATCATCACCGGCGTGACCCAGGAGATGAAAGTCTCCAAGGAAGAGACATTCGGCCCCCTTGCCCCCCTGTTCAAGTTCGATAACGAAGACGACGTGATCGCGATGGCCAATGACACGATCTTCGGACTCGCATCCTACTTCTATGCCAAGGACCTCAGCCGCGTGTACAAAGTAGCCGAGGCACTGGAATATGGCATCGTCGGCGTGAACACCGGCATCATCTCCACCGAGGTTGCCCCCTTCGGCGGCGTCAAGCAGTCCGGCCTGGGCCGCGAGGGCAGCCACCACGGGATCGAAGATTACCTTGAGATGAAATACATCTGCATGTCCGTCTGACCACCCGGTCACCACAGACGCAACATATCCCCTCTCCCCCACGGGGGAGAGGGTTAGGGTGAGGGGGCATGCCCTTACTCAAGCGCTTGATCGGCAATCATTGCCGGATCAATCCTCGCCATCTCCGCATTGAACCGGGCCCATGTGATCGACGCCCGGTTGCCCGCATGTCCGTGATAATGCGACTTGCCGGTGGAGTTCGGCAAACCGGCCCAGATCTTTGCCAGATTGTTCATGAAACCCACGCGCCCCAGCCTGCCCGCGCGGAATTCATGCAGACCCGCCTCCGCCAATAGAACATCTGCCAGACGGTCCTGAACGCCGGGACTGAACCGCGCAGTCGGGGCGATGCCCAACTTCGCCACAACCCGGCGCAATGTCGCCGGGATGAACTGGTATCGGCCGATGGCATGCGGCTGAGCCGGCGTCTCCTCGATCCAGCGGTAGATCTCGGCCAATGTCATCTGCGTCGGAGGTTTCGGTGTTTTGATGCGCGCGCCATGTTGCACCGCGTCATAGCCATCACGCCGCGATTCCGCCGCGCCGATCAGCGCGCGTATCCGCGCAACGTCCGAACCCTGCACCAACGCAAGCGGCGCATTTTCGAACGCAGGTTCATGGGCTGGCCTTTCCGCGAACAGGCCCTGCGCCGCGCGGCCCACAAACAGGCTGGGGTCCGCCTCGCCATCACTCGACAGCGCCCGCGAGGCAATCAACCCGACCCGCGCGCCGCCCCAGTCGCCCTGGGAAAACAATGATCCGCCTTCGGCGCGGGCGTTACTGCCAAGAACCAGGGCACAGAGAACTGTCATCAGAATGGGGAAAACGTCGCGCATCACGGCTCCGGCTCGGGGACCGGCGCAGATTGGCAGTTGCATCCTAATATTCAGTAACTTCCCCCTTGGGAAACCGCGCGGCGATTGCAAGGCCCTGACCGCGCCCGCGTCCGGGCGCAAGAAGCGGTCTGCCGCCGACGCCCTGCGTTCTGCGCAACCTGCCGCCGACGCTGTGGCAAGCGGGAAACCCCCTGCCCATGTTCGGGTTGGCACCACAACCGGCAGGCAGAATGCTTGCCGGGCTCTCGCCAACAACGACTGAAAGGAAGATCTATGACCTTTTCGAAAATCACCCGTACCCTCGTCGGTTCGACGGCGCTCGCGGCTGCATTCTCCATGCCGCTGATGGCGCAGGAAGCACCGGAAACGTCGCCGGCACCGGAAGCGCCGACAACACAGGTCGCGCCCGAAGCCACCCCCGAGGTTCCGGCCGAGATTGCCAGCACCACAAAGGAAGCGATCGAGAACGGCACAGCCGTCGCCGTGACCTCTGATGATGCGGTGATCGGCAAGATCGAAACGGTGACCGCCCTGGAGGACGGCACCAACCGCTATGAAATCGCCCTGGGCGACACATATGATGTCGAAGGGGGCCGCGTGGCGATCCAAAGCACAGACCAATTGAATTCCGAAGGTCAGCTCGAACTGGAAGTCACCGAACAGGAATTCGCCGCCGCAGTCCAGCAGCAGCTGGGCAGTGGTGCAGGGACGGGCACCGAGACGCAGACAAACTGACTTCTCCCGGTTTGAACCCAAGGCTGCCTCGGCTGTCCTGGGGGTCGGTTCTGCTGTGGCAGTGCCGGCCCCCTTTTGTCAGATTTCGGGCCTTGCAGGCGATCCTCACCTCCTGCTGAAAAGCCTTTCAACCCATTGCCTGACAAGTAATCATCAAAAAGCCCGGAACATCTCTGCTCCGGGCCCCGGTCCGTCTTGAGTGAGGTTCAGACCGTGATCCGCCCCTTGGGGTTGACCAGCGTGAACCGGCCGCCTCAGTTGACGGATTTCGCGTCGACGACATCCTTGTCCAGCGCCTTGGTATCCGATGCGATCTGGATCTGGCGCGGCTTCAGCGCCTCGGGAACCTGACGCTGCAGTTCGATGTGCAGCATGCCGTTGGAATGCGTCGCACCTGTCACTTGGACATGGTCCGCCAGATGGAACCGGCGTTCGAATGCCCGTGTCGCGATGCCGCGATGCAGAAAGGTCTTGTCTTCGTCCCCATCAGCTTTGCGCGCGGACACGATCAGCGCCTTTTCACGGACCTCGACGCTCAGGTCAGCGTCGGCAAAACCTGCCACCGCAATCGAAATGCGATAGCTGTCGTCGTTCAGTTTCTCGATGTTGTAAGGGGGGTAGCTGGGGGTGGCCCCATCATTGCTCAACACGCGATCCATCATGTTGGCAATCTGGTCAAAACCAACGCTGGACCGGTAAAGCGGTGCAAAATCATAAGTACGCATTTGTCATCCTCATCTTTGAGCGATTAACGATACGAGCCTTCCACCATTGGACAGGCCCAGTTCTGTTATCAGGACCCTGCAGAGGCGTCCTGATGCCGAAGATGTGGGAATAAAACGTCGGGGTTTCAAGTCCCCCGCAGGTAGCTCAGGGGCGCACGAATTTCGCGCCCGTGCTTGTGCTGCGTTGACCGGCCAAAATGCTTTTGCTGCCGCTGCCACTCACCGGGAACACGCCCTGTCCAGCAACCATTTGCGCCTGCAACAATGCCAGCGGCGTAGACAGCGCCGTCCCGAGGGAAACCGTTTCCCCCTCCACTTCCGCCTTGGCCGACACCACGGAAACGACATGCGCCTCGCCGTTTTCAAGCGAAAAGATCGGCGCGCCGCTTGATCCGAAATCAACGGAGCAGGAGGTGACCAGAACGCCCTCTTGCTGCGCGATCACCTTGCAGACCTCTTGCAATGAGGGCGCTTCGGACCGGTCTTTGGCGTAACTGACAACGCCAACGGAATCGCCCGGTCTGGGGCGCGCGGCAGTGCCGAAGGGCTTGATCGTAGTGTTGTTGATCGGTCGCTGCAGTTCCAGCAGCGCCAGATCGTTGCGAACCCGATCCGAAGATACGACTCCGTCATAAATGTAATCGGGGTGAACCACCGCCCTGCGGATGTCCCGGTAGGCACCGGCGCGCCCGTTACGCCATCCGGCGAGAAAGCGCACCTTGCTGTGATCGACGCGCTGTTTCGTCTCGCGGTCAAACAGGCAATGGGCCGCGGTGAGCACAAGGCGTGGGGCGATCAGCGTGCCGGTGCAAAACCCGATTCCGGCGATATCGAGCCGACCTACGGCCTCCCAGGCGGCCGCGTCGTCACCCGAATCCAGACGCTTGAGTCCGGCGTCCTGCGCAAAAGCCGCCGAGGTGGTGACGATCACCATCAGAGTAAATCCCAATAAGCGCTGCACGAAAATCCCCCAAGCAAAGTCGCTGCTGCCTTGTTATCGACAACTTGCGGCAAAAATTGGGCAACGCCTTTAACGCAACCGTGGAATTTCCGCCTCGGCAGGCAATTTTCCGCACAGGGCGGGCGGTTTTGGCCCCCCTGACGCCCAATCCAGCAGCTCCACTGTATGGACAACAGGAACCGACGCCGCAGACCCGATCTGCATCATGCAGCCGATGTTGCCTGCGGCGATGACGTCGGGTTGCTGCGCCTCCAGCGTGTGCACTTTCCGGGCCTTCAATTGCTTCGAAATTTCCGGCTGCATCAGGTTATACGTCCCTGCCGAACCGCAACACAGGTGTGGGTCCGCAGGCTCCACCACGGTGAATCCAGCAGCCTTCAACAGGTCCTTCGGATGGTTTTTGATTTGCTGGCCATGCTGCAGCGAACAGGCCGCGTGATAGGCCACGGTCAAACCTGCTGCGGGCGGCTGATGATCGCTGCCGCGCGCCGCTGCCGCCGCCATCTGACCTGTGGCAAGCCCATCGGACAGGTCTGTCAAAACTTCGGATACATCCTTTGTAATCGCGGAAACCCGCGCGGCATCTGCCGCCAGTGGATCGTTCCTGAACATATGGCCATAATCCTTGACCGTGGTGCCGCAGCCCGAGGTGTTGATCACGATGGCGTCCAGCCCGTCGTCGTCCATCTCGGCAGTCCATGCGCGAATGTTGCGCGCAGCCGATTCATGGCTTTCGTCGGTCTTTCCCATATGATGGGTCAAGGCACCGCAGCAGCCCGCCCCCTGTGCCACGACAACCTCGCAGCCCATGCGGGTCAAAAGCCTGATCGTTGCGTCGTTGATATCGGTGTTCAACGCCTTCTGCGCGCAGCCCGTCATCAGCGCCACCCGTCTCCTGCGGTCACCCTTGGCGGAAAACGTCTGGGGATCATCATTCCGGCTGACCGGAGGAATGACCCTGGGCGCCATGTCCAGCATCGCCCGCAAACGCGCATCCGGCATCAGCCGGGCAAAGGGGCGTCCGATCTTTGCACCCAGCAAGGCCACCCGAAACCGCATCGGATGGGGGAGGATACGCGCCAGCATCCAGCGCAAGGCACGATCACCCCAGGGCCGCCTGTAGTTCTGCTCGATATAGCTGCGGGCATGATCCACCAAATGCATATAGTGGACCCCGGACGGACAGGTCGTCATACAGGCCAGACAGGACAGGCAGCGGTCGATATGTTTGACCGTCCTGGCATCCGGCACCCGTTCGTTCTCCAGCATGTCCTTGATTAGGTAGATACGGCCCCTGGGGCTGTCCAACTCGTCCCCCAGTAATTGGTAAGTCGGGCAGGTGGCGGTACAGAACCCGCAATGCACGCAGGACCGCAGAATCTCATTGCTGCGCGCGACGTCGGGATCATTCAACTGGGCCGGGGTAAAGGTGGTCTGCATGACTGCTCCGTTAACTGTTATCTGACAACGGGCTCAGCCCACCAGCAACTGGGCGGAGGCCAGGCCGAACCAGGGCACGGTGGTCCCTCCTGCGCCCAGTATTCCGGTCCAGCGGTGCATCTGCAGTCCCGGCTCCGCCCGCCGGAATGCCTGCGCACCAAGGGCCAGCACGCCGATCCAGGCGAGCCACAGTGCCAGAATGCAGCCCACCGTCAGCATCACATCACTCCCCCATGGTCCTGCGAGGCCAAAGCGCAGCCCAAGTCCGAACAGGGCAAAGACTCCCGCGAAGACAGCCAGCGCATGCAGCCCATGCCGCGACGGGGTCGGCTGCGTCAATGCCCGGAAGACCAACGGCCCGGCAACAAAGAACATCGTGAAAATTCCGATCAGGACTGTCATACAGCCTCCATCACTCCGGGGTTGAAGATGCCCTTTGGGTCAAACCGTGCGCGCAGTCCCGCTGACAACCGTGCCACGCCGGGCAATTCCGGTTGGAACCGGCCCAGCCGCGCCTTGGTCGCCTCGTCTGCGCGAACCAGGGTCGCATGGCCGCCAAACACCCCCAACCGACCGCGCAGGTCATGGCCCGGTGGCACCCGCAACCAGATCAGCCCGCCGGACCAGTCGAAGTAATGTGCCTCGGCCCCCGACCTTGCCGCCAGTTCCGGCCCCGCCGACGGCTTGCATGACACCCGCCAGACATCGCCCGAAACACCGTGAAAGGCTTCGGCATCCCGCAATGCCACCCATTTCCGTGCCGAGGCGTCGGATTGCAGAACATGCACGTCGGTGCCGCCCAACAGGTCCTTCAATCGCCCCATCCTGTAAGAAACCGAAGCTTCAAATCCTTCAAGCCGCAGATAGCTTTCCCCCGCGGCCGGATCATGGGCCGCTCCGGTGACCTCAAAGGGGCTGCCCATCGCGCGACACAACGCCGCCACGGCACGCATATCGTCAAGACCAGACAGCACCAGAGTTGCCTCGGTCTCGGGGCGGGGCAGCACTTTCAGCGACACCTCCGTCAGGACGCCCAGGGTGCCAAATGACCCCGCCATCAGCTTGACCAGATCATAGCCCGTGACATTCTTCATCACGCGTCCGCCATTCTTGATCACCGCGCCCTGACCGTCGACAAATCGAACCCCAAGCAGGAAATCTCGCGCCGCCCCGACGGCCAGACGCCGTGGCCCGCCAACATTCGCCGCGAATATCCCGCCGATCGTCGGTTCGCCTTTCGTCGCCAAGAGCCCCCTGTGGTCCATCGGCTCGAAGGCCAGCCGCTGGTTTTCCCTGGCGAGGGCCTGTTCGATCGCCGCGACAGGCGTCCCTCCCTGCGCAACCATCGTAAGCGCCCCCGGCTCATAAAGCGTGATCCCCGTGAGGCCCGCCACGCTCAGGACTTTGCCCGCTCCGGCCAGACCACGCGTGCCGCCACCGCATACCGACAGAGGTGCCTTGGCCCCGGCTATTGCCTCGCAGACTTCCGTTTCAGAACTGATCTTCATATTCTTTTTGGCCTTAAATATTCCCGGGGGTTTGGGGGCAGCGCCCCCAACGGATCGCCGGGGTCACCCGGCGACTTCACTCGGCTGCCAGCATCACCGCGCGCCGCCGTTCAGACGCGTCCAGCGGGAACACCTTGGCCGGGTTCAACAGCCACGCCGGGTCGAACACATCCTTCACCGCCATCTGCGCCTCCAGATCCTCCGGCGCGTATTGAACATGCATAAGGTCCCGCTTCTCGATCCCAACGCCATGCTCACCTGTCAGGCATCCGCCGACCTCGACACAAAGCTTCAGAATCTCTGCCCCAAACGCCTCGCATAGCTCCAGATCGCCGGGCTTGTTGGCATCAAACAGGATCAGCGGATGCATGTTGCCATCCCCCGCATGAAAGACATTGCCGACCTTCAGGCCATATTCCGCACTCATCTCCTTGATTCTGCGCAAGACCATCGGCAAGGAAGAAACCGGAATCGTCCCGTCGAGACACATGTAGTCGTTGATCTGCCCCATCGCGCCAAAGGCGGACTTGCGACCCAGCCAGATCTTGGCCGATTCCTCCGCCGATTTGCTCTCGCGCAACTCAATCGGGTTATGCCGCTGCGCAATCTCCTTGATCAACGAAAGCTGATGGTCGATTTCCGCGACCGATCCCTCGACCTCGACGATCAACAAGGCCTCGCACATCGGGTATCCCGCCTTTGCAAAAGCTTCTGTCGCCTCGATGCAGGGGCGGTCCATGAATTCGATCGCAACCGGCAACACACCCGCTTTGATGATGTCCGACACACAGGCCCCTGCCACCTCGTTGTCGTCAAATCCCATCAGGACAGGGCGCGCGCCCTCCGGCTTGGGCAGGATGCGCAGGGTCGCCTCGGTCACGACGCCCAGTTGACCTTCCGATCCGCAGATCAGCCCCAGCAGGTCAAGGCCCCCGGCATCCAGATGGCCCCCGCCGATTTCTACAATCTCGCCGTCCATCATCACCATGGTGACACCCAGCAGGTTGTTGGTTGTCACGCCGTATTTCAGGCAATGCGCCCCGCCTGAATTCATCGCGATGTTCCCGGCGATGGCACAGGCCAGCTGGCTTGACGGGTCCGGCGCGTAGAAAAACCCATCCGCCTCTACCGCACCCGTCACACTGAGATTGGTCCGCCCGGTCTGCACCCGTATCAGACGGTTGACGTAATCGGTTTCGATCACCTCGTTCATGCGGGCCACACCAAGGATCACGCAATCCGCCGTCGGCAAGGCGCCACCCGCCAGCGATGTCCCCGACCCGCGCGGCACCACAGGCACCCCCTCCGCATGGCAGATCCGCAGAATCGCGGCGACCTCTGCCGTGGTGGAGGGCAGCACCGCCACCATTGGCGGGCATCTGTAAGCGGTCAGCGCGTCACATTCATAGGCGCGCGTCTCTCTTGGGTCGTCGATCACCGCGTCACTTGGCAAGACATCACGCAACCGCGCCACGATACGCGCCTTGCGCGCAAGGACCGAAGCATCCGGGACCGGCATTTCCATCGCACTACTCCAATTTGGTAAAATAATATGACCAATTTACCGCTATGGCAATAGTATTCCAGTCGCGTATGAACAACCCATGAATTGGATCGACCGCCTTGCCCTGTTTGACCCGCTGGATTTTTCAGCCGTGATGATCATCCTCTTGCTTTGGCTGCTTCTTGGGTGGCGCATTGAGAACCCTGCCGCCACGCGGCCCTCGGTGTCCGTGCTGATGGCAGAGTATCGCCGCGAATGGATGCGCCAGATGATCACCCGCCAGCCCCGCATTTTCGATGCCCAGACCATCAGCACGCTCAGGCAGGGCTCTTCATTCCTCGCCTCCACTTGCGTGATCGCCATCGGCGGGACACTCGCGCTGATTGGCAATGCCGAACGTCTTGCCAGCGTGGCGAAAGACCTGACATTGGCGCATCAGCCCGTCTTTGTCTGGGAAATCAAACTGTTGCTTGTTGTTTTCTTCCTGGCGAACGCTTTTTTGAAGTTTATCTGGTCAAACCGGCTCTTCGGCTATTGTTCTGTCCTGATGGCGGCAGTGCCCAATGACGTAGCCGATCCCGATGCGCCCCGGATGGCCCACAAGGCCGCCGAAATAAACGTCTTTGCCGCGCGCAGCTTCAACCGTGGCCTGCGCTCCGTCTATTTCGGGCTTGCCAGCGTCGCCTGGCTGGGCGGTGCCGTGCTGTTGATCGGTGGTGCATTTGTGACACTATTTGTGATCTGGAGACGGGAATTTGCCTCCCACTCTCGGGGGATACTCTTGGAAAAGTAGATATGCTAAATATATAGCTTCCAGTTTTCCCTAGGTGAGTCCCATGTTCAAGCGATCCATTCTGGCCATAGCTCTTGCCACGACGCCTGTGCTGGCGGACCCGCCGGTGATACAGAACGTCAACATTAAGAAAACCGGCGACAGCTGGGACTTCGACGTGACCATCAAGCATACAGATACCGGCTGGGACGACTATGCCGATGGCTGGCGCATCCTGGATGGCGAGGGCAAGGAACTGGGCCTGCGCAATCTTGCACACCCCCATGTGAATGAGCAGCCTTTCACCCGCTCCCTTTCAGGGGTCAACATCCCCGACGGGGTGACGGAAATCGGTATTCAGGCACGCGACACGGTCAACGGCTGGTCGCCCGATATCAAGCGCATCAAGCTGCGTTGATCCGCGCTGTAACCATGCGGCAGCCAGTCAGGGCCGCACGCAAAGTTCATCTGCCCATCAGTTTCGGTGATGCCCATCAGTTTCGGTGATACGGCCCGCCGGACAGGATGGATGCGGCACGGTACAATTGTTCGGACAGCATCACCCGTACCAGCATATGCGGCCAGACCATTTTGCCGAAAGACAGCCCATGCAGCGCCTTGGCGCGCAGTTCGGGGTCTATCCCGTCAGCCCCGCCAATCACAAAGGCAAGATCACTGACCCCGCCATCGCGCCAGCCCGCCAGACGTTTTGCAAATTTCGGAGACGCCTCAACAGTGCCGCGCTCGTCCAGAATGCACAGGGTCGCCCCCTTCGGCAGGGCCTTTTCCAGCAGGACCGCCTCGGCAGACATGCCGCCGCCCTTGCGGTCATCCACTTCGATTACCTGCGCCGGACCAAGGCCCAGCCCCCTGCCTGTCCGGTCGAACCGGGTCAGGTAGTCATCGACCAGATCCTTTTCGGGACCATTTCGCAGGCGCCCGACAGCACAGATATGTACGCGCATGGCGCCGACCCGAAAAAATCAGTTCTGCGCTGCGGTCTCGCCGCCCGCCATCCACATCTTCTCTAACTGGTAGAAGTCGCGCACTTCGGGACGGAACACATGTACGATGACATCGCCTGTGTCGATCAGGACCCAATCCCCGATGTCCTTGCCTTCCATCTTCGGCGTGACACCAAATTCGTCCTTGATCTTCTGCGCGAGCTTTTCGGCAATCGACGACACCTGCCGCGTGGACCGACCAGAGCAGATCACCATGTGATCCCCAATCGCCGTCTTCCCGCGCAGATCAATCTGTACGATGTCTTCGGCCTTGTCGTCTTGAAGAGAGTTGAGAACAGCGGCCAGCACAGCGTCGCTTGTGGCCATATCAGCGGCAGCCGTCACGACAGCCGCCTGAGGTTTCGCAGCCAAAGCTGCGTTGGCTTGGGTTGACAGGACATTGTCCTCCTTTTCAATGCACCGTTTCCCCCGGTGCCGGGTAACCCCAAATTAGCAATCCGGGGGTGACAATTCAATGACAACCGGGATTTGTCGGCATTTACCAGCCTTCCCAGGTGATGCTGCTGCTTTCCTTGGCACCAGGTTTTTCAAGGCACCGCAGATATCCAGCACGAAACCACGCGCACCGCAGAAAGAAACCGACTGGTTGAAATCGCTGATTTCCGATTTGGATGACGGGTTGCCAGCCCGCCCGCCGCATGCGCCCTTGCGCAGCACCCGGTCCGGTCGCATCCGCCAGCAGCTGTTGATCACCGCGATTCGGGCGGGAAAGGGTCTACACCGGTCGCATGACAAGTCAATCCGGTGCCGTAGTCCGGGCTTTGCGCGACAGTGCCAGTTTGCTGTCTTCCAGCATCAGGACCTCGCGTTGCGGGAAGGGGATGGAAATATCGTTTTCCTTGAAAGCATCCCAGAGCGCCAGATAGACGTTGCCGCGAATGTTGGTCAGCCCGCCGGTGGGGTCCTTGATCCAGAACCGCAGAATGTAGTCGACCGAACTGTCGCCAAAGCCGACGATGTGACAAACTGGCGCCTTGAAACTGAGTACCCTTTCCACGCTTGACGCGGCCTCTATCGCAAGCTTGCGGACGACATGGGGATCATCGCCATAGGCGGTGCCAAAATAGATGTCCAACCGCACGAAATCATTCGAGTGGGACCAGTTGACCACCTGCCCGGTGATCAGGTCCTCGTTCGGGATCAGGTATTCCTTGCCGTCCCGCGTCACAACCGACGCGTAGCGCGCGCCCAGGGTCTGGATCCAGCCGAATGTCTCTCCCAATGAGATCACGTCGCCCGGCTTGATCGACTTGTCGATCAGGATGATGACTCCCGAGACGAGGTTCGACACGACCTTTTGCAGACCAAAACCAAGGCCGACACCGATGGCACCTGACAGCACCGCCAGCCCGGTCAGGTCGATGCCGACCGCCTTGACCCCCATGAAAAAGGCAAAGCCATAAAGCGCCAGCTGGATACCCTTGACCGCAAGGACCTGCATCGAGGGGCTGATTTCCTCGTTCTTGCGGATCGTGCTGGCCGTTGCCTGACTGACCAGCCGTGCCACGGTGAACAGGGCACCGATCACCACCAGCGCGGTGATCAAGGTGAGGATTGACAGGCGGACATCGCCAACTTCGATGGCAAGGCCGTCCAGAAATGCCGCGACATCGTCCGAAATGTTGAGGAAATAGAGCGTGGCGTAGATCCACAAGGCCCAGGTCACGATACGGCGCAGCGGCCGGTTGCGCACCAGTTGTGCGGCAAATGCGATACCGACCCAGACAATTGCCAGGGTCGCGGCAAGACCGATCAGGTAGGAACGCGACGGCCAGGTGACGTTCTGCATTACCGTGTAGACCATATAGGCCATAAGCGAGAACCAGATCAGCCCCAGCCTGCGGCGCACCTGCACAATGACCCGCAACTGCCACTTCGCCCAGCCCTGCCGCGACCGAACCCAATTGCGGACCCCCCGATCGCTGAACCGGTGCAATACCCAGGCAATCAGCGCCAGTCCAAGCACGATCAACACCTGGTTCTGCCGCCAACCGGGCTGGATCACACCCGACAAGAAACCCATTGCGTTGATCCAGACGCTCTCAAGCGAACCCAGGAAATGTGCAAACGGGTCTGTGGATTGATCCATGTCTTACCTCGCTACCGAACGGTTTCATGCTTGCACATTACCCCCATCCCCGCAACGGCGCGGGCAGCGGCATCGTCCCTTTCGGACGGCACCGGCCAGCATCAAGAGGCACCTTGCAGGAATCTGCGCGGTGCCTTATCCCATCCTCATGATACAGGTCTTCGATCAAACTGATCGCGCGCGCCTGCGCGAACGCTTTTTCGGTGCCACCCATTCGGTGCTGGCACGCCTATAAGCCTGCCCCGCGCAACCGCGCGGCCTTTTCGCCTGTTCCACACCACCAATACGGGAGAGGACCCATGTCCCCCAAAACGCTTTACGATAAAATCTGGGATGCCCACGTGGCCCATGAAGCCGACGACGGCACCTGCCTGCTTTATATCGACCGCCACCTTGTGCACGAAGTGACAAGCCCGCAGGCCTTTGAAGGACTGCGTATGACCGGTCGCACCGTTCGCGCACCGGACAAGACCATCGCGGTGCCGGACCACAACGTCCCGACCACGCTGGACCGTGCCAACGCCAAGACAATGACCGAGGACAGCCGCATCCAGGTCGAGGCGCTGGACACCAACGCAAAGGAATTCGGCCTGCACTACTATCCGGTGACGGATGTGCGGCAGGGCATCGTACATATCGTCGGCCCCGAACAGGGCTGGACCCTGCCCGGCATGACCGTCGTCTGTGGCGACAGCCACACCGCGACCCACGGCGCCTTCGGCGCACTGGCCCACGGCATCGGCACGTCAGAGGTTGAACACGTCCTTGCCACCCAGACGCTGATCCAGCGCAAGGGCAAGAACATGAAGGTCGAGATCACAGGCAAGCTGGCCCCTGGTGTCACGGCCAAGGACATCACCCTGTCGGTCATCGGCGCAACCGGCACCGCAGGCGGCACCGGCTATGTCATCGAATACTGCGGCGAGGCAATTCGCGAGCTGTCGATGGAAGGGCGCATGACCGTCTGCAACATGGCCATCGAAGGCGGCGCGCGCGCGGGTTTGATCGCACCGGACGAAAAGACCTTCGACTACTGCAAGGGCCGCCCTCATGCACCGAAGGGTGCCCAATGGGAAGCGGCGTTGGACTGGTGGAAGACGCTTTATTCCGACGACGACGCCCATTGGGACAAGGTGGTCACGCTCAAGGGCGAGGACATCGCGCCCGTCGTGACCTGGGGCACCTCGCCCGAGGACGTCCTGCCCATCACCGCCAATGTCCCAGCCGCCTCAGATTTCAAAGGCGGCAAGGTCGGGGCGGCGCAACGCTCGCTCGACTACATGGGCCTGACCTCTGGCACGCCCTTGTCCGAAGTGGCGATTGACACCGTCTTTATCGGTTCCTGCACCAATGGCCGGATCGAAGACCTGCGGGCCGCCGCTGCGATCCTCAAGGGCAAGAAAATCAAGGAAGGCATGCGCGCCATGATCGTACCCGGTTCGGGCCTTGTCCGGGCCCAGGCCGAAGAAGAAGGCCTTGCCGATATTTTCAAAGAGGCCGGGTTCGAATGGCGTCTGGCCGGCTGTTCCATGTGCCTTGCCATGAACCCCGATCAATTGTCGCCCGGCGAACGCTGCGCGGCCACCTCGAACCGCAACTTCGAGGGCCGTCAGGGCCGGGGCGGACGCACCCATCTGATGTCGCCCGCAATGGCCGCGGCAGCGGCAATCACCGGCAAGCTGACCGATGTACGGACCATGATGTAACACAGGTGCCAGCCGGATTTCGGCTGACACACCGCACGTCAGAAGGAACGAATTACGATGAAACCCTGGCTCATACTTGTCCTCATGGGCGTCGTGCTGATTGTCGGAGGCTTTGACGGCGCGCTGAACTGGATCATCGCGCTGATCACCCTTGTGGTCGGTGTCTGGTTACTGGCCAACCCGCTGGAAGGAACAATATCGCTCGCCATTGTTGTCGGTGTGGGTTTTGTGATTTCTGGAATCGCGCGGATCATCTGGGCAACACGGGCAGGCCGGGACACGCCTTCTTATGTGCCCCTGCTGCTGTCCGGCGCTGCCTCGCTTCTTGTGGGCGTGGTGATCTTTTCCGACTTCCAGTCGCTGGCAACCCAGGTGCTGGGGTTTCTTCTGGGTATTCAACTGGTCATGGACGGCATCGGTTTTGCCGCCGTCGGGCTTGTCCTGCGCAGGCGCCAGCCATGAATGCCATCACATCAACTGCACCTTTGGCAGGTGCATCCAACGACATGGCCACATCGCGTTGCGGCCCTAAATCAGGAGTTCATTTCAATGGACAAGTTTGACACCCTCACCGGCATCGCCGCACCGATGCCCATGATCAATATCGACACCGACATGATCATCCCCAAACAGTTTCTGAAAACCATCAAGCGCTCCGGCCTTGGCGTGAACCTGTTCGACGAGATGCGGTACGACGACAACGGCAAGGAAATTCCGGATTTTGTCCTGAACAAACCGCAATACCGCGATGCGGAAATCCTTGTGGCTGGTGACAACTTTGGCTGCGGATCGTCGCGTGAGCATGCGCCCTGGGCGATCAAAGACTTCGGCATCCGCTGCGTGATTGCACCCTCTTTCGCTGATATCTTCTACAACAATTGCTTCAAGAATGGCATTCTGCCCATCGCCCTGCCACAGGAACAGGTCGATGTACTGATGAAGGACGCTGAAAAGGGCGCGAATGCGCGTATGACCATCGACCTTGAAGCGCAGACAGTGACAACATCGGACGGCGAGTCGCTTTCCTTCGAGCTCGACTCGTTCAAGAAACACTGCCTGATGAACGGCCTGGACGACATCGGCCTGACGATGGAAAAAGTCGCTGCCATCGACAGTTTCGAAACAGCCGTCGCGCAAAGCCGCCCCTGGGTCTGACTGGCGCTGAATATTTCAGCAAAGATTTCAAAGCACTTGTGGGCGAAACCGCGCCGCCCACAAGATATGCCCTGCGCCATCTTCCCGCCCAAAAATAGATGCAAGATGGCACCACCCCTGCCCTCAAAAAGCCCCAAGGTTTAAGTTCTGTTCATCAATAGTCTTGAGGATTGAGACGAAAGAAGGCACAAATTGGGCGATATTGAGGCAGTCTCCCAAACCCCGGGGGCAGCAAGTTGGGACAAGTACGCGGCAATGCACCGTGGCTGGCCAGTTTGGAAGGGAAAACTAGTGATCGGACGGATGACAGGCGCCGCGGCGCGTGGTCTCTTTGTGGCCCTGCTGGTATTGCTGCCAGCGCTTGTGCTTCCGGGCATGGCTGCCGATTCCACACAGATCTCCGTTCTCGTTGCACTGCTGGCCGCTTTCCTCACCTTTGTCGAATACAACTCCAACTTTCCAAGCATCATGGAATTCCGCGATGCACCGCCCTTCAACCGGCTTCGCTTTGCCAGCCTGTTCGTGACGGTGCTGCTGCTCAGCATGATCCTGCGCGGCGCAACCGAGCCGACCTTGCTGACCGGCGCCTTGACATCGCTCGGGACGATCATTGGCAACGCCGTTGACTTTCCCTATTCGCCGGTGCGCCTGGTGGTCCTGATGCTGCCTGAATCCGCCAGCCCCCAACTGGTTGCCTCAGTCCGGACATCAGCCGGGCTGGCCTATCTGATTTCGCTGGTGGCAATGACGGCCTTCCTGATCCTTGTCCGGCTGATGAACTGGCCCGCCCGGAAGGGCATCTTCAACGTCTGGGTCAACCTTCCCCTGTTCGACCCTACGGTGGGGGGTGACGTTGTATATCGTCTGCAACGCGATGCCCGTGTGAATATCGCGCTGGGTTTCCTGTTGCCTTTCATCATCCCCGCTCTGGTCAAGGCGGCTGCCGACCTGATAGACCCGATCACACTGCAAAATCCGCAAACCCTGATCTGGACTCTCAGTGCATGGGCTTTTCTGCCTGCCAGCATGATCATGCGTGGCCTTGCAATGGGCAAGGTCGCCGACATGATCGAAGACAAACGTCGCCGCACCTACGCCGACGCGGATGCGCCTTTCCAAACGGCTTGATCGCCCTTTTGCTGTGCCTGCTCTGCGGGGCAGCGACTGCATCGGCAGAAACAGTCCGGATTGCCACCTACAACACCGAACTTGCGCGCAAGGGCCCCGGTCTCCTGCTCCGAGACGTCCTGAAGGGAAACGACCCACAGGTCACCGCCGTTGTCGACGTGATGGTCGCCTCCCGTGCCGATATCCTCGTTCTTCAGGGTGTGGATTATGACCTTGAAGGGCGCGCCCTGGACGCCCTTGCCGCAAGGTTGAAATTAGACGGCCTGAATTACCCCTACCGATTTGCAGGGCCGCCCAACGCAGGGCTGATGACAGACCTGGACCTTGATGGCGACGACAGGTTCGGCGGGCCGGGCGATGCCCAGGGTTTTGGGCGGTTCTTTGGCCGGGGGGCGATGGCGGTCCTGTCCCGCTTTCCGATCTTGCAGTCAGAGGTACAGGACTTTTCGACCCTGCTCTGGCGCGATCTGCCAGAGGCCCTCCTGCCCGGAACGAAAGAAAACCCTTTTCCCGCCCCCGATGCGCTGGCGATACAACGCCTGTCGAGTAACGGACATTGGGTGTTGCCCATCGCCCATCCCACCCTGGGGCCCGTTCACATCCTGACCTATCACGCCGCGCCCCCGGTCTTTGACGGGCCGGAAGACCGGAATGGCAGGCGCAATCACGATGAAACGATGTTCTGGCTGCATTACCTTGATGGCCATTTCGGACCCCCGCCCAAAGCGCGATTTGTTCTGGTTGGTGATGCGAACCTTGATCCGAACAAGGGAGATGGCCGCAGCATCGCAATACGCCGGGTGCTGAGAGACCCACGTCTGCAAGACCCATTGCCGGGACAGGCAACCGTGAATTGGCCCCAAACAGGTCCGATGCGGGTGGACTACGCCCTGCCCTCTGCCGACTGGACCATCATGGACGCGGGGATCACCGCGCCCAATCCGGACGCAAGCCGCCATCAGCTTGTCTGGGTCGAACTGGGGAACTGATACCGGCCAACCGCCATGCCCAACTTGACCCGCCGCGCCGGGCAGGCTACGCCGCCTGAAACATGATCTTTCAGGAGCATCCCATGGCAAACCCCACCCTGTTAATCCTTGCTGGTGACGGCATCGGACCGGAAGTCATGGGGCAGGTCACCCGCGTGATCGACTGGTTCGGCGCGAAACGCGATCTTGCATTTGAAGTTGAACATGATCTGGTCGGCGGTGCGGCATATGACAAGCATGGCACCCCCTTGCATGACGATACGATGGCCAAGGCGCTGGAAGCAGATGCGGTGCTTCTGGGGGCCGTGGGCGGGCCGAAATACGATGCGCTTGATTTCAGCCTGAAACCCGAACGCGGCCTGTTGCGCCTGCGCAAGGAAATGGACCTGTTCTCCAACCTGCGCCCGGCACAATGCTTTGACGCGCTGGCAGATTTCTCATCGCTGAAAAGGGACGTCGTCGCCGGGCTTGATATCATGATCGTGCGCGAACTGACCTCGGGCGTCTATTTCGGCGAACCGCGCGGCATCTTCGAGGAAGGCAACGAGCGCGTCGGCATCAACACCCAGCGCTACACCGAATCCGAAATCGAACGTGTGGCGCGGTCGGCATTCGAACTGGCGCGCCGTCGCGGCAACAAGGTCTGCTCGATGGAAAAGGCCAACGTGATGGAATCCGGCGTTCTTTGGCGTGAAGTCGTTCAGCGCGTCCACGACGCGGATTATGCGGATGTCGAGCTGAGCCACATGTACGCAGACAACGGCGCGATGCAGCTTGTTCGCGCGCCCAAACAGTTCGACGTGATTGTGACTGACAACCTGTTCGGCGACATCCTGTCCGATTGCGCCGCGATGCTTACGGGGTCGCTGGGCATGCTGCCCTCCGCCTCGCTTGGCGCGCCGAATGCAGATGGCCGACCCAAGGCCCTCTATGAACCTGTTCACGGCTCTGCCCCCGATATCGCGGGCCAGGGCAAGGCGAACCCGATTGCCTGCATCCTCAGCTTTGCAATGGCGCTGCGCTATTCCTTTGATCAAGGCGAAGAGGCGACGCGGCTGGAACAGGCGGTCGAAAAGGTTCTGGCCGACGGCGCGCGCACCGCTGACCTGATGGGCCCCGACGGCGGCACGCCAATCTCCACCTCGCAAATGGGCGATGCGATCCTGGCTGCGCTGGACGCCAGCCTGTGACAGCTGCGGCTTAACGTGATGCACAGCGCTTGGGCAGGCCGAACAAATTCACTGCACAAGCCGGTGCATCGCCCGGCCCACCCTTTACGCTGCGCCGCAGCAGCACTAACTCGGGGTCATGACCGAGGCGACCATGACCACTGAAAACCTTCAGCAGGCCCGCAGCACCACCCTCCAGGGTGTGCTGGTGGGGCTGCTGGCCTTTGCTCTCTACGCCAGCCACGATGCGGCGATCAAATCACTTGGCGGCACCTATTCGCCATTCCAGATCGTTTTCTTTGTCGTATTGCTGAGCTTTCCGATGGTCACACTGATGCTGGTCAGTGACACAAAGGCCGAGAACCTGCGCCCGCGCGATCCATTCTGGGCCGCAGTGCGCACCGCCGCTGTCGTGATCGGCGGCTTCTGCGCATTTTATGCATTTGCCGTCCTGCCCCTTGCCGAAACCTACGCAATTCTCTTTGCCTCGCCATTGATCATCACGGTCCTGTCTGTCCCCCTGCTAGGAGAGGTCGTGCGTGTGCACCGCTGGCTCGCTGTCCTTGTCGGCCTGATCGGGGTGCTGGTGGTGCTGCGGCCGGGGTCAGCCGAACTGGGTCTTGGCCATATGGCCGCGCTGATATCCGCCTTCGGCAGCGCGCTTGCCGCTGTCGTCATGCGCAAGATCGGTGCGCGGGAACGGCGCGAGGTTCTGCTGCTTTATCCGCTCCTGGCCAACTTCGGTTTGATGCTGTGCATCCTGCCATTTGTCTATGTTCCGATGCCCCTTGCCGATCTTGGCCTGGTGTTGCTCATCGCCCTGCTTGCCGTCACCGCGATGAGCCTGATGATACGCGCCTATACCCTTGCCGATGCAGCCATGGTCGCCCCGATGCAATATAGCCAGATCATCTGGGCGACGCTGTTTGGCTGGCTGTTCTTCGGTGAGACCTCGGACGTTCTGACATTCGTCGGCGCAGGCATCATCATCGCCAGCGGCGGCTATATTGTTCTGCGCGAAGCAGGCGGTGGCACGTCGGAACATCGCCCGGTGCTCAACAATCTCAGCCGCAGGCCGGAAATGGGCGGCATGCCCCGCCTCAGCCTGATCGCCCGCAAGACCGTCGCCAGCGTAAGAGAACAATTGCCAAGGCAGCGCCACTAAGCTATGTGGCGCGCATCGGTCGGGCTGTAGCGCAGCCTGGTAGCGCACCTGCTTCGGGAGCAGGGGGTCGGAGGTTCGAATCCTCTCAGCCCGACCAATAAAAAGATGCCATCAGGTAGAACCGGTTCTTCAGAAGATCATGGCCTGAACAAACACTCCCTTATTCCAGAGCCTCAAACCTTGCCGTCAGATCAGACTGCGCGTTGCGGTATGGCCCAGAGCCATAGCTGACCCGAGAGATGCCAGTCTGCGCGACTTCGCGGATCGAGGTCATATCCGGGAGGGCAAATAACATCCTGTAACCGCACGAGCCTCACGGCCCCCACGCCGCCGAAAATCAGGCAATTATTATTGTATCATGAAATAGGGCCTGCCGACTGGGAACTCACGCCGTCTCAGCCAGAATAGGCCCGGAATCTGCGCCGCATCGGAACCGTTCAGCAAGAATCACCAGTCGTTATCGCGCAGTTCCGTGCCATTTGGCTTGAGCAATCAGGCCTTTTTCCGGGCAACAGAAAGGCAACGGGACCCAAGCAATTGTGGCATTGTCTCCGCTCGCCACCCAGTGCCGGGCAGGTGACCGCATTGATGCACGGCAGTGGAGAATGGCCCCGTTTTTTAAGAAAAGCCTACCTATCTTTTCCGGTCGATTGAGGCAAAACATTGGCCAGACCAAGGCCGTATTCTGGGGCGGCGCTGATCAAGTGGGGCACATTTGAGAGGTTCACGACAATGGCAACAAGATCAACGCCACCCGAAATACATAGTCTGACCGCATCGGTCCGCAGTTTTGGCCGCGGCGAAGATGGGTCGATCACGATCTTTGCCTGCTTCATGGTTTTCTGCATGCTGATGGTCTGCGGCATCTCCGTTGACATGATGCGTCACGAGATGGACCGCAGCCGCCTCCAGGCGACGGCGGACCGGGCCGTGCTTGCCGCGACCTCGCTGAACCAGCGCCTCGCCCCCGAAGATGTGGTGGCGGACTATTTCACAAAATCCGGCATCCGGGACTTCATGTCGAATGTCGAGGTCAGTCAGGGGCTCAGCTTTCGCACCGTGACCGTGGGTGCGTCCACCACCATGACCACGCAATTCATGGATTACCTCGGCGTCGAAACGCTGAACGTCCCTGCCCTCGCCACCGCAGAGGACCGCGTACCAAATGTCGAGATTTCACTTGTTCTTGATATCTCTGGTTCAATGCGTTTCTCCAACCGCATGAATGACCTGCGGCCTGCTGCGTCGGACTTTCTCGACATTGTGCTGGATGATGCCAATGCCCAGAAAACCTCTGTCACGCTTGTTCCCTATGCTGGTCAGACCAACCCCGGCCCTTTCATGTTCGACCGCCTGAACGGTGAGCGCTACCCGGCGATGGCCCTGGATGAAGCTAACGGCGGCATTGCAGAGCACCTCAGCCATGGTGAACTGCCAGCCGACGCACCAGGCGGCACCGGGTCGGATGAGAACACGCGCTATGTCTATCCGAACGTCTCATCCTGTCTGGATATCGGGACCGGCGGCTTTTCCTCGGCAGAACTGCCATCGGGCATCCTGTATCCGCAGACCCCGCATTTCATGAACTGGGATATTGCCGGCAATGTGATGGACTGGGGATGGTGCCCGCAGGATCAGACATCGATCCAATACCTCAGCAATGACCGGACGGGCCTGAAGAACCTGATCAACAACATGCGGATGCATGACGGCACCGGCACGCATTACGCGATGAAATGGGCCGTCTCCATGCTGGACCCATCGTCACAGGACGATGTGACAGCGCTGGCCAACGCAGGTCTCGCCGCCCCCGAATTCATCGGGCGGCCTGCATCCTACGGCGACAGCACGACACAAAAGTACATCATCCTGATGACAGACGGCCAGATCACTGAGCAGGTGCGCCCCATTGACACGATGGATGTTGAGAACCCGGTCCGAGAGCTGGAGAAAGGCCGACACAACGAACGCGAAACAATCACATCCGCCGGCACCAACGTCGACAGCTTCTTTCAGCAATGCGATCTCGCCAAAAGCAGAAGCCCGCGCCCGATCATCGTCTATACGATTGCCTTCGAGGCACCCGGTACGCC
The DNA here is from genome assembly GCF_001650875.1 of Sulfitobacter sp. EhC04. Classification (GTDB taxonomy): domain Bacteria; phylum Pseudomonadota; class Alphaproteobacteria; order Rhodobacterales; family Rhodobacteraceae; genus Sulfitobacter. The sequence continues at coordinate 198,655 of NZ_LXYI01000008.1, forward strand.
CGAGCAGCAGATGCGCGACTGCGCTTCCTCTCCGTCCCACTTTTTCAAAGCTGACGGCGACAACATCGCTGATGTCTTCGAGGCGATCGCCTACCAGATCCGGCAGCTTCGGCTGACTCAATAAACGGTTCCGAGAGGAAACCTGCCAGCCGCGCAAGCGCGCTATCGTGCGGACAGAGTTCTGAACTGTCCGCACGAATAAAGTGACCAAGTTCGGATGATACCGCACGGTTCTGGTGACCCCGGCAGGATTCGAACCTGCAACCTGCCCCTTAGGAGGGGGCTGCTCTATCCAGTTGAGCCACGGGGCCACGTATAAATATCCTGTTGATCAGATACTTATATGTAGTTCCGAAGTTGACCCAAGCACAGGCCCTGCCGGAGCAGCACCAGAGCTGCGCGAAAAATGAGACCTGGCAACCTGTGCTTCAACAGAGCAGATACCGTGCCCCTCCCGCTACATCAAGAGAGTAGAACCGGCGAGGGCCTGCGCATTTGGCTTATCGGATCGTCATTGGTACGGCACTTGGAGCGCTCCTGTGAACGCAGTTACGACAGAGTTCCCATGGTCATAGTCGAACCTGCATTGCAACATGCGCAGTTGAGGTATCTAGCGGCGACCGAAACGAAAAATCGAAGAGAGCGTTTCGCGTTAAATATTAATCATCTAGCGCTGCCTGAAACCATAGGTATCAAAGCATTGGGCCCTAATAAGAGGTGTCTCAAGGTAAACGCGAAATGCTGTAGTTGATAGGCGGTGGCCGCGTGAGCCATCTTTGACAAGTGCACCTGGAACGGATCGGGGCCAGAACATTTGGCCAGATGTTCGACGCTCTCGCGGAAGCCTGCGATCTGTTGAGACCGAAGGATTGCTGGAATGACTTCTGGGAAGCAGGCTATGGATCAAATTAAGGGCTCGATGCTTTAAACTTCTGGGCAATGCCCTTCGGGGACCTTGATTTTTGCAACCAACGCCTGATCAAATGGTTAACGCAACTGTCGCCTTTAGAGAGTGAATGCAAACCGGAATGCCTCCAGCGCTGCTTCTGCATCGGCGGCGGCAAAGGCTTCCATACCCACTGGACCGCGATAGCCCATCCCGTTCAGCGCCGACGCGATACCGGCATAGTTGATTTCGCCAGTGCCCGGTTCGCACCGCCCCGGATTGTCGGCGACCTGCACTTCACCGATCCACGGCAGGCAGGCCTTACACCAACGCACAAGATCACCTTCGCCGATCTGGGTGTGATACAGGTCGAGGTTGATGCGCAATTGCGGGCGGTTTACGGTAGAAACCAGCGCCAGCACATCCGCCGTGCTGCCGAACGGGCAGCCGGGGTGATCGAGCGGATTGAGGTTTTCCAGCGTGAAGGTCACGCCCTCTGCCACCGCCAAGTCACAGATGCGGTTCAGTGTATCGACCGCGCGCTGCATCATGCCGGGAGAAAACGCACCGTGGAGCGGGAGCGGGATGCCTCCATCCCCAAGGCCCGTGCCATGCAGGTTCAACCGATCTACCCCAAGCCGTTTGCCGACCAGCGCGGTTTCGCGCGCCGACGCCAGCAGCATGTCGGCCCCTTCGGCGTCGCTGAGACGGCCCTGAAGGTAGCCGTTCATGATGGTAAAGTTGGCACCGGTGGCCTCCAGCTTATTCAGGTCATGGTCGGGCCAGTTCCACAGACCAACGCCAAAGCCCATCTCGGTCAGACGCGCAGCGCGCCAGTCGATGGGCTTGTCCAGCCAGAGCATCTCGGCACAGGCTGCCAAAGCAAAAGGTTGGGTCATTTACAATTTCTCCGGGAAAAGCCGTTTGGCTTACATTAAGTGTTCGACGGGGGGTGCCGCGACAAAGCGCCATTTGCGCAGTGGACCGGCCATGACGTTGAGGTAGTACATCTCTATGCCGTGCGGCGCTCCGCAGGGATGGTGGCCGCGCGGCACGCAGACCACATCGCCGTCATGCACCGCCATCGTCTCGTTCAGCGACAGATCGTCCGTGTAGACGCGCTGGATGCCAAAACCATCGGCGGGGTTCAGTCGGTGATAATAGGTCTCTTCGAGATAGGTAATACGCGGAAAATCGTCCTCGTCATGGCGATGCGAGGGGTAGGACGACCAGTTTCCCGCCGGGGTGAAAACCTCGGTCACCAGCAGGCTGTCGCAATAGTCCTCGTTCTCCATCGCGATGTTGTTGATGTGCCGGGTGTTGCTGCCTTCGCCGCGTTGGGTCAGGGTGATGCCATCGGGTCCGATGCGCCGCGCCGCATGGCCGGAACTGCCCGGTGCCTTGCAGACCGCGATGGTGCAATCGGTGCTCGCCTCTGCGGCCCAGTCCTGATCGTTCGGCACATAGAGGCAATGCGGCGGCGTCTTTTCAAAGACGCTCATCCGCTCGCCCAACTCGCCCCAGTCCTGCCCTGCAGCTGTAAACCTGGCCTTGCCCTCGACCAACACCAGGATAACTTCGGTGCTGCCGGTGACGTCACTGGCGCGTTCACCGGCGCGCAGCTTGTATAGTTCGAAGCCGACATAGCGCCAGCCCGCCGAGTCCGGCGTGATCTGGTGCACCTTGCCGTGGGTGCCAAAGGGTTTTTTCAAGAGATCAGGCATGAGGTCCTCTCAGATCAGTCCGGTTTCGCGCGCAATGCGCTTGAGTGTATGTAGACCAAGGGTCTGGTAGAGCAGCGGGTTACGCACGTCTGGGTCCTGCTCAGCCTCGATGATGATCCAGCCGTCATATCCCGACGCCTTGAGGATCTGTAAAAGCGGCGTGAAATCGACGCCCCCCTCCTGATCTCCCGGCACGGTGAAGACACCCGCGCGGACGCCGTCCATGAAAGACAGGCCTTCTCTCTCGACCTTCTGCCGGACAGCAGGGCGCACGTTCTTGGCGTGAAAATGACCAACGCGCGAGACGTATTTTTCCAGAACGGCGACCGGATCTCCGCCGCCAAAATAGCAGTGACCTGCGTCGAACAGCAGTTTGGTCGCCGGGCCGGTGAACCCCATGAAAGCGTCGATGTCCTCGGGCGATTGCACCACTGTGCCCATATGATGATGATAGACCAGATCAATGCCCTGATTGGCGCAATACTGCGCGATTTCTTCGACCCTGGCACCGAAATCCTTCATCCCCGCAGCATCCAGCACAGGACGTTCAGAGAGCGCCATTTGCTTTCCTTGAATGGTATTCGAAGTCTCGCAGCAGATGCAGACAGTGCATCCGTTGTGCTTGAGCTTGTCGAGATGGGGCTGGATCGCCTTTTTCTCGTCCTCGATCGAATGCGCGAGCACGTTCATCGAATGCCAGCCCGACACAAAGCTGAGCCCGTAGCCGCTGAGCAGTTCCTTGAGCGCCTGTGGATCGTCCTGTGGCCAGCGGTGGCCGTTTTCGATGCCGTCAAAGCCGATCAGGTGACTGGCCTCTTCGAGGATGCGTTCAGTCGGAATATCCGCGCCAAGGGTCTGATCGTCGTCATTGGCCCAGGCGATGGGGTTTGTACCAAATTTAATCATGGGTCTTGCTCCTGAACGCAATGTCAGTTCACCAATCTCTGGCGCTGCATGTTATTGAGATAATTGGCGTAGGCGGCGCGGACCTTGGTCTGGGCGGATACTTCCGGCACGCTCACGTCCCACCAGAAACCCGCCTCACCAAAGCTGGGGCCTTCGGTCGGATCGGTATCAATTACGATTACGGTGGGGATGTCGCGTCCCCGCGCCTCAGCGATCTTGACCTCCAGGTCTGCGATATCAGCGGCCCTGGCCGCGTGCGCGCCCATGGAGCCGGCATGCGCCACATAGTCAATTTGTGGCTGGGTCTCGACGTTGCAATCCTTGTAGAGGTTGTTGAATGCCTGCCCGCCCAAGCCCTGTTGCAGGCGATTTATGCAACCATAACCCCGGTTGTCGGTGAGCACGACAGTGAAAGGGATCTTGCGCATCACGGCAGTGGCCAGCTCGGAGTTGGCCATCATGTAGGAGCCGTCACCAACGAAGCAGATCACCTCGCGCTCGGGCCGTGCCAGTTTCAGGCCCATCGCCCCGGCGATCTCATAGCCCATGCAGGAATAGCCGTATTCCATGTGATAGCCGCCCTGGCTTGGCTGCCACAAGAGCTTGAGCGCCCCTGGCATGGTGCCCGCGGCACACATGGCGATGGCTTCTTCGCCAGTGGCGCGCTGGACCGCGCCGATGACTTCCGCGTCCAGGGGGCGGTATCCTTCCGGCGTGTCAGTCCGCGGGGCGCAATGGGCAGTCACAGCGTCAAGCCAGCCCTGGCGTGCGTCGGCGTCCACCGGGTTCGCGGCGTGATCGCCCAGTTTCGCTGCGATTTTCTCCAGAGCGACCTTGGCATCGCCCATAACCGGCACTGCGCCATGCTTTTCAGCGTCATAGGCAGCGACATTGATCGACACCAGACGGCGGTCAGGGTTGCCAAAGAGTGCCCATGAGCCGGTGGTGAAATCCTGAAAACGCGTGCCAACGCCGATCACCAGATCAGCCGCCTGAGACACCTCATTGGCCGCAGCCGATCCATCAACGCCGGCGGCACCGAAGTTCATGGGATGGCTTTGCGCCAGCGCCGATTTGCCCGCCTGCGTTTCCACCACCGGGATGTTGAAGCGGGTCGCAAAATTGCCCAGCGTCTCTTCGGCCTGAGCATAGATCACGCCGCCCCCGGCGACGATCACCGGGTTCTTTGCGGACAGGATCAAGGCGACCACCTCCTCGATTTCGCGAGGGTCGGGCTCCGGACGGCGGATACGCCAGACCTTCGGCGCAAAGAACGCGGCCGGGTAGTCATAAGCCTCCGCCTGAACGTCCTGACAAAAGGACAGCGTGACCGGGCCGCAGCTGGCCGGATTGGTCATTGTCGCCAATGCGCGGGGCAGAGCGGTCAGCAGATGTTCGGGGCGCGTGATGCGGTCAAAATAGCGGCTGACTGAACGGAACATGTCATTGGTCGAAAGCGTGCCATCCTCGAAATCCTCTATTTGTTGCAATACGGGGTCGGGACGGCGGTTTGCAAAGACGTCACCGGGGATGAACAGCACCGGCAGACGGTTGACATGCGCCAGCGCGGCGGCCGTCAGCATATTGGCGGCACCCGGCCCGATGGAGGACGTCACCGCCTGCGCGCGGGTCCGTTTCATGCCCTTGGCATAGGCGATGGCGCAATGGGCCATGGTCTGCTCGTTCTGGCCACGCCAAGTGGGGAACGCATCTCCCGCCTGTTGAAGCGCCTCGCCCAGACCCGCCACGTTGCCATGGCCAAAAATGCCCCAGATCCCGTCGATAAAGCGCTCGCCGGTCTCTGTTCTCTGCACAGACAGCCATTTGATCATGGCCTGTGCTGCGGTCAGCCGGATGGTTTCACTCATCGCTCTTCTCCTTCAACCTGCGTTGCGGCGGGCATTGATGCGGGCTTCGGCCCAAATCTCGCACAGCCGGGCATAGCGGGTCGCCATTTGCGCCAAGGCGGTCGCGTCGTCTATCTGGCCCTTGAACCAGCTGCGCGCGGCGTCGCCAAAGATAGTGCGCCCCACCGCGAAGCCTTTGACCAGATCAAAGGATGCCGCGACTTCAAAAGCGGCGCCAAGCTCTTCTTCCGGGGCATCAAGGCCCAGAACGACAATGCCACGGGTGTATTTGTCGTGTTCTTCGATGGCGTTCACGGCCTTGGCCCAAGCGTCATGGCTGGCCATCGGCTCCAGCTTCCACCAGTCTGGATAAACGCCCGCCTGATAGAACTGCCGGATCAGCGTGGCAGTGGTGTCGTCGTCCACCGGGGCAACTTTGGACGGTATCACTTCGAGCAGGAATTCGAGATTGTTGCGCCGTCCGGCGGTGAACAGGCGCTTGACTGTTGCTTCCTGAGCAGCGCGTTTTTCAGGCGCGTCGTCGGGATGACAAAAGCACAGTACCTTGATTACATTTTCTGTCGCCCATTCAACCAACGTGCCGCAGTCAGGTCCAAGCTCCGGCTCAAGCTCAAGCGGGCGCGAGCCGGGCAATTCGGTCGGGCGACCAATCCAGAGACCGGACCCGGACGCGCGGTGCAGCGCGGAACGGCCGATACGGTTGTCGCACAGGATGCCATAGCCCTCGCCGTCGCCTTTGACCTGCAAGGCTGCTTCGAGGCAGAGTTCCTTGAAGGTGCCACCCTTTTCGAGATCATAGCCGTCCATCTCTTCGAGTTGCAGGCGGTGGTCAAATGCAAAGACCCGCATATCCGACCAATCGCCCGCGTTGCGCGTGTGACGGGTCGTGGACCAGTGGATCTGCTCCAGCGCCGGATCATTGCGCAAATCCCTTTTCACTACGCCGCGGTCGAGGAAAAACTCAAGCTCCTGAAGGGAAGGGTATGCCGGGGTGCAGCCATGCCGAGAGACGGCAAAGGCACCGCAGGCATTGGCGTATTTCAGCGCCAGCGACCAGTCCGCGTCATAAGGACCATCCGCCTGCATCCACCCCTTGAGCAGTCCGGAAAAGAATCCATCGCCTGCGCCGAGCACGTTGAAGACCTCGATCGGGAAACCTTCGCCGGTCTGCCCGTCATCGAGGCTACCGGGGATTTCGCCCTGAAAGGCCGAAGCGCCAAGTGCGCCGCGCTTGCACACCAGAACGGCCTCTGATTTTTCGCGCACCGCCCGCAGCGCGGTCAGCGTATCGGTGGAGCCGCCAGCAATGTGAAATTCTTCCTCGGTTCCAACAATGAGATCAAAATAATGCAGGGCGGAGAGCAGTTTGGCCGTGACCTCGGCACTTTCGGCAAAACGGCTCTCACCGTCTCCATGGCCCAAGACACCCCAGAGATTCGGGCGATAGTCGATGTCGAGCGCGGTGCGCAGCCCGTGCTTGCGCGCCAGTTTCAGCGCCTTGATCACGGCGGCTTCGGTCCTGGTGTTGGACAGATGTGTGCCGGTCACGACAACTGCTCGGGCAGAGGCGATGAACGCTTCGTCGATGTCATCCTCACAGAGCGCCATGTCGGCACAATTCTCGCGGTAGAAAATCAGCGGGAACTGTTCACGATCACGGATTCCAAGGATCACAAGTGCCGTCAGCCGGTCGGGATCGGTGACGACACCTTCGGTCGAGACGCCTTCGCGGGTCAGTTGTTCAAGAATGAACCGGCCCATGTGCTCGTCGCCGACACGGGAAACCAGCGCCGTTTTCAGCCCCAGCCGCGCCGCGCCACAGGCGATATTGGTCGGTGATCCGCCAATGTATTTTTGAAAGGAGCCCATGTCTTCAAGGCGGCCACCGATCTGCGCGCCGTAAAGATCAACGCCTGCTCGTCCGATCGTGATGACATCAAGTTTTTTCATGTTTTCTGCCTTGTGGAATTCGGACCGCTCGGATTGTGAAAGTAGTCAGCATTGATATGGTTTCCCCTGCTGCCAACGCGCCCGACCGGCGCGTCGGCAGCCAGACGCACTGGCGGATATTGCGAGGCGGGACCGGGGCACCGGTCTCGCTTGCCGTTCGCAAAATGGGTCGCAATGTCCGCGCGCGATTTTTGCCATGGTGCTCCGGCGCTAGACGGTGCCGCCCAGAGAGCCTTCGAGTTGAGCCATTTCCTGGCCGCCCGCCATCAGGTCCTGAAGCTCTTCAGGGCTGATTTCACCACGTCTGGCAGTACCAAGAGTTTTCCCCCGGTTCAGGACAGTAAAGCGATCCCCGACCGCCAGCGCGTGGCGCACGTTGTGGCTGATGAAGACCACACCAATGCCTTGCTTGCGAACCCGGTCGATGGTGGCCAGGACATTTGAGGTCTGGCGCACACCCAGTGCAGAGGTCGGTTCGTCGAGGATCAGAACCTTGGCACCGAAGTAGACTGCGCGGGCAATTGCCACGGTCTGGCGCTCGCCACCCGACAGGGTCCCGACCGCCTGATCCGGACCACGCAGATTGATACCCATCTTGCGCATCTCGCTTACGCAGACTTCGTTGGCGGTCTCTATGTCAAATCGTCTGGCTAAACCATTGCCCTTGGTTGGTTCGCGCCCCATGAAAAAGTTGCGCGTTACGCTCATCAAAGGGATCATTGCAAGGTCCTGAAACACCGTGGCGATGCCTGCCTCCATCGCGTCGCGCGGGTTGGAGAAGTCCATCGGTGTACCTTCGAACAGGATCTCGCCCTTGGTGGGCTTGTGGACACCTGACATCGTCTTGATGAAGGTCGACTTGCCGGCCCCGTTGTCACCCAACAGGCAGTGGCACTCGCCGGGGCGGACGTCAAAGCTGACGCCGGCGAGGGCTATGATGTTACCGAAATGCTTTTCGATATTTTTCATCTGGACGATAGGCGCCGTCTCGGGCGCATTGCCGTGGTGGAATGTGGTATCTTCCGACATTTCAGCGCTCCCCTGTCACGCGTTTACGGATGGCGTTGTTGAACAGCACAGCGATCAAAAGCATGCCACCCAGGAATACCTGAAACCAGTCCTGGTCGAAATCAGTATAGGTCAGTCCAATGACAACCATGCCAAATATGATGGCGCCGAAGAACGCACCGATGGCCGAGCCGTACCCGCCGGTTAGCAGGCAACCGCCCACCACCGCTGCGATGATCGCTTCGAATTCCTTCTGGAAGCCGCGGCGGGCGTCGGTGGACCCTGCATCTATGACGGTGATGATCGCCACCAGAGCCGCACAGCAAGCGGTCAGCATGAAGAGCGAGACCTTGACCTTGTTCACAGGCACACCCGAGTTCGAGGCGGCATTGCGGTCACCGCCCGAGGCGAAGATCCAATTGCCGAACGGTAGACGCAGCAAGACATAAGTGGCGGTCAGGGCGATCGCGATGAACCAGAGGATCTCGACGGGGATGCCTGGAACCTTGGGCGTGCCGTTCTTGAAATTTTCGATCAGACCCATCTTTGCAAGACTTGCGAACAGCCCGGTGAAAGCATCGCCAGAGAAGAACGGGGCAAGCCAGTCGCCTTCCACGGCTTCTCGCACACCACGCAACTGGGTCGAGCCGCCGGTTGCGGCCTTTAGCCCGACAAGGGACAGGCCGCGCAGGATGAACAGGAAGGCCAGCGTCACGATGAACGAAGGCAGGCCGGAGCGGATGACGAGGTTGCCGCTGACGGCACCGACCGATACCGCAAAGATCAATGTCATCGGAATTGCGACGATCAGCGGCAATTGCCAGGTGACCACGCAGACGCCAAAGAACAAACCTGCGAAGGCGACCATCGAGCCGATCGAGAGATCGAATTCGCCGCCGATCATCAGTAGGGCGGCACCGATCGCAAGAATGCCAAGTTGCGACGCCGGTGTCATGAAGTTGATCACCCCGGACAGGCTGAACATGGTACTATCGGCGGTGATCGAAAAGAAAATGATAACGAGGATGACGCCAGCAATTGCACCCAGTTCAGGCCGTTTCATCAGCCGTGAAAAGAATGGTTCGGCCTTCAATCTTTCATCCGCCGCAGATTGCGATGTGTCGGTCATTTTTTTCTCCCGGATTTCGGTGGAACGGCGCGGAAATGCGCCGTTCCGTTACCTGCAAGAGTGCAGTCCGAGCTCAGCGAATGCCCTTTGCGGACAGTTCGATCACCTGAGCCGCTTTGTCGGCGGTGATCAGGTTCGGACCCGACGGCACGTTGCCGCCCGGCATCAGGCCATACTTGGCGTGCAGCGCAAGAAAGTTGGTCGACAGATAGCCCTGCAGGAACTGCTGTTGGTCAATCGCAAAGGCGGCGTCGCCATCGACGATGGACTGCAGAAAGCTGGCAGACAGATCAAAGGACGCAACATTGATTTGGCGACCAGAGGATTTGGCAGCAGCGACCGACGGCTCGCCGGCGGTCGAGGCACCAAGCGCCATCACGGTGTCAACGCTTTCGTCCGACGCGAGAGCAGCGGCGACCTTGGACTCGATTTCAGTCGGGTCGTTGCTGGTCGGCAGCACCTTGACGGTCCCGCCAAAACCTTCGCTGAAGCCTTCGCAACGCAAATCAAGCGACACGTTTCCGACTTCCTGATTGACGCAGACCGCGTTGGTGCCACCCATTTCCGCCAGTTTGGCACCAGCGGCCTTACCGGCGTCAAACTCGTCCTGGCCGACGTGCAGCAGCGCGCCCAGCCCCTTCGAGACGTCAGAACCGGAGTTGATCGAAATGACCGGTATCCCAGCGGCAACCGCACGCTCAATCGACGGCCCAAGCGCATCGGCATCGGGGATCGAAACGATCAGCCCATCTGGCTCCTGGTTCACGGCAGCATCTATCAGCTGCGACATGGCCACCATGTCGAAGGTTTCGGGCGAGCGATAATCGACGTCAACGCCAGTGTCTCGACCTGCTTCTTCGACGCCGTTCTTCACGACCGACCAGAACGGATCGTTTGCCTGCCCATGCGCGACGACGATGATGTCCTGCGCAAAGGCCGGGGTCGCGATCATCAGAATGCCCGCAGCCAGGGCCGCTTTGGTAAGTTTCTTCATTGGTATTCCTCCCTTTGGTTTCTCAGTGCTTGGGGTCCTGCCCCACTGTCATCCGGCGATGCCGTACTTTGTAGCCCCGGCAATCTGAGGCCGGATCTCTTCCCGTCGCGCGTCTACGCGACCTCCTCTATTTTCACCGGGCGCCCGAGCTTGAGCGACTGGCTGGCAGCCTCGGCCATGGCCAATGCCGCAACGCCGTCAGCCAGAGTAACTGGAAAAGTTGCATTGGCCTCGAAAGCCTCGACAAAGGCCGCCCATTCCGCCTCGTAGGCAGACATGTAGCGTTCGAGGAAGAAATACGTTGGCTTTGCGGCGGTCACGCCCGCTACGGTGGATTTCACCATGGTGTTCTCCAGCATGTTCTGCGCCTGAAGCAGACCTTCGGAGCCGAGAATCTCAAGTCGCTGATCGTAGCCATATACCGCGCGGCGTGAATTCATGATCACCGCGATCTGGCCATTGGCATAGGCCATGGTCACAACAGCCGTATCAATGTCGCCTGCCGCACCGATTTCGGGATCCACGATCGACGAACCAGTGGCCGAAACGCTGACTGGGGGCTCTCCCATGATGAAATTCGCCATATCGAAATCATGGATCATCATGTCGCGGAACAGCCCGCCAGAAACCTTGATATACGCCACGGGTGGCGGACCCGGATCGAAAGAAGTGATCGACAGCAATTCAGCCTTGCCGATCTCACCATTGAGCAAGGCACTTTTGACAGCCGAAAAATTCGGATCAAATCGGCGATTGAAACCGATCATGACTGGCTGTCCGGCGGCAACGACTGCCTTCTGGCACGCACGGGCGCGCTCCAGGCTCAGATCGACGGGCTTTTCACACAGAACCGCCTTGCCAGCCGCAGTGGCCTGCTCGATCAGATCCGAATGGGTATCCGTCGAGGTGGCGATCAGCACCGCATCAATCGCCGGATCGGCGATGATTTCCGCGGTACTTCTCACCGAGCAGCCAAAGCGGGCTGCCAGCCGTTCGGCGCTTTCTGTAAAGACGTCCGAAACCGCAACGAGATCAGTTCTGGGGTGCGCGGTAATGGCTTTGGCATGTACCGCGGCAATGCGACCAGCACCAAGAAGTCCTACCTTCAACATATTTCCTCCACTTGCCCGAATCTTGGGCCCAGCACTTTGGTATCAGTGATTTGCTCGCGCGTGCAAGAGTTTTTTGCACGCGCGAGCATTTTTAGTGGATAACCAAACTTATCACCACTAGTATCGTCCTAGAGGAGTGCACAATGCGAGAGCCTGACGTCGACAAGCGAGATGAAACGGTAACTGCCGACGACGTCGCCAAACGGGCTGGCGTGTCGCGCTGGACAGTGAATCGCGCATTCAAGAAAGACGCTTCCATCTCGCAAAAGAGTCGGGAAAAAGTCATGGGAGCTGCAAAGCAGCTTGGTTACGTACCAGATCTGCTGGCATCAAGTCTCGCTTCGGACCGCAGCAATATGGTTTGCCTATTGATCGATGACTTCGCCAATCCGCATAAACTCGTCATGCTTGAACGGCTTACCAGGTTCCTTCGCAAGAACGGGTGGGACACGTTGCTGGTAAACACCTCTGATGAAGAAGATACTTCCGCCGCACTCCTCAACGCGAGCCAAAGGCGGGTGGATGCCGCGGTGCTGATCGGCAGCCAGTTCACTGACCGCAGCCTCGCAACTGCCCTCGGTGCCCGACGGGTGCGCAAGTTGATCGTCTTTGCCCGCACCTCCGAAAACCCCAATACGATCTCCATTTGCTGTGACGACCGTGCCGCAATGAACGAGATCGCAAACTATATCATTGGCAAAGGCTATCGCAGGCCGCTGTTCCTTGCCGGCCCGCAGACATCTTCGGCACATCTGGGACGCAAGGAGACCTTCCTGACGAAATGGCACGACACATTCTCGACGACCCCTGAATTTATCTCGGTGGCGCGCTACGACCCGCAGCTCGCCTATGATCGGATTGTCAGCCATTTCGCCGGGCGCACGGCGCAGGAGATCACCGATGTCATCGTCTGCGAGAATGATGCCCTCGCCCTGGGAGCGATGGATGCGATCCGCACCGAGATGGGACTTCGCGTGCCACAGGACATCGCTGTCACCGGGTTTGACGATATTCCCCAGGCTGATAGCGCCAATTACCGGATCACCACCTATCGCCAACCCCTGTCGGCGATGGCCGAGGGGCTGGTGCAGGTTCTGAAAGGGACGGCGGACAGCGACCAGCTATGCCATTTCATCGGCAAGTTGGTGGAGAGGGAAAGCGCGTAGCCTTCCGCATTGCCCTTTTGCCATCCGACAGAAACACGTTGCGTACAAACCTATCCTGCGAGTTGTGATGCCGCATTTTACCGGCTGGAACAACGCCTGCGCAGGGATCGGCAGCAGCACGACAATTTCGCTCTCGGGCGATGGCCGCCTGTGGTGCCTCGCTGTGCGGCCCAAAGTCGGCGGTAATGACGTGGTGCTAACGTCGCAGGTCGCGACTGCCCCAGAAACCCCGGAAGGCCCCAGATCAGGATCGCAATGCCGGGTGGCCGCCGGGTCTGGCACGCAGCGCATCAGGACATCTTGCTGCGCTGCATGCCATTCAATTCGGAAATGTTGGTGGGCCCTGCCGAACCGATATTTTCAATCAACCCAGCAAACTGCTGCCTTCGACCGGGACCAGCGGCTGCATGTTCGACGGGCGCTCCCAGCGGGCCGCGAGAACGGCAGCAACGGTGAGTGCGCCGTAGGCCACCGAGGACAAGGCGACGATCTGGAACAGGGTCGCAGCACCGGCTCCGAACCATGTCACCGACGCCCAGCCGATAAACGCGGCGACAACCATACGGACCGTGCCGGCCAGCACCGGAAACAGCACCTGCTTGGCCCCCTGGCTGGCGAAATAGAGCGCCAAACCCAGCCCGACGAAGCCATAGGTCGGCGCCACATGGCGCAGATAGAGGGCGCCCAGCTCCTGCACCTGGGGATCAGCGCTGAACAAGCTCATCCAAGCATGCGGAAAGATTGCGGAAATGACGCCGACGGTCGCGGTTGCTGCGAAGGCCAACAAGGCCCCTGTCCAGGCGATGCGGCGCGCCCGCGCCATCCGCCCGGCACCGACATTGATGCCGACCATGGTCACCATGGCGGTGCCAAGACCGAAGATCACCGGAATCTGGAGGTAGTCGATCCGCGATGCAATGCCATAGCCGGCGATAGCGGCCGCACCAAATCCGCCGACAGCGGCGGTCACGAAGGTCACCGTGAGGTTGACCTGAATCGTACCGAGCGCCGCGAGGAGGCCGACCCCAAGTATATCCTTGAAAAGGCGAAAATGCAGGGGAACGATCCTGAGATTCAGGAGGCTGCGCGGCGACCGCAGATAGAGGATCAGCGTCAGAGCAGCGGCGATATAGTAGATGACGACAGCGACCCCGCCACCGGCGACGCCGAGTTGCGGAAATATACCCCAACCAAAGATCAGGGCCGGCGACAGCGGAACGAGGATGACCGCACCGGAAATGATCACAAAGGCTGGCACCGCCACATTGCCGGCACCGCGCAGAGCCGATGACAGCAGGGCGGTGATCCAGATCGGGACAGAGCCGGCGAAGACGATGCCGGAATAGGTCAGCGCCGCCACCAGCGTCGCATCCGTACCGCCCATCGCCTGATAGATCACCCGGCCGAACAGAAGTGCCGCCAAAGTGAAAAGTACGCCAAAGCAGCAGGCGAGGATGATCGCGTGCCAGACCAGAGCATCCGCATCGGCCCGGCGATTGGCACCAAGCGCGCGCGCCACGGCGGAAGCGACGCCACCGCCGATGCCGCCATTGGACATCATCTGCATCAGCATGAGGATCGGAAAGACCAGCGTGACCCCAGCGAAGGCATCGGTTCCCAGAAAACTGATGAAATAGGTCTCGGCCACTCCGACAAGTGTCTGGACAACTAGCACCAGGATTGTCGGCACTGCCAGGCGCAGCATCGTTGGCATGATCGGGCCAGCGAGTACACCCGGCGGCACTGGATCCGTAGACGCAGAAGCAGGGTGAGTGGACAGGTTTGTCATCGACTGGTCTTTCTTTATTCTGCTGCTGGGGGTTCGTCGCTTGGGCCGAGACCTGGGGTCGCGCCGGTCACACCGGCAGACCCGCCTGTTTGCGCAGGCTCTTGTCGAAAGCGGCTTCGGGGACAAAGCGCCGCAGCATGCGAACCTGGCGCGCCATCTTGCCTGCCGGGTAGCGGCGGTCGGGCGTGGCGGCGCTGGCCGCCTTCAGCACGGTCTCGGCAACGACTTCGGGGGGGTCACCTTTTTCGCAGCTCTTGATCATGAATGCGACGTTTTGCTTGCGCGCTGCATCATAGATCGAAAGCGGTTGATCGGGTGTGCTCTTGTTCACCTCGAACGGCGTATCGGTATAGCTGGGCTCCACCAAGGTCACCCGGATGCCAAAGGTGCGCAATTCGTGATCGAGCGACTCGGAATAGCCTTCGATGGCGTGTTTGCTGGCGGAATAGATCGCATTGTAGGGCGCAGGGATCAGCCCCATGACCGAGCTCATATTGACGATCCGGCCCGCACCTTGCTGGCGCATTGTCGGCAGCACGGCATTGGTCACGCGCATTGTGCCAAAGACATTCACGTCGAACAGCGCCTGAGCCTGGGCGATGGAGGATTCCTCAGCGCCGCCGATAAGTCCGACGCCAGCATTGTTGACCAGCAGGTCGATGCGCCCGGCAGCAGCCAGCACCTGCTCAACCAGCTCCGCCACCGAAGAATCATCCGTGACATCGCAGTTCAGCATGGTGAATCCGTCAGTGCGCGCGGTGGTAGCGCCGCGGCTGGTGCCGAACACCCGGTAACCGGCCTTTTGCAAGGCCTTGGCTGTCGCATATCCGATTCCGGTGGAGGCCCCGGTGACCAGGGCGACGGCAGGATTGGTGTTTTTCATCTATTTTATTACCTTCTTGAGTTTTGTTGATAGGAGCCCGCGTGAGGCGGGCGGTAACGTCACTGGGCGGCAGGTTCTGGCCATCACCCTCACGTGTTGTCATTTGCGCGCTCGATGAAGCCTTCAGACATCCTAAGATGATCCCGAAGCCCGACGTTGAGTGACCTGCGCACCTCGGAGTTCTGCCGGGCCGCATCCGCACCGAGGGCGACGTTTCGGAAACTGTTCATCATTTCGGCCTGGTGATCCATGCTGGGGTCAAAGTCGAAAACCGCGCCAAGCGGATACCCAGGCCTTGCGGCGGCCGCTTTCGACCAGCGATGGGTTGTGATCTGCATCGCACGCCAGGACGTCTGCACTGCGAGATCCTCCTTTGATTTTAGTTGCTTGTAAAAGGCGCCCAGGGTCAGCTCGGCATCCGGCATCAAATCCTTGAGGCCAATGCCGTTAAAGCCACGTTGCCGGAACAGGTGGCTCTGACATCCATTACGGTTTCGCGGTTTTCCGTAACCTGAAGACGGCCTACGCGCATCGTTGATCTCCATTCATTTTAGATTGCACTCGACACCTATACTCAATATAGAAGTCGAACACAATCTAAAATTTATGAGGCGATGCCATGAAGAAGAGAACCGTTTTCGCACTGGGGGCTATCGTGATCGCCGGGGCCGGTGCGGTCGCATTCGACATTCTGCCCGATCCCGCTCACCGGGCCGAGGCGGCGACGGATGCACGGCAAGCGCCCCCGATCGTCAGGCTGGTCAAGGCCACGCCGGTGACCACGAATGAGCGCGGCTTTACAGGCATCATCGGCGCGCGGGTCGAAAGCAATCTGGGCTTTCGCGTGCCGGGCAAGATAGTGGACCGGCTCGTGAGCGTTGGTGACGAGATCAAGACCGGCCAGCCGCTCTTGCGTATTGATGACACCGACCTTCGCCTTGCGCTTACCGCCAAACGCACTGCCATCGCGGCGGCGCAGGCAGCTGTGGTGCAGGCAAGGGCCGATGAAGAACGCTACGCCGCGCTGCTCAAGGATGGCTGGGTCCCCCGCCAGCGCTATGAACAGACCAGAGCCGCGCTGGATACCGCCGAGGCGCAATTGGCCGCCGCAGAAGCTGACGCGGAGGTCGCCGGAAACGAAGCAACCTATGCCGTCCTTCTGGCAGATGCCGATGGAACGGTGCTTGAAACGCTGGGCGAACCGGGGCAAGTCGTCGCCGCCGGTCAACCCGTGGTCCGGCTCGCTCAGGCCGGCCCGCGTGAAGCGGTGATCTCGCTTCCTGAAACGATACGGCCAGCGATTGGCTCGGCGGCCGAAGTTAATCTCTATGGCAGCGACAGGCGAGGTTACACGGCGCATCTGCGGCAATTGTCCAATTCCGCCGACGCCCGGACCCGGACCTATGAAGCCCGCTACGTGCTGGACGGCGAGGACAGCGCTGCGCCGCTGGGCGCGACGGTGACCCTAAGCATCGAAGGCAAGGCCGAGCAGTCGGAAGTCCAGGTGCCGCTCGGCGCCCTGCATGACGACGGTCAAAAGACCGGCGTTTGGATCTTGGACGGGACCACCTCTACCGTCCATCTCCACCCTGTCCGGATTGTCCGTATCACCGACGAATCCGCAGTGGTCGCCGGGCTTACCCCGCAGGACCGGGTTGTCGCGCTTGGCGCCCATCTCCTGCAAGAAGGTGCCCGCGTCAGGCCCGAATCCGCAAGTGAAAGCAACTGAGCATGACCTTCAACCTTTCCGCGATCGCCGTGCGCGAACGTGCCGTCACCCTGTTCTTCATCCTGCTTCTGGTGGCCGCCGGCATTTTTGCCTTTTTCAATCTCGGGCGTGCTGAGGACCCCAGTTTCACCATCAAGACCATGACGGTCACGACGGCCTGGCCGGGCGCGACAGCCGCCGAAATGCAGGACCTTGTCGCCGAACCATTGGAAAAGCGGCTTCAGGAGCTGACCTGGTACGACAGGGTCGAGACCACCACACGACCGGGCTTTGCCTTTATGACGGTCACGCTCAAGGACTCCACACCGCCTTCTGTCGTACAGGAAGAATTCTACCAGGCGCGCAAGAAACTTGGCGATGAGGCCGGCAACCTGCCGAAGGGCGTTTACGGCCCCTTCGTCAACGATGAATATTCAGACGTCAGTTTTGCGCTATATGCGCTCAAAGCCGAGAGATTGCCGATGCGCGATCTGGCGCGACAGGCCGAGGCAATCCGCCAGGATTTGCTGCATGTCCCCGGAGTAAAAAAGATCAATATTCTCGGCGAACGACCCGAGCAGATCTTTGTCGAATTCTCCTATGCCAAGCTGGCCACACTCGGGGTCTCGGCCCAGGACATCGTCGCTGCCCTGCAACGGCAGAACAGCGTTACGCCGGCGGGCACGATCGACACTGCGGGGCCACGGGTCTTTATCCGGGTCGATGGCGCTTATGACAGCATTCAGACAATCGCCGACACGCCGATCGTCGCCGGTGGGCGAACGTTGAGACTATCCGACATCGCCGATGTGCGCCGCGGTTATGAAGATCCGCCCACATATCTCATCCGGCGGCAGGGCGAACCAACCATCATGCTCGCCGCGGTCATGCAGGAAGGTTGGGATGGGCTGGCGCTTGGCAAGGCGCTGGACGACAGGACCGACGCAATCGCCCGGACGCTGCCGCTTGGCATGACGCTCGACAAGGTCTCCGATCAGGCCGTCAACATCAATTCGGCGGTCAGCGAGTTCATGTTGAAATTCGCAATGGCGCTGAGCGTCGTTCTGATCATCAGCCTGATCAGCATGGGGTGGCGTGTCGGTATCGTCGTAGCGGCTGCGGTCCCGCTGACGCTCGCCGTGGTCTTCCTGATCATGCTGGAAACCGGCCGGTTTTTCGACCGCATCACCCTTGGCGCGCTGATTCTGGCGCTTGGCCTGCTGGTCGATGATGCCATCATTGCCATCGAAGTGATGGTGGTGAAGATGGAAGAGGGCATGGACCGTATCAAGGCGGCTGCCTACGCCTGGAGCCATACGGCTGCGCCGATGCTGTCGGGAACGCTGGTGACCATCGCCGGCTTTCTGCCGGTAGGCTTTGCGAGCTCGACCGCCGGGGAATATGCCGGCAATATCTTCTGGGTGGTGGGGTTTGCGCTCGTTGTCTCCTGGATTGTCGCGGTGGTCTTCACGCCCTATATGGGCGTCAAGATGCTGCCGGAGATCAAGCCTGTACCCGGCGGACATCACGCGATCTATGGCACCCCGAATTATCAGCGCCTGCGGCGGGTCATCGTCTTTGCCGTGCGTCACAAATTCGTCACCTGCACCATCGTCGGCATTGCCTTTGCGCTGTCGGTGATCGGGATGGGCGGGGTCGAACAGCAGTTCTTCCCGACCTCGGACCGCCCCGAAGTGCTGGTCGAAGTCCGCCTGCCGGAAGGGACCAGCATCGCGACCACAACGGCCACAACCGAAAAGCTCGAACAATGGCTCGAAGACCAGCCCGAAGCCAAGATCGTCACCAGCTATGTCGGCCAGGGCGCGCCGCGGTTCTTCTTCGCCATGTCGCCGGAACTGCCCGACCCGGCCTTTGCAAAGATCGTCGTTTTGACCCCGAATGCCGAGGCCCGAGATGCGCTGAAGCTCCGGCTGCGCGCGGCGTTGTCCGAGGGACTCGCGCCCGAAGCCTTTGTGCGCGCCACCCAACTCGTGTTCGGTCCCTATACCCCCTTCCCTGTCGAATTCCGGGTGTTGGGACCCGATCCCGACAAACTTTACGACATTTCGCAACAGGCACTCGACATCATGCGCGGCGTGCCTGACGTGCGCCAGGCCAACCGCGACTGGGGCGACCGGGTGCCCGTACTCCGCTTTGTTCCGGATCAGGATCGGTTGAACCTGATCGGTCTCTCGCCCGCCGAGGTGGGCTTGCAGCTTCAGTTCCTGCTCAGCGGCATTCCGGTGACGCAGGTGCGCGAGGACATCCGCAATGTCCCTGTGGTGGCGCGCAGCGCTGGCGAGGAGCGGCTGGATCCGAACCGGCTGGCGGATTTCTCGCTGATGAGCCGGGACGGCCAGTCGATCCCGCTTGATCAGATCGGTCATGCTGAAATCCGTCTGGAACAACCGATCCTGAAACGCCGCGACCGCACACCCTTCATCACGGTCCGTGCGGATATCAACGAAGCGACCCAGCCTCCCGAGGTATCCAAAGAGATCATGGCAGCCTTCCAACCGCTGATCGCAGCGCTTCCGACCGGGTATCGCATCGAAATGGGGGGATCCATCGAGGAAGCGACCAAGGCCAATACCGCGCTGGTCAAGGTCTTCCCAGTGATGATCGCCACCATGCTGATCGTCATCATGCTGCAGGTGCGTTCCTTCTCGACGATGACAATGGTCGTGCTGACCGCCCCGCTTGGCCTGGTCGGCGTGGCACCCATGCTGCTGGCCTTCAACCAACCCTTCGGTTTCAACGCCATACTGGGGCTGATCGGTCTGGCTGGCATCCTGATGCGCAACACACTGATCCTGACCGAACAGATCAAGGAAAACCGGATCGCCGGGCTTGACGGGTATCACGCTGTGATCGAGGCAACCGTACAGCGCACCCGGCCCGTGATCCTGACGGCACTGGCCGCTGTGCTGGCCTTCATCCCTCTCACCCACTCCGTCTTCTGGGGGTCAATGGCCTACACGCTGATCGGCGGGACGGCGGCCGGGACGGTACTGATCCTGCTGTTCCTCCCTGCGCTCTATACCATCTGGTTCCGTATTACGGCGACAGATAGCACAGATGTGGTCGGTCCGTTGGTCGCGCTTGATCTGCACAGGGAAATCGCTGCTGAATAGGCGTGCGAGCGGCGGTATTGAGCGTGTTGCAAGATGCCTGTGTCCTTTTGCAACCGCCCGCAGCCCGACCGCGGTCACCAGGCCAAGCATCATGGTCGAACATGACAGAGACAAGACTGAGCGACGAATGACAAAAGCACACCGGACATCATTGCAGGACCGTGGCCCCAATGGGGCGGCGCAGGCCCTGCGCGCATCTTTCTCCAGCGCCAGTTCTGCGATCTCGGCGTGCAGGGACATCACGTCGATCACCGGTACCGGCGTGGCCGTCTTGACATGGCCTTCTCCGCGCTCGCATCATCCGGCTGATGTTGTATGGGAAATCCACCTGTCCCAACCGTTCCGATTTCCGGAACGGCCTCTAGGGGGCAAAAAGCAGTGGCACCTTCTTGACGCGGAGAAGATAACAACTGCGTTGGATCGTTTTGGTGAAAATCAACAGCCCAACGCCCCTATGTCACGCCTCGTAGGGACAGACATTTGTTCTGGAACACCCGAGAAACTTTCCGCCTAGTACCGGATCACTGCCACATCAAAGGAGATCATCATGCCGAACCATGCCATACTGATATACGAGAACGGTGGTCCCGAGGTCATGCGTTTGGAAAGCGTTCCAGTCCCGGAACTCGCGCCAAATGAGGTGCTTGTGCATCATCAGGCGATTGGATTGAACTTTTCGGATATTAACGTTCGCCGGGGTGGTTTCTATAAAATGATCCGTAACGGGCTTGAGGTCTCTTTTCCTCTGGGTCTTGGCAATGAAGCCGCTGGAATTGTTGAGGCTGTCGGGGATGCGGTCACGGATTTCAAACCCGGTGACCCTGTTGCTTATGGCGGGATGCACGGTCAGTTCTTCGAGGATACCGGTGCCTATTGCACACGGCGCGCAGTTCCCGAGGATCGGCTTGTCTCAATTCCGGACGGAGTGAGTTTCGAAGAGGCCGCAGCAGTTCTCCTGAAGGGGAGTACCGCTTCGTTGATTATCAACAAGCTGCATACTCCCAATGCAGGTGACAAGATCCTGATCCATACTGCTGCCTCCGGTGTCGGCTCGTTGCTGTGCCAATGGGCCAACCACCTTGGCGCTACGGTTATCGGCACCGTGGGTTCACCTGCGAAAGCCGAAATTGCCAAGCAGAATGGGTGCCATCACATCATTTCTTACCGGGAAACAGATTTTGTCAAAGAGGTCGCCAGCCTTGCACCCGAAGGGCTGACAGCCGTTTATGACGGCGTTGGCAAGGATACGTTTCACGCGTCGATCCCTTTGTTGGGCCAGTTCGGGAAGGCCATCAATTACGGCAATGCTTCGGGTCCTGTTGCGCCGATCGACGTCCAGCTATTGGCGGTGCGTTCGCTCAGTGTGGCGCGCGCGGGCGTCACGGGGCATATCGGAACAAAAGACGCGCTGCGCAAGGTTGCAGCAGAACTCTTTGAGCTTGTACATAAGCGCGTTCTGCGACCACGAATTGAAAAGGTATATGACCTGAAAGACGCTGCTGATGCCCACAGGGATGCCGAAGCCGCACGTTATTCCGGCTCACTTATTCTAAAACCGTAACACAGCGTTCACAGGTTAATAAATTGATCGAACCGTGTCAGCACGGCTCGATTCCCTCTGAATATTGGACTTGAGAGCCGCCAAATTTCCGCCCACGTTCGACATCGCGGCCAGAGAATATATCTGGCAGAAAATCTTCACGCATGATGTTTGGTGACGGCTTCTTGGCTGGCGCTTTTCAAAGCGCCAGCCTTCGCAAATGGAATCAAGATCCAGGTATCAACACGATCTTTCCGAAGTGTGCGTTTGCGTCCATGTATCCAAGCGCCGACTTCGCGTCAGAAAGACCGAACGTGCGATCAAGAGGCAGGCCGAGACGCTCGGTTTGCAGCGCATCCCACAGATTTTCATGGGTGCGAAGTGCAATTTCACGGACTTCACTAACGGAGCGTGTTCGGAATGTAACACCACGGTATTCAATGCGCCGAAGCGCGTGCAGGTTGAAGTCAAAGTCCGACTGCGCGCCACCTAGGCGCCCGACATTGACAATGCGTCCGGAGATTGCGGTGCACTGCATGGACTGGTTAATCGTGTTGCCCGAGACCATGTCGACCACCAGGTCCACACCCTTGCCGTCTGTGGCGGCGAGTACGTCTTCAACCCATCCTTCTTGCTTGGCATCGACTGCCAGTGTTGCCCCGAATTCGGGCAAACGGTTACGACGGCCCTCATTCGAAGACGTCCCCGCGATGACGTTGGCCCCGATATGACGCGCAATTTGCATCGACATAAGGCCGACCGCAGAGCTTGCACCCTGTACTAGAATACTCTGCCCTTTGAGAAAGCCTCCGTTCAGGACGACAGCATCGTAGGCGGTCAATATCACAAGTGGCAGGCTGGCAGCACGCGATGCGTCCATCGTGCCGATCTTGACTGTGCGGGCATGGTCGGAGACGGCATATTCGGCATACCCACCACTGCCCGAGGCCATAACACGATCACCGGGTTTGAAATCCCGTACCGCTGAACCGACCTCGATCACTTCGCCGGCCCATTCCATACCAATCGGCTTTCCAAGCGACTCCTTGCCGCCATAGAGCCCTTTTGCCGCGACCAGATCCGCACGGTTCATGCCTGCCGCTTCGACCTTTACCAGAACTTCTTCGGCAGTAGGTTTCGGTCGCGCCACTTCCCGAAGTTCAATACCCTCTTCGGTCGCAACACCTGCGTTCATATTGGCGGTCATTCATATTCCTCTCGTTTTTCATTGATACTTCTCGCGAGAGGTCTTTGGGAAATGACATCTCGCACATGAATTCATAAGATCTAGGCGCTCATCAGACGCAGCTTTCAGATTCGCATTCTCCAGCTAAGGAAAGCACCATTTCGGACAGGCCGCGCTTGCACTCACGCGGCCCAGACTGATCCTATGTCTTCTTGTTGTTGTTAAATTAAGACGGCCAAAAACGCAGTCCCACACCAGAGGGACATTCAACCCCATAGAGCAGCAGACGACCTGATAATAGCCATGCTCACTGTCCATTCAGAGATGAACCGACGCATCTAACCAAACGGCAACCAAAACTGCCTTTTCTACTTTGTGATAGGGTTTAGGTTGGAACCGGCGGGCGTTCAGGAATTGGCGAAAAGTGATGCAGTAGAATAATCCAGCCGTCTGCCGGGTCGTTTTTTAGCACCAAGCTTGTCCGAAGTGTTGCATGAGTCACCCTGCCGTCATTCAGATGAAAGTCAAATTCGCCAAAACCCTGATAACTGACAGCGTTGTCTTCAATCGGCACAAAGGTCTGTCGCACAAGGCGTAAAGATGCTGCATTGAACATCTCGTTATACGTTTCGAAGTAACTTTTGATCCGATCCCGTCCGCAATAGTGTTCAGTCCTCCCGCCAAAAAAGACTGCATCGGCATGGTATATCATGCTTAGCGAAGCAGGAACCCACGGAAACGACGCGGCATTCCATTTTCGTTCCACTTCGCGGAGCGGTTCAAATTCGCGAGAAATTATGTCAGCCATTCATTTGCCTTTTCGGAGTCTTTAGAATTCTTATTTACGTCGAGACAAGACGTTGTAGGAGTGCCGGAAACAGCGCCAAAAAACAAAAATCGTGAAGTACGATTGTTTCACTCAAGCACTGGTTTTCAGGCAGTAGCGGAATTTCAGAATCAGCCCATTCGAGTGTTGTCAGCCACGCCGGACACCTAATCGAATTGCACCGACGCCTTCCCGAGACTCCCAAAGTCTGCAATTACCTTATCTCCGGGCTGAACCGACAGTGGAGCCATGCAAGTGCCTGTGGTAACGATCTGCCCTTTTTCCAGTGGGAGCCCCAGCATTCGAAGTTCATTTGCAAGCCAAAGCAAAGCGAGCCGCGGATCACCAAGAACATTGCTTCCAACGCCCTGAAACTCTGAACGCCCTTCGACTTTACCAGAGGCTTTGTGTTTAGAAAGGTCCAGGTCGCGCCAGTCAGTGTCAGTTGCTTGCCCTTCCACAAAAAAATGCCCGCAAGCGTTATCGGCAATCAACTGAGGCGCGCCTACCGAAGCGAAATCGACATATCGTGAATCAGGAACCTCGATTGCAGCATGAACAGTGGCAACTGCGTCCAGGACTTCGTCCAAGACAAATGGCTCATCTCTGGGGGCGAGGGTATTTCCCATGCGAAAGGCAAACTCGACTTCAGCGACTGCCATACGATTGGGACTGAATGGAATATTGCCGCCATCAGGCACAACTCGCTCGGACAAGATTCGGCCGGCCATCGGCCCGTCGACGCCGATGTGCCGCTGGCCTTCAACGCTTGTTGCGGCGATCTTCCAGCCATGAATTGGCAAGGCGCTACGCTTCGCGAAAATGGACTGAATAAAATATCCATCTTCGCGCGTAGCTGGCCGAGATCCGGCTGGTAACTCCTCCAATACTGACCCACTCGTCCAGGCACTGTGAAGAAGCGAAGATGCTTCGGTGGCGGCCGCATGGCTCAAGCCGGTACTGAGGTCGTTTGCACTCGGATTCTGCATTTCCAGCTCCAGTAGGTTATCTTTTTCAGTATGTTGGAACGGCGTGAGGTGCGGCTTGAAACTCCCCTGCCTGTATCCCAACGATCATGCATGCAAACCGTTTCACGGGTTAGTTCATAAGGAGATCGGGCAACCAATTCGCGATTTGCGGAAAGGTGACCAGAGCGATCACAAGCGCCAAATGTGCAAAGAGGAAGGGTAAGACACCCCGAATAATCTCAATCAGATCAATATCCGGCATCTGGGCTCGAATAACGAAGATGTTCATGCCGAGGGGTGGTGTGATCAATCCCATTTCAGCGACAACTACAATCAGGATACCAAACCAGACAGCGTTATATCCAAGGCTTTCGACAACCGGCAGAAAAACGGGCGCTGTAACAAGTATCATCGCCACAGTGTCCAGAAAACATCCCAGAACCAGATAGATGGCGACGATGACAGTAAGTATCAGCCAAGGAGCCAGCCCCCAGCTCTGGATGATGTCCACGATATGCACGGGAAGCTTTGACAAAGCGACGAACCGGCTGAACATCAATGCGCCCATGAAGATCAAGAACAGAATCGCTGTTGTGCGAATGGTTTCGTCCATGGCTTCGAACAGCTTTTGATAAGAAAAATCCGCAAAAAACACCGCGATAATCAGCGCCAATGCAGAGCCGACCGCAGCAGCTTCGGTGGGGCTGAACCAACCCAGATAGATCCCTCCGAGAGAAACCAGGAAAATCACTCCGATCTTCCAAATGCCTGCTCCCATACGCAAGCGTTCCGACAGCGTCAGCGGTTCGGCAGCATTCCCACCCAAAGAAGGATTGAAAGCGACCATCACCTTGACGACGACGATGCAAAACAGGGTCAGCAGAATACCGGGAATGAACGCCGCCGCGAACAGAGAGGGCACGCTTTCCTCGACCAGAAGTGCGTAGATGACGAGAATGACCGACGGTGGGATCAGAATGCCGATCGTACCTCCGGCAGCAACTGCTGCGGAAGCAAGCCGTGTTGAATAGCCGGCTGCGCGCATCTCCGGAATTGCTATGGGTGTCATTGTGGCTGCGGTCGCAACGGAGGAGCCGCAAATTGATCCAAACAAGGCGCAGGACACAATCGTAGCATTGGCCAGTCCTGCACGCGACCGCGATCCCATCATCGCCCGTGCTGCATCATACAGACCGGACGACAGGCCTGAGCGTGATGCAATTGCGCCCATAAACACAAACAATGGCACGACAGAGAGTGAGTAACCACGCAGCATTTCTGCCGGGATTGCGGACAATACAACAGACGTTCGCACTATCCCTTCATATCCGGCATATCCGACAAATCCGGTTACAAAAAGTGCAATTGCAACCGGAATTCGGATGGCAATCATGAAGATTAACAGAAGTGCGGCAACTACGCCCAGGAATTCAGGAGTCAAGATTACACCTATTTTATCGCTGATTTCGAAAATGGCTAAAGAATGTGGCCATTTGCTGTATCAAGTGCGCGCCGCAGAAAATGGTTGCCAGGGCAAAACCACATATTATGCCTGCCCAATACCATGTAACCGGTATGCCGATGTCGACCGTCGCGTCGCCCCAATCCAATACGTCTAGGTATTCTTCGATGGCCAGATGAGCCAACCAACCGAACACCACGAGGCTGATCAGGTTTGCGAACATCTTCAACGCGTCAGAAGTCTTTTTTCCAACGGCAAAATCAATGATATCTATGACGATATTCACATTGAACGCGGCAGCCAGGGCGATACCGAGAAAGATGAACCAGACCAGAGAGAGCTCTACAATCTCAATAACTCCGGTCATTGCAAACCCGACGAAGTTTCGAGCCACAACATCAAAAATCGTTATTCCGACCATTGCTAACAGCGCAACCGCGGTAACAACGCGAACCGCCAAAATGGCGATTCGCGCGAGTGGTTGCCTGACAATGGGATTTTCAGGCTCACTCATTCGGCGTTGGCCTCAGTCCGCACTTCTTTTGCGAGGCGCTGCATCAGCTCGTAGACCTCAGCGGCGGGCAACCCAGCCTCTTCACGTTCGGCAATCAGCTTGTCACGCACCCTTTCGGCCGCGTCTTCAAATGCCTTTCGCGCTTCGCCAGTAGGCGTGACAACATTCGCGCCGCCGTCCACCAGCATCTGCTTGCCAACTTTCGTGGTGGCGTCCCAGCGGGAACCAAGATCCTTCCCAAAACCATCTGGCATCGCATCGAACAAAACCCGCAGATCTTCGGGGATTTTCTCGTAGCTGTCTGGGTTCATGATCAAAGCAAAATTTGAAATGTAAGCATTCAGCTCAACTGCATCTGTAATCATCCCACCAAGCTTGAACGCAATGCCGGCCGAACCATGGTCAATCATCAGGCCGTCGATGACGTTCTTTTGCAGCGCTTCCGCCATCTCTGTTGAGGGAATACCAACAGCCGTAGCGCCCATTTCCTCAAGCCAGAGTTTTGCGGCTTCGGTGGGAAACCGCATGCGCAGCCCCTTCAGGTCGTCCGGCGTATTGATCGGATGGCCTTTGGTGTAAATTTGCGCTGGCGGGTTTGTTGTCATGAACAAGACTTTGACGCCGCGGTGCTCCGCGTCGAGATAGGTTCGCAGCTCGGGCTTGTTGACCAGCATGTTCCCTTGCACGGCGTTATCTACAAGAAAAGGAATGTCGATGAGCATCGCCAACGGGAACCGATCGCTTGTAGCGCCATCAAGGATAAGACCAATATCGACGGCCCCCTTGCGCACCATATCATAGTGCTTAGGCATCGAGCCCAGTTGCCCCGAGTGATAGGTCTCAATATCAATTCGGCCATCCGACCGCTCTTCGATCGAAGCTGCCCATTCGTCCAGATATTTGGACATGGGGTGACCCCCTGGAATCCAGTTACTAAGCCGCAGCGTGATTGGCTCTTCAGCCAACGCGACGCTAGCCGATAACGCTGTAACGGCAATCGCGCTCGCAATCTTGTTGAACAACTTCATCTTAATTCTCCCAAATTCATGCAAAGCCGCAAGTATTTTTAAGTTAACAAATATCTTGCCGACGCATATCCCCCCCCGATGGTACAAAACTTCGTTGCAGCGAGATACACTCCAAACCCTGGTCAGGTTTCCGCGTAGGGTAAGCTATTCTCTGCGCCTGCTGCTTGGGATTAGAGGGCCTCGCGCAAGACTCGGGTCACCTAACGTTGCCCGAAACCATAGACTTCAACGTGTTCGGCGAAAAGGAGTGGCTCAAGGTATACGTGAAACGCCGTAGCTGTTTCGTTGCTCAGTCATTAGACCACGGATGGCGGCCTTCCGCCAAGGGCCGAATGGGCGCGCTTTCGGTTGTAGAACTCGATCCACTGTCCGACGCCCGCTGAACCTGTCACATTTTTGTGCCGCTCCATGTGCTCGTTTAGGCGAGCTTTCGTTCGGAAGCGACGGCGCTTTTCCACCCAAGTGCTGAGTTTCTGCGTCGCGGATTTCTGAACCCGTTCAGGTATTCGAAGATGGCCATCTCCGCCTGCCACTGCGTTTCCCAAGACCGTCGTCAGGTGAACTCTGTCTTGGTCTCTACCAGATACGGGAAACCCTTGCGTGTCGGCAGGCAAGTGGTGCCTGCCGCCGAGACCCGGTTGGGGTGATCCACCTGCAACCCGCGCAGCGGATAGAGCCACATCTTGTGCCATTTCGCTGGGAGCCGCATGGCACGGTATGTAGCCCCCAATGCACCTGATCGGATAATCTTGAGGCTATGTTTGCAGCAACGCTTTCAGATTGGTCTCCAAATTGGAAACCAACTCTGGCACAGGTGATTTTCCGCTTTCAATCAAACGCTTGGCGACCATGTAGTCACGTGGAGCATTCAGGGCATCGACGGCAAGCAGCCGTTCTCCCTGATAATACCAGAACGATTTGCTGACGTTGTCCGTTGTCCGGGAAACAACACGGTCATATCCTTGGTTCAGCCCTGCAATCTGCAATTTGACATCATATTGGTCTGACCAGAACCAAGGTTTGGCCTCATACTCTTTTTCAGCGCCCATAACATTGTCTGCCACGCATTCAGATTGGTCGATCGCGTTTGGCACGCTTTCCAGCCGAACACGAGAGCCCTGATATGGGAAAGACGCACAATCTCCGGCCGCCCAGATGTTTGCATCCGATGTGCGCCCAAATTCATCAACGCGGACGCCGTTCTCAATCGCCAAACCGGCGTCTTCGGCCAGTTTGGTCGCTGGGGCCACGCCGATCCCCGATATCACAAAGTCGGCCTCCAGCTTGGAACCATCGGACAGCAGGGCACCTGTTACTTGCGTGTCTCCCAACAGCCGCGTTACGCCCACGCCTTCACGTATGTCGACCCCGTGCCCCTTGTGCAAAGACCGGAAGTAATCAGAGCTTTCTTTTGCCGCCACCCGCTGCAATATCCGCTCGGCCATTTCGACAAGAGTCACCTTCAACCCTGTTTTTGCCGCTACGGCAGCGGCCTCTAAGCCGATATATCCTCCGCCAATGACCAAAAGCCGCGCGCCGGGACGAAACGCTGGTTTCATCTGGTCGATATCTTTCAGTGTCCGTACGCAAAAGACATTCTGTAGTTCACCCCCACTGGCACGGGGAAGACGATGAGGTTTGGCACCAGTGGCCAGAACCAGGTCGGTGTAACTGTGCGTGTTTTCACCACAACGCACTGTTCTATTGTCACGGTCGATCGCCGTTACCGTCTGGTTGAGGCGGATATCAATGTTGTTGTCAAAATAGTATTTCTCTGGCCGTAGAAAAAGTCTCGGGCGCTCCATTTCTCCCTGAAGGTATTTTTTCGACAAGGGGGGACGCTGATAGGGTACAACAGGTTCTTCCCCGATCAAGGTGATTGACCCGTCAAACCCGTTGCCACGGAGCCGCGTTACAACAGAACAACCAGCCTGCCCTGCGCCGATGACGACGACATTCTTCATGCTTCAGCCTAATTCGAAGAAACGGGCGATCGTTCGCCCGTTTTTCTGGTTTTGAAAAGATGGTATGCTAACGGGCCGTCAGTGGCCCTCGCCAGCCAGGTTTCTCTCTGCACGACGCTTCTGAGCGAGTTCGACCATGGCTTGAACCACGTC
Organism: Sulfitobacter sp. EhC04; assembly: GCF_001650875.1. Taxonomy (GTDB): domain Bacteria; phylum Pseudomonadota; class Alphaproteobacteria; order Rhodobacterales; family Rhodobacteraceae; genus Sulfitobacter. Next base: position 228,553 of record NZ_LXYI01000008.1, read on the forward strand.
CCGACCTTCTTCTTTTGCCTGCCGCTTTGCTGTTGTCCACAATTTGAAATCTTGCTCCGCGGTTTCGATATGGTTGTTCCAGTTTTCATCCAACGGAACAGTGATCTCCAGTCGAACCCCATTGGGGTCGAAGAAATAGATCGACAAGATGATCCCGTGATCGGTGGGCCCAACTACGTCAATGTCATTGGCCAACAGCCAATCGTACCATTGCATCAGGACATCTTTGGATTCTGCCTCGAGCGCAATGTGCGTGAAGACATCATAGGCCGGGTGTGTCGACTTTGCAGGAGCAGGCAGGCCTGGAGCCTCAAAGAAGGCAAAGGTTGATCCATCCTTCATCTTGAAGAATATGTGGAAATAGGGAAACTCGTCGCCGGTCGACGGGACGGAATCGTCGATGACCGTGCTGGCGATTTCCATACCCATGATGCGGGTGTAAAAATTATAGGTGGCCTCGACATCATGCGTCACCCAAGCAGCATGATTCAGCATCATTGGCGTCAGGCCGGGATTGCGGATTTCCGGAGCTTTTGACGGTTGAACATCAGTTTTGGACATAGTCAGTTCCTCAAATTTTAGGTCAGCGATATTTATGAAGAAGATAGGGATTTCCCTGAGAGGTATATGTCCCCCTTAGTGGGACCCTTTAGCGAATCCGCTCTAGAATGCTGGCATAGTTGGCGACTGCGGTGCCGCCCATGTTGAACACCCCTGCAAGCTTTGGATCACGGATCTGAATCGGGTCTGGCATCTCTTGGCAAAGCTGCATGGCGGCAATGGCGTGCATGGAAACACCGGTCGCTCCGACGGGGTGGCCCTTGGCTTTCAGGCCTCCCGACGGGTTCACGGGAAGTTTCCCATCCATATCAACAAGCCCGTCGCGAATGGCGCTCGCACCCTGTCCCGCCGGAACAAGGCCCATCGCTTCGTATTCGATCAACTCGGCAATGGTGAAACAATCATGGGTCTCTACAAAGGAAAGATCATCTAGGCTGGTGCCGGATCTGTCGAACGCGGTTTGCCAGGCGCGTGTGCACCCTTCCATCTTCAGGATATCGCGTCCGGACATCGGCAAATAATCGTTGCAGTGTGCCGTGCCACGAAACGCAACTGCACGCTGCATGGTTTGTGCGGTGTCCTGATTGGTAATCACCATGGCCACAGCGCCATCCGACACAAGAGAACAGTCAGTGCGCTTTAAAGGCCCGGCAACAAAGGGATTCTTTTCACTTTCCGTCCTGCAAAACTCATACCCGAGGTCTATTTGCATCTGCGCAAGTGGATTTGATGCCCCGTTTTTATGGTTTTTGGCCGCGATCCGCGCCAGAGCGTCCGACTGGTCGCCATACTTTTGGAAATACGCCGAGGCAATCTTGCCAAACACACCGGCAAACCCTCCGGCGATGTCGCCCTCTTCGGGAAGATATGACGCCCTTAGAAGGTTGTTTCCAACTTCGGGGCCTTTGGAGTCGGTCATCTTCTCGACTCCGACCACCAGAACCGTCTTGGCCTCACCCGCCGCGATGGATTTCAATGCCTGGTAGACTGCTGCGGAACCCGTGGCGCAAGCATTTTCAACTCGGGTGGCCGGCTTGAAGCGAAAGCCGCTGTCCGCTTGCAGCACAAGGCTTGCCGTAAAGCTTTGCTGCGAGAAGCCTGCGTTGAAATGGCCCAGGACAATCTCGTCGATATCCCCCGGTTCCAATCCGGCATGCTCCAGCGCACCCATTGCGGCGGCTTTGATCATGGTTTCAACTGTTTCATCGGCATGTTTGCCAAACGGCAAGTGATGCCAGCCAACGATTGCGGAATTCATGTGGTGCTCCTGTTCATATCTGCGGGGAGGTGTGCTGTTTCAGACATCGAACAACGAATGACTGCTCAACCAGCTCAACTGCTTCGCCACTACTTTTTCAAGGTGATCCGGTTGACCTGCATAATAGTGCGTGCCCCCCTCAATCACATGATAGGTCTTGTCCTCGCTTCCGGCGGCCGCATAGATTGAAGGTGTGTGATAGGGCGGCACCGCATCATCTGCGCTGTTTTCGATGGCCAGCAACGGCACTGAGATCTTGGCGGCATTGCGGACACCGTCAGCATTCGTGTCTTCAATTGACCATTGTGAAAGCCAGGCACGCAAGGTTGCAAAGCGACCCAATGCAACGGGCCCCGTATTGGCTGTTTCGGGGTTGCCGACGTAGCTCCACCTCGGCTTGCGGTCATTGGGGTCCAGCGTCGGATCCAAAAACCGTGGATCTGCAAAAGTGCGATGGGTCACGAAAGGACGTTCAAGCTCGGCGGTGCCGCGCGATTTCAGGTCATTAAGTGTCTCAAGAACGCGCGTGCGAATTTTATCAATCCTTGCGCGCTGCGCCACGCGGTAGGCCGCAATAAAATCGGCGCTGTAAGGCGGCTGGTTCGGATTGGCAGGGTTGTAAATGTCCAGTTCCGGATTCCTCTTGTCGGGATCGAACTCATCCAGAACTGACGGGTCGATATTATCCAGCAAAAGCTGCGCCCGTGAGATGTGAGCCGCCTGGAAAACCAGTGCGTCCGCCGGAATCAGCCCAGCTCCCTTGATATCTACAGGATCGCCTGCCGGGGTTTGCGTGATGGTCGGGCTTTCAGCCTGCGCCTGATACATCAACGTCAGCGAGCCGCCGCCGCTCCAGCCGACCAGCACTACTTTTTCATAACCAAGCACTTCCTTTGCGTGGCGTATGTAAGCACCCAGATCGAACAGGACTTTTTCAAGGATCAAGGCTGTATCGTTCTTTGCATAACGACTGGCCGCGCACAGGACATGAACGCCGCGTGCTGCCAAAGACCGAGGCACAGGCAGGAGTTGCAAAGTCGAAGCCGGATGCATGAAGATGCACAGCGTTTTTGAAGTGACACCCTTGGGCCGAATAAGAATTCCCTCTAGGTTCACTGCACCCTGGTTTCCGGCAAACCCGTAGGTCTCCTGAAACTGACTGCTCTCTTCGTACTGAATGTGAAGCCAGTTGAATTCAAGTTCAAACGGTTCCTGATACATCGTCGCTCCTGCCTGAAATTTCCAAGTTTGACGTTACTCTGCCCAGTGAAACCACTGGTCACCCACGATAGGGACAATCTCTGTCCCTTCTCACAGGTTCATGCCCAAACATCTGCGCATCTATTCTACCCCTATCCGTCGCAGACAAAATTTCAGGAGCCACAGGTGACCAATATTACAATTGTATATTACAGCAGCACAGGCCACACCCATGCGCTAGCTAACGCCGTTGCCGAAGGCGCACGCGCAGAACAGGCCACGGTTCGCATCCGTAAGGTGCCCGAGACTGCACCTGACGCGGCGATCGACAGCCGAAAGGAATGGCGCGATCACCTGACCGAGACGCAGGACATCCCCGAGGCCACGCTGGAAGATCTGGACTGGGCCAACGGTATGATCTTCGGAACGCCGACCCGCTTCGGGTTACCCGCAGCGCAGATAAAACAGTTCATTGACCAAACCGGGCCGCTTTGGTCCCAAGGCAAGTTGCAGGACAAGCCCGTCAGTGTCTTTGGCGGTGCCGGAAATGCGCATGGCGGGCAAGAATCAACCCTGCTCGCATTGTGCAACACCTTCTATCACTGGGGCTCGGTTATCGTACCCAACGGGTACACCGACAGCGCATTTGGCGCAGCAGGTGGTAACCCATACGGGCTGAGCTTTACTGCCGCTGGTGTTTCCAAGCTGCCGGACACCATCCTGAATGCTGCCCGCAGTCAGGGGCAACGCATGGCGCGCTTCGCGCGATTGCTGTCGGCTGATTGAGACCCGACCGGGAACCCTCGCTCTACCCTTCCCGGTCAAACCCCACCTACAATTTTCCTCAAGACAAGATCTGGTTACCCATCATGACAACAGACCAAGCCTCCGGCCCTCTGAGCGGGCTTAGGATCCTGGAAATCGGCCACTTTGTAGCTGCTCCGTTTTGTACTCGCCTGCTGGCAGACCTTGGGGCGGATGTGATCAAGATAGAACCGCACGGGGGCGATCCGGTGCGCAAATGGGGTGCGTCCGTTGATGACAATTCGCTCTGGTGGTCGGTACATGGGCGCAACAAGCGCTCTGTGCGGCTGAACCTGAAAGCTCCGGGAGCCACGGATATCGTCTTGGATATTCTGCGCAACTGTGACGCTGTGGTCGAGAACTTTCGTCCCGGCCAACTGGCCCGTATGGGGCTGAGCAATGAAACCATGCGCCGTGACAACCCAGGTTTGATAGTTACCCATGTTTCGGGCTTCGGGCAGGACGGCCCCTATCGCGACCGTGCGGCCTTTGGCGTCATCGGCGAAGCGATCGGGGGATTGCGGTATCTTTCGGACCATGCACCGGGCACAAGTGATCTGCCCCCGGTTCGGGCGGGCATCAGCATCGGGGATTCCCTGGCCGGACTTTATGCAGCGTTTGGTCTGGTTACAGCACTCTGGCAGCGCGACCAGGCGAATGGCGATGGGAAGGGGCGCACCATTGACGTTGCGCTTACGGAATCTGTTCTTAGCATGATGGAAGGCACATTGCCGGAATATGGTATGCTGGGGAACGTGCGCCAGCCCACTGGCTCGCGCATTCCCACGGCCGCACCGTCCAGCGCCTACCCCACAAAGGACGGGAAATGGGTGCTGATCGCTGGCAACTCGGAACCGATCTTCAAACGCCTGTGCGAGCTGATTGGCTCGCCCGAACTGCCAGATGATGTTCGCTTTGCCAGCAACCCAACCCGTGTCGCCAATGTCGATGAGCTCGATGCCATCATCGCAAACTGGACCTCTCAGCAAGAATCCACCTCGCTGCTTTCGCTTCTTGAGCAGTCGGATATCCCTTCTTCCGGGATTTACAGCGCGACCGAGATCGCGAATGACCCACAGTACCGGCAGCGAAATATGGTGCGCGAGGTCGAGGATGCCCGGTTTGCAAAACCCGTTCTGCACCCCGGTATCGTACCACATTTCGTCGAAGACCCAGGAAACGTCAGGTGGTGCGGCCCCGCTATCGGCCAGCACACTACAGAGGTGCTGACGGAAGTTGGCTATGATGCAGACACCATCGCCACATTAGTTGCAAACGGAGTGATCTGATGCTGAACGAACGTTTGAAGGTGATCGAAGTAGGCCCGCGCGACGGGTTTCAGGGCATTGGCCCGTTTATTCCGACAGAGGAAAAGATCGCCTACCTTGAAAGGCTCGTGGCGGCAGGGCTGACCGAGATTGAAATCGGATCCTTCGTCAGTGCGCGCGCGCTGCCACAGATGGCCGACACACCGGAATTGCTGACCGCCTGCGCCAGAATCCAAGGCGTGACCCCACGGGTTCTGGTGCCCAATGCCAAATATGCCCGCCGGGCGCTGGACCATGGCGCGCAAAATCTTGTTTTTGTGCTCTCCGTGTCCGAATCCCATAATCGCAACAATGTGCGGCGTCATCCAGACGAGTCCGCGGATGAATATCTGGAAATTGTCGCGCTACTGCCTGACGGCGTAAAGATGCGGCTGGATCTGGCGACGTCTTTCGATTGTCCATTTGAAGGACGGATTGAGTCCGACGCGACACTGCGGATGATCGAAAAGCTTGCACCGGCTTTGCCCGAAGCCGAGATTTGCCCCTGCGATACTACGGGAAAGGCAGTTCCCGATCAGGTGGGGCAACTGTTTCGCGACGCAAGTCAGAGCTTTCCGGATGTGAAACGCTGGGCTCTGCATGCACATGACACCTACGGGCTAGGGCTGGCCAACGTGTTTTCAGCATGGCAAGCAGGCGTTCGCATTATGGATGCCTCATTTGGAGGATTGGGCGGCTGCCCCTTTGCACCCGGTGCAACGGGCAACGTCGCGACCGAAGATCTGGTGTGGATGTTCGAACGAATGGGCGTTGAGACAGGTGTCGATTTGGACAAACTGATACCATTGTCCAGCGCCGCCGAGAAGATCCCCGGCGGTCAGACAGGTGGGCGCGTGCGCGATGCGCTGACCAAGAAAGGCGATTGCGTGGCCTGATGACCCGCAACTGGTCCAAATGCTTCTTATTGCGTTTGGACCAGTTGTTCTCGCAATTGTCTTTTTACGACCTTGCCATAGTTATTTTTGGGAAGCTCCGAAATAAAAACATAGCGCTTCGGGCGTTTGAAACGCGCGATCCGCGCATTGCAAAGATCGTTCAGAGAGGCTTCGCAAGGAGTTTTCCCTTGTGCAGCAACAACCACCGCCACGACGATCTCCCCCCATTCTTCATCCGGCAATCCGATAACGCTGACCTCTTCTACATCAGGATGCGTGAACAGCACTTCTTCGACTTCGCGCGGGTATACGTTGGTCCCGCCGGTGACGATCATATCCTTGGAGCGGTCCCGCAGAGTCAGCGTGCCCGACGCGTCAAAACTGCCCATATCGCCGGTCCATAGCCATCCGTCGCGAATGGCATCCGCCGTGGCAGCTTCATTGTTCCAATAACCCTGCATCACGACACCCCCCCGAACGATCACTTCGCCGATTTCGCCGGTCGGCACTGGCTTACCGTCTGCATCGGCCACCTTCACCTCGGCACCGCTGCGCGGCCAGCCCACCGAAGCGAGCGTGTCGTCATGCGCATTGCCGAAGTCGCTCGAACGCAGGCCGGTGATTGTCATCGGACTTTCGCCAAGCCCATATATTTGCACAAAGACCGGGCCAAAAACTTCCAGAGAGCGCTTTATTTCCCCCAGATACATAGGCCCGCCGCCATAGATAATCTTGCGCAAGGCATCTGCCCTGCCCGTTCCGGCTTCCACGGCCAGGCGCAGTCTTTGAATCATGGTCGGAGCAAAAAAGGCAGTCACACCGGGGTGTTCTTCGCACAGTTGCATGAATTCTTCGGTGTCAAAGCCGCCAGAGACAGGAACAACCTGCCGAGCGCCACGTGCCACATATGCTGGCATATACAGCCCTGAACCATGCGACATCGGGGCCGCGTGCACCAAGCTTGTCCGCGTGTCGGGATCATCCATATCTGCCAGGTGGCTTAGCGTCATCATCATGAGGTTTTGGTGGCTCAGCATCGCTCCTTTGGAGCGCCCGGTAGTGCCGCTGGTAAAAAAGAGCCAGGCTAGCTGATCCGGTTTGGTCTGCGCCGCGGCACTCGCCAAATTGTCGAAAAGGTCGTGATAGCCCTGGCTACCGATCCCGACGAGGGACACCGAAGAGCCTCTGTCCTCAATCGCATCGGCAAGCGCTTGCAGTTTACCATCGGAGACGATGACCAGTTCCGCACTCGCATCGTCCAAGATATCTGCCGCTTCGAATGGATGCAATTTGCTGTTTATCGGCGTGGCAACCATGCCCGCCGCCCATATGCCAAACATTACCTCCACATACTCGGGAACGTTTTCCGAATAGATGGCAATGCGGGTGCCTGCGGCATAACTATTGCGCAACCCGGCACCAAGCTTCAGAGATCTCTGATGCAGCTCTGCGAATGTTAGTTCTTGGCATTTACCGCGAAAAACGGCCCCCAAATCAGGAAACCGCTGTGCCGCCTGGTCAAGCAAAGAGAACATATTCATGCCATTGCCTCAATTTTCTTCCTTATCTATTTTTGGCCGCTCTAAATGACATTCAGCCATCCAGTAGCGTTGACCTTGCAGCATTTTATCCCCAGTTTGGCCAGATAGCTGTCCCCAAATGCGTGACAGACAATTGGCTGAACGCTATGCTATCAATCTTTATTGATAAATTGAGGTCGCTCTGGTTGGGCTAAGAAAAATGCAAACAGAGAGAAAAACAAAATATTTGCCGCCGGATGAGCTGCTGGTTCAGTTTCGACTTCCTGAAGATTCCGATTTCGTTATCGAAAGAAGTGCTCTGCGGGCTTTTTCGCTTCTATCGAACCGGGGCAGTTGGATTCTATCCAGCATGTACATCAGCAGATACGGGTTGAATGTGATCGGCTGGCGGATTTTGGCGATACTGGCTACAAATTCCCCGCTTTCGGCCAAGGACATTGCAGAAATGCTGGCCACCGATCAGGTCACCATAAGCCGGGCGACCGAGCAACTGGCAAACAAGAATCTGATCCGGCGCAGAGTGGACCCGAAGGACCGAAGACGGCAACTGTTGCGGCTGAGCAAGCGCGGCACCGATATTTACAACCAGATCCTGCCCCTGTTGTTTGCAACCGAAAACGCCATACTGTCTCCTTTGTCGACCGATGAAAGGCGGGAGTTTATGCGGATGCTCTCGATTGTACAGGATCATTCGGATGAGACTGTGCGCGAAGGCACAAACTGGGAACATATCATCGGCGAATACGGCTACAGGGAAGAAAATCTTCGGTAGCCGAAAGCGCTTTCGCTGCCAGAAAAGCCTGTCGCACGGAATGTTAGTTCACATTCTTCGTCCAGTCGCTCCAGATCTCAAGATACCAGACCAACAACTCGCGCTGTCCTCTAAGTTCCAGCCGGGTATAGGCGCGCTTGCGATATGTCATGACGCTTTCCTTGCCGATGCCAAGATCAGAGGCGATGCAATTGGATGTCATTCCGCTCAGAATTCGGGCGCAGACCTCTACTTCACGTGGCGACAGGCTAGAGGCGTCGGAAAGACAATCCTCGACATCCTCGATCACTGAGAGTGCAGGCGCGAATTTGACCTTACGGTTCATCAGCTCGGCATGTTTGGCCACCGAAGCAAGGATTAGTGAAGCATAGGGTTGAAGCTTTTCAATGTCTCCTTGGGAAAGCGCAGCCGTCGTATCCGAGCGCACCAGCTTAAGGCAGAATACATCCTGCTTCACGCGCGCCAGCGCCAAAATTTCAGACGCCGACGTCTCGGACCTGCCAGCCATGGGCGCGTCTGAACTATATGTTCTGACACGTGTGACGTGGCTCGCGGTCATCATCTGGCGTTTGACGTTGTGGATATCTTTTTGAATCGCGTGAAACTTCGTCGAAGGAAGAAGGCCCGCGGCGGATATCTCGCGGATCTCATAATTACGAAGCCTGTAGCAAACGCAATAATCAACGCCGATCAGTTTGTTTATCGCCCCAAGTAGATTGCGTGGAAATTGGGGTAAGCCAATTTCGGTGATAACCTCTGTCATGTCGTTTAAGCCGACTTCGGCGTACGGATCTACCTCCAGAATATCGAACATCGCTGTCATCACCTCCTCCAATGATCATGATGGACATCACTCGCCGATTCAGCTTAGTTACATTTCGAAAAGATTGCAATATGCAATTAAAAATCAGGATGTTGTGAAAACCATATTATTATTAATCAGTTACATAGATCGCCACGTCCAATTTTGGCGCAGCACACACGTATTACTTGCAACCACACAGAATCAGCGAGACGGGCTGATACCCCGTCTCAGCTCGAATTCGTCAGTCTGGTGTTGGGGAAGACCACTGGCTGCGGCCTTGAAACGGGTCGCCCGCACAGCCCGTCTCGATGAACGGCACTATGCGGTTTCTGCTATCTCCTGCGGCCATCAGAAGCCGCGCGTACGTTGGCAGGCAAGGTTGATCGCCTCGCCCACGCCGAATTGCCGAATACAAAAAAACGTGCTTGCTCCGTCCGCTCGCTTGAGAACGCGCAGACAGTGGTCAACGGGCGGGGGATTCTCAATCAGTAAGCGGCATCGAGAACAGCATTTACAAAGTCGGCAGAGGGGCGCTGCGCGAAATCTCCCGCATTCTCCGGCTCGGAAAAGAAATCAATGGCGTCAGACAGGGCTTCAGATTTGACACCGCAGTCCGAGAGGCTGGATGGCAATCCGAGGTCCAGAAGCAGTTCGGCGACAACCTGATCAAGAGGGTTGTCGCTCAGTTCCATCGCGGCAACAAGCTCTGCCTGGCTCTCAGCTGTTCCGCCAGACTGGCGCAAAACATGGGGCAGAATGACTGCAGACACCAGGCCGCGTGGCAGGCCAGTGACAGATGACAGGACGCGCCCGATCCGATGGCATGGTCCGGGGAGTGCCCCTTGCGCCAATCCTTGCGTGGCCAGCCAAGCGCCCTTCTGACACATCAGTCGCGCATCGGTGTCCAACGGGTGTGTTCGGGAACGGCGCAGGCCCTTTGTCAGCAAGGTTAACCCATGCAAGGCAGCGGCCTTGGCAAGCGGTCTCTCACCCAAGGTGTTACCTCCGGTTTCGATCGCGTTGACAACGGACGCCATTCCAGAGGCAAGCCATTCCGATTCCGGTGTGGTCAGGGTTGCATGCGGATCCAACAGAACGATATCGGGCGCCAGATCTGTGTGCTGTACCGGTTGAAGCCCGCCTGTTTCCTTGTCTTCGATCACGGCAAATGGAAGATATTCCTCGCCCGAAAGCGTGGTGGGAATAGCAATAAGGTACGGCCTCGGGGAGGCTGCTGTTGTCGATTTGCGCAGGCGTTCGAAATCCTCTGGCACGGCGACATTATTGGTCAGACACACGCGTGCTGCCTTTGCCGTCTCGATCGCAGCGCCACTACCGGCTGCAACCATCGCCTCGGTTCCGGCGTGACGGAGCGCACCGGTAACGCTCAGCACCGCTGATCGGTCCGCACGATCCGACAGCCGCTCAGAGTATGCGTCGCTCAAGATCTCCTGGAACGACTGAACATAGCTTTCCGCAGCGGCCGACGTCATATTGGTCACCAGAATTGTCTGCCGGGACCAAAGTTCGCTCAGAGCCTTGGGCAGCATCTGAGAAACTGGGTCGCCGTACATTACGATTTGGCGAGCGGGCGGTTCATATCTGACCAGAGGCATAGTTCACCTGAAGCTTAGTTACCTGTTGCGTCGTTCCAACCCGTCACTGTTCGTCACCCCTGAAGGTCGACCCACAGTGACTTTGGTGCGCGAAAGCCGAAGGCCCGGACAAAGTCGATCTCTTCATCCGCGGCAAGCTTCATGTTCGGAAACTCCCGTGTCATCGTCTGGAAAAGCAGTTTCATTTCGAGGCGCGCCAATGGGGCACCCATACAGAAATGCAGGCCGTTTCCAAATGTCAGATGCTTACGCACGTTTTTGCGATCCAAACGGAATTCATCCGGGTCTTCGAACATTTCCGGGTCTCGGTTCGCCGCAGCAAAAGAGATGACGATGCCTGAACCGGCAGGAATGTCCATTCCCCCGATCGTAACGTCCTCAACCGCACGACGGCGCCAGTTGGCCACCGCGCCATACATGCGCAACCCTTCTTCGACTGCCAATGGAATGAGCGAAGGTTCATCCACCAACTGCTGCCACAGGCCGTCACCTGACAGCAACGCATTTAGAAGATGGGTAGATTGGTTGGTGGTTGTTTCATGGCCCGCGAACAACAACCCAAAGGCGGCCGAGTTGATCTCATTCAGAGTCAGCTTGTCGTCGTCGCCATCACGTACGGCCAGCAAATCACTGACATAGTCGTCTCCGGGATTGAGCATTTTCTTTTGCACGTGTTTCACGCAATAGTTCCAGAATTCGACCAGATTGCGTGCTCCATCAATCTGCTTGTTCTTGCTGGAATGTGTAAAGCTCATCAAAGCCCGGTCCATTGCCCAAGCTTTGACTTGGGCCGCGTCGCTTTCGGGAATATCCAAAAGACTGAAGATCACTCGCGCAGGAAACTCGTAGATAAAGTCTTTCAAGATATCCACACGGTTCTTGCCCTGCAGATTTTTTATCCCTAGTTCGACGTTGCGCACGATATGTGGCTCAAGTGCCATCAGTCGTTTCATCCCCATCGCCTGGCTGACATGGGTACGGATACGATCATGGCGCGGCGGGTCACAGTTCACCTGGATACCTTCCAGTGCGTATCCGCCCTCATCGAGAATGCTCAGAGCTTCCTGGGGGACTGGCGCGACTGGCGTGTTGGCATTTGCCGCTGAGAACACGCTTGGATTACGCAGAATGCTCATCACGTCATCATAGCGCGTGACCACCCAGTAATCGAGTTCGGGTGAATAGAACACCGGCTCGGATTGACGTGCCTCACCCAGTACCTTGTACATGGCGTGTTGGTCGTACGGATCCCAACGATGACCGATGCTGCCGACGGGGCAGACGGCCTTGGGCAGATCCCAAACTTTAGCCAGATCACTCGGGGGTTTAGCTACACTCATCTTATACTCTCCGTATTCCACGCATAAAGGGATGCTAACAAAGTGCTAAGTCCTTCGTGTCACCTGCAAGGTGGACATGGGACAAAAATTCGTCGCCTTCGCATCATTGCCTTTGCACACGGACCGCCAAGGCGACCAGCCCGTGGAAGTAGAGCACACAAGAAAATTTACATTGCTTGGCGACTTAGTGTCCAGAGCCTTACCTCTGCTTCTGTCATGCAGGTTAGCACAGTTCCGGCTCGAAAGAGGTGAAGCCAAGCTCAAACCACCCGAGTTGTGCCCTCTGGGGGGACATGACCCGGCGGGCTTTTGAAATACGAAGACCCCATCCAGCTCTACCCAGGCAAACATACAAGAAGCGAATGGACAGTTCTGATATGCCCAAAATCACATATGTCGAAAACGACGGCACACGCCACGAGGTCGAAGTGCCCACAGGAAACACAGTCATGGAAGGTGCCCGCGAAAACAACATCCCCGGCATTGATGCGGATTGCGGAGGTGCTTGTTCTTGTTCAACCTGCCACGTTTATGTCGACTCTGCATGGATTGACCGTTTGCCCTCACCTGAGGGCATGGAAATCGACCTTCTGGATTTCACCATTGCCCCGGATGAGCGACTGTCCCGATTGTCTTGCCAAATCAAAGTGACCGACGACATGGACGGGCTGGTAGTGGTTGTACCGGAAGAACAGGCTAATTGAGGAAGAGTTTCGATCTCCAGAAATGGTTGGTGGGCATTGGCCAGTTGTTCAGGTGCTATTTTGAAAGGTCGCTGCGGCTGAAGTGAGGGTAACATCTCAGCGCCATAGTCCGCCCGCTGGCAAATGGCACCTGAACGTGCGCGGTGCCTTAAGCCGCCTCCACGATCAGTTGAAGGTTCGCCTCGGCGATACCGCGCATTAGGTCTCGTTGATCGTACTTTTGCAAAAGCTCTGACAGATTCATGTTGGTCTTGCTTTGAGCGTCCGGCCTTAAACATGAACCACTTGTTCGCTGCCTTCGCCTGCGGCTCAACGCGAAAAGTGATGTGCGATGCCTCAGGTTAAAGGCCGGATGCTTTCATGGGGTCTCCGTATGGTCCGTGGTTGAAAATCAACATCATGGGTCTCCACATCATCTGAAACAGACCATATGGACCTAAAGTAAGGATCATATAATCAGAGCATCCCAGTTGCCGCCAACGGCTGCCATCCCAAAGGCCCGGCCAGACGCCCGGTACGTGTCCGCAGTAGGTCAGTTTGACGGCGCTTGCCCGAGGAAGGAGCTGATCAGGGCGTTGACGGCATCCGGCTTTTCAAGATGAAGGAAATGGCCGCACTCTGTCACAATCTCCTGCCGCAACCCGGCTGGAAATCTGGACCCGAAATCGCCGCCCACATCCGACCCTATGCAGCCATCGTCCGCACCGTGCAGGTACAAGGTCGGCACCTGAACCGGATCGGTATTGAGCCGGGCCTGCCATGCGGCCGACTCGGGCCGGTCGTCTGCCAGACCAAAGGTGTGGCGGTAGTAGTTGAGGGTGGCTTTGGCCACGCCAGGTTTGCGGAATGTGGCTTTCAGCGCTTCCATATCCTCTGCAGGGAGATCAAAGCCCGGCGACCACTCTGACCAGAGCCGGTCGACAAAGGCGAAATCCTGATAAGCGAGTGCAGTTTCGGCAAACCGTGACAGGAAGAAGAACATGTACCACGAGCGGCGCTGCTGGTCCGGGTCGACGATAAGCGCCTTGCCAAAGCCCGCACCGAAGGGGATCGCAAGGGTGACAAGTTTTTCGATCTTTTCTGGCGCGAGTACGGCGGCACTGTAGGCCGCAACCGCGCCCCAGTCATGACCGATCACACTGGCGTGGCCGCCGCCCAGGGCGTCGATCAACCCGACGACATCCTGACCCAGCGCGGCGCTGTGATAAGAACCGTCCGCCGGAACGTCGGAGGGTGCGTAGCCTCGCATATAGGGTGCCACAACACGGTATCCCAGCCGAGAGAAGGCTTGCAATTGGGGACGGAACGACAGCGCGTGGTCGGGAAAGCCGTGCAGGCACAGCAACAGCGGCCCCTCGCCTTCCTCGATGTAAGTGAAGTTAAGCCCATTGGCCTTAACCTGATGCTCCTTGAAGGTATTCGCCGTCATGATCTACTCTCGAATTTATGTGATCGGGTTGTTCGTGATGTAGGGTCGTGCGCTGCTTTTGTCTGAGGACGTCACACCGGCAGACCCGCCTGTTTGCGCAGGCTCTTGTCGAAAGCGGCTTCGGGGACAAAGCGCCGCAGCATGCGAACCTGGCGCGCCATCTTGCCTGCCGGGTAGCGGCGGTCGGGCGTGGCGGCGCTGGCCGCCTTCAGCACGGTCTCGGCAACGACTTCGGGGGGGTCACCTTTTTCGCAGCTCTTGATCATGAATGCGACGTTTTGCTTGCGCGCTGCATCATAGATCGAAAGCGGTTGATCGGGTGTGCTCTTGTTCACCTCGAACGGCGTATCGGTATAGCTGGGCTCCACCAAGGTCACCCGGATGCCAAAGGTGCGCAATTCGTGATCGAGCGACTCGGAATAGCCTTCGATGGCGTGTTTGCTGGCGGAATAGATCGCATTGTAGGGCGCGGGGATCAGCCCCATGACCGGGCTCATATTGACGATCCGGCCCGCGCCTTGCTGGCGCATTGTCGGCAGCACGGCATTGGTCACGCGCATTGTGCCAAAGACATTCACGTCGAACAGCGCCTTGGCCTGGGCGATTGAGGATTCCTCAGCGCCGCCGATAAGTCCGACGCCAGCATTGTTGACCAGCAGGTCGATGCGCCCGGCAGCAGCCAGCACCTGCTCGACCAGCTCCGCCACGGCGGCATCATCGGTCACATCGCAGATCAGCGAGGTCACGCCTTCCGGGGCTTTTTCCTCAGCGCGCAGCCCGGTGCCAAAGACAGCATAGCCCGCCTTGAGCAGGGCTTTGGCCGTTGCATAGCCGATACCTGAGGATGCCCCGGTCACAAGGGCGACCCCTGGCTTGGTCTTGCTCATCTTATTCATTTCCTTTTTTTGCCAACTTGCGTCTCAAATCGACGCTTCCGCCGGAGAGGCAAGGTCTGGTCGGTAAACGTTGTCGATGGTCAGAACTTGTATGCACGCTCTCGCTCTTACTTCGTCTGGACGTGGCTGCCCCGGTCCATCGTCGCCATGGCATTCTACTGATCCCGCCGCCACTTGGGTTCGGGGCGGCGGGGCCAAGGCAGGCTTAGACGTCCAACACCACATTTCCGTCGGGTTCTGCCTGACAGGCCAGGATGTAGCCTTCTTCCTTTTCATCATCGCTGAGCGCTTCGTCTGTTCCCATTCGGACCTTGCCGCTCTTCAACTTTACAAGGCATGTGCCGCAGGTCCCCGAACGACAGGCGTTATCAATGTAGACCTCGGTTTCATCGGCCACGTCCAGCAGCGTCATCCCCTCGCGGGCGTTCGCCGTCAGGCCGGAGTCAACGAACGAGACCTGAGCGACGACCTTGGCCGACTTGTCGACCTTTTTCGTCGGATCGCGCTTGTCCGTGCCAAAGGATTCGGTGCGAACCTGTCCGGCCGGTACGCCCAGTCCGATCAGCGTTTCCTTGACAGCATCCATCATCGGCGTTGGTCCGCAGATCAAGGCAGGGTGCAGCGCGATGTCCGGGACATTGGCCTGCAGGAACCGGTCATTGATAAAGCCGGTGGCGCCGGACCAATCGGTGCCCTCGGGATTGGTGATCGCCGTTGCAACCCGCATCCGCGGATTGCGGGCCTTCAGGCTGTCGATCTCGCTTTGGAAAATGTAGTCCTGCGGGGTCAGGAAGCTGCTCAGCATATAGATCGTACCGGGCCACTCGGTCTCGGTCAGGTAGCGCGCGATGCTCATCATCGGGGTGATCCCGACACCGCCGCCGATCAGAACCACGCTGGGGCCTTCGCTGCCCGAAAACACAAAGCTGCCGCTCGGGGCCTCGACGTTGATACGATCACCGACTTTCAAATCGTCGTGCAGCCATCGGGACACCAGGCCCATGTCTTCGCGTTTCACGGTGATTTCGATCCGGTCACGCCAGCTCGGTGACGAGGCGATGGTATAGGAGCGCCGGGTCGCGATGCCATGGGGTGCGATGTCGAGCGTCAGATATTGCCCGGCCACATGCCGGAACGGGATATCGCCGCCCCGCGGATTGGTGAAACGGAAGGTTTTGACGTTGCGGGTCACCTGTTCGATGTCACTCAGAACCAATTCCCCGAACCAGCGGACCTTGCCGCTTGTCGGGTCGTTCTTTTCAAACGGTCGGATCGCAGGCACGATCAGCGATGCTTCGGGCAGCACCTCAACATGCTCGCGCTTGATTTCCGGGGAAGGGAAACACTTGCCAAAGGCAAGCAAAAGCTTGGGGTTACCAGATATCTTGAACTTGCGCCGAGCGAGTGCCCAGACTAGGTTTTTCTCCTTGGCAAGAAATCCCAGCCAGGTCTTTGAATCTGCGGTCAGGCGAAGATCGGCTTTGCCGATCAGCCCTTCGCGGATGGTGATCTTGCGGTCCTTGATGGTGATCGTGGCCTTACGACTCTCGGCGCCGGTGAAGGTAAAGTGATAGGTCGCATTCAAGCCGCGCGACTGGTCAGGCTGAAACACAATTGGCATGAAGGTCAAGAGACCGGAAATCGTGCGGGGCGTCATACCGTTGCCGACGGGCTTGACGGTCTTGTTCTTCCATTTGCGCCGCGCCACCGCTTCGGCGTCGGTCCCGGACACCACATAGATCGTCTCCGACCTCTCCTGAAGCGGCCTCAGGATCTCCCGACGGTGAGCGGCCTTATCGTTCAGATAGGGGCCAATCACATCCTCGCCCGCCGGGCATACCGCCATGCAATAAGCGGATTTGTAATTCGCCCCATAGGTCAGGCTTTGCCACATAGAAGAGGTTTCGGGCTCGTTGACGCGCTTACGATAATCGATCGCATCCTTGGAGTCGGCGATCTGTTCGACCCAGTCGTTAAACCCGCCCATGAATTCACGGTAGTTATGGGTAAAGCAGGCTGAGAAATTGAATTCTCCATCGGGTTTGATTGCGCCCACCGGGCAGGCCGCGACGCACAGATTGCATTCAAGGCAGGGGTTATAGTCGATTGCGATGTCGACCTTGTTGATTTCCTGATCGAGCAGAACCGTGCCAAGCAGGACGAAGTTGCCGAATTTTGGGTGGATCAGGTTACGGTGGATGCCCATCCGGCCAAGACCTGCGGCAACGGCCACTGGCTTGTGCGAGACGATCCACACCGCGGCACCTGGATTTTTCTCCATCTCCATCGGAAAGCCCATCGCCGGATTCACCGCGCGAATACCGCGATCCTGCAAGCGGGCGACGATGCGTGCCGCAACCTCATTGGTCTCGTGACCGGCACGGTGAAATTCCATATTGGACACTGATCGCGGCGTTCCCCGCACGGGCTCGCGCGCCATCTTGATGACGATGCTCACCAGTGATTTCGTCCAGGGGTAATTCTTGAGAATCTCGTCGCGTTGCGGATCGAGTTCGGTGCGGCCGATCTCGACCAGCCCGGCGTCATCGGCACCGCATTCGATCGCAAGCGCGCGCAACTCGTCACCGGTAAGCGATTGAACAGTGGCAGCCCCACCAACAGTCCGGCCCGCTTCGCGCATATGTCTTACAGTGGGGTGTTCATCGAGTTTCATACTATTCCTCTCCTTGAGGTCATATTTCTTGCCGTCAATTCGTCTGTTTCCGAAGCAGTAACGACAGGCAGTTTACGTCCAAAATGTCTTACGAAAGCCGACCCGATTGCGGTGCTTGGCCGCCTCGGACGCGCCACACCTGCGTGCCGGGATGCGTGAAAGTCGCCTCAAGAACTGTCCCTGTTCGGGCAAGCGTGTATGGAGAAAAATCTTGCCGACCATTCAGGTGCTGCCGGGCTGCAGGTCGAATTCTGTGCCGCGCCAGTTACAAAAGGCGCGCGCAACGTCATTGTTGCTGCCCTTGCATACCGCTGCCTGCAGTCAATCCAGCCAGCAAGCTCTCGGCCGCCGACTGTCGGAACTGCGTCGCCATTTCCTCATCGTTGACAATGCGCGAGATGAGAAGTGCGCCGACCATCGTCGACAGTATGGTCATGGCCTTTGGGCCGGTCTTTTCATCCTCGGCTTCACCGATCCATTCAACAATCTTGCTGAGGTATTCTTTGATTCCGGGCTCGAAAGACGCCTTTACCCCGGCGCCCTGCCGCGCGGCGTCTGAGCCGAGCGAAACAACCGGGCAACCATCCATCTTCATTTCGAGATGATCCTGACCAAGATAGAAGTCGAGTATCGCGCGCAGTGGATCCTGCGGATTAGACTTCTCCAACTCCGCCCATTTGTCGGTCGCGCTTTCCATCGCCCGCTTGGATGCCAGCACGGTTAGATCCTCTTTGGACGCGAACTGCTTGTAGAATGCGCCCTGTGTCATCCCGGCCGCCTTCATCAGATCCTTGACCCCAATGCCGTCAAATCCGTGGGACCGAAACTGTCGGCTTGCCTCGTTGATCACTCTTTCGCGATTCTCCGCAGCCTGAACACGACTTACACGCATCCTCACCCTCCCCTATTTTAGATTTCGTTAATAATCAATACTGCAATTACAGTTCGAACGCAATCAATATTTGCGCCCTATAGTGCTAAATTGGAACTAATATCCGTCGAGGAAGGCATGCGCAATGCCGCCCGCGGGTGGCTGCAACCACCACCCTATCTGAAGACATCCGAGAATAGACTGGTAAGTGCGCGCCGACTCCGGGCCTCGCAATGGTCCTGCCTGCCTGGACTTCAGCATCGCTGAAGAGAAGATCATGAGGCGGCGACGCCATTGTCTCTACAATCGTGAAACGTCACCTCTTTGACGGAACCTGCACAGGACGCCTGAGCGGCAACAAATCTTCTACTTCTATTTCAGAACCAACTTTAGGGCCCGAAGGACCAGGGCTGCCAACCACCGGGTCCTTGAAAAGTGGGGGCTTTGTCTGGCGCGCGCCACCCCGCCCGCTTGCCCAATTTCGTCCCATTCGCCGACGCGCATGCCCACTTCCATGCCAATGCATGTCGTGAGGCGCCCACCGCATTCAGCGGACAGCACAGCGCGTGTTGCCCGCGCCTCGACCAACAACAGATCTCTCAGGCAGGCCGTGAAATGCCGTTGCTAGGGCGCTTCCGTCTGTCGGGCCCCGCCCAACGCACCGCGCAGCGCGGCCCTGTATTGGCTGGGGTTGCAGCCCTGTACACGCAGGAAGTTTCGGGTGAACCCGGCCTGATCGCTAAAGCCGATCTGTTCGGCAATAGCAGAAAGCCGCATGTCCGAGGTGCGCAGGAACCAGCATGCCAACTCGCATCGCGCCTCGTCGAGCAATAGCTGGTAGCTCACGCCCTCGGATGCCAGTTTTCTGATGACCGTCCTTTTTGAAATTGCGAGTTGGTCAGCCACTTCGTTCAGTGTCGGCCAGAAGTTCATTTTCTGGCGGATTATGTGCCGAACCTTGGCGGCCGTACTGCCCATCATTCTTGTCAGCTCGTCTTCACCAGCCATCTTGAGCTGTTCGCACAATCCCGGCTCTGCGCCCGGCAAGGGCTTTGCCGCCATATCCAGCGGCACCTGAATACTGAGTGTTTGCGCTTCGAAATCGAAAGGGAGCTCCGATTGGGTCAAATGTCGCGGCAGCGACGGCATCGCCCAGGGAAAGGTGAGGCGAATCGTGTCGGCAACAGCATCATCAGCAGCGGCCCTGAGAATGTTGAAAAGGGCTGTCGCGGTGGCGTAGCTGAGGAATTTCTCAAATTCACTCAGATACACGCGCGGGCGTAGTTCCAGGACTGCCATATTGCCTTGCTGGAGGCTTCGGTACTCGAACATCGCATTGCGCAGCGCAGTATAGCGCCCCGTGTTCATCATGGCATCCCACAGCGTCTCGCTGGTCGATGCAAACAAGCCTACCAATCCATGCGCCGCCGGTGGAAAAGCCAAACCAAGTTCGATACCGGCAACAGGCTGCAAGGCACCTCTATAGGCCACGAGCATGGGCAGAAAGGTCAGGAGGGGAAGCAGCCGCGGCTGTCCGGATGCGGCGCGTGGATACGCCCCGAAGTGTTTGGCCGCGATATGAAAGTATGCAGAGTGAAGGCATGGTTCAAACCACGACGGTGGTAATTCGCCATAGTTTTCCGGTCTGTTATGGATGTGCCCCGCCATGGACAGCCCCGCATCCCTGTGAAATGTCACTTTAAGCCAAATTTTTGGCAACTTCAACCATAGCCCACTGACGGCTCGCGCGTCACAGTTTACGGGACGGAACCTCGTTGAAGGCGCGGGGCCGGAATTGCTTTGGGAGGAGCTAGCATGATTTATCAAATATCCGACACTTTCGAAAAGTTCGTGGGGGAGACCAGCCATGAGCACTAATGCGTCGGCACGCCATCCCGTGATTATTCCGAAGGAAAAGCAGACCGAGCTTTACCGCCTGACGAACCCGCCAACCATTGCATGGCCGACGGTAGCGGTGCTGCTCTATGTCATGGGTGGCGTCATCGCCGTGGACATTGCGGCGCTGACCGGGGTTATCCCGCTTTGGCTCGGGATGATCCTGAACGTCGCGACCATGTACCCGTTTTTCCATGTCATGCACGATTCGTTTCATCGGGCCGCCTCGTCCAACGTCAAGATCAACGATTGGATCGGTCGGCTTGTCCTGATCGCAGTGGGCTTTCACGTCAACTTGGGCGCGGCGCGCTATTCGCACATGATGCACCACCGTTTCGTCAACGGACCGAATGACCCTGACCATTATTTCCACGGCAAATGGTGGACGCTGCCGTTTCGCTGGATGACGATGGATTATCATTATACTTGGTACAATCTAACGCGGGAAGATCCGCGCGGGCGCAAGGTCATGATCAAAACGCTGCCTTGGTCGATCACCATGTTCGGGATCTACGCAGTACTGATCTACATGGGTTATGGTTGGGAATTGTTGCTGCTGTGGTACATGCCGCTGCGCCTTGCGCTTGGTCTGATCTCATTTGCCGTTTTGTGGCTGCCGCATATTGACGGTGATGAACACGGCGAGTTGGCGCATATCGGGGCGGGCACCCATGTTGCAACGACCGGCGACACCCTGACGGCGGCCACCACCATGCGGCTCGGGTTCGAAAAGATCCTCGCACCGCTGTTGCAATGGCACAACTACCACTTGATCCACCATCTTTGGCCGACAACCCCGTCCTACAATCACGCCAAGGTCTGGGCGCTTCTGGAACCTGAATTGCGCGAGCGCGATCTGCGCATCCAGCACGACTTTGACCTGATCCCCGTTTTGCATCACGGCCGCGCGTCCGCCGTGCCTGCAGAGTGAGCCAAGCAAGGAAAGGGAGAACATAATGAGAAAATATCGCTGCGCTTACTGCGCCCATATCTACGACGAAGCCTTGGGTGACCCGGATTCCGGCATTGCGCCAGGAACCCTGTATGAGGATATCCCCGACGACTGGTATTGCCCGGAATGCGGTGCGGGCAAGAGTGATTATCATCTCATCATGGAATGAGATTGCCAAAATCAGACGCCTCGACCCCGACAACACCCAGCCGCACCAGATGCGGCTGGGTTTTTTCATGAGATGAACAAGCAGCACGCGCTCGGAAGCGAGCGTTGTGATGCAGGATCACAGGCCGCGACACCCCCTGCCCTCAACATACGAAAAAAGCCGCCTTCGCACAGTTAAGTGCGACGGCGGCTTCCATTGTTGGTTTCATCTGTCTCGATGAGGGTAGCCAGAATTGGTCCCCAAATTCATGGGCACCGCACAGTCATGCGTTGAATGCCTTGCTTTGCGTGGCAAGTTTCTTGAGCAGCGGCGCGGGCTGGAAATCCTCGCCCAGCTTCGCCTGATAGCTTTCCAACCGCGCGACGATATGGTCGAGCCCAACCGTATCGGCGTAATGCATTGGCCCGCCGCGAGATCTTGGGAATCCATAGCCATTGGCCCAGACCACATCAATATCAGAGGCCCGGATCGCGATCCCCTCTTCGAGGATCTTCGCGCCTTCGTTGATCATCGGGTAAACGCAGCGTTCGAGGATTTCCTCATCCGAAATCGTCCGACGGGCGATGCCGTTCTTGGCGGCAAAATCCAGGATCAGCTCTTCTACAACTGGCGATGGCTGGGGCCTGCGGTTCTCATCATAATCGTAATAACCTGCGCCGGTCTTCTGGCCACGGCGATCCATCTCGCACAGAATTTCCTGAATCGTTGATCCGGTCGAGGTTTCCCGCGACCAGCCGAGGTCCAGCCCCGCCAGATCGGCGACGGAGAAGGGCCCCATTGCGAAACCGAATTCCAGGTGGACGCGATCGACGTCCCAGGGCATTGCGCCCTCCAGGATCAGGCCTTTCATTTCGCGCAATTGCTGCGCCAGCATCCGGTTGCCGACGAAGCCAAAGCAGACCCCGACCAGCACCCCGATCTTGCCGATCCGTTTCGCCAGTGCCATCGCGGTGGCGACATTGGCAGGGTCCGTTTCCTTGCCGCGTACGATTTCCAGAAGCTTCATGACATTGGCGGGCGAGAAGAAGTGAAGACCCAGCACGTCTTGCGGCCGCGAGGTCGCCGCCGCGATTTCGTCAACATCCAGGAACGAGGTGTTGGTGGCCAGAATGGCACCGGGTTTGGCGATCGCATCCAGCTTGCCGAACACCTCTTTCTTGATGTCCATATTCTCGAACACCGCCTCGATGATCAGATCGACATCTCCCAGATCCTCAAGCTGTAACGAAGGGCTGAGAAGCGCCATCCGGGCTTCAGCTTTTTCCTGTGAGAGGCGGCCTTTCTTGACGGTGTTTTCATAATTGCGCCGGATCGTTTCGACGCCACGATCAAGCGCAGGTTGGTTGGTTTCGACGATTTTGACCGGAATGCCCGCATTGAGAAAATTCATCGCAATGCCGCCGCCCATGGTGCCGGCCCCGATGACGCCAACCGTGCCAATCGCGCGCGCTGGCGTATCAGCGCTCAGCCCTGGCACTTTCCAGACCTGACGCTCGGCAAAAAAGACATGCCGCAGGGCTGCTGACTGTTCGCTGGTCATAAGCTCAAAGAACATCTGATGTTCCAGTGCCAGACCTTCCGCAACCGGCAGATTCGCCGCTGCGTCGAGAGCGCGCATAACATAGTCCGTCGTATAGGCGGCGCGGATCTTGCGGTCGGCATCCTTGAGAAGCGTCTCAAGGATTTCCGGCTTACCCCTGGCCGACACGACTTTATCGTCGATGTCGTCTATCTTGCGCAGCGGCCCACCATCCTGGACGATCTTGTTGGCGAAGGCGACCGCGTCCGCCCGCAGCGAATTCTCTCCGGTCAGTTCGTCGATCACGCCCATCTCAAGGGCCTGTTTGGCATTGAACGGCGCGCCGCTCGTGATCAATTGGAATGATTTTTCGATGCCGACGAGTCGCGGCAGGCGCTGTGTACCACCGGCACCGGGGATCAGCCCCAGGTGAACTTCAGGGAAACCGAACGACGCGGACGGGCTTGCGATCCGGTAATGGCACGTCAGCGCGGTTTCGAATCCACCGCCAAGTGCACTGCCATGAACCGCCGCAACGACGGGCTTTGTCGCCGCCAGCAGGGCATCCTGCATGTCATACAAATTGGGCGAGGCAGGCGCCGCGCCAAATTCGGTAATGTCCGCCCCGGCGATAAAAGTCCGCCCTTCGCAGAGCAGCACAACTGCCTTGACCGCGGCATCGTCCTGCGCGTGTTTCAGCGCGTCGATGATCCCTTTGCGGACCGCAAGCGACAGCGCGTTCACTGGCGGCGAATCGATCGCCAGCACGGCAATGTCGCCTTCCCTTGTCAGGCTCGTAACTTCGTTTATTTCCACCTTTCGCCTCCCTCGACGATTCATTTTTTGAACTGATGCGCGAATATTCAGCGACAGATCAGACACATCCGTACAGTAAGACTGATCGAACGGCGCAGTCTGCGGCCGCGATCAAAGCGGTCTTCGCACCAAAATCCGCCTCGACATCACTTTGTTCAAGTTAGTGCTAATATAAAACCTATTTATAAGACCAAGACATCACAAGCAGTTTTTTGGCTCCATAAATTGTTTTGATTTAATATGCTGGCGGAAAATCCGGATTTGAATGGTTGGTCATATATTAAAACTGATTATTGAGGGCTTCGGGAATCAGGCCAGGCGCTTTCGACGACCAGTGGCCAGATGCGAATGCTGCATTACTGACGCAAGGACGTTGCGTCAAAGTGAACTGCCCTCTTGCCACACAGAAAACTACAGTTCATTATTAGCACTAAGTTAGCACCCAGACGCCCTTCGGCTGACGGCGGCCTAAACGAGAGGAGGCATTTCCAGTGCGAACAAACATCACGGAACTTTTCGGCATCGAACACCCGATCATCCAGGGCGGCATGCATTGCGTCGGTTTGGCAGAACTTGCCGCGGCGGTATCGAACGCGGGTGGGTTGGGAATTATCACCGCACTCACGCAAGGGTCGCCCGAGAACCTGGCCAAGGAGATCGCGCGCTGCCAGGAGATGACGGACAAGCCGATTGGCGTGAACCTCACCTTCCTGCCTGCCGTCAATGCCCCCGACTATCCGGGCTATGTCCGGGTCATCATCGAAAGCGGCGTCAAAATTGTAGAGACCGCAGGCAATAATCCGTCCCAAGTGCTGCCGGCACTGCACGAAGCGGGAATCAAGGTCATCCACAAATGCACCTCGGTACGCCACGCCCTGAAAGCCGAGTCGATTGGCTGCGATGCCGTCAGCGTCGACGGTTTCGAATGCGGTGGCCACCCCGGTGAGGACGACATTCCCAACATGATCCTGCTGCCGCGCGCCGCTGACGAGCTGAAGATTCCCTTCGTCGCTTCGGGTGGCATGGCGGACGGACGTTCGCTGGTTGCCGCGCTGGCGCTTGGCGCCGGTGGCATGAACATGGGCACGCGCTTTGTCGCGACCAAGGACGCGCCGGTGCATGAGAATGTGAAACAGGCGATTCTGGATGCGACCGAGCTCGACACCCGGCTGGTGATGCGCCCGCTGCGCAACACAGAGCGAGTTCTGAACAACAAGGGTGTGGAGCGTTTGATTGAGAAGGAAAAGGAGCTTGGGGCAAGCCTCAAGTTCGAGGACATCGCCGACGAAGTCGCGGGCGTCTATCCGCGGATCATGTACAAAGGCGAAATGGACGCCGGGGCCTGGTCTTGCGGCATGGTGGCCGGCCTGATCGACGATATCCCGACCGTGGCCGAACTGATCGACCGCACGATGGCACAGGCCGACGAGATCATTCGCCGTCAATTCGGCCTGATCTCAGCACCGATGGCCGCAGCCTCCTGACCCTCTCCGCTGGAAAGAGCGGGCTCATGAACCT
Source organism: Sulfitobacter sp. EhC04 (assembly GCF_001650875.1). Taxonomy (GTDB): domain Bacteria; phylum Pseudomonadota; class Alphaproteobacteria; order Rhodobacterales; family Rhodobacteraceae; genus Sulfitobacter. Next base: position 254,097 of record NZ_LXYI01000008.1, read on the forward strand.
TGCCAACACTGCCGAAGAAGAACGCTTCAACGGCGAGGTTCGTGAGTTCTTCGCCGCTGAACTGCCTGGTCGGTTGTCGGACAAAAGGCGTGACAGAGACGTGGACGACCAAAGTCGATTCAACTGCACAGCGGTATCAGTATGACCGAACAGGTGGATGAACCGCATTTCGCCAATCGTCTTCTGTAGAACCGTTCACTTATCCGGCAACAATAACCAACATCATTTGCAACACGTCGCGCAGTACCTAGCCTGACAGAAAGGGACAACACCATGAGACTTGAGGGACAACACAATTTTCCAGAGATGGAGCGGGTGATCTACGGCAAGCCTGCGGCGCAGGCGGTCCTGGCCGAGGTCGATCTGGTCGGTGCCAAACGGGTCTTCTTCCTGGCCAGCCGGACGTTGAATACCAAGACCGAAGAGATTGAAAAGATCCGCAAGGCGCTCGGCGACCGCTATGCAGGCACTTATGATGGCATGCCTCAGCACACCACTCGCAAGGCCTGTCTGGACGCGGCGGGCAAAGCGCGCGACGCCGGTGCCGATCTGATCGTGGCGATTGGCGGCGGGTCGATCATGGACGCAGCCAAGATTGTACCGATGCTGATGGGGGACAATCCGCCCACCGAAGCCAGCCTGGACGATTACGTCGGGATCGAACCCAAAATCCGGTTCCAGCCGCCGCCGTTCCGGGTGGTCGTGGTTCCGTCGACACTGAACGCCGGTGAATTCAACGCCGCCGCGCTGGTCACTGACGAACGCACCAACCTCAAGCAAATCTTCTTCCATCCGCTGATGATGCCGGTTTCGGTGATCATGGACCCGGAGTTGGCCATGCTGACCCCGACAGAATTGTGGTTTGGCTCGGGCACCCGCGCGATGGATCACGGCATCGAGGCACTGTGCTCAAGAAACGGCACGCCTCTTACAGATGCCGTCGTGCTCGCCGGAATCCGCGCGCTGCGCGACGGCATGCTCGCGACCCTTGCCGATCCCACTGACCTCGAAGCGCGACGCCTTTCGCAACATGGTGCCTGGCTTGCCGCGTCGGGCCTGCAGGTTCGGGTGATGATGGGTGCCAGCCACGGCATCGGTCACGTTCTCGGTGGTACGTTCAACGTCCCACATTATTTCTGCACCTCGGTGATGATGCCCAGTATTCTACGCTACAACGCGCCCTCGACAGGCGAGGCGCAAGTCAGGCTCGCTGAAGCGCTGCGGGCAGAGGATGGCCAGGACGCGCCAACAGCGCTGCGCGCCCTGTTCGACAAATTCGGCCTGCCCTCGACACTTAAGCAGGTCGGCGTTGAAGAAGCCAACTTCGACAAGATCGCGTCGATTGCGATCAACCACATGTTCGTGAAACTGAACCCACACCCGATCACGAACGAAGCCGACGTGAAAACGATCCTCAAGCTTGCGGCCTGAGGTCGATCATGTTCGCTGGCAGGCCTGACACGTTCAGGCCTGCTTGGCAGCGCGTCTCGGCTTGTGTGGATGTTTGTGCGGTTTGTCGGGAAGCACACCCAAAGGCAAATGGATGGCGCTGTCAGCGCCCTCGCCTGGAATAACACGCACTTCGCGCGCTGTTACCTCTTCACCACATTCCGAACAGGTCATCACCGGCTCGAAAATTTGCCCGCATTCAAGGTGTTGATGCAGAAGCGGACGCCCCTTGCCCCCGGTCATGTGGATATCGCCCCAATGGACCAGGGACATGACGATAGGATAAAGGTCCAACCCTTTCTGGGTGAGCCGGTATTCGTAACGCGTGGGGTTCTGCTGATAGGCAACTTTGGTCAGAACAAAATGTTCGACAAGTTTCTTGAGCCTGTCGGTCAGAATAGGCCGTCCGATCCCAAGACGGCGCTGAAAATCATCAAAACGACGCACCTTCAGGAAACAATCGCGGACGATCATGAGAGTCCAGCGGTCGCCGATTACGGACAAGGTCCGCGAGAAGGAACAGTGTTGATCTCCGAGTTCGCTCCATTGCATCGGTCAATGGTCCTTTTGAGCTGCGGTCAGTGTAAAATATGAACTAATATGCGCAAACGTCAAGGTACCCACAACTAAAAAGTGCAGAGCCAATAGGGTTAGCAATTCCGAACGAGTTCTTTTTATGGGTCAAGACGGTCAGATCCAGGCCGGGTCTTCCATTTTCCAATGCAAGTTTCCAATGCCTGCATCCGCCCCAAGGTAAGGGCGGATACCAACGTGGTGCCTGACCGGGTTTGCGGAAGTTGTGCTAACGCGGCAAGTTGCGGGGCTTAGGCCGCAAGTTCAATCGTTATCGCGGTCGCCTCACCGCCACCGATGCACAACGACGCCACGCCGCGCGTCAAACCGCGCCGCTGCAGGGCGTGCAGCAATGTGACAATCAACCGGGCGCCGGTGGCGCCGATCGGATGGCCAAGCGCGCAGGCACCGCCGTTGACGTTGAGCTTGTCGCGGGCGATCCCCAAATCCTTGGCTGCCGCCATCGCGACCACGGCAAATGCCTCGTTGATTTCGAACAGGTCAACATCGGCGACGCTCCAGCCAGTTTTTTCCAGCACCTTGCGGATCGCCGGAATTGGCGCGGTGGTGTACCAGGCTGGTTCCTGGCTATGGGTGGCATGGGCCTTGATCTCGGCCAGGATCGGCAGGCCCTCACGCTCGGCTACGGAACGACGGGTCAGGATCAATGCCGCGGCACCATCGGCATTTGCCGAAGCGCTGGCCGCAGTGATGGTGCCATTTGTGCGGAAGGCCGGGCGCAATGTCGGGATCTTTTCAGGCGAGACTTTCAACGGGTGCTCATCTGTATCGACCTGCTTGACGCCGCCTTTTACCGGCACGTCTATGGGCGCGATCTCATTGGCAAAGGCTTTGTCTTCTATCGCCTTGCGGGCCCGCGTCAGCGTTTCGACTGCAAATTCATCCTGATCGGCACGGGTGAACTGATAAGCCTCGACAGCAGCTTCACCAAAATCGCCCATGGGACGACCGGGTTCATAGGCGTCTTCCAGCCCGTCGAGCATCATGTGGTCAAAGACCTGCCCATGTCCGGCGCGATAGCCCGAACGCGCCTGTTTGAGAAGGAAAGGCGCGTTCGACATCGATTCCATGCCACCGGCGACGATAATCTCGGCAGTTCCGGCCCGGATCAGATCATGCGCCAGCATGGTCGCCTTCATCCCCGATCCGCACACCTTGTTGATTGTCGTTGCACCTACCGCATCAGGCAGTCCGGCCCCACGTGCCGCCTGTCGGGCGGGTGCCTGTCCCTGCCCGGCGGGCAGGACGCAGCCCATGAACATCTCTTCAACCATGTCGGCTGCAAGATTGGCACGTTCAAGCGCCGATCGAATGACATGGGCTCCAAGCTCGCTGGCTTGCAGCGGCGCAAGATCACCGAGAAACCGGCCGAGCGGCGAACGAACCGCCGAGACGATAACGATTGGGTCTGAGGTGGTAGTCATGGTCTTTTCCTTTGGATGTTATTTCAGCGAAACAGTCCCGCTGAGAGATATTTTTTCATACAGATCTGAGATCAGGTTACCTGCGCGCCAGCTCTGCGCTTGAATGCAACGGGTGCAAAAATCAGCAACGACAGCGCCGACGATATGAGCAGGACGTTGGCCAGCGCACCGTTTGCCGACATTGGCAGCATGGCCGCCACTGTGGCACCAGCCGCTGCAAATGCCATTTGAAGAAAGCCCAGCAATGCCGAGGCCAAACCAGCCTGCTTACCAAAGGGCTGAAGCGTAATCGCTGTTCCCAGCGGGGCGATGAACCCGCTGCCGAACAGATAGAACGTCAGCGCCCCGCAGAACGAGGCAAAGCTGAGCATTTCGCCCAGGCCCAACAGCAAGCTCGCCGCAATCAGATTGATCAGAATGCCCACCATGCCGATACGGGCCGGGCCAAATCTCTGCGACAGGCGCGGGCCCAGAAAACTCGCAGCGAAAACGACAAGAACCGTTCCGGCGAAGAACAGGCCAAGCTGGAACGCGCTCAGGCCAAAGGTGCCGATCAACACTGCCGGGGCGGTGGCGAAGATCGTATAGAGCCCTCCCACCGCAAAGCTGACCGCCAATGCCGGAAACAGAAACAACCGATCGACGAAGAGGCGACCGTAATTGGCGAGAATGGCGGTCACGGACATGCTGACCCGCGAAGCCTTTGGCAAGGTCTCCCCCGCGCCGATCCAGTAGAACACCGCCAGCACAGCGCCGATGACGGCGACCAAGACAAAGGTGATACGCCAGCCGAACAGGCTATCCAGAGTGCTGCCGATCAAAGGTGAAAAGCCCGGCGCCGCTGCCATGGCGATCATCACCGTTGACATGGCCCGCGCCAGGGCTGGCCCTTCGAACAGGTCGCGGGCGATGGCGCGCGACAGAACTGACGCCGCACAGGCCCCAAGCGCCTGGACGATACGGCCCAGGACCAATTCAGAGAGGTCGTTGGCCATCGCGCAGAGCACGCTGCCGATCACGAACAGCACGAGACCGCTCATGACTGTCCATTTTCGGCCAAACCGATCAGAGAATGGACCGACGACAAGCTGCCCCACCGCAAAGGCGATGAAAAAGCTGCTGAGAGTCACCGTCAATGCGCGCTGATCCACACCCAGCTCGGCACCGATGCGCGGAAAGACCGGAAGAATGATGTTGGTCGCCAGCGCCCCCAACGCCGCCAGCGCCGCCAGGAGAACTATGATACCACGGGTCAGCGGGCGCTCTGCTGCAACGCTCATAATGCGCTCACGGCAACGCAAGTCGAGGTGCCGTGGGCGAATAACTTGCCCTCGTAATTCTCGATCCGCCCTTCCAGTGTGATCAGCGTTTTTCCCTGCGAAACGACTTTGCCGATGATGCGCAGCGGTCCGATGTCCAACGGGATCGGGCGGATAAATTTGACCGAAGTCTCGTGGGTCGGGGCCATCTCACCGACATTCAGTGTACTTTGTGCAGCCAGTCCCATGACCGTGTCCAGCAAGGTCATGCCCCAACCGCCGTTAACCATATTCAGCAAATTTGCAAACCGCGGCTCTGGTGTCGCGACGAGTTCGACTTCGCCGATTCTCTCGGGCATGAGCATTTCGAACGGCATGATCTGCTTCATCGGCGGGCGCGGCACAACATTGGCGGACAGGCCCTTGACCATTTCAAAGCCGGTCATCTGCATGATCTCTGCACGCGAAAGCTTCTTTCCGCCCGCTGGCGGCAATTCCGCTTGCGCGCCGTCTGCATTAGTCGTCATGCCAAATTTCCTTCTCGGCTCCGGTGAAATCGGCGGTCCATTCCATGAAATGAATCGCGTTCCAATAAGTGACTATGTTCATTTGCATTTGTCAAAGAACCTCAGACGGTTCGATTGCGCCCATACCACCGCCGATGCACATTTCATCCGGTTTCGCCCCGGCGAGAGCCATTCCGCCCAGGCTCACCCGCTTGGATGCGGTGGCCATCGCAATCAGCCCCGAGGTGTATTCCCGATCAAGTGTGATGCCCGAAACGGTCACCGGTAGCCCCGCACGCAGGGCCCCTGTGCACCCGGTCGTGCGTACAAAGCCTTGCGGCAATGCGCGGCAAAGCCGCCAATTGTCGATTTCCGCAGGATCGACACCACGGCGCGGCATCGCGTTTTTGATGGCGTGGGCGGCAAGCTGAGTCGGCGGGGTCGCATTGAAAAAGCCGCGACAGGTCGTACCAATAGCTGTTCGTGCCGTTGACACATTAAGCGCGTTTCGCATGGGTCCGCCTTCTGCTTCCAAATTTGATTCTTGTAGCTGGTTCAACTTGGGTCCGGCTCGGGCCCGACTAGCGGGGCTATCCTGACGCAATCCATGTGTATGTGACTACAGCATCCACGGTGCTGCCCCTCCATCTGGACGCAGGTAAACAGACGCCCCCTTCAAAAACTGTACATATGTTCAGATTTTTGTTGCGTCAAGCGAAAGTGAGTCTAAAAAGGAGTCACTGGAGGGCGTGATCGCGGCGCTATCTGACGATCACTGGGAGAGAAACGAAGATCAGAAATTGGCATATGATAATGGACTGCGCCATCTCGAATGAGATGGTGAACCGGCGATGAAACCTGAACATCGCAGCGCTGATTCCACCGCGCAACGGAAAGGAACTGTACGTTCCGTCAGTAACTTCGTCATGGTGCCTTGATGGACCGATGGACAGTGCCGCCCCAAGCGGTGCCGTTCATGGCCGTCACTTGAAAACGAAAGGCCATTTCGGACGGCACTCTTGTGACAATGCTGAGTGCCCTAAGGTTTGAGGAGCGGAGATCTGCGTGCGCTGCGCGTGGCGCTGGATACCAGGGTCACTGAACGTGTTCCGGTACTACCAAATGCCCGGCGGGCCGCGGATGCAAGATCGACGGAAATTGCTCGGGGAGGAGCACATGAAATACGATTACGTTATTGTCGGAGGGGGCTCGGCGGGTGCTGTTTTGGCAGCCCGCCTGACCGAAGATCCGAATGTTTCGGTTTGCCTTCTTGAGGCAGGCGGCAATGCCAGCAGCCTCATCATTCGAATTCCGATCGGCATGATTCCGATCTTTGGCAGCAATGGCCGGATCGCGAACTGGAACTATGACACGGTGCCGCAACCAGAATTGAACGGGCGTCGCGGCTATCAGCCGCGCGGCAAGGGGTTGGGCGGCTCCAGCGCAATCAACGGCATGATCTATATGCGCGGCCATAAATCGGATTATGACGACTGGGACAATCTGGGCTGCGAAGGCTGGAACTGGGACAATTGTCTGCCTTATTTCCGGCGCGCCGAGAACCATGAACTTGGCGGCAACGAGTTCCACGGTGACAGCGGGCCGCTTCAGGTGTCCAAGCTGCGGTCGCCACGCTCGATCAGCGACGATTTCGTCAAGGCCGGCACGGAAATGCAACTACGTCAGGTCGATGATTTCAACACCGGCGACAATGAGGGCGTCGGATACTTTCAGGTGACCCAGTTCCACAAAGGCAAAAAGCGCGGCGAGCGCTGCTCGACCAACTTTGGCTATTTGGCTCCGAACCGGCACCGCCCCAATCTCACGGTCATTACCAAAGCCCAGGCGACACGCATCCTGTTTGAAGGCAAGCGGGCCACCGGCGTGGCCTATCGTCAGGGTCGCGCCGACAAGACGGTCGAGGCGCGGCACGAGGTTCTGCTCTGCGGCGGCGCCTTCAATTCACCGCAGCTGTTGCAGTTGTCCGGCATCGGACGGCCCGAGGATATCCGCCCATACGGCATCGGCATGGTGCATGAATTGCCGGGCGTCGGCCAGAATCTGCAGGATCACATCGACTTTGTCCTGTCGTTCGTAACCAGTTACAAAGGCGGCTTTGGTGTCGGGCCGGTCCCGGCGCTTCGGATTGCCGGGCACGTCATAAATTGGATGCGAACAGGCGAAGGTATGGCGGCCTCCTCCGGTGCCGAGGGCGCGGCATTCTTCAAAACCGATCCCAACCTCGAACGGGCCGACATCCAGCTTCACTTTACCATCGGCATGGTCGACGATCATCTGCGGAAATTGCACCTGGGTCACGGCTATTCTGCCCATATGTGCGTCTTGCGGCCACATTCGCGCGGCGAGGTCTTTTTGCAAAGCGCCAATCCATTGGCGCCGCCGGGCATTGACCCTGCCTTTTTGACCGACCGCCGCGACATGGACGCAATGATCAAGGGCGCAAAGATGGCGCGCCAGATCATGAAAGCGCCCTCGATGGTGCAGCACGAGGTCAGCGAATTCTTCGGCGTCGGCGACAACATGACCGATGCGGATTGGGAGAGCCATATCCGAGCCCGCGCCGATACAATCTATCACCCGGTCGGCACCTGCAAGATGGGCACGGACGATATGGCCGTGGTCGACCCGGAGCTGCGCGTGCGCGGCATCGAAGGACTGCGTGTCGTCGATGCGTCGGTCATGCCGACGCTGGTGGGCGGCAACACAAATGCCCCGACAATCATGGTTGCAGAGCGCGCAGCCGACATCATTCGCGGACGCCTTCCGGCGCGTGCCGCGGCAGAATAAAGGAGGAAACACCGTGCAAAATTCAATGATGTACTTTCCGTTGACGATCGGTTCGCTGATTGATCACGCAGAGCGTAACTACCCAGGAAGCGAGGTCGTTTCGGTTGAAACAGCCGGAAACATTGACCGCAGCACCTGGGGAGAGGTGGCGCGCAATTCCCGGCGTCTGGCCTCGGCCCTGGCCAAGCTTGGCATCACGTTCGGCGAGTGCTGCGGCACAATTGCCTGGAACAACCGCCGTCACCTTGAGATTTACTTTGGCGTCTCCGGCAGCGGGCTGATCTGCCACACGATCAATCCGCGCCTGACACCCGAACAGATCGCCTATGTGGTGAACCATGCCGAAAACAAGGTTCTGTTCCTCGACAAGACGTTTCTGGGCTACGCAGCAAAGCTTGGCGCGCATTTCAATACTGTAAAACACATCGTCCTGCTGGGGCCGCGCGATGAAGAGGCGGCAGCGATGGTGCCCGGCCTGATGTTCTATGATGAACTTCTGGAGACGGGTGACGCCGATTACCGCTATCCCGCCGACCTCGACGAGAATACACCGTCGAGCCTGTGCTATACTTCTGGCACCACCGGACTGCCCAAGGGCGTTCTTTATACCCACCGGTCGACAGTCCTGCATTGCCTTGGCGGCAACACCGCTGATGGCCTTGCGCTCTCCAACCACGACACCGTGATGCCGGTGGTGCCGATGTTCCACGTCAACGCCTGGGGGGTGCCGTATTGCGCGGCAGCGATTGGTTCCAAGCTGGTTTTGCCCGGACCGTTCATGGACGGCCCAAACCTGGTGAAACTGATTGACGACGAAGAGGTGACAATTGCATTGGGTGTCCCCACCATCTGGCAGGGCCTGTTGCAGGCCCTTGAACAGTCCGGTTCCAAGGTGCCCAGCCTCAAGCGCACGCTTGTCGGCGGTTCGGCCATGCCGCCTTCGATGATCCGCACGTTCCGTGAGCTTTATGACGTTGAGGCGGTACATGTCTGGGGCATGACCGAAACCTCGCCGCAGGGCACAGTGAACCGCGAGGTGAAAAGCCAGCTTGGCCTGCCTGAAACCGAGCGCGCGAAAATCCGTGAATCGCAGGGCCGCCCGCCCTATGGCGTTGAACTGCGGATTGTCGATGACGCCGACACCGCCCTGCCCAATGATGGCACGACCCAGGGCGCGCTGCAGATCCGCGGCCACTGGATCGTGGAAAGCTATCACCGCAGCGGTGCCAGCGCGCTGACCGACGATGGCTGGTTTGATACCGGCGATGTGGCGACGCTCGACGAAAACGGCTTTATGCGCATTCGCGATCGCGCCAAGGACATCATCAAGTCAGGGGGCGAATGGATTTCGACCGTCGAGCTTGAAAATATCGCGATCGCGCACCCCAGTGTCGCCAATGCCGCCGCTATCGCCGCGCGCCACGAAAAATGGGACGAGCGCCCGATCGTGATTGTTCAGAAAAAGCCTGGGGCGGACGTCACGGAGGCGACGATCTTGGCGCTTTTCGACGACAGAGTTGCCCGCTGGCAGGTGCCGGACAAGGTGATTTTTGTCGAGCAACTGCCACTCGGCGCGACCGGAAAAGTACTCAAGGCTACGCTGCGCGAAACCTATGGCGACGTGCTGATAACCGAAACCGCCTGACAACTTTCAACATGGAGAAAAAGTGAGATGACGATGGAACACAAGGACATTGCTCCCGAAGATTACTCGCAGCTCGATTCCGATATCGCTGCGCTTGTGGCGGCCAAGGACAGTTGGGCCCAAACCTCGATTGCCAAACGGCTTGGTCTGTTGGCGCAAGTCAAAGACAGAATAATGCAGCAGGCGCCAGCCTGGGTCGAGATTTCGGGGCGCCGCAAGATGTTGCCGGCCGACTCCAAACAGGTCGGTGAAGAGTGGTTCGGCGGACCCTATGCCGCCATCGCGGGCTGCAACGGTCTGATGGAGACCCTGTCGCAGATGGAAGGCAAAAAGTTTCTGAACGGCCTGTCCAAGCGTGTAACAACGTCCGGGCAAGTGGCGGTCAGGGTCATGCCACACAACAAGTGGGACCGGCTTTTGATGTCTGGTGTCTCGGCCGAAGTCTGGATGCAGGACGGCGTGACCCTGAACAATCTGAAGGATAATACAGCCAGCAGCTATAACGCGCCTGCGAATGAGCGCAAAGGCAAGGTCGCACTGGTTCTGGGCGCGGGCAATATCTCTTCCATCGCGCCGCTCGACTGCTTCTATAAGCTGTTTGTCGAGCATCAGGTGGTGATTTTGAAGATGAACCCGGTCAACGACTATCTGACCCCGATTTTCAACCAGGCCCTGAAACCGCTGATCGACATCGACGCCTTGCGCATTGTGCGCGGCGACGGGGTTGTCGGCGAATATCTGACCAGTCACCCGGACATCGAAGAAATCCACATCACCGGCGCGGGTGCCACCCATGATGCCATTGTCTGGGGTCCCGGTGCACAGGGCAAGGCGAACAAGGCCGCCGGGACACCGCGCAATACCCGCCGTGTCACTTCGGAATTGGGCGCAGTCTGCCCGACGATCATCGTGCCCGGTCCCTGGACCAGGGCTGATATCGCCTTTCAGGCGGAACATATCGCAACCCAGAAGCTCTATAACTCCGGCTATAACTGCATCGCCTGTCAGACACTGGTTTTGCCGGGCAACTGGAGCAAGACCGGCAAGCTGATGGAGGCCGTCAAGCGGCACATCTCCAAGTCGGACCGGATCGCCTTCTACCCAGGCACCGAACAGCGGGTCAACGACTTCAAAGAGCATGGCGACAACATCGTCATGCTGCCACGTGGCAAGTCATCGCCCTTCCTGATCTCGGAATTCACCGAGCACTCAAAAGAGCATCACGCCGAAACCGAGGTCTTTGGTCCCGCTTTGGGAGTCCACAAGATCACCGCCAAGAACGCGGAAGCGTATTTGGTGGCGGCGGTCAAATGGGCCAACGAAAACCTGCATGGCACCCTGGGGGCTAGTGTCCTGATCCACCCCAGAACCATCCGAAGTATCGGCAAGAAACGCTTCGAATCGATCATCTCCGATCTTCATTATGGCACCATCGGGATCAACACCTGGGCCCTTGTCGGCTTCTCGATCTCACAAACGCCTTGGGGCGCGTTTCCGGGGCACACTCTGGATGACGTACAGTCCGGCATCGGCTCGGTTCACAACGCCTATATGTTCGACAAGACCGAACGCACCATCCTGCGCGCGCCCTGGCGCCCCACCCCGCGGGCGATGCTGTCCGGTGGAATGACGCTGCTGCCACGGCCGCCCTGGTTCGTCACCAACCGCAGACAAGTGCGCCTTGGTCGCCTGCTGACACGCTTTTTGCACCGGCCAAGTTGGTTCAAGATCCCGCGCATTTTTTTCAATGCATTGCTTGGATAGGCATTGCCGGTCAGTTATCTGATTTGATAATCGGGCTTGAACTGGTGGGCGGCCGAACGCTGCGCCGCCCACCGAAATCCAAGGCGGCGCAGTTCATAATCTCTGCGGGTCGATCGAACGAAAGGCCGTCCGGGCACCATGTACGCCAAGAAACCCAAGCAATCGCGTTCGGTCGAGACTCTCCGCAACATGACCGACGCCGCCATTGGCCTGATCGCCGCCGAAGGCCTGTCTGCCCTGACCCATCGCAAGCTCGCCCAAAAGGCCGGCGTCTCGCTGGCGCTGACGACCTATTATTTCCCCAAGAAGGCCGACATTCTGGTGTCGGTTTCCAAGACGGTGCTGGAACGCTATCGGCACAGATTCGACCGGGCTTTGGAAAGATACCTGCGCAAGGATCATGTTCCTCAAAGTATGTCGGAATTTACCATCAGGGTGATCCGCATCACAGTTGATGAAAATCGAGAGCAGGCTTTGGCCTGGGCCGAAGTCTTTCTGGACGGTCTGCGTAACCCGGACAGTGCTGCCCTGGTCTGTGAATCCATGCAGGAACTTCAGGACGTCTGGGGACGCATAAGGGATTTGATAGAGCCGGACTTCAGTGATGAAGCGCTCCGGTCACGGATCGACCTCGTGGTCGGACTGACCTACATGGGTCTGGGCCTTGATCTGCGAAAACGTCAGGTCGACGATACGTTTCTGCGGCAACGTCCGGCAATGGAAATCTGGAAACCGTCAAAACACATCGTTCAGGCCGCCGTTCCAGATCAGAAAAAGGCGCGGCAGGCACCAAAAGAAGCAAAGACGCGGGCGCGAATATTGGAGGCCGCGATTGAAGTGGTGACCACAGAGGGCATGTCCGCCCTGACCCACCGCAAGGTCGCCGCCATGCTGGGGCTGGCAGCTTCGGCACCCAGCTATCACTACCCGAGTATTTCGGCGCTCCTCGAAGATGTCCAGGTTGCGCTTTTCGAGGCATCGAAGGATCGCTATCGCGAGGTTGCAGCAGAGGCTGGCAGTCAGTCCTGGACGTTCGAGCAACTTTCCGACACGACAGCAGTCATCCTGCAACGTGAAGCGATGAACTTCGCGCAGGAAAGCCTGACACTTTATCAGTTCTGGATTGAAGCCTCCCGGCAACCGGCGATCCGTCTAAAGGTCTGGGATTCGATACGCAGTCAGGCGGTGGCCTGGGACCGGGTTTTCGAACAGGTTCTCGGACGGCCCCAGCATTCGCTTGGCATCCTGGCTGTCGCGCAATTCGCAGGCAAGCTGGTTCGCATTCATTATTCCAGCCCGCAATTGTCGACTCTGGCTCTCGTCAGAAAGGAATTCGAGGCTGACTTCAAGTTGATCGCCGCTGGTAAATACCTCGTCAAACCCGAGATCGAAGCCGTGCGCTGAACCCCTGACCAACCGCAGAAAACTGGATTCGGGTTGAGGCACAGGAGGCCGCAGTCGTCACGAAGAATCCTGCGTGACGCTCTCCAGCATCCAGTTTCCCTTGACCAAGATTACACGCTGGCGTCGGCAAGTTCCATCAGCGTATCCGGTCCGGCTTCCAGCGCGGCCATGTGGCTGTCGGCCTGTGGAGAGACCCTGGCAAAGAAGAACCGCGCCATCGCACGCTTGCCGTCACGCTGTTCCTTGGGAAAGCTGGTGTCGGTCTCGGCGGTGATCACCATCTTGGCCCAGACAAACCCAAGCGCTGTCAGCGACAGGATTTTCAGATAGTCCATGGAGCCGGCAGCCAGAGCGTCGGGATCGGCGGCACCTGCTTCCGTCAGTACGGCGGTGGCACGTTTCAACGTGCCAAAGAGCTTTTCCAGAGGTTTGATGGTTTCGGCCAAAGCCGCGTTGTCGCTGTGTTCGGCAATCAGGTCTTCGATGGGCCGGAACAAGTGCTGAACCATCCGGCCCTTCTCCATCGGCAGCTTGCGGGCCACCAGATCCAACGCCTGAATGCCGTTCGCGCCTTCGTAGAGCGAGACGATGCGAATATCGCGCAGGATCTGTTCCATCCCCCATTCGCGGACATAGCCGTGGCCACCAAAGACCTGAATTCCGTGGTTGGCCGCTTCAATACCGATCTCGGACAGCCAGACCTTGACCACCGGCGTCATCAGCGCCACGAAAGCCGCCGCATCCGCGCGCGTGGCGGCGTCCGGATGACGGTCGGCAATATCGACATGCTTCATGACCCAAAGTGCCAGCGCCCGCGCGCCCTCGCCGAGCGACCGCATGGTCAACAGCATGCGACGCACATCCGGGTGAACGATGATCGGATCGGCCGCCAGATCGGGGCGCTTCGCGCCGCTGATCGACCGGCTCTGCTGCCGGTCGCGGGCATAGTCGACCGCAGTCTGATAAGAGACTTCCGCCGCACCCTGCCCCATGCCTGACAACAAAAGACGTTCGGTATTCATCATTGTGAACATCGCCCTGAGGCCTTTGTGCGGTTCACCGATGATCCAGCCCTTGGCGTTGTCGAAATTCATCACACAGGCAACCGAGCCCTTCATGCCCATCTTGTGTTCGATCGACCCACAGGTGACCGTATTGCGCTCCCCGAGCGCGCCGTTCTCGTCGGGAATGAATTTCGGCACCAGAAACAACGAAATACCGCCCGCCCCTTCTGGCGCATCCGGCAGTTTGGCCAGAACCAGATGGACGATGTTATCCGACAGGTCCTGCTCGCCACCCGTGATGAAGATCTTGGTGCCGGTGATCATATGGGTGCCGTCATTGCCCGGTTGCGCCTTGGTACGCATCAGGCCGAGATCGGTGCCGGCATGCGCCTCGGTCAGACACATCGTCCCGGACCAAACTCCGGAAATCATGTTGGGCAGATAGGTGTTCTTCAACTCTTCGCTGGCATGAGCCTCGATTGCCATCGCCGCACCATGGGTCAGACCGGTGTACTGAAGGAAGGTCATGTTGCAGGCGCTGAGGATCTCGGTGACGCAGTATTCCATGAAATGCGGCAGCGCCTGCCCGCCGAATTCTTCCGGCCCGGTCAGCGAAAGCCAGCCGCCATCGACAAAGCGGTCATAGGCCTCCTTGAACCCCGGAGGCGACGTCACCTTGCCGTCCTCGAACTTTGCGCCAATCTCGTCACCTTGCCGGTTGAGCGGTAGCAGCACTTCGCTGCCAAAGCGTCCAGCTTCAAGCAGGATCTGTTCGATAAGGTCCCAGGACAGATCCTCGTGCCCCGGAAGGCTGGACAGTTCATCCAGCCCTAGAGCTGTATGGACAAAGCGATAATCCGCGATCGGGATGCTGTATTTCGTCATGATTTCCGTTCTCCTTCAGACCCGACGACCCGCAAAAGGCCTGTCCCAGATCAAAACTTGTGCCTGATTGCGCGCGAACAAATGGCACCGGCCACGCCATGCCCGCTGTCAGGTATCCTGGCTGTCGAAAGCAGCCAGATTTCCGTTTGCCCGCAGGCCCTCGACGTCAGGCGGTCTCAGCCTTGCGCTTTTCAATCTCTGCAACGACCATGTGCAACCTGTCCTTGCCGAAATACATCTCGTCATCGACGTAGAAAGTCGGCGACCCAAAGGCGCCACGTTCAACGGCCTCCTGGGTCGCCTGTACCAACTCCTGTTTTACCTCGGGGTCTTGGGACTTCGCGATCAGTGCGGCAGCATCAAGCCCCGCCTCGGTCAGCGATGCGCCGATGACAGACGGGTCATTCAGGTTGCGCGGGTCGCTCCACATGTATCGGTAGACTGCATCGACATAGGGTTCGAACACACCCAACTTGCGCGCCGCGATCGCGCCGCGCATCAGCACAAGTGTGTTGATCGGGAAGAACGGATTGAAGCTGAAGTCGGTGATGCCATGTTCAGCACAGAACCGCTCAGTTTCCAATGCGTCGTATTTGTTCTTGTTTTCCACACCGGCATAGACCTCGACCGGCGAGCGGTTGCCGGTGGCCTTGAAGATGCCACCCAGCAGGATCGGCACATAGGCAACGGTAACACCCGTGCGACGCTCGATCTCGGGGATCACACGGTGGCACAAATAGGCATTCGGACTGCCGAAGTCGAAGAGGAATTCAACTTTCATGGTCACCACGTTTCGCCAGAGGGACGAATTTGCATTTCGAAGGTCCAGGCATCCTGGCGCTGGTTGTAAAGCGACCAATAGGCCTCGGCCACGGCGGCGGGATCCATGAAACGACCCTCTTTTTCCAAAGCCTCGGCACCTTCCTTCGAAGCGACAAGATTGCGCACCCAAGCCGTGTCGACGGCTGCGTCGATCACCAGATGTGCAACGTGCAGGCCCTGCGGCATCATCTCGCGCGCAGTGGCTTCAGCGACCGCGCGAAGGCCGAATTTGGCGCTGGCAAAAGCGGCATAACCGGCCCCGCCGCGCAGACCGGCAGTGGCACCGGTGAAAAAGATGTTCCCCTTGCCCCGCGGCAGCATGATACGGGCCGCTTCTCGGCCTGTCACGAAGCCTGCGAAACAAGCCATTTCCCAGACCTTGCGGAACACACGGTCGGTGGTGTCCACCAAGGGGAAATTGACGTTTGCGCCGATGTTGAAGATTACCACCTCCAGGGGCGATATGGCCTCGGCCTCTTGCAGGAATGCCGTTACATCTTCGGGAACCCGCGCGTCGAGCGACCGGCCCTGTGCGCTGCCACCGGCTGCCCTGATTTCGTCGAACAGCCCCTCCAGCTTGTCGCCACCGCGACGGCCCGCATAGACGTCAAAGCCTTCTGACGCGAATTTCTTGGCAATCTCTCCGCCGATATAGTCACCGGCGCCGACAACCGCGACAGAAGCGTTTCGTTTAGGTGCGCTCAAAGTCATTCCTCCCCTGCAAGGGCCATCAGGGCCCGGAACCGCTGAACGATGGCATGTGCGCCGATCATCAGTGAGTTCTATATTAGTATTAACTAAATCAACACTCAAACTTGGTCAAGTTGAAATTTTTGCCGCTACGAAGGATTTCGCCGGCTTCATTAGTTCTATTTTAATTCTTGTATTTAGTTCTCGCACAGGTAAGGCCCGAGCTCCAGTTAGCATGTCCTGCGACTTTTTCTGAAGATCCGGTGTCGTCTGATTCCTCGCGCGCAGATGCAAACAGGTGGCTGGCGGGCTGGATCGCCCAAATAGTGCGGGGCCGGCAACCCACACCCCCGTGCCGAAATCCTGCACGGCGGCGGTTGCCATTTGGGGCTCCATGATCTTGTCGGCGAAAGAATGCTGCCGCACTTCTTCGGCGCGTCTGGCCAGTGGGATACTGAATAACCGGGGACAGGCCGCTCGCGAACAGCAACGGCAGAAAGTCAAAAGGTCATCAGTTGCCTTCGCCTTCAGAGGCGTCGTGACCTGTTCGCCCAAGGCACCCGTATAGCAGCCCCGACACCGACCGCCGGAACGGCCCGGCGGCCTGGTGATTCACGATGTCGGCTGCCCGAATGTTCGGGCAGCCCGTGATGTCATGCGCGGTATCTTTCTGCGGGCTTGGTGTTGGTGAAGCCGCCCGCCATCGTCATGCGGGCCTGCTCAAAGGCCTCCCAGGCTGCAACATCGGGGATCGGGGGAATGGTCACGAGCTCTTTCTGGTCGAAGCCGGAAAGGGCCGCATCAACGAGATCGTCGGCTTCCATCGCTGCGGGCATCGCGCTGATATCGCCACCCATACGCGCATAGAATTCGGTACGGGTCGCTGCTGGAAGAACCGCCTGCACATAGATACCCTGTCCGCCGACTTCCGTGTGCAGGCTCTGCGACAAGGTCAGCATATAGGATTTCGTCGCGGCATAGATGCCCGGTGCATACTCAGGCAAGAGACCCAGCACTGAACCGATATTGACAATAGAACCGCCGCCGCGTTTCACCATGCCATCAACGGCCGCCGCCGCAAGCAGGGTTGGTGCCAGCGTGTTCAGGCGCAGCAGGTTTTCCAGCGCGGCAGGATCGGAGTTGGCCAGGCCACCGGCGACACCTGCACCGGCATTGTTCACCAGAATATCGACCGGCGGGTCGGCACGCAGCCGCTGTTCTACCGTCCCCAACTGTGCGGCATCTGTCAGGTCTGCGGTGATCACTTCGATGTTCACACCATGGGTGGAACGGAGCTCTTCGGCGAGTGCGTTCAGCCGGTCGGCGGCGCGGGCAACCAGGACGAGATCATGTCCACGGGCTGCCAGGCGGCTTGCGTAGATCGAACCGATGCCGCTCGAGGCGCCAGTAATAAGGGCGACAGTCATTTCTGTTTCCTTGAAAGATTGCGACGCTTCAAACGCCGGGATTGGTTTGGCAAGCGCTGCACGGCGCACAGGTGTGTTTAGTGTCAGTCGCGCGCCTTCAGATGTCGCATCAGATGATGCTCATAATGCCCTGCGCCGTTCATCACGACCGGGTCTTGCGCGGTGATAACCGCAATGTCTTGATCATCAGCAATCCGGAAGAGCGAGACACCGTAGCCGCCTGCAGGATCCATGACGGGTCCATGCGCCACGACCGTGCCCTTTTCGAGAAGATCGTCGAGAAAGGCACCATGTTGCCCCATCCAAACTTTCTCATCCGCGCTCATCGTCGCCAAAAAGTCCGCACGCGGCGGGATGTATTTACACAGATAGTATTTCATCTTTGTCTCTCCGGAGTTCGGGGAAGTGCATCCCCCTGTTGATGACATTCGACTACTTTTGCCGCGCGATTTTTGTGGACCGGCGACGATGAACGATATACTATCATTTTGATAGCTTGTCAGTGCCAAAATGAAATTTACATGAAAAATGTTTCGACCCTCCCCTGTCTCATCGCGCGAAGCCTCGCGCTCTTTGGGGATTCGTGGAGCATGCTCATCATGCGCGATGCGCATGCGGGCCTCACCCGTTTCGAAGAGTTCAGAAAAAGTCTGGGCATCGCTCCGACGATGCTGTCGAACCGACTGGCCACCCTGACCGAAGAAGGGTTGCTTGAGAAACGGCGCTATTCCAAACGCCCCTGCCGCGACGAATATCTGTTAACGCCGGAGGGCCTCGATCTTCTGCCCGTTTTGCTGGCGCTTGCGGTTTGGGGTAGAAAACACCGGGGCGGGGGAGAATTCGCCCGTTTCTACGATGTCGAAGCAGAAACAGAAATTGATCTGGTTTCGATAGATAGAGCCACCGGTGCACCGATCGGGACGCGACCGCTTCGCCTCGCCAGGCCATCTGCACCCCTGGGCGAAAGCGACAACGACGGCGTCCGGCCTATAACCTGAGGCAATTGACATCGCCAATGTCCCATGAGCGCACAGCGCAGCAGGGAATGGGCTTATCAAGTTTTAGGCGGGGCAATTTGGCTGACATCTCGCGGCCCGAGGGCGCGCATTCGTCCAGCCACCCGCGATGGACCTTCCTGCGACGTGACCCGGCTGTTTGCACCGCAACCGCACAACGCGATTGGGGGCGAGGCGAACTGGACGCGCCGTGTTTCAGGGCAATATATGGTTCTGAATTAACACTGAAAGTCAGTTGGAACTTGGACCCAAGGCCATCGGACAAGGTCACGACTCACTGGTGGGACCCAAACTTTGACTTCAAAGAAGCAAAGCAAATCTTTCGCGATTGTCGGGGCCAGAGATCAAATCGGCGCGGCGACTGCGCAGAAGTGACCTATCTGTTCAGCCCTCATGAAAGACGACGGGCGGTCAATCTTTAAGACGGCCCATCACGACCAAGCGGTTCACGACCCCCTCGCCGCCTCTGCCCGCTACAAATGTTGCTTCGGGCAGAGAAACCCTGTTCACATGGAGACAGGGAAAGTCATAAGACAGACGTTGCGCGTTTACCTGGAAGCAACTCTTGCCACCTGACGTTTAACGCTCCAGTCCGCCGGGCGCGGCCGCGGTTACCTTGGACCGACAGACAGCGCGCCTTCAGCCGCCCTTGCGCAGGCAGACGATATAGAATCCGTCCATCCCGCCCCGGTCCGCCCAGAAATCCGGGCGCAACCGCAGACCGCCCTCTGACGTGACCCAACCCGCTTCGACCCCCGGCACCATCAATGCGTCACGATCAACAGCCATGTCGGTGTGCCGTTCCAGCGCCTCGTCCACCTGCACCTCCCCCTCGTCGGGCAAGAGGCTGCAAGTGCAGAACACCAACCGACCACCGGGTTTCAGCAGGGACCAGGCGTGGTCCAGCAACTCCGCCTGCAATTCGATCAGATCGCCGAATTCCGATCCGTCCTTGGCATAGGGCAGATCCGGGTG
This sequence comes from Sulfitobacter sp. EhC04, assembly GCF_001650875.1. GTDB lineage: Bacteria > Pseudomonadota > Alphaproteobacteria > Rhodobacterales > Rhodobacteraceae > Sulfitobacter. Next base: position 273,769 of record NZ_LXYI01000008.1, read on the forward strand.
CCGCCGCAGGGTGCCCGTGGCGGAACAGGGCGCATCCAGCAGGATCGCATCATATGCACCGGTCACCGCGCGGGCGTCCTGGGTCACCAGCCTGGCCTGCAAGCCTGTCCGCGCAAGGTTTTCGCCCACCCGCACCATACGGGCGGCAGAGGTATCGACGGCGGTGACATCGGCCCCGGCTGCGGCCAGTTGCATGGTCTTGCCGCCGGGGGCCGCGCAGAGGTCCAGCAACTGTTCGCCCGCATTGGGCGCAAGGATGCGGACCGGCAGCGCGGCGGCAGCGTCCTGTACCCACCAGTCGCCTGCCGCAAACCCCGGCATGTTGGAAACCTGACCCGCATCCATCACGCGCACCGACCCCGTGGGCAGCAGCACCCCGCCGGTCGCCTCTGCCAGCATCTGCGGATCACCCTTGGCCGTCAGGTCGAGCGGAGCACCGGCAAAATGCGATACCTCCATCGCGGCAATTGCATCCGCGCCCCAGGCCTCGGTCAGCGGGCCGCGCAGCCATTTCGGCAGGCGTGGCGCACGCAGCGCGCCCCAGGCTTCCGGCCCTTCGGCGGCGATCTTGCGCAGGACGGCGTTGGTCAACCCCTTGAGGTGGCTCAATGTCCGGTGCTGCGAGACGAGATTCACCATGGCGTTCACCACACCATGCGCCGCGCCGCCCTGGCACAGTTCGACCGTGCCAACCCGCAGCACATTGCGCACCGTGAGCGGCGGAGATTTCTTGACGTGTTTTTGCAGCAGCCGGTCGGCGCGTTCCAAGCCCCGCAGGGTTTCCTGGGCCAGCCGCTGCGCGCGGGCGCGGTCGTCGGGCGGCAGTTTGTCCAGCGCACCGCCCGCCAGCAATTCAGACATCAGGCGCGGTTCCTCCCCCAGGATCTGGTCCAGAAGATATACGGCGCTTCTGCGTGCCTGTACGCCTGTGTCTGCCATGCCATTGCCTTTTCTGGTCGGGGGCCGGGGTTGCCGTGCCCATGAGGCGGCGTATATCAAAGGCGGCAGCCGCTCAAGAGGATGACATGACAGAGCCCGTCGACATGCGGAACCCGACACCGGCCCCAAAGCCGATCCCGGATACGCCGAACGATCCGACCCCGACGCCGGGGCCCGATCTCCCGCCGCAGCCGAATCCGGCCCCAAAGCCCATTCCCCCCGCCGCCCAGCGCGCGCTGGACGAGGCCGAAGCGCGCCGGAAGGCCGCCGCAGCGCTGGACCTGCCCCCCGAACTGGGCGGCAGAGACGGACCCGAGCCGATCAGATACGGCGATTGGGAGAAAAAAGGAATCGCGGTCGATTTTTGAGGCCTGACCCCGGATCTTAACGGAGGCTGAAGTCCGCTGATTGCCCGGCACCACGGTCAGAGGTGATGCGGACACTCGATCCATTTACCTTCACTTCCTGGCAATTGTAGCCAAGGTCATCGCCACCCCATTCGAGGCTGCGGCACAGATATTCGCCCTTCCACTGCCATTGCCCGGTCACAGCCCAGGCCGCGCCCTTGCCAGCGATCTGGCCGTCTGGAAGCACCTGTATCTTGACCAGCGGCCGAGTCAGGGTCTTGCCACCCACAAGCGCGATGAAATCGCTGCGTGTGGTGACTTTCTGGAAATCGGCAAATGCAGGGGCGGCCATTGTGACAAGGGCCGCGGTCAACGCGAATGAAAGGGGTCTCATATGTACTCTCCTTTTGGCATGATCTGGTGCAATCACGCCGAAAGGACAGGGGAAGTTTCACCCTCGGAGAATTGACGCGCAAAAAACCACCGGTTCAGCGCCCGTCGTTCAGGCCCAGAACATCCAGCATGTCATACTGCCCCGGTGCCTTTCCAAGGCCCCAAACTGCTGCCTTGAGCGCGCCGCGCGCAAAAACAGAGCGGTCCGATGCCACATGACGCAGGATGATGCGCTCGCCTTCGGCGGCAAACATCACGTCATGTTCGCCCACGATGTCACCGCCCCGGATGGCGGCAAAACCGATGTCACCGCGCTGACGCGCGCCAGTAATGCCGTCGCGCCCCCTGTCAGAGACCTCGGCCAGCTTCACGCCGCGCCCCTCTGCGGCGGCTTCGCCCAACATCAGGGCCGTGCCGGAGGGCGCATCGACCTTTCTGTTGTGATGCGCCTCGACGATTTCGATGTCGTAATCCGCGTCCAGCGCTGCGGCGACGCGTTTGGTCAGTTGCGTCAACAGGTTGACGCCAAGGCTCATGTTGCCCGCCCGGATGATCACCGTCTTTTCCGCCGCCGGTGCAAGCTGCGCGATTTCGGTGTCGGTCATGCCGGTGGTGCCGATCACGTGCACAACGCCCGACGCCGCAGCAAGGGCCGAAAAGGCAACCGTCGCGGCGGGCGCGGTAAAGTCTATCACCACATCGGCGGCGGAAATCGCGTCTTGGGCGTCATCGCTGACCGTCACGCCAATGGCAGCGCCCCCCATGGCCATGCCGATGTCCTGTCCGACCCAGGGGTGACCAGACCGTTCGACCGCGCCTGCGAGCACCAGTTGCTCTGACGCCTGCACCTGCGTGATCAACATTTGCCCCATGCGCCCGGAAGCGCCGGTAATTGTGACACCGGGAAGTTTTGCCATGATCTGCGCTCCTTTGCTCAGGCCCGTTTAGCTTGCATTCGCCGCCTTGGCAAAAGCCTTGCAAAGTCTTAGATGGAGGTCATGTCCAGAAACAAGAGTCACGAGGGCGCAGGCCCGTCACAACGCCAATTGCGGGTCGGCGAAACCATCCGCCGGGCGCTGTCCGAGGTGTTGGCGCGTGGCGACGTGCATGACACCGATCTCAACCGCATGTCAGTCACCGTGGGCGAGGTCAGAACCTCTCCCGATCTGAAGATTGCCACAGCCTATGTGCTGCCTCTGGGCGGCGAAGGTCAGGACGAGCTGATCAAGCTGCTGGCCCGCAACAAGGGCGAGCTGCGCAGGCAGGTGGCCAGGAAGCTGACGCTGAAGTTCGCCCCCGAACTGCGGTTTCGTCTGGACGAGACCTTTGACCAGATGGACGAAACCCGCCGCATGCTGAATCAGGAAGCGGTGCGCCGTGACGCCGATGCGCCCACCGGGCCGGACAGCGACGGATGAGACTGCTGCTGTGGCTCTGCCTGATGGTTGTGGCAGGCACTGCACAGGCAACGGATTGTCGCAAGGAAAGCTATGGCGGAAATAAATTCTCCATCTGCGACGTTGACCTGACGAAAGAGCGGCTGGAGCTGTTCCTGACAGACGAGACCGGCAGCATCTACGGGCATTTCGGAAATGTGGAAAAGGCGCTTGCGGCCAGGGGGCTTCACCTTGGCTTTGCGATGAATGCGGGGATGTATCACGAGAACCGCGCGCCGGTTGGCTATTATCTGGAGAATGGCCATCAGGTGCAGGACGTGATCAGCACCGATGGCCCCGGCAATTTCGGCCTGCTGCCCAACGGGATCTTCTGCATCCGCGAGGGCCGCGCCGATGTCATGGAAACCACCGCCTTTCTCAAGGCAAAGCCCGCCTGCCGCTCTGCCACGCAATCGGGGCCGATGCTGGTCATCGACGGCAAGCTGCATCCGCGATTCCTGAAGGCCAGCACGTCGCGTTACATCCGCAACGGCGTCGGCACCTCGGCCGATGGCACGCGGGCGGTCTTTGTCATATCGGACAATACGGTCACATTTCACGCGTTCGGCACGTTCTTTCGCGACCGTCTGGGCCTGCCGAATGCGCTTTACTTCGATGGCAACGTCTCGCGGCTGCGCGCGCCCGGTCTGGGCCGCGATGATGTGGGGTTCACTGCCATCGGGCCAATCGTCGGTGTGGTCGAACCCAACTGATCGCCTGCGGGAGACGGTGCCGTTGTTCCAAAATGCAGATATCTGCTGGGCAGCGGGGGCGGCTGTCTGTATAGGCTCCCACGCGAAACAGACAGGTGAGACATGGCGCGCAAACGCAAGGGCAGAGATATTTCCGGCTGGTTGGTCGTGGACAAACCGGCAGGTCCCACATCGACCGCCGTTGTGAACAAGGTCCGCTGGGCGCTGGACGCAAAGAAGGCCGGTCACGCCGGAACGCTGGACCCTGAGGCGACAGGCGTGCTGGCGATTGCGCTGGGCGAGGCGACCAAGACGGTTCCCTACATCACCGACGCGCTCAAGGCCTATGAATTCACCATCCGGCTGGGCATCGCCACAAACACGGATGACGCCGAGGGTGAAGTGCTGGGCACATCCGAGCTGCGCCCCGATGACGACGCGATCAAGGCAGCGCTGGCGGATTTTGTCGGCGACATCCAGCAGGTGCCGCCGCAGTTTTCCGCCGTCAAGATCGACGGCCAGCGGGCCTACAAGCGGGCACGGGACGGCGAAGAGATGGAACTGGCCGCGCGGCCCCTTTTTGTCGAAAGCCTGTTGCTGACCGACCGGCCCGACACCGACCATGTCACGCTTGAGATGGTCTGTGGCAAAGGCGGGTATGTGCGGTCGATTGCCCGTGATCTGGGACAGAAACTGGGCTGTCTTGGCCATGTCCGCGACCTGCGTCGGGTCTGGTCCGGGCCGTTTGACGCGGCGGACGGCCTGACGCTGGACCAGATCACCGAAATGGCGCGCACGCCGGAACTGGATGCGCATCTGCAACCGCTTGAGGTCGGGCTGGACGACCTGCCCGAGGTCAAGGCCACCGCCGAGGGGGCCACCCGGCTGCGCAACGGCAACCCCGGCATGGTGATCGCATCCGGCGTCGAATACGGCGATGAATGCTGGGCCTCCTTCGAGGGACAGGCCGTTGCCGTGGGCCGGTTCAAGGCGGGCGAGCTGCACCCCTCGCGGGTGTTTAACCTGTCGCAGGACGGCGATTCGTAAGGCAGGCATGATCACCCGCAGCCATACCAAGGGCGACGCGCCCTCCACAGCGGTCTATTCCAGTTGCGGGGCTTACCGTTACAGCCTGACGCGGGTCTGGGATGCAGCCGCGTTGAAGGTGATGTTCGTAATGCTGAACCCCTCCACCGCAACGGAGGTGCAGAACGATCCGACAGTGGAGCGCTGCGAACGGCGCGCACGGCACCTTGGATACGGCGGATTTCGGGTGACGAATATCTTTGCCTGGCGCGCCACCGATCCGCGCGACATGCGGGCGGCGGATGATCCGGTAGGGCCGGAAAACGATTCGGTGCTGGCCGAAGGGATGGATTGGGCCGATCACGTCATCGCGGCCTGGGGTGTTCACGGCGCGCATCTGGACCGGGGGCCGCAGGTGGCAAGGATGCTGATGGCCGGTGCCGCGCCCCTGTTCCATCTGGGCTTGTCCAAGGCCGGGCATCCGCGCCATCCGCTGTACCTGCCCTATGCGCAACAGCCTGAAGAGTGGGTTCGGGACGCCGCCGCAATAACCCCGCATTAACCAGTCTTCCGGTTTGGTTTTGACCCATTGGCGGTTTTTCTGGAAGATGCCCGAGGGGTGGTGCGCGTTGCGCCATGCCTTGATTTGATGGTGTGCGCCGATGATGTTTCTTGCCGGGTTGATGGGTTTGATGGCGGTCAGCGCCGTTGTCTATGTGGACATCGCTGCGCAGGAGCCCGAGGCGGAGGGTGATATCCTGTCCGGCAGCGATGGTGATGACATGCTGACTGGCAGCGACGGCAACGACCAGATTGGCGGATACGGTGGCGACGACGTCGTCGACGGCGGCGCGGGCAATGACGACATCCACGGCGCGGCAGGAAACGACAGCCTGCAGGGGGGCATGGGCGATGACACCCTGCACGGCGAAGACGGGGATGACGACCTGTTCGGCGGCGACGAAGATGACCAGTTGGCCGGGCACAATGACGATGACGTGATCCACGGCAATGCGGGCAATGACAGCCTGCAAGGCTCTGCCGGGGATGACCTGTTGTATGGCGGGGCGGGCGACGATGCGCTGATGGGCGGGCTCGACGACGACGCCCTGCATGGCGGGGCGGGCAGTGATACCCTGTTCGGGGGCTGGGGCGATGACACGCTGTCGGGCATTGTGGACGACACGCTGGCACCGGGGATCAGCGACAGCGATGTGGGTGATTATCTGAACGGTGGTGGCGGCGACGACCTGATCATCGCCGGTCAGGGCGATATCGTCACTGCCGGGGACGGGGCGGACCAGATCGTGCTGGGCGACTGGATCGGAACGGGTGGCCCGGCCGAGATGATGGATTTCGAACCGCAGGAGGATTCTCTGCTGTTTGTCTGGGACGACAGCAACGAAGGCGCAGAAGAACCGCAGATATCCGTGATCCAGAACCCGGAGGACGATAGCCAGCTTCAGATCGTCATGGGCAGTCAGGTGATGGCGACCTTGCACGGCAACAGCCTGCTTGAGGCTGCCGATATCTCGCTGATCCCGCTCAGCACGGCACAGGGGCTGGGGTTCCTTGGTTAGCGGCGAAGATACGCAATCACCAGCCCGCGAATAACCCTTTGCCAAAGCCTGGGGATTTTCATATACGCCCCCATCGGCCTCGAATCTGATTCAGGGTCGATTTCTCCATGGGCCTGTGCTGGACGACATCCCGGCCTGCGCCATTCCGATTAACCCTTTCTCAAGAAGGAGACCCCGATGTCGATCACTGCAGAAGAAAAGACACGCCTGATCAAGGAATTCGGTGCTTCGGAAGGCGACACAGGTTCGCCCGAAGTACAGGTTGCCGTGCTCAGCTCGCGTATCGCAACGCTGACAGAGCACTTCAAGACCCACAAGAAAGACAACCACGGCCGCCGTGGCCTGCTCAAGATGGTGGCAACACGCCGCAAGCTGCTGGACTATGTCAAAAGCAAGGATGTGGCCCGTTACCAGGACCTGATCCAACGTCTGGGCCTGCGCCGCTAAGCGCCTATCGGTTTTGATAAAAGGGCCGCTTTCCGCAAGGAAGGCGGCCCTTTTTTTGTTTGCGCAGTCGCGCATATCGCAAGCCCCGATTGCACCCCTCTGCTGACGCGATTTGCGGGGACGGAAGCGGATGCGATCAAGGTGCTGTGTGCCGCGTTCGGCACCCCGTCCGTCGCTCTGCCGGGACAGGCCGAAAACGCCATGCCGGATTGGCTGCGGGGCTGGTCAGCCAGCTGACCGGGGAGGCAATGCGCGCCCTTCCCCTCAAGTGCAAAACACTGTATGGGCGTCAAATCTGAAAGCCGGCGCCCGGACTCCAGCGCCTGACAAAGAAGATACCGGAGTCAGAGGGAATGCGCCCTCTATGCAAAGGCCTGCGGGCCAACACAGGAAACGTAGATGTTTAACGTAACGACGAAATCAATGCAGTGGGGCGAAGAAACGCTTACACTCGAAACAGGAAAAGTGGCCCGTCAGGCGGATGGGTCCGTGATTGCCACGCTGGGCGAAACCAGCGTGATGGCCAACGTGACATATGCACGTCAGCAAAAACCCGGTCAGGACTTCTTTCCGCTGACCGTCCACTACCAGGAAAAATACTATGCCGCCGGTAAAGTGCCGGGCGGTTTCTTCAAGCGCGAAGCGCGTCCGACCGAAAAGGAAACGCTGACCGCGCGCCTGATCGACCGTCCGATCCGCCCGCTGTTCGTCCCCGGCTTCAAGAACGAAGTGCTGGTGATGTGTACCGTGCTGAGCCACGATCTGGTCAACGACCCCGACATGGTCGCGATGATTGCGGCCTCTGCCGCGCTGACCATTTCCGGCGCGCCCTTCATGGGCCCGATCGCCGGTTGCCGTGTCGGTTTCGAGGATGGCGAATACATCCTGAATCCCACTGTGGACGACATGCAGGACCTGCGCCTGAACCCCGAACAGCGCCTCGATCTGGTGGTTGCCGGGACCAAGGATGCGGTCATGATGGTCGAATCCGAAGCCTATGAACTGTCCGAAGAGGAAATGCTGGGCGCGGTGAAATTCGCCCATGACAGCATCCAGCCGGTGATCGACCTGATCATCGACCTTGCCGAAGATTCGGCGAAAGAGCCGTTTGACTTCCAGCCGGTCGATTATTCCGAGCTGTCCGCAGCCGTGAAGAAAGCGGGCGAAAAAGACATGCGCGCCGCCTTCGCCATCGGTGACAAGCAGGAACGTACCGCCGCTGTTTCCGCGGCCCGCGACAAGATCAAGGAAAGCCTGAGCGAAGAGCAGCTTGCCGATGCGAACCTCGGTTCGGCGATGAAGAAGCTCGAAGCATCCATCCTGCGCGGTGACGTGGTCAAGACCGGCAAGCGTATCGACGGCCGCAAGACCGACGAAATCCGCGACATCGTGGCCGAGACAGGCATCCTGCCCCGGACCCACGGTTCGGCACTGTTCACCCGTGGTGAAACGCAGGGTCTGGTTGTGACCACGCTGGGCACCGGTGATGACGAACAGTTCATCGACGCGCTGCACGGCAACTTCAAATCCAACTTCCTGCTGCACTACAACTTCCCGCCCTATTCGGTTGGTGAAGTGGGTCGCGTATCCGGCCCTGGCCGCCGCGAGATTGGCCATGGCAAGCTGGCGTGGCGTGCGTTGCAGGCGGTTCTGCCCGCATCAACCGACTTCCCCTATACCATCCGCGTCGTCTCGGAGATCACTGAATCCAACGGTTCGTCCTCCATGGCATCCGTCTGCGGTGGCTCCCTGTCGATGATGGACGCGGGCGTGCCGCTGAAATCGGCAGTGGCCGGTGTGGCCATGGGTCTGATCCTGGAAGAAGACGGGTCTTACGCGATCCTGTCCGACATCCTGGGTGACGAAGACCACCTTGGCGACATGGATTTCAAGGTGGCCGGGACCGAAGCAGGCATCACCTCGCTTCAGATGGACATCAAGATCGCGGGCATCACGCCGGAGATCATGGAAAAGGCCCTCGCGCAGGCGAAAACCGGACGTATCCACATCCTGGGCGAGATGAACAAGGCGCTGTCGGGTGCGGCGGACTTCTCCGTTCACGCACCGCGCATCGAAACGATGCAGATCCCCACGGACAAAATCCGTGAGGTCATCGGTTCCGGCGGCAAGGTCATCCGCGAGATCGTGGAAGTGTCGGGTGCCAAGGTCGACATCAACGACGAAGGCATCATCAAGATCGCAAGCCCCAACGGCGACGCGATCAAGAAGGCCTACGACATGATCCACTCCATCGTGGCAGAGCCCGAAGAAGGCGCAGTTTACACCGGTACGGTTGTCAAGATCGTGGACTTCGGTGCATTTGTGAACTTCTTTGGCAAGCGTGACGGTTTGGTGCATGTGTCCCAGATCGAGAACCGTCGCCTGAACCATCCGTCCGATGTGCTGAAGGAAGGCCAGGAAGTGAAAGTGAAACTTCTGGGCTTTGACGATCGCGGCAAGGTGCGCCTGTCGATGAAGGTTGTCGATCAGGAGACCGGCGAAGAAGTGAAGAAAGAGGAAAAAGTCGAGGATTGATCCTTCGACTCCTTTTTGGACCAATCGAGGCCCCTGCGCGATGCGCGGGGGCCTTTTGCGTCTGCGGGTCGCGCAGCACCGGGTCAGGATTTCCGCAATTGCCCTCGGGCGCGGGCGGGTTATGTTGAGCCTGAACCGCTATCGCGCCTGAGGAGACCCATATGCCACTGATGAACCGCCGCAACCTTCTGATCACCGGCGCTGCTGCGCTTGTTGCCCCGCCTGCATTTTCCGCGACCGAGGGTTACAAGATACCGGACCACCAGCAGGCCAGAATCGTGCGCATCAGGGACAGGTTTGCGCCCGGCGAAATTCATGTCGATCCTGGGCAATTCGCCCTCTACTGGACATTGGAAGGGGGCAAGGCCGTCCGCTATCCGGTCGGTATCGGCAAGGAAGGGCGCTATTATTCCGGCACCTTCCGGGTGGGCCGCAAGGCCGACTGGCCCCGCTGGACGCCAACCAAGAACATGATCCGCCGGGAACCACATATCTATGCCAAATACGCAGCCGGAATGCCCGGTGGCGGCCCCAACCCGCTGGGCGCGCGGGCGCTTTATCTGTACACGGGCAGTCGGGATTCCCTTCTGCGCATTCATGGCACACCCCAGCCCGAAAACGTGGGGTACGCCGTATCGAACGGCTGCGTGCGCATGTTCAACGCCCATGTCATTGACCTGGCCAACCGCGTGCCGAATGGCACCCGCGTTGTCCTGCACTAGGGTCACGGCCCGGCGCCAGGGAACCTGACAGATGCGATCCCTGATCATACACATGCCCGAACCGGGCGCGCGGGCAGACAATGTCGCGCGGCTGCTGGGGGTCCTGCCCGCTGCCGGGATCATGCCTGCCGTGAATGGCCGTGAGGTGATGCAAACCAGCGGGGCAAAGGTGCAGAACGGCAACCGCCACACCCCGCCCTATCCCTTCGCCATGGGGCCGGGAGAGGTCGGCTGTTTCCTGAGCCACCGCAAATGCTGGCAGGACATCGCAGACGGGCCTGACCCCTATGTCCTGATTGCCGAGGATGATCTGGTAATTGACCCGGCACCATGGGACAGGGCCATCGCCTTGGTCGCGGCCCATGCGACCGAGGAAAGCTTTATCCGGTTGCCCGCAAAAGACCGCGAAAGGCGCGCTGCGGTGCTGGCACAGAATGGGGAAGCCACTCTTTTCCTGCCCCGTGTGATCGGTCTGCAAACCGTCTGCCAGGTTGTCGGACGGGCGGCAGCGCGGCGATTGCTGGCGGCGACCGAACCCCTGGACCGCCCCGTTGATACGACGCTGCAAATGCATTGGATCACCGGCCAGCCGGTCCATACGATCTGGCCCAGCGGCGTGGGCGAGATGCCGGGCACCTCGACTATCCAGAAAAAGACCCGCGCCAGCGGCAAGCTGATGCGGGAAATCAGGCGCGCGATCTACCGGACGCGGATCAAGGCGAGACCACAGCGGGGCTGACGACAGGCCCGCCTGACGGCATCACGACAGTGCGTCCTTGAACTTGAGAAACGCAGGGTCCTTCATCACGCGGGCGTTCATCGCGTCTCGCAGGGCCCCGATGGATTTTTGCGGGCGCATGACCACTTCGAAACAGGCGATCAGCCCGTCATCTCCCAGGGTGATCAGATCGACCCCCACGGCATCAAACGCGCCAATCCTGCATTGAAACTCCAGCGCCCAGTCGTTGCCCGCGCCCATGACCCGGCGATAGCGGAAATCGGTAAACACCTGGCCTACGTGGCCCAGAACCGCTGCTACGGCGTCACGGCCATTCCAGGTCTTCCAATAGGTTGGCGGCAGGAAGGTGACATCAGCCGCCAAAAGCGGCGCGATCGCAGTGTGATCGCCCGAGGCGATGACGGTTTGTATTTTCTCGATCGTGGGGTGCATGGGGGCCTCATTTCGGCTGGTGGCTTGAAAACCCACCCTACATCTGAGACGGGAAGGGATGGAAACGGAATATAACCCGCCGCAGGACCCGCTGGTGATCCTGCACGAAGATGCCGAGGTGCTGCTGGTGGACAAACCCAGCGGCCTGCTCAGCGTGCCGGGCAAGGGCCCGCATCTGGCCGACTGCCTGCTGACCCGCATTCAGCAGGTGTTCCCCGAGGCGCTTCTGGTCCACCGGCTGGACCGGGACACCTCGGGGGTGATGATCTTTGCGATGACGCCCTATGCCCAGCGGCACCTTGGCCTGCAGTTCGAAAAACGGATGACCCGCAAGACCTATGTGGCGCGGGTCTGGGGCGTGCCGGAGGAGCCTGCCGGCACCATCGACCTGCCGTTGATCGTTGATTGGCCCAACCGCCCGCTGCAAAAGGTCTGCCACGAGACCGGCAAGCCCGCACAGACCGAGTGGAAGCGGATCAAGGACGAGGGGGACACCGCCCGTGTGCGGATGTTTCCCAAGACCGGGCGCAGTCACCAGTTGCGGGTCCATATGCTGAGCATCGGGCATCCGATCCTGGGTGACCCGTTTTACGCCACGGGTCCGGCGCGCGACTTTCCACGCCTGATGCTGCATTCAGAGGAGTTGCGGTTCAATCACCCGCAGGGCGGACGATCGACCAGGGTGCGCTCGAAGGCGCCCTTCTAGGCGCGGCAGGAAGCCGAATTTTTCGAAAAATTCGGACCGGAGTTTTTGAAAACTCCGCGGGCACGCATCTGTTGGCGAGACGAGGGTCGAGAGAAAGGACCACTGTCCGGAACTAACCAAATTTTTCGAAAAATTTGGTCCGGAGTTTTTGAAAACTCCGGCGCGTCAACCAATGGCAATCCAGTCAACGGGCAGGATGTCCGGATTGCGCTGGTGGTCATTGGCAAACCACCGGGCCGGGGCGGCCACCCGGCGGCCGTCATGGGCATTCAGCCATGCCGACCACCAACTGAAGGTGGAATTAGCGATCACGTTGTGCTGGCACAGCGACATCAGGCGCATGTCCTCATGGGCGGTTTCGCGCCCGTTCAGATCCACCACCACCTTGTCGAAAGGCACCGTCAGGTTGTCGCGCGCCCAGGCCGGGTCATCGGAAAAGACAAAGACCGTCGGCGCCTCGGGCAACCCCTGCGTCACGGCGGCCAGCGCCGCGTCATAATAGGCCTGATCGCAGACCGCCGTTGCCCCCAGCGCCACGTAATCGCCGCGCCGCACATGCAGCGCCACCGATGGCCCCGCCGCGATCTGCCGTGCCATGTCGGCATTCTCGGGCGACATGGGCGGCACCATCGTGAACACCTCGCGCAGATGATCCTTGATCCCGGCAAAATACCTTTCGCTCTGCCAGTACCCATGCAAATAGCTTTCATCACCCCAGTCTTCGAAAGCAGGGTCATAGCCCAGCCCCTTTTCACGGCGCAGCCGGGGTGAGCGCCCCAGAAGCCGCCACATGCCATAGGCAAGCCGCCTGCGGTCCTGATCCGGGGGCAGATTGGCAGGCGGGACCACTGGCAGATCAAAGATATCGGTCAGGTTTCCCTGCCCCTTGGCCGCCGCCCTGCGCGGATCAAGCGCGACAGCAACGCCCAGCCGCGCCGCCAACTGAGCGGCGGCTGCGTATTGAAACATCTGGTTGCCGAGAAAGCCATGCAGCCGGGTATAGATCATGGGCACCTTTCTGGAAGTACATGGCCTTTTTAGGATAACCGCTTGCCACATCCCAGATCAAATCAGGACCACCGCGCAGGAAAGCGCGCTTTGGACCAGGGGTATCGCACCCGTCTCCCATAGGGCTCGAACCAATGGCACCTCAATGGGCACCCCTCGTGGAGGTCGATACTGCCAAATAGACCTCCCCCGGAGGGTCCCGCACCCGCGTCACGCGCAGGAAAAGAAAAAGGGCCACCCGAAGGCAGCCCTGTCCTATCGCCGATGGTGGAAAAGGCTATTCGGCGGCCCAGCCCGATACCGCCTTGATCTCGGTGAAATCCTCGATCCCGTAGAGACCGCCCTCGCGCCCGTTGCCGGACCGCTTCATCCCGCCAAAGGGGGAGCCCGCGGCGCGGCCCTGGCCGTTCATCTCGACCATGCCCGACCGCAACTGACGCGCCAGCCGGTTGCGACGCGTGCCATCGGTGCTCTGGACGTAATTGGTCAGGCCATAGACCGTATCGTTGGCGATCTCGACGGCCTGCTCCTCGGTGTCGAATTTCATGATCGACAGGACCGGACCAAAGATTTCCTCGCGTGCGATGGTCATGTCGGGAGTCACATCGGCAAAGACCGTCGGTTTGACAAAGAAGCCGCGGTTCAACCCGTCTGGCCGGCCCGTGCCACCGGCAACCAGCCGCGCGCCTTCGTCGATGCCCTTCTGGATCAGGTCCTGGATCTTGTTGAACTGGACCTCGTTGACGACGGGGCCAATGTGACGCCCCTCTTCCGACGCCGGGCCGACTGTGATCTTGCCGGCAACCACACCGGCCTCTTCGACGGTCTTGTCATAGATGCTCGCCTCGACCAGCATCCGGCTGGGCGCGTTGCAGGATTGACCGGTGTTCTGCATCATATGCATCACGCCGCGCTTGACGGCCTTCTCGTCCGCATCCGCAAAGATGATATTGGCACCCTTTCCGCCCAGTTCCAGGTGCACCTTCTTGAGCGTATCCGCCGCGTTCTTGGAAATCGCGGTGCCCGCGCGGGTCGAGCCGGTGAAGCTGACCATGTCCACGTCCTCATGCGATGAAAGCTGGCTGCCGACGCCCACGCCGTCACCGTTGACGAGGTTGAAGACCCCCTTGGGGAAACCGGCCTCATGCATCAGCTCGGCAAAGATCATCGCGTCCAGCGGGCTTTCCTCGGAGGGTTTCAGCACCATGGTACAGCCCGCCACAACAGCGGCACCGACCTTGAGCGTGATCTGGTTCATCGGCCAGTTCCACGGTGTGATCAGCGCGGCCACGCCGACCGCCTCGCGGATGATCCGGTCATTCGGGGCGTGATCGCCCAGCGGCGCCTCGAAGTGGAAGTCCTTTGCGGCCTTGATGAAGTTGCTCAGGTGCCATGTGCCTGCCCCGACCTGGCTGGCCCGCGACATCTCGATGGGCGCGCCCATTTCGGTGCTCATGGCCGTTGCAAGGTCCTCTGCGCGGGTCTTGTAGACCTCCAGCAGTTTTTCCAGCAGCGCGATCCGTTCCGCCGGCGGTGTGGCCATCCAGCCCGGTAGGGCGGCCTTGGCGGCGGCGACGGCCTTGTCGGTGTCTTCCTGACCGCCCAGCGAGATCACCGCGCAGGGCTCTTCGGTGGAGGGGTCGATCACGTTGTGATCATTGGGTTTGGCGGGGGCGACCCACGCACCATTGATGTAGAACTCACGTTTCTCCAGCATCGGAAAACTCCTTGTTGTTATGACGGGGCAGGCCCCAGGACGCTGCCAGATTTGGCGCCACTTTGTCAGGGCGCGCGGGGGCCTGCAAGAGAGGGTATGGAATGTCGCCGATTAATCCTTACCTTATGGAAAAGCAGACAACTGACCCGGAGGATAACATGGGCTTGCGCATTAACGACACGATTCCCGATCTGACCGTAGAAACCGATCAGGGCAGCATCACGTTGCACGATTTTGTCGGTGACAACTGGATGATCCTGTTTTCCCACCCCAAGGATTTCACCCCCGTCTGCACCACCGAATTCGGTGCCGTGGCCCAATTGGCCGACGAATGGGAGAAACGCGGCACCAAGGTGCTGGGGGTCAGCGTTGACGGGGTCGAAGACCACAAGAAATGGAAGGGTGACATCGAAAAGGTCGCCGGGACAAAGGCCGGTTTCCCGATTATCGCGGATGCCGGGCTTGAGGTCTCCAAGGCCTTCGACATGCTGCCTGCCGAAGCCTATATGCCCGATGGCCGCACCCCGGCGGACAGCGCCACGGTGCGCTCTGTCTTTATCATCGGGCCGGACAAGAAGCTGAAACTGTCGATGACCTATCCGATGACAGTGGGCCGTAACTTTGCCGAAGTACTGCGCGCGCTGGACGGGTTGCAGACCTCGACTGGCCAAGGCGTGGCGACGCCCGCAAACTGGAATGTGGGGGACGACGTGATCATCCCCGCCACCGTGTCCGACGCCGACGCCAAGGCCCGGTTCGGTGAGTTCACCACCGTTCTGCCCTACCTGAGGACCGCCAAGCTGCCCAGCGCCTGACCGGGTTCTTGATTACCGGAACGACGAACTTCTTTGACAGGATGCAGCGGGAAATCTGCGTCCTGTCAGGGGGGGCGCCACGCGATATTGACACTGACGTCTCGCATTTCTGACCCAAAGCGGACATTTGCCGCGGGGCGGAGTAATGTCCGCTGAGCGGACTTGGACGAAACCGCTCTCGCGGTA
>NZ_LXYI01000009.1 GCF_001650875.1 Sulfitobacter sp. EhC04
GCCCCCAGCCCCGCGGCCCAAAGCGCCAGAACCAGCGCAAAAGACGTCTGTTTCACTGCCATCTGTCCAGCGCCTAAACCTTCTGCGCCAGCGCCCAGGAACAGATCGGCATATTCGGATCGTTCTTGATGTCGTCGCTCTCGGCGTCATATTCCGGCGGCCAGCGCTCTTCGAGGTTGCGCGCCGCGACGTGCCGGTTGCCCCATTGCTCCGCATGGATGGCATCGGGGTCAAAACCGCCCTCGATCAGCAGGTTCTTCAACCCCCGCGCGCTCCAGCGCGAATTGTCCTGGGGCGCGGCATGCAACGGCACAAAGAACGGCACCGCAACCCAGAAATAACCGCCGGGCCGCAACATGCGGTGGATATTGCGGGTGGCGGCATAGGGCCGGTCCAGATGTTCCCAGACCTGATTGGCCAGGATCAGGTTAAAGGTCAGCGGCGCGCCCGCCGCATCGGTAAAGGGTTCGCCGCAGACATCATACTCGGGATAACGGAACTGGCTGTAGGATTTGAAATCGAAGCGCCTGCCCCATTTGCCTGATATCTCGGCACAATCCAGGTCCGAGGGGCCAAGGGCATTGATCATCCGGCGACTGGCCGGCTGCATGACGACACGATTGAGACTTACCATGTCCCGCTTATGCCACCGCCCCTGCGGCCCGTCCACAACTAGAGTCGGGACCGGGTCAAGGAGGCCGCAGGCCCCGCGCAGCGGCTTGTCCTTGAGGCGGGCGCGACTCTGGACACCATCGAAACAGGTCGTTCAGGACGCAAAGCGCCCTGAACACCTTCTCAGCAAAACGTCAGAGGCTACAAACCGCGCAGCATCCGCCGCGAGGGGCTCAGGCCCGCAACAAACACCCATAGATCGTGTCGCGCGCAGCGCGGCCTTCAGATCACGCCCCGCAGGGATCACATGTGGATCACACGCCCATAGGCATCCAGCACGGCCTCATGCATCATCTCGCTCAGGGTCGGATGCGGGAAGACCGTGTTGATCAGATCTTCCTCGGTGGTCTCCATCTGGCGGCCCACCACATAGCCCTGGATCAGCTCGGTCACTTCAGCGCCAACCATATGCGCGCCCAGCAACTCGCCGGTCTTGGCGTCAAAGACAGTCTTGATCATGCCCGATTCCTCGCCCAGAGCGATGGCCTTGCCATTGCCGATGAACGGAAAACGTCCCACCTTGATCTCGTATCCCAACTCCTTGGCCTTCGCCTCCGTATACCCCACGCTTGCAACCTGCGGGTGGCAATAGGTACAGCCCGCGATGCTTTCGGGTTTGACAGGATGCGGGTGCCCGCCTGCGATCAGTTCGGCCACCATCACGCCCTCATGCGACGCCTTATGCGCCAGCCAGGGCGCACCGGCGATGTCGCCGATGGCATAAAGCCCCTCGACCCCGGTGCGGCAATATTCATCGGTGACCACATGGGTGCGGTCCAGCTTCACGCCCAGGTCTTCCAGCCCCAGATTCTCGACATTGCCCACGATGCCCACGGCGGAAATCACCGTGTCAAAGTCGTGTTTCTCGACCTTGCCGCCCACTTCGATATGGGCGGTCACCTTGTCCTTGGCGCGGTCCAGCTGCTTGACCATCGCCTTTTGCATGATCTTCATGCCCTGCTTTTCAAAGGCCTTCCTGGCAAAGGCGGAAATCTCCGCATCTTCCACCGGCAACACCCGGTCCATCACCTCGACCACGGTGGTCTCGGCCCCCAGGGTGTTGTAGAAACTGGCAAATTCGATACCGATGGCACCAGAGCCGATCACCAGAAGTTTCTTCGGCATATGCGGCGGCTGCAGCGCGTGCTTGTAGGTCCAGACCCTCTTGCCGTCCGCCTCCAGCCCCGGCAGTTCGCGCGCCCGCGCGCCGGTGGCCAGCACGATGTTCTTCGCTGTCAGATCTTCGCTGCCCCCACCATTCTTTGCGTCGGTCTTGACGCTGACCTTGCCCTTGGCGGGCAAGGTTGCCGCCCCCATGAACACGGTGATCTTGTTCTTTTTCATCAGGTGGCCGATCCCGCCCGACAACTGCCCCGCCACCTTGCGCGAGCGTTTCACCACCGCGTCCAGATCGTAACCGATTCCTTCGGCCTTCAGCCCGAATTCCTTGGCCCGGTGCATCAGGTGGAACACCTCTGAGGAACGCAGCAGCGCCTTGGTCGGGATGCAGCCCCAGTTCAGGCAGATACCGCCCAGATGCTCACGCTCGACAATCGCCACGGAAAGACCCAGTTGCGCGCCCCGGATGGCGGCGACATAGCCACCGGGCCCCGCACCGATCACGATCAGATCAAAGGATTTTGCAGCCATTTTCGGGGTCCTCGCAATGTGACAGACAGATATAGTTTACCGTTAAACCAGTTTTCGGCCTGTCACAACCACGAGAACCGCAAGCACTCAGGCGACGGCGGATTCTGCCTGCAATTTGCGCAATGTCTGCCCATAACCGCCATCGCTCACATAGGCGATCTCGCCACTGGTGCCGGTGCGCGACAGGGCCTCGTTGCGGTAGGGGAAACGCCCGAAACGCCGGATCACCTCGCGGTGCGCCCGCGCATGCAGCAGGTTGCTCTCCCGGCTCAGCGGCATCCGCTCGCACATCAGCCGCACACAGCGGTCCTGATCGCACAGGTTCTCCGAATGCATCAGCGGCATATAGAAAAACTGTCGCGCCGGTTCGTCGATCCGCAGATCCCAGCCCCGCTCGATCGCGGATTTCGCCGCCGCAAGTGCTGCACGGTCGCTGGCAAAGGCCTTGCCCTGGCCCCGGAACATGTTGCGCGAAAACTGATCCATCAGGATGATATAGGCCAGTGCCCCCGACGGATAGGTCAGCCAGAGCGAGAATTTGCCCTCGCAGGCGGCCTCCCATGTCGCTTCGAAACGGTTGCGGGTGGTGGCGTCCAGCGCCTCGCTGGCCTCGTACCACCCCTTGGGGCCAACTTCGTCCAGCCAGAACGAAAGTACTTCTTCAGGGCCTTGCATGGATCACACTCCTCAGCTTGCACGCAATCTTGCGACCTATGGCAAGATCGTCCCACCTTATGAACATCTTAACCAGAACGGCGACTCACGATTTATATCATTTGCGACATGTTTGCCGCGATCAGGTGGTGTTTTCGTCATCCTGTTCGCTTTCAATGGCATATTCCTGCGCATATTCGACCGCCACGGCGGTGGATGTGGGGTATATGGCAACGTAGTTTCCGGTCTCGTCCACCGGCACGGCGGGGCGGCGGGTGGCGCGGTAGGCGGCATAAAGGGCCAGGATCACGAACAGGACCGCCGTGAACAGATAAAACCCGCCCGGCCCCAGCGAGGTGCCCATCATCCAGCCGGTGATGATCGGCCCGAGAATCGCCCCCAACCCGTTGATAAAGATCATCCCGCCCGAAGCCGCGGCCATGTCCTCATGTTGGAGGAAGTCGTTGGTATGGGCGATCAGCAGGGAATACAGCGGGTTCGACATGCCGCCCACCACAAAGGCCGAGACTAGCAGCAGCCAGAATGTGCCGCCCAGCAGCATCCCCATGACCGACCCCGCCGCCCCGATGGCAGAGACGATGACAATCAGCGTGCGCCGGTCCATCCGGTCCGACACCCAGCCGATGGGATATTGCAGCACCACCGACCCCACAAAGAAGGTCGCCACGAACATGGAGATCTGCGCCACGCTCAGCCCTGCCTCCGCGCCATAGACCGGGGCCATGCCGAACTGGGCCGAGAACACGCCGCCCAGCAGGAACATGCCAATACAGCCCAGCGGCGAAAAGTTTGCCAGTTCGCGCAGGCTCATCGGTTTGGTTGTGTCAAAGGCCGGCGTCGGGCTGATCGTCAGCAGGATCGGCGTCACCGCCACGCTGACCAATACGGACGGGATCACAAACAACACATAGCCCGAAGGATCCGCCGCCAGCAGCAGCGCCTGCGCCACCACAATGCCCAGCGTCTGCACAATCATATAAAGCGACAGCGCCTGCCCCCGGTTGGAATTGTCGGCGGCATTGTTCAGCCAGCTTTCCGCCGTCACATAGACGGCAGAAAAGCAGAACCCGATCAGCACCCGCCCCAAGGCCCAGAGCGGGACAGCCGGAAACGTCGGATAGAGGATCATGACCGCCGAGATCATAGAGGCAAGGGCGGCAAAGACCCGGACGTGACCCACCCTGCGGATCATGCCCGGTGCCAGCCGCGAGCCGCCCAGAAAGCCCACGAAATAGGCCGACATGACAATGGACATCTCGAAGGTGGAGAACCCTTCGAGCGCGCCACGGATACCCAGCAGCGTGCCCTGCATCCCGTTGCCGACCATCAACAGGCACATGCCCAGCAAAAGCGCCCATGCGCTGGAAAGAACCTGTATCATCGCCGCGAATCCAATCTGGTGTTTGGCCCCTCCCTGAACCTCTTGGGCAGCGGCGTCACCCGGTTATACGACATTCAGGCAATTTTTTGCGAATCGTGTCACTGGTCGGGCCGGAACGGCCCTTTTTGTCGAATGTCGCGCAACGCCGACTCCTGGCGGCGGGTTTGCTGCCTCATGTCTGTGGGCAGTGCCAAGTAATTCCGACCCAAATACCAGGCATTTCTGACCCAAACCGGACTTCAGGCGTGGTATGGGTGAAAGTCAGATGAGCGGATTTTGCTGCCGTTGATCAGTGGAACGCCAAGCCCGGAATCAAGCCGAAGGCGCCGGGCCATCGCCTGCCCGCCGGGCAGGCGATGGCCCGGCTTGCGCTCAGGGTCAGAGATGTGACGCAAAAGCCGGTTTTGCCTGGCAACTGACACTTAAGTCACTTTTGACCCGGAATAAGCAGACTGGAATCCCCGTAGGAGAAAAACCTGTATTCTTGCGCGATTGCATGGTCATAGATGTCGCGGATCGCCTGTGGCCCCATCAGCGCCGAGACCAGCATCATCAGGGTCGATTTGGGCAGATGGAAGTTCGTCATCAGCGCATCCGCGACGTGAAAGCGAAAGCCCGGCGTGATAAAAATATCGGTCTCCCCCTCCCAGGGTTCGATCATCCCGTCCCGCGCCGCCGTCTCGATCAGCCGCAGGGCCGTGGTGCCCACCGGGATCACCCGCCCGCCTGCCGCCTTGGTCGCTGCAATCTCCGCTGCGGCCCCGGCGCTGACCTGGCCCCATTCGGCGTGCATCTTGTGTTGGGTGATGTCATCCACCTTGACCGGCAGGAAGGTGCCTGCGCCCACATGCAGCGTGACATGGGAAAAGCTGACGCCCTTTTCCGCCAAGGCCTCCAGCAGGGCCGCGTCGAAATGCAGCGATGCGGTGGGGGCCGCAACTGCACCCGCATGACGCGCCCAGACGGTCTGGTAATCCGTCAGGTCGCGGGCATCTGCGGGGCGTTTTGCGGCGATATAGGGCGGCAGCGGCATTGCCCCCGCCGCGTTCAGCGCCGCGTCGAAATCATCGCCAGCGCAGTTGAAACGCAATAGCCCCTGCCCGTCTTCGACCGCGTCCAGGGTCGCGCGCAGATCATGGCTGAACACCACCTCCTCGCCCGGTTTGACCTTGCGCAGCGGCTTGATCAGCGCGGCCCATGTGCCGTCCGGGCGCGGCTCCAGCAGGGTGACCTCGATCCTGGCGGTCACCGGCCCCTGCGCCGATTGGCGCGCGCGCAGCCCCGAAAGCCGCGCCGGGATCACGCGGGTGTCGTTCAGCACCAGCCGGTCGCCGGGGCGCAGCCAGTCGGTCAGGTCGGTGACCCGGCAATCGTGCAGCGCAGCCCCATCGGCCACCAGCAAACGCGCCGACGACCGCGGCACGGCGGGCCGGGTCGCGATCAATGCCTCGGGCAGGTCGAAATCGAAGTCAGAGAGTTTCATGGCGCGCCTTTTTCGGGCCATCTAGCGCCCCGGCGTGCGCCGGACAACGGGTTTTTGCGGTGGCTGCCGGGTTCCCGGCGCCTGCGGCACCTTGGGTGGCGGCCTGCGAAAGATCTCGCGGAACATGCCCGGCGTCAGTGCCGACAACGGGTTGACCCCGACGCTGGGCTGTTTTGCCGGGCCCTTGAGCGTATAGTTGAACCCGATCAGCCCCTCGCCCTTGCGGGTCAGCACCGAACCGATGCCATTCAGCAGGTAGACCGGGGTGATCACCCCCTGCATGTCGATCATGCCACTATCAAGCGCATATATCCCGTCCATCGACAGGCCCATCGACGCGCCGACCGCACTGGCCTCGGTCAGGGTCAGCCGGTTCGGGGTCAGGCGGAACTTGCCCTCGACCTGGTCGAAATAGATACCGTCGCCATTCAATTCATTGATCAGCCCCACCACGGAGATGGAGTTCAGCAGCGCCGCGATGCCCGGCGCATCCTTGACCCGCACATCGGTGACATCAAGGGTGCCGTCAAAGGCCCCGGCAGCCCCCACCGGCAGCAGCGTCAGCGACAATTGCCCGCCCACCACCTGCCGCAGCAACCCGGCCGCGCGCAGGACCCCGCCCGCATCCGCCGAGATCAGCCGCACCGCAGAGCGGCCGTTCTGCGGCACAATCCGCCCCTCGACCGGGGTGCCGCCGTTCAGCCGCGCCTGAAACGCGCCATCCAGCCCCCCTGCCGTGGCAAAGTTGCCGCGCATGTCGGTCAGGGCGATGGTGTCGGTGATCTGCAACCGGTCCAGCCGGACCTGCATCGGCGGGCCGGGCGGGCCGCTGGCCTGAGCGCTGCCACCGCCGCTGCCCAGATCGGCGCGCCGCAGGTCCAGCACGCCACCGCGCAACACCACCTGCACCGGCCTGCCTGCCCCCTGCCCGATGATGTCCACCGCCGCATCCAGCCATTCGCCCGCCCTGAGCCTGTCAAAGCTGAGACGGTCCAGCGTGCCGCCTTCGCGCAGGCTGACCGCGCCCGCGGCGCTCAGGCCGGGGCCGGAGATCGCCAGACTGTCCACTTTCGGCGTGGCACCAAGCCGCCCGGTGACGCGCAGGCTCCCGGTGCTGGCCGGGGGCTTGGACCAGTTCAGTTGCGGCACCGACAGGCGCAGCCCCCGCAGATCGGAGTGCAGATCGAACTCGGGCGCGCGCCCCTTGGGCAGATCAACCTCCAGCCGGGCGGTTGTCTGGCCTGCGACAGTGCCGGGCGGCAGGGCGATCCCGAAAGCATCCAGCGCGCCCTGATCCAGCCTGACATCCGCGCGCAGACCGCTTGTCCCCGTCTGCGATGCCGGCCCGATGGGCAGCACGAAACTGCCGTCAAAGCCCGCGCCATCCAGGTCCCCCGCGCCGGTCAGGATCGCCCGCTCATTGTCCACCACCACGTCGATCTCCGGCGCGGACAGCGCACGCCCCCTGACCAGCACCGCGCTGCTGACATCGCGCAGTTTTCCCGCCACGTCGAACACCACCTTGTCCTTGCTGCCTTTCTTGAGCGGCAGGGCAATCTGGCCGCTCAGCGCGGCGCGCCCGCCTGCCAGATCGACCGGCAGGCTGGCCTTGTCCATCACGTTCAGCGGGGCGCGGTTCAACAACGACAGCGCCGCTGTCACGGTCGATGCCGTCTCAAGCCGGATGATCGCCGGGGGGCCGTCGCGCACGCTGACATCGGGAATGATAAAGGACGAGGCACCCAGCCGCACCTCGCCGCCCTCGTCCGCCGTGACCACGCCTTCATCCACCGCCACAACCAGCCGGTTGTCCATCAGGCTGAAATGCCCCTTGCCCCCGGTCAGCGGCGGCATGGTCTTGAGAAACCGCACATCGGCCCCGGCATAGTCAAACCCCACATAGGTCTGCGGTGCCTTGCCCGGTGCCACCCGAAGCGCCAGGTCCAGGTTGCTGACCGCGCCCTTCAGGACATTCTCGACCAGCCATGTCCGGGTCTTGGGCTTCAGCCCCTCCGGCCAAAGCTGTAACAGCCGTTCGGGTGACAGCCCGTCCATCTGCCCGTCCAGCGCCACCCGCCAGCCGTCGGGCCGCGCCGACAGCCTGCCCCCCAGCAGCAGCGTCTTGCCCTGATCGCTGATCTGCACCCGCCCCAGTTGCAGGCGAAACGGGTTGAGCCGCATCTGGAAATCCAGGTCGGTTTCGGCCAGCCCGACGGGGGCATCATAGATGTCACCCGGATTGGCACGCAGGTCGCGGATGGTGAACTGGCCCACCAGATCGCTCAGCTGGCCCTCCGGTGTCAGACCCAGGGTTGCGCTGCCGGAACTTTCCGCGCTGAACCATTTGCTGCGCAGCCGCACATCGGCAAAACGCAGCAGCGCCTCGGCGGGATCATAGCTGAAATAGCTGCGCGCCCCGTCAAAGGGGATCGGGCGAGTTTGCGCATTGGGCTGGACCACGCCCGCCCCGATCTGCAAGGTCGCGTTCAACGGCATAAACTGCCCCGCATCGTTCAACCCGCTGCGCACGGAACCGGAAATCGGCGCACGCAACACCCCAAGCCAGGCAAAGGCGGGACCCTGCGTGGCTATATCCCCCGCCGCCACCCCTTCGAAGCTGACCCCGAATTCGGCGGCGCTGGCCCCGATGCGGCTGGTGTAATTGGCCGACAGGGTTGCGACCCCGGCCCCACCGCTGAGCAGCGCCACATCTGCCGAGAGCGCCAGCATCCCGGCCTCGCGCGACAACAGCAGCCGCCCGCCGTCGATGGTCCAGCTTCGGCCCGCGCGCAGGTCGTCGAATTGCAGCGTCACGGCGCGCAGCTCCGCTTCGGTCAGCGCCTGTAACGCCGGGCGCTGCAACAGGTCGTCAAGCTGGGCGATCAATTGCGGCAGGGTCGCGGCCTCGCGGCTGAAATTGCCTGGCCCCAGCCCCGCGCTCAGCGCCACGCGGCCCGCCTCATCCCGGCGCAGGGTGACCACCAGACCCGACAGCGAAATCGTTTGTGGTTGCACGATCCCGTCCAGCAGCGGGCGCAGGGCAAAGCCGGTCTTGAACTCCGTCAGGCTCAGGATCTCGGCCCCTTCGGGCGTGCTGATGGCGACATTGCGCAGGCGCACGCGGGGATACCAGCCCTCCTCCACCACCAGTTCCACCTCGCCCAGGGCCACGCGAACCTGTGGCAATTCCCGCGCGATCCGCGCCTCGATCCGGTCCTGCACCCATGCGGGCGCGCGCAAGGGCTGCCCCATCGACAGATAGACCGCCCCAACCAGCGCCCCGGCGGCAAGGGTCAGCAACAGGATCGACCACAGGCCAAAACGCGCCACATGCTGATGCGGCTTGCGTCTGGGGCGTGGCGTGTCGGGTGTGCTCATCTTTGTCCCAAATTGGCCGGCCCTCTTGGCACGCGCCTGAATTGGCCTAGTATGACAGCCCGACAACCTGCATCCAAGTGAAAGAGACGTGATCAATGCCCGAGATTTCCGAGCAAGCACCAGACTTTACCCTTCCTGTGACCGGCGGCGGCGCGGTGACCCTCTCTGACCTGCGCGGCACGCCGGTCGTGCTGTTCTTCTACCCGCGCGACGACACGCCGGGCTGCACCACGGAAAGCATCGGCTTCTCGGCAAACCTGTCCGACTTCGAGGCGGCGGGCGCAAAGGTCTTTGGCATCTCGCGCGATACCATGGCCAAACATGACAAGTTCGTGGCCAAACACGCGCTGACGGTGCCGCTGCTGTCGGATGAGGAAGGTAGCGTAACAGAGGCCTATGGCGTCTGGGTCGAGAAAAACATGTATGGCAAGAAATCCATGGGCATCGAACGCGCGACCTATCTGATCGGTGCCGACGGCAAGATCGCGCAGGTCTGGCGCAAGGTCAAAGTGCCGGGCCATGTGGAGGCGGTGCTGGAGGCGGTGCGCGCCCTGTGATCACCCTTGCCCAAATGGCCGAGGCGGTGCTGCGCTGTGCCGATGGCCGCGAGAAAACCGCCCAGTCGCGCCGCTATGCGGCAGAGTGGCAGGCCGCCCGCGCGGCGGGCGAGACGCCCGAGATTGGCCATGCCGACCCGCCGCTGCACCCCGCCCGGCCCGACGCGCCTGCATTGCTCAGCCCCCGCGACGTGCCGCGCCGCCGCCCCGGCACGCCCGAGGGGCGCATCGCCCTGCTGCATGCCGTCGCCCATATCGAATTGAACGCGGTGGACCTGCACTGGGACATCATCGCGCGCTTTACCGACACCCGCCTGCCGATGGGTTTCTACGACGACTGGGTCAAGGCGGCGGATGAGGAATCCAAGCATTTCAACCTGATGTGCGATTGCCTTGAAGAGATGGGCAGCCACTATGGCGCGTTGCCCGCCCATGCGGGCATGTGGCGCGCGGCCGAGGATACCGTGGACGACCTGATGGGCCGTCTGGCGGTTGTGCCCATGGTGCTTGAGGCGCGCGGCCTGGACGTGACCCCCGGCATGATCAAGATCTTCAAACAGGCCAAGGCCGACAGTGCCGTGGCCGCGCTTGAGACCATCTATGCCGAGGAAGTGGCCCATGTCGCCTATGGCTCCAAATGGTTTCACTTTCTCTGCGGGCGCTTTGACGAAGACCCAAAAGAGCGGTTTCACAGCCTTGTGCGGACCTACTTTCACGGCGACCTCAAACCCCCGTTCAACGAGGAAAAACGCGCCGAAGCGGGCATTCCCCCGGACTTCTACTGGCCGCTGACCGCCTCCGGTTGAAGGCACTGACTTCAACAAAAATGGTCAAGTTCTTGGTATCGGCGGATTTTTGCCAATTTGCCGCATTCCGGTGAAATGCCGCCGCCTGACAGGTCAACAGGGTTGCCCCAAGGTCACAGGGTGGCTAAGAAAAATCTGAATTCGGGCGCGTATGGGGATTACCGCGCCCGTTTTGGGACGGAAAAAGGAATACAAATTGCGCTCAACGCTTGCCATCAAGGTCCATGCGACGCTGGAAAAATACTTTCCCGAGCGCCGCGTGTTTCTCAAATCCGACAGTGACACGCGCTTTATCCGCCTGCGTCCCGGCACCCAGATCATCGCCTTTGCCGGATGTGCCACCCTTGTCGCCTGGGCCATCGTTGCCACTGCCATCATCCTCATGGACAGCATCGGGTCGGGCAATTTCCGCGAACAGGCCAAGCGGGACCAGCGCACCTATCAGGCCCGGCTGAACGATCTTTCCGCACAGCGCGACGGCCGCGCCGAAGAGGCGCTGGCGGCCCAGAACCGCTTCAACGCCGCGCTCAAGCAGATTTCAACGATGCAGTCCGAACTGCTGGAATCCGAAACCCGCCGCCGCGAGCTGGAAACCGGGATCGACGTGATCCAGTCCACCCTGCGCGACACCATGAAGGAACGCCAGGCTGCCCGCACCCAGCTTGCCAGCCTTGAGGGGTCGCTGGCCGAAGGCGGCACCGGCAATGTGCAGGCCGCCGCCTCCAACGCGCCCATCGAATTCCTGGCCGAGGCACTGGCCGAGACCGCCAAGGAACGCGATCAGGTGATCGTCGATGCGCAGGACGCCCTGTTGCAGGCCGACGAAATGGCCCAGCAGATCGCCCTGATGAAAGACCAGAACGACGCGATTTTCCGCCAATTGGAAGAGGCGATGACCGTCTCCGTGGCCCCGCTGGACAAGATGTTCCGCAACGCGGGCATGTCCACCGACAACATCCTGGCCACGGTCAAGCGCGGCTATTCCGGTCAGGGCGGCCCGATGACGCCGCTGTCCTTTACCACGCGGGGCGAGGAGCCCTCCCCCGATACGCTGCGCGCCAACCGTCTGCTGAACCAGATGGACCGGCTGAACCTTTACCGGATCGCCGCGCAGAAAGCGCCCTTTGCCACCCCGGTCAAATCCGCCTTTCGTTTCACCAGCCAGTTCGGCTATCGCCGCGACCCCAAGACCGGCGGACGGCGGATGCATTCCGGTGTCGATTTCGCCGCCGGGATCGGCACGCCGCTTTATGCCACGGCTGACGGTGTGGTCACCCATGCCGGATGGCAGTCCGGCTATGGCCGTCTGGTCAAGATCCAGCATGAGTTCGGGATCGAGACACGCTACGCCCATCAGTCGCGCATTCGCGTGAAGGTCGGACAAAGGGTCTCGCGCGGGCAGCACATTGGTGATATGGGAGCATCTGGACGTGTCACCGGCGTTCATCTGCACTACGAAGTCCGAGTCGGCGGCAAAGCTGTTAACCCCATGATCTATATCAAGGCTGCAAACGATGTTTTCTAAGAGCAAAATCAACGATCCCGCCCCGAACAAGGACTCCGAAGGCCAGCGCCCGGCAACACCGCAGGCCCCGGCGCAGTCCACGCCTTCCCAGCCCAAGCCGAACGAGTTCAAGGCATCGGCCCCCAAGGCGAAACCCCCTGCCTCGGTCCTGTCTGCCGATCTGCATGTGACCGGCAACATGAAGACCACCGGCGACATCAACGTCGAAGGCACGGTCGAGGGCGACATCCGCGCGCATCTGCTGACCATCGGCGAAACCGCGACAATCAAGGGTGAAGTGGTTGCCGATGATGTGGTGATCAATGGCCGCATCGTGGGCCGCGTGCGCGGCCTCAAGGTGCGCCTGACCTCGACCGCACGGGTTGAGGGCGACATCATCCACAAGACCATCGCAATCGAATCCGGCGCGCATTTCGAAGGCTCCGTTCAGCGTCAGGACGACCCGCTGAACCCCGGCGCCAAGAACGCACCGACCCAAAAGCCGAACCCCGCCTCCTGAGGCCGGTTTCGCAAGGATTTCAAGGGGGCGTCGCAGGCATTGCGGCGCCCTTTTGCTTTTGTAGCCATCGGCGTCTGCCGTTAGTCGGTGCCGTTACGCGCCACGCTGCGGGCCAGTGCTGCAACAAGGTCCGTGCGTGTCACGATCCCCACGATTTTCCCGTATTCGACGACCGGAACGGCATCAATATCGCCATCTGCCATCATCGGCAGAAAAACCCCGATCGGGGTCATGGTTGTGGCGCGCGGGCTGCCGACGCTCATGATGTCCACCGCCCGCATCGGGGCCTCCCGATCCAGAAGCCGCCGCAGCGCGGCACCATACCGCCGATCCAACCGCAGCGCATCCGCCCTTGCCTGACCAATCAGGTGGATCTGAAAGATGACCCCCATAAAGGTGGCATCCGGCCCCACTACGGGCAAGGCCGTGAAACGGTGCTGCCGAAACAGATCCGCGATCTCTCCCAGTCTGGTCTGCGGGCTGACGGTGACCAGGTTGCGCGACATAATGTCCTGAGCGGTCAGCGGCCCCGAGGAATGCGCCGTTGCCTCAAGCTCCGCCGCGCCGATCAACCGGGCCAGATCCGCAACGCCCAGGTTGAATGACTGGCTGTAGCGTTCCAGGATACCTGTCAGCTCGTCTTCGGAAAGCCCTAGGCGTTCAACCGGGTTGCGATCGTCGGTCCCGTGATTGCCGGGATCGTCGAATTGCCGGAACGGGTAATGCCGCCCGGTAAGCCGCGCATAGAAGGTTGCAAGCACCACCAGGGCGGTTGTGCCCAGGGCAATCGGCGCAAGGGCAAACCAGAACCCCAGATCCGCAATCGCCTCCGGCGACATGGCGGCGGTCATGGCGACCGCCCCCGCCGGCGGATGGATCGCGCGGCACAGGATGGTTGCCGTCAGGGCCAGACCAACAGCAAGTGCGATGCGCAGGGCGGGGTCCGCCACCAGCAGGCACACGGCCACGCCCACCACAGCCGCCACCGTATTGCCGACAATCGCCGACCAGGGCTGCGCCAGGGGGCTGTTCGGCACCGCAAACAACAGAACCGACGACGCCCCGAACGGCGCAACAAGATACAGGCCCAGCTCCAGATCGACATGGGGCGACAGAATAAAGAGGCCGGTCAGCCCCAGACCGATCAACGCACCGACCCCGGCCCGCACCGCCTCGATCCATGAGACATGCGCAACCGCGGGGCCAAGTGATTTCAGAATCTGCAACAGCGCGCCTCCCCGGTCAATTTGCACAAACTTTCATCGGTTTGCGAAAAGTGCAAGCCGACCCATCGCCTGCCCGGACCCCCGCGAGAAAAATCATGAAAAGGCAACCACCCGTGCTAGGCTGGGCTATTGCAACAAGGGTGTTCATGCCATGAAACGGATTTTGATCTTCGTCGTCAGCGCGACCGTCGCTGCCCCATGTGCCGGGCTGGCGCAGGGTCCCAGCTTTGATTGCACGCGCGCGGGCAGCGCCACGGAACTGGCGATCTGCGCATCACCGGCCCTGTCGCAAAAGGACAGGGTCATCTCGGCCCTATATGCCGACCTGCGCCGCGCCCTCGGTTCAGCGGCCAAGAACAGGCTGGTGCCAGAGCAGCGTGCCTGGGTCGCGACCCGAAATGCCTGCGGGCCCGATCAGGCCTGTATCGCCGCGACCAGCGATCACCGGATCAGGCAGCTTGAGGCATTGTCTCGCGAAGTGTTCTGACGGCAGCACCCCGCATTGCCACAAAAAAGGGCGGACCAACCGGCCCGCCCCTTGTTTCACCTACAGCGAAAATCACTCGGTCACGGTGACCTTGCGCATCACGTCCGGGGTGCCTTCGACAGCGCCGTTGCCGCCACTGCCGCGTTTGATGGCATCGACAATGTCCTGCCCGCCGGTCACGCGACCGACCACGGTGTATTGACCGTTCAGGAAATGCCCTTCGTCGAACATGATGAAGAACTGGCTGTTGGCCGAATCCGGGTTCTGCGCACGGGCCATGCCCACCACGCCCTTGTCAAAGGGTGTATCGGAGAACTCTGCCGGCACGTCCGGCATGTCGGAACCGCCCATGCCCGCACGGGACAGGTCGTCGCCTTCCTTGCCGTATTCCACATCGCCGGTCTGCGCCATGAACCCGTCAATCACGCGGTGGAACACGATGCCGTCATAGGCCCCCTGCTCTGCAAGCGTGGTGATGCGTTCGACGTGCTGGGGTGCCAGGTCTTCCAGCAGGTCGATGGTCACGGTGCCATTGGCCTCGCCCTCGACCACGATCTCCAGCCCGGTGGCCAGCGCGGGGCTGGCGGCAAAGGCGGCCAGCGCGCCGGAAACGATCAGGTTACGCATCTGCGGCAACCTTGACGCTGATCATGCGGTCCGGCTCGGCGGGCGGCTCGCCCTTGGCGATGGCGTCCACATGCTGCATGCCTGACACGACCTGCCCGTAAACGGTGTATTGCCCGTTCAGGAAATCATTGTCCTTGAAGTTGATGAAAAACTGGCTGTTGGCGCTGTCGGGGTTGGCCGAGCGCGCCGCACCCAGCGACCCGCGCGCATGCGGCACCTTAGAGAATTCGGCAGGCACATTGCCCAGATCGGACCCACCTGTGCCTGCCATGCGCAGGTTGAAGCCGTTTTCCATGTTGCCATGTTCCACATCGCCGGTCTGGGCCATGAACCCGTCAATCACACGGTGAAAGCAGACGTTGTCATACTTGCCCGCGCGGGCCAGTTCCTTCATCCGCGCGACATGCTTGGGGGCCACATCGGGCAGCAGTTCGATGGTCACGGTGCCACCTTTCAGCTCCATCAGGATCGTGTTTTCGGGGTCTTTGATCTCGGCCATGCGGGTCTCCTTCGCAAAATGGGTTGCGCGATACCTAAGGTCGATTGCCCGGATTGCCAAGCAGATGCATTGACCCCCGCGCCCGATGTGGCAAAAGACAGCCAGCATATTTGAAACCGGAGGCACAGCATGGGCTGGAAAACATTGGATGACTTGGAATTGGACGGCAAGACGGTATTGGTGCGCGTTGACATCAACGTCCCCGTCGAGGATGGCCGCGTCACCGATGCCACCCGGATCGAGCGGATCGTGCCGACCATCACCGATATCCTGACAGCAGGCGGCAAGCCCGTGCTGCTGGCGCATTTCGGCCGCCCCAAGGGCAAACCCGTGCCGGAAATGTCGCTGAAACCGCTGCTGCCCGCCCTTGAAACCGCGCTGGGGCGCTCTGTGTCCCTGATCGACAGCCTTGAGTCCGCCGAGAACGGGCTGACCTGGGACACCGATGTGCTGCTGATGGAAAACATCCGCTTCTACCCCGGCGAAGAGGCCAACGATCAGGGTTTCGCCCGCCGCCTTGCCGCGCTGGGGGATGTCTATTGCAACGATGCCTTCTCCGCCGCGCACCGCGCCCATGCCTCGACCGAAGCGCTGGCGCGGCTGCTGCCTGCCTGCGCGGGCCGCTTGATGCAAGCCGAGTTGAGCGCGCTGGAAGCCGCCCTTGCCAAGCCGGAACGCCCCGTGGGCGCGGTGGTGGGCGGGGCCAAGGTCTCGACCAAGATCGAACTGCTGGAGAATCTGGTGAACCGGCTCGACGTGCTGGTGATCGGCGGCGGCATGGCAAACACCTTTCTTGCCGCCCTTGGTGCCGACATGGGGGCCTCACTGAAAGAGCCCGATTTCTACAACACCGCAAAGGACATCCTGGCGCAGGCGGACAAGGCCGGGTGCCGGGTGATCCTGCCGGTCGACGGGCTGGTGGCACGCGAGTTCGCCGGCGGGGCGGCGCATGAGGTCGTGGCACTGGGGCCGGATGCAAAGCTGGAAGCCGACCAGATGGTGCTGGACGCAGGCCCCGACAGCATCGCACTGCTCGAAGCCGCCTTTGCCGGGTTGAAAACCCTGATCTGGAACGGACCGATGGGGGCCTTTGAAATCGCCCCCTTCGACACCGCCACCGTCGCCGCCGCACAGGCCGCAGCACGCCAGACCCGCGCGGGCACGCTCACCTCTGTCGCGGGCGGCGGGGATACCGTGGCGGCCCTCAACCAGGCCGGTGTTGCCGATGATTTCACCTATATCTCGACCGCAGGCGGTGCCTTTCTTGAGTGGATGGAGGGCAAGGAGCTGCCCGGTGTCGCCGCCCTGAACGGCTGAAGCTGGTATTGATCCGTGTCACCCGCTACCCTGCCCGCCAGCGGCAAGGGAGGCTGGCATGACAGCATGGACATTGATCACCGGCGCATCTGACGGGCTGGGCGTTGAATTCGCCCGGCTGGCGGCAAAGCACGGGCGCGCGATGATCCTGACCGCCCGGTCCGAGGACAAGCTGAACACGCTGGCCGGGGAACTGCGCAGCCGCGGGGCCGAGGTGGTGGTGATCCCTGCCGACCTGAACGATCTGGCCGAGGTTGACCGGCTCTGGTCCGAGGCAACAGAGGGGCGGCAGATCGACTTTGTGATCAACAACGCCGGGCTGGGCCGGAACGGGCCTTTTGCCGGGGGCGGCGATGCGGGCTGGGCGATGGAGCTGAGCAGCATCGACGTCAACATGCGCGCCCTGACCCGGCTGATGCATCTGGCGATCCCCCATATGACCGATGCCGGCACCGGGCGCATCCTGAATGTCGGGTCCCTGGCGGGCTTCCTGCCCGGCCCCAACATGGCGATCTATCACGCCACCAAGGCCTATGTGCTCAGCCTGTCCGAAGCGGTGGCCCATGAATTGCGCAAGACGCGGGTCACCGTCACCGCGCTTTGCCCCGGCGCCACCCGTACCGGGTTTTTCGCCAAGGCCGAGATGCAGGGCATCCGCCTGCTGAAACTCTCGCCCCCGGCAAGTGCCCATGACGTTGCCGCAACCGGATGGCAGGCGGCGATGGCTGGCAGGCGCGTGGTGGTCCCCGGCCTGTTGAACAAACTGTCTGCCCTCCTGCCGCGCCTTGCCCCGCGCCGGGTCGTCACCGCCATGACCGGTGTTTTCATGTCAAAAAGCTGACCTGCGTGCACGCGGGGGATTCCATTGGCGAATCACCTGTGTCATACTGCTGTCACGTCCACCAAGAGACGAATTGAGGCAGACCAGATGACACGCACCGCACGCCCGGCCTTCGGCCCCTTGCTGTTCTATGCGATTGCATTCGCGCTCAGCCTCTATTTCACCTTTGCCGCCGTTCAGGGCGATTACGGCCTGTTCCGCCGCGCGGAAATCCTGGCCGAAAGCCAGGAGTTGCGCAGCCAGCTTTCCACCGTGCGCACGGATGTGGCGCGCATGGAGAACCTGACCAAGCGCATGTCTGACGACTATCTGGACCTCGATCTGGTCGACGAACAGGTGCGCCGGGTGCTGGGCATGGTGCGCCCTGATGAAATTGTGATCAGATAAGACCGAATTCCTGCGAAACATCGGCTGGTTTTCCGCCCGGTTGCACGCCCGGCGAAAACCGCTCTACACTTCTGCAACCGAATCCGCTACAGAATAGTTTAACGCTAAACTAATTGCGCAGCCCGCGATTCCGCGCGCACCGAGGAGATGCCCATGGCCGCCAGAAAATCCACCAGCAAACCCGCCAGCAAACCCAATGTTTCAGCCGATGAGCTGAAATCCTATTACAAGGACATGCTGCTGATCCGGCGGTTCGAGGAAAAGGCGGGCCAGCTTTACGGCATGGGCCTGATCGGCGGCTTCTGCCACCTCTATATCGGGCAGGAAGCCGTGGTTGTCGGCCTTGAGGCCACCACCAAGGAAGGCGACAGCCGCATCACCACCTACCGCGACCACGGCCATATGCTGGCTTGCGGCATGGACCCCAACGGCGTGATGGCCGAATTGACAGGCCGCGAGGACGGGTATTCCAGGGGCAAGGGCGGTTCCATGCACATGTTCTCGAAAGAAAAGCGCTTTTACGGCGGTCATGGCATCGTGGGGGCCAATGTGCCCTTGGGCGCGGGCATTGCATTTGCCGACAAGTACAAGGGCAACGATCACGTCACCTTCACCTATTTCGGGGACGGCGCCGCCAACCAGGGCCAGGTCTATGAGGCTTTCAACATGGCCGCCCTGTGGAAACTGCCCTGTATCTTCGTGATCGAGAACAACCAATACGCCATGGGCACCTCGCAGCAACGCTCGACCTCCTCGGCCGAGATCTGGGAACGCGGCAAGGCCTTTGGCATCCCCGGCGAAGCGGTCGACGGCATGGATGTGCTGGCGGTCAAGGAAGCGGGCGAAAAGGCGGTCGCGCACTGCCGCGCGGGCAAAGGCCCCTATATCCTTGAGATCAAGACCTACCGCTATCGCGGGCATTCGATGTCGGACCCCGCCAAATACCGCACCCGCGAAGAGGTGCAGAAGATGCGTGACGAACGCGACCCGATCGAGGCCGTGCGCAACCTGCTGCTGACCGGCAAACACGCCAGTGAAGAGGATCTGAAAGCCATCGACAAGGACATCAAGAAAGTCGTGAACGACAGTGCCGAATTCGCCAAGGAAAGCCCCGAGCCCGCGCTTGAAGAGCTGTGGACGGATATCTACGCAACCGAAGTCCCGCAGGAGGCATAAGACAATGGCAACCGAAATTCTCATGCCCGCCCTGAGCCCCACAATGGAAGAAGGCACGCTGGCCAAATGGCTGGTCAAGGAGGGTGACACCGTCTCCTCCGGCGACATCATGGCCGAGATCGAAACCGACAAGGCGACGATGGAATTCGAAGCGGTGGACGAAGGCACCATCGGCAAGATCCTGATCGCCGAAGGCACCGAAGGCGTCAAGGTCAACACCGCCATCGCCATCCTGCTGGAGGAAGGCGAAAGCGCGGATGACATCGACACCTCCGCCAAACCGGCAGAATCGGAAGAACCGGCAGCCAAATCCTCCCCCGCCGAAAAGGAAGACAAACCCGAAGCTGCCCCGGCAGAGGGCAAATCACACCCTGAACCCAAGGTCGACACAGCCCCCGACTGGCCCGAGGGCACCACGCTGAAGAAACAGACGGTCCGCGAGGCCCTGCGCGACGGCATGGCCGAGGAAATGCGCCGCGACGAAAACGTCTTCCTGATGGGCGAGGAAGTCGCCGAATATCAGGGCGCCTACAAGATCAGCCAGGGCCTGCTGGATGAATTCGGCGCCAAGCGCGTGATCGACACGCCCATCACCGAACACGGCTTTGCCGGGATCGGTGTCGGCGCCTCCTGGGGCGGTCTGCGCCCGATTGTCGAGTTCATGACCTGGAACTTCGCCATGCAGGCCATCGACCAGATCATCAACTCCGCCGCCAAGACGCTCTATATGTCCGGCGGTCAGATGGGATCGCCCATGGTGTTCCGTGGCCCCAACGGTGCCGCCGCCCGCGTCGGCGCGCAGCACAGCCAGGACTACGCCGCCTGGTACATGCAGATCCCCGGCCTCAAGGTCGCGATGCCCTATTCGGCCTCGGACTACAAAGGCCTGATGAAAACCGCCATCCGCGACCCGAACCCGGTGATCTTCCTGGAAAACGAAATCCTCTATGGCCGCAGTTTCGACGTGCCGGAGATCGAGGATTACACGGTTCCCTTCGGCAAGGCCCGGATCTGGCGCGAGGGCGATGACGTGACCATCGTCAGCTTTGGCATCGGGATGAGCTATGCCTTGCAAGCTGCTGACAGGCTTGCAGAAGAAGGCATCATGGCCGAGGTCATCGACCTGCGCACCCTGCGCCCGATGGACACCGACAGCATCATCAAATCGGTGATGAAGACGAACCGCTGCGTCACCGTGGAAGAAGGCTGGCCGCAAGGCTCGGTCGGCAACTACATCTCAAGCGTCATCATGCAAGAGGCCTTCGATTATCTCGATGCCCCGGTGATCAACTGCACCGGCAAGGATGTCCCGATGCCCTATGCCGCAAACCTTGAAAAACACGCGCTGGTGACCACCGACGAGGTTGTCGAAGCCGTGAAAAAAGTCACCTACAAGTAAGGAGCGGACAGATGCCAACAGAAATCCTCATGCCCGCCCTCTCCCCCACCATGGAAGAAGGCACGCTGGCCAAATGGCTGGTCAAGGAGGGCGACAGCGTCGCCTCCGGCGACGTGATGTGCGAGATCGAGACCGACAAGGCCACGATGGAATTCGAGGCCGTGGACGAAGGGGTGATCGGCAAGATCCTGATCGCCGAAGGCACCGAAGGCGTCAAGGTGAACGCCGTGATCGCCGTGCTGCTGGAAGAGGGCGAAAGCGCCGATGACATCGGTGACACTCCCGCCCCGGACAAGGCCGACGCACCGAAAGAGGACGCACCTAAGCCAAAGCCGGAAGCCAAGGCACCCGACGCCGCCAAACCGGAAGCAGCCGCAGCACCACCCGCCCCCAAGGGCGGTGACGGCAAGCGCATCTTTGCCTCGCCGCTGGCCCGCCGCATCGCGGCGGACAAGGGGCTGGACCTCTCCGGCGTCTCCGGTTCCGGCCCGCATGGCCGCATCGTCAAGGCCGATGTCGAAGGGCTCTCTGCCTCCGACACGCCCAAGGCCGCCGCTTCCAAACCTGCGACAGCTTCGGCAGCGCCCAAGGCCGCAGCCCCCGCAGGCCCCTCCGCCGATGCCATCGCCAAGATGTACGAAGGCCGCGACTACGAGGAAGTCAAACTCGACGGCATGCGCCGCACAATCGCCGCGCGCCTGACCGAGGCCAAGCAGACAGTGCCGCATTTCTACCTGCGCCGCGACATCCAGCTCGATGCGCTGATGGCCTTCCGCGCCCAGCTCAACAAACAGCTCGAAACGCGCGGCGTGAAACTCAGCGTCAATGACTTCATCATCAAGGCCTGCGCCCTGGCGTTGCAAGAGGTCCCGGAGGCAAATGCCGTCTGGGCAGGCGACAAGGTGTTCAAGCTCAAACCCTCCGACGTCGCGGTCGCTGTCGCCATCGAGGGCGGGTTGTTCACCCCGGTCCTGAAAGACGCGGAAATGAAATCGCTCTCCGCCCTCTCGGCCGAGATGAAAGACCTCGCCACCCGCGCCCGCGACCGCAAGCTGGCCCCGCATGAATACCAGGGCGGCAGCTTTGCCATCTCCAACCTCGGCATGTTCGGCATCGACAATTTCGACGCGGTCATCAACCCGCCCCATGGCGCGATCCTCGCCGTGGGTGCAGGGGTGAAAAAGCCGGTGGTGGATGCCGAAGGCCAGGTCAGCGTGGCCACGGTCATGTCGGTGACCCTCTCGGTCGATCACCGCGTCATCGACGGTGCCCTGGGCGCACAGCTTCTGAACGCGATCAAGGACAATCTCGAAGCGCCGATGACAATGCTGGCCTGATTTCTTTTTGGCAGCGATATATCCTCGGGGAGTGTGAGGGGCAGACAGCCCCTCACCCGCCGCGTCACAGACGCGGCAAACATCATGCAAAAGCCGGGGCATCGCCCCGGCTTTTTCCGTTCTGTAAAATGTCGCCTGGCTGTCAGACGCTCTTGGACCCGAACATGTGATCCATCAGCACCGAGGGCTGATCACAGCCCGCCTCGCCCACGATCTTGGCCGGAATGCCCGCCACTGTCTTGCAGGGCGGCACTTCTTCCAGCACCACGGAGCCCGCCGCGATTCGGCTGCAATGGCCCACCTTGATGTTGCCCAGCACCTTCGCCCCGGCCCCGATCAGCACGCCATCACCGATCTTGGGATGCCGGTCCTCTTCTTCCTTGCCGGTGCCGCCCAGGGTGACCGAATGCAGCATCGACACATTGTCGCCCACCACGGCGGTCTCACCGATGACAATCGAATGGGCATGGTCGATCATGATGCCCTTGCCGATCCGGGCCGCCGGGTGAATATCCACCCCGAAGATCTCGCTCACCCGCATCTGCACGAAATAGGCCAGGTCGCGCTTGCCCTTCATCCACAGGTGATGCCCCACACGGTAAGCCTGAACCGCCTGATAGCCCTTGAAGTACAGGATCGGCTGCACCAGCCGGTGACAGGCCGGGTCGCGTTCATAGATCGCCACCAGATCGGCGCGCGCCGCTTCCACCAGACCGGGATCCTCGGCAAAGGCCTCGTCCACGATCTCGCGCACAACCACCATCGACATTTCATTCGACGCCAGCTTTGCCGCAATCCGGTAAGACAGCGCCTTTTCGATGGATTTGTGATGCAGGATACAGGCATGCACAAACCCGCCGATCAGCGGCTCATCCTTCACCGCCTGCTGCGCCTCGTGCTGGATCTGCTCCCAGACCGGGTCAACGCTGGAGATATTTCTGCGGGGTTCGGCCATAACATCACGTCCTTTGCTGGGCTCAGACTACCTCATGCCGCATCAGAAAACCAATGGCAAACCCGTGATGCAACTAAATTCCCATGTGTGCATGTAAGCCCCGCTTGCAAGAGCGCCCGGCGCATTTTTCCAGAACCGCCGTGACAACCATCTGAAAACACGCGCAATACTCCGGGTCGTCAAACCTGCCCACCGGCGCAAGCCGCCGCGCCCGCGCCGCCCCCAGTAAGGTGCCATTGCCCCAAAGCGGATGCACCCGCCCCAATCGCCGGGTGTGCCGGTCAGCCCAATCCGCCTCGCGCAGCAACCGCGCGCACAGCGCCGCACGGCGCGGTGCCGGTGCCGCCCGCAAGGCCCGCGCCGCCTCTCTGATGTCGCTCAGCAACACCGCCCGCATCAGCCAGCCACCAGCCGCGTCTGAACCAGCCCCGGCCCATAGACCGCCGATATCTGCGCCACCGACACCTCGAACGGCAGTGTCAGACCATCGGTATCCTGATCTGCCGGGGAATAGGTCCACCCCGGTGCATCCACCTGTTGCTCGCGCAATATATTGCCGCCCGCCGTGATGCGGATCAGATAGCGCTCGCTCTCTTCGCCCAGCGGCACCTCCGGCACCTCCCAGGCATCGCCGTCCAGCCGCGTCCGCCTGATCCAGCTCAGGTCAAAACTCGAATCCGCGCGTTTGACGATGCTCAGATGGCAGGGGCTCAGCGGGCGCAACCCGTTGCCCTGAAAGGCCTGCACCAGATGGCGATAGGACGGATCATCATAGCCACGCCGCGCGGGCCCGATGCGGAAATGCTGCGCCACCCGGCGCAGGTTCGGGCTGAAATCAATCTGCTGCGGCCTGCCGTCCAGCAGCACAAAGCGTGACCCGGCAGGCCAGACCTGGGGCATAAGCGCATCGCTCCCCGCCTGCCCCCGCAACCGCCCCGACAGCCAATAGATCCCCGGCGCCACCAGCGTGGCGGTCTGGAACTGGAACACCTCCCAATTCTCCGCCGTCCCGTCCCCGATCGCTGCTAGATTCGCCCCGCTCAGCAGCGCCGCGCTCACCCCGGCCATCAGATCCGCACCTCGATCACCGGCACATCCGGCACCTGACCGGCCTGAAAACTGGCCACCGAGGTCAGGATGCGATCGGTGTCGAACCGGACGGGCACGTCAAATTCATAACCGGCGCTGATCTCGATCTCCGGATCGGGCGGATGGGCAAAGCGGATCAGCCCCGTGGTCACATCCACCTCGTAATCCAGCCCCTCGCGCACCTCGTCCTGCTCCAGGCCGACGCGCACCGTGCCCGCGACCGGCTTGAGGATCGGGCGATGATAGCTCTGCGCGCCGGAACGATAGGTCTTCACCAGCGGGAAATCGGCTTTCACCCCGTCGCCGTAACCGATGGTCTGGTCGTCAAAGGCAGGCTCCAGCGAGGCCCGGCACGACTTGTAATCCGCCCAATCCTTCCAGCGAAACGCATGCAACTGCCCTATCCGCGCCTCGAAGAATCCGATCAACAGTTGCAGATCGTCAATCGACCGCATCCCCAGACCCGCATCATAGATCCTGCGCGAATGCGCCCAGGGGGTGTTGCGCTCCTCGAACCCGTTGGCCAGCGTCACCACATTCGTGCGCCGCTGCGGCCCGCCCATTGCGCCAAAGCTCAGGCTGGCGGGAAATCGTACCTCGTGAAAAGCCATGATGCTGCTCCGTCCTATCTGTTGCGGTTGCCGGCACTCAGGGCGCGGCTCATCTGTGCGGCGATCTGCGACTGGCTGCGCTGGAACCCCTGCACATCCGGCGTGGTGATGTTCATCACCACCGTGGTGCCACCCCCGGCACCGCGCACGCCCAGCTTGCCGTCACTGCCCCGCGCCAGCGGCATGATCGCCTCCGGCCCTGCCTCGCCCATCACACCCACGCCACCACGCATCGGGAACGTAGTGGCCGAACTGACCACACCGCCACTGGCAAAGGGC
Source organism: Sulfitobacter sp. EhC04 (assembly GCF_001650875.1). Lineage (GTDB taxonomy): Bacteria > Pseudomonadota > Alphaproteobacteria > Rhodobacterales > Rhodobacteraceae > Sulfitobacter. Next base: position 24,857 of record NZ_LXYI01000009.1, read on the forward strand.
ATCACCCGCCCCTGGCTGAACGCGGCCCCATCGGCAAAGGGCAGAATGCCCTGCACGATGCTGCCCACCCCCTGCGAGATCAGCCCCCCGAAGTGATCCGTCACCGGACGCATCGCCGCATTATAGGTCGTGCGCATCAGCGACTGGGCCACCGTGGTCAGCGCATCCGACAGCTTCATCCCGTCGAACACCACACCGTCAAAGGCCTTGCGCAGCCCCTTGCTCAGGCCCCGCTCCAGTGTGGCCACGTCCTTGCCGGTCGCTGCCAGCGACACACGCATGCGCCCCAACTCGCCGTCAAAGGCGGCCACCAGCCCACTGGTCGCGCTCAGCGTGTTGTTCAGCCCCTGCGCGTTGTCCTCAAGGTCGTCCATGTCTTCAAACTCAGCCATCGCCGGTTTCCTTCCTCTGATCTGGATAGGCCGCCATCAGCGCCGCCAACCCGTCGCTCAGCATCGGCGCCTGCGCGCCCGCGCTACCCAGCATGATCTGCAATTCCACCGGGGTCAGGGCCCAGAACACCTCCGGGCTCAGCCGCAGCCCGTGCAGCCCCGCCCGCATCAGCGCGCCCCAGTCCAGAGATTGCCCACTGCTCACTCCGGCACCACAAAGGCCCGCGCCAGCAGTTCCGCCGCCGCCCGCGCCGCCGCCATCGGCCCACCGCCGATCTCGGCCTGCGCCAGCGCGGCATCGGTGATCCGCGCGCCGCCGCCCCGCAGCCCCGCACCCAGCAGGGCCAGCACGTCGCGGCTGGCAAAGCTGTTGCTCTCGAACCGCTCCACCAGCGCCACCAGCTTGTCTGTTTCTGTTTTCATGAAGATTGTTCTCCGCCTTTGCACATTGCGGTATCAGCCCCTGAATCTCCTTCAGGGTCTGCATCACCGCCTTTCCGTCGATGTCCTCTATGGACTGCGCTTGTGTTGTCAGGTCCTCGATCCGCCGCCGCAGATCCCGGACCGCATTTTGCAGGGCCTCAAAAACCTCTGCGCTATATGCTACGTCTTGCTCCTGGGTCTTGATCGTCATTCAGAGTCAAACCTTTCGCTACAGCGCTCCGCCTTTGCCCTGGATCGTCTCTTATCTCCTAACGCTTTGAAATTATTGATTTCAGGCAGCGTTAGGCGATCCAGGTTCAACGCGAAGCGCCCTAAGGGGCCCTGACCGAACAGACATGAAAAAGGCGGCACTCGGGTCACCCCGAGGCCGCCTGCCATCTGTCCTAGCATGCCTAAATCTATACGTCAGACCGTGCGCAAAGTCAAGTTTTTAAGCGTTAACAAGACCTTACCCGACCGCCCGCAGCCTCAGTTACCCCCGGTAGATGCATTGCCCGCAGCCCCGGCACCGCGTTCGGCCTCGATCTGCCGCCAGCGCGCGACATTCTCGTTATGCTCCTCCAGCGTGGTGGCAAAAGCGTGCCCGCCGGTCCCGTCCGCGACAAAGAACACGTAATCGCTCTGATCCGGTTGCGCCGCCGCCATCAGGCTGGCACGGCCCGGATTGGCAATCGGCGTGGGCGGCAAGCCGTTGATCACATAGGTGTTCCACGGCGTCTCCGCGCGCAGTTCCGACCGCCGCAGGCCCCGGCCCAGCACACCCTGCCCCTTGGTGATCCCGTAGATCACCGTCGGGTCGGTCTGCAACCGCATGTTCTGGTTCAGCCGGTTCACAAACACCGAGGCCACCTGCCCCCGTTCCTCCGGCACACCGGTCTCCTTCTCGACGATGGAGGCCAAGATCAGCAGATCTTCGGGGCTGCCGATGGGCAGATCGGGGTCACGCGCTTCCCAGGCTGCGGCGACCAGCACCTCCTGTGCAGCCTCCATCTGTGCCAGGATTTCCCCCCGGTCATCGCCGGGACGCACCTCATAACTGTCGGGGGCCAGCGCGCCCTCGGGCGGCACATCCGCAATCTCGCCGTCCAGCAAGTCGATGCCCTTCAGCGCCTCGACCACCTGCCAGCTTGTCACCCCCTCGGCCATGGCAACCCGGAATCTGGTGTCGGCCTTTTCCTTGAGCGTGGTGAAAACCTCCGGCACATCGCCTTCGCCGGGCGTGAACTCGGCGCGCTCGACAAAACGGTTGGTGGCGGGGTCCAGTTCACGCACCTGCACCGACACCCGGTTCACGCCAACCCGGTAGACCACTTCCGTGCCGCAGGTGCTGGCCCCGCCCTTGGTCACGACATCGACAATCTGCGACATCGAGGTGCCCGGCTGCACCAGAAAACTGCCCGCCTTCAACTGGCCGGTCTTTTCCTCATAATCCGCCCCGATGCGAAAGATCGCGGCAGAGGAAATCGCACCCTGATCGACCAGATTCTGGCTGACCCGGCGCATGTTGGACCCGCGCTCGACCTGCACGCAGATCGCCTGATCCAGCGGCCCTTCAGCCTGGTATTGCGATTTGCCCCACAGGATGACGCCGCCCAGCAGGAACAGCCCCACAATCAGGAATGTCACTGCGTTGGACGCAATATGTCGCCACATGAATCAGACCTTTCCGAACAGGACAGAGGCATTTGTCCCGCCGAACCCGAAGGAATTGCTCAAGGCGACCTTGATCTCGCGCTCAACCTTCTTGTTGGGTGCAAGGTCAATCGCCGTCTCGACCGCCGGGTTGTCCAGGTTGATCGTCGGCGGCGCCACCTGATCGCGGATCGCAAGGATCGAGAATATCGCCTCGATCGCGCCCGCAGCACCCAGCAGGTGCCCGGTGGCGGATTTGGTCGATGACATCGTCACTTTGCCCGCCGCATCACCCAGCATCCGCTCGACCGCGCCCAATTCGATGGTATCGGCCATGGTCGAAGTGCCATGCGCGTTGATATAGTCGATATCCCCCGGCTCCAGCCCGGCACCGCGCAGCGCGCTGCGCATCGACCGTTCGGCGCCGTCGCCATCCTCCGCCGGTGCGGTGATGTGATAGGCGTCGCCCGACAACCCGTATCCCAGAATCTCGGCATAGATCTTGGCACCGCGCGCCTTGGCGTGTTCGTATTCCTCCAGCACCACGATACCGGCACCCTCACCCATCACGAACCCGTCGCGGTCCTTGTCATAGGGGCGGCTCGCCTTGGTGGGGTCATCGCCCCGCTTTGTGCTCAGTGCCTTGCAGGCGTTGAACCCGGCAATCCCGATCTCGCAGATCGCCGCCTCGGCCCCGCCTGCGATCATCACATCCGCATCGCCATGCTGGATCAGCCGCGAGGCGTCGCCAATGGCATGCGCCCCGGTGGAGCAGGCCGTCACAACCGAATGGTTCGGCCCCCGGAACCCGTAGCGAATGCTCACCTGACCGGAAATCAGGTTGATCAGCGCGCCCGGCACAAAGAACGGACTCACGCGGCGCGGGCCCTTTTCCTTCATCATGACCGCAGTATTGGCGATGGAATTCAGCCCGCCAATGCCGGAACCGATCAGCACACCCGTCCGCTCAAGGCTCTCGCGGTCTTCGGGCATCCAGCCGGAATCCTCCACCGCCTGCTGCGCCGCCGCCATGCCGAACAGGATAAAGGTATCAACCTTGCGCTGTTCCTTGGGCTCCATGTACTTGCCCGCGTCAAAGGTCCCGTCCGACCCATCGCCAAGGGGCACCTCGCAGGCATATTGCGTGATCACATTGCTCGCATCGAAACAGGTAATCGGACCCGCCCCTGATTGTCCCGCCAGAAGCCGCGACCAGCTTGCCTCGACCCCATCGGCCATAGGCGTCACCAGCCCCAGTCCCGTCACCACCACTCTGCGCATCAAATGCCCCCTCATGTCTTTTACAGGGCTATACCTTGGCCAAGGCCCCGTGTTCAAGAGCCGAGGCACCGCTCGGCAGGATCAGGTACGCCGGGAAGCAGGCGCTTCAGCGCAGAAAAAGCACCAGCAGGACAAGGCCATAGCTCATTTCAACGACAAAGCACCCCAGCGTGTTCAGCGATTTCAGCGGCGCGCCGTGCTGCAGGCGTCGGATCAGATGCCAGATGCCCTGCGCAAAGATCGTCGCGACAATCAGCACCGCCGAGGTGACGAGCCCAAAGACAACCCCGCAGATCAGAACCGAGGACATCAGGGTTTCCGGCCCCAGCGGCGGGCGGCGGCCATGAGTTTCGGCCAGATAGGTCAGGTTGACGTAGATCGAAAAGGCGGCAGCAGTCAGCCAGATATGCGGCCCGGCCAGCGGCAGTTGCGGCACCATGACCAAAGTCAGGTAAAGCGCGCAGGCCGATACAAGCAGATGCTGTTTGTGCCGCAGAAATTCCGAGAAAGAGAGCATGAGCGAAAGGACCTTGATTGCCTATACGTGAAAAACTGCCAGCATGGGGGCCGTGCAACAAGTCAGGCAAACCTTACCCTTGCGCGGTTTCCCGTGGCTGAACAATCCTTCATACCGGGGGCCCTTTGCGGGTCAGCAGAACCACCGGATCGCCATCCATCTCGGTCTCGCGCAGCGCGGTATAGCCAAGTATCTCGGCAATCCGCAGCGACCCTTCATTGTCCGGGGTGATCATGCAAACCGTCCGGCCCACCACCACCCGGTCGAACCAATCATGTGCCGCCTGCGCCGCCTCAAGCCCCAGCCCGCGCCCCTGCGCACCGGGTTCCAACACCCAGCCCGCCTCTGGAAACGGATCAAAATCATCGCCCAATCCCCTGGAACCAAAGAAGAAACCCGTTTGTCCGGACATTTCGGGCTGGCGATGTATCTGGATCGCCCATTGCCCGAAACCCGCGATCTGCCAATGCCCCGCATTGCGCAGGAACGCATCCCAGGACCGTGTCTTGGGCCAGGGCTTGCCGGAAATATGGGTGACGACCGCCGGGGTCGCCCAGATCTCCGCAAAACGCGGAAAATCCTCGCGCCGCATGGCACGCAGGGTCAACCGGTGGGTATTGATCGTCGGAACATTGCGGGACATGCGGTGAATAACTTTCACTCTTGAGAACTGCCTGAACGCACATTGGCAAATGCCCGTGCTGCTTCGCAACCCCCGCTGCACCGCAGAAACGAAAAACGGCGTCAATCCGCAGAGGATGACGCCGTTCAATGGTTTTCAGCCGCGGCCATGCCGCTGGCGCATGGACTCAGGAAGCTTCCTTGATGAACTTCACCGCGTCGCCGAAGGTCTGGATGTTCTCGGCTGCGTCATCGGGAATCTCGATGCCGAACTCTTCTTCGAACGCCATCACCAGCTCGACGGTGTCGAGGCTGTCGGCACCCAGATCGTCGATGAACGACGCATTCTCGGTGACTTTGTCCTCTTCAACACCAAGGTGTTCCACAACGATCTTTTTTACGCGGTCTGCGACGTCGCTCATAATAAGTCCTCATGTCTTCCGAAGGTCGGTATGACCCCCATTTAAACTAGCCTCGTGCTGATGTTCAGCGGTTGGCGGATGCCCCGTTTCCGAAGCGGCTCTGACCCTTGTTCGCACAAGGCCCATAGGGCACGCAAGCACCCCCTTTTACGATTCTGCGCCCCCTTTAGCACATGACGCATGACACGCAAATGTTATTACGGCGTCCGGTCTTTACCCAAAGACAGATCACATCGCCAATGTCCCGAGAGCGCCTGGCGCGGCGGGGTATTGGCAATTCAGGGTCAAGGCCGGACGCCATAGGCGCAGGGTCACAACATGGCCATGCCGCCGTTGACGTGCAAGGTGGTGCCGGTCAGATAAGCGGCTTCTTCGCTGCTGAGATAGACAACCGCGCCCGCGATTTCCGCCGCTGTACCCATCCGGCCCGCAGGGATTTGCCCCATGATTCCAGACTTCTGGTCGTCGGTCAGCTTGTCGGTCATGGCCGTGGTAATGAACCCAGGCGCCACCGCATTCACGGTGATGCCACGGCTCGCGACCTCATAGGCCAGGGATTTTGACATGCCCACCATGCCCGCCTTGGACGCAGCGTAATTTGCCTGACCGGGGTTGCCGGTGGCCCCCACCACGCTTGAGATATTCACGATCCGGCCCCAGCGCGATTTCATCATGCCGCGAATGACGCCTTTGCACAGCTTGAAGGTGGCCGTCAGGTTCACATCCAGCACCGACTGCCATTCGTCGTCCGACATCCGCATGAACAGGTTGTCACGGGTGATGCCCGCGTTGTTCACCAGAATATCGACCGATCCCATCGCCTCAGCCGCCTGTTTCGGCAGGGCATCCACCGCCGCCATGTCGCTCAGGTTGCAGGGCAGCACATGGGCGCGTTCGCCCAGTTCCGCCTGCAGCGCCTCCAGCGGCTCGGTCCGGGTGCCGGACAGGCCAACGGTCGCCCCCTGCGCATGCAACTGCCGCGCGATCTCGGTGCCGATGCCCCCGGACGCACCTGTGATCAGCGCATTTTTTCCTGTCAGATCAAACATATATCTTCCTTCTTGTGGTCAATTCGCAATCGGCCCCGTCAACAGGCCATAGCGGGCAATCTCGCCCGGTGTCATTTCATGTATCCCGTCCGAGGGGGCGGCCTGCAAGGTAAACCAGTAAAACGCATCGCTGCCCAGCATGTCACGGACATAGGCCGCATTGGCCCGATGCTCCGGCGCATCCGCAGCATAGCTGGCCCCTTCGCCAAATCCATCGGCCCATGAATGCACGCCTATCACGGCCCCGCCCTGCATCGTACGCGAGGTGCCAGCCAGAAACAAATCCACCGCCCCCGAGTAAATCGCGCTCCGGGCCTCCAGATGTGTGTCCAGACCCCGTTCGCGGATCAGATAACCCATGCGCAACACCGCCTGATCGTCGAGAGACCCCTGCATCACGCGCGGCACCACCTCCGCCACCTGCGGGTTGGCGTCCAGCAGTTCCACGAAATTGGCAGGCGTCCGGCTGGTGATCTCTCCGCTGATAAACAGCCGCGCGCCCGTAACCTCCATCCGGGTGCGGTCCACTGCGTTGTCGGCAATGGCACAGGCCCCCAGCACCAGAGCCAACAGCCCGATCAGCGGGCGAACCGCCCTCACGCTTGCATCACCGTCGGCGTCCGTTCCCCAAGAATATATCGCAGCACATCAACATAATCGAACGCCAGCGAAATCAGGATCGTGACCAGCACCACCCAGATGATGCGCCGGGGCCAGACCGGCATGTCCGGGCGGCGCGCCTGCGCAACCAGAAAGATCGCCACCGGCGTCCAGAACAGCACATGCGGCAGCCCAAGCAGCTTTACATACCCCATCTGGCCATACATCCAGTTGATCGCCAATCCCGCCAACACACTTGCTGACAGCGTCACCGCTCCGGTCAGACGCGACGCCCGCCAGATCAGCAGGACCGCCGGCAAAACAAAGGCTCCGATGAACAACCAGTTCACCCACAGGAAAACCCAGGTCGGTTGCTGGGCCAACGCTTCGTCAAAGCTCATTTGCACACCTCCATCGTTGATAGACACGGGGCCGCCGACAGGTCATCGGCACCCCGCCTGCCGTCTCAGGCGTCTTTCAGCGCGGCCACATCCTCGGGCGTGCCGACCGCGCGGCAGGTGCTGTCCCTGGCGATGCGGCGGATCATGCCGGACAATGCCTTGCCTGCACCGATCTCCCAGAACTCGGTCACGCCCTGGGCCGCCATCCATTCCACCGACGACCGCCAGCGCACCCGGCCTGTCACCTGCTCGACCAGCAGTTCGCGGATGCGCCCCGCATCCGTCACGCTGGTCGCCAGGACATTGGCCACCAGCGGCACCACGGGATCATTCATCTGAACCTCACCCAACGCGCGGGCCATCTCGTCTGCGGCAGGCTGCATCAGCGCACAATGGAACGGGGCAGAGACCGGCAGCGGCAATGCGCGCTTGGCGCCTGCTTCCTTGGCCAGCACCACGGCGCGCTCAATCGCCGCCTTGCTGCCTGACAGCACGTTCTGGCTGGGGTCGTTTTCATTGGCCAACTGGCAGACATCGCCTTGCGCCGCCTCTGCCGCCACTTTCTCGGCGGCCTCCGCGTCCAGCCCCAGAACGGCGGCCATCGCCCCCTGACCCACCGGCACCGCTGCCTGCATCGCGCGGCCCCGGATGCGCAGCAACCGCGCCGTATCGGCCAGTGACAAGGTGCCCGCCGCACAAAGCGCGGAATATTCGCCCAGCGAATGCCCCGCGACAAAGGCCGCGCGGTCCAGGTCAAAACCTTCAGCCCGCATCGCGGCAAGTGCGGCCATCGAAGTCGCCATCAGCGCGGGCTGGGCGTTTTCGGTCAGGGTCAGCGCCTCTGCCTCGCCCTCCCAGATCAGCGCCGAGAGTTTCTCTCCCAGCGCGTCATCCACCGCGTCGAACACCGCCCGCGCCTCGGGGTAGCTGTCGGCCAGCGCCTTGCCCATCCCGATGGTCTGTGCGCCCTGCCCTGGAAATACGAATGCGATGCTCATCTTGGCCTCCCCTTTTGTTGGCATCGGGTCTAGCCTGCGCAGCCAGCCGGAACAAGCCCGCAGCGCATCGCGCATGGCTGCACAGCGGGCCTGCATCAATTGGCATTGCCCCTGCGCCGACAGCCCGTATTTATGCGCGAAACCAGACCGGAGACCGACATGCCACTGACCAACACCCAGATCCGCTATGGCGGTGTCACAAAAACCTTTCACTGGCTGACCGCGCTGCTGATCCTGTCCCTGATTGTCCTGGGCCTGGTGGCAGAGGACCTGCCCTATGACACAGACGCCGAACTGGCCCGCAAGGCCTGGATGTTTTCCTTGCACAAGACCCTTGGCGTGCTTGTCTTTTTCGTCGCCCTCGCGCGCATCCTCTGGGCGGTCAGCCAGCCCAAGCCCGGCCTGCTGAATGCCGACAAAAAGGCCGAAAGCTTTCTGGCCGAACTGGTGCACTGGCTGCTTTATGGCGCGCTGGTGATCGTGCCGTTGTCGGGCTGGATCGGCCATGCCGCCGCCTCCGGCTTTGCGCCGATCTGGTGGCCGCTGGGACAAAACCTGCCGCTGGTGCCCAAATCCACCAGTGTGGAGCATTTTTTTGGCGCGGTTCACTATTTCGCGGGCCGTGTCCTGATCGGGGCGATCCTGCTGCATATGGCCGGGGCGCTGAAACATCACTTCATCGACCGCGACAGCACCCTGCGGCGCATGTTGCCGGGCGAAGCACCGGTTGGCCCGCTGCCGCAGGCCAGCCACAGCGCGGCACCCGTGGTGGCCGCCCTTGCGATCTGGTGCGCGGCCCTTGGCCTTGCCGTGGCCACGGCGCAGGGCGCGGATGGGGCAGAACCCGCCAGCCCGGCCCTGGCTGAGGTCGCCTCCGACTGGCAGGTGCAGGAGGGCAGCATCGCGATCAGCGTGACCCAGTTCGGATCAGAGGTCGACGGCAGCTTTGATGACTGGACCGCCGCAATAACCTTTGACGATACGCAGATGATCGGCGTCGTGGGCGATGTCACCGCCACCATATCCATCCCCTCGCTGACGTTGGGTTCGGTCACCAAACAGGCCCTGGGTGCCGATTTCTTTGCCGCCGACACCTTTCCCACAGCCACCTTCAACGCGCAGATCCAACATGCCAGCGACGGCTACGAAGCGGTCGGCACCCTGACCATCAAGGACAGGTCGGTGCCGCTGACCCTGCCCTTCGGGCTGGCGATCACCGACGACACCGCCGAGATGCGGGCGGATGTGACCCTGGACCGGCGCGACTTTGGCATTGGCGACAACATGCCCAAGGAGGACAGCCTGGCCTTTGCCGTGGCTGTCGCGATCCGGCTGACCGCAACCCGCGCGGCAGCGGGCGAATAACCACCCGGATGCAAAAAGGCCGGGGATCATCCCCGGCCTTTCGCATTCTTCCTGTGCAGGACGATCAGTCAGCTTTCATCGCCTCGACAGAGATGTTCACCTGAACCTCGTCGCTGATATAGGGTGCAAATGCACCAAGCTCGAAGTCGGAGCGCACGATGGTGGTGGTCGCATCGAAACCGGCCCAGGGCTTGCCCGCTTGCGGGTGGTCGCCAAGCTGGTTCAGCTTCGCATCCAGAACCACCGATTTGGTCACGTCGTTCATGGTCAGATCGCCGGTGATCTTTGCCGTATCCTCGCCGGTCACTTCGATAGCGGTAGAGGTAAAGGTGATCATGTCGCCCTCTTCCGCGCCAAAGAAATCGGCGGACATGAAGTGATCCTTGCGCTGTTCCCACCCGGTGAACATCGACAGAACCGGCATCGACACAGTGACGGAGGACGCGGCAGGGTCTTCCTGATCGAACATGATTTCACCCTCGAAACCCGAGAAGATGCCGTAGGTCGTGGAAAAGCCGAGGTGTTCATAGTTGAACATGACCTGCGAGTGGCTGGGGTCCAGCGTGTATTTTTCTGCGTTACTCGCCGTGTCGGCCGCCATTGCACCGGTTGCGCCAAGGGCCAGAGCCGCGGCAAACATCAAATTCTTCATAAGTTACTCCTGAGGGTCTTTGTTGATCGTTGTGGCGACAGATGTGCGTCTTGCCGCAGCAGAATCAACTCAACATCTCCTCACAGAGTCTGCGCGCCAGCAAACAATTGCCATTTGAAGAACTTCAGCTCTGCGCAGCAAACTGTCGCGGATTGACGGCGGCACCCGGCCCGCTGGGCCGTTCGCCAATGTCTGTTTTCAAATGGATTTTCTGCTCAGGCGATCTTGCCTGCGTCGCGCAGGCCGTTGACCAGGCTGTTGCGCAGGGTTGCGTCGGTCAGGGTTGCGACGGCCAGCAATATGCCTTGCGCATCCCACAAACGGACAACCGCGCCATTGACCTCGGCCGCGCGCAGGTCGGCAAAGGCGCAGCTTGTCAGCACCTCCCGCTCACCATATCCGCCCGGACGCACCAGGCTGACCGTGCGGCGGATCGTGTCAATCTCGACCTCCGGCGCATCGGGCTTGGCACTGGCCAGCATCATGCCCAGGCCCGCCACCACCGCCGCCACGGACAACAGCAATCTGAACAACATCACATCCGACTGCGCGGTGGCGGGCGCAAGCCAGATCACGAATGCCGCCAGAAACAGCCCCGCACCAACAATCCGTTGCAGGGTGCGGGCCAGCATCCTGCCCCCGTCCACCATGGATGCGGGTTCGCGCATGGTTGCGCCGCCTTTTGTGAAATCTGCTGCTGCCGTCATCTGCCCAATCCTTGATTTGGTTGGCCCTGATTTGGTTGGCCCTGGTTTGGTTAGCCGTGGTTTGGTTGGCCTCTGTCTGGTTGGATTGATGCTGCAGAACGAATTGGGCCAAAGCTGGGCAGACCCGCGGCGCGGGTCGGGCCATGTTGAGACCGCCCAGCCAAAACCGGCAAAGTCGACACGCTTTTGCGATTGCGAAGAAGGGTTTCCTTCGCTAATCCTGCCGCAGGTCCGGCCACCTGCTGCTCGCAGACGCAAGTCACGGTGAAGGTCGCGTTACATTCCTGACCTCACATGCACTTCGCAGGTCGGCAAGGCGAGCACCCTCCCCCATGTGAAGCAGCTTGCGAGGACCGCACAATGACGAACCCTGCGACGAAATCTGCGTCGAACCCTGCTCCAAATCCATTCACACATGGCCCGCTTGGCCCGATCTTTGCCCGAACCGCCCTGCCCATCATCTTTGTCATGGGGATGAACGGGTTGCTGGCTGTCGTGGACGCCATTTTCCTGGGCCGCTATGTCGGGGCCGACGCACTCAGCGCCGTGACCCTGGTGTTCCCGCTCTATATGGTGATCGTCGCGCTGGCGACGCTGGTCTCCAACGGCATGTCCAGCATCCTTGCCCGTCATCTCGGTGCGGGCAACCGGGCCGGGGCCGCCCAAGTCTTTGTCGGGGCGCATGGGCTGGCCCTGCTGATGAGCGGGGTGCTGATGCTGCTCTACCTGCTGTTCGGTGGGATCGTGACCCTGGCCCTGGCCTCCGGGTCCGGCGCGCTGGCCGACATGGGCCAGACCTACCTTGGCATTACAGTGTTCATGTCGCCGCTGCTGTTGGTCCTTGGGGTCAATTCCGATGCGCTGCGCAACGAAGGGCGCGTGGGCCTGATGGCCGCGATGAGCCTGCTGGTGTCGCTGTCGAACATCGGGTTCAACTACATCCTGATCGCCCTTCTGGGATGGGGCGTGGCAGGCTCCGCCCTGGGCACCGCGCTGGCGCAACTGCTGGCGCTCTGCATCATCATCGGGTTTCGAAGCATTGGCCGCACCGAGTTGCGCCCCGGCCTGCTGCTGCGCATCCCGCTTACCGCCTGCTGGGGCCGCATTCTGGCACTGGGGGCACCGCAAAGCCTGAATTTCATCGGCATTTCGCTCAGTTCCGCTGCGGTGATCGTGGCGCTGCAACTGGTCAACACGCCGGTCTATGAAACCACGGTTGCGGCCTTTGGCATCCTGACCCGTGTGATGACCTTTGCCTTCCTGCCGCTGCTGGGGCTGACCCATGCGCTGCAAACCATCGTCGGCAACAATTATGGCGCGCGGGAATGGGCGCGCTCTGACAGCGGGCTGCGGATCGGTCTTGGCGTCGCGTTCATATATTGCGCGGCGATGCAGGCGGCCTTTGTGACCATGCCGGACACCATCGCAAGCCTCTTTGTCACCGAACCGGCGGTCATCGCTGAATTCGCGCGCATCCTGCCGGTGAACACGTCGATGCTGTGGCTGTCCGGGCCGCTGATCGTGATTGCCTCCTATTTCCAGGCCATCGGCAATGCCACACGCGCGGCCCTTCTGGGCCTGACCAAAAGCTATGCGTTCGGCCTGCCGCTGACATTCTGCCTGCCACTGATCTGGGGCGAACCCGCGATCTGGCTTGCAGGACCACTGGCAGAGCTGATGATGGCCCTGCTGACCCTTGCAGTGCTGCATCAGACGGTATCGGCGCTTGGCCTGCGCCGGGGTCTGTTCGCCGCACAGCGCGGCAGGCAGCCAGCCTGACATGAAAAACGGCGCGGGGCGCTTGCCCTGCGCCGCAAACCGTGTATATCGGCCCTTCCTTTGCACATCTGTTGAACCGCGCAGTCTCTCGTGGTGGGGCCGCAAGGGATACTGCCCCGCCTATGAAATGCGCCTTGATATAAATAGGAGACCGCATGCCGCTATATGAGCATGTCATGATTGCGCGTCAGGATCTGTCCAACACGCAAGCCGAAGGCCTTATCGAACATTTTGGCACCGTCCTGTCCGACAACGGCGGGAAACTCGTGGATAGCGAGTACTGGGGCGTCAAGACGATGGCCTACAAGATCAACAAGAACCGCAAGGGCCACTATGCCTTCCTGCGCTCGGATGCTCCTGCACCGGCCGTTCAGGAAATGGAACGCCTGATGCGCCTGCACGACGACGTGATGCGCGTTTTGACCATCAAGGTCGACACCCACGCCGAACTGCCCTCCGTGCAGATGCAGAAACGCGACGAGCGCCCCGAGCGCCGTGAGCGCCGTTGATCAACGCTTGAAGAAAAGGACATAAACCATGGCTGCAAAACCATTTTTCCGCCGTCGCAAGGTCTGCCCCTTCTCGGGCGACAACGCACCTGCGATCGACTACAAGGACACACGTCTGCTGCAACGCTACATCTCTGAGCGTGGCAAGATCGTTCCCTCCCGCATCACCGCAGTTTCTGCGAAAAAGCAGCGTGAACTGGCCCGTGCCATCAAACGCGCCCGCTTCCTCGCCCTGCTGCCCTACGCCGTCAAGTAAGGAGAAAGCACATGCAAGTTATCCTTCTGGAACGTGTCGCCAAACTGGGTCAGATGGGCGAAGTCGTGGACGTAAAGCCCGGCTTTGCACGCAACTACCTGCTGCCGCAGGGCAAGGCGCTGTCGGCTTCCAAGGCCAACGTCGAAGCATTCGAGGCGCGCAAGTCGCAGCTTGAAGCCGAGAACCTGGAAACCAAGAAAGAAGCCGATCAGATGGCGGACAAGCTGAACGGTCAGCAGTTCGTCGTGATTCGCTCCGCTTCCGACGCGGGCGCGCTTTACGGTTCCGTCACCACCCGTGACGCTGCCGATGCCGCAACCGACGGTGGGTTCACCATCGACCGCAAACAGGTCGTGCTGAGCGCCCCGATCAAGGAACTGGGCCTGCACGATGTGCTGATCGTCCTGCACCCCGAGGTCGAAGCGACAATTCAACTGAACGTGGCCCGCTCACCCGAAGAGGCCGAGCTTCAGGCCTCCGGCAAATCCATCCAGGAAATGGCAGCCGAAGAAGAAGCGGCAGCCGATTTTGAAATTCAGGAGCTGTTCGACGATATCGGCGCAGCACAACTGGACGATCTGGACACGGACACCGATGCGGACGACGCACCTGCATCGGGCGATCAGGAAGACACCGCAGGCCGCGGCTAAGCCTTACCTGTCTGAAATTGAAACGCCGCGCGGAACATTCCGCGCGGCGTTTTTTTGTGTCCGGCATCCGGTGCCCGGCAGAACCGGCGTTTCTGTCACATTGCTGGCCCCGCTCAACAAGCGGAGGTTGATGCCTGTCGCAGTGACGCTCCGGTTGGGGGCCCACATGCCCCCCGGAGGCAAAGCACAAGCCGGGCTTTGGTTACCGGTGACTGACGGCAGCAAAATCCGCACAGCTCACCTCCCCACACATCGCAACAGCCGGTCCTCACCCCGGCGCGGCCCCCATCTCTCCGCTCAGGAAGGGCTCGGGGCTGTCCACCTCCTCCAGCTTCCTGCCACGAATCCACCAGAACCGCGTTCCCACACGGCGCAGAAAACTGCGGTCGTGACTGACCAGCAGGCAGGAGGCCCCATGGGCGATCAACTCCTCTTCCAGCGCCTCCTGCCCTTCGATGTCCAGATGGTTCGTTGGCTCGTCGAGCAGGTAGAAATTCGGGTTCTTCAGCCGCAGGACCAGCATCGCCAGCCGCGCCTTTTGCCCGCCGGACAGCGCGCCGATCCGCTTGTCCTGCATCCCGATCTCAACACCCGCCCCGGCCAGCACCGCACGGGCACGCTGGTCGCCAATGTCGAAAGCGCCGGTAATGGCCGTCATCGGGGTATCGCGGTCGGAAAGCTGGCTCAGATGTTGGTCCGAACAGGCCGGGACAACCGATGGGGCGCATTTCACAGGGCCGCCCGCCCCCGCCAGCGCCTGTTCGATCAAGGTGATCAGCCGGGTCTTGCCGGTGCCATTGGCCCCCAGCAGAACAACCCGGTCACCGGGCAGGATCCATTTTTGCCCGGTCCTGTACAACAGGTCGCCGCCCGGCGTTTCCACCGCAACATCATCCAGTGTAATCAGTGCCTTGGCATGGGTTCCGCTGTTGGTCAGCCTGATGTCACCCGCGCTGCGTTCGTGATGCGCGGGACGTGCGGCGGCCTCCATCTGTGCCGCGCGTTCGGTCAACTGCCGGGTCTTGACCACCAGCAGATCAGAGCCGGAATTGACCCCGATGTTCTTCAGCTTGGCGGCCTGCCTGCGCAATTGCTGCGCCTTGTTCAGATCATTTGCAAAGCGCCGCTCATCGGCGGCATCGGCCTGATCCAGCGCCGCCCGCGCGGCGGTAAAGGGCAGTTGAATGACCCTCGACCGCTCGGCCCTCAGGAACAGGGTCCGATTGGTCGTCTCGTCCAGAAACGCCCGGTCATGGGATGTGGTCACAACCGACACGTCGCGGGGCAAAGCGGCCAGCCAGTCCTGCAACAGCCCGATCCGATGCAGGTCCAGATGGTTCGTCGGCTCATCCAGCAACAGCACATCCGGTTCGGTGATCCAGACCGCCGCCAGCATCGCGCTGCGTTGCCAGCCGCCACTCAGCGCGCCCAGCACCTTGTGCTGCACCTCATAGGGCACCTTGAGATCGTCCAGCACCACATCGACGCGCCAGCTTTCATATTCCGCCTGTTCCGGGGGAAGCGCGGCCAGCACCCCGTCATAAAGCGTCTGGCCAAGGGCGTCTTCGGGCAGGTTCTGGGCAACATGGCCGACCCGCAGGCCGCGCGCGCGGGTGATGTCGCCGGTCGTGGGGTCGAATTCACCGGCCAGGCATTGCAGCAAGGTTGTCTTGCCGCGCCCGTTGGCGGCCACCAGACCGATACGGTCGCCCTTGGCGATGTTCAGGCACAGGTCGGAAAACAGCGGCGCGCCAAGGGTGACGCCCAAAGCGTTGATATTGATGATGGTCATGGGATTCTCTGGTCAAACAAAGGGGTGCCGCAACGCGGCCCTGGGCAGGCAGATCGAAGTCGCGTCTCTGACCAGCCCTGCAAACGGATTTACAGGGCGAAACGGGGTCCATGCTGAAGTCGGCGGATGATACGCATGTTCAGCTTGTGCCCTCCCCTTGTGAATGTTGACCGATGCCGAAAGTCTAGAAAATCCGGTTGCAAAGTGCAAGTTTCAGGGGGCGAAGCCCCGCCATCTGAATTGCCGGACCTGTCGCAGACACCGGTTGGTCTGGCTTCTTCTCCCCTGCTTTGCAGGGCTTTTGGGCCGATTCCCGCGCATCCCCTTGCGACTTCCCGCGCATTGCGGAACTGCGCACTTGCCTGAAAACCCTCCCCCGGTAGGTTCTGCGCAGTTGCCACAATCGCGAATCCTGAAAATGTTTCATCACACCCGTCGCGCCGCGCTGGCCTTGCTTTGCGCCGCTGCCGTCTCTGCCTGTGCCGCCGCGCCAGAGGTCAAGCCCGCACCGCGCCTTGCCATTCCGCTGCATCCCAACGAGACCCCGGAACTGCGGCAAAAGATCAACTACTGGGCCGATCACTATGAATTGCCGCGCCCGCTGGTGCATCGCCTTGCAATCCGCGAAAGCACCCACAACCCCAAGGCGCGCAATGGCCCCTATTACGGCCTGTTGCAGATCCTGCCCGCCACCGCCCGGTCGATGGGCTTTCAGGGCGCGCCTGGCGAGCTTCTGGATGCCGATACCAATCTTGAATATGCGCTGAAATACCTGCGCGGGGCCTGGCTGCTTTCGGACGGTGACCAGGGGACGGCCATCAAATGGTACGCGCGCGGCTACTATTACGAGGCCAAGCGACGCGGCATGCTGGTCGAGACCGGGCTGCGCAGCGGCTGATCCTCACCACCCCGGACGATATTTTCATCCGCCCCTTGAAGCAGGTCCCCCCTGCCATGATCTTGGCGATACCGGGCGGCGTGGTGATCGGCACCGCGTCTTTCCCGGTCTTTCCGGGACATCCAAATGATTGACCTATCGCTTATCGCAATCGGCTTTGCCGGGCTTCTTCTGGGCGGCAACTGGCTGGTGGACGGGGCGGTAGGCCTGGCCACCCGCTGGGGCGTGTCGCCGCTGGTGATCGGGCTGACACTGGTGGGTTTCGGCACCTCGATGCCGGAACTGGTGACATCTGTACAGGCCGCCCTTGCAGGCTCTCCCGGCATTGCGATCGGCAATGTGGTGGGCAGCAATATCGCCAATATTCTGCTGATCCTGGGCCTGACCTGCGCGCTGAGCCCGATGGCGGTGGCCAGGGGGACGCTGCAGCGTGACGGGACGGTCATGCTGGGGGCCACGCTTGCGGCGCTTGCGCTGGTGCTCTGGGGCAACATCAACCGGCCCATGGGGCTGCTGCTGGTCGCGGGGCTTGCGCTGTACCTCGTCACTGCCCTGCGGCGCGGTGACAGCGATGCAGCCTGCATCAGTGACATGCCCACCCCGCCGCTCTGGCGCGGCCTGGTCGCGGTGCTGGCCGGTCTGGTCGTGACAATCCTTGCCGCACGCGCCCTTGTCACCGGCGCGGTTGCAGTGGCCGCGTCCTGGGGCGTGTCCGAGGCGCTGATCGGTGTGACCATCGTGGCGGTCGGCACCTCCCTGCCCGAACTGGTGACTTCGCTTGTCGCCGCGCGCAAGGGGCAGGCCGATATGGCCTTTGGCAATATCATCGGCAGCAACATCTTCAATGTGCTGGGCATTCTCGGCGTCACCGCGATGGTGCGCCCGATGCAGGTGCCTGCGCAATTCATCGCGCTGGACATCTGGGTGATGACGGGTGCCGCGCTGGTGGTCCTGATCATGGGGGCCACGGGTCGGAGGATCAGCCGGGGCGAAGGGGCGACCCTGCTCGCGGGCTATGCCGCCTATACCGGGCTGCTGATCCTCGGCTGAGGGTCAGTCGAAGCCAACAAACCGCGCAACCTCATCGATCCCGCGCCGGTGGGAGCGCACGGCATTGGCGGAAAAGCTGTCGTCGGGCCAGCCCATCGCAACACAGGTCAGGATGACCTGATCATCGGGGATCTGCGCATGTTCGCGCACCACGGGCGATTGCATGATGCCCTGCCCGTTGATCACGGTGCCCAGCCCCCTGCTCCAGGCCGCCAGCACCAGACCATAGGTCACGGCCCCCAGATCGAAATGCGCGATCGTCCCCTTGTCGGTCAGGCTCTTGTCAAAGCAGACGACAATAGACACCGGCGCATCGAACTGGCGAAAGCCGCGCATGACCCAGTCCTGCCGCCGCACCTTGTCGTCGCGTTCGATCCCCATAGCCCCGAAAAGCTGCTTTGCAATCTCAACCTGGCGGTCGCGGTGAACACCCTCATAGGCCCCGTGGTCACTGATCTCGCGCTGGGGCGGCACGCCGCCCAGCATGCGGGTCGAATTGCCCTCCCGCACTTTCGCCAGCGGCTCGCCGGTCAGCACATGCAGGTGCCAGGGCTGGGTGTTCATGGAGGACGGCGCGCGCATCGCCAGCGCAATGATCTCTTCCAGAAGGGCGCGCGGCACGGGATCATTGGTGAACCCCCGGATGCTGCGCCGCTCCAGCATGGCCTCTTCAAGTTCCATCTGCTGCCGCCCCCCTGACTGACTGGGCACAGATTTCCCCAGCCCGGAAGCGAGGTCAATCGACGGCATCCGTAACGTGGCGGCACAGGCCCGGACTTTTCAAAAAGTCCGGACCGATTTTTTCGAAAAAATCGCCCCTCAAACGCAAAGGGCCGTGCCCAACGGACACGGCCCTGCAACGCGTACTGAAACGCGGATTATTCGTCTTCCAGCGCCTCGACGGCCTTTTGAAGCTCCTCTTTGGACACTTCCTTTTCGCTCGTCTTCGCCTGCTCGGCGATGTGGTCAACCACCTTGTCCTCGAACAGCGGCGCGCGCAGCTGCTGCTGCATCTGCTGGTTCTGCTGCACGAATTCAAAGAACTGGCGTTCCTGGCCCGGATACTGGCGGGCCTGGTTCATGATCGACTGGGTCATCTCGGCGTCGGTCACCTCGACCTCTGCCTTCTGGCCAATCTCTGCCAGCAGCAGGCCCAGACGTACCCGACGTTCCGCCAACGTCTTGTGCTCGTCCGTGGTCTCGATCTCGGGGTGGTCGTGGCCTTCCACATCGGGGTTGTCCTCGTGCCACAGCTGATGTGCGATCTGGCCCGCCTCGGCTTCGACCAGCGAGGGCGGCAGGTCAAAGCTGACCAGCTTGTCCAGCGCGTCGAGCAGGCCGCGCTTCATCACCGCGCGAGAGGCACCGGCGTATTCGGCTTCCAGACGTTCCGCGATCTGCTTTTTCAGACCTTCCAGATCCTCGGACCCGAATTTGGTCGCCAGTTCATCGTTGATCTCTGCGGCAACGGGCTCCTTGACGTCCTTGATGGTGCAGTCAAAGGTCGCTTCCTTGCCCTTGAGATGCTCGGCCTGGTAATCGTCGGGGAAATTGACGGTAACCGCCTTTTCCTCGCCTGTCTTCACGCCCACAAGCTGCTCTTCAAAGCCGGGGATGAAGGAATTGGAGCCCAGAACCAGCGGATAGTCCTCTGCCGAACCGCCTTCAAAGGCCTCGCTGTCGACCTTGCCGACGAAATCCATCACGACCTGGTCGCCGTCCTTGGCCTTGGAACCCTTCTTGCGGGATTTGAAATCCTGCGCGGTTTCGGCCAGGTTTTTCAGCGCCTCGTCGATGGCCGCGTCATCGGCCTTGACCACCAGCTTTTCCAGCTCGATCTTGGACATGTCGATCTCGGGGATTTCCGGCAGCGCCTCGTAGGTCATGGTGACCTCGACGTCGTCGCCTTCCTTCCAGTCTTCATTGGTCATCTTGACGTCAGGCTGCATCGCGGGGCGGTCGCCGGATTTCTCGAAATGCTCGTTCATCGCGCCGTCGATGCTTTCCTGCATCGCTTCGCCCATGACGCGCTGGCCGAACTGCTTTTTCAGCAGCGCCATCGGCACCTTGCCCTTGCGAAAACCCTTCATCTCAACGTCAGGCTGCGCTTCGGCCAGTTTCTCGTTCACTTTGGCGTCCAGTTCAGCCGCCGTCAGCGTGATGGCATAGCCGCGTTTCAGACCGTCGTTCAGCGTCTCGTTGACCTGCATGTGTGCTCCATAGAGTAAGGCCGCGCCGAATGGGGCGCGGGCGAAAATTTCTGCCCTTCTATTGAGCAGGGCGCTGGGGTGCAAGGGGGTTTGGGCCGCCGGACCTAGTCCTGCGTGTAAAGCAGGACAAGCGCATCTGCTTCTTGCAGCAAAACTTCACTTTGCCGGGCGGCGTCAAGCAGGATTTCATCGGTGATCTCACCACCTGCCACAACCTCCTCCAGCATCTGTTTCATCGGCTTCCAGCTTTTCTTCACGGCACGTAGCTGACCGCGCTGCCGTGGCTTCGGCTTGCCGCCCAACGCGCCGTCCTTGCCGCCCCTGAACAGCCGGTGAAGCGCGGTGTCAAAGACACCGACTGTATCAGCCAGTGCTTCGCGCACATCCGCGCCGCCAATGCCGATCGACAGGAAACAAAGCTCCTTGACCATTTTCTGGCTCAACATGCCCTGCCGACCCGCTAGGACAATTGCCGCAGCGATCCCCGGATCAATCTGGGCGGTGCCGTAATGCGCCTCCATCAATTCCATGGTTGCGTGCATTTCACTCAAGGTCGGCAAATTGCGGCTGACCATCAGCCAGACAACAACCGTGTGCAGGTCACCCGCCGCGATCTGCCTTGCCGATGCGGTCAGCCCCGAAGAAAGTGCCGCGGTGCGCGCCAGCCCTGCACGCACGTCAGGATAGGTTTCTTTCAGCACGCCCTGTTCGGCATCGCCGTCGGCAAGACTGACAAGCATCGCGTCAAAACTGGTTGCGGCCTCATGCGCGCGGCGCGCTTCGACCTCGGAGTCGACCGACACCATCGACAGACAGGCGCTTTTGGCCATGCGCTGACTTAACATGCGCTGTCGTGCTGCCAGGCTGATCCTGTTGCGGGCATTTTGCGCGGCATCAACCTCGGCCCAGGCGGGCTGGCCAGAGCCCTCAACCCACAATCCCGCTACAATCAGCGCCACGGTCAAATAAGGCCGCGCCACTGCTGTTATCCTGTACGTCATGCGGCCATCCTGATGAACTTGCTCGGCCCGTTATAATCATGCGGGCGTAAAAAGTTCCTGAATGGCCGCCCCGGCGGCTCACATGCCCAGCGCTTCCTTGTACATTTCCAGCACCGCTTCTTCTTCGGCAATGTCGTCCTTGTCGCGCTTGCGCAGGGCAATCACCTTGCGCATCACCTTGGTGTCATAGCCGCGCGCCTTGGCCTCGGCCATGACTTCCTTTTGCTGCTCTGCAAGGTCCTTTTTCTCAGCGTCCAGCCGCTCGATACGCTCGATGAACTGACGCAGTTCATTGGCGGTCACGCGGTAGGTCGCATCGCCCACCGTGTCGACAACTTCGGGGTTGGTGCCTGTATCGCTCATTGCGTTCTCCTGCGCTTGGGGTTGGTCGGCACTGACTACAAGCGCGCCGCGCGCCCTGCAAGACGCACTTGATCCGGCCGGGTCTTTGGCGTAGCGGATGCGCCATGGAAACGACCGAGACCAACATTCTGGACATCGTGATCTGGACCGGGGCGGCAATATCGCTGCTGGGGCTGGTCGGGCTGGTCTGGTGCATCATCGCCGTGTCACGCGCGAAACGCGCCAATCTGGACGACGATGCGATGCGCGCAGTGCTGAAATCCGCGATCCCGCTGAACCTGGGCGCATTGTTTTTGTCCGTGATCGGCCTGATGATGGTGATTGTCGGCATCTTTCTGGGCTGAACGCAAGCCACCGCTGGACAGAAGGCACCGGGCTGCGTAAATCATCCCATGGACATTCGACAACTCACCCCCCGCTATTTCGTGGCCCCCCAGATCGACCCGTCGGACATGGAGGCCATTCGCGCTGCGGGCATCACCCGCATCCTGTGCAACCGCCCGGACGCAGAGGTGCCGCCCAGCCATCAGGCCGCCGCGATCCAGGCTGCCGCCGAGGCGGCCGGCATCGGATTTGCGCTGCAACCGCTGACCCATCAGACCATGGTGCCGGATGTGATCGGGCAAAACCGCGCGCTGGGTGCGGACACGGATGATGTGGTGCTGGCCTATTGCGCCTCCGGTACACGGTCGACCATCGCCTGGGCGCTGGGTCAGGCCGGGCAGATGCCCGCCGATGATATCCTCGCCGCTGCCCGCGCGGGCGGCTATGACATTTCAAACATCGCCCCGGCGCTGGATGCACCTTTCACCTGACAGGTCAGCCTGCCTTGCGCTCTGACAGATCGGGCAAATCCGGCAGGTCACCCAAATCCGGCATGTCGTCAAGCTCCGGCAGGCCGTCAAGCTCGGGCAGGTCATCCATATTTGAAAGATCCAGTTCGGGCAGATCGGACATATCCGGCAAGTCATCCGGCGCTGCCGGGCTGACATCGATCGGTGCCATCTCCGCCGGAGCAGAAGGTATTGGCGGCGAGTGCGGTTCCGGCGCGCGCTGATCCAGCCCCGCCCGGTCGCTGGCGCGCCGGTTCGGTGTCTGGGCACCCCGCTTTTCCGGCACGATCCGCAGCGCACGGCAACCGTCCAACTGCCCCAGCACGCCGCGCACCAGACTGCCGCCACCGGGTCTGAGCACCTCTGCCCTGTCAAAGCGCGCGCCGTTCAATTCCAGCGTATCGCCGACGCGCAATTGGCCCAGCCTCGCCAGCGGCATCCGCAGCCGCGCCAGCGCAATGTCCAGACCGACATCCAGCGCCAGCACCGATTGCGACAGGGTGGCGGATTTCTGATTGCCCTTGCCTGCGACCTCCTCCACCGCGTCCTCCGGCGGGACCTGCGCCACCGCTTCGTCGGGTTCGGGCAGGCAAAGCAGGATCTGGCCCTGCCGCACGCCACCCGCAATATCGACGGTCAGGGTGATCAGGCGGTATGCCTGTTCTTCAAGTGCCAGCGAAAGCAGGCGTGGATTATCGACCCGACTGCCAAAGGCATGACCCGCCAGCAGATGCTTGTCCGCCGGCGCGTCAGGCAGTGCCGCCGCCCGCTTGATCAGCGCATTCACGAAGGGGGCGGTGACGGCCGCATCCGTATCCGTCATCGGGCGTGGATCGCCCCCGGTGTCGGGCAACACCTGTGCCATGGTCTGCTGCTGGATCAACGCGCCCACCAGCAATGGGTCCAGCGCCGCTGCCGCAGGCCGCCCGTCGGGACCATCCAGCAGCATCAGCAGGTTCCGCGCGTCAAAGTGTTCTTGCAGGTCGTCGCCTGCCACCTCTTCCACCTTGATGGCAAGGGCGGCCAGCGCCAGATCAAGCAGGTCATCAGCCACCTTCGCCAGACTGAGGCGCAGGGATTTGGCCAAGGTCATTGCGCGCGCCTGATGCCTGGCGCGGCCCCGGTCGGTCTTGCGCCGCAAAACGGAGCCTTCCCCGCTGTCTGATTTTTGCTGAGCTTGCCCCATGGCCACCATTCATTCGTGCGTCATTGCAACAGCATTAACGCCAAACCGGTTACCAAGCCCTTTAAGTCACCGGCGTCTGGCCCGGATTTTCGGCATCCTGCACCAGAACGCTCTGCGGCAGGCTGACCCTGAAGGCGGTGCCGCTCTCCTTTGGCAGATACAGAACCTGCCCGCCGAGCCGCGACATGATCTCCTGGCAGATGGCAAGTCCAAGGCCCACACCCTCCGCTGCTTCCCCGCTGATCCGAAAGAACTTTTCGAAGATGACCGATTGCACGTCGGCGTCGATGCCGCTGCCATTGTCGACAAAGTCAATCCACAGGCCGCCGTCGTGACGGCTGACGCGGATGGTCAGCGCAGGCTCTGCCGCGTCACAATATTTGCGCGCGTTGGACACGAGGTTGATGAACACCTGCACCAGACGGTCGATATCGGTGTGCAGCACGACGTCGGGCGTTTCGGTTTCACGATGCACCGCCAGCGCAGGCCCCGCCCCGGCCAGCGCCGTCGTCACCGCGCGGTCCATCATGTCGCTCAGCCGGTCCTGCCCCATGCGCAGAGTCACCTGCCCGTTCTCCAGCACCGACAGATCCAGAAGCTCATCCAGCAGACGGGTCAGGCGCAGCGTTTCCGAATGGATGATGGAGGCATAGCGCGTCTTGTCCGCCTCGGTCAGCTTGCCCGCATCGCGCAGGATCTCGGAAAACGACCGGATTGAGGTCATCGGGGTGCGCAGCTCATGGCTGATCTGGCTGAGGAACCCGTCCTTTTGCAGTGAAAGCTGGGTCAGTTTTTCATTGGCGCTGCGCAGTTTTGCTGCCGTTTCGGTCAATTCACGGGATTTCTGTTCAAGCTGGTTGGAATATTCCAGCATCTGCGCGGATTCGTCCGCCACCGCCAGCAGGTCCTGCACAGAGACAGAGGTGCCACCGACGATCTGGCTGACCATGGCATGTGCGGTTGCGGCCCCCACGGAGCCTGCCAATTCCCGCTCCAGCGCCTGCACAAAGGCGGGCGTGGGTTCCGGCAGGCCGCCGGTAATGCCCTGGGCCTCCGCCTCCGCACGGAAAAACGCCTGCGCCTCGGGCGCGCCCAGAATGCGCTGCGCCATGATCATCAGATCCTCGCTGCCCGCGACCGAGGCGGTCCAGCTGCGCGCCGGGCCGGAATGTTCCAGCACATTCACGAACTGCGCCCCCTGAAGCCGTTCGATCGGGTCGGGAAAGCTGACGATGGAGACCGCGACAAAGGCCAGCGTGTTCAGCGACAGCGACCAGACCACCGCATGCACCGTCGGGTCCAGACCCGAAATGCCGAACAGCGCCTGCGGGCGCAGCCAGCTTTGCCCCCATAGGCCCTGCGCAAAAGTCTCCGCCGACAGTGCGGCGCCCACGCCAAAGCTGGGCAGCAGCATGGTGAACACCCATATCGCAAAGCCGATCCCGAGACCGCACAGCGCGCCCGACCGGGTGGCACCGCGCCAGAAAATACCGCCCAGAAGCGCCGGCAGGAACTGCGCCACCCCGCCGAAAGAGATCGTGCCGATGGCGGCAAGGGCCGCACTGCCGCCGGAGATGCGGTAATAAAGCACGCCAAGCGCGATGATCAGCAGGATCGACAGTCGCCGCGCCAGCAGGACCACCTGCCGCACATCGCCCGATTGCACCGCGCTGCCGTGCCGGGTGCTCAGCCAGATCGGCATCACGATATGGTTCGACACCATGGTGGACAGCGCCAGCGTCGCCACGATCACCATCGAGGTGGCCGATGAAAACCCGCCGAGGAAAGACAGCATCGCCAGCCCGTTCTGCCCCTGGCTCAGCGGCAGGCTGAGCACAAAGAGATCGGGGTTGGAACCGGGCGGCATCAGGTCCAGCCCCACCACCGCGATGGGCACCACGAAAAGGCTCATCAACATCAGGTAGAGCGGAAAGGCCCAGGAGGCGATTTGCAGGTGCCGTTCCTCGTCGTTTTCGACAACCATGACCTGAAACATGCGCGGCAGGCAGACAAAGGCCGCCGCCGACAACAGCGTCAGCGCGGCCCAGCGGCCGCCCTGCACCTGCCATTCACCGATCGCCGAGGCATCGACCCGCGCCAGCGTCTGCTCCACCCCGCCGCCAAGGCCCCAGACCACAAAGATACCCACCGCCAGCGAGGCCACCAGCTTGACAATGGCCTCCACCGCGATGGCGATCACCACGCCGTGATGGCGTTCGTTCACATTCAGGTTCCTTGTGCCGAAAAGCACGGTGAACAGCGCCAGCCCCGCCGCCACCCAAAGGGCCGCGCTGACCGGGTTATAGCTGCTGCCATCGCCATTGGCCGCGAAGATCGACAGCGACAGGACCACCGATTGCAATTGCAGCGCAATGTAAGGCGTGACTCCGATCACCGCCATCAGGGTCACGATGATGGCCAGGCTGTTGGACTTGCCATAGCGGCTTGAGATCAGGTCGGCGATGGACGTCACCCGCTGGCTGCGCCCGATCCGCACCAGCCGGCGCAGGCCCCACCACCAGCCGATCATCACCAGGCTGGGGCCTAGATAGATGGTGACATATTCCAGCCCCGACCGCGCCGCATAGCCAACGGCACCGTAGAACGTCCAGGCGGTGCAGTAGATCGACAGTGACAGCGTATAGACCAGCGGAGAGCGCAGCAGCGTGCCGCCCTTGCCGCGCAGCGCCGCACGCTCTGCCCAGAAGGCGACCAGAAACAGCCCGGCCACATAGGCCAGGCAGACCAGCACAAGTTCGTTCAGCGCGACCATCAGCCCTGTCGGGGCGGGCTGTCCGCGCCACCCTCTGCGCTATCCTCTGCGGCACCACGCCCGGTGCGCCACCACAGGGCCAGCGCGCCAAGGATCAACAGGACCCAGACCCCGAAGATATAGCGCAGCGCCGAGGACATCGGCATCGGCGCGCCCGTCCCCTCTCCCGGCCCTTCCCCCGGCACCGCCCAGAGCAGCGGCACCATCCACAGCGCCAGACCCACCAGCGGCCACAGGCGCAGGGCATCCATCGCCCGGCGCATTCGGTAGCTGCGGCGTTCAAGAAACATGCGGCGCTCGGGCATGGCGGCCTCAGGCCGAGGCCGTCAGTTCGCGCACGGCCTCCAGCATCTCGGCATTGGAAAAGGGTTTGGTCATGAACTTGCTCACCCCTGCCTTGCGCGCCATCTCGCGGTCGCGGCTCTGGCCGCGCGCGGTCAGCATCATCACCGGCAGATCGGCAAAGGCCGGATCGGCCCGCAGGTCGTGCAATATCTCGAACCCGCTGCGGCCCGGCAACATCACGTCCAGCAGCACCAGGTCGGGGCGGACCTTGCGGATCACCTCCACCGCGTTCAGCCCGTTTGCCAATGTCTCTACCCGCCAGCCGTCATTCGACAGGACAAAGCGGATGGCTTCGGCGATGTTCAGCTCGTCCTCCACCAGCACGACATGTTTGCTCATGCGCGGTTTTCCCTCCCCATGCGGCCTGTTGCAACCGCGCTTCAACATGCACCGGAACATGCGACCTGTCAAAGCTGTGCATGGGACCGGGCAGCGAAGGGTGTGATCGTGGTAAATGCACCGCAGCCGGCCTGTCCGGATGCGGCGTGTGGAGGCCTGCCGGAGCAGGCGTTATTCACCCTTTGCGCCCGGTCTGACAAGGCCGCCGCGCGCAACCGGGATCAGTCCCGCCCCGCATCCAGGACAGCAGCTGCCAAAGCGGCCGGGTCCGAAAAGCACAACTCATGGCTGCCCGGTATCTGGACAAGACGAAACAGGCCCAGCTTCTCGGACAGGCGCGGATGCCAGCCAAGGCTCTGTGGCAGTGCCGTGTCTTCGGTGCAGTTGATGTAGGACTTGGCAATCTGCATCTCTGCCGGGTTCACCGACAGGGAAATCGGGTCAGTGAAGGTCGCGTAGGGATGCGCATTGAGTTGTTCATAGGCCGATTGCGCAAGCTCCTCCGAGCCATCGTTGATGAAGGCCTCGCGCCAGATGGGGAACGGCAGCATGACACTATTGTCGGCACTCTCGGCGCTGACCACATCGAACATGCCGACGTAGTGCGGCGGCACCATGTCGTTCAGACTTTCCCCGTCGTTAGGGACAAAGGCGTTCCAGTAGATCAGACGCCGCAACCGGCTGGCGATCCGGTCCGCCACGCCGGTGATGACCATTCCGCCATAGCTGTGTCCCAGCAGAACGACATCGTCCAGATCGTTGGTCTCGATGTATGCGACAATGGAAGCGATGGCGGCTTCCAGGCCCGTTGTACGCGGGTCGTCGGGGTTGTTTCCGGCAATGGTCGGGCAATGAACGACGTGTCCGGCATCGCGCATGGGCTGTGCCACTGGCTCGAACTGCGCGCCCGTGTGCCATGCGCCGTGTACAAGTACAAAAGTAGACATCCTTGGTTTCTCCCTTTAGCCTAATCTTCTTGAAAGATACCTTTCCCAATCCGGTTTCCTATGGCTCAGACTCATGAAACATGTTCTGCAAGTCAGGTTCCGCATCCCGCAAGGGAGTGGAACACCAATTCGGTCGGCGAGGCCGAGGCATTCGATTACTACCGCGAAAGTATCTGCACGGCGTTCATGCCCCTGCGGCCCGAACTGGACGCCCAGAAGCGCGCAGCGTTTCAGGCCGTGGTGTGCTCCCATCAGACGGATTCAGGCATTCTGAACATCGTATCAGCCCGCGCGCACAGGGTGCAGCGGGGCAAAGCGGAAATCGCATCGTCCCCGCAGGACTGCTATTATCTGAACACGCAGCTGCACGGCGAATGCCGCGTGGCGCAGCGCGGCACTGCGATGACGCTGCGCGTCGGCGATGTGGGGATATTCGACGGGTCCGAACCTTTCGACCTGAAGCACGACTATTGCAGATCGCTGGGTGTCGCCTCGCTCATGGTGCCGAAACGATTGTTGCAGGATGCGGCCGGCCCAGAGTTCGGCTCCGGCCCGTCCCTCCTGTCCGGTCATCCGGTCATCGGGAACCTCATATCAGAGGCAGGCCGCGCGCTGGCCACTGCATCCAGCGGCGGGTGCCCGGACGCGTTGTCACGTTTGTCGCAAGTATTTCTGTCCCTTGCCGTGCTGGCCACTGGGCCCTCGACACCGCAGGTCAGCCCTGTCGGGCGCCGCCTGGCGCGGCTCCACCAGATCAGGCAGATCATCCACCAGAACTGCGCCCGCCCGGATTTCGACCTGTCCGAGTGCGCCAGCTTGATCGGGCTGTCGGTCGGGTACGTCCAGCAGATACTTGCCGGGAACGGCACACGCTTTGGCGCCTTGCTGCTGGAAACACGCCTGGCACAGGCGGCGCGATCGTTGTTGGATCCGGCGCAAAACCATTTGTCGGTTTCAAGCATCGCCTATGCGGCTGGCTTCAAGGATGTGTCACATTTCGGGCGCGCATTCCGGCAGGAATACGATCAATCGCCAGGGCAATGGCGACGACAGGCCGTCGCGGCGCCGCCGCGCTGAAGCGCGCCCCCTGGCTCAAGCCCCCGCACTCAGGATCGAGGGTTCGCGGCGCGCGATACAGTTGTCATGTGGACAGACCCGACAGGTAGCCCCCACCGGAACCCCGGATGCGCCCCCTTCGGGCACCGGCAGCAGCAACATCATGGCTTGCAGCAGCGGCGGCGCGTTGTAGCCCTGCGGCGTCACCGGCTCGCTCACGGCATAGCACTGGAACTGCGCCTGCGCCCTGCCCAGCTGGCTGACCCGCTGCGCGGTGATCGTGCCGGGTTGCCCAAGGGCCGCGAACAGGGGCCAAAGCGGGCAACAGGCCCCGTGACGCGGCACCGAAAACCCGTCCACCGTCTTGCGAAAGGTCACCGTACCGGAGCGGTCGCAGACAATCAGCCCGGTCTCCAGTTCCGGCAGCGCGGCCAGCCTGCGCAGCACCCGCCCGACCGGCTGCTCCAGCGCGCGGGCAAGGGCGACAGGATCAACCCCCTTATCCGCCACGGCGGCGCGCAGGCGGGCCAGCGGCAGCAGGGCTGCATCACGCGCAATCTGGCGCAGGACTGCGCGGGCGATGAAATGCGCGGCAGGAGACCGAAGGGCAGGATCATCCGCCAGCATCTCGACGATCAGCGTGTCGGCGTTGGCGGCCCCCTCAAGCATCTGGAAACTGAAGTCGCGTGCGGACAAGAACGCCTCGACCTCCTCCTGCGGGGAACTGGCGGCATCATCCGCGCCGGGTTCCGCATCAAGATAGGCCACCAGATCCTGCGCGCTGGCGGACAGCCGGTCGCTGTCCTCGTTCAGGTTGGCATGAAAGCGGTCGCGCCACTCAGGTTGCAGCGTCTTGGTCTCTGCCAGGATGGATGCGGTGGAGCGGATCGCCGCCGCCGTTGTCAAAAGCTCGTGTATCGAGGCCGCCAGCTGCGGATCGTGGCCCAGCCGGTCGGTCAGCGCCTCCACTGTGGCCTCCAGCGCGTCAAGGCGGCGGCGCGCCCCTGCCAGAACATCGGCCCAACCGGGGAAACGCCCCGCGAATTCGTCGGCCCGGTCGGCCTCTGCGCCGCTCATCCCGGCCTCGTGGGCCGCTTCGCGCAGGGCCGCGATCAGTGTCGCTTCCGCCCCTTCGGTCAGGGTTTGCGGCTCCACCTCCAGCGCGGCCGCGATGTCCAGCAGCAGTTTGCCGCCGATTCTGCGCTTGTTGTGTTCGATCAGATTGAGATAGCTGGCGGATATCCCGATGGCGCGGGCCAGGTCGGCCTGCTTGAGCGACGCCATGATCCGCCTTTCGCGGATGCGGCTGCCTGTCAGCCCCTCACGCGCCACGGCAAAAGCATCCGGTAAAACTGTGCGATTTCAATGTGTTTCTGCGCTGCAATATCATGATATTTACAGGTTCCATAGACTTATTGCGAAGATATTTACAGGATTATGCAGAATTTAAAAGGACTTATTGATGGGTTTCACAAGCCGGGTGATAAAGTGTTTGCACAATAGTGCCGCGTGTGCCGGATGGAGGAATCCGACATGCGTTTACAAATCGGGAGGAATTCATGTCATTTTCGAAACTGACACGTCGTGGTCTGATCAAAACCAGCGCCGTGGCCGGTGCAGGTCTTGCACTGCCCACCTATCTGCGCGCTGACGCCCATGCCGGGTATACCAATGCCCCCACCGGCGACACCGTCACGCTAGGCTTCAACGTGCCGCAAACAGGATCCTATGCCGAAGAAGGTTTGGATGAGCTGCGCGCCCAGGAGCTGGCTGTCCAGCACCTGAACGGCGAAGGCGATGGCGGCATGCTGAACACGTTCAGCTCCAAGGCGCTGAAGGGGAACGGCATCCTGGGCAAGAAGGTCACCTTCGTGACCGGGGACACCCAGACCAAATCCGACGCCGCGCGCGCCTCTGCCCAGTCGATGATCCAGAAAGACGGTGCGATTATGATCAATGGTGGCTCGTCCTCGGGCGTGGCCGTCGCTGTTCAAGGTCTGTGTCAAGACTCTGGTATCATCTTCATGGCCGGTCTGACTCACTCCAACGATACCACTGGCAAGGACCGCAAACGCAACGGTTTCCGGCACTTTTTCAACGCCTACATGTCAGCGGCGGCACTGGCACCCGTGCTTAAGAACGCCTATGGTTCCGAACGCCGAGCCTATCATCTGACGGCTGATTACACTTGGGGCTGGACCCAGCAGGAATCTATCGCCGCTGCGACAGAAGCTGTTGGATGGGAAACGGTCAACAACGTCCTGACGCCTCTACAAGCCACGGACTTCTCTGCCTACCTCGCGCCCATTCAAAATTCCGGTGCCGATGTGCTGGTGCTGAACGAATATGGCGGGGACATGGTCAACTCCCTGACCCAAGCGGTGCAGTTCGGCCTGCTTGACAAGGAAGTCAACGGCAAGAAGTTCGAAATCGTCGTGCCGCTCTACTCCGAACTGATGGCTGCCGGTGCGGGCCCCAACGTGCAGGGCGTGATCGGATCGATGAACTGGAACTGGCAGTTGCAAGACGAAGGCTCCAAGGCTTTCACCAAGTCCTTCGGCGAGAAGTACGGACGGCCCCCGTCGAATTCGGCGCACACCTGTTACGTGCAGACGCTGCTCTACGCGGATGCCTGCGAACGTGCTGGCACTTTCAACCCCTGCGGCGTGGTCGAGGCTCTCGAAGGCTTCGAATTCGACGGCATGGGCAACGGTCCGGTTCTCTATCGTGCCGACGATCACCAGTGTTTCAAGGACGTGCTTGTCATGAAGGGCACGGAAAACCCGTCCAACGAATACGACACGCTGGAAATCGTCGAAGTCACGCCGCGCGCGCAGGTCGAGTACGACCCCGACCACCCCATGTTCGCCGGTGGCGACCTGGGCGAATGCAATCCGGGCGCCTGAGCCGGACCTACCAGGAGGGCGGTACAAAACCCGCCCTTCCCTCTTAAACGACCCGCCAGCCCCGGTTTCGACCGGCGGCTGCGCGCATACATCAGGTGGGGATCATGGACGCAATCCTTCTTCAAATAATTAACGGTCTCGACAAGGGCTCCGCTTATGCGTTGATCGCCCTTGGCCTGACCCTGATCTTCGGCACGCTGGGTGTGGTGAACTTTGCCCACGGCGCGCTGTTCATGATCGGTGCTTTCTGCTCGGTCACCCTGCAAAAAATCCTGACCATCAGCACCATCAGCATCGACGAGACGCAAAAGGATTTCCTGGGCCGCCCGCTTGAGGTGAAGACCCCCATCATTGAAAACTGGTTCGGACCGGACATTGGTGGTGCCATCATCAACTGGTCGGTGCCCTTGGCTATCGTATTTGCCATCCCGGTGATGCTGGTGATCGGCTATGTGATGGAACGCGGCCTGATCAAGCATTTCTACAAACGTCCCCATGCCGACCAGATCCTGGTGACCTTTGGCCTTGCCATCGTGTTGCAGGAGGTCATCAAGTATTTCTACGGTGCCAACCCGATCCCTACACCCGCGCCGGACGCCTTCCGCGGCAGCTTTGACTTCGGGGCGCTGCTAGGGCTGGATACCGCACTGGCCTATCCCTACTGGCGGCTGGTCTACTTCGCCTTTTCGGCGGTGATCATCGCGGCCGTTTTTGCCTTTCTGCAATTCACCACCTTCGGCATGGTCGTCCGCGCCGGCATGGCGGACCGCGAGACAGTGGGCCTGTTGGGCATAGACATTGACCGCCGCTTTACCATCATGTTCGGCATCGCCGCTGCGGTCGCGGGGCTGGCGGGGGTCATGTATGCCCCCATCAACTCGCCCAATTACCACATGGGCATGGATTTCCTTGTGCTCAGCTTTGTCGTGGTGGTCGTGGGGGGCATGGGCTCCCTGCCCGGCGCGGTGCTGGCCGGTTTCATGCTGGGCATCCTGCAATCCTTTGCCTCGATGAACGAGATCAAGGCGATTCTGCCCGGCATCGACCAGATCATCATCTATGTGGTGGCAATCATCATCTTGCTGACACGTCCCCGTGGCCTGATGGGCCGCAAAGGCGTGATGGAGGAATAAGACATGTTCGGCACCGCAAAAAGAGACACCGCCCTGTTGATCATCGTCGCGATCCTGACGCTTTTCGCACCTTTCCTGCTCAACCCCTTCCCGGCGGGATCGGCGATGGCGCAGTTCAATGCAGGCTATCCTGACCTGATGCAACGCTTTGTGATCTTTGGCATCTTCGCCATCGGGTTCAACATCCTGTTCGGCCTGACCGGATACCTCAGCTTTGGCCATGCCGCCTTCCTCGGGCTTGGCTCCTATGCGGTGGTCTGGATGTACAAGCTGCTGGATTACAACGTCATCTGGGGGCTGCCGCTGGCGATCCTGGTGTCGGGCGTCTTTGCCCTGATGATCGGCTTCATCTCGCTGCGGCGATCGGGAATCTACTTTTCGATCCTGACGCTGGCCTTTGCGCAGATGATGTTCGCGATCAGCTACTCTGACCTGCTGGGCCGCTTCTTTGGCACCACCATCACCAATGGCGAGACCGGGTTGCAGGTCTATACCTCGGACCCGCAGATCCTGATCGACAGCTGGGAACGCGTGCCGCACCTACTGGGGCTGGTCGAGATGCGCTCCACCTATACGCTCAATCTGGGGAACTGGTCCTTCGACTTCAACGCGGGCTATTATTTCTGCGCCGTCATCATGATCCTGGCCTTTTACCTCGCGATCCGCATCTTCCGCTCGCCCTTTGGCATGATGCTGCGGGCGGTGAAATCGAACCAGCAACGGATGAACTATACCGGCCTGAACACCCGGCCCTATGCGTTGGCGGCCTTTGTGATCTCGGGCATGTACGCCGGGCTGGCCGGTGGCCTGATGGCCGCGATGGACCCGCTTGCCGGGGCCGAACGGATGCAATGGACCGCCTCGGGCGAGGTTGTCCTGATGACGATCCTGGGGGGCGCGGGCACGCTGATCGGCCCGGTACTGGGCGCCGGTTTCATCAAGTACTTCGAGAACATCTTTTCCAAGATCAACGACAACGTGCTGCACAGCTGGTTTGCCTTCCTGCCCGACGGGATCGAGGATTTCCTAGTGGTCATCGTGCATCCCTTTGTCGGCAAGGGCTGGAACCTGACCCTGGGCCTGATGTTCATGATCGTCGTGATCTTCCTGCCCGGTGGCCTTGTCGAAGGCGGCCAGCGCATCGCGCGGCTGTTCCGCGGCAAACCCGCCAAGAACGACGCGCCCGACGGCTCCAAGACACCTGCGGAATAAGGACTGACACCATGGCAATTCTCGAAGTCAAGAACGTGGGCAAACGCTTTGGCGGTCTTCAGGCCCTGGGCAACGTCAACCTCAGCGTGGCGGAAAACTCCTGCCATGCCATCATCGGGCCCAACGGCGCGGGCAAATCCACCCTGCTGAACTGCCTGGTGGGCAAGCTGATCCCGGACACCGGGTCGGTGATGTTCGACGGTCAATCCGTGCTGGGGCGCAAACCCTATGAGATCAACCAGATGGGAATCTCGCGCGTGTTCCAGACGCCGGAAATCTTCGGCGATCTGACGGTGATGGAAAACATGATGATCCCCTGTTTCGCCAAGCGCGACGGGGCGTTCGAGATGAACGCCATCATGTCGGTGACCAGCCAGCGCGACATCATCGAAAAGGCGGAACACATGTTGGAGGACATGAACCTGATCGACAAGCGCGAGATGCATGCCGCCTCCATGTCGCGGGGCGACAAGCGCAGGCTGGAGATTGCGATGTGCCTGGCCCAGGACCCCCGCCTGCTGCTGCTGGACGAACCCACCGCCGGTATGGCACGGGCCGATACCAACAATACCATCGACCTGCTGAAACGGATCAAGGAAGAGCGCGACATCACCATCGCGATCATCGAACATGACATGCATGTCGTGTTCTCTCTGGCCGAACGGATCACCGTGCTGGCCCAGGGCACCCCGCTGGTCGAAGACACGCCGGAAAAGATCAAGGGACACCCCAAGGTGCGCGAAGCCTACCTGGGTGAATCCCAGGACGCCGCATAGACCGAGCTTGCCCCACCCGACCGCCAAAGGACAGCTTTCATGAACACCCAAACCCTCGACAAGAACGCCAACCGCGCCGCCACGGCCCCCGCCTTTCTGTCGGTCTGGGACCTTGAGGCCTATTACGGCGAAAGCTACATCGTGCAGGGCATCAGCTTTAACGTGCACGAGGGCGAGATTCTGGCCCTGCTGGGGCGCAACGGCGCGGGCAAGACTTCGACCCTGCGCGCCATCGCGCGCCTCGCCTCGCCCGAGGTGACCAAGGGGGAAATCTGGCTCGACCACAAGCCGCTGCACAAGATGAAGGCGCATGAAGCGTCGCAATGGGGTCTGGGCCTGGTGCCCGAAGACCGCCGCATCATTGCCGGCCTGACCGTTGAGGAAAACCTGAAACTGGCCCAGATCGCACCGCCCATTGGCTGGTCACTGGAGCGGCTTTACGATCTTTTCCCCCGTCTGGGCGAACGCAAGAACCAGGAAGGCACCACCCTGTCGGGGGGCGAGCAGCAGATGCTGGCCATCGCCCGCGCCCTGGCCCGCGACATCAAGGTGCTGTTGCTGGATGAACCCTACGAGGGGCTGGCCCCCGTCATCGTGGACGAGATCGAAAAGACGCTTGCCATCATCAAGGAGCAGGGCATCACCACCATCCTGGTGGAGCAGAACGCGGTGCGCGCGCTGAAACTGGCCGACCGTGCGGTGATCCTTGATACCGGCGGAATCGTGTTCGATGGCACGGCGCAGGAAGTGCTGGAAAACGAGCAATTGCGCGCCGAATACCTCGCGATCTGATCGCGCGTTCCGGCGAAAACCCTTTGCAGGTCGTGAAAAAGCCGGGGCCGGTGACAAACCGCCCGGCCCATGAACCCAATGGGGCATCCATGCGTTAGACCTCGAACGGCCCAAAGGGGCCCGGCAAACGCAAGGAGTATACCCATGAAACGCACGCTTCCCGCCCTCGCCTCCGGTCTGGCCCTCATCGCCGGTGCCGCCCTGGCCGACAGCCATGCCAGCGCCCCCGAACCTGTCGCCAGCGCCGAAATCAAGACGCTGGACGGCACCGTGCTGGGCAGCGCAACCGTCACCCCCGGCACCAATGGTGTTCTGATCTACGTCAAGGTCGAAGGCGCGGAACCGGGGCCAAAAGGGGTGCATCTGCACGAGGTGGGTGATTGTGATCCCGCAACGGAGTTCAAGTCCGCCGGGCCGCACATCGGGGACGCCGACAGCGCGCATGGCCTGCTGCATCCCGATGGTCCGCATGACGGGGACCTGCCAAACCTCTATGTCGGTGCCGACGGCACAGGCGAGATGCAGACCGTTGCCAGCGCGGTTTCCCTGACCGAAACACCTGACGGGTTGCTCGATTCCGACGGTGCCAGCGTGATGATCCACGCCGAGGGTGATGACCATTTCACCCAGCCCGGTGGCACCACGGGCGCACGGCTGGCCTGTGGCGTTCTGGAACCGGCATCCTGACACACTGGTGATGCCGCCCCCCGCCACCCCGCCGGATCGCCCCTCGATCCGGGGGGCGGCGGACCTGGCATAGGGGATCGGGCAATCAACCATCCGCTCCGCGTGATGCCGCCCGGATCAGCCAATCTGCGATGTTCTCCTTGTCCTCCTGCATGCAACTTGCCAACTGTCGGGGCCTGTCACAACTGGCGGCTTTCAATGCCTGGGCCCATGTCATATAACTGGGCAAAACGTCACGGCCCGCGCAGCGCCGGACAAGAGGGAAACGTCGAGGAATTTATGACCAAAAACACCCATGACGCAGATGTGGCCTTTATCCGGGCATTGGCAGAACTGCTGAACGAAAATGACCTGACCGAGCTTCAGGTCAAGCGGGACTATGCCGAAGACGACAGCCTGAACGTGCGCGTCAGCCGCAAACCGCCGCAGCAGATCGTGGCACCCCAGCAAATGCAGGCGGCCCCGCCCGCGATGGCCTCTCCCGCGCCCACACCGATGAGCGCCCCCGCAGCTGCCGCATCCGGTGCCGAGGACGATCCGGCCAGCCACCCCGGCGCGGTTGTGTCGCCCATGGTCGGCACCGTCTATATGCAGGCAGAACCGGGCGCGCCCGCCTTTGTCGCTGTCGGCAAATCCGTGTCAGAGGGCGAAACCCTGCTGATCGTCGAGGCGATGAAAACAATGAACCATATTCCCGCCCCGCGCTCCGGGACTGTCAAACGCATCCTGGTGGGCGACGGCGACGCGGTCGAATTCGGTGCGCCCCTGGTGATCATCGAATAAGGCGCTGACAATGTTTAATAAAATTCTTGTCGCAAACCGGGGTGAAATCGCGCTGCGCGTGATCCGTGCCGCCCGCGAAATGGGCATCCAGTCCGTTGCGGTGCATTCGACCGCCGACAGCGACGCCATGCATGTGCGGATGGCGGACGAATCCGTCTGCATCGGCCCGCCCTCTTCTGCGCAATCCTATCTGTCGATCCCGTCGATCATCGCCGCCTGCGAGATCACGGGGGCAGAGGCGATCCACCCCGGCTATGGCTTTTTGTCCGAAAACGCAGGATTCGTGCAGGTGATCGAGGATCACGGGCTGACCTTCATCGGCCCCACCGCCGAACATATCCGCGTCATGGGCGACAAGATCACCGCCAAGGAAACCATGCGCAAGCTGGGTGTGCCCTGCGTGCCCGGTTCCGAAGGCGGCGTGGCGACCTTGGAAGAGGCCAAGCGCCTAGGCGAGGAAATCGGCTATCCGGTGATCATCAAGGCCACCGCAGGTGGTGGCGGCAAGGGCATGAAGGTGGCAGCATCCGCCGCCGAGATGGAACGCGCCTTTCAGACGGCGCGCGCCGAGGGCAAGTCGAACTTCGGCAACGACGAAGTTTATATCGAGAAATACCTCACCACCCCGCGCCACATCGAGATCCAGGTCTTTGGAGACGGCAAGGGGCGCGCGGTGCATCTGGGCGAACGCGATTGTTCGCTGCAACGCCGCCACCAGAAAGTGTTCGAGGAAGCCCCCGGCCCCGCCATCAGCGAGGAAGAGCGCGCGCGCATCGGCAAGACCTGTGCCGATGCCATGGCCGATATCAACTATATCGGCGCGGGCACCATCGAATTCCTGTACGAAAACGGCGAATTCTACTTCATCGAGATGAACACCCGCCTGCAGGTCGAACATCCCGTGACCGAGGGCATCTTTGGTGTCGATCTGGTGCGCGAACAGATTCAGGTCGCCAGCGGGATGCCGATGTCCTTCCAGCAGGAAGACCTGAAGATCAACGGCCACGCGATCGAGGTCCGCATCAACGCAGAGAAATTGCCCAACTTCCGTCCCTGTCCGGGCCGGATCACCCAGTACCACGCGCCGGGCGGCCTGGGGGTGCGGATGGATTCGGCACTTTATGACGGCTATTCAATCCCACCCTATTACGACAGCCTGATTGGCAAGCTGATCGTGCATGGCCGCAACCGGCCCGAAGCGCTGGCACGGTTGGGCCGCGCCCTGGGCGAGCTGATCGTGGATGGCGTGGATACAACTGTGCCGCTGTTTCACGCGCTGCTGCGCGAAGAGGACATCCAGACCGGCAACTACAACATTCACTGGCTCGAACACTGGCTGGAAACCAATCTCGGCGACGGCTGACGCCGATGACAGACCTGACGCCGGAACTGGTGCTGCGCGGCTATGGGATCGGCATTTTCCCGATGGCCGAACACCGCGACGACCCGGAAATCTTCTGGGTCGATCCGCGCCGCAGGGGCATCATGCCCCTGGAGGGGTTCCACCTTTCGCGGTCCCTTGGCAAGGCGATGCGGCGGACGGGTTTTGACGTGACCATCAACCAGGACTTTGCCGGTGTGGTTGCCGCCTGCGCAGACCGCACCGACACCTGGATCAATGCAGAAATATCAAGCCTTTACAGCGCGCTGCACGAGATGGGCAATGCGCATTCGCTTGAAATCCGCGAGGATGGCGTGCTGGTCGGCGGGGTCTATGGCGTGACCCTTGGGGCCGCGTTCTTTGGCGAAAGCATGTTCTCGCGGCGCAGCAATGCGTCGAAAATGGCACTGGCCGCATTGGTTGTGCGCTTGCGCGATGCCGGGTTTTCCCTGTTTGACGCGCAGTTCCTGACCGACCACCTCGCCTCCCTCGGCGCGATAGAGATCACGCGGGCGCAATACCACCTGAGACTGGAAAAGGCGCTGGCGACCCGTGCGGACTTTGCCGCGCCGCCGGTTCTGCCGCTTCAGGACGTAGTGCAGCGCATGACCCAGACGTCATAGCGCCGATGCTCCAGCGCCGACAACGCCGGGGCCGATGCGATCATCCAGCCGGAAAACACCGTGCCGGTCTTGCCGGTTTCCGAGATTTCAAGCTCGGCAAAGGCGTCGCCAGCGGGGTTGCCCACAGGATAGCGGCATTCGTTCAGCACGATATCAAGATTGCCCAGCCGCGCCGACTGGCCCGCGCTCAATTCGATGTCGCTGGTGTGGCCAGAGGTCTTGTCCAGCGCGCGCAGCACGGCACCGGATGCGCTGGACACCTCCTGCGCGGCGGCAGGTACGGCAAGACATGCAGCAAGAACAAGAAACCTGATCATGTTGACCACTGTTGGACGCGCCGGGTTCACTCCGGGCTCCAGGCCTCGTAATCGGACCGGTCCTTTGGATGCGGCTGCCGGATCGAGCCCGCAGGCGCATAAGCCAGCGCGGTGCCGGTCAGGTTCTCGATATGGGGTTTTTCCCAGGCCTTGTGCACCAGCGGCTTGTCGCTGGGCGGCTCGTCCCAGGTGCGGTGCAGCCAGCCATGCCAATCGGGGCTGACGCGAGAGGCTTCCATGTCGCCGTTGAAGATCACCCAGCGTTTGGAATCGTCCGCATTGCGGTAATAGATGTTGCCCTGATCATCCTCACCCACGCGGGTGCCCTTGCGCCAGGTGAAGAACTGGGTGTTCAGGGTCTGCCCGTCCCACCATGTCAGCGCCCGGAATATCGTGTTGAGAATGCCCATGAAACTCTCCGCTCTTGTTGGCGTTGTTATGCACCATCGGTGCCGCAGGGTCCAGCGGGTGTTGCAGCAAAGACTCCCCTCCTGCGCGACATGTGGCCCTGCCCCGCATCGCGTATTGGCCTGAATGGCGATGCTCCATATTGTTTCCAAAACGGAGACATCCCATGGCAGCCAAGACCAAGACCCCCAAGCATGTCGCTGAATGTCACGGCGTCAAGGTGCCCGACAGCCCGATGATGACCCCTGAACGGGCCGAGCGGATCAATGCCGCACGCTATGAGGGCCAGGAGATCGCCGGCGCGCTTGAGGTCATCCGCCCCGGCGACCGGGTTCTGGAACTGGGTGCCGGCATCGGGCTGGTGGGCGCAATTGCCGCCTCGAACGGCAAGCCCGAAAAGGTCCTGTCGTTCGAGGCAAACCCAGGCCTGATCCAGCATATCAACACGCTGTACCGGCTGAACGACCTGCAAGACCAGATTGAGGTGCGCAACGAGGTGCTGATCAGCGCGCCGAACCCGCCGGAAACCATGGCATTTCACATCCGCAATTCCTACCTTGGCTCTTCGCTGATCGACACCGACAAACGCGCGACTACACGGGTCGAGGTGCCGACCGCCCGCTATGACGAGGTGCGCCGCGACTTTGCCCCGACGGTCCTGCTTATGGACATCGAAGGGGGCGAGCTGGATTTCCTACGCCATGCCTCGCTTGAAGGCATCCGCGCCATCGTGCTCGAATTCCACCCCGCCGCCTATGGCAAGGAGGGGATGCGCGAGTGCAAATCCATTCTGGAACGCGCGGGCTTTGCCAAGGTACCGGAGCATTGCACCCGTCAGGTCTGGACCTGCACCTTTGATGCCAGCCTGCGCCCGCCGGTGCCGGATGCGGGATGGTCCTGCGATCAGCAGACACTTGAAGAGGCCATCGTCGTCCCACCGGCCGACAGCGGCTTTGTCCAGCCGGTGGGAGTATTGGAACGCAACGGCACCTATCACGGCAGCGGGGCGCTGTGGCGCAACGGGCGCGCCCTGACGGTGGCACCGCCGATGCCGGAGGGGGATCTACCCCTGCGCAAGGGCACATGGCTGTGGGGGGGCGTGCTTTGGGCGCATTTCGGCCATTTCCTGGTGGAAAGCACCGCGCGGCTGTGGGCGCTGGAGACCCTGAAGACCGATATCGACGGCATTCTGTTTGTGCCCAAGCGGCCAAAGACCGGC
The DNA here is from genome assembly GCF_001650875.1 of Sulfitobacter sp. EhC04. Classification (GTDB taxonomy): domain Bacteria; phylum Pseudomonadota; class Alphaproteobacteria; order Rhodobacterales; family Rhodobacteraceae; genus Sulfitobacter. Next base: position 66,162 of record NZ_LXYI01000009.1, read on the forward strand.
GAAGAGGTTCAGACCTTTCAGAAGGATTTCATTGAACTGATGGGCACGGATGTGCCGGTGGTCAGTGTGACCGCACCGACGCGGGTTGAACGGCTGATCGTGCCGGGTCAGGGCTTTGGACTTGGCACCATGATCACCGGCACCCAGAAGTTCCGCGATGCAATTGCCGCGCGGTTTGGCCGCGACGTGGCGGCCGAGGGGCCGGAAAAGCTTTATATCAGCCGCAGTGGCCTGCCCTCGGGCCGGGGCAATCTGGTGGGCGAAACCGAGTTGGAGGCGAAGCTTTCCGCCGAAGGCTACACCATCTATCATCCCGAAAAGCATGATCTGCGCAGCCAGATCGCCACCTACAAGGCGGCCCGCCAGATCATTGCCGCCGAAGGGTCTGCCTTGCATCTGCTGGCGATGGTGGCCGATCCGGCGGCACAGGTGGCCATTGTCGTGCGCCGCCCCTCCGGTGCGACGCGCAACCTTGAACAGCACCTCATGTCCTTTGCCGGGATCACCCCGCTGACCATCATCCAACTGGCCAGATCGTGGAAACCCATGGGGGCGGCCAAACCCCGCCTGTGGATGGGTGAGCTGGACATGCCCGCCCTGCAATCCGCATTGGCGGAGGGCGGGTTTATCGCTGCCAAATCAGGCACTTGGGCGCCCCTGGACCCGAAAGAGGTGCAGAAACGTCTTGGTGGCCAGTTCGAGGAAGTGGCCTAGGCTTTGGCCAGCGCCGTCACCTCGATCTCGATCCGGTATTTCGGGTCGATCAACCCGCATTCGATCATCGTTGCCGCCGGTGGGTGCGCGCCGAAGGTGGCCTGCAACACCGGCCAGCAGGGTTCGAACTCTGCCCGGTCGGGCAGCATGTAGGTGACCCGCACAACATCGGCAAAGCCGACACCCGCCTCGGTCAGGGCCTGCCCGATGATGGCAAGCGCAGAGCGGCATTGTTCGACCACATCGTCGCCCTGCCCCACGGTCCCTGCCACATGCACGAAACCGCCCGCGACCACCGCGCGGCAATAGCCGATCGTCGGCTCGAACGCGCCGCCCGAGAATATCCGTTGCATCCTGTCACTGCTCCTGTCTTGTGATCTGTTTCATGGCATCAGCCGCCCGTATCATCGGGGGCTATAGCGCTTCGCGTTAAACCCTTATCAAGATAAACGCGAAACGCCGTGATCCCGGTTGTCGTAATGAAAAAGGGCGCGCCACCCGGCACGCCCTGTCTCATATCTTATCATACTGTGGCGCACCGCATGGGTCACCCGGCGGTGGCCGATTCCTTTTCGGCATCGCTGTGGATCATCAGCGGGGCTGCGTCGGACATCACAGCCTCTTCGTTGACAACCACCTCATTGACTGAATCCAGCCCCGGCAGTTCGAACATCGTGTCCAGCAGAATGTCCTCAAGGATGGAGCGCAGGCCCCGCGCGCCGGTTTTCCGTTCGATGGCGCGTTTGGCAATCGCCTGCAACGCATCATCGGTAAAGGTCAACTCGGTGTCTTCCAGTTCGAACAGGCGCTGGTATTGCTTGACCAGCGCGTTCTTGGGCTGGGTCAGGATGGTGACAAGCGCGTCCTCGTCCAGATCCTCAAGCGTTGCCAGAACCGGCAGACGACCTACAAACTCCGGGATCAACCCGAATTTCAGCAGGTCCTCAGGCTCAAGATCGGTGAAAATCTCGCCAATGCCGCGGGCATCCTTGTCGCGCACGTCGGCGCCAAAGCCCATGGCAGACCCTTTGCCGCGTGCCGCGATGATCCGGTCAAGACCCGCAAAGGCCCCGCCGCAGATAAACAGGATGTTTGTGGTGTCCACTTGCAGGAATTCCTGCTGCGGATGCTTGCGCCCGCCCTGCGGCGGCACGGAGGCAACCGTGCCTTCCATCAGCTTCAGCAGCGCCTGCTGCACGCCCTCGCCCGACACGTCGCGGGTGATCGAGGGGTTTTCGGATTTGCGCGTGATCTTGTCGACCTCGTCGATATAGACAATGCCGCGCTGCGCCCGCTCCACGTTGTATTCAGAAGACTGAAGCAGCTTGAGAATGATGTTTTCCACATCTTCGCCCACGTAACCGGCTTCGGTCAGGGTGGTTGCATCGGCCATGGTGAAGGGCACGTCGAGAATCCGCGCCAGCGTTTGTGCCAGCAGCGTCTTGCCGCAGCCGGTCGGGCCGATCAGCAGGATGTTGGATTTCGCCAGTTCGATGTCACCGCCCTTCTGGGCGTGGTTCAAACGTTTGTAGTGGTTGTGGACCGCGACAGAGAGCACCTTTTTCGCGTTCTGCTGGCCGATCACGTAGTCGTCCAGCACGTCGCAAATGTCCTTGGGCGTCGGCACACCATCGGTTGCCTTCAGCCCGCTCGCCTTGGTCTCTTCACGGATGATGTCCATGCAAAGCTCAACGCATTCATCACAAATGAACACAGTGGGGCCTGCAATCAGCTTGCGCACCTCATGCTGGCTTTTACCGCAAAAGCTGCAATATAGGGTGTTCTTGCTGTCACCGCCGGAATTATTCGCCATGTCAGGCCTTTCAGGTCTGCTTTTTCGCTCAATCGACGCGCAAGCGCGCCACTCTTCTTCCCAACCCTAGGCCACGCCCCCCCCAGCCACAATCGCAAAATCGTCACAGTCGCGAGGGGGTGAGACCCTGTGTTATTTTTTCTTCGCCGCGTCGGGGTCATCCGCCTTGCCGCGGCTTTCGACGATCTCGTCGATATGGCCCCAGTCCTTGGCTTCTTCGGGGGTCATCCACAGGTCGCGGTCCAGCGCCTTCTGGACAGCCTTCATCGTCTGGCCGGAGTGTTTGACATAGAGCTCGTACATCCGTTCGCGGGTGCGTTCGATGTGACGCGCGGAAATCAGGATGTCTTCCGCCTTGCCCTGCGAGCCGCCGGAGGGTTGGTGGATCATCACTTCGCCATTGGGCAGCGAGAACCGCATCCCCTTTTCGCCGCCGATCGCGATGACCGACCCCATGGAGGCCGCCATGCCGCAGATCAGCGTCGAGACCTTGGGCTTGATGTATTGCATGGTGTCATAGATCGACAGGCCGGCCGTCACCTCGCCACCGGGCGAGTTGATGTACATGCTGATTTCCTTCGACGGGTTTTCCGCCTCAAGATGCAGCAGTTGCGCCACGATAAGGTGGCTCATCCCGCTGTGAATCGGACCGTTCACAAAGATGATCCGCTCCTTCAGCAGGCGCGAGAAGATGTCATAGGCGCGTTCGCCCCGGCTGGTCTGCTCAACCACCATCGGGACCAGCGTGTTCATGTAGGTGTCATATGGATCGTTCATCGCTCTGCCTGTCGTTCTCGTTCGCTGGACCATACCCGCAAACTCTTACCCAGAGATTAGTCGCGCCGCAGAGGGGGTTCAAGGGGGGCCGGGCCGCCTTGGCCCGTCAGCGGGGCGATCTATCTGACGCGGTTGGCAAAAAGCTTCGAATTGCCGCTTCCGGCGGCAGTATAATCTGGCCCGGCGAAAACGCCGATCGGGGATCCGGCAAAGGCGGGTTCAGCCCTGCACCGTGACCGGTGCCGGTGTGGCCGTCACCTGCCCGCGCCGCGTGATATATCGCGCCAGCACCTGCGCCAATGGCGCGCCGTCGCGCCCCTGTAACAATGCGACCGTGACCTCCTCCACCGGGTCCAGCCGCCGCCCCGTCGCGCGCAGGGTCAGGTCTGAAATGCGCGTGCCTTCCGCCGCCCCCGGCGCGATGGCAAAGGACAGTCCCGCCGCCCGCATCATCCTTGTGTCCTGCCGCGCGAAAGGGTCTTCGGCAAAGGCGGCATGTGCCGCCGCTTCCAGCAGGACCGCAATGGCAGCCCCCGTCAGGCCGCGTTTGGCCACATGCCGGTCGCCGGACACCTGCGCCAGATGGCGCGACAGAATCGGCTGTCCGGGCAAAATCGTTTCCGCCGCTCTCAAAGGCGGGACCAGCGCCACATCGGCCCCCGTCTCCGCCAGCATCGCATCCCCGATCAGCGCCTTCCAGGTGCCGCTGAAACTGTCGCGATGATGCAGCATGTCCGCCGCGGTTCCGACCGGCGTGTCGTCCCCCGCGCCCACCACCTGTAACGCTGCGGCATCCGGCCTGATCAACCGGCTGAAAATCGGGATCAGCCCCTGGCGCAGGTCGGCCATCTGCCCATTCTTCACCGCAATATCGACGCGGGTCACAAAGCGGCCCTGCGCCCCGGAGGCGACGATATGCGTGCCGCCCACCACCTCGGGCTCGGGCAAGGCATGGCCGGAGCGCCCTGAAAAGATCACATCGACCCCCTCCAGCCCCGAGGCCAGGGCGCGGTCCGCCTCGAACCCCATTTGCGACAGCAAGACAACAACCTGCGCCCCGGCGGCACGGCGCGCGGCAATGGTCTGTTGCAGCGCCGCCAACGAAAATCCGGTATCGGGCCGGTGCGGATCGGCCAGGCCGATCACGGCAACCTGTGCCCCGCCCGGTGTGAAAGTCGCATGATCCGGCTGATCTGCGGCATTGGCGGCCAGCGCGCCGGGGGATGGCTGCGGCACCGCCCGGTCAAAGGTTTCCGCTTCCGGTTTCAGCAGATGCCCCGCCAGCGCTGTGCCGCTGCCGCCCCCGTCCAGAACGATGGTGCCGGGGCGCGCGCTGCGGATCGCGCCGATCACCGTGGCCATCTGCGCCAGCCCGCCCATCGGCCCATAGACCGCGCCAAGTGCATCAAAACCTTCGGCGGTCATCGCGGCATCCATCGGGGTGCGCCCGCCAATCCCATATCGGATGCGCATCGCCTCCCCGGTCAGGTTCGGCACCCGGTCAGGGCCATAGCGCACCGCCGCCGGGCGCAGATGATGCGGCAGGACCATCCCGCGCAGATCGCTGAAATGCAGCAGGGTGATGTCTCCCAACGGGTAGAAATCGAGCAGCGCCGCCTGATCATAGCGGTCCTGTGCCACGGCCCGCCGCGCGGACAGCGCAAACCCGACACCGGCAGCAATCGTCTGCCCCAGGACCTCGCGACGCGTCGGCATCCTTGCCCGTTCCCCCTGCTTTGGTGATCGGCACCAGCTTGCCCGCTTGCCCCCCCGGTCGCAAGACCCCGCGCCGCCGCTTGAGGGAAATTGCCAAATGCACGGGACATGGCCGGAAATATGCGTCAGATTTGTCATGAAACAACAATACTTCGACGTCAAAGACGGCGCAGCGAAACACAGCCAGAGGATTCCCGCAATGAAGCGCAGCGACATCGTCAACGACCCCAGCATCGGCAACAAGGCCGAAGCCTTTGAAGCCTTCGATGACATTCCGACAAACCCCAACCTGACCCGCACCATCGGGGATGTGATCAACGCCCGCTACGGACGCCGCGACATGCTGCGCGGGATGCTGGGGGTCTCGGCCACGACCGCGCTTTTCGGCACCTCCGCGCTGATCGCGCCGAAACAGGCGCAGGCGGCGGCCCATGCCGACAGCCGCTATGTCTTTGACGAGGTGACGGCAGGCAATGACGAGACCCACCATGTGGCCGATGGCTATGACGCGCAGATCCTGCTGCGCTGGGGTGACCCGATCATGGCCGATGCGCCGGAATTCGACGTGATGAACCAGACAGCGACCGCACAGCTCAAGCAGTTCGGTTACAACAACGACTATGTGGGCTTTGTCCCGCTGAACGAGGATGGCACGCGCGGGCTGCTGTGCGTGAATCACGAATACACCAACGAAGAGGTCATGTTCCCCGGTCTGGGCCGACAGGACAGCGACGGTTTCGCCGGCATGACGCCTGAGTTGATCGACATCGAGATGGCCGCCCATGGCGGCTCCGTCGTCGAGATCGCACAGGACGACGCGGGGAAATGGTCTGTCGTGCGCGACGGCAAGATGAACCGCCGGATCACGCCGCTGGACACCGCAATGGCCCTCAGCGGCCCCGCCGCTGGCCACAAGCGTCTGATGACCAATGACGACCCGACAGGGACCAAGGTGATCGGCACGATCAACAACTGCGCAGGCGGCTTGACCCCCTGGGGCACATGGCTGATGGCCGAAGAGAATTTTCACGGCTATTTCTGGACCGACAATGTCGATGCCGAAGGCAAACCGGTGATCGACAGCGCCAACCCGGAGGCGGCCTCTTATGAACGCTACGGCGTGCCGGGGGGCTGGTATGCCTGGGGCAAGACCCACGACCGCTGGAACATCGACCGCGAACCCAACATGCCCAACAAGTTCGGCTGGGTGGTCGAGGTTGACCCGATGGACCCGACCTCCACCCCGGTCAAGCACACCGCACTGGGCCGCTTCCGCCACGAGGGCGCGGAAACGACTGTCGCCTCGGATGGCAAGCTGGTGATCTACATGGGCGACGACAACCGCTTTGATTACCAGTACAAATATGTCTCCAACGGCACCGTGTCGGACGACCGCGCCGCCAATACCAAGCTGCTGGAGGACGGCACGCTTTACGTCGCGCGCTTTGATGAGGATGGCACGGTGACTTGGCTGCCGCTGGTGCATGGCGAAGGTCCACTGACAGCGGAAAACGGGTTCAACGACCAGGGCGATGTGATGATCGACACGCGCATCGCCGCCGATCTGGTCGGGGCCACCCCGATGGACCGCCCCGAAGACGCGCAGCCGCGCGGCGACGGCACGGCCTATATCATGCTGACCAACAACTCGCGCCGCGAAGAGGGCAACGCCGCCAACCCGCGCCCCCAGAACAACTTTGGCCATATCATCGAGATCAAGGAAGACGGCGGCAACCATTCGGCCACCTCTGGCACCTGGTCGATCCTGGTGAAATGCGGCGATCCAGCGATTGCCGATGTGGGCGCACAGTGGAACCCCGAAACCTCTGAAAACGGCTGGTTCGGGTCCCCCGACAACTGCGCCATCGACGCGAACGGGCGGCTGTGGATCTCGACCGATCAGGGATCCAACTGGGGCAAGACCGGCAAATCAGACGGGCTTTACGCGCTGGAGACCGAAGGCGAGACGCGCGGCACGTCCAAGCTATTTTTCCGCTGCCCCGTGGGCGGCGAGATGTGCGGCCCCTATTTCACCGACAATGGCGAGACATTGTTTCTGGCGGTGCAGCACCCCGGCACGGATGGCACCAAGGATCTTGCGGGATTTGAGCGCGCCTCGACCTTCGAAGACCCGGCAACCCGCTGGCCGGACTTCGACCCCGCCATGCCGCCGCGCCCCTCTGTGGTGGTGGTGACCAAAAAGGGCGGCGGCAAGATCGCGGTCTGAAATCGCTGCCATTGACGAAGGGGCCCTGCTTGCGGGGCCCCTTTCTGTTGGATGCCTTGCGCAACCTGCTGTGTGTCAGATCGGGGGGCGACCGGAACAGCAGTGCTTTGTGCCGAGCGCAGTGAAGGGTTGCTTTGAGACCATCGTGACGCGAAGTGCAAGACGGGCCAGCGCCTGCGGCTTGTTCCGGGCCTGGGTGCCAGTGATCGGCGGCAGCCTCGTTCGCATGGCTGTACCACGGGATCACGTTACGCGGCTGCGCACCTTGTAGGCCTCATCGTCCCACAGGTTGTTCACCATCACATCCCGGATCACCGCAACCGCTGCACTCACGTCACCAGCATCCAGATAGAGCGGCGTGAACCCGAACCGCATGATATCCGGCGCGCGGAAATCGCCGATCACGCCCCGGTCAATCAGCGCCTGCATCGCGGCATAACCATGTTCGAACCGGAACGACACCTGGCTGCCACGCACCTGCGCGTCGCGCGGGCTGGCCAGGGTGAGCTGCGGCACATCGCGCTCCACCTCTTCGATGAACTGCTCCTGCAAGGCGATGGAGGCGGCGCGCAGGTCGTTCATGTCAACGCCTTCCCAGACCTTCATCGCCTCTTGCAGCGCGGCCATTTGCAAGATCGGCGGCGTGCCGACACGCATCCGTTCAATCCCCCGACCGGGTGTGTAATTGAGATCGAAATCAAACGGCGCGCGGTGACCCAGCCAGCCACTGAGCGCCGGTTCCGCCACATCCGCAAGATCGGGGCGCACATAGATGAATCCCGGCGCGCCCGGCCCGCCATTCAGGTACTTGTAGGTACAGCCCACCGCGAACTCACAGTTTGACCCCTTCAGGTCCACCGGCAAGGCGCCTGCCGAATGCGCCAGATCCCAGACCATGACCGCGCCCGCCGCATGGGCCAGGTCGGTCATCGGCTTCATCTCGTGCTTGCGACCCGTGCGGTAATCCACCTCTGTCAGCATCACCACGGCAATGCTGTCGTCGATCGCCTCCGCCACTGCCTCCGGCTCCACCGTTTTCAGCTCGTAACCTTGCTCCAGCAGGCCCACCAACCCTTCGGCGATATAAAGATCGCTGGGGAAGTTGCCGGTGTCACTGAGGATCACGCGCCGCTCTGGCCGCATCTTCACCGCCGAGGCCAGCGCCTGATAGACCTTGATCGACAAGGTATCTCCCATCACCACCGACCCCTGCGGCGCGCCGATCAGCCGACCCACCGCATCGCCCACGTCCGAGGGCATCGCCATCCATCCGGCCTTGTTCCAGCCCCGGATCAGCATCTGCGCCCATTCCTCGTTCATCACGCCGGACACCCGCGCCGGCACATCCACGGGCATCGGACCCAGCGAATTGCCATCCAGATAGATCACGCCCTCGGGCAGGATGAAACGGTCTTTTCTCAATACATCAGCCACTTACAGCGCTCCTCTCACGTTCCACAACTCGGGGAACAACTCCACTTCCAACATCTTGCGCAGATAGGCCACCCCACTGGTGCCGCCGGTGCCGCGCTTGAATCCGATGATGCGTTCCACCGTGGTGACATGGTTGAACCGCCAGCGGCGGAAGTAATCCTCCAGATCGACCAGTTTCTCGGCCAGTTCATAAAGTTCCCAATGGGTTTCGGGGTCTTCGTATATCTTTTGCCACAGGTCCTGCACTGCCGGGTCGGCCTTCCAGTCGCCCTCGCCCGGGACGCCGGCCAATGAGGGCACATCCAGCCGCGCACAGACCGTATCAATCGCAACCTGATAGAGGCTGGGCTGCGCCAGTTCCGTTTTCAGCGCCTCGTATGCCTCTGCCTTGTGCTTGTGCAACTTCATCAACGCGCCAATACGGTTGCCCAGCAGATATTCAACCAGCCGGTACTGATGCGACTGAAAACCGCTTGAATTTCCGAGGCTTGGCCGAAACGCCGTGTATTCGCTGGGGGTCATGGTGCGCAGCACGTCCCAGGCCGAATTCAACTGCTCAAAGATCCGCGCAACGCGGGTGAGCATCTTGAAGGCGGGTTGCAGCCTGCCCTGCAACATCGACTGACGCGCCGCCTGCAATTCATGGATCGCCAGCCGCATCCACAGCTCAGACGTCTGGTGCTGCACGATGAACAACATCTCGTCATGGGCCGTGCTTTGCGGGTGCTGGGCCGACAGGATGGCGTCAAGGCCCAGATAATCGCCATAGGACATGTCCTTGGCAAAATCCATCTTCGCCCCTTCGGAGGCGCTGTCAAAGTCGCTCATGTTTTCTCCCGCAGTGCAAAGCGCTGGATTTTCCCGGTCGCCGTTTTTGGCAGATCATCCACAAAACGAACGTCACGGGGGTATTTATAGGGTGCAATTTCCGCTTTAACATGATCCTGCAACAGCTTGACAGTGCTGGCATCTTTCGGCGCACCCTCGACCAGAACCACATGCGCCTGCACGATACAGCCGCGCGCCTCGTCCGGGGCACCGACCACGGCACATTCTCTGACCATCGGGTGGCTCAGCAGCGCCGCCTCCACCTCTGGCCCGGCGATATTGTACCCGGCAGAAATGATCATATCATCATTCCGCGCTGCAAAATGCAGATAGCCGTCCTCGTCCATGGTGAAACTGTCGCCGGTGATATTCCAACCGTCCTTGACATAGACCTGCTGCCGGTCGTCGGCCAGATAACGGCAGCCGGTCGGGCCCCGCACCGCGAGCCGCCCAACCTCGCCGCGTGGCACTTCCGCGCCTTTCTCGTCGATCACCCTGGCCTCATAGCCTGTCACCGGCTTGCCCGTGCAAGCGGCCCTGTGATCGTCGAACCGGTTGGAAATGAAGATGTGCAGCATCTCTGTCGCCCCGATCCCGTCCAGCATCGGTTTGCCGGTCTTTTCCTTCCAGTCGTGATAGACGGGTGCGGGCAACGTCTCTCCCGCGCTGACCGCGGCGCGCAGCGAGCTGAGGTCAGCCCCATCCTCCATCGCCTGCAACATCGCACGATATGCCGTGGGCGCGGTGAAACAGACGGTTGCCTTGAATTTCTCAATGATTTCAATCATATTCGGCGGGCTTGCCGTCTCCAACAGCGTCGCCGCCGCCCCGAAGCGAAGCGGAAAGACTGCCAAACCGCCCAGCCCGAAGGTGAAGGCCAGCGGCGGTGAGCCGACAAAGACATCCTCTGGCGTCACACCCAGCACCTCGCGGGCGTAGCCGTCCGCGATGATCATCAGATCGCGGTGGAAATGCATCGTCGCCTTGGGGCTGCCCGTGGTCCCCGACGTGAAGCCCAGCAGCGCCACGTCATCCGCCGAAGTCTCGACCGCGTCGAACCTCACCGGCTTTTCCAGCGCCAGCCGGTCCAGTTCCGCGTCATGGTTGGAGGTGCCGTCGAAACCCACCACGGTTGTCAGGAAATCAGAGGTCTTGGCACAGGTGGTCATTTCATCCATCAACCGCGTGTCGCACAGCGCGTGGCTGATCTCCGCCTTGTCCACAATCGCCGCCAACTCGCGGGCGCGCAACATCGGCATGGTGTTGACCACAACCGCGCCCGCCTTGGTCGCGGCCAGCCAGCAGGCCACCATGGCGGGATTGTTGGCCGAGCGGATAAGCACGCGATTACCGGGCTTTACGCCGAGGTCTTCAACCAGTGCACGGGCCAGTTTATTGGTCCAGTCGGTCAATTCCTTATAGGTGCGCCGCCGCCCGTTGCCGATCAGGGCGGTGTGATCCCCAAACCCTTTTTCAACCATTGAATCAGTCAGTTCCACACCGACATTCAACTTTTCCGGATAATCAAACCCATCCAACAGAAAATCGGGCCAATCGCCCTGCGCGGGCAGGTTGTCGCGGGTGAAGGTATCTGTGTGAGCCGAAACGCCAAGCATGTCAGTGTCCTCCCAATGTCTGGCGGGCGATCACGACGCGTTGCACGTCGGAGGCCCCTTCATAGATGCGTAACGCGCGGATCTCGCGGTAGAGGCTTTCGACCATCTGGCCGTGCCGCACACCGTCGCCGCCATGCAGTTGCACCGCCTTGTCGATTACCTGTTGCGCGTGGTCGGTGGCAAAAAGCTTGGCCATCGCCGCCTCGCGGGTCACGCGCGGCGCGCCGGAATCCTTGGTCCAGGCGGCGCGGTAGATCAGCAAGGCACTCGCATCCACATCCACCGCCATGTCGGCGATATGGCCCTGTACCATCTGCAGATCGGCCAGCGGCGCGCCCTGCACCTTGCGGGCAGTCACGCGGGCAATCGCCTCGTCCAGCGCCCGGCGGGCAAAACCGAGTGCTGCCGCCGCCACGGTGGAGCGGAAAACATCCAGCACCGACATGGCAATGCCGAAGCCCTTGCCGCGTTCACCAATCAGCGCCGAGCCGGGGATCTTCACGTTGTCGAAATGCAGCGTCGCCAGCGGATGCGGTGCGATGGTTTCCAGCCGTTCCTCCACGATCAGGCCGGGCGTGTCGGCGGGTACGACAAAGGCCGACAACCCCCGCGCGCCCGGTGTTTCGCCGGTCCGTGCGAAAACCGTATAGACATCGGCGATGCCGCCATTGGAAATCCAGGTCTTGCGCCCGTTCAGCACAAAGCCGTTGCCTTCCGTTTCCGCCGTCATGGTCGAACTGGCCACGTCTGACCCCGATTGCGGCTCGGTCAGGGCAAAGGCGGAAATCGCCTCTCCGGCCCGTGTCTTGGGCAACCAGGCCGCCTGCTGTTCCGGCGTGCCGAAAAGCGAGATCGCACCGGTGCCCAGCCCCTGCATGGCAAAGGCGAAATCGGCCAGCCCGTCATGCCGCGCCAGGGTCTCGCGGATCAGGCAGAGGCTGCGCACGTCCAGCACCTGATCGCCCTCGGCCCCGGAATGACGCAACCAGCCGCCCGCCCCAAGGCGCGCCACCAGATCGCGGCAGGCCGCATCCGTATCGCTGTGATCCACCTCGCCCAGCGTCTTGCCGGCCCAATCGTCCAGCGCCTCCGCCAGTTCGCGGTGGCGGTCCTCGAAAAACGGCCAGGTTAGGAAACTCCGGTCAGACATGATGCGCATTCCCCCGCTTCTTTATGCCAAAAATACTCCAACGCCCGGCCTGCATCTCTCAGTCCCCCTCAAAGACCGGGCGTTCCTTGGCCACAAAGGCCTTGTAGGCGCGCTCGAAATCGCCGGTCTGCATGCAGATCGCCTGGGCCTGCGCCTCGGCCTCGATGGCCTGTTCGATCGACATGGCCCATTCCTGCGCCAGCATCGTCTTGGTCATCATATGGGCAAAGTTCGGGCCGGCCTGAATCTGCTGCGCCAGCTTCAATGCGTCCGCCTCCAGCGCGTCTGCGCCGGTGAGCCGGTTGAAAAAGCCCCAGCGCTCGCCCTCGTCCGCCGACATCGACCGCCCGGTGTAAAGCAACTCTGCCGCCCGTGTCTGACCGATGATGCGCGGCAGGATCGCGCAGGCGCCCATGTCGCAGCCCGCAAGCCCGACACGGGTGAACAGGAACGCGGTCTTCGCCTCGGGCGTGGCGATGCGCAGGTCGGACGCCATGGCGATGATCGCACCCGCACCGACGCAGATGCCATCGACAGCGGCGATCACTGGCTTGCCGCAGTTCACGATGGCCTTGACCAGATCGCCGGTCATGCGCGTGAACCGCAGCAGTTCCTTCATGTTCATTTTGGTCAAAGGGCCAATGATATCATGCACATCCCCGCCGGAGCTGAAGTTTCCCCCGTTGGAGCCAAAGACCACCACATCCACGTCATCGGCATAGACCAGATCACGGAACCAGTCGCGCATTTCGGCATAGCTGTCAAAGGTCAGCGGGTTCTTGCGGTCCGGGCGGTCCAGCCGCACAGTGGCGATCCCGTCCTTGATGTCACAAATGAAATGCTTCACGTCACTGCGCATTTGCAGTCTCCTCTTTTTCAAATTCGGCAGCGGTGGCAAAGGCTTGCAGCCCTTCGGCCATCGCGCGGGCATCGGCGGGGCTGACCCCCGCCAGCATCTTGTCGATCCAGTTTTCATGGGCCTGCGCCTGGCGCGCAAACTCCTTTTGCCCCGCAGGCGTCAGGCGCAGGATGATGGCGCGGCGGTCCCCCGGCACCGGGGTACGTTCCACCAGACCTTCATCGCTCAGCCGGTCCGCGATGCCGGTCACATTGCCGTTCGACACCCGCAGCACCCCGCTGAGCTGGCTCATCTTCAGCCCTTCGGGATGCCGCGACAGGGCTGACATCACGTCAAAGCGCGGCAGCGTCGTGTTGTGCTCGCGGCGCAGTTTCTCACGCACTTCCTGTTCCATGCCCCGCACCACCTTGAGCAGGCGGAGCCAGAGGCGCAGCCGGTCTTTGGCGGCACTCATACCTCGCCCCCCGACAGGGACAGCGTGTGGCCGTTCACTGCGGCGGCACCGTCAGACAACAGGTAAAGCGCTGCGGCGGCAACCTCGGAGGTTTTGACAAAGCGGTTCTGCGGGCTGGCCCTGGCCAGGATGGCGCGCGCCTCGTCTTCGCTCTTGCCGGTGGATTGCACAATGTTGTCCACGCTGCGGGCCAGCAGCGGCGTGTCGATGAACCCCGGACAGATGGCGTTTACCGTGATGCCCGTGCGGGCCAGTTCCAGCGCCAGCGCGCGGGTCAGGCCGATCACCCCATGTTTCGCCGTGACGTAGCCCGCAACATAGGGATAGCCCTTGAGCCCGGCGGTGGAGGCGACAACAATCAGCCGCCCGGTGCCTGCATCCTTCATATCCGCCAGCGCCGCCTGCCAGACGTTGAAGACACCGGTCACATTGACCGCCATCATCTCGGTCATGTCCTGCGCGGTGATCTTGTGAAAGGGGGCCGAATGGGCGGCCCCTGCGTTGGCGATAACCCCGGTGATCGGCCCCTGCGCATCCCGCGCGGCGGCAAAGGCTGTGGCGACCGCGTCCGGGTCGGTCACATCGCAGAGCTGATAGGGCAGCCCCTGCTCTTTCAGCGGCGCTTCGCGGCGGCCCATGATCGTGACGGCGGTGCCGGATTTTGCCACCGCCTGCGCAATCTCGGCACCTACGCCGGTGCCGCCTCCGGTGACAATCACATGGCCGGTCATACCTGTTCGACCTCTGCCGCGCGGTCGGCCAGTCGCCAGGCCTGATCGCGGCCCGCATCATAGGGCTGCGGCCATTTCGCGTGCCTGTCGCCAATCGCGGCACCCGCATGCAGTGTCCAATACGGGTCCGACAGATGCGGCCGCGCCAGGCAGACAAGATCGGCACGCCCCGCCATCAGGATCGAGTTGACGTGGTCGGCCTCATAGATATTGCCGACCGCCATCGTCTTGATCCCCGCCTCGTTGCGGATCCGGTCAGAGAACGGGGTCTGGAACATCCGGCCATAGACCGGCTTGCCCGTGGTCGAGGTCTGCCCGGCGGAGACGTCGATGATGTCGGCACCCGCCGCTTCGAACATCCTGGCGATTTCAACGGCTTCTTTTGGGGTCACGCCATCATCACCCGACCAGTCGTTGGCCGAGATGCGCACTGACATCGGCTTGTCCTCGGGCCAGACGGCGCGCATGGCGGCAAAGACCTCCAGCGGGTAACGCATGCGGTTTTCCAGACTGCCACCGTATTCATCCTGCCGCGTATTGCTGAGCGGAGAGATGAAGGAGGAGATGAAATAGCCGTGCGCCGCGTGCAGTTCGATCATGTCAAAGCCCGCGCGATCGGCCATTTCGGCGGCGGCGACAAATTCATCGCGCACCTTGTTCATATCGGCGCGGGTCGCGGCCTGTGGCGTGGCGTTTTCATTTGACCACGGGATCGCAGAGGCGGAGATCAGCGGCCAATTGCCCTGTTTCAGGGGCTTGTCCATGCCTTCCCAGCCGATCCGGGTTGAACCCTTGCGCCCGGAATGGCCGATCTGGCAGCAGATCTTTGCGTCGGTCTCTTCATGGACAAAGGTGGTCAGGCGCTTCCACGCGGCCTCATGCTCGGGCGCATAAAGGCCGGGGCAGCCTGGTGTGATCCGCCCTTCGGGCGAGACGCAGGTCATCTCGGTATAGACCAGCCCCGCGCCGCCCTTGGCCCGTTCGCCGTAGTGGATCAGGTGCCAGTCGGTCGGGCAGCCATCGACCGCCTTGTACTGCGCCATGGGCGAGACGACGATGCGGTTGGCAAGCGCCATCTTGCGCAGGCGGAAGGGCGCGAACATCGGTGCCCGCACGGGGCCATTGCTGCCCGCGCCCGCCTGTTCCATGAACCACTTTTCCGCCCCCTCCAGCCATTTGGCGTCGCGTTCGCGCAGGTTTTCGTGGCTGATGCGCTGGCTGCGGGTCAGCATCGAATAGTTCAGCTGTACCGGGTCAAGGTCGAGATAGCGTTCGACATCTTCGAACCACTCAAGCGAGTTGCGCGCCGCGGATTGCAGGCGCAGCACCTCAAGGCGGCGGCTGTCCTCGTATTTGGCAAAGGCGGTTTCAAGGTTGTTGTCCCTGTGCACATGGTCAGCCAGCGAGATCGCGGATTCCAGTGCCAGCTTGGTCCCCGACCCGATGGAGAAGTGTGCGGTCGCGGCGGCGTCGCCCAGCAGCACGACGTTCTTGTGGTGCCAGGTTTCGCACAACACGCGGGGGAACCTGATCCAGGCTGAACCCCGGATGTGTTTTGCATTTGTCATCAGGCTGTGGCCGTCAAGGTGATCCTTGAACACCTCTTCGCAGATGGCAATTGTCTCGGCCTGTGTCTTGTCACCGAAACCGTAGTTGTCGAAGGTCTGCTGCGAACATTCGACGATGAAGGTCGCCGTGTCCTTGTCGAACTGATAGGCATGCACCCAAAGCCAGCCCTTGTCGGTCTTCTCGAAGATGAAGGTAAAGGCGTCGTCGAATTTCTGATGCGTCCCAAGCCAGAGGAACTGGCATTTGCGTACATCAATGTCAGGCTGGAAAGTGTCCTGAAATTCAAGCCGGGTCTTGGAATTCAGCCCGTCGCAGGCGACCACGAGGTCATAATCGTCCATATATGCCGATGCGCTTTCGACCTCTGTTTCGAATTGCAGGTTCACGCCCAGTTCGCGGGCCCGCGCCTGCAGGATCATCAGCAATTGCTTGCGCCCGATGCCGCAGAACCCATGGCCGGAGCTGACTGTCTTTTGGCCCTTGTAGACCAGCGCCATGTCATCCCAATAGGCGAAGTGGCTGCGGATTTCGCGGGCCGAGACCGGATCGTTGGCTTCGAGGTTCGCAAGGGTTTCATCCGACAGCACCACGCCCCAGCCGAAGGTGTCGTCGGGTTTGTTGCGTTCCAGCACGGTCACATCCGCGTCCGGGTTCCGCAACTTGGTCGAGATGGCGAAATACAGCCCGGCGGGACCGCCGCCCAGACAAATTGCACGCATGGTCACATCCCCTCATCAAAGCAGTTGAGACAAGGCTATGCGGTTTTATTTTTTACTTCAAGCAAAAATATTTTAAGGTTGAAGGAAAGTGAACTCTCCGTCTTTGCCCCGGCCTTGCGCCCTGTGAATTGAGGATGGCCCTTGCCGCGCGATTGGGCCAATGTCGCCCCATGACAGATAAACAGATAAATCCCGACTGGGTTGCGGTAGATGCAGGCGCGCATGGGCTGCGGGCCTGGGCCATGCGGGGCGGTCGGGCGGTGGCGCAGGTGCAATCCGGCTTCGACGCCGATGACCTGACCCCTGCGGGGCTGCGCCCGGCCCTGGACCAATTGACCGCTGGCTGGCAAACTGGCGCAGGCACGCCGGTGGTGATCTGCGGCCCCCTCGAAGGCGGCGATGCCGCGCTGCGGGCGGTGCCCTGCACACCGCTTGGGGAAACCCTTTCGCGTGCAGCCGGTGCGCCATCGCCGCTTTTTCCCGTGCCGGGGCTGCGGCAGAAATCCCCCGCCGATGTCATGCAGGGCGAGGAAACCCGCATCGCGGGCTTCATGGCGCTGAACCCCGGCTGGGACGGGGTGATCTGCCTGACCGGGCCGCACAGCAAATGGGCAGAGGTCAGCGCGGGCGAAGTGGTCAGCTTTCAAAGCTTCATGACCGGGGAGCTGGTTGACCTGCTTGGGAAGCACTCGACCCTGCGCCCTGCCCTTGGCACATCCGCCATCGACATGGCCGACTTTACCGAAGCGGTATCGGACGCCCTGAGCCGGCCCGAACGTCTGGCCGCAAGACTGCTGACCATCCGCTCCGGCAACCTGCTGAGACCCCAGGCGGATGGCACGGGGCTTGCGCAGTTGAACGGTCTGCTGATCGGGGCGGAACTGGCGGCTGCGCGCGCCTATTGGCTGGGCCAGAACCTGGCCCTGATCGGCGCGCCGGAACAGACCCGGCTTTATGCAGCCGCACTGGAGGCACAGGGCGCCCCCGCAACGGTCGCAGACGCCGCCCGCATGGCATTGGCCGGGCTGACGGCCGCCTACCGGCTGGCAAACACCTGACACAGACCCGGTTGACCCCGCTGGCTTCTGCTATTACTTAACATGATAACTTATTAGGGAGCAGCGGCTGTGAACTGGGAAGAATTTCGAAAGCGCGGTGCGGATGCAGCGAACTGGGCGTCGGATTATCACCGAGATCTGCGTGACCGGCCCGTCAGGGCGCGCAGCAAGCCGGGCGATGTGCTGGCGCAACTGCCGCTCTCCCCGCCGGATGCGGCACAGCCCGTCGATGACATCCTGGCCGATCTGGAACACACCATCCTGCCGGGCATGACCCATTGGCAGCACCCCCGTTTCTTTGCCTACTTCCCGGCCAATGCGGCCCCCATATCGGTCCTGGCGGAATATTACGTCAGCGCCATCGCGGCGCAATGCATGCTCTGGCAGACCTCTCCGGCGGCGACTGAACTGGAAACCCGCGTCTGTGACTGGATGCGACAGGCCATCGGCCTGCCTGACGGATTTTCAGGCGTGATCCAGGACAGCGCCAGCACCGCAACGCTTTGTGCCGTGCTCAGCATGCGCGAACGTGCGCTGGACTGGACGGGGAACACCAAGGGGCTGAGCGGCCAGCCGACCTTGCGTATCTATTGCTCGGCGGAGGTGCATACCTCCATCGACCGGGCGATCTGGATCAGCGGCATCGGTGAGGCAAACCTCGTACGCGTCCCCACCGGCGGGCCCACCCGCGCGATGGATGTGGACGCCCTGCGCGCCGCCATCGCGGCGGACCGGGCGGCGGGGCTCCACCCCGCCGGGATCATCGCCTGTGTCGGCGGCACCAGCGCCGGGGCGACAGATGGCATCGCCGCTGTGATGGATGTGGCCGAGGCCGAAGACCTATACACCCACATCGACGCGGCCTGGGCCGGATCAGCGATGATCTGCCCCGAATTCCAGACACTTTGGGCCGGAGTGGAACGGGCGGATTCGGTGGTGCTGAACCCGCATAAATGGCTAGGCGCGCAGTTCGACTGCACCACCCATTTCCTGCGTGATCCGGCGACACTGGTGAAAACGCTGGCGATCCAGCCCGAGTATCTGAAAACCCACGGCGCGGACGGTATCATCAATTATTCCGAATGGTCGGTGCCGCTGGGTCGCCGGTTCCGCGCGCTGAAACTGTGGTTCCTGATCCGGGCGCATGGGTTGGACGGGCTGCGGCAAATGATCCGCAACCACGTCGGCTGGACCGAAGGTCTGGCACGGCGGCTGGCAGAAGTGCAAGGATTCGAAATCGTGACGCAACCGATGCTGTCGCTTTTCACCTTCCGCTATGCGCCGCCGGGTGCGGGCGATCTGGACGCGCTGAACCAGGAACTGGTGAACAGGATCAATGACGACGGGCGCATCTATCTGACCCAGACGCGGATAGATGGCGCGCTGGTGATCCGGTTCCAGGCCGGTGCCTTTACCGCAACGGCGCAGGACGTGGACATGGCGTTCGACGTGATCACCGAACTGGCGGCGGAGATGCGCCCTGCGTAAGCCGGGAAAGCCTCAAGGTGCGACGACGGTCACGCCGGGAATGCGCTGGATCACCTCAACGTCCTCGTCATAGATGTCGGTCATCTGTTCGACCAGTTCATCCGTCCAACCGGGCATGTCGAGCTCTTCCTCGATCTCCTCCTCCAGCGCGAACTTGTCGAGGAAGGCCGAAATCACCCGGCGCTTCTGCATCTCGGACATGCCGGGGTGGTTGTCGATATAGGCGCGGAAGCGCTGCATGCCTTCCTTGCTCATGATCGCGGCGAGCAGATCGAAGCCGCCGATGATCTTCTCGTGATGTTCAACGCCCGCCATCTCGCGGATGATCTGTGACCAGATCAGCGGCATGTCCTCGTTGCACCAGACGGTGATCGGAACATCGGGTGCAGCCTGACGGATTGCCGTCAGGGTGTCGGACCATTTGACATCCAGCGGCCCGCGCCCACCCCAGAAGGCGGTATCGGATTTTTCCAACGCAACAGAATGCAACACCGGCAACAGCGCCGCCGGATTGCGGATCGCCAGAAAGATCTCCACCTCGTCATCGGGAAAAATCTCGGACATGTTGCGCATCCGTGCTGCCGCGTCGGGATAGAGCATCCCTTGCCGCATCGCCGTGCCTGCGGTGCGAAAGAAGTTGGGATCGGACAGGATCACCCGTTCGGCGGCGTCATCATCAAGGATGACATCCAGAAGCACCTCGCGCGCCTCGGGCCCTGCTGGCGCGCGGTGCATCGCATTCAGCGTATCGCGGACAAGCTTGCGGTAGGTCCCCGGACTGGGGATCATGACGCCACGGTCCCGAAACTGGGATGCGTTGCGCAGGAGGGATTTGATCAACCGGTCCTGCTCGGTGTAATGGGCGCCTGTATGCAAGATCAACTGCATGGTGTTTTCTTCGCACTCTCTTGATTTCGCCCTTCCTTATCCCGTTGCGGGACCTGTGTAAAACTGCAAATGCCTTGCCGAACCGGCCCAGCGGGAATCCGGCAAGCCCCGTCTCACCCGCGCTCTGCCCGACCGGCTGGTCACACCGGCGCAGCACGGCAAAAGATTTTTCACCGCCCCTCACCGACGCGCTTGCATCCCCAATCGCGATCTACTAAAGAACGCGCACGCTTGAATGGGCATCCCCTTTCAAAGCGTCATCGCCTGAGGCGACGGCCCCTATAGCTCAGCTGGTAGAGCAACTGATTTGTAATCAGTAGGTCCGCGGTTCGAGTCCGTGTGGGGGCACCATTTTTCGCGAGATATCAACAGCTTTACGCCTATCCATCCGCCTGTCGCTAAGCGCGCAGGTTGTCACATGAACGTATGAAAAGGGGCCTGGCATTCCTTGGGGACAGTCCCCTGTTCCCTGCGGCGGAAACCGAGATCCGCGCCGGTCACAGCACCACTTCGATCAGGCTCGGGCCCTTGCGGGTCAGACCGTCCGCAAGGGCGGCTTCCAGATCTTCGCAGTCGGTGACCCGGATGGCCTCCACGCCCATGGACCGCGACATCTGCACCCAGTCCAGCGCCGGGCGGTCGAGGCTGAGCATGTCGATTGCACGCGGGCCGGGGTTGCCGACGCCCACGTTGGTCAGCTCGCCCCGCAGGATCTTGTAGCTGCGGTTGGCAAAAACCAACGTCGTGATGTCCAGATTCTCGCGTGCCATCGTCCACAGCGCCTGAACGGTGTACATCGCTGATCCGTCCCCGGTCAGCGCCATTACCCGGCGATCGGGGCAGGCAATGGCCGCGCCGATGGCAGCAGGCAGGCAGTATCCGATCGAACCGCCGCAGTTGTTCAGCCAGGTATGGCGCGCCGCGCCCATGGTCGCGGGGGAAAACGCCCGGCCCGTTGTCACGGATTCGTCCACCACGATGCCATCCTGCGGAATCGCGCGGGCGATGCAGGCCGCCAGTTTCTCCAGGTCGATGGTGCCGCTGGGCGCATCGGGCAGATCATGCTGGGCCACATGGGCGGGAGGTGTGTCTGATGCTGCCAGCGCCGCGCAGAGGCCACTCAGCGCCGCGCCCAGATCTGCGCCCGCATCGGCCAGTGTCACGATCTCGGCCCCGTCGCGGGTCAGGATCGCGGGCTTGCCGGGATAGGCGAAAAAGCCGATGGGCGCGCGCGCGCCGATCAGGACAATCCGCTTGAACGGTTCCAGCACCTTCAGGGCGATGTCGATGGGGTATGGCACACGGCCAACGGCGACCCGCCCTGCCCCGCGTTCCAGCCGCGCGTTGGACCATTCCGACAGCAGCTTGCAGCCGGTTTTCGCGGCGATCCGCCCGGCGGTTTCAAGGTTCTCTTCAGTCAGGGCTGTGCCGCCCAGCAGCAGCAGGGTGTCTGGCCCGTCCAATGCGGCAGCGGCCTGCGCCAGCATGTTTTCGTCAAAACGCGCGGGTACAGGGGGTTCCAGCGCCGCCGCCGGGGTGCCGCCGGTGTCCCAGGCGGTGTCGCTTGGCAGGATCAGGGTCGCGATCTGCCCCGGTGCGGTCATGGCGGCCTGCACCGCCTCGGCGGCATCCTTGCCCACGGTCCCGGCAGAGGGCGATGTGCGAACCCAATGCGAGACCGGGCGCGCAATCCCTTCGATATCGGCGGTCAGCGGCGCGTCCAACTCGATATGGCTGGAGGCATGTTCGCCCACGATGTTGACCACGCCCGAGCCTGCCTTTTTCGCGTTGTGCAGGTTGGACACCCCGTTGGCCAGCCCCGGCCCCAGGTGCAACAGCGTCGAGGCGGGTTTGCGTGCCATGCGGAAATAACCATCGGCGGCCCCGGTCGCGACAGCTTCCTGCAGGGCCAGGATCGACCGCATGCCCGGAATATGGTCCAATGCCGCGACAAAATGCATTTCCGAGGTGCCGGGATTGGTGAAACAGACCTCCACCCCGTTGGCCAGCAGGCTGTGCACCAGGCTTTCAGCGCCGTTCATCTGGTCGTCTTTCACGTATTTTCCTTTTCTGCGGCCCAATAAGGGGCCCGCAAGTCTTTCTTCAGTATTTTCCCGATGGTGCTGCGCGGCAGGGCGTCGCGCAGTTCGACCGCCGACAGGCGTTGGCTTTTGCCCAGTTTAGCGTTGGCCCGCGCCAGTATCTCTTCGGCCCCGCGCGCGGTGCCCTCGCGCCGCACTACAAGGCCCAGCGGAGTTTCGCCCCAGGCCTCTGACGGCACGCCGATCACGGCGGCATCGGTGACGTCCGGGTCGTCCAGCAGCACCAGTTCCAGGTCATTGGCATAGATGTTCAGCCCGCCCGAAATGATCATGTCCTTCTTGCGGTCCGACAGAGTCAGAAAGCCGTCGTCGTCCAGATACCCCATGTCGCCGGAGCGAAAGAACACATGGCCCGCCGCGTCACGCCAGATGGTGTCCGCCGTCAGGTCGTCGCGCCCGAAGTATCCCGCCATCATGGTAGGCCCACGGCCGCAGATTTCACCGACCTGCCCCGTCGGCACCTCGTTCCCCTGCCCGTCTATCAGGCGAATTTCATTGCCCGGTGCGGCTTTGCCCACGGTGTGCAGCTTGTCGGGATGCTCATCCGCGATCAGAACCGTGACGCCGCCACCCTCGGTCAGCCCGTAGTATTCGATCAGCTTGCCGGGAAAGCGCGCCAGTACATCGCGTTTGACGTCCGCGCGCAGCGGGGCGGAGGTCGAAAATTTCATCCGCATGGAGGACAGATCGAAGCTGTCGAAATCCGGCAGGTCCATGATGCGTTTGTACTGGACCGGCACCAGCATGGTGTGGGTGATCTGCTCGCGCTGCACGGTTTCCAGATAGGTGCGGGCGTCGAATTTCGGCATCAGGTGCACTGTCGATCCGCCGAACAGGGTCGGGACAAAGGCCACGATGGTGGTGTTGGAATAAAGCGGGGTGGAGATCAGCGTGCGGGCATCCGCGTCATAGCCGTTGGGCGTGACCCGGTCCATCTGGGCGGCACGCATCCAGTGGTCGTGGACGATCCCCTTTGGCGTGCCGGTGGTGCCGGAGGAGTAAATCAGGTTGAAGGGGTCCTTCATGTCGATGGGCACCATCGGGTCAGAGCTGTCGGCCCCCGCCAGCGCACCCTCAAAGCTGTCATAGCCCGCCGCCTCGAAATCCAGCGCAAAGCGGTTGATTGCCATCTCGCCCAGGAACCCGTCCAGCAGGTCACGGTAGGTCTGCGCAACAAAGATCGCCTTGGCCCCGCAGTCTGTCAGCATCTTGTGAAGCGCATCGGGGGACGCCATGGAGGACAGCGGCGTCACGCATCCCCCTGCCCGCAGAATACCCATGAAGAGCGTGGCATAGGGGATCGAATTGGGCGACAGGATCGCCACGTTCTGCCCCTTTTGCAGACCCTGCCCCAGCAGCAGGTTAGCTACCCGGTTGATTTGCACGTCAAAGTCGCCCCAGGTCAGCCGATCCTGGCCACAGACCAGCGCCAGCCGGTCGGGATGGGCCGCGGCATTGGCGCGGACGCGCGCGACAATGGTTTCGGTGGGGGGTATTTCGCCGACAGGCGGGTTGATGGGTATCATGGCAATCAGGCTGCTGTTGGTTCAATCTGTCTTGCGCGCCATGCCAGAATTATCGGCAGGGCGCAAAGGGCGGCACCGATGATGAACGACAGGCTGTAGCCCCAGTTCAGCAGATCGGTGTGCGGTTTGGCAATCAGGACACCGCCAAAAAACAACAGCACCCGCAGCGGCAGTTCGAACCGCCCCCGCACCGGGCCGACCAGGCTGATGTAGCCCTGAAGCGCCGAGGCAATCATCGCCACGCCGATCAGCGCGCAGGACAATGCGACCGCGACCTCCCATGCCGGGGCCTGCCCGATCAGCGCAGGGTTCAGCACAAAGAAGAAAGGCGCAATATAGATCACCCCACCCAGGCGCATCGCCTCGAACCCGGTGGCGATGGGGTTGGACCCGGCCATGGTTGAGGCCGCAAATGCCCCCAGTGCGACGGGCGGCGTGATATAGCTGACCATGCCCCAGTAAAGGATGAAGAGGTGCACCGCGAGCCGGTTCAGCCCACCGGCCTCAAGCGCGGGGGCCAGCACCACCGCCAGAAAGATGTAACAGGCGGTCACCGTCATCCCCATGCCGAAGATAAATGCGGTCAGCGCGCCCATCAGCAGCAGCACAAGCGTGTTGTCCCCGGCAAGGAAGACCAGTTCATTCACCAGCGTGCCCGCCAGCCCGGTGGCCGAAAACGAACCGACAATCAGCCCGACCCCCAGCAGAATGGCAGTCAGCTCTGCCAGCCCCATGCCAACGCCCACGATCATATTGCCCAGCCGCTGCCCGTTCAGGCGGAAGCGGGCGCGAAACTGGTTCACGATCAGCAGCAGGACAGTTGCATAGAAAGGCGCGGAGGATTCCTGGCGCAACCCGATCATCATGTAGAGCAGCAGCGCGAAGACAAAGATATAGGGCCAGCCCTCGATCATGACTTCCTTGAGCCTTGGCAGATCCGGCTTGGGCAGGCCGCGCAACCCGCGCCGGGCCGAATAGGCGTCGATCTGGGCGAAAAGGCTCCAGTAATACAGGATGCTGGGGATTGCCGCCGCCAGCGCGATCTCCACATAGGGGCGCGACAGGAAGGATGCCATGACAAAGGCGGTGGCCCCCATGATTGGCGGCATCAACACCCCGCCGGTAGAGGCGCAGGCCTCTGTCGCGGCGGCGGTCTTGGCGGAGAAGCCGGTCTTGCGCATCGCCGGGATCGACACCGCCCCCGTGGTCAGCACATTGGAAATGACAGAGCCCGACATGGACCCCATGAAACCGCTGGCAAAGATCGACACCTTGGCAGCGCCGCCCCGGTAGCCGCCGACCAGCCCCAGCGCCAGATCGTTGAAGAACTGTCCGCCGCCGGTGCGTTGCAACACCGCCCCGAACAGGATGAAGCCGATGACAACGCCACCAAAGGCCTTCATTGGAATGCCGAATGAGCTTTCGGCGGAATAGATGTGATAGGGTACGGTCTGCATGAACGTGCTCTGGAATCCCGAGAACGGGTCAGGCACATGGCCTGCAAACGTGGGATAAAAGGCAAAGAGCGTCACGATCAGGAACAGGATCAGCCCGCCTGCGCGGCGCGTCGCTTCAAGGATCAGGAAGAAGAAGGCGACCGAGACATATTGCGCCGTCTCGGGTGCCGCGTATTCCCAGCCCTGAGACAGGTTCGCCTGTGCGGTCTGGGTCAGATACCCGGTGCAGGCCAGCGAGGCCGCGAACAACGCCCAGTCCAGCAAGCTGGGCCTGCCGCCCTTGCCGCCGCGCATCTGGAAAATCAGGAATGTCAGGGCCAGAAATATCCCGCCCAAAAGGTAAAGATACCGCCCCTCGATCAGCAC
Source organism: Sulfitobacter sp. EhC04 (assembly GCF_001650875.1). Taxonomy (GTDB): domain Bacteria; phylum Pseudomonadota; class Alphaproteobacteria; order Rhodobacterales; family Rhodobacteraceae; genus Sulfitobacter. The sequence goes on from NZ_LXYI01000009.1 coordinate 91,654, forward strand.
CAGCCCGAAAAGCTGTGTGTTGAACAACTGGTTGACCACCAGCACCAGCGACAGAAGTGTCCCGGTGATGACGGCCCAGCGTGCGGGGCCGCTGATCCGCTCTGCCGGGGTTTCCCCGTCGATTGCGACTTCTTCGACCGCTTTTTCGGCTGCGTTCTTGTTCTGCTCGGTCATGGGCTCGCTCACGTATTGGGGGACGGCACAGGGCAAACCGGCCGGCGAAAACGTCGGCCGGTTCGGTCACATGTCGCGAAGATCAGAAGACGACTTCGAAACCGCCGGCTTCCAGCGCCTTGCGGCGCGCGTCGGCCCATGCCGCTTCCCAGTCAGCGGGGTTGGCGGCCTTGGTTTCTTCCCAGGCTTTTGCCAGGGCTTCCTGACGGGCAATCAGGTTGTCGTTATGCGCCTGTGCCGCATCGGTCCAGACACCCGCTTCGGTGTAATAGCGGATCGCACCTTCGTGGTAGGGCACCACCCATTCCATGTCCTGCTTGTCCATGGCCCAGCCGCCAATGCCCGGTGCCTTGCCGTCATACTGGGGGAAGAGTTCGACCATCGCCTTGGTCATGTTGTACACGAGATCCGTATCGGTGGCGTCAATCGCCGTCAGAACGGGATAGGCATAGCCCGCCCCCTGATACCCGTCGGTGCCGTCGATGGTGGCACCCACCACGGCCTTGTTCGGCGTGAAGAACGGCGCGATGGCCGTCATCCGCGCCAGACCTTCTGCATTGTCGGGGTCGACGGGCGGCCAGAACAACCCGCGCGGACCCGCTTCGGCCTCATAGGCCTTGCCGGAGTTGGTGGAGGCAAAGGCCGCATCGACCTGGCCTTCGATCAGCCCGGTCCAGCTGGCACCGAAACCGCCGAAATCGACCCGCTCCACGTCATCCCATGTCAGACCGCCATAGGCGAGATAGGCCTCGGTGTTCACGTTCAGCGCGGGCGCGCCGACGATATAGGCCACGCGCTTGCCCTTGAGGTCGGAAAATTCCTTGATGTCGAGGTCATTTGCCACGCCAACCGCAAGGTTGATCGCGCCGCCATTGTTGGCCATCAGCACGCGGATGGGCTGCGGGCCCCAGTTTTCCGCGCCGAAGTCAAACACACCTTCCTGCGCCATGAAGCTGCCGCCAACGCCGGTCGCAGAGAATTCCACCCGGCCCTGCCGCAGTGGCTCTGTCCGCGACACGTCGTTCTTGCCCGGCAGCACGCGCAGGTTCACACCCGCCGCATCCTGAAGCGCCGCACCGATGGCGACAGCCTGGTTATAGCCAGCCGAGCCTGTGTCATAGGCGGTCCAGCTCATCTGCTTGGGCAGATCAAACTCCTGCGCGGTCGCCATGGTGGCCGTCAGGCCCAGCGCCGCGATCGTTGACGTAATGTAGTTCATTGTTTCCTCCCCGGAATTTTATGACGCTTCCGCATTTGAAAGCGTGTTGAACTTGATTGTGGTCTTGCCTCTCCCTGTTGCGAAATCGAATTCCGCCTTACGGAACAAGATATGAAGCATGGCTTTGCGGAGTCAACACCACATCGCCTGTCTTGGCAGCCGCGCGCCGCCGTGGCTCTCGACCCGCCGCCGCCCCTGACCTATGCAGGGAAGGTCACCAGATTTGAGGGGCCATGAATGACCGCCAGCCTGAAAGACCTGCCTCAGATCGAGGCGCTGCTGTCACAGCCGAGCATTGCGGACCTGTCGCAGGCCTATAGCCGGGCAGAAACTGCGGCGGCGTTACGTGACGTCATCGGCGGATTGCGCGCAGCCCTGCAAAGCGCGACACCGCCCGCCGCCCTGCCCGACTTTGCTGGTGGGGATTTTGCCGCCCTGGTGGCGCTGCAGATAACGGCGGCGCGCGCGCCGTCGCTCCGGTCGGTGATCAATGCAACCGGCGTCATCATCCACACCAACCTGGGCCGCGCCCGTATGGCCCCACAGGCGATTGCGGCAATGACTGGGGCGGGGGCAGACGCGACAAACCTTGAGCTTGACCTTGAAACCGGCAAGCGCGGGTCGCGTCATGCCCATGTGGAGGGGCTGATCCGCGATCTGACCGGGGCCGAGGCCGCCGTGGTGGTCAACAATTGTGCCGCTGCGGTGCTGCTGAGCCTGATGGCCACCGCAAGCGGGCGCAGTGTGGTCGCCTCGCGCGGGGAATTGGTCGAGATCGGCGGGTCCTTCCGCCTGCCTGACGTGATTGCGCAAAGCGGTGCACGGCTGCGCGAGGTGGGCACGACGAACAAGACGCGGGTGGCGGATTACGCCGATGCCATCGACGACACCACCGCCGTGCTGCTGAAAAGCCATACCAGCAACTTTCGGATCGTCGGTTTCACCGCAGCACCCGACAGGCAGGCGCTTGCCCGGTTGGCCAGCGAACGCAGGGTGATCCTGATGGAAGACCTCGGCAGTGGCGTGCTGGTCGACCTGACCCGCTTCGGGCTGAGCGATGAACCCGTGGTCTCCGATGTGCTGAAGGCCGGTGTCGATCTGGTCATGTTCTCGGGCGACAAGCTGCTGGGGGGGCCGCAGGCAGGCATCATCGCCGGAAGGCGCGAGATCGTGGCAGAGTTAAAGGCGCATCCGTTGATGCGCGCGCTGCGCATCGACAAACTGTCGCTGGCCGCCCTTGAGGCGACCTTGCGGCTTTACCGCGCGCCGCATGATCCATTGCAGGAGGTGCCGGTGCTGCGGATGCTGTCGGAGCCGCTGGAAGATGTGGCCGGGCGCGCCGCCGCGCTGGCGGACAGGCTGGCCATGGTCGGGGTTCGCGATATCAAGACAGAGGCCACATCCGCCCGCGTCGGCGGCGGCACCTCGCCAGAGCAGGACCTGCCCAGCCGGGCCCTGTCCATCCGCCTCGACGGAATGTCGGCAGAGGCGCTGGCTGCGGCACTGCGCCGTGGCCCGCCCCCGGTGATCGGCCGGATCGCGCAGGATCGTGTACTGCTCGACATGCGCAGCGTGCAGGACGATGAACTGCCCCTGATCGCGGAGGCCTTTGCCGCGATCCTGCGCCGATGACGGTCTGCTGCCTTGTGGTGATCGGCCATGTGGACCATGGCAAGACCGCTCTGGTGCGGCGGCTGACCGGGATCGACACCGACCGGCTGGCCGAGGAGAAAGCACGCGGCCTGTCCATTGTCGCAGGCTATGCCCATCGCACCTATGCCGGCGGCACCGTCGATTTTGTCGATGCGCCGGGCCACAGCGATTTCGTGCAGGCGATGATTTCGGCAAGTTCTGGCGCGCAGGCCGCGCTGGTGGTGATCTCTGCCGTTGATGGCATCGCGCCCCAGACCCGCGAGCACCTTGAGATTGCTGCTCTGCTTGGCCTTACCGAGGCGGTCATCGCGGTGACCAAAACCGACCTGCTGCCCACCGGGGCGCTGGACGAAGTGCTGACGGCCATCCGCGACGATCTTGCGGGCAGCGCATTTGCCGATGCGCCGATGATCCCCTGTTCCTCGGTCACAGGCAGCGGCGTGCAGGCGCTGGAGGGGGCGATTGAAGTCCTGCTGCGCCGGGTGCAGGCGGGGCGTGGTCCGGCCTTCCCCTATCTGCCGGTTGACCGCGCCTTTACCCTGCCGGGGCGCGGCACCATCGTCACCGGGACGCTGCTGGGGCGCGCGCTGAGGGTCGGGGCGGACATGCTGCTGCAACCGGGCGCGCTGCCGGTGACCATCCGGGGGCTGCACAGCCGGGACGCGGCGCAAGAGACGATCATCGCGGGCGGACGCACAGCCGCAAATCTGCGCGGCGTTGCCGTCGAAGACGTGCCGCGTGGCGCGGTCCTGTGTGGCGCGGCGGCGGGTGACGCATCGACTTGCATCGACGTGCATCTGACGCTGCTGGCGGCAGCGGGGCTGAAACACATGCAGGAGGTTCGTGTGCATATCGGCACCGCACATGTCGTGGCGCAGATACGGCTCTTTGGCGCGGGCAGGTTGGCGGCGGGGGAGAACGGCCTTGCCCAGTTGCGGTTCCGGCATCCGGTCATGGCCCATGCCGGGCAACGCGCGATCCTGCGCCGGTTGTCGCCGCCATCGACACTGGGCGGCGCGGTTGTGCTGGACCCGCAAGCCCCGCCGTCGCGGGCTGGTGACAAGGCGCGGGTGCGGGTGTTGCGCGCCGCTGTGGCGCAAGACCTTGCCGAGGTTGCCCTTGCCCTGATCGCCGCCAATGGCGGTGCCGTCCCCCTGCAAGACGCGGCAAGGCTTGCGCGGCGGGATCTGGCGACCCTGCGCGCGGCGCCTGGCCCCGAGGTCATTGAGATAGCCGCAGACAGGGTGACCTCTGCCGAGGCCATCGCAGATTGCCGGGCGGCGCTGTTGCAGGTCATCCGCGACCATCACAGGCGCTATCCGGCCAGATCGGCGGTGCCGCTCTCGGCGCTTTGCCCGCGCGACACCGCCCCCGACCTGCTGCACCATGTCCGGCAGGCGCTGATCGAGGACGGCACCTGCCGGCAATCCGAGCGCGGCATGGCGCTGGCACGACATGATCCAATGACAGCACTGCCGCGCGCGCATCTGGAGCGGCTGGCACAGATCGAGGCCGCGGTCCGCGATGGCGGGCTGGCACCGCCTGCGCTGTCGCAGGTGTTGGGCGGACCTCAGGATCAGGACCTGCTGGGCCTGCTGATCGACCAGGGCGCGTTGATCGCCCTGCCCAATATCGCGCTGAAACAGACCGTGGTGCTGCACCGCGAGACCCTGCGCACGGCGGCGGGGGCGCTGCGCGCAGCCTTCCCGCCCCCTGCCGCCTTTACCACCGGCGAAGCCCGCGCGGCGCTGGACACAAGTCGGCGTATCATCGTCCCGCTGCTGGAGCATTTCGATGCCCTCGGGGTCACCACGCGCGGCGGCGACCGGCGTCGGATGTCGGATGTTCCGGGCGGATTGCGCGACCCTGGCCATGGCGCGGGTTGAGGGGGTGGCGCACCGGGGGTTTCACACCCCCGGACCCCCGTGGTATATTTTGGGAACAATGAAACTGGCGCTAACAGCGTCCCGCCTTTGACCTGGAGCATATCAATTCGCCAATGTCCCGAGAGCGCGCAGCGCGGCAGGGTATTGGCGATTCAGGTTCAAGGCGGGGCGCTTTGGGGTCAGGGCCATACGGAGGTGACTGGAGTCTGGTGGCTTCCCTGGTCTTCAAAACCATGGACGCGTCGCAACGGCGTGTGGTGGGTTCGATTCCCATCCACCTCCGCCACTGGACATCGCGGCGCGATGCGCCACACTGTGTCCTGACCAGCGGGAGGGGCCAGGATGCACAATGAGACAGCGGATATTTCGCCGCCCGGATTCTCTCTGGCAGATCTGGCGGGCGCAACCCACAGCTTTCCCACCCGGCGCAGGGCGCTGGTCTGTTTCGTCAAGCAAGATTGCGAAACCTGCAATACGGCAGGCCCGGTGCTGGAGGCGTTTCACCGCGCGTTCGGGTCAGAGATGGATGTCCTGCTGGTGTCCCAGTCGGGTGACGCCAGCACGGTTTTCGCCCAGCGCCATGGGCTGAGGATGCCGGTGCTGGATGACCGCGCCTGCAAGACCGCCTTTGCCTGGGACATCGAAAGCGTGCCATCGGTGTTCCTGTGTGATGCGGACGGCACATGCATGACCCGTTTCGAAGGCTTCGTGCGCAGCGACTGGGAGGCGCTGGCCGCTGACCTGGCAGCCCAGACCGGCACACCAGCCGCACAGGTCGACTGGCAGGGCCTCCCCGCCTGGCGACCGGGATGTGGGTCAAAGCACCTGGACCCCGAGGTCTTTGACAAGCTGCGCGCCGAGGCGCAAGGCAGCCCGATCCGCGCGCGGCGCATCGAGATCGCCAGCAGCGACGATGTGGCGGAGTTCATGTTCGACCAGGGATTCTCTGACGGGTTGCCGCTGGTGCCGCCCACGCCCGAGCGGGTGATGCGGATGCTGGCAGGCACCCACCGCGACGCGCAGGACGTGGTGGCCACCGTGCCGCCAAACATGGGCGAGGCCACGGTGGAGAAGGTCGCGATCAACGCGGTGATGGCCGGGTGCAAACCCGAGTATCTGCCCGTGGTCATCGCCGGGGTCGAGGCGGTCTGCACCGATGCCTTCAACATCCACGGCGTCACCGCGACCACGATGGGTGCGGCCCCGGTGATGGTTGTGAACGGCCCGATCCGCGACAGGATCGGCATGAACATGAAGCTGGGGGCGCTGGGGGCCGGCAACCGTGCCAATGCCACCATAGGCCGCGCGCTGCGGCTGGTGGTGCGCAATGTCGGCGGTGCCTCTACCGGGGGGGTCGAACGCTCCACCCTTGGCAATCCGATGAAATTCACCATGTGTTTCGCGGAATGGGAAGAACGCGCGCCCTGGGAGCCGCTGCATGTGGAGCGGGGTTTCAACCGGGAGGATTCGGTGGTGACCGTCTTTGCCATGACCGGCGGGCCGGTCCATATCGTGGATCAGACCTCGCGCGGCCCGGAGCAGATCGCAGGCTCGCTGGGCATGGGGCTGGAGGGGGTGTTCCTGCCCAAGATGCACAACCTTCCTGTCGACGCGCTGCTGGTGGTCTGCCCGGAACATATCGACACGCTGATGCGGGACGGCCCATGGGACAAGGACCGCCTGCGCGACCGGATACAGCAGGTCACTTCGCGGCCCTTGCGGGAGATGCTGGCCGACGAAAGATCCGGTGCCGGTATCCTGCCCGACGCCGCCGCAGGGATGGATGCAGAGGCGCTTGACCGCCCGGCGCCGAAATTTGCCGGCACCGATTTCATCCATATCGTGGTGGCCGGATCGGACGCGGGCAAATTCTCCTCCGCGTTCCACGGCTGGGCCACGGGGGAGGTCGGCTCGATCTCGGTTTCCAGAAAGATTGATCCGGGTTAGGTTATGGACAGAGGAGAACGCCTATGACGACAATTCTCGACCCCACGGACGAACGCACCCCGGTAGAGCGGCAGGTGGCCGAACGTCCGGGCAGCCTGTCGGGGGTGGTCGGCCTGCTGGACATCAGCAAGCCGCGCGGCAATGTGTTTCTGGATGCGCTCGAAGGTCTGCTGGCAGAGAAAGCCCCCGGGATCACCACCCGGCGCTATACCAAGCCGACCTTTGCTAAACCCTGCCCCGATGCGCTGCGCCATGAGATTCGCGGTGACTGCAATTTTGTGATCGAGGCTTTGGCCGACTGAGGTTCCTGTACGACGTGCAGTATGCACGACAACGTCTGGTTTGAAATCCAGGGGATCCCGGCAGTCGCCATCGCATCGAGCGAATTTGGCCAGGCCGCAGAATCGCAGCGCCGCGCGTTGGGCATGAATGACGCGCGCTATGTGCTGGTGCCGCATCCGATTCAGGATGCGACTGACGCTGAAATGCGCGCCAAGGCGGCGCAGGCGGCGGATGACATCATCGCCGCACTGACCGCAGGCTGAAACGCGTCGCGCAGCCCTTCCGGAAGGGCTGCGCGACAGATAATTAACCCGAAAGGAAGCGGTGAGCCATGAGGCACAGGCCGGGTGGGTGCCTGTGGTCGCGGCCCCGCAGCAACGCGCCGCTACAGCTTCATCCCGCCCAGCTCCGCAACGCCGACAAAGCTGCGGTTCCATGTGGGGCTGATCAGCACTTCGTTGATGCAGACATGGGGCGGGGCCTCGGCGATATAGCGGACCATTGCGCCCAGGTCCTCGGCCTGAAGCATCCTTGCCATGTCTGCCTCAGAGGGGGGCCTGGGGCGGTGCTGCATGATCGGTGTTGCGACCTCGCCGGGCATCAGGGCGGTGCAGCGGATCCCGTTCACGCCCTCATCCTGATTGATCGAATGGCTCAGCGCCACAACCGCGTGTTTTGACGCGCTGTAGGCGGGTCCGGTCAGCCGCGACGGGTGCCGTCCCGCCCAGGAAGACGTCAGGATCAGCGTGCCGTCACCCCGCGCCCGCATCTGCGGCAGGACAGCCAGAACGCCGTTCATCACGCCCTTCAGGTTGATGTCCACCACCCGGGCGAAATCGGCAGGCGTGATGGCGTTTACCGCGCGGTTGGGGACGTTGATACCTGCATTGGCCATGAAAATGTCGATCCGCCCGCGCCGGGCCATCACATCGTCGCAGATCGCCTGTGTTGCATCGGGGTCGATCACGTCAAGAACCTGCGCCTCTGCCGTGCCGCCTGCCTGTGCGATCGCTGCCGCGACGCGGTCAAGTTCGGCCTGCCGCCGCCCCGACAGCACCACATGGGCCCCGCTCGCCGCCAATGCCTTTGCCGCCGCCTCCCCGATGCCGCCACCGGCACCTGTGACCCAGGCGGTCTTTCCTGTCAGAGTACCCATGGTTTCCTCCCTCATGCGGTGTTCGGGCCAAGACAGACACAGAAGTCCGCCCATGTCCATTGCGCTGGCAGGGCCCTCATGCTGTTCTGAGCGGAGGCGACAATGCGCTGCGGGAGGATGACATGGACGTGACGCTGACACTGGTATGCGAGGGGCTGGATTTTCCCGAAGGCCCCATCGCCATGGATGACGGATCAGTGATCCTGGTGGAGATACGCGGCCAGCGCCTGACCCGCGTCAAGCCGGACGGAGGCAAGCAGGTCATTGCCGAGCTGGGCGGTGGCCCCAATGGCGCGGCGGTGGGGCCGGACGGGATGATCTATGTCTGCAACAACGGCGGCTTTGTCTGGACCGAAGGGGATGAGATCACCCGCCCCATCGGCACGCCGGATGATTACGTCAGCGGCTCGATCCAGCGGGTCGATCCGGTGACCGGCGCGTTCGAGACGGTTTATGATGCCTGCGACGGCCAGCCCCTGCGCGGCCCCAATGACATCGTCTTTGACAAGGAAGGGGGTTTCTATTTCACCGATCTGGGCAAGACCACGCCAGACTACGTGCATCATGGAGCGTTCTATTACGCCAGACCGGACGGCAGCCGGATCACGCGGGTCCATGCGCCGATGATCACGCCCAACGGCATTGGTCTGTCGCCGGATGACAAGACCGTGCATGTGGCCGAAACCCGCACCGGAAGGGTCTGGAGCTTTGATCTGCTGGAACCCGGCAGGACCCAACCGCATCCCTATACCATGCCGGGGCGGTTGCTCACCACCCTGCCCGATTATCAGTTGCTGGACAGTCTGGCGGTGCAGGCAGACGGGCAGATCTGTGTGGCGACCCTGATGCGCGGCGGGATCAGCGTTGTGCCGGTGGATGGCGGCCCGGTGCGCTATGTCGCGGGACCGGGCGATCCCTATATCACCAACATCTGCTTTGGCGGGCCGGACATGCGCGACGCCTGGATCACGGCCTCCGGGACCGGCTGCCTGTATCACGCGCGCTGGCCGGAACCGGGCCTTCGGCTGAACTTCAACGCCTAGGGCCAGAACCCATTTATCCGACACCGCTGACAGCAAAACCACAAAAGGTCAGTGGTTTGAGGCCTGCGGCACCTACAGCCCCCGGATCACGCGTGATCCGGGGGCGGCGATCAAACATCACGAAACAGCAGCAAGGCCCGCGTCCAGCGCGTCGATGATGCGCGCAACTTCGTCTTCTGAAATAATCAGCGGCGGGGACAGGATGATATTGGACCCGGAGGTCCGCACCATCGCCCCGTGTTCATAGGTCACCTGATGCAGGGTGGCGATCAGCTTCTTGTCGACGCCCGCCTTGGTGGCACGGTTCGACGTCAGCTCGATTGCCGTCATCAACCCGTGACCGCCGCGCACATCGCCGATCACCTCATGGGTCTTGGCCAGCCTGGTCATGCCCTCGAACATCTGGGCACCGCGCGCGGCGGCGTTGTCCTTGACCTGAAGCCGCTCGGTTTCACGCAGGCAGGCGACGGCCGCCGCCGCGCCCACGGGATGGCCCGAATAGGTATAGCCGGAGGCAATTGCGCCCTTGCCGGTCTTGTCGCCCTCGAACACCTCTGCAATCGCGTCAGAGATCATCACCGCCCCGAATGGAAAATATCCGTTTGTGATCGCCTTGGCAGTGCAGGACATGTCGGGCCTGACCCCCCAGTGGCGCGATCCGGTCCAGTCGCCGGTGCGGCCGAATGCGGTGATCACCTCGTCCGCGATCAGCAGGATCCCGTGGCGGTCGCAGATGTCGCGGACACCCGGCATGAAGCTGGGATGCGGCGGGATCACCCCACCCGCGCCCAGTATCGGCTCCATCACAAAGGCCGCAATGGTTTCCGCGCCCTGAAAGGCGATCTCGTCTTCCAGCGCGGCCAGGCAAAGCTGCGCCAGCTTTTCCGGGTCGGTCTCGTTGAAGGGGTTGCGATAGGTATAGGGGGCCGGAATGTGGAAACATCCGGGCATCATCGGCTCGTACTGGGTGCGGAAATTGGCATTGCCGTTGACGCTGGCCGCCAGGGTGTGGGTGCCGTGATAGCCCTTCTTCAGGGACAGGTATTTCACCCGCCCCGCCGCGCCCCGGATCTTGTGGTATTGCCGCGCCAGTCGCAGCGCGACCTCCATCGAATCCGACCCGCCGGAGGTAAAGAACGCGCGGCTCAACCCGTCAGGTTCAAAGAAGTCTTTCAGCATTTGGCTCAACTCGATCACCACGTCATTCGAGGTGCCGCGAAAGATGGAATAATAGGGCAGCTTGTCCATCTGCGCGGTGATCGCCTCTTTCACCGGGGCGCAGGAATAGCCCAGGTTGACGTTCCACAGCCCGCCCACCGCGTCGATGGTGCGGTGACCATCCACGTCGGTGATGTGAACACCTTCGCCACCCACGATGATCTGCGGCGGATTGGCAAGGCTGTCCGCCGGGTGGGTCATCGGGTGCCAGAGGTTGCGGGCGTTATGTTCCTTGAGAAAGTTGGAGTCTTTCATCGGGTGTCCTATTCTATTTGGCTTGTGACAGAACCTGCGAGGGACGGTCGGTTTGGGTGAATTCCGGATCGCGACCGCCGAGGCTGAACGTGGCGGCCTGCGCCGCTGCCTTCAGCCGCGGGGTGATCGCGGCAAGAACGTCGGGCGTCGCGCGCGCCCTCGGGACGGCGACGGAAAGCGCGCCGATCACCTTGCCCCCCTGCCCGAACAGCGGCGCGCCCTGAGAGGTGACCTCGGTATCAAAGGCGCTGTCGAGCTGGCTGGTGCCAGCCGCGCGAACCTCGGCCATCATCGCGCGCAGGGCATCGGGGTTCGTGATCGTCTTTTCCGTCATCGGGGCAAGCGGCTGTGCCAGGACCCTGTCGACCAGTTCCGCGTCGGCAAAGGCCAGCACCGCCAGCCCGCTCGACGTGGCGTGCAGGGGCAGCATTTCAGCCGCATCAAAGGAGACCTGGGTGCCATGGCGCATGGGATCGTAGTGGAACACCGAAGACAGCATGCCGCCCTGCAAAAGCGAGGCATGGGCCAGTTCGCCCAGGTCATCGGCCAGCTCGGTCACGATAGGACGCAGCAGGCGGCGCACCGGAAAGGCGGCCTCGCGCACCGCCGTCAGCCGCAGCAGCGCAGGCCCCAGCCGGTAGGCCCGTGTCACCGCATCCTGTTCCAGAAAGCCGTTACGCTCCAGTTCCGCCAGATGGCGGTGGACGGTGGCCTTGTCCCGGCCGGCCAGGCGGGCAAAATCGCCCAGCCCGATTTCTGATCTGGCCTTGGTGAAATGATCAAGCAGTTCAAGCGCCTTGGTAATCGTCCCCATCACCATCCCCCCTGTTCAGGCATTACATGGGCCTCCGCATATTCGAAAAAGCGCGCGATCTCTTCGGCAAAGACCCGTCGGTCGGCCCGGCAGCGCAGAGAGGCGCGGGCCTTTTCCGTCACCTCGGCACCGACCTCGTCGGCATAATGTTCGACAAGGTCGGTGATGAACTGGTGGGTCATTTCCGGGTGGTGCTGAACCGTGAACAGGCTGGTGCCAATCGCAAAACCGGCAACCGCGCAGCCCGGCCCCTCAAAGACGACCTGCGCGCCCTCCGGCACAGCGCCAACCTGTTCAATGTGCGATCCGTAAAGCGCCAGTTCCCGGTCCGGCCCGGCCCAGGGCGTCAGGCCCACACGCCGGACGTCCAACAGCCCATGCCCCCACCCTTGCGGATTCGGGACAATCGGCGCGCCCAGCACCTTGGCGATCAGCTGATGCCCGAAACAGGCCCCGAACAGCGGCAAGCGGGCGGTGATCATGCCGCGGATCAGCGCCTGCAAACGCAGCATCCAGGGCAGGTCTGCATTCACCGATGCGGGGCTGCCGGTGATCATCACGCCGTCGAAGCTCTGAATATCTTCCGGGAACACACCCCGGCAGACCCAGAACGGCACGCAGCTCCAGCCCGGGCGCACGAGGTGGATCAGATCGGCGAATTTCTCGCCATCATGGGGCCGTGCATGGGCAAAGGCGCTGTCATCGGTGTTGGTGATCAGGATCGCGATGTTCATGTCAGACAAACCACACGTAGAAATCCAGCAGGGCATTGGGTTCCATGTCTCGAGTCTTGCGGTATTCCCGTTCCTTCATGAAAACCTGATGTGCGACAAGTTCTTCGCCCACGGCCTCTGCCAGCACCCTGTCGGCCTGCAGGTCCTTCATGGCCTGCCTGAGATTGGGCGCAACGCCGTGTTTCGCATCGGTCCAGTCAAATCCGTCACCGGTCTCGATTGCAGGCAGGGCCAGCTTGCCCTCAAAGCCCAGTCTTGCGGCCTGCAACACGGCGGCGGTAGCGGTATAGGGGTTGGCGCTGGCGTCTGCCATCCGGTGTTCCAGCCGCGCCTTGGCCCCGCCTTCGCAGGAGACCCGCGTGGTCACCGCGCGGTGATCGCCGCCCCAGTTCTGCCAGTACCCCGACAACGACCCCGGCTGCAGCCGCAGATAGGAGGTCGCGGTGGGGGCCAGGAGCCCGGCCAGCGCCTTGTGATGATGAACCAGCCCCGCCAGGCAGCCACGCGACAGGTCATTGAGGTGATCCGGCCCGCCCAGCGGACCGGCGGCCAGCGCATTCTGTCCCGCCGCATCGGTGAAGGAAAAGTTGATGTGCATCCCCGATCCGCCCACATCCGCGATGGGTTTGGGCAGGAAGGTCAGGATGATCCCGTGATCCAGCGCGACCTCACGCGCCATCAGGCGGAACAGCACGATGTCGTCGACGGCCTTCAGCGCGTCATCGAAGGTGAGCGTATATTCGAACTGCGGGCTGTCGTATTCCGCCGTGATCATGTCGAGCTGAAAGCCCATTTCCCCGGCCTTGCGCCAGATCACGTCATTGAACCGCATCGGGTCGGCGAAAGGTCCGGTGCCATAGACCACGCCGCCGGGCGCATCATAGGGGCGCAACCGACCATTTTCGTCACCCTGAAACGCATAGGCCTCAAGCTCGATCCCGACCTTGGGGGTCAGCCCGTGCCTGCCCCAGTCCGCAATCGCCCGTTTCAACGCCCCGCGCGGACACAGTGGCAGGGCCATGCCGTCGGTGTCGTAAAGATCACCCAGCACAATTTTCGTGTCCGGCTCCCAACTGGCGCGGATGTCATCGCCCCGCCAGCGCAGTTCCATGTCCGGCATCCCCTCGCGCACTTTGGCAAAGGGCGCGTCCAGCAGCAGGTCGCGGTCGTAATGGACGCCAAAGGTGGCGCGGGCAAAGCGGGTGTCATTGTCGCCGATCTTTGACCCCGGCAGGTATTTGCCGCGCGGGATCGACAGGTGGTCGATGAACAAGGCGCGTAATCGGTCAGTCATGGCAACCTCAATTCAGCGTGACGCGCACGGGAAGACGCTTGATCCCGCCGACGAAATTGGAGCGGACAAAGGCCTCCGGCCCGGCGGGTTCGATGCTTTTGATCCGCTTGGTGAGTTCCTCGAACAGAACGCGGACCTCAAGCCGGGCCAGATGCATCCCAAGGCAGACATGCGGCCCACCCTGCCCCCAGCCCAGCTGGCGGTTCGGCTTGCGCGCAAAGGTCAACCTGTAGGGGTCCTCGAACATCTCTTCGTCGCGGTTGGCCGAGACAAACCAGTAGAGCACCTTGTCGCCCTGCCTGATCTGCTTGCCATGGACCTCGGTGTCGCGGGTGGCGGTGCGGCGGAAGTAGGTGGCGGGCGAGGCCCAGCGCACGATCTCATCCGGGGCGCTGGCCCAGACCGCGCCGGATTGCATTTCCTCCAGCAGACCGGGCTGGCGCGCCAGCGCCTGGATGCCCGCGGCGATGGAATAGCGCGTGGTGTCATTGCCCGCTGCCACCAGCAGGCAGAAGAAGTTGCGAAAATCGCTTTCCGAAATCACCTCGCCATTCTCGTCCGGTTGCAGGATCAGGTGCAGGATACCGTCTGTATCGCCTGCGGCGTTCTTCTTTTCCATCAACGCGCGGGCGTATTCATAAAGCTCCGCGCCCGCAGGGGAATTGAACGGCATCAGGCGGTAGGCGTCGGTGTCCAGCTTGTCGGCCACATGGTCGGTGAAATCGGGATCGGTGTTGGCCATCAGCGCATCGCCCTTGTCCACCAGCCAGGGCAGATCCGCGTCCGGGGTGCCAAGGATCTGGCCCAGCATCCGCATCGGCAGTTCGCGCGCGATGTCCTGTGTGGCGCAGAATTCGCCCTTGGCCAGCGCCGCATCCAGGATCGGATGACACAGATCGCGGATCTGGTCCTCGAAACCTGCCACGACACCGGGCGAGAACGCCCGTGCCACCTTCATGCGCACCTTGCGGTGATCTGTGCCATCCGTCTCCTGAAAGGTGCGGCGGGCCAGGTATTCTTCGGGTGTCTGATCCTCCATCCGGATGCCCTGGGCCGATGAAAACGTCTCCGTATCGCGGATCATCTGCACAATGTCCTCGTGCCTTGTGATCGACCAGTATCCCTTGCCCTGATCGAAGTCCGACCAATGGCAGGGGTCTTCGGCCCGCAACCGGGCAAAGGTGTTGTAGGGCGCGCCGTTGGCAAAGCTGTCATGCTTGCCCAGGTCGGCGAACCCGTCGTCTTCAGGAACCCATATGGTCATAGCTGCGTCTGCGCCTTTGCTGTTTCGTCTTGATTTCAAAATGCCGCGTCTTGCGCCCCGCGATGCGCCGGGCAAAGCGGTCAGAGGATTTGCGTGCCAGGCTGCGGCGGTCGGTCGGCACCCAGTCGCGCCAGACCCGCCAGAAGGTGCCCAGCAGGATCACCACGATCAGCGCGAAAATGACAAAGGCGATGGGCCGGTCGATGAAGTCGAAAGGCGTGTTCA
Organism: Sulfitobacter sp. EhC04; assembly: GCF_001650875.1. Classification (GTDB taxonomy): domain Bacteria; phylum Pseudomonadota; class Alphaproteobacteria; order Rhodobacterales; family Rhodobacteraceae; genus Sulfitobacter. The sequence continues at coordinate 106,818 of NZ_LXYI01000009.1, forward strand.
CCCGGTTCATCGATGCCCGCAGCTTGACCTCCATGATGCCGCCCAGCACCATGCCCAGCACAATCGGCACGATGGGCAGGTTCAGCCGTTTCAGCACGTAACCGATCAGGCCAAAGACCGCCGCGATGGCGCAGTCCACCGCCGAATTGCGGATCGAATAGACCCCGACAAAGCTGAGCAGCAGGATGCACATGCCCAGGAAACGGTTGGGGATTTTTGTCAGATACACCAGCCAGCCGGTTGAGATCAGCAGGAAGATCACCACAAGGACATTCAGCAGCAGCAGCGCCAGGTACAGCGCCACCACGAAATCCATCTGATACAGGAACAGCCCCGGCCCCGGCACCACATTGTGAACGTAAAAGACCGACAGCATCATCGCGGTCAGCGCCTCGCCCGGAATGCCCAGCGCCAGCAGCGGGATCATCGCCGCCGCAGGCACCGCGTTGTTGGCGGTTTCCGATGCAATCAACCCTTCGGCGGAGCCCTGACCGAAGGCCTCGGGCGTTTTCGACATCTTCCGCGCGGATGTGTAGGACATGAACTGCGCGGTGAATTCGCCCACGCCGGGGATCATCCCCATGAAAACGCCGAAACCGGCAGATACGGTCGCGACACGCGGATGCCGCGCCAGCTCGCGAAACCCCTGGAACAGCGAGCCGCGCGACTTTGTCAGCCGCACCTTTTCATCGTCCATGGTCAGCAGCACCAGCGCCTGGCTGAGCGCGAAAAGCCCCAGCACCACCACGATCAGGTTCACGCCACTGGCAAGCCATGTCTGGTCGAAGGTAAAGCGGCGGGTGTATTTGACCGGCTCCAGCCCCACGGTAGACAGAAAGATGCCAAAACCGGTCAGCGCCGTCGCCATCAGCATCTGCCCCCGATGCGCCACGATCACCAGAATGATGCCCAGAAGCGCGGCCAGGAAAATCTCGCGCGAGCCGAACATCGGCGCGACGCGTGCCAGCAGCGGCGACAGCGCAATCAGGCAGATGACAGAGAAGATACCGCCGAAGAAGCTGGCGGAATAGGCCAGCGACAGCGCGCGCCGCCCCTCGCCCCGCAGGGTCATCGGGTAGCCGTCATAGGTGGTCAGCGCATTGACGGCGGTGCCGGGCGTGTTGATCAGGATCGCCGGTATCGCTCCGCCGAACATGGAGGAGCCGTAGATGCCCAAAAGCACCGTCAGCCCCACAATCGGATCCATCGAAAACGTCGCGGGCAGCAGGATCGCGATGGCCACCGCAGGCCCCACGCCGGGGATCGCACCGATGGCGACCCCGCCGATGGACCCCACCAGAAGGGCGATGGCCACATCCCAGCGGGACAGAACCTCTATCGCGGAAAGAAGGATATCCATCACAGGTACAATATGAAAAAGGAGCGAAGCGTGCCGGGCAACGCATCATAGACGGCCGCACCGGGGATCTTGACGCCCAGAAGCCCCTTGAAAAGGGCAACCGTGCAGACCGCAAAAAGTGCCGCGACCCAGAAATAGCCCGCATCCCGGTAGCCCAGCCGCCATGTCAGCGCGCAGGCGAAGATCAGGCTCATCGGCAGAAAGCCTGCCACCGGAACCAGAAACACATAGGCCATGAACCACAGCACATATTCCAAAGGCTCCAGCCAGCGCCGCGCCTCGACCCAGTCCAGCCGGTCGGGGCGACGGCGCCGCATGAGCAAGAGGTGCAGTCCGAAACTGGTGACCATCATGGCAATCGCCACGCCGGGCCAGAACCGGGGCTGGGCGGGAAAGGACTTGGCGTCTTCGATCCACACGGTCTGTGTGGTGATCTGTGACAGCAGCAGCAGCGACAGCCCCAGTGCGCCAAGGATAAACACGGCCTGCCCCGCCACGCGCGTCCTGGCCTGAAGATCGGATTCAATGCTCACGTCATGTCCCCCGGACAAGTGGAAGGGGCCGGCATGGCCCCTTCGTCTGGCTTAGTCGAGCGCTTCGCCGATCGCGCCGAGCGTTTTCTTGTCAGCCTCGATGATCGCGGCACTTTCGGCAGCGTCCTTCCAATAGACCAGCGCGCCGGTCTCTTCGGCCACTTTCTGGGCGCGGTCGCTCATCGCGGTCTTTTCGGCCACTGCCGCGATCTTGGCGCGGACGTCCTCGGGCGTGTCCTTGGTCACGAACAGGCCGTTCCACAGCGCGATGTTCAGATCGCCGTCGACTTCACCGATGGTGGGGGTGTCGGGGATCTTGCTGATCCGCTCACCGGTGATTGCCACCAGTACCTTGACCTGATCAAGGCAGGGCAGGATCAGCTGCAGCGTCGTGTTGATGACATCCGCATCGCCGGAGGCCAGCGTGTTGCAATCCAGCGCGTCGAAAGCCGCGTCGGAAGCCCAGTTGAAATCCATCTTGCTGGCAAGCGCCTTGGTCACCTGTGTCGGTGTCAGCACGTCGCCAAAGTGACCCAGAACCACATCGTTCTCCCTGGCGTAGGCGGCCAGCTCCTGCATCGAGGAATAGGGCGCATTGCCCGAGGTTGCGATGACAAAGGGATAGGTCAGAAAGATGCCGATGGGGTCGAACTTCTCGGGCGTCAGTTCGGGAATGTCGATCTGGTGGCCGACCAGGGACACGGCGGGCACGAAAGACCCGATGGTGTAACCGTCCGCCGGGGCGGTGGCCACGTCGATGGCACCGGGGAACGGGCCGCCGCCGCCGCCGGGCTTGTTCACAACCGCCGCGGCGACGCCGTATTCGGTCTGGAAATCCTCGGCGATCATCCGTGTCAGCACGTCTTCCAGATCGCCCGGAGGCCACGGCACGATGAACGTCACCGGCTTTTCGGGGTATTCGGCCAATGCAGGCCCGGCAAGGCCCAGCGCAAGGGCCGCGATTGTTGCGGTCAGAACCGTCTTCATGGTGAACTCCCTGTTATATTATCAGCATGGTTCATTATTCGAACCACTGGTTTGAAATTCTTGACTTTCCACACCCACCTGTCAACAGTTCATTTGAGACAGCCAAGGTGGCCGAGCCGTTCGACCGCTGTAATGCGCTCCGTTTTGACGCAACGCCCGATGGAGGAATGCCCGATGGACCAAAGCCGAATCGCAGAGTTGCGGGATGCGCCCGTGCCCCCTGCCCGCCATTTGATCGGCGGCGCTGCCGTCGCCGCGTCGGACGGCCGGGAAATGGAGGTATGCTCCCCCCTGAACGGTGCGGTCCTGACCACAATGGCAAAGGGCACCCGCGCGGATGCGGATCAGGCCATCGCCGCGGCGCGACGCGCCTTTGACAGCGGGGTCTGGGCCAACCTGGCCCCGGCAGCGCGCAAGGCGGTGCTGCTGAAATGGGCGGCACTGATCGAAGAACACGCACTGGAGATTGCGGTGCTGGGGGTGCGCGAAAACGGCACCGAAATCGGCATGGCACTGAAGGCCGAGCCGCTGTCGGCGGCTGGCACCATCCGCTATTACGCCGAAAGCATCGACAAGCTATATGGCGAAATCGCCCCGACCGCGCCCGGCACGCTGGGGCTGGTGCACCGCGAACCGGCGGGGGTCGTGGGGGCCATCGTGCCCTGGAATTTCCCGTTGATGATCGGCGCATGGAAACTGGGACCGGCGCTGGCGGCCGGATGCAGCGTGGTGCTGAAACCGGCAGAGACTGCATCGCTGACCCTGCTGCGCATCGCGGAGCTGGCGCTGGACGCGGGGGTGCCACCCGGCGTTTTGAATGTTGTCACCGGACCGGGGGCTGAAGTGGGCGCGGCCATTGCGGAATCGATGGATGTGGATGTGCTGGTCTTTACCGGCTCCGGCCCCACCGGGCGGCGGCTGCTTGAGGCCTCGGCCCGCTCGAACCTGAAACGGGTCTATCTGGAACTGGGCGGCAAATCCCCCAACATTGTCTTTGCCGATGCCCCCGATCTGGATGAGGCGGTGAAGGTCACGGCCAACGGCATCTTCCGCAACGCAGGTCAGGTCTGTATCGCCGGGTCGCGCCTGCTGGTGGAACGCAGCATCCACGATGAATTTGTCGAAAAGCTGGCCGCCTTTACCCAGACCATGAAAGTCGGGGACCCGCTGGACCCGGACACCACCTGCGGCGCGGTCAATTCGCAGGCGCAACTGGACCGCAACCTTGCCTTTGTCGAAGAGGCCCGCGCACAGGGGCGCACCATTGTCACGGGCGGCGGGCGCATTCTGCAAGACACGGGCGGCTACTACATGGCCCCCACCGTAATCACCGGCGTGCAGTCCGATGACCGGCTCGCGCGGGAAGAAGTCTTCGGCCCCGTGCTGGCCGTGCAGGCCTTTGACACCGAGGACGACGCCGTCAACCTAGCCAATGGCACCGACTATGGCCTTGCCGCTGCCGTCTGGACCGCCAATCTGGGCCGCGCGCACCGGATGGTGCGCAGGATACGGGCCGGGCTGGTGCATGTGAACACCTACGGCGGATCGGACCTGAGCGTACCTTTGGGCGGCGTCAAGCAATCGGGCAACGGGCATGACAAGTCCCCGCATGCCTTTGACAAGTACCTCGACCTGAAAACAGCGTGGATCAAGCTATGAAGAACCGCACCATTCTGGTCGTCGGGACCTATGACACCAAGGACGACGAACTGAATTACCTCGGCGATGTGATCCGCCGTCAGGGCGGCGGCGTTCTGAGCATGGATGTCAGCGTGCTTGGCGACCCTTCCGGGCCCACGGATGTGTCCAAACATCAGGTGGCCGAGGCCGGGGGTCATTCCATCGCCGACGCCATCGACAGCGGCGACGAAAACATCGCGATGCAGATCATGGCCAAAGGGGCCGCAACCGAGGCGCTGCGCCTGTACCGGTCGGGGGATATTCACGGGGTCATCGTGCTGGGCGGGACCATGGGCACCGATCTGGCACTGGATGTCTGTGCGGCACTGCCCCTGGGCGTACCGAAATACATCGTCTCGACCGTCAGCTTTTCAGCGCTGATCCCGCCTGATCGTCTGGCGGCGGATGTGCAGATGATCCTCTGGGCGGGCGGGCTCTACGGGCTGAACTCGGTCTGCAAGGCGTCGCTGTCGCAGGCCGCCGGTGCGGTGCTTGGCGCGGCACGCGCGGTTGAACCACCCGAACGCGACCGCCCGCTGATCGGCATGACCTCCTTTGGCAAGACGGTGCTGCACTACATGGTCAGCCTGAAACCGGCGCTGGAGGAACGCGGTTTTGAAGTCGCTGTATTTCATGCCACGGGCATGGGCGGACGTGCTTTTGAAAGTCTGGCCGCCGAGGGCGCCTTTGCCGCTGTGATGGATTTCGCCCCGCAGGAGGTTGGCAATCACCTGATGGGATCGACGATCAGCGCGGGCGCGGACCGGATGACCGCCGCCGGGCGTGCCGGCATCCCCCAGATCATTGCACCGGGATGCTATGACCTCGTGGATTTCGTCGGCTGGCAGGACCCGCCCGCGCAGGTCGCGGGGCAAGAAATTCATGCCCACAACCGGCTGCTGTCCTCGGTGATGATGACCGCCGGACAGCGCCGCGACATGGCGCGCGCGATGTGTGACAAGCTGGCGCAGGCGCAGGGACCCACGGTGCTGATCCTGCCTGAACAGGGATGCAACGAATGGGACCGCCCAGGCGGGCCGCTGTCCGACCCCGATGGCCTGATCGCCTTTGTGGCCGAGATCAAGGCGCGGTGTCCGGACAACGTACGACTGATTTCGCTGGACGCGCATATTAACGACACGGCCTTCTCTGACATGGCGCTTGAAGTCTTTGACGCCTGGCGGGCTGACGGGGTGCTGTAGGGCCCGGAGACCGGTTTTCCTTTGACCTCTCTCCCGGCCACGGGCAAAAGGCTGCATGGCAAAACCAACCAAGACATTTTCCTGCACGGCCTGCGGCGCGACGTTCAACAAATGGTCCGGGCGCTGTGATGGCTGCGGTGAATGGAACACCATTCAGGAGGACAAGGGAATTTCCGCAGGCCCACCCAGCAAGTCGCTGGGCGCGCGGCGCGGCTCTGCGGTGACGTTGACGGATCTGAGCACCGAAGAGGCCCCGCCGCCGCGCAGCCAAAGCATGATCGCAGAGCTTGACCGCGTGCTGGGCGGAGGTCTGGTGGCGGCCTCGGCCATTCTGGTGGGCGGCGATCCGGGCATCGGCAAATCGACGCTGCTGTTGCAGGCGGCCGCGCAATTTGCACGCAACGGGCTGAAAACCATATACGTCAGCGGCGAAGAGGCCAGCGCACAGGTGCGCATGCGCGCCCAGCGGCTGGGCCTGTCGGATGCGCCGGTGAAACTGGCGGCAGAGACCAACCTGCGCGATATCCTGACCACGCTGGACCGCGAACGCCCGCAGCTTGCCATCATCGACTCCATCCAGACCATGTGGGCCGACAATGTCGAAAGCGCCCCCGGCTCGGTCAGTCAGGTGCGCGCCGCCAGCCACGAATTGACAGCCTTCGCCAAGCGCACCGGCACATCGGTCATTCTGGTGGGCCATGTCACCAAGGACGGCCAGATCGCCGGGCCCCGCGTGGTCGAACATATGGTCGATACCGTGCTTTATTTCGAAGGAGAGCGCGGCCATCAGTTCCGCATCCTGCGCGCGGTCAAGAACCGCTTTGGACCAGCGGACGAGATCGGGGTGTTCGAAATGACCGGCCAGGGCCTGGCCGAGGTCACCAACCCCTCGGCCCTGTTCCTGTCCGAACGCGGCGAACCCTCTGCCGGATCGGTGGTCTTTGCCGGGATCGAAGGCACAAGGCCCGTGCTGGTCGAGTTCCAGGCGCTGGTCGCCCCCTCGCCCCACAGCCAGGCGCGGCGCACGGTGGTGGGCTGGGATTCAGGGCGGCTGGCGATGATTCTCGCCGTGCTTGAGGCGCGCTGTGGCATCCCTTTTGCCGGGCTTGACGTCTATCTGAACGTCGCGGGCGGCATGAAGGTGTCCGAACCCGCCGCCGATCTGGCGGTTGCCGCCGCCCTGCTGAGCGCGCGCGAAGATGTGGCGCTGCCCGCAGAAACAGTGGTTTTTGGCGAAATCAGCCTCTCTGGTGCGCTGCGGCCCGCCAGTCAGACTGAAAACAGGTTGAAAGAAGCGCAAAAACTTGGTTTTACCTCCGCAATCGCGCCCGCAGGGGGCAAAGCGGTGGGGACAACGGGCATCACGCTCAATCAACTGAGCGATCTGACCGGTTTTGTCGGTGAAATATTCGGCGCTGGATAGCGCCCTGGGACGAAGGCGAGCAGCAGATGGACGGGTTTACCATTATTGATGGCGTGGTGGCGCTGGTCATCGTGCTTTCCGCGCTTTTGGCTTATGGCCGCGGGTTGGTGCGCGAGTTGATGGCCATTGTCGGCTGGATCGCCGCGGCGGTGCTGGCCTATCTCTTTGCGCCGCAGGTCGAACCGCTGGTACGCGAACTGCCTGTGGTCGGCGAATTCCTGGCCGACAGCTGCGAATTGTCCATCATCGGGGCCTTTGCCATCGTCTTTGCCGTGGCGCTGATCGTGGTCTCGCTGTTCACGCCGCTGTTTTCTTCGCTGGTGCAACGCTCCGTTCTGGGTGGGCTGGACCAGGGGCTTGGCTTTGTCTTTGGTGTGGCGCGGGGCATCATCCTGGTGGCGATTGCCTTTTTCGTCTATCAAACGGTCATCCCGGATCAGCAGTTCACCATGGTTGATGAAAGCCGGTCGGCCACCGTATTCGCGCGCTTCACCGGCCAGATCGAGGAACAAAACCCCGAGGATGCGTTGGGTTGGATCACCACGCGCTACGAGGAACTGGTGGGCAGCTGCGGCGCCTGAGCCCGGTCGGGGTTTAACCTTCTGTTATCCAAGCAACGGTAGATTGCCCCCGTCAGGAGCAGTCTCATGTCCGATACGGACCAATTTGCCCATCTGGATTACATTGCCACCCCCGTCTTTGTGCTGGAGGTGCCGGCAGACGGCCTGCCGGTCTATTGCGCATTCAACGCCAGCGCCCGCGCGATCAGCGGGCGGCCCCTGTCGGACTACCTGGGGCGCACGGCGGCACAGATCTATGACACCGTTTACGGGCGCGCGGCATTGTCGCGCCATTGCCAGGTTGCCAAAGGCGGTAAGCCCCTGACCTACGAGCTGCAGTTGCCCCTGGCGGGCGAGGTCCGGCAGGTGCGCACCACGCTGTCGCCGGAAATGGATGCGGACGGCAGGGTTTTCAGGCTTTATGGCGCATCGCTTGATATCACCGAGGAAACCAGGGCGCGGGAGGCGAGGGTTTCCTTTCACACCGCCGCCTCCGAGATGGAGCAGTTCGTGGCGATGGCGGCCCATGATCTGCGCGCGCCAATGCGCAATGTCACCATGCTGGCGGAAATGCTCAAGGACGATTTCGTCGATCACGGCGATGGCAAGCTGGACATGATCAACATGATGGACGGCATTGCCGACAAAACCATGAAGCTGATCGACGATATCCTGTTGCACACCCAGTCGGTCGAGGCGGAGGAGACCGAAACGCTGTTCGACCTCTCCGAACTGACCTGTCTGATCTGCGATATCCTCGACCCCGAAGAACGCCATCACGTCAATGTCACCCCCGCCGCCCTGCTGACCGACAAAACAGCGCTGCAGATCGCCCTGCGCAACCTGATCGAGAATGCGGTGAAACACACCGGCAGAGTGCAGATGCTGCTGGACATCTCGGTCGAACAATTGCCCGGCGGCATGATCGCCGTCACGCTTGAGGACAATGGCAAGGGTTTCAGCGATGCCGCGCTGCAACTGATGAACGGCGGCGGTTTCCGGGTGGACGGCGGCTACGGGCTGTTCGGTGTCCGGCGCATGATCCGAGCCCGTGGCGGCACGATCACCGCCGGCAACTCCCCCACGATGGGCGGTGCCACGATCCGGTTCACCCTGCCAGGGCGGATCGTGGCCACGGGGGCGCAGGCCATCGCCCGGCAACTGCCCCTGCCATCGCGCCCATCGCTGCAACAGCAGTCGGTCTGATGTGGAACGCCGCGCATCCTTGACTCAATGGGGCCTTTTTTGGATTCCTGCCTAGGGGCGGCATCATGCAATATTGGCCCAAAACATCGAGTGTTTCCGATCCGGACCGGACGTTGGGTGCCGTGTGGGGCAAGGTCCAGTTCGTGGACTTTGTTGCGGTGCCATTGGCGCGGTGCCTACCCCCAAGCGCCTCCGCCCGGCGTCAGCCGGGCATCGCCCGACCTCCCCCCGGAGGGCGATTTTGCACCGTCAGCCAAGCCATGATCCGGTCTGCGGGCTGAAACGTTTCCCATCACATACAGGTCTGGAACGCCCTCCAGGTCGGGCGATACCCGGCTGACGCCTCATGTCACTCTGGGACTCCTTCCCGCCATTCCCCACAACCTGCACGAAGGCCCGGCTTCCAAACTTCGGTCAGCTTATGACGTGAAGGCCAAAGCCGTCTAACGTTCAGCAGCCGGACAGCCATATCGCCGAGATCATGCGCCTGGGTCACAAACCTGATGATCAGGTCGTTTTCGTGTGACGTTCAAGATCTAGGGCCTGTGGACATTCATCTTCCACCACCCGTTTCAGTCCAAAATTGCTCAGTTCCAGGCAAGAGAGCACAGGAATGGCCAGCTATTTCAAGCTCTCTTAACGCAGAAGTGGGCAATTTTGGCGAAACCCCTGCGGGGCACGGCGGATTTTGCCTCTGCCATCTCGGATTTTCGCTACCAATGATCACATTGCTGCGCTCAAATCAGAGCGCCAGCGGCAAAATCCGACTCGCGCGGGTGGCGGAAGATGAATGCCCACAGGCCCTAGGCTCAATGGGGCCCTGAGCAAGAACCGCTTTTCCGGCAAATATCTTCAATCAGCGTCACAAGAACGAAACAAACCGCATGGTACTGCGGGCTGCGGGGTGACACTGCGCTTCAAGACCCCTACATAGGCGGCACGCCCACCCGGATTCGGAGCTGCTCCCCGTGACCAATCCCACCGCCAAGATCATGCCCCCTGCCCATCCTTTCGACACCTCGTACCTTCGCGATGGCGATGACGACGACAAACTGAAGGAGGAATGCGGCATCTTTGGCGTGGTCGGCGTGGCCGACGCCTCCAATTTCGTCGCGCTGGGGCTGCATGCCCTGCAACATCGCGGCCAGGAGGCGGGCGGCATCGTCTCTTACCAGTCAGAGGCCGGGTTTCAATCCGCACGGCGGTTTGGCTATGTGCGCGACAATTTCACCAGCCAGGCGGTGATGGAAACACTGCCCGGCGAGCTGGCCATCGGCCATGTGCGTTATTCCACCACCGGGTCCAAGGGGCAGACAGCGATTCGCGACGTGCAGCCCTTTTTTGGCGAATTCGCCATGGGCGGGGCGGCGATTGCCCATAACGGCAATATCACCAATGCCAACGCCCTGCGCCGCGAGCTGATCGAGCGCGGCTCGATCTTTCAGTCCTCCTCGGACAGCGAATGCATCATCCATCTGATGGCGCGGTCCCTGCAACGCAACATCCCCGAACGGATGGAAGACGCCCTGCGCCGGGTCGAAGGCGCGTTTTCCATCGTCGCCATGACCCGGACCAAGCTGATCGGCGTGCGCGACCCGCTGGGCGTGCGCCCGCTGGTGCTGGGCCGCGTCGGCGACGGCTGGGCGCTCAGCTCGGAAACCTGCGCGCTGGACATCATCGGCGCGGAGTTCGTGCGCGAGATCGAACCCGGCGAGATGGTGGTGATCACCGCCAGCGGCGTGGAAAGCCATTTCCCCTTCCGCCGCCAGTCACCCCGTTTCTGCATTTTCGAACATGTCTATTTCAGCCGCCCCGACAGCATTCTGGGGGGCCGCAGCGTCTATGAAACCCGCGAGGCGATTGGCCGCGAACTGGCCAAGGAAAGCCCGGTGGAGGCCGATCTGGTCTGCCCGGTGCCCGACAGTGGCACGCCCGCCGCCATCGGCTACAGCCTAGAATCCGGCATTCCCTATGCCATGGGGATCATCCGCAACCAGTACATGGGCCGCACCTTTATTGAACCGACAGAGCAGATCCGCAACATGGGCGTGCGTCTGAAGCTGAACGTCAACCGCGCCCTGATCAAGGGCAAGCGGGTGATCCTGGTGGATGACAGCGTGGTGCGTGGCACCACCAGCCGCAAGATCAAGGAAATGATCCTGGATGCGGGTGCTGCCGAGGTCCATTTCCGCATCGCCAGCCCGCCCACGGCCTGGCCCTGTTTCTATGGCGTTGACACGCCGCAGCGCGAAAAACTGCTGGCCGCGACCATGTCCGAAGACGAGATGTGCAAACATCTCGCGGTGGATTCCCTGCGCTTTATCTCGCTTGACGGTCTGTACCGGGCCGTGGGTGAGGCTGAAGGGCGCAATGCCAAATGCCCGCAGTATTGTGATGCCTGTTTTTCCGGGGAATACCCCGTGACCCCGGCGGACAAGATCAAGGAAGGCTTCAAGATGAAGACGGCGGCAGAGTAACCTGCTGCCATTTTCTGTCATGAGGTCCTGCCATGATGGCGGGATGGACCACGCCCCTGCCCCGCTTCTTTCTGTCCTGACCACCTGGTCCGAGCCTGCGCGCGATGCGCTTTGGGCCTGTCGGGGCCTGTTTCACGTCGCGGCAGAACAGGCGGAAATCGGGCCGCTGGACGAAAGCCTGAAATGGGGCCAGCCCGCATGGCGGCCCCGCGCGCCGCGCACCGGCAGCACCCTGCGGATGGGCTGGTCGGCGGGTCAGCCACAAAACCTGCTGCTCTTCGTTGATTGCAAGACCGATCTGGCCGCAAGGATGCGCGAGATCTACCCGGACCTTGGTGTAAACGACGGACGGCGACAGATCGCGTTGGATCTGGGCCGCCCCCTGCCGGAACAACCCATCGCCCATCTGGCGCAGATGACCTTCTGCTACCATCTGTCGCGCCGTGCAGCCCGGACCGTAGGCTAAAGGCCGCGCAGCCCTCGGCAGGGCTTGGCTGATCGGATGGCACCCCCTTCTCCTTGCCGTACAGCCTTGTTAGCTGGCCGTTCACCGACGAATCGGCAACCCGCGCATGCCGCGAAAAGGCACACCATGAGCAGCACAGAGAAACAGCAACCCACCCCCGCGAAAGTGGCCGAGATCGCCACCACAGAGGCCCGGCTGGCCCGGACCGCCCTGATCGGCATTTTCGGCAGCGCCGCCGCCCCCGGCGCGCTGGTGCGCACCCCCAACGGCAAGATCGCCCGCGTCGGTGTTGGCGACAAGGTCGCAGGCGGCACCGTTGCCGCCATCGGCGATGACCAGTTGGTGCTGAACATGGGCAGCCGGACCAAGTCGCTGAAACTGCCGCGAGGCTAAGCGCCCCGCCTTGAACTTGAATCGCCAATACCCTGCCGCGCTGCGCGCTCTCGGGATATTGGCGATGGGGTATGCTTCAGGTTAAAGGCGGGACGCTGTAGTGCAACTATTGACGGCGCGCGCGCGGCAAGGCACATGGCCACCATGACAAAAACCGCATTGATCACCGGCGCGTCGCGCGGCCTGGGTGCCGCGCTGGCAGAGGCGCTTTGCCCCACCCATCACATCATCGCCGTGGGCCGCACCACCGGCGCGCTTGAGGAACTGGATGACCGCATCCAGGCCAGGGGCGGTGCCGCGACACTTGCACCGATGGATGTCGCCACGCCCGAAGCCATGGCGGTGCTCTGCCGGGGCATTCACGACCGCTGGGGCAGGCTGGACCTGTGGCTGCACTGCGCCATCCACGCGGCCCCGCTGGCCCCCGCCGATCATGTCGATGCGAAGGACATGGAGAAATCGGTGGCCTGCAATGTCACCGCCACGGCCACCCTTATCACCTATGTCGCGCCGTTGCTGGGGCAGTCGGGTCAGGCGGTCTTTTTCGATGATCCGCGCGCGGGAGAGAAGTTTTTTGGCGCCTATGGTGCCAGCAAGGCGGCGCAGATCGCGCTGGCACGGTCCTGGGCGGCAGAGGCGGCAAAGAACGGGCCAAAGGTGCATATCCTGACCCCGGACCCGATGCCCACCGCCACCCGCGCCAGGTTCTTCCCGGGCGAGGAGCGCAGCAATCTGGCCGATCCGCATGGACAGGCCGCTGCGGTAATCGCGCAACTCTAGGCACCCCTCCTTTTTCAATCGACCCGCCCTGTCCTTGCCGCCCGCGCGACCCTCGCCTATCAAGGGCAAAAGGGCTTTCCATGCGCATTCTCATCACAAACGACGACGGCATCGCCGCACCCGGCCTCAAGGTTCTGGCCCGTATTGCCACTGAACTGGCGGGCAATGGCGGCGAGGTCTGGACCGTGGCACCCGCGTTCGAGCAGTCGGGCGTGGGCCATTGCATCAACTACGTCAAACCCACGATGATCAGCGAATTGGGGCCGCGCCGCTATGCGGCCGAAGGCTCGCCCGCCGATTGCGTGTTGATCGGCGTTCATGACGTGATGAAATCCGCCCTGCCCGACCTGGTGCTGTCGGGGGTGAACCGGGGCAACAACTCGGCCGAGAACACGTTGTACTCCGGCACCATCGGCGGTGCGATGGAAGCGGCGTTGCAGGGCTTTCCCGCCATCGCGCTGTCGCAGTACTTTGGCCCCGCGAACCGCGACCTGGACGACCCGTTCGAGGCGGCGGCGACCCATGGCGCGGATGTGATCCGGCGTATCCTTGCGGTCACCCCCGAGGATGAGACCGATTATCGGCTGTTCCACAATGTGAATTTCCCCCCAGTCCCCGCCAGCGCCGTCAAGGGCACGCGTCTGGCACCCCAGGGCCGCCGCCCCGGTGTGGTTTTCGCGACCGAACCGCATTTGGCCCCCTCGGGCCGCCGGTTTTCCTGGATAAAGGGGGGCGACCAGCAGGTGATGACCGCCCCCGGTTCCGATGCGGCGGTAAACCTGGAAGGCTATGTCTCGGTCACGCCGATGCGGGCCGACCTGACGGCGCATGACATGATGGACAGATTCGCGGGCATCAACACGTGACCGATGAGGAACTGACAGAAGCCGAACGCAAGATGCAGTTTCTCTATGCCCTGCGCTCCAAGGGGGTGACGGACACCCGCGTACTGAACGCGATGGAAACCGTCGATCGCGGTCCCTTCATCAAGGGACTGTTCGCGCAACGTGCCTATGAGGACATGCCGCTGCCCATCGCCTGCGGCCAGACCATCAGCCAGCCTTCGGTCGTGGGGCTGATGACGCAGGCGCTTGAGGTCTCGCCCCGCGACAAGGTGCTGGAGATCGGCACCGGGTCGGGCTATCAGGCGGCAATTCTGAGCAAGCTGGCGCGCCGGGTCTATACCATCGACCGGCACCGCAGGCTGGTCCACGAGGCCCGCGCGATATTCGAGCAGATGGATCTGAACAACATCACCGCGATCACGGCGGATGGCAGTTTCGGACTGACCGAACAGGCCCCCTTTGACCGCATCATCGTGACCGCCGCCGCCGAAGACCCGCCCAGCCCGCTGCTGGCGCAGCTCAAGGTGGGGGGCATCATGGTGCTGCCGGTGGGCCAGTCGGACACCGTTCAGCACTTGATCCGTGTGCGGAAAACCGCTCAGGGCCTTGAATATGACGAAATGAGGGCCGTTCGCTTCGTTCCGCTGCTCGAAGGGTTGGGCAAGGACACATAATTGCGCTATAAGTGCGGCAAATCCCCGGATTTACACGGGGGGAGATAGATGAGGACATGCAGATGCGCCATTCATTCATGCGCCGCCCCGTGCGGCTGAGCTTTCTGGCCGGGTCCAGCGCCATGTTGCTAAGCGCCTGCGCGGGCCAGCCGCTGGACTTTGACCTGCGCGGGAATCTCGGCACCTTCACCACGGCACAGGCCGCGACAGCACCCCTGGCGGACCGGCCCAGCCCGGACAGCCGTGGTGTGATTTCCTATCCGAATTACCAGGTCGCGGTGGCCCGGCGCGGCGATACGCTGGCCGATGTGGCCGCGCGCGTGGGGGCCAGCACCTCGCAACTGGCCAGCTACAACGGCATCGACCCATCGGTGAAGCTGCGCAAGGACGAGATCATCGCCCTGCCCAACCGCGTTGCTGAACCCTCTGCCGCAACCGGTGCCGCGGCTGGGCCGGTGGATATTTCGTCACTGGCAGGCAGCGCGATTGATCGTGCCCCCACCGCTCCCGGTGTTCAGACCGCGACGCTGGCACCGGCCAGCCCCGCACCCGCCGCCGCCGTGCAATCGGCCAGGGAACCGATCCGCCACCGCGTTGAGCGGGGCGAGACGGCCTATACCGTGGCGCGGCTCTATTCCGTGCCGGTCAAGGCGCTGGCGGAATGGAACGGGCTGGGCGCGGATTTTGCGGTGCGCGAAGGTCAGTTCCTGTTGATCCCGGTGCCGCAGCAGAACCCGCCAAAGCGCAGCACCGCCGTGACGGCAACCCCGGCGGCTGTACCTGCCCCCGACACCACCCTGCCGGGTCAGGGCAGCCCGACACCGACACCGCCATCGGCCAAGACGGCCCTGCCCCAGGATGACACAGCCAAGCCGCTGCCCCCCGCCGCCACACCGCAGAAACCGGTCGCGGACGTTGGCAAGACGACGGCCACCACGGCCAAGGCCAAGATGACAACCCCGGTTCAGGGCAGCATCATTCGCGGCTATGCCAAGGGCAAGAATGAAGGCATCAACATCAAGGCGGCCGCCGGTGCCCCGGTCAAGGCCGCCGATTCCGGCACCGTTGCCGCCATCACCAAAAGCGCCGAGGGCGTGCCGATTGTGGTGGTCCGGCATGAGGGCAACCTGTTGACGGTCTATGCCAATGTGGCCAGCGTCAGCGTTGCCAAGGGCGACAATGTGGCGCGCGGCCAGCAGATTGCCAAGCTGCGCGGCGGCGACGACGCCTATGTTCATTTCGAGGTGCGCAAGGGTTTTGAGAGTGTTGACCCTGCCCCCTATCTGAACTGATCAACCTGCCGCGCGCCTTTTGGTGTGCGGCAAGATACCTTGAAAATGCCCTGCATTTGTCTCAAATGGCCAGCTTCCGCCGTAAGGCTGCCGCGTTGCGGTATTAGAAACAATCCGACGCAAATTGTTGCGATTGGATACTCTGATGCCCGTCCACTACGGCTACACGAACACGATCTACGGCACCCAGAGCACGGTCAACGGGGCCGCGCATAACTATGGGTTCTCGCCTGCAGCAGGCTCAACCTGGCGCTACACCGGGCCGGACACCTATTTCGTGGTCGATGAAAACGACGGTGCGACGCAGTTCAACGGCGACCCCACGAACGAGGTGGTTTCCGCGCAGGAGCGTTTCGGCGGTTTCGGCCAGCAGACCACGGACGTGGGCGGCACACCGCGGCAGGTGATCTATGATTATACCTTTACGGTCACCGATGGCACGACAACCTGGCGCGTGGCGGTTATTGATGTCGACCTGAACAACGACAACGACCTGGACGATGCAAACGAGGATGGTTTTTACCTGGTCTTTCCCGATGGGATGCCGCCGCCAGATACCAACCTCACGGCCAATGGGATCAGCGACAACAGCGACCTGATCCCCCATAGCAGCCTCGGCGCCAGTGTGGTGTGCTTTGCCAGCGGCACCCTTATCGAAACGGCAGACGGCCCCGTCGCGGTCGAAGCACTTTGCCCCGGCCAGCTTGCCCTGACCCGTGACGCCGGGCTGCAACCCATCGCCTGGATCGGTTCGACCACCATTGCGGCGCAGGGGGAACTTGCCCCGATCGTGATCAGCAAAGGCACATTGGGCAACAATCGCGATCTGGTTGTTTCGCCGCAACATGCCATCCTGTTGCAGGACTGGCGTGCCGAACTTCTGTTCGGTCAGGAGGAAGTGCTGGTACGGGCCAAGGACCTGATTGGCCATGACGGCGTTTACCGGCGTCCGGGCGGGATCGTGACCTATCACCACATTCTGTTCGAGGCGCATCACCTGCTGCACTCCGAAGGGCTCTGGACCGAAAGCCTGTATCCCGGCGACATGACCCTTCAGTCTGTCAACGACGCCGCCGGAGAGGAGATCAGAAAGCTGTTTCCCGACCTCGCGGCCTATGGCCCCAAGGTCGCCCCCTGCCTGCGCGCCTATGAGGCCGGTCTGCTGGCGGCCTGAAGTCAGGCGACCTGGACGCCCTTGCGGCCTGCAAGGTCGGTGAAATACTGCCAGGCCACCCGGCCCGACCGCGACCCGCGCGTGGCCTGCCATTCGACAGCCTCGGCGTGCAGGGTCTCTGCGTCGATCTCGACCCCATAGGCATCGCAATAGCCCCGGATCATCGCCAGGTATTGATCCTGATCGCAGGCGTGAAACCCCAGCCAGAGGCCAAAACGGTCTGACAGGGAAACCTTTTCCTCTACCGCCTCCGCCGGGTTGATGGCGCTGCCGCGTTCGTTTTCGATCATGTCGCGCGGCATCAGGTGGCGGCGGTTGGAGGTGGCATAAAGCACGACATTGTCGGGCCGCCCTTCGATACCGCCATCCAGCACGGCCTTGAGCGACTTGTAATGCGCATCATCATGACCAAAGCTGAGGTCATCGCAGAACAGGATGAACCGTTGCGACGCACCGCGCAGCAGGTTCAGCAACCGCCCCACCGACGGCAGGTCCTCGCGTTGCAGTTCGACCATGCGCAGCGCCTCGTGCGACGCATGAACATCGGCGTGTATCGCCTTTACAAGGCTGGATTTTCCCATCCCCCGCGCGCCCCAAAGCAGCGCGTTGTTGGCGGGCAGACCAGCAGCGAACTGCCGTGTGTTGGCCAGCAGCGTATCGCGCGACCGGTCGACGCCGATCAGCAGGTCCAGCGCCACGCGGGAGACATTCTGCACAGGTTCCAGCCGATCCGGCCCGGTGTGCCAGACAAAGGCCGCCGCCGCGTTGAAATCAGGTGTGGGCAGCGGCGCCGGTGCCATACGTTCCAGCGCCGCTGCAATACGGTCAAGCGGGTCGTCTATCACTTCAGATCACCCTCGTCGTCTTCTGGATCTTCGTCGAAACCCGCCATCAGGGGGTCTTCCTCGACCTCGTCGTCGTAATAGCCCTCCGCGCGCAGTTGCGCCTCGCGCTTGGCCTCCACCCGGCTGACAAGGAAGATCGACACTTCATAGAGCCCGTAGACCACGACAAAAAGGATCAGCTGTGTCACTACATCCGGCGGTGTGACAAGGGCGGCAAGCAGCAGGATGCCGACAACCGCGTATTTGCGCACGTTGCGCAGCCCCTCGGTGCTGACCAGCCCGGCCTTGCCCATCAGGGTCAGCAATACCGGAAGCTGAAAGCAAAGCCCGAAGGCCACGATCATTTTGAGCGTGATATCAAGGCTTTCGTTGACCTTGCCGTTAAAGACGATGTCGATGCCGGACTTGCGCGCGTCGCCCTCGACCACCAGCGCGGTCAGGTAGGAGGCGGCGTCGGAAAAGCCCAGAAAGAACTGCATCGCCAGTGGCACAACCACGTAATGCGCAAACGCGGCCCCCAGCAGGAACAGCGCGGGCGATGCCACGAGAAACGGCAGGAACGCGTTTTTCTCGTTCTTGTAAAGGCCCGGCGCCACAAAACGCCACAGCTGCGTGGCGATCACCGGAAAGCTGATGGCCAGCCCGCCCACCATCGAGATGCGGATCAGGGTAAAGAAATACTCCTGCGGGGCGGTGTATTGCATCACCGGGTTCGGATTGCCGAGATTGCGCATGGTCTTTTCAATCGGCACCAGCAGGAAATCCAGGATCGCACTGCCAAAGGAAAAGCAGATCACCATGCCCACGATAAAGGCCAGCACCGACCGGATCAGCCGGGTGCGCAGTTCTGCCAGATGTTCGATCAGCGGCGCTGCGCTGTCGTCGATATCGTCGGTGGCGCTCATGGTTTACTCTTTTTTGGCCGCTGTGGCGGCAGGCTTGGCTGCCGGTTTTTTCGCGGCGGGCTTCCGGGCGGCGGATTTTGCGGCAGATTTGGCTGCCGTTTTGGTCCCGGCAGTTTTGGTTCCGGCAGTTTTGGTCGCAACCGGCTTTTTCGCGGCGGGCTTCTTGGCGGGGGCCTTCTTCGCGGGGGCTTTCGCCGCGGGGGCCTTCTTCGCGGCGGGCTTGGGTGTTTCCGGCTTTGGCGCAGCCGGGGCCGATTCGGCTTCCAGCGCGTCGGCGCGGGCCATCGCCTCTGCCGCCTCGCGTTGCTTGCGTTCAGCAGCGGTGCGGGCTGTCTTGGCCTGAATTTTCTTCACGTCCTCGGCCCGTTGCGCGGCCAGCTTGCCGGTTTCGCTGTCCGGGTCGATGTCCGCAAGCGACTTGGTCGCCGATTTCACCCCGTCCATGGCCGCCCCCAACGGGTTCGTCGCCGCTTTGAGAGAGGTGTTCAGGTTCGACGAAATCTCGCGCATGCCGCTGCTGTCGGCCGCGTCGTTCATCGCACTGGTGAATTCGCGCGCCATGCCCTTGGCCTTGCCCACGAACTGCCCCACCTTGCGGAACAACACCGGCAGGTCCTTGGGGCCCACGACGATCAGCGCCACGATGCCCACGACCAACAGCTCGGTCCAGCTCATATCGAACATGGGTGATTACACCTTGTTCTTTTTCGCGCCCTTGTCGGCAAGCTTGTCCGTCTTGGGGTGCGTGCCGGTGTCGCTGTGGCTGGGCAGGTCCGCACCATCCAGGTCCTCGACCTGCGTCACTTCGGTCTCGCCTTCGCTGACGCCTTTCTTGAAGCTGGTGATGCCTTTGCCGACCTCACCCATCAGGCTGGAGATCTTGCCGCGCCCGAAAAGCACCAGCACCACCACCGCAATCAGCAAGAGGCCCGGCAGGCCAATATTGTTCAACATCTCATCTCTCCCATGTAATCCATGATGCCCCCAAATGGGTGGCCGTTTGATCCTGTCTACCGCTGCGCACCGGCACCATGAAGGGTGAAAGCGGTGCAAAACCGCCGCCAGCCCCGTGCAATTGATGTTTTTCGCGCGCACCGCACTTCAACTGACAGGTTTATGTCAGTTGGACCCTGTCATAGGCAAGCTGTCAATCATCAAGGAGAGCAAGATGACACAAGAACACGTGAGCGAAATCGTCACATTCCGGCTGATCGCCGGCAGCGATGAGGCGGCCTTTACCAGGGCGGCAGCGGATCTGGCACCGTTTATCGAACGCAGCGGCGGGATGATACGCCGCACCCTGTCGGTGGATGAAACCGGGCTCTGGACCGATCATGTCATCTGGGAGAATATGGCAGCAGCCCAGCGCGCGGCGCAGGGGATTGCCAATGCCCCGGAGGCAGCGGCGCTGATGGCGATGATTGCCCCCGGCGAGGTACAGATGCGGCATGCAAGGATCACCTTGCAGCAGCCCTGACGCGGTGTCAGTTTAGCGTTTATGCGCCGCACGGACCGCCTTTTTGACATCATCCAGATCCTGCGCGACGGGCGGCTGCACCGCGCGCAGGACATTGCCGACCGGCTGGAGGTTTCAACCCGCACGATTTACCGCGATATGGACACGCTGGTGGCCTCTGGCGTGCCGGTCGCGGGCGAGCGCGGCGTCGGTTACATGATCACCCAGGCCATCACCCTGCCCCCGCTGACCCTGACCCCGGCAGAGCTGGAGGCGCTGAACCTTGGCATTGCCGTGGCCACGCAGATTGCCGATGCGGATTTGAAGGCCGCGGCCCTGACGCTGGCCGACAAGATCGACGCGGTGCTGCCGACCCAGACCATCGCGGAGGCGGACGCCTGGAAATTCGCGGTCTACCCCTTTGCCGATGCCACCCATAATTTCACCCATATGCCGGTGGTGCGCGCGGCGATCAAGGCACGGCAAAAGCTGCGGCTGGTCTATACCTCCAGGGAGGCGATGGTCACCACCCGCACCGTGCGCCCGCTGCATATGGAATACTGGGGCCGCGTCTGGACCCTGACCGCCTGGTGCGAGCTGCGCGAGGGTTTCCGCGTCTTTCGTCTCGACCTGATCGAAAGCGCCGAGGCCCTGCCGGAACTGTTTGTGGACGAGCCGGGCAAGCGGATCGAGGATTACGAGCCTTGACCCGAAATGCGCGCGCCGCCGGAGTTTTCGAAAACTCCGGACCGTTTTCTTCGAAGAAAACGGCATCCGGCAGCCGGATCACCCCTTCAACCGCCACCCGGTCTGCGGTGGCAGAAACGCCTCCACGCTGGCCTGCGCGATCACGATGGTTTCGCCCCCGGCGGGCACATTCAGCCCGCCGAATACCGCGCGAACCTCGGCCCGGCCGCGCGGCAGTTTCGCGGTCAGCGCGCCGACATCCACCTTGTCAGGTTCCTGCACCGCAACCGTGACCTGCACGCGCATCTCTTCATGCGACAGGCCGGTCACCGCAAACAGCGGCAGCGAGGAATGGCGCAGCGCGTCGTCGATCGCCCTTGCGCTGGCCTTGGTATAGTCCATGCCGTGCAGGTCGTTGCCCATGCCCATTTCGATGATCACACGCTGCTCAGCCATCAACCCGCTCCATGTCAAAACCGACGGACAGGGCGACATTTGCCATGATCGTTGGATGCCCGTCCCCGTCGGGCCGCGGCACGTCCAGCCCGCCGAGATGCAGGTTCACCGTGACATGGCCATAGGGAAAGACCGCGCGCAGCGCCTCGGCATCCACCTTGTCGGGCTGCTGGACCCCAACATCAAGAGTGATGCGCATGTCTTTCTTATCAAAGCCGAAAAGCTCCGCCAGGTTGATCGAATTATGCCACAGCGCATCGCGCACCGCGCGGGTTGCGGCCTGGGTGTGATCGCCCCGGCGCAGGGAGGACCCCATGCCGAATTCCACCATCAGTGTTTCAGGCATCGCGCCCTCCTGTCACCGGGAAAACAAAACATCTGTCGCGGCGCACGGTCAGCCACATCACGGCGCCGGGTTGCGGCAGGAACACATTCGGCACCGTCGCCCTGAGCCGCAGCCCGCCATCGTCCAGCACAAATTCGACCAGTGATTCATTGCCCATGAAGCGGGCGCGTTCCACCACGGCCCGCGCCGCCGTGCCATCCGTCGCGGTCGGGCGCGGCCCCTGCCCGGCGCGGTCAAAGTCGATGCGCAGGTGCTGGGGGCGGAACACGATATCCACATCCGTGCCATCCGGCACACCGGGGGCCAGAAACTGCCCGAACGGCGTGTCGGCCAGCGCGCCCTCGACCCTTGCGCGCAGCAGGTTGGCGTCGGAAAAGACCGCAACCGCCGCGCGGTCCACGGGCCTTGTGTAGACGTTGTAGGGAGCGCCCTGCATCACAATCCGCCCGTCGCGCATCAGGGCGATTTCATCCGCCATGCGCATCGCCTCGTCCGGCTCATGGGTGACCAGCAGAACGGCGGTGTCCTCTTCCTTGAGGATGCCAAGCGTCTCGTCCCGGATGCCGTCGCGCAGCCGGTTGTCGAGGCCTGAAAACGGCTCATCCATCAGCATGATGCGCGGACGCGGTGCCAGTGCGCGGGCCAGCGCCACACGTTGCTGTTCGCCGCCCGACAGTTGATGCGGATAGCCGTCGATGTAGCGTTTGAGGTCGACCCGGTCGAGCAGCTCCTCGATCCGGGCGCGTTTCTCGGCGCGGGTGCCCTTTTTCAGGCCAAAGCCCACATTGTCAGCGACGCTGAGGTGAGGAAACAGGGCAAAGTCCTGAAACATCAGCCCGATCCCGCGCCGTTCGGGGGGCACGCGGAACACGGTGTCGCAGATCAGCTTGCCATCCACATGGATGGTGCCGCTGTCCTGCATTTCCACGCCTGCGATCATCCGCAGTGTCGTGGACTTGCCGCAGCCGGACGGGCCCAACAGGCAGGTCACCTGCCCCGGCATGATCCGCAGGGACACGCCGTCGACCACAGGGCGGCCGTTATAGGACCGTTTGAGGTCTTTGATTTCGAGGCGGGGAATGTCGGCAGTCATGGGTATCCGATTAAATCACTCGGAGAGCAGCTATCAGCCCCGCCGTGTCCCCGCAAGCACCCGCACAGGTCAGCCAGATGTCAGCATGAAGTCGGTATGCGCCACATCGACACCGTTGACCTGCACAATGATCCCGTGAACACCCGGATGCAGGGTAAAGGTTGTCGCGTCGCCCTTGAGCTTGTGGGACTTGCGCAGGGTCAGTTTTTGGCCTGCGTCGATCTGCGTCGCCTTGAGCTTGAAGACCTTTTCAGCCTCTTTCCCGCCGGGCCGGACAAAGCGCAGGCGGTAGTCCACCATCACCGGCAGGTCCTGCGGGGCCTCAAGTTGCAGCGAGAAGCTCAGCGCGCCGCCGATGGGTACGCGGCCTGCCTCCAACTCAAGCCGTGCGGTCACCGGCACGTCGCGGCGGTATCCCAACAGGTCAAGCGCGGCTTCATCGCCCTGTTTGATCAGGGTGCGCAGGGCGTGGCGGGTCATCCATGCCAGTTCCTTTGGCTGTTGTTGCGCCGCCCTCGCCCAGTCGCGCAGCCCGGACACCACGCGGTCTGGCTCCTTTTTTGCAATATCGTTCAGGTGGTTGGCGACCGACCTTGTGACATAGCGCGTCTGATCCGCGTGCAGCTTTTCCAGCAGTGGCAGGGTCTGATCGCTGGTCAGGGTCACGGCCCGCGCCCAGGGCAGGCGCGGCCTTGTGCCTTCGCTGACCAGACGGCGGACGTGGTAATTGTCATCCCCCGCCCAACCCGCCAGCCGGACGAGGGTTTCTTCGGGCCAGCGGTTCAGGAAGGGACGGATATAGAACTCCATCGAAAACCGCCGGGTGGCGGCATGGATCAGGTCCAGCGCGCGCGCGCGATGGTCCTCCAACCCGTGCCGTACTGCCAATATCCCCGGCACCGCATGGATAAAGCGGCCAAAGTCATCGTCGCGCAGCGTCGGGTCCAGCGGCGGCGGCATCATCGCCTCCACCTGCTCTGCCATGGTCGGGAAGTCGGGGGCCAGATGCGGCTCAAGGCAATCGGCAATCCAGTCGAGCCGCTCCATCAACCCGCGTTCCGGGAAACCTGCCAGGGTCTCTTGCTGAAACCGCGCCGCGTCGAACCCCGGCAGGCCGGCGGCATATTCCTCCGCCAGCTCCCCGATAGTTTCCGCGTTGAACAGATGGTCCTTCAGCGAAAACGGCTCTGCCATCACATGGTGATATTGGTTGCGCCGCCATCCAGAAGCAAGTTCTGCCCCACGATGAATCCCGCATGTTGCGAACACAGGAACGCGCAGGCCGCGCCAAACTCCTGACGGGTGCCATAGCGGCCGGCAGGGATTTCGGCGGCACGTTGCTTGCGTGCTTCCTCCATCGTGATGCCCTTGGCCTTGACCACGCCGCTGTCCAGCGCATCGGCCCGGTCAGTGGCATGGATACCGGGCAGCAGGTTGTTGATGGTCACGCCCGAGCCTGCAACCTGACGCGAGGTGCCCGCGACGTAGCCGGTCAGCCCGGTGCGGGCGGAATTGGACAGGCCCAGAATACCGACGGGCGCGCGCACGGATTGCGAGGTGATGTTGACCACCCTGCCCCAGCCCCGGTCCATCATTGCTGGCACCAGCGCCTTGATCAGGGCAATGGGGGCCAGCATGTTGGCATCCAGCGCCGCGATGAAATTGGACCGGTCCCATTCGTGCCACATGCCGGGGGGCGGGCCGCCTGCGTTATTGACCAGGATGTCGATCTCGCCAGCGGCGTCGATCAGGGTTTTCTGCCCTTCTTCGGTGGCGACATCCACCGCAACGGTCTTGACCGATACGCCGTATTCGCTGCGCAGCCGCTCTGCTGCCGCATCCAGCGCCTCGGCCCCGCGCGCATTCATCACCAGGTTGACACCAGCCTCTGCCAGCGCCTCGGCACAGCCCAGGCCCAGCCCCTTTGACGACGCGCAGACAAGTGCCGTTTTTCCTTTGATACCCAAATCCATTTGCGATTCCTTCTGATTGGTTGCCAAAGACCTAGGGCGTGTGGACATGCATTGTCCACCACCCGTTTCGGTCCAAAATTGCTCAGTTCCAGGCAAGAGAGAGCCGGAATAGCCAGCTATTTCAAGCTCTCTTACAGCGTTTCGGGATAAACTTGAAACATCGCACATCACTTTTCGCGTTCGACCGAAGGGGGAGGCCGCGAACTAGTGATCCAGGTAGATCCCGAAACGCATTGGCGCGCCCCGCCTTGAAATTGAAGTGCCAAGGCGGCCCCGTATCCCTTGCCTGCCCCATCCCCTGGCTCTTTGCAAATGAAGACATGTCATTTTTGACATGTCTTCATTTGCAGATCAGATGCAGTAGAAGAAAGGCGGGACGCTGTCGCGCAGAAACGGGCAATTTTGGCGACACCCTTGCACGCCCCGCCGGGGATGCCAGCAAAACACCGCGGGCTTGACCCAAGTGCGACACAATTCTAGCGTAATCCGCTGACCAGAATACCAATTCAACCGAGGTTCCGATGGCCCGATCCCGCCC
This sequence comes from Sulfitobacter sp. EhC04, assembly GCF_001650875.1. GTDB lineage: Bacteria > Pseudomonadota > Alphaproteobacteria > Rhodobacterales > Rhodobacteraceae > Sulfitobacter. The sequence goes on from NZ_LXYI01000009.1 coordinate 132,169, forward strand.
CGCCCCTGCCCAGTCCGCCCCGGTTTTCAGGGCCAGTGACATTCGGGCAACCGATGGGGCCAACATGGGGGATACCCTGTCCTTTGCGACCGAACTGGTGCTGGATGACATCTATGAGCTGCCCTTTGATGTGACCCCCCTGCGGCTGTCATTGCTGCCCTCGGCGGGGAACCGTTTCACGGTGGCCGAGGACAGCGAAACTGGCGCGCCCGGCTCGGCGCTGCATCTGGACAGCGCGCTGATGTTCATGTCCCCCGACGGCCAGACGCAGGAGGCGCTTTTGCTGGTGGAGGTGGATCAGGACGGATCGGCGGCGGAAATCTATCTTCTGCCGATGGCACAATTGCTGCCGCAGGTGGAATACCGCCTTGTTGGCATCGACACCGACACCCCGCGCCGGAAGTTTGCCCAGGTGGGATGCGTGTCCTTCACGCGCGGCACCCACATCACGCTGGCCAGCGGCGAACAGCGCCTGATCGAGGATCTGTCCGTGGGCGACCGGGTGCTGACCCGCGACGATGGCGTGCAGGCGGTGCGCTGGATCGGAGAGAGCACGGTGCGCGCGGTGGGTGATTTCGCCCCGATCCGCATCGCGGCGGGCGCATTGAACAATGAGAACGACCTGATTGTCAGCCCGGATCATCGCCTGTTCATCTACCAGCGCACCGACGAGGTTGGCGCGGGGCGGTCAGAACTGCTGGTCAAGGCACGGCATCTGGTGAACGGCTATACCGTCACCCTGTTGGACGGCGGTTTTGTGGATTATTTCCAGCTTCTGTTTGACAGCCACCAGATAATCTATGCCGAGGGGATCGCGGCCGAGACGATGCTGATCGACACAAGGACCCGCGCCATCCTGCCCGATGACCTGTCCCAGGCCATGGGCGAGGTGATACCCGGCCATTACGACCTGCCCCATGCCGGGCTGGACGTGAACGAGAAGCTGTTGAAACGGCCAGACGCCGCGGAACTGCTGCGCAAGGCCTCCTCACGCTGAGAGGCAGGCGGCGGAACGCCTGCCGCGCATGAAAAGGGGGCCGGTGACGGCCCCCCTGTCGTTGGTGCGGGATCGGGATCAGAAGATGAAGTCGCTCGCATCCAGATCGTTGCGGTCGACCCCTTCAAGCAGGATGGTGTTGCCACCGCCCGCGTCGATCAACACGTCCTGCCCGACCTGCGTCGCGTGGTTGGTCATCAGATCGTTCAGATCCCGGATCGAGGAGACATACCGCAGGTCGATCCGTTCAAAGACGTTGTTGGCGTCGAAATCCCGGATCGTATCCTGACCGAAACCGCCACCGAAATCGGCAAAGATGAACGTGTCGGCGTTGAAGTTACCGACCAGCACATCGTTACCTGTGCCGCCGGCGATGGTGTCAAACCCGGCACCCCCGGCGATTTCGTCGTCGTCGGCCCCGCCATCTACAAAGTCATTGCCCAGACCGCCGAACAGCCGGTCGTTGTCGCCCTGACCATAAAGCCGGTCATTGCCAAGCTGACCAAACAGCGCATCGGTCCCGAACCAGCCATAGGCGACGTCGTCGTCATCGCCGCCAAACAGCCGGTCGAACCCGTTGCCGCCCAGCAGTGTATCTTCGCCCTGTTGACCAAAGAGGTTATCGGCCTGGTTGCCCCCGTTCATGAAGTCATTGCCAGTGCCGCCATACATCAGGTCGAACCCGGCACCGCCATCCATGGTGTCATTGCCGGCATCACCGAAAAGCAGGTCTTCCTGGTTCCCGCCTTCGATCATGTCGTCGCCGGACCCACCGCGCAGGGTGTCGTTGCCGCCACCGCCGTCGATCATGTCATTCCCGCCCGCGGCGTTGACCTCGTCGTTGCCGGCAAAGGCGCTGATGTCATCCGCGCTTTCGCTGCCAACGATGAAATCGGAGGTTTCCTCTCCGAACAGGAACAACACGCCGCTGTCGTCGGGCGTTGTCACATCATCGGCAAGGAAATCGTCGGACAGCAGGATCACCCACATGCCACCAAAGTTGGCGATGCCCATGGAGTTGTAATCCAGCCCGATCAGCGCCTGTGACCCGGCGGTCGAGTTGCTGAGATAGGCAAACACCTCTGCCGCCGTGGCACCAGGGTTCCAGGCCGCGAGGATCTGGGTCTGCGACAGGTCGATGCCTGCCGCATCGGCGATGCTGTCCAGCGCGGCCTGATAGCTTTGGCCGTTGGTCAACATCTCGGCCCAGGTTGCCGCAGCAGCGGCAGAAGCCACGCTGAACGGCGCCTCGGCACGGTTCCCGATCCAGTCCACCGCGACCCGGTTGGCCAGCGCCGAGAGCGCGGCGTTGAACGCGTATTCGGTGCCGTCGGTCCGTTGCTGGTTGATGTAATCGGCCAGGTCGGCCTCTGGCGTGGTCACGCCGTCACCGGGCCGCGTGCCCAATTCTGCGGCAAAGACCCCGATGTCAAAGAGGTTCGCCGGATTGTCGATGGTGACATTCAGCGCCAGGTCGGCAGGTGCGACAACCGTGCCCTGATCGTTGATCTGATGGCCCTGGTTGATCCCGATCGACAGGTAATAGGCCAGCGCGCTGACAGCCGCACCCGAGTTCACCGCCTCGGCGGCGTCGGCATAGGTGTCGAGATAGAATTCTGCATCGAAGATGTTCGCGGAAATATCGACATCGCCCGCAACCTCATCGACCCCGATCACATCGCCCGGCAATGCGCCGCTGTTTTCGATGTTCGCCTCGTTCAGCAGGTCATCGTACCAGCCGTTCGCCGTGTTGCGCACGGAGTTACTGAGCCCGAAGGTATAGATCAGCCCGGTGACAAAGCCGCCCAGGACCCCCGCAATTGGCGTTCCGACAAAAGAAACGCCGGCAGTGACGGCACCTGTCGCGGCCATCCCTGTGAACATATCCACAATCTCGATAAAGGCCTGCCGGGGCGCGTCATTGGAATTGTAGACGTTGTCGATCCGGTTGCCGATGTCCAGCACCAGCCCCAAGACGCCAAAAGCCTTGCCGATCTTGCCCAGGATACGCGCCGCGTCGTCGGCATTATCCATGTTGTCGACGACAAGCTGGAAAATCTCGTGTTTCTTGGCGTTGAAATCAAAGACAAGCGCCCCTGCCACGCTGGCGAAAAGATCGTCGATCAGATCATCCTCTGGCAAGCGTGTCGGCGGATTCACATCCACAATCACCGAATAGGGTTCGGCATCGGTGTAACCGGGCAGCGCGCTGAGCTGGATGATGTTCACCCCCTGCTCGAAGGTCACGGCCAGTTCGCGCACATCGTTTGGATTGCCGTTCAGATAGACCCGGATCGTCGCGGTCAATTGCTCGTTCGCGGTGACGCGGATGTAGTCCTCGGTGTCCACTTCGCTGACGGAATCGGAAAAGAAATACTCGGTATCCGCCTCGATCACGCCAAGATCGCGGTCGACCCCGGCCGGCACCGTATCGAGCAGTTCGATGGTCGGCGGGTCCAGATCAGCAACCGGATCGCCAAAGACCACGGTATCGACCGAAAACCCCGCGTCATCAAAGCTTTCGTCGATGGCGGCGACCGAGGCGATGCCAAGGTCATATTCGAATTCGAAGGTCAGAACGCCAAGGCCGGTATTGTGGGCGACATGCACGACATTGCCCGCCGCATCGCGGAATTCGATGCGGGTGCTGCCGACATTGTCGAAATAGCCGACATCGAGGCTGACGTAGTTCACAGGGTTTTCAAAATACAGGAACACCGGGCCCCGGTAACTGGTATTGGCTGCGATCACCGGCGTATTGGGCTGGGCACCGTCACTGACAATCTGGCCCACAGTGGTGACCGTATTGTTGTCGAATTCAAAGGTCGGGTTGGTGGTATTCTGCGGTTGCTCTGAAAAGGTGATTGTGGTCAGGACCTCGGGCACTTCCGTGGTCGGGTCCTCTGCAAGCTGAGTCTGGGGCATGGTTTCTCCTTAAAAATTATGTGTGTCTCTGTGAATGACGAAATGGATTGGCAGGTGTTTCCGGGCGCATGTGCACATGGCCACCTTTGGAAAAGGAAAGGCGCATGGCGCGAAGCCGCCGCAACAACAGGATCAAAAATTCCCCCCGAAATCTCTTGCACAAATGCAATTTCCGAAAGGCTCACATCCTGCGGAAAATCGCAGGAACCCCCCAGACAATAACCAACCCTATAACCCAGAACCCCGCAATCTTCAGCAATACCGAGGTCTGGGCATTCGACAAACCCTTTTCGCTCATTGCCGCGGCGACAAGCAAAAGTCCCGAGGCCAAATACGCGAATAGAACCAGCTTATCTGCAAAAAACTGCATCGCTGTTCCATCGGGAAAATAGACCGACAGGCACCTCAGTATTGCCAAAACGACCGCGCTGATCAAGAAAAAGTACAACATTTTAAATCTCCCCCCAGAGGCAAATTATCTGGGCAGAGCAAATCCGCCCTGTCAACCACCTGATTTATAGCGCCCTACCTGCACATTGAAGCGCCAATACCCTGCCGCGCTGCGCGCTTTCGGGACATTGGCGAAGTGATATGCTTCAGGTTAAAGGCGGGACGCTGTAACAGCAGGTCTGCGGAACCTTCAGCCTTTCAGGCGATCGACAATTGTCTGTGCGGTGACCGATCCGATAATCACATCGCCTTCGCGTACTTCGAGACAGGTTTCCTCCCCGCTCAAACGGGTGATCAGATCGGCCACCGGCATTTCCGCATCCACCGATCCGTGTTCTCCGGTCTGCGCTGCCCCCATCACGTCGCGCGCTGTCAGCACGCCAAGCGGGTTCATGTTGGCCACGAATTCGGCAACGTAATCGGAGGCAGGGTTCGAGAAAATCTCGCGCGGGGTGCCGACCTGCACGATCCGCCCGCCCTCCATGATCGCGATGCGCCCGCCCAGCTTGAATGCCTCGTCCAGATCGTGGCTGACGAATATGATCGTGCGTTTCAAATCGCGTTGCAGGTCCAGCAATTCATCCTGCAAGCGGGTGCGGATCAGCGGGTCCAGGGCCGAAAAAGGTTCGTCCATCAGCAGGATCGGCGCTTCGGTGACAAAGGCGCGGGCAAGGCCCACGCGTTGTTGCATCCCGCCGGACAGTTCCCCCACCTTGCGGTCGGCCCAATCCGACAGGCCCACCAGCGCCAACTGCCTGTCCGCGCGCTCCAGTCTTTCGCCGCGCGGCACATTGGCCAGTTCCAGCGCCAGCGCCACGTTGTCGCGCACGCTGCGCCAGGGCAGCAGGCCGAACTGCTGAAACACCATCGACACGCATTCGCGGCGGACCTTGCGCAGGTCGGGCGCTGAACAGCCCTGCACATTGGCCGACCATGCGCCGTCATTGACAGTGACAGACCCGCGCACAACCGGGTTCAGCCCGTTGACCGCACGCAGAAGCGTAGATTTACCCGAGCCGGAAAGGCCCATCAACACAAGGATCTCACCTTCGGCCACATTGAGCGAACAGTCGTGCACGCCCAGCACCTGCCCCGTCGCCGCCTCGATCTCGGACCGGCTTTGGCCCTTGTCCATCAACGGCAAGGCCTGTTCCGGCTTGTCGCCGAAAACGATGCTCACCTTATCGAATTCAACAGCGTTTTTCATTTGCGTGTCACCCGCAGCATCCGGTCGAGCATGATCGCCACGACAACAATGATCAGCCCGGATTCAAAACCAAGGCCGGTGTTCACCTGGTTGAGCGCCCGCACCACCGGCACGCCAAGGCCATCGGCGCCCACAAGTGCCGCGATCACCACCATCGACAGCGACAGCATGATGGTCTGGTTCAGCCCCGCCATGATCTGCGGCAGGGCATAGGGCAGTTCGATTTTCCAAAGCGTCTGGCTTGGCTTCGCGCCAAAGGCCTGGGCCGCCTCAAGCAGCGCCTTGGGGGTGCTTGAAATGCCAAGCTGCGTCAACCGGATGGGCGCGGGCAGCACAAAGATCACCGTGGCGATCAGCCCCGGCACCATGCCGATGCCAAAGAACACGATGGCCGGGATCAGGTAAACGAAGGTCGGCAAGGTCTGCATCAGGTCCAGCACCGGAGCCATGAAACGGTACAGCCTGGGACGGTGTGCCGCCGCGATGCCGATGGGCACGCCCACCCCCATGCAGACCACACAGGCCGACAGCACCAGCGTAAGGCTTTCGGTTGTTTCCTCCCAATAGCCCTGGTTGAGGATGAACAGGAACCCCACGATGACCAGCGCGGGCACTTTCCAGTTGCGCTGGATGACCCAGGTGAGGGCCGCAAAGACCGCGACGATGATCAGCGGGTTCGGCGTTTGCAACACCCACAGGATCGCCTCGATCAGCGCCTCCATCGCGTCGGAAAGGCCGTCAAAGAACCAGCCGCCGTTGATTTGCAACCACTCGAAAGCGCCTTCGGCGACATCGTCGATGGGTATCTTGTTTTCGGTCAGCCAGTTCATCCGCGCGTCCCCGTTACGTCAGGCAATATCATAAAAATGCCCACCCCGCCGAGGGTGGGCATCTTTCATTCATTGATGGCGATCAATCCAGTTCGTCCTTGACCGCCGCCATGGCGTCGCCGCCGTCCTTGGTGGTCACGCCCGCCAGCCAGGTATCCAGCACACCGGCATTTGCCTTGAGCCAGCCTTCGGCCGCATCCTCCGGGTCTTGGCCGTTATCCAGGATCGCGCCCATGATCTCGTTCTCCATGGCAAGGGAGAATTCCATGTTTTCCAGCAGCTTGCCCACGTTCGGGCATTCCCCGACATAGCCTGCGCGGGTGTTGGTAAAGACTGTGGCACCACCCAGATCGGGACCAAAGAAGTCATCGCCGCCGGTCAGGTAGGTCAGTTCGAAATTGGCGTTCATCGGATGCGGTTCCCAGCCAAGGAAGACGATCGGCTCTTCCTTGCGGGACTGACGCTGGACCTGCGCCAGCATCCCCTGCTCGGAACTTTCGACCACTTCGAAATCCTTCAGGCCAAAGGCATCGTCGTCGATCATGGACTGGATCAGTCGGTTGCCATCATTGCCCGGCTCGATGCCATAGATCTTGCCGTCCAGCGCCTCGGCGTTGGCGGCGATGGCGTCAAAGGAGGTGATCCCGAGATCCGCTGCCGCCTTGTTCACTGCCAATGTGTATTTTGCGCCTTCAAGGTTGGCCCGCACGGTGTCCACGGTGCCATCGTCGCGGTACTTGGCGATATCCGCCTCCATCGTGGGCATCCAGTTTCCCAGAAAGACATCAATGTCGCCCGCAGCCATCGAGGTATAGGTGACGGGCACCGACAGGATCTTGATCTCCGTCTCATAGCCCAGCGCATCCAGCACGACGGTGGCAGCGGCGGTGGTGGCGGTAATGTCGGTCCAGCCAACGTCGGAAAACGTGACCTTGTCACAGCCTGCGGCGGCAACGGCTGTGCCGACCGTGAGGGTAACAGCGGTGGTGGCAAGTAGGTTTTTCATAGGTGATCTCCCGTTGTTGTTTTTGTGTAGCTACAGGAAAGCGCTCCCGCGCGGCTTTGCAACCGGATAAATCGGTTGATCGCCGGTCGCGCGCCCCCTGCCCGTGGCTGCCCCTTCATTACCGCAAAGGTCACAGCGGTACAAACACCCCGTGGCAACCTTCGCCCTCGACGCACCGTGCGGTGTCGATCTGATGTTCCGGCGGCGTCGTTTCCGGCGAGGTCAGGATCAGGACCCTAATGTCGCAAAACCGGCAGGAAAGTGCTTCCCGTTCCCGAAGATGCTGGTATACCACTCAAGGTTGTCCCCACACCTGAGAGTGTAACTATGCCTAATGCCGACACAATGACCAAATTACCGTATCGGCAAGGCGAGGCATTGGGCAGGATCGAAAAGCAGGCAGACGGCAAATACAGCGGATGGCTGGTGGGTGCAGAGGACGGCACCGAGCCGCTCGTCCTGAAAAATAACTTTCCAATCAAATTATTACGAAAAGACATTCCGCGACGGGATGTGAATAGCAAGGTTGGCCTGCCCGGCGATCTTGGGTTTGAATTCTCTGCCGAGGGCATCGAAATCGGGGACCGGCTTGAGCTGCATGCCTGCAACGGAGAGCGCTCCTGGCTTGTACACGTAAAAATTGCAGAACAGCGCGTCCCGGCGGGCGCGATCCTGCAACAAGTCATGAAGGCCAGACAGGTTTCAAAGAGCCCCGACAGCGTTGCGATCGCATGCTGGGAATCAAGCCACAACCCGATTGGCCGGGCCCATGTCCTTTACAACGTGATCGCCAAACATCGACCTGCCTTTCTGTTCTCTTTTAATTTTTCGGAATTTGGCACCAAACTATGGCCCCCCCTGGAGAATGAGAATTTCGACAGGATCGTCATCCCCTGGGATGACCGGCATCGGTATTTTTCGCTCTTCCAGATGGTGGGTCTGCATTTTCCGACAATCTGGCTGAGCAAGCCCAGGCTGCCCACATTCGAATTGGCGGCGCGGATTTCCGGCAAGACCACGAAACTGATCCTGGATCATGACGACAACGATCATCATTTTTCCAAACAGACCAAGGCGGATCGCTACTATGGCCCGAATTCGGTGCCGCTGGCCTCTTATCTGCAAAGGGCGATAACCGCACATACGGCGGCAAGCGCGACACTGGCCGTTGAATGCGATGCCGAGATTGTCCGCCATGCGAGACCTGCCTATCAAAGCGTCACGCCACCGGCGGCACATCCCGAAGCCATCAAGATCGGCTTTATCGGAACCGTGCGGCCCCACAAGGGGCTGATCGAAGCTGCGCGGGCCATTCGTGTGTCCAGTTGGAACTTGCAGATACCCCTGGAATTTCACGTATATGGCGATTTCAGCCCGGCATCTTTGAAAGATGAACTGATCGAACTGGGCGTCGTCGTACAGGACAATGTCAAAAACGCCGACCTGTTCGACCTGCTTTCCACGTTCGATGTGGTGCTCACCGGGTTTCCGACACAGGGCGTCAATGACGAGAGCATCACAAAGTATCAGATTTCATCGAAGATCGGCGATGCCCTGGCCGTGGGGCGTCCTGCGCTTGTCCCCTACAGTCAAAGCGTCGAGGACCTGGAGAACGTCAACGGGGTCTTCATTTTCCACGGTTCAACCTTTTCCGCAGCCATCAAGAACGCCATGGCGCTGCAAACAGAGATCGGGCTACCGCATCAGTTCTCCTTCGATGGCGCTTATGAGGCTTTTCACACAGCCGAGGCGAAAGCCACGACACTTCCGATGAGTTTCAGCCTTCTGGCCGCTGACAAATCCGAACAGGCCGTTGCACCCCAGGACACACTGGTCCTTCTGTGGAAACAGAATGACGCGGGCATCTACGGTCGGCGTGTTGATCAGATTGCGCGATCCTACAAATCGCTTTTCCCGTCCTTCCGGGTCATCGTTTTGGAGTTTTGCCACCGGACCACTTACGATTCCATCCTCAAGCAGGCTTTTGAGTTTTCAGGTGATGCAAAGATTGTCGGCCCCGCAATCGACCGGAAGATCGCAAGGTCCTACAGGGACGGTTTTGATGTCGATTATCACACAATCCTGCATTCCTCCGTCGGGTCCCTGAACGAAGACTTCATGTCCTACCTGGTCGAACAGGGCATTTCTCCGACACACAGCATGCTGATCCTGTTCCCGGTCATTCGCTTTCTCGAAGAAGTCTATGACATCATTTCGCAATTCCGTTGCATCATTGATATCGTGGACAATCAGTTTCCATGGGCGAACGAGACGACAAAGAGGTATGTGGGGTCGCAATATTTCAGCCTCATCTCAATGGCCGAGACACTTGTGTTCAATTCGCAATTCAACGTGGATTTCTTCAAGGACTACGGAATGATCACGGATCAGGACATCGAGAGCGGCAGAGTTTCGGTCATCTCGAACTGGTATTCTGGCGCGGAAGAGCAGATGCCTCAGGAGCGCATGGGCGGCGAGACCGGCTTCAATGTCATCTACTCCGGCAACATGAACGACAGGATCGACTGGGCCCTGCTGGAGAGCCTGACCCTGATTTCCGATGATATCACCCTGCACCTGGTCGGTGCGGCAAGACGACAGATTCCCGCGTTGAGCAGGCTTACCGCCAGAAAGAATGTCGTATACTGGGGACCGATGCAGGAATCACAGGTTCTGAACCTGCTGCGCAGTTGCGATCTGGCGATACTGCCCCATCTGTCGGACGAGATATCGTCCTACATGAACCCGCTGAAGGTACATATGTACCGGGCCATGGGCGTTCCCGTGATTTCTACCGAAGTGCTTGGTCTTGCGGCGGATGACGGGCTGTCCGTCTTTCCGGACCATGCCGGGTTTCTCGATGCGGTAAAGCAGGCGTTCGAACAGCATCACCTGTCGGACAAAGTGTCCCGGATCGACCTGCCTGAAGACGGAAAGAACCCGTCGGCGCGCGCCTACATGAAAATCATTATCCAATCATTTGCGGGCAGGAAGGACGATAAAAAAGTGCTGAATCCTCAAACCCCGAGGGTTGTGGCGGAGCTGCTCCCGCCCCTCGACTGATCGTACTACCGAATATGGCATCCCGGCCCCCATCACCAGACTTTCCCGGAATGCCGTGGCCCCTGGTCGCCAAAGGGCGTCAGGCTGAATTTACTTCGTGCAAGGAGGCATGAATTTGCAGGAAACCCAACAACACGGACTTTGTACAATCTGCGGCCACCAGGGGAGTTTTTCCCTTGGGAATGAGCGGTCCCTGCGCGAGTCCTACCCCTGCCCCAACTGTCGCTTCACCCTGCGCTGGCGGGATCAGGCCAGCGTCATCATCGACGAATTCGGTCGCGGACAGGCCTTGTCCATTGACGATCTTGTTTCAAAGAAGCTGCTGCAGGATGTCGCCATCTATGAACCCGCCCTTCGTGGTCCATTTGTGCAGCGCCTGCAGGGGTTGAAGAATTACACGCGGTCCTATTTCCGGCCTGAGGAGCCGCTTGGCAGCGAATCCTCGAACGGTGTCCGCAACGAAGACCTGACCCAGCTGACATTCGATGAGGACAGCTTTGACCTGATCATCTCGTCCGATGTGATGGAACATCTGCCCAATATCGAACTTGCATTTGCCGAGACCTTGCGCGTGCTGAGGCCCGGCGGGGTGCATGTGTTCACGATCCCCAACGATTTCCCATTTCCCGACCATACCGAGCCACGCGTCAAATTCGTGGATGGCGAAGAGGTATTCATCAAGCCCGCCCGCTATCACAATTCCGGCGATGGGACGAAATGTCTGGTCTACACAGATTACGGGGCCGATATCTCCGACATGCTGCGTTCCCTTGGCGGGCGGTTGGCGGTGGTGCGCCGCAGCATCGCTCACAATCCCAGCCATTCAAACGCAACCTTCGTGCTGCGCAAGATCGTGTCCGCCGGCGCGCGACGTCCGGTCAGCCACATCGGGCAAAGCCCCGCCATCACCCGCCCGTCCGATCCGCCTGCCCCCGCCGTCGCGAAGGCCGGTAACGGTTCTGGCGCATCCCAGGCCCCCGAACTGGAATGTCCGATTTGCCAGGGAACGGAATTTGAAGCATTCAATGGACGCAGCAATGCCCGCTGCACGAAATGCAGAAGCGTTGAACGCAACCGCCTGATGTGGATGACGCTCGACCGGCTTGGCGGTTTCGAGGCGGGCAAACGGGTTCTGCATCTTGCGCCTGAGCTTGGGCTTGCGCGCAAGCTGACGGAATTGTCCGGCGACGCCTATCAGGGCGCTGATCTGGATGTCGAGCGCTACAAGAGCAAATTCATCAAGATGCGCAAGCTGGACCTGTGCACCGACCTTGGCGACATCCCCGATGCCAGCTATGATCTGATCCTGCACAGCCATGTACTGGAGCACGTGCCCTGCGACGTGGAAACCGTCCTGCGCGAGATGGACCGCATTCTGGCACCCGGCGGCATTCATTTCCTGTCTGTTCCGATCCGGGGCGAAAGGACAATCGAGGATCTTTCGCCGGACCTGACCGATGCCGAACGGCTTGCCCGCTTCGGGCAGGAAGACCATATGCGGATCTTCGGCTCTGTTGACCTGCAAGCGCTGCTGTCCAAGGTCTGGGGACCGGGTGAGCATCTGGTCGAACCCATCCAGCTGTTCAAACGCGACGACCTGCGCCGGGCCGTCATTCCGACCGTCGCCTGGCAGGGCATTTCGGGCCACAGCATCTTTCATTATAAAAAAGGCGCGCGCCCCCCGGCCGAGGCGCTTTCGCGACCAAAGCAGGAAAAACAGCCCCCGGTGCCGCAAGCCGCTGCGCAATCGTCAGTTGCCCCGTTTGTCAAAACCGCCCCGTTCGTTTCAATGGTCCGTACAGAACGCGACATTGCAGGGTCTGTCTATCCAGCCGAGGATGTCCCCCTCGGTTCTGATGCCATCCTTGGGTTGGCCAAGCTCAAACGGGACCAGCCATGGCCCGATTTCCCCTGGGATCAGCACCCTCCCTTTCTGCTGGCGCTGGACTGCAACGGCGACGGGGGCCGCGAGATCGTTCAACGCCAGTTGATCGAAAAAGATATCCGCCTGATGGTCGAAATCGGCTGCTTTCTGGGCGGATCGTCCCTGCACTGGCTGAACACCAAACCGGATCTCGAACTGATCGGCGTGGACCCCTGGAATGGCAATTGGGCGGAGTATGTCGAGAGCATGCTGACGCATCCGACGATGTCCCGCCATATCGAGCATCTTTCCGACGGCGAAGTGGAACGGATTGCCGGGCTATTGCTGGAATACGGAAACTACCCCGTGGCACTGAACAATCTGCGCGCCTACAAGGACCGCTTTTATCCGCTGCGCCTTTCGTCACCCGAAGCGCTGTATTACCTGCGCCGCCGCAACATCATTCCGGACCTGATCTATATTGATGCCTTCAAGCATCAGGTCGACCTTCAGATTGCGCATCATCTCTTCCCGGATGCCATCCTGTGCGGTGACGATTGGCTTTGGCCGGACGAGACCGGCAAGTTCGTCATGCAGGATGTGGTCAAGCAGTTTGCCCATGAACAGGGTTTCGAAGTTGAGGCCAAGCGTCAATCCTGGGTACTGCATCGCAGATGAACGCAATGGGCCGGTCAGTCTTGCACAGGTTCAAGGGTCAGCAGTGGCCCCACATAGATCCGCAACGGCGTTTCCCGGACGCCTTTGCGCAATTGGACGTCGTCGGCAGGTTCCGTAGACGAGATCGTCAGGCCCCGCAGATCGGTACCGCGCATCTTGTCAAAGGCCAAGACGCCAACCCGAGGTACATTGCTGTGGGGATCAATCGTGGTCAGGGGCAAGGTTTCGCCAGACGGGTCCAGTGTCACGGTGTTGCGCCCTCCTGCGCAGTGAAACATATGGACAAGGCCTTGCGCCCTTACCGTGTGGTCAAGCTGAAGGCGCGCCTCGCCCCCGTCTATCCGGGCGAAATCAAGGGGCAGGCCAAGGCATTCATGTCGCTCCCTCGGCCACCCTTCCAGCAATGGTGCTGTCGACAAGACCCCGCGCCGCAAGCGCGGGCGCGGCAGGTTGCGCCCTGTCAACGAGGGCTGGCGGCCCAGAAAGTCGATCAGAAAAGGCGTCAGGGTTTCTGCCATGGCTTCGCCGCCCTCTTTTGTGGTGTGCGTTTCATCGCGCATCCACGCCGCGACCTGATCAGCACCATGTTGCGCGATCCAGCCTTGGGAAAGGTCGATGATCGGCAGATCCAGTTCCGCGCAGAACCGGCTAACAAGGGCGTCGAAATCAAGACAAACCGGCCGCGTCCAGTGCCGCAGGTGCAACATGAACGCCGCCTCCGCCCCGCAATCCTGAACGGTGAGAAGAATATCCGCCAACAGCTCGCGGCCATTTTCTTCGGTCGAAAGCGGATGCATGGCGTAAGCCGAAGAATTGATTTCCAGCAGCACATGGGTAAACGGCCCCAACGCCTCTGCCGCAGTACGGATATAGGGGGGGATGACCTGTGGCTGCAACGCGCCCAAACCGACGCGAAAGGCTTCGACCCCCGGCCAGACGGATTTGAGGCGTTCGATCGTCGGGATGGAAAAGCCCCATTTCGTGGCCACATTCGAAAAGCCGATAATCAAGAGCCTTGGTTCAGTTCCTGTCATTTGTCCCGTCTTCGCTTTGCCCCACCCGCGCATAGGATGTTACCCCCGCCCGACTTGCAACTCGAAGCTGTCAAACGCACCTCAAGGGACAACAAATGACGGGGTTGCCAGATGCCGTGTACCGCCCTGCCCCGGCCACTTGCGACTTGCTGCCAGCGGTTGTCATGTCGCATGGGGAATCCAGGTACGGGGACATCGCTTTTCACTACCTCAACCCCACAGGCCCATCGCAGGAACTGACTTATGGCGCGCTTGCAATAAATGCGCGCGAATTGGCACTCGGGCTTGTGGCGGCGGGCTGTACTAAAGGGGCGAGGGTTGCCCTGATGTGCGGTCATGGGCCTGCCTTCGTAACCGGGCTAATCGCCATTTTCATGGCAGGATGTGCGGCAGTGCCGGTCGCCTTTCCGGCAGGCGCCGTCATGCGGGCGCGGGCGGCGGCGATCCTGAAAGAAGCCCGTTGCGTGGCGATTCTGACCGGTGCGAACCCTGCGGAAATTGCTGCGGCAGCGGCGGACGATCTGTTTGCCGGGCATAATCTGCTGTTCATCGAAGACCTTGCAGGGATCGGCGGGTCACAACAGGACATGCCATTGCCGGATGTGCAACCGGACGACATTGCGGTCGTGCAATATACCTCCGGCTCGACCAGCACACCGCGCGGGGTGCTGGTGACGCATGCCGCCCTGGCCGCACAACAGCAGGCGATTGCGGCAGCTGTTCAACCGCGCGCGCAAGAACGCAGTGTGACCTGGTTGCCGCCGGAACATGATATGGGGCTGATGGGCGGATTGCTCTTCAACCTCTGGCGCGGGCATATCACTTACGTGCTCTCCCCGGTGGCCTTCATCAAACGGCCCATCCGGTGGCTGGAGGCGATCAGCCGTTTCAGCGCGACCCTGTCTGTCGCACCGAATTTTGCCTTTGATCTTTGCGTGCGAACAATTCCGCAAGGCCGCCGGTCCGAGCTGGATCTGGCGTCGTGGCGGGTGGCATTGAACGGTGCCGAACCGGTTCAGGCCACGACATTGGACAGTTTCGCCCAAGCCTTTGCGGGCTGCGGTTTCGACCCGCAGGCATTCCTGCCCTGCTATGGGTTGGCGGAGGCAACGCTTCTGGTTTCGGGGGCAAGCGGGGGCAAGGGTGCCACAACCGGATGGTTCGACCCTGCGGCGATGGAGCGTGACATCGTGGTCACCGCCGAGAACGGACAGGGCCGACAGCTTGTGTCTTCCGGGCCGGTCCGGACAACGGGTGGTGTGCAGATCGTTTCAGCTCAGACAGGACAACCCTGCCCGCCGAACCGGATCGGGGAAATCTGGATTGCGGGGGACAGCATGGGCAGCGGCTATCTGGGATTGCCAGAAGAAAGCCGCAAGACTTTCGGTGCCTACACCGCAACCGGCGAAGGCCCCTATCTGCGCAGTGGCGACACCGGATTCCTGCTTGATGGCGAACTCTATGTCACCGGACGTATGAAGGACATCGTGCTGTGGCACGGACGTACCCTGCATGCCGCCGATCTGGAACTGGTTCTGGATGGCGTCGAGCCCCGTGTCCGACGCCGACGCCTTGCCGTGCGGCAAACCGGCGAAAATGAAATTGTGCTTATCGCAGAGGTTTCAACCGACCGGGATGCCCTGCCCTCGACGGCTGCCAGCAGCGGCGACATGGACCTTGCATCGCGCCTTTGGCGGCGTCTGATGGCGGAAACTGGGGTCGAGGCGGATCGTGTGGTGCTGGTTCGGCCCGGCACGTTGCAATGGACCTCAAGCGGCAAGATCAGGCGCAGCGCCAGCCATGTGCGGCTGCAAAGCGAACCACAGCAGGTGCTGTGCGACTGGACACCGGACCACGCAAAATCGAGGCAAGCCCAGCTTGTCGCAATCGGTGCGCTGGCCGAGACAGCCCGGAACGGCCAGCTTGATGCGGCAACGCTGTTGGAATTTTTCCTGGCCTGGGTCGCTGCCGCGACGGATGTTCCTTTGCACGAGGTCGACCCCGATCTGCCCTGGAGCGATCAGGGGCTCGATTCCCTGATGTTGACCGACCTGTCGCTGGACCTTGAAACCGCAATCGGCGCGCAGGTTCAGACAGAGGAACTGTTCGATCTGCCCGACCCACGCATGTTGGCAACAACACTGGCAAGCCGGATGAAGGCGCCGCAGTCATGACGTCGCAGGTCCCGATTGCAGTTGTTGGCATGGCCTGCCGGTTTCCCGGCGCGGCCTCTGTGGCGGATCTGGCGAATATGCTGCGGACGGGCCGCAGCGGAACCGGCCCGGTAACGCCTGCGCGTCTGGCGCTGATGGGGGCGGACCGCCTGCCGGTCCAGGCGATGGGCCTAGTGGACGGCATAGACAGCTTTGATCGCCATCCCTTTCGCATCTCTGCCAATGAAGCGCCGCTGCTGGACCCCCAGCAACGTCTGGTTCTGGAAATGGCCTGGCATGCGCTGGAGGACGCGGGCCTGTCTCCCGCCAATCTCGAAGGCACTCCGGCAGGCGTTTACATCGGTGTGGCATCCTCAGATCATGCGATGCAAATGGCGCGATCCCCGGATTTTGCCAGCAATGCCCATTTGCCAAATGCGGTACAGAACGCTGCTGTCTCCGGCAGGGTCAGCTATTGCCTTGGCCTTACCGGGCCTTCGCTGACTGTGGATACCGCCTGTTCTTCGGGCCTGACGGCCGTGACACTGGCGGGCGACGCGCTGCGCCTGGACCACTGTGATATTGCGTTGGCCGGCGGCGTCAACGTGCTGCTGAACCCAGCCGGTTTCATGGCGCTGGGGAAAATGAATGTCCTGTCGCCCACTGGCCAGACACGTCCATTCGAGGCGGGCGCGGATGGGTTCGTCCGGTCCGAAGGCTGCGGTATCGTGGTGCTCAAACGGCTGCCGGATGCGCTGGCCGACAACGACCGCATCCACGCCGTCCTGCCGGGCTGGGCGACCGGCCAGGACGGGCGCAGCAACGGCTTGAGCGCCCCGTCGCGCGCAGGACAGGTGCGGGTCATCACAGGGGCGATGCGGTCTGCCGGGGTCACAGTGGACGATATCGGCGCAATCGAAGCGCATGGGTCCGCAACAGCATTGGGTGACGCAATCGAAACATTGGCCCTCGCTGAGGTCTTTGCCGACCGGAAACGTCCACCTGCTGCACTTGGGTCGATCAAGGCCGCTGTCGGCCATCTGGAGGCGGCAGCGGGCATCGCAGGCCTGATCAAGGCGATTGTGATGGTGCGCGACAACATCCTGCCGGGACAGCCACATTTTGAAACGCCCTCCCCTCGCATCGACTGGAACGCCCTTCCGTTCCAAGTGCCGCAGGTCACAGGCTCATGGCAAAGCCAGCGCCGGGTTGCTGGCGTCAGTTCCTTCGGCATGAGCGGGCTGAATTGCCATGCCATCGTCTGTTCCGCCGATGCCCACGCGGCGGCAGCGCCGGGTGCAGGTGCCCGAACGACATCAGGCGGCCACCTGTTTTTGCTGTCTGCCGCCAGTCCGGCGGCACTTCGCCATCGGGCAACACAGCTTCTTGCCGCGCTGGATGATCCGCAGGTCTGCTTGCACAGGCTGTCGGCCACCGTAACGCGCCGGTGGGGTGGTCTGAACCTGCGCGCCGGGTTTCAGGCCGATACCATCGCAGAGGCCAGGGCGGCTGCGGGCAGGATCGTTTCCGGCCCAGCGCAACAGCCCGCACGGCTTTTGGGTCACGTCATGCTTGAAACGCCGGAACCCTTGTCCGAAGCCCTGTTCGCCACCCTTTGCCGGGCCTGCCCGGACCTTGTCGCATCAGATGCGGGTGGAACAGGCGCCGTCAGGGTCTCGGCCCCGACCGGAGAGATCCCGGCAGCCCTGCTTGCATTGCATCTTGCCGGTGCGACGCTTGATACCCGCGCCGTCACAGAAGCGGACCCAGCGGCACCCGACCTGCCGGGATACCCGTTCGACAGGCAACGTTGCTGGTACGTTGAAACGCCGTCCCCGCCAGAGGCGGGAAAGTGACCCCCTGCTGAGGTTCCTGCGATGGCAAGGACAGTGACTGCACCGGCAATGGACCGCCTTTCAAAAGGCAGAACCAGCGAATTGACAGCAATCTGCTGGTCGGTCAGCCGGGATTCACGGCATGGACAAGAAGATAGCCTGAAACATCTTCCTCGATGGCGCGCCCGTAGGCATGCATCGCATTATCGTGCATTGCCTTGGCAAAGGGCGCGGCTGTATCGGCAAGGACATCCGAAATATCAATGGGTTGCAGCCCGGTTTCCACCAAGGTCCGGGCATAGTCGCTGATCGTTGATTCGTTGTTGGCGGCGGGAATGAAGGTCGTCGGCCTGCGCGCCAGAACATCGGTCAGGATCAACCGTCCGCCCGGCACAAGAACCCTGCGCGCCTCTTCGAAAAACCTGCGGCGCGGGTTGAAATGCATGGCGGCTTCGACAGCATGAATGCAGTCAACGCTCTGGTCCGGAAAATCCAGCGCCGTCGCGTCCATCTGTCGGAAATTGATGCGCGGACCGCCATGATAGCGTTCCGCATGGGCGATCTGGCGCGCAGAGTAGTTGACCCCGGTGATTTCTGCATCCGGGTAGGCGGCTGCGAACATCCCGGTGCATGCGCCAAGCCCGCACCCCACATCAAGTACACGACGGGTGTTGCCACGCCCCGGATCGGTCTCTACATGCAGTTGGACCAGCCTTGCTGCGGCCTCCGGCAACGTCGTGACACGCCCACCATCGGCGTCGCGCCAATAGCCATAGTTGTACAGATCGCTTGCCCCAAAAAGGCGACGCAGCGCTGGATGGAGAATGGCGAAATCATAGTCACTTTCTTTCAATCTCAGGGCGCATTCGCTTGACATGGCTATCCTTTTGGTTGTCGTCTGAGGAAAGGGAATACTGCGTTTCAAGTCAATTGCTATTCTACAATTCACCGACGAAAGGACGTCCATGCACACCAACGGAACCTCAGAGGACACCACTCGCGCGGCTGCGGTCAGCGACTGGATGGTGAACTATATTTCATCCGTGATCGACATGCCGAAGGACTCTTTCCCGGTCAACGACCGCTTTGACAATTATGGTCTGGATTCCGTTGAGATCACCATCATGTGCGGCATGATGGAAGAACAATACGAGATTGAGGTCAGCCCGAGCGAGGTCTTCAACAACCCTTCCGTCGCAGCACTGTCTTTGCATATCGCGCAACGGATCAGCGAACGTTCCGCCACAGTATGACATCGGATGTGCCCGGATCAGAAGGCT
Organism: Sulfitobacter sp. EhC04; assembly: GCF_001650875.1. Lineage (GTDB taxonomy): Bacteria > Pseudomonadota > Alphaproteobacteria > Rhodobacterales > Rhodobacteraceae > Sulfitobacter. The sequence goes on from NZ_LXYI01000009.1 coordinate 151,491, forward strand.
CCAGGGAGGTTCTGATTTCCGGCATGTTCGACATGCTCAACTTCGGCGACCTGATGTTCCCCGTGGTGGCGGCGCATGAACTGGGCCTGCGCGGATACCAGGTGCAGGCGCTTTCGCCAACCGGGGCCACGATCAATCTGAAGCAGGCTTTGCCGAGCCGTCCGATCTGGTCGGCCCTCGATCCCGGCAGGTCATTTTCCGGCATCCTGATCGGGGGCGGCTACATCGTGCATACGCACCGGATGGACACCCTGAGGGAATATCGCGGTCAAGGCATTGGTGCGGCGGTCGCGCCTTCCGTTTGGCTGGGATCGACCCTGGTGGCGGCCTTGCGTGACGTGCCCGTCGCCTGGAACGCGCCAGGCACACCGCACCCGCTGCGCCAGGGTGTCGTCCCCCTTGCCACCGCAGCCTTTGCCGCTGCGGATTACCTGTCGCTGCGGGACGCGGGGTCCGCCCGTATGGCCAATGCTCCCACGGCAACAATCGTGCCGGACCCGATCCTGGGCTTGGACCGCGTCTGGCCTCGGGACGGATTGGCAGATGACTTTTCCCGCCTCTGCGCCCAGTTGGGATTGGAACGGAAGGATCGCGTGCTGGCCGTCCATGTGCGGCAAAGATCGCTGGGCGGTGAACCGATCCCGTCCTTTGCCGATGGATTGGCGGCAGCCTGCCGGTCGCTGGACCTTACGCCGGTCCTGATCGGGTTGGGCACAGCACATGCCGATGACCGCATCGCACGCGATGTTGCTGCGGCAGTCCGCGACCGAGGCACCCCGGCAGTTGCGCTTGACCGGCCCGAAGGGTTGCGCGATGTCGCGGCACTGCTTGCCCATGCAAGGGCCTATGCAGGTTCTTCCGCGCACGGCTACATCACTGCGGCGGCATATGGTGTGCCGGGGCTTTTGGTTGCACGGCCTGCCTATCGGAAATTCGACGGTCTGGTTGCCCATCTGGAACGGCCCCAGGACCTTGTGAACAACTGGGCTGCGGCACTGGCTGCACTGCCCCGGACACTTGCCGCCACCCCGCCTGCCCTGCCGAAAGCCATCTCGGCGCAGCTTGGGCAGCATTGGGACAGTATTGCCGCTGCCTTTGCCACCGGACCGGCACCAAAGCGAAGTGCAAGACTGCGTTTCGCGGCGCTTGCAATGCGTGCCGGGCTGGACCGCGAAGGGCCGGGTTGGGCAATGACGCCTTTCACAACCGCAAAAGACCGCGCAGCCGCAGTGGACGGTGCCGACGTACGCGAGATGGAGCCTTTCTGAAACCATGACACAGCTTTCCCCTGCCCGCCCCGCCGGATTGGACGCGACCCAATGCGAGACTTTTCAGCGCGACGGATTTCTGCACCCGATTGACGTGATGCCCGAAGATGAGGCCAAAGCGCTGAGAGCGCGCATCGAAGCGCTGGAGGCCCGAAAACACGGGCGCTTGTCCGGATTGGTGCGCGCCAAGCCCCATTTGCTGCTGCCCTACCTTTGGGATGTCGTCCACGACGCCCGCATCGTTGACCGGGTCAGCAGCCTGTTGGGAGAGGACATTCTGTGCATCGGCTCCAGCGTGATCGACAAACCCGCCCACTCGGACGGCTATGTCGCCTGGCATCAGGATGCGACATTCTGGGGATTGGATGAAAACAATGGCGCAACGGCCTGGCTGGCCCTGAGTGACGCCACTACCGCTTCCGGTGCCATGCAGGCGATGCCCGGCACTCATGCGCGGCAGCTGCGCCATCTGGACACGGGTGACGACAAAAACATGCTGGGCGCAAGGGAAGCAGTCGAGACCCAGCTTGACCTCAGCCAGGCGGTCTGGATGACGCTGAAACCGGGGCAGATGTCGCTGCACCACCCACAGGTGCTGCATGGGTCCGGGCCAAATGCCTCTGACGACCGCCGGTTGGGGTTTGTGATCCGCTATACATCCGCGCGGGTCCGCCAGGAAGGCGGCACCGCGACGCTGGTGCGCGGCAGGAACCTGGCGCAGGGGCCGCTTGAAATGCGGCCTGAGGCTGAAATGGACCCCGCTGCATTGGCCCGGCACGGCGGGATCATCCGACAGGCTGCCAACGTCATCCGCAACGCAAAGACCCGTCATCTTGCCGAATCGGCGGCAGGAAAGGATCACCTGAAATGACCGATACATTGGCGCAGGATTTCGCCCGAGAAGGCTTTGCCAGCCCCATCAGGGTCATGCCGCAAGAAGCTGCGGCGGAGCTTGTGATCCGACTTGAACGGGCCGAACGCCGCCTTGGTCAGGAAGGGTTTGCGCGGCTCAACGCCAAGGGTCACCTGCTTTATCCGTTCCTGTGGGACCTTGTTCACGATCACCGCATCCTCGACCACGTCGAGAACATTCTCGGGCCGGACATCCTATGCTGGGGATCAAGTTTCTTTTCCAAGGATGCCGGATCATCCAGCGTGGTGCCCTGGCATCAGGACGGCACCTGCTGGGGGCTGGATGCGCCCAGGGGGCTGACCGCATGGCTTGCCCTGACCCCCAGCACACCGCAGAGCGGATGCCTGCGCGTGGTGCCGCGCAGCCATTTGAGCGCGCTTCCACATGCGGTCAGGAACGCGCCCTCATCCATGTTGCCACTGGGCGAAGAGGTCGCGGGTGAGGTTGATGAGGCAAGCGCCGTGATGTGCCCGCTCGAACCGGGTGAAATGTCGCTCCACCATGTCACACTGGTGCATGGGTCGACCCCCAATCAGGCAACTTCCGGCAGACGCATCGGTTTTGCGATCCGCTATGTCGCCGGTGATGTCAGGCAGCTTGGCGATCAAAAGGGCTATGCCACGCATGTGCGTGGGCGCGACCACGGCACCTATCTTCTGGAAGAGCGGCCGCAGTCCGATCTTGAGCCTGCGGCCTTGCGGCGCTACCGCGACATTCTGAGGCATTCGGCCTCTCTGGTGCAGCGCGAAGCGGCCGGGATTGATCAGCAACCGCGCTAGAAAGTGTCGCGTTCATTCGAATTCACACGACGCGCTCTGACTTGTTACAGCGTCCCGCCTTTAACCTGATACACTCCGTATCGCCGATGTCCCGAGAGCGCGAAGCGCGGCAGGGTATCGGCGATTCAAGTTTAAGGCGGGGCGCCTTAATGTCGCATGTCCGGGGCGTTCAGAACCGGTTCCCACTTTTGAACGATATGCCTTGTCGGGAAATGCGCTCGGCGCTGACCTGCAAATGAAGACATGTCAAAAATGACATGTCTTCATTTGCAAAGCACTGGCGGATGGGGCGGGCAAGAGCACCGGGGCCGCTATGACACTTCGCGTGAAATTGGAAGCGCCGATACCCCGCCAAGCTACGCGCTCTCGGGACAGTGGCGATGTAGCCTGCCTCAATTCAAAGCCAGGACGCTGTAACCTGTTGATTTGGCATATCCGAGGAGCGTATAGCGGTCCGGGATATACTTGGATCACTTGTTCGCTGCCTCTCCCTTCGGTCGAACGCGAAAAGTGATGTGCGATGATTCAGGTTATCCCGAAACGCTGTAATATCGTTTCCCGGTTTTGTGCGGCAATTTCTAGCTGCGGGTCATCACGCCGGTCGTTGCATCATAAAGCCAGCCGGGCGCGCGCTGCTTGCGTGGTGGTTTGCCGCGCAAACGCAGATAGTTCCGCGTCGCTTCCTTCACGCTCCGTACCGCCTGTGCGGCGTCAGACGTCGATGTGCCGCCGTGGATCTGATGAAATGTCGCGACCCCGGCCATGCGGACAAACTGCGTCCCGGCGTGGTTCAGCGCCCGGTCCAGCATGTCGGGATTGCACATGCCGCCGCCCGGCTCTGTAAAGAGCGGATCAAAGCCACCAAGCGCCGCCCAGGTGTCGCGGTGCAGAAACAAGGCATTCGATTCCAGCATCGGTGCGGTGGCGGAGGCCTCTTCCGGCCATGACACGGCAAAAAAGTCCGCCGCCGGGTCGGGCCAGCCGGCCCGTGACAACAGCGCGTCCTCGGTGGCCTGATCATAGCCGTGCTGCGTGGCCGTGGCCTGCCGGTCAGACCCGAACTGCCGGTTGGGAACGGCAATCACGGGGGCCGGATGTGCCGCGGCCGCACGGGCCACGGCGGCCAACAGGCCTGATGACGCCATGCGCGCGCCGTCGATCCATGCGCCAATGATCTTGCCGCGTGCCAGCGACAGTGCCTGGTTCATCGCACTGACCGGCGACGGACCGGGGCTGGTTGCCGCAATGATCTGCGGGACAGGCGTCATGTCAGGCGCGGCAGGCAATTGCTCAGAGCCGTTGTCGACCACGATGATTTCCCAGCTCAGCCCTTCGGCCCCTTGCTGAAAGCTGCGCGACAGTGACCAAAGCGTGCGGGGCAGTTCCCGATCCATGCGCCAGCACGTGATCGCGATCGAAATATCGGGTGTCGCCGCTTCAGCGCCTTCCGTTTGCGAGACACTGGGCTTAACCTGCACAACGGCACCATTCTTTTAAAGACAGGCCCGACTATGCGCACATCAGAATTGAATTCTCAAGCCTTCGGCCCGTCCATGATCCGCGAGGCGGCGGACCCCAACCTCGACCCCATCGTGGTCGGCGTTCCCTGGCGGCGCGGCTATGGTCATTGGCATGTGTCGCGCATGCGGGACGTGCGCGCCTTGATGGCAGACCCTGGCACCACCACGGACGATCTTGCTCTCAGGGTTTTTTCCCGGTTCCGTGAAAAGCGCAGTGATGTTGACAGTATTTTCCGTCTGTTCAGTCATATCAGCCGCGCGCACCGCACCCCCAACGACGCAGAGCGCAGGGACGCCATCACCGTGACGAAGCGGTTTATGGAATGCCTGCCCGCGCTGGATTTCCGTTCTCCCCTCGCCGCGCTGATCTCTGCCGGCGAAACCGATGCTGACGCGATGGCAAATGCGGTGCAGAAACCAATTGTTGAATGGCGTGCCGCAGCGCTTGGGATCGACGCCGCAACGGGCCGGGAAATCGCAGAGGACCTCATTGACCTGATGGCAAGCCTTGAGCAGATGGCGATCCCTGATTATGTCAAGCTGGAGCCGAAGGCCGCCGCCATCCTGCGCAATCTCTCGGCGCTGAACATGAGCTGGCCCGCCGGGCAGACGTTGCCGCTGTTGCATTTGACTTCGCCTGCCTTTCTGGCCTTGGAACCCATGTCCAGAACCGGCTGTCTGATGCTTGCGCATCTGGCCGACAATCCGGACATTCAGGAGGTTCTGCGCGACCGCGCGGATATGCGCCCGGCGTACCTGCAAGAGGTGGAACGTCTGCTGGCGGGCATACGTTATATGTCCCGTCAGGTCGGCCCCGCCGGTCTGGATCTGGGCGACACGCGTTTGCCGCCCCATTCTCGCGTGACGCTCGATCTGGCGGCGGCCAACCGCGACCCCGAAGTCTGGGACGACCCCGACGCATTCCGCCTCGACCGCCCGCGCCGTCAGACGGCCACGTTCTCGTTTGGCGCACTTGCCTGCACCGGCAGCCAGACCAGCCGTCAGTTCCTGAGCATCCTTCTGGATGCTGTTCTGGAAACCCTTCGCCTGTCAGAACCCTTGGCCGCAAAAGAAGACGATCGGACCTACACGCGGTGTTCCTTGGTCAGGGGCTACGATACCTGCCGTCTGCGCTTTGCGCCACTCTGACGCCTGCAACCCATTGACTCTGTGGTCATTGCAACCATAGCGATAAAGTGCAAGGTAACGTGCCAGCAGCGGTATGTGTTTTCTCTGCTTATGCTTCATTTCCACGCCCCTTTCCCGTGGCCGTCCGGAGACTCTCATGCCTGCTTCCAAACAGCGCCGTATCGCAATTTTCGGCACTTTCGACGTTGAGAACTATGGCGACCTTCTTTTTCCTCTGCTGGCCCAGCAACGATTGGCGGGTGAAGGCATTGATGTCGTGGCCGTTTCACCGACAGCCGGGGTCACCCGCTACCGCGATACGGTGCCTGTCATCGCGGTGGAGGAGTTTGCGAACACGGTGGATACCTTCGACGGTATCCTGATCGGGGGCGGAAATATCGTTCACATCCGCGACTTTGGCCTGCCGGGGTACAGCGATATTGCCTACCCCTCCCTGTGGGCCGGTGCGACCGCCCATGCTGTGCGCCATGACCTGCCGGTGGCCTGGAATGCGCCGGGCGTGCTGGCCCCGGAGGGCGCGGCGCGCGGCCCTGACTGGCTGCAACATGTCGCGGCGGCCGCCGACCGTTTTGCCGTGCGGGACGCACAAAGCGCCGATGCCATGGACCGCTGGACAGGTCGCCGCCCGGAGGTGATGCCGGACACGGCAACCGATCTGCCCCTCCTGTGGTCCAAAGCCACCTTGAAAGATCGCTTTGCCCGGATCAGAAAAACACTGAAAATCCCAAAGGCGCGGTCTGTGATCGCGCTGCACGTCAAGGCGCGCAGCCTGCGCACGACCTCTGTCGCCGATTTTGCACAGCAATTGGATGCCGCACTTGAGGACAATGGCGCAACCGCAGTTCTGATCGCCATCGGGCGCTGCCACGGCGATCATGAGCTGGTCCGGGCGATCAACAACGCGGCACCCCGCCATACCATCCCTTTCGAGGATGCCGATACCTTGCAGGACATTGCCGCCGTGATCGCCGGATCGGACGCCTATCTCGGGGCATCGCTGCACGGTCAGATCACGGCTGCCGCCTATGATGTCCCGGCGCGGCTGGTGGCTGTGCCGAACCTGCACAAGTTTGAAGGCCAGGCGATCCAGATGGACCGGGCCGACGATGTTGTCGGAAGCTGGGAAACCGCGCTGATGGATCTGCCCGGCGTTCTCGGACAGCCGAAACAACCGCTGCCTGCCTCGATTGCGTCGCAGCTTGACGCCCACTGGGGCGAGGTCACGCGGATTTTTGCCTCCGGTCGGCAGATGATGACGCATGGAGACATCTTTCCGGGTGCCGACATAGACACGGCGCTTGCAGATGCCGTCGCGGTCATGCGGCACGGTGCCGTGTCCCCACCCCGGCCCGGCAAGGAGCCACTCCCACCACCCGGTGACACGGCCCCCGATGCCCCGATGGAATGGGATGCCAAGGCTTTGGATCGGATGATGGCCGATCAGGCCTACTCAGCGGCAGATAAACTGATCACCAGCCAGCTTGCGCAGACCCCTTCGCATCTTCCCGCCCGTCTGGCCGAGGTGCGGCTGGCGATGGCACGGGATGAGACCCAAAAGGCCGTCGATCTGGCGGCAAAACTGGTCGAGGCATGGCCCGACAACCCCTGGGTCTGGAACATCCATCTGAAAAGCCTGTCCCGCGCCGGTCAATCCGATGCTGCCATGGCATTGTTCCACGCAGGCCTCGCGCGACCGGACATAGACGAAACCATGTTGAAAGGCGCGACCGGGGATGTATTGGCGTTGATACCCTTGCAGGCGCAGATCGCGTTTCTCAAGACCGCACTCGAAAAACGCCCCCAAAGCACGCATTTGATGCTGCGCCTTGCAATGCGTGCAGATGCCAGCGGCGATTTCCAGCTTGCGCTCGACCTGTTCAGGAAGGCAGAGCAGGACGGGCCCCTGCCCGACTATGCGGCCAAGGTTCGAAAACAGCTTCATGCGCTGGAACTCCCCCTGGTGGAAGCCGTGGATCGGCTGCAGGCCGATGTCGAGGCCGGGGCAGAAGATGTTGTCAGCCTGTGCCGCCTTTGCAGGCTGGCCGCGGCTGCGGGGCGGTTCGACCTGTCCGTGTCGGCCCTGCGGCGGGCGCTGGAACTGCACCCGCTGGAATGGCGGACGGTTTACAGGCTCAATCGTGTTTTCCTGACACGGGCTGAGGACAAGAAGATATTCGCGGACCTCAAGCGGGTGGCGACAACACTTGAGCCGGAACCGTCCTGGTTGCTGCAATATGCGCTTTTCGCCCTGCGCGCCGGGTCCAAGAGCGAAGGCCGCGAAACCCTGGTCCGCCTTGACGAAACAGAACTTCTGGGCCCAACCGCGCGCAGCTTGCTGGCCGCGCTTGATGTCCTGGGAAAATCGCGCCCCCGCAAAGCGGTGCTTGGGGACGGCGATGTCAGAATTGTCAGAAAAAGAGGCGCAGAATACACTGTTGTCGTGTTTGAAGGTCTGATCGGAGGGCTGAGTTATATCAACAGCCGGTATCTGGATACGATATTGGCGGATCTTCCGGCGCATATCATCTACCTTCGCGATCCTCACGGGCAGATTTTCCTCAAGGGTGTTCCTGAACTTGGCGCGGATGAAACGGCAATGCAGACGGCACTTGCCTCCCTGATTGCAGATCTTGGCGCGGGAAAAGTGGTTGCAATCGGCGGCTCGGCCGCCGGATATGCCGCATTGCGCACGGGCCTCGCCATTGATGCGGATACTGTCATTTCACTGGCCGGTTTTGTCACCCCCAGTGCTGCCGACGCTCAGGACGCGGACCATGCCCGGCGCGGCATGGCAGAGATATTCGGGACCGATCTGGATGCCTTTGATCTGCGCCCGCAGCTGCGTTCCCACCCCAAGCTTCAGCTGACCCAGGTTGTCGGCGGAAGTTATGCACCCGACATGAAACGCCTACGTGCAATCGACGAGGTGCAGAATGCCCGCACGATCATCCTCGATGGCATTGACACGCATCACATCGCGCTGCCAGCAATCACCGACGGCACCCTGAAACGCCTGCTGAACGAGGCGCTGTCGGAGACCCCTGCCTGCCGCAGTTCTGCGGGCTGAAGACCGGGGATGCCCGGCAAGATTGATCTTGCCAGAAACGCGAAAGCGGCGCGGATGCTGTTTAAGGGCCCATCGCGGTGTCATCGGTTCGCGTTGGGGATAATGGCGGAGGCTCAGTCCGCCTAAACACATTCCGACCAGTTCCAATAAAATACTAAATTCAGCTACTTAAACACATATTGCGTCTTGTGTGTTCCAAGGCCGTCCCCCATATTCCTATTAATAATGGGGGACGTTATGGCGGACAAAAATCAGGAAATCGAACGTAAGACACCAAGCAAGCGGGCTGAGAAAGCCTTGTCCGCCGCATTTGTCCGCACAGTCACCAACCCCGGCAAATACACGGACGGTCACGGCCTGTTTCTCAAGGTGGACACATCGGGTGCAAAGCGTTGGGTGCAGCGCATCACAATTCGTGGCAAGCGCACCGAAATTGGCATGGGCAGCGCGTCTCTTGTTACCTTGGCAGAAGCGCGTGAGACCGCCCTGCAGAATCGCAAGCTGGCGCGGGCGGGTGGAGACCCGCTGCAAGCCAAGCGCTCCGCTCAGGCGCTTCTGACATTCCAGGAAGCCGCCCGCAAGGTTCACAAAATCCACGAACCCACATGGCGCAACAAGAAACATGCCGCTCAATTTATCTCTACTTTAGACACGTACACTTTCCCACGCATCGGCAAACTCAAGGTGTCCGAGGTGACAACGGCTGATGTATTGGCCGTTCTGCAACCCATCTGGCTCGAAAAGCCTGAAACCGCACGGCGCGTTCGCCAACGCATCGGCACAGTGATGAAGTGGGCGGTCGCAAACGGCTGGCGGACGGACAACCCGGCAGAGGCGATTTCCCAAGCCCTGCCAAAGCAGATCGACACGCAGCAACACCGCAAGGCCCTGCCCTATGACAAGGTGTCAGAGTTCATTGGAACGTTGCAAGCATCGGACGCGGGAGAATTGACCAAGCTTGCGTTAGAAATGGTTATTTTAACCGCGTCCCGTTCCAGTGAAGTTCGCAAGGCGGATTGGTCAGAAATTGATCTGGAGCAAGGCATCTGGACCCGCCCAGCCGAACGCATGAAATCGAAGAAAGAGCATCGGGTTCCCTTGTCGCCACGCGCTTTGGCAATCCTGAAAAAAGCCCGCGAACTTGGCACGGGTGAAGGTCTGGTTTTTCCGGGGACTAAAATCGGAAAACCGTTGTCTGACATGACCTTGCTTAAACTAACGAAGGCGCTGGGCTATGATGTGGACGTTCACGGGTTCCGCACCTCGTTCAAGACATGGGCGCAAGAGCGGACCAACACGCCGCGCGAAGTATCAGAGGCCGCACTGGCGCATGTTGTGAAGAACAAGGCCGAGGCGGCCTATGCGCGGTCGGACTTTTTTGAGAAGCGACAGAAGCTAATGGAGAAGTGGTCCGACTTCACGGCGAACTGGACAGCATCCGTTGCGAGGATTGGCTAATGTTCACGCCTGAAGGGTATTGGTCATGGGATGAAATCTGTTGTGCGGCCTGCGACTGGACGCAAGACCTCGCCCTGGCGACACGATTCCCATCCTTCGTGCGCGCTGCAGAGGATTGGAGTTCGTATGAAATCGACCAATTCATCCACCAAAAGCTACTCAATGAGGGCTTCGCAGAAAACCTAGGTGAGATAAATTTTGCGCTTCAGGTTTGCGAGCTTTGGGTTCTAGCCAACTTCCTAGACACTTTTGACGCAGTTCTTTGTTCACCCTCTGGAAGGACAATGCGTTGTCCGGCACCAATTAAAGCCCACGGCGATGCACTTGATTGGTGGAGCTGGCCACTTGCGGCGAAAAAGTTTGGGATTTCAGAATCATCTGGCTACCTCGAATATTTCCGAAACGGGAACTTTAAGATTGCCGACGCAAAAAATCGTTTCTGCTCCATCGACTATGTTACCGGCCAAATCAAACTCAAGCCGCACTCGGTGCAATTATTCCATCAAAGCTCGTTTGGCCATGGGCCAAGCGACAACGACGTTAAGAAATTTATTGAGGAGCAAGTAAGACCATTTATTGGATGGTCGATCTGCTGGAACCCTAACGACATTCCTGAATCGAACTCGGAAATTTACTCTGAAATTGGCTTCCAAGACATTGACTGGAATACACTTGAGGTCAGCATCAGGACTTCAAAAACTGCGAAAGAGACGCCACATCAGAGCGTTATGGATTGCTTGCTATCAGCCTATCCAAACGGCAAAGGGAAAGCGACATGGGAAACTGTGGAACTAAAAGTAGGTTATTCACGTCGGAGTATTGTAAGAGCGCTAAAGCAGAATGACCTTTGGGAAGACTGGGCAGTAGGTGGGCAAAATTAGCATCGCCTAGCGCCCAGCCATTGCCCACTTGCCCAGCTTTTCAGCGATGCAGATTTGGTTCAAATTCCTGAGACATCCAAACAGATGTTAAGGAAACCAAAATGGCAGAACTTCACCTCCGCCGCCCAGCCGTCGAAGCGGCAACCGGACTCAGTCGAAGCAGCATCTACGCAATGATGGACGCAGGGGAATTCCCCCGCCCTATCCGCATCGGGAAGCGCGCGGTCGCATGGCCTCAAAGCGCAATCGAGGCTTGGCTCGCAAACCGCCCGACATCCGCAGGCGCAGAATAATCAACGCCCACGCAGTAGCAAAACTGGCGCGGGCGCTGGGTAGTCTAGACACCTTCCAGATACCGCGCTGAACTCCCTTCGTAAAGGACTCGGTAGAATGAAAATCCAAGTAACGCTCTTGAGCGAACCATCCCACACGTTCGAATTTGAAGGCCGTTTGGGCTGGGCAATGGCTCAACTTTCGATGGCAGGCGCGCAGGGTGTCGCCACCATCGACCGCCCCGCGCCGCGCTGGTCGGCTAATGTTCATAGGTTGCGCGAACGCGGCATCCAGATCGACACAGAGATGGAACCACACCAAGGCCCCTATCCTGGCCAACACGCGCGCTACAGGCTTGCCTGTGACGTTCAAATTAAGGCGCTGGGTTCAGAGGTGACAAAATGACACCAACGCGCCCTACAGCCCGCCGTGACACGCTCAGCGCCTTTGAGCGTCACCTGATCCACAAACACAACTTACCTAGCCATTGGGCACGCACATTCGGCGAATTGTTCGGAGGCAAACGCTAGTGGCGCGTAAATCCTACAAACACCAAAAGAAGGGAGTTGGGCGTTTCGTCCAACTTCCTGAGTGGCTTCAAAAGACCGAGGCATGGGCAACCTTGGCCCCCGGTCCGAGGGCACTCTATATTGAATTGAAACGCCGCTACACCGGATCGAACAACGGGCGCATCATCCTTAGCCACCGGGACGCAGCCAAGGCGCTGAACGTGCACCGCAACACTGTTGGACCATGGTTCAAGGAACTAGAGTCGCGGTATTTCATCGTGATGAAGCAAGCTCCGCATCTTGGACCGTCTGGCGTTGGTCAGACATCGCATTGGAAGCTAACAGAGTTGCCAAGTGACGACATGAAAGCCCCGTCAAAAGCGTTCGCGTTATGGCGGCAAATTTAGAAGCCCCGCACAAAGAACGGGACAGGGTGTCACAAAGACTGTGACGGTGAGACTTCGAATAGGCTTTGTTGATGCCGGTAGGTGGTCGCGTCCGCGCCATCAACAAAGCCTTTTGAAAAAAGTAAAATGCAAAGGAAACTTCCTGAAAATTGTGACGTGAAAGAACGGTTTTGGATTTCGGGCGTCACAAGAGAGCGCAAACAAAAATGTCAAACATCATGTTTCGAAGCGGACCGTTTGAGTGATTGGCGGTTCGTTGACGGGCGCCCGTTATGTGTGACCATCATACAGCACCGCACTGGCGGACCGAGGCATTGTTTGCGGCACAAAACCAACCCGGACAGATCGCGGTTCAAGTAGTTAATGTGCCGAGCTTTCAGAAGAAGTTGACATTTTCTGTGGCGCAGAGTCCAGTAGGAAGAAACCTTAGTTTGGTTGTTCAAGAGGATCGTGGTTGATTAGTCTACCATCTTTTGCCCAATCTCCAACAATTTGGCTTAGCCAAACAAAACTGACGTCACCAGCCAAAGTCTCCAAGTTGTTGTTATTTTCTTCAAGTTGAATTCGGACTTCACTTACGAACTTGCGGCACATTACATCAGTGTGCCGGTCCTTATCCAATTCAGAGTAGATTTCCCTGTTATTGACGCCCTTGAAACGCCTGCAGTCAGCAATCGTAAATGCAATGGACGGCAAGTCGTAGACAGTGCCAGTTGAAGGTTCGTAAATGACGTTGAATTTGCGCCCAAGCATATTCTTGCCAAGTTCGCCGTAACCTCCGCCATCGAGCGCTTGAATGAGCTTCTCACGAGCGACACTGTCAGGTCTAGCAAAGGTGTCTGGCATCACGATTTTTAACCTCCGAGCAGGCATCTCTTCAGTGATTTCAACTCGGAGCATTGGTAGTAAGAAGTTTCGACAATAGGTTTGCGCTAGACCACGAGTAAATTCAGCATCTACTAATGGAACGCCGCCATAGAATGTTGTCATCAAGTTTTGCGCTGGCGAACGACCTTCTTTGAAAAAAAGTTCAAGCCTCTCAGCGAACTGACCTTTACCCAGGATTGCCTGATCGACGGTGCTAGCAGGCGACAGAAGCGCATTGTTGAAATAATGGGCAATGCTGTCTGGATTAGCCTCTTCACCTTCAAGATAGAATTCTCCGTCCTCTTGTTTTCCAAACCGAACATACTGACAAGGAACACCTAGCGAGTGTGCGAGAGCCACTTCATAAACAACGTTTGGATTGAAACTCGTAATGTCGGCTACCAGAAGGTTACAGGTGTCGATTTGAGCAAATATCCAGTTATTGAAGTTGTCACCACCCGGGTTGTTGCGTGGGTCATAAACCTCTAATGCATCAAATTTACTTTTTCCCTTATCGACAAACTCATTAAATATTTTGTAAATTGCCTCCTTGACGTGCAAATAACCCGGCTTTTCAGTACCGTTTTCCTCAGGTCCGACAACAAAAATCTTACAGACTTTCATACCACCTCTCAAAAAAATGCTGCAGTGATGATTAATATGACGACAATAGTTGGATAGTATATTGTGTTGTTGATTGACCACATGCATTCAAACACAGCAGCTATCGATACAGCCCCTCTCGGAACAATCATGTTGAAATCGATTTTGCCTTCGTCGCGTTGCCGAACTTCGTCAAACATGGATCTATAAATCCGCTCCAAAGCGAGATAGTAGCTGTCCAGAAACCAGAACATAATTGTGGGTATCAGTGCCAAGATTGCTGCTCCTGAGCTGCTTTCGCGGAAGGCTATCGCAAGGACAGCAGAGACCGACAAAACAGTCCAACCCTTTATTTGAAACGAGTTCTGGGCCAAGCGAGAAATCGTCGCTTGGATGAAATCCAAATGCTTATCTCTACTGGACAAAACGCACCTTTCGTTCTTGCGCGCCATCACTCACACGATAGTTCAACAGCGGAGAGCTCAAAGAGCCCATCCATTACATCAAGACGTGTCATCAACCTGGCGTCCGCGACTACATAGCCAAAGTCCGGCATCATATTCTTAAGCACTTCGTGAATTTGGTCAAATCTGTAGTACAATTTTGGATCAGCGAGCGAAGACGACACAGGCAGTGTTGAAATGTGACTAAACCTCAACGACTTGATGGTTCCCTTGGCAATCAGCTCGTGTAAAATGTATCTTAAACCAACTTCCGCGAGGTGTAACTCCTGAGTATCATAAAGAAAATCTTGGATTACCAACTGATGGTCCTGTATCGGAATGTCCGGAGTTGAAACCAACAGTCTCCTTGAACCAGGCGCGGTTATTCGAATCCCCTTATCTCGATAGCTGAGTTGCAGCAATCCACCGGCGATCTGCTCCATTGTTGTTTTCCTGCCTTGCTATTGTAGTGGGCAACACGGAGAAATTCTTGTTCTCGCTTGCATAACTTGAGCCGTTGCGCACCAGTATGTCTAGTTGGAATCGGCTTAAACTTACCAACATGTATCCGGAACTCCAAAAGATCTCAGTTTGGTAGCACCTAGGTATCGTGCATCCTTAAGCCAAACTGCGGCCCCACACTACTTTTGCGCCATCGCCGTAAGTGCAGAACCCCCGCACAAAATCTGTGCCGCCCCGTCACAATGATTGTGACACTAGGGGCAAACTTAAGGTCGTAGAGCGATGAACCGTCACAAATACTGTGACGCAGAAGGCCGATCTGGTTACACTTGCGTCACAAGAAAGCGGACATTTATACATCTAGCCATCGGCAGTCGTCGTTCGGTTAAGTAGCACGAGAGTAAAAACGCTTGCACAAATATGTGCGGCTTGAAAGCTCAACGGTCGTATACGCCCAAAAGGCATCAGTGGAGCCATGATTTGCCACAAAAATTGCCAGACTTTGAAAACGGCCATTGTCCGCAGTGCGGCTCAAGACAGGCATTTGTCGTCGCTCAACACGTCGAAAGCATAGACCATCCGGACATCAGCGGCTCTACAATCTATAGCGTTCTCCGCTGTGGCGGCTGCACCCAATTTTACTTTAAGTCTAGAAGCTACAACTCAGAAGACATCGACTATCAATATGACGAAAATGGCCAAGCCGAGCCATACTACGTAGAAAATGTCGAGTTCTGGCCACGCGCTAGTGACCGTCGGCCTCCAGATTGGCTATCAAAGCTGCAATGGAAAGACCGCAGGCTGTGGAAGCTTCTTAGTGATGTCTTTACTGCAATGAGCAACGATCTTGGAACTCTTGCAGCCATCGCAATGAGGACAACCTTTGACCGCGCGGCTGAATTGCTTGGCATTAATCCAGGTCTTTCGTTTGAGCAAAAACTGGCAGAACTTAAATCGGTTGGGTTCATTGTCGAAACCGAACGAAACGTTCTGGCCGTACTTATTGATGCTGGTAGCGCTGCTGCGCATCGGGGTTGGGAGCCAACGGCCAAGCAACTAGAAGCCATGGTAACGCTTTTGGAGAGCTTCCTTCATCGCTCATTCTTAATGGAGGAGATCTCCGAAGACCTAAGAGCGAAAGTACCACAAAAACAAAAGGAACCCAAAAAGGTCTAATGAACAAACGCTCTGCGGGGTAACGGGAGGGGCATCTCAATCTCTGGCACCTTTTTCCGGAAACCCATTCTATCCCTGCGTTTGCAATATTCGCTCCAAAAAAAGGGGAGGTATCCCTATCGTCACGCGAAACACCTCGCCAACCCGGCCAGTCGCAACTCGCACACATCCTCAATTCAGAAAAAGTCTGACAAACTGACACTCGAAGTGCACCGATAAAGTTAAACTTCCCTAATGATTTCGGAAAAATTCGGAGACTCAATCATGGGCGGATACGGCTCAGGACGACCCGGCTACAAACAGAAGGCCGAGGAATGTCGCTCACTCGACGTGAACCGCCTTCACCGGGAAGGGTGTCTTGAACCCGGCAGAATGGGCAATTGGGTTTGGTCAAGAAATGGCGAAGAAATCGCGCGTATTGGCTACCGTGCCGAGGACGGGCGCTTTGTCCTAGACTACCGTGTCCGCCTTTATGGCGGCGACTGGGAAAGCATCGAACAATTGACCCGGCTCACCTACACGCCTTGCAACTACGGGAATAAAAGGCCCTATTTTATTTGCTCCGGCGTCGTGAACGGTCGCGCCTGTGGACGCCGCGTTGGCAAGCTGTTCTCGGGCGGGCGCTACTTCCTGTGCCGTCATTGCTACAACGTCGCCTACACCAGCCAGTCAGAAGCCCGCTACGACCGCATGTTGCGCCGCGCAAACAAACTGCGCATGGCGCTAGGCGGCGAACCGGGAACCGCCCACTGGATTGCACCGAAACCCAAGGGCATGTGGCAACGGACGTATCAGCGCAAACGTTGGGAAATCCAGTGGTGCGAGGACCAAGCAAACCAACTCTTTCTCAGCAAATTTCGCCACCTTCTCAGCGAAGATGAACTCAAGATGTATTTCGACACCTGACAACTGCACACACCACTCACCCTACAGTTGACGCCAGCGCGAACCATGCGTCTATTGGGCGGGCGCGGAATTGTTAGGACCATCCATGACGCCTCAAGACTTCATCAACAAGTGGCGCAATACTGAACTCAAAGAACGGTCCGCATCCCAGTCGCATTTCATTGACTTGTGCCGTTTGCTGGAACTGGACGATCCGACAACGGCAGACGGCAAAGGCGAATGGTTCACCTTCGAGAAAGGCGCGTCCAAGACCAGTGGCGGCGAAGGCTGGGCGGATGTCTGGCGCAAGGATTGCTTTGCGTGGGAATACAAGGGCAAGCGCGCCAATCTGGGCAAGGCGTTTGACCAGCTTTTGCAATACGCCATTGCGCTGGAGAACCCGCCCCTTCTGATCGTATCGGACATGGATGTGATACGCATCCACACCAACTGGACCAACACGGTGCAGCAGGTCCACACCCTGACACTGGAAGACCTCAAGGACGCCGCCAACCGCGACAAGCTGCGCAACGCCTTTCTGCACCCCGAAACCTTCAAACCGACCAAGACCCGGCAACTGGTCACGGAACAGGCGGCGCAGAACTTTGCCAATCTCGCCCAGCGCCTGCGGGAACGCGGTCACGACCCGCAACAGGTGGCGCATTTCGTCAACCGTCTGGTGTTCTGCATGTTTGCCGAGGACGTAGAGCTTCTGCCGAACAAAATGTTTGAACGGATGATAAAGGCGGCACGTCCCAAACCCGAAACCTTTGCCATCCATGCCAAGGCCCTGTTCGGCGCGATGAAGGATGGCGGCATGGTGGGCTTTGAACAGGTGGACTGGTTCAACGGTGGCCTGTTCGACAATGATGATGTGTTGCCGCTCGCATGGGAAGATCTGGACGACCTCATTCGCGCCGCACATCTTGACTGGTCCGACATTGACCCGTCCATCCTTGGCACCTTGTTCGAACGCGGGTTGGACCCGGCTAAGCGCAGCCAACTGGGCGCACACTACACCGACCGTGACAAGATTATGCAGATCGTGAATCCGGTCATTGTGGACCCGCTCTTGACCGAATGGGCCGAGGTGAAATCCCAGATCGAAGACCTGATCGACAAAGCCCCCAAAGCGACCAAGGACAAGCTGCTCAGCACGGCACAGAAAGCCGCCGCGACCCGCGCACTGGACAAGGCCGAGGCCCTGCATCAGGCGTTTCTGGACCGCCTCAAGGCGTTCCGGGTGCTGGACCCGGCCTGTGGGTCAGGAAACTTCCTCTACATCGCGCTTTTGGAACTCAAGAACATCGAACACCGGGTGAACCTTGAGGCCGAGGCGCTGGGCCTGCCCCGAGGGTTTCCGCAGATTGGCCCCGAGGTGGTGCTGGGAATTGAGTTGAGCGCCTATGCGGCGGAACTGGCCCGCGTGTCGGTTTGGATAGGGGAAATCCAGTGGATGCGCCGCAACGGGTTCGAGGCGGCGAAAAATCCGATCTTGCGGTCTCTCAAGACGATTGAAAACCGGGATGCAATTGTGAACTCGGATGGCACAGAAGCGAATTGGCCAAGTGTTGATGTGATTGTTGGGAATCCACCTTTTTTGGGCGCAAAACTGATGAAGGGCTCGTTAGGTGTTGCGGCAACCGAAACCATTAGAAACGCGTTTGTCGGACGACTTCCAGGATTCACAGATTTGGTCTGCTACTGGTTCGAAAAGGCGCGCGAAATGATTGCAAATGGTCACGCAAGTCGCGCAGGTTTGGTCGCTACCAACTCAATTTCGAAGAACTCGAACCTACCGGTTATGCGGCGCATTTCGAGCGATGCATTCATATTTGAAGCTTGGTCTGATGAACCCTGGGTAGTTAACGGCGCTGCGGTAAGAGTCTCTATAATCAATTTTTGCCACAAAGACGCGGCACCGAGTGTAGCGCTGTTAAATGGGCAATCAGTTTCGGAGATCAATCCGAACCTTACTTCCGGAACCAACTTAACTTTGGCCAAACCGCTCGCACAGAACCGAAACCAAAGTATGCTTGGCATCCAGAAAAGTGGTCCGTTCGATGTGCAAGGCAAAGTGGCACGAGAATGGTTGATGCTGCCAAAGAACCCGAACGGGCAACCCAACTCAGAGGTCCTAAAACCATATTGGAATGGAGACGATTTTACCGCCAGACCAAGAGACATCTGGTTTTTAGATTTTCCTAGGCTCCTAAATGAAGCCGAGGCTGCTTGTTGGGAGAAGCCTTTCGAGCACCTTGCAGTCACGCCAGATGAGAAAGGGCGTCTACTACCCGAACTGCGGGCGCAACATGACCACGCAAGCGCGACTGAGAGATGGTGGGAACCTTGGAGACCGCGCCCTGAAATGCGCCGAAGAATTGAGGCGTTAGAGCGGTATATTGTTACGCCCGAAACCGCACAATATCGGCTGTTCTGTTGGCTGTCTCATCCGATACTGCCGGACAAGAACTTGATCGTCATTCCGCGTGACGACGATACGACATTTGGCATCTTACAATCATTTGCTCATACAACGTGGGCGTTGGCCAGCGGTAGTTCCCTAGAAGACCGTCCACGCTATACGTCGTCCACGACTTTCGAAACCTTCCCCTTCCCCGAAGGTCTCACCCCCAACATCCCCGCCGCCGATTACGCCGATGACCCCCGCGCCATCAAAATCGCCGCCGCTGCCCAGCGCCTGAACGAATTGCGGGAAAACTGGCTTAATCCCGCCGATCTGGTGGACCACGTACCAGAAGTCGTTCCCGGCTATCCCGACCGCAACCTTCCCAAGACCGAGGCCGCCGCCAAGGAACTTAAGAGGCGCACATTGACGAACCTCTACAACACCCGCCCCGCATGGCTCGACCACGCCCACAAGACGTTGGACGAAGCTGTGGCCGAAGCATACGACTGGGGCGACTACAAGCGCGCGGGTGCGCTGACCGAAGATGAAATCCTGGCCCGCCTGTTCAAGCTAAACCAAGAGCGGGCAAGTGGAGATTCTGTATGACCCAAGAGTTATTCATGCATTTTGACCCAGCAACTTCTCAGAATACGCGCCGATTGATTCCCGGATACGATCAACTTGAACCTCGGAGGCTTGTCCGGATGTTCGAATTTTCGTTGGTTTGGCAGCTATTCGAAGGCCGTGTATTTCAGAGTGAAGACGTTGCAGTGAGAATACAGGAATACTGGTACCGAGGGCTTCACGCAGAGATCGCAGAGCAAACAGCAGCAGATTTCCATTTTTTCAAACACCGCTACCAAGACGCTGATGATGCAACCCACAGATTTGACATTTTGTTGGGTGATAGGGGTGAAAACCTTCGGTTATGCATTCAGTCCGGGCTGGCCGATGACGCGAACGACCATCAAAAAACTCGAGCTTGCGCAGCAGTTTGCTACCGTCTTCGGAACAATTTGTTTCATGGCAGAAAGGCTGATTACGGCTTCGAGGAACAAGATGGGAATTTCGAACGCGCGACTCACTTCATGAACACATGCCTTCATGTACTTGTCTGACTTTCGGATGAAAAACTTCGAGTACCTCAAAAAACGCAGGTGATGCATGGCCAGAATAACTGTTTGGGGCGTCCATATGGGCGCACATGTCGGAGACCGCCCCATCGAAGGCGGCTATGTTGGTATCGGTTTGCCCGCTATTGGCGACCTGACTAAGATTGCGCCTGACCGCGAAGCGTTCAAAGCCGCATTGATCGTCGCCTACCCCGACAAGAAAGCGGGGGCCATTCCGGTCGATGCTGGCTCCATGTTCAAGTTCTTGCATGAAATCCAAGCGGGTGACATTGTGGTTTATCCGTCGAAAGCGGACCGCATGGTGAATATCGGGCGGTTCACTGGCGAAGCCGTTTATGTCGAAGGCGACCCTGACGAATACCCAACATGGCAAAAGGTCGAATGGCTCAAGCATGTTCCCCGCGACGAATTCAGCCAAGCCGCACTGAACGAAATCGGCTCTTTCCTGACCATGTTTCGCGTCCGCCGTTACGCGAACGAGTTCTTGGCAAAGATCAATCTGGTAGCCCCCGTTGGCATTACGACACCACCGGAGGCCCTTACAGACCAGCAAGACGAAATTGCCGATGACGACACCGCGACGGTCTCAGCCGCCATCCAAGCCGAGGCCAGCACCAGCGATTTCATTGTCAAGCGACTAATGACCGACCTTACTGGACATCAGTTCGAAGAATTCATCGCACACCTTCTGGAATGCATGGGTTACACCGCCCGCGTCACCCCGAAGTCAGGCGACGGTGGCGTTGACGTCATTGCGCACATGGACCCGCTTGGGTTTCAGCCGCCCATCGTGAAAGTGCAATGCAAGCGGACGACAGGGCAGACCCCGCGACCCGATGTGGATCAGCTACTGGGAACTTTGGGTGACGGCGAATACGGTCTGTTCGTGAACCTTGGCTCATTCGCCAGAGGTGCCGTCGAACTTGAACGTAACCGCGCGAAGTTACGTCTCATTAATGGCGAACAGTTTGTCGAACTAGTTTTTGAGCACTATGCGAAGTTATCGCCGCGCTATCGGGCTTTAATTCCGCTAAAGCAGATTTTTGTCCCTGATCTGCAACAAGACTAATGGAAAACAATCAGTCCATCACGCCCAAGGTCCTGCGCGCCTACATCCGACCACTTCCCGAGAACATGCCGTGCACGAGGGACTTGGAACGCCAAATTCAGGTAGGTGTCGGCTTTGACCGCGCGTGGTATCGGTCCCAGAAAGAACATTGGTTGGGCTGGTTGGCCGAATATGATGGTCCTGGCGCGTATGGCCGGTCTCACGCCGAGCGAGACGCGCGGTTTGTCTATAATCACATTCAATGCGCGCCGATGCTGTTTTGGCTATCCGAAGCCTTGGAGACGCCTAAAGAAATCCTGGATCAGACCTTCAAGGCTGTTGTCGCGGCACCAAATCGAGGGGCGCAGCAATGCTCGGCGCTACGTGGACACCTCCGATGGGACCAAATCGCGGATCGGCTCGCAGCACGACAATACTCATTACTGGACCGACTGCGTATCAACGCGGCCCGCATAAAAATGCAAAATGGCGGTTAAAATGGGGGGCGCTACCGATAGATTATCGCACATCCGATTGAAAAATAATCATAATATTCAGCTCACTGGCGGAGGCTCAGGGATTCGAACCCTGGGGACGCTCTCACGCCCGCCGGTTTTCAAGACCGGTGCATTCGACCACTCTGCCAAACCTCCGCAACGCCCCTCTCCTAGTGGGCCGCAATCGATTCGGCAAATGCTCTGATGCGCTGGATTTGCGGGCCAAAGCACGGGGAAATTTGCCGATCGGCGCAGCCCAGCCTTTTCAGGCTGTCCCTTGCAGGTTAGAGTGCCGCAAAACCCTCGTCCAAGGGGGTGTTGAGCGTTGCCGCAAGATGCGGCGTGAAATGGCCCATCAGGCCAGCAGGCAAGGACGAAAATGATGAGCAGGCTTATTTCCCGCCCCGACAGCCGCGCAGGCCGTTTGACCGTGATGACAGGTCTGGCCCTGTCGGTGGGGCTGCTGGCGGGCTGCGAGGATACCGGGCAGCTAGGCTTTCTCAAGCCGAAGGCTGCGGCCAGCACGGCAGGGTCCACACGGTCCACCAAGCTGGTGGAGCGCGATGTGGAAGCGCCCGAAGTCTTTAATGTGACCGATCAGGGGTTGTGGGATGGCCGCCCCTCGCTGGGGGGGGTCTGGGTGGCCCATCCGGACGTGACCGAACCCGAACGGGTGATCATCCGCAACGAGGCGAACGGCAAGTTCGTGATCGGTGCCCTGTTCCGGCGCGAGCGTGAACTGCCCGGCCCGAACCTGCAGATGTCATCGGATGCCGCTGCGGCGCTCAACGTGCTGGCCGGAGCGCCCGCACCGCTGAACGTGATCGCCCTGCGCCGCGAAGAGGCCGAGGAAACCGCCGAAGCGGAGGCCGCCGCACAAAGCGTACAAGCCCCATCGGATGTGACGGAAACGACGCTGGACCCGATCGCATCGGCCGAACAGGCGATTGACGCGGCAGAACCCGCGCCCGCGGCAGCCGCCCCTGTGGCCCCTGCGGCGGCAAAACCGCCTGCGCCCGCTCCCAAACCGGCCTCGAGCCTGTCCAAACCCTTTGTCCAGATCGGCATTTTCAGTGTCGAAGCCAATGCCGAACGCGCGGCCAAGCAGATGCGCGGCGCGGGCCTGGTCCCGACGGTCAAGAAATCAGAAATCAATGGCAAGCCGTTCTGGCGCGTCGTCGTCGGCCCGGTCACCAGCCCGTCCGAACTCAATAGCCTGATCAAGAAGATCAAGGGCGAAGGGTTCTCGGACGCCTACGCCGTGTCGAGCTAATCACAGGAGCTTTCCCAGACCATGATCCGCCACTTTGCTGCCTGCCTGGCGCTGATCCTGTTCAGCCTTCCCGCCCAAGCCTTCGAGACCAAGGCGAGTGCCGCCTATGTCTATGACCTGACCACCGGCACGGTGCTTCTGGCCAAGAATGCCGATCAACCGCTGCCGCCTGCCTCCATGTCCAAGCTGATGACGCTCTACATGACGTTCGAGGCGCTGGAGAACGGGCGGCTGGAACTGGATGACGAATTGCTCGTCTCTGCCGATGCGGCGGCCTATGGCGGGTCCACCATGTTCCTGCAACAGGGAGAGCGCGTATCGGTCGAGGATCTGTTGCGCGGCATCATCGTGCTGTCGGGCAATGACGCCTGCGTTGTGCTGGCAGAGGCGCTGTCGGGGACCGAAGCGCGTTTTGCCCGCGACATGACCACCCGCGCACAGCAGTTGGGCATGACGAATTCGACCTTCATGAACTCCAACGGCTGGCCCAAGCCCGGTCACCGCATGTCGATGCGCGATCTTGGGCTGGTGGCGACCAAACTGATCACGGAATTCCCGCAGTTCTACCCGATGTTCGCCGAAGAGGAGTTCCTGTTTGATGCCAACGAGGCCGCAAACCGGTATAACCGCAATCCGCTGCTCAAGCTGGGGATTGGGGCGGACGGCTTGAAAACCGGCCACACCACCGAGGCGGGCTATGGGCTGGTCGGATCGGCCAAGCAGGGGAACCGCCGTGTGGTTTTCGTGATCTCGGGGCTCGACACCGCAGAGGCACGCGCACAGGAATCCGAGGCCATCGTCAACTGGGCCTTCCGCCAATTCTCCGAACGCACGCTGGGCGAGGCCGGCACACGCATCACCGAGGTGCCTGTGGCGCTGGGTGCGGTTCAGACCGTGGGCCTTGAGCTGAAAGACACGCTGAAAATGCTGACCCCCTATACCGGCAGCAAAGAGGTGACGGCGGAGGCGATCTATCAGACGCCTTTCAAGGCCCCGATCGAAAAGGGTGCCGAGATGGGCGAGCTGCTGATCACCCGCGAAGGTCTGCCCGAGGTGCGCGTGCCGCTGGTGGCTGCCGATGATGTGGCCCCGGGTGGCTTCATGATCAAACTGGCCGCGGCGGCGCAGCATCTGTTGGCGCGGATCAATGCAGGTCCGCAGGAAGCCTCGTGAGCGACAAGGGGCTGTTCATCAGCTTTGAAGGCATCGACGGTTCAGGGAAATCCACCCAGGCCAGGCTGCTGGCCGATCATCTGCGGGGCTCTGGGCGTGAGGTGATCCTGACGCGGGAGCCCGGCGGCTCCCCCGGTGCAGAGGAAATCCGCGCGCTGGTCTTGCAGGGCGATCCCGACCGCTGGTCGGCGGAAACCGAGATTTTGCTGTTCACCGCCGCACGCCGCGACCACCTTGAACGCACCATCCGCCCCGCGCTTGCGGCGGGCAAGGTGGTGATCTGCGACCGCTTTGCGGATTCAACCCGGATGTATCAGGGCCTGTCGCGCGGCGACCTGCGCGGCGTTGTGGACCGGCTGCATGACCTGATGATCGGGGTAGAGCCGGACCTGACCATCCTGATCGACATGGACCCCGCCGAAGGGTTGAGCCGCGCGCTGTCCCGCAAGGGGGCAGAGGAACGGTTCGAGGATTTCGGCGAGGATCTGCAAAAGGCCATGCGCGCGGGGTTCCTGGCGCTGGCCGATGAATCTGCGGATCGGTTCCGGGTGATCGACGGCGCGCGGGCTGTTGATGACGTGGCCTCAGATGTCCGCGCGGTTGCGGACGGTTTTTTACCGAAGCGGCGCGCCTGACGGCTGGCAGGCCGGAAAACCGCCCCCCGTGGTCGTCAGTGTTGATCCTGCCCAAGCATCGAATAAGGATGGTCTTGAGCACAGCCGCCATACATCCGCCGACCTGCCGACGGTCATTATGCGGGACGCAGCAGACTTTCGCCAAAGCCCGGAATCAAGCCGAAGGCGCCGGGCCATCGCCTGCCCGCCCCTCGGGTAGGCGATTTGGTGAGGCCGGGTATGACTCTGACAGGGATCATCATGACTGAGAAATCAAGTGGCATGGACAGAGGTCAGGATCGCCCACCCCGGGCAGGCGATGGCCCGGCTTGCGCTTCGCGTCACTCAGGGCTGATTTTGTTGAAAAGCTCCATCGCTCTGCGAATGCAGGCCTTGAAACGGAATTTCGTTCTGGACGCGGTCGATTTTGTCATCCCAGCTAGGCGTTGCCGTAGTTTGGCAGAACGTGGGTTCTGAGAATTTTAACCGTTTTGTTCGGGACCGAGTTTCTCAACAAAATCAGCTCCTTCCCGCCATTCGCCGCACGCTGCACCAATGTCCGCATCGGCAGTTCGCCTGCACGCGGATGTTGGTCGTGTTTGATACTTCCCGTCGGTGTTCCTTGTGGATGGAGGATCATTCAGCTTTCGACAAATACCTGCCCGCAAAAACGGCAAAAGGCCCCGCGAACGGGGCCTTCTCCGGAGGTACGAGGTTGGGGAGGTGTTATTCGCGTTCCAGCACGAATGTCCCGCCACCGCCGATGAGGATCGGCGCGCCGCCGGGACGGTCTGTCACGACAACCGTGGCCGGTCCGACAGCCGCCTGCGCCTGACCGCCGCCAATCGGGCCGAGGAAGGAACCGCCAAGGCCAAGGTTGACCTGACCGATGCTGCCGCTGACCGGATCAACCAGTTCGCCACCCATGTTCAGGGTAAAGACGTTGGTCACCACCTCGGTGGGCGCACCGGGGATCGGCGGTACGCCGGGGGGCAGAATGATCGGCTGCGTCTGTTCGGACAGGACCGAAGGCGCGATGCCGTCCGCACTGTCGAGGGTGCCGTCGAGCGTGAAGGCGTCGCCGCCCAACTCGCCCCGGAAGTTGGTGGCGGTCCCGGCGATGGTTTCGTTGTCGAAATCCGCCTGAACTTCCAGATCGCCAAGGGCATAGCCGGTGGTGTTGGTGTTATCATTGGCGGTGATATTCAACAGGGTGGACCCGCGGAAGGTGCCCTGCCCCACCAGTTCGACGCTGGTCGGTGCCAGGCTTGTCGTGTTCGACAATTCGTCGAATTTGGCGTCGTAATCGGCGCGGTTTGCAGCCGGTCCAGCGCCACCGCCGCCACCTCCGCCGCCGCCGCCCAGAGCATTGTTGGAACAGGCCGCCATCGAAAGGCAGGATGCCCCCAGCAGACCCGCGCGCAAAATACTTTGATAGTTCACAATAATTTCCCCTTCGTGGCTCAAAACACATTCAGATGGGTGCCATGCTGCCCTGCAAAGAAATCGCAGCGAACAGGCGAAACCATGCCATCAATTGCATTGTGAAATGACCTTTGGTCACTCCCCCAATCGGGGGATGCAGGGGCAATTCGTGGTATTAATGTGCCGTTTCGATCAGGAGTTGCCACCACAGGTTGTTGCCGTCGGCACACCCGTCCGGTCTGGCCATCCGAAACGGGCCTGCCAGAGCGCCACCGCCCCCTTTCAACCGCCGCGATCCGTGGTAAACGAAACCCATGAGCGACGAGGCCCCACATCCCGACCAACTCAGCGGTGCGCTGCATCCGCGCGATACGCCTGCCCTGATCGGACAGGCGGGGGCCGAAGCCGGTTTTCTTGACGCCTGGAACAGCGGCAAACTGCATCACGCCTGGCTGCTGAGCGGTCCGCGCGGGGTCGGCAAGGCGACCCTGGCCTGGCGGATTGCGCGGTTCGTGCTGGCCACACCCGATCCTGATGCGGGCGGCATGTTCGCCACCCCTGCCCCGGACAGCCTGGACATCGACGCCGACCATCCCGTGGCACGGCGCGTGGCCTCGGGCGGCGAAGGCGCGTTGAAATCCGTCACCCGCAGCGTGAATCCGGAAACCAAGCGGATGCGCAAACAGATCGTGGTCGATGACATCCGCGCGCTCAACGGCTTTTTCCAGATGTCCGCCGCCGACGGGGGACGCCGCGTGGTGATCATCGACGACGCGGACGTAATGAACGTCAATGCCGCAAACGCCCTGCTGAAAATGCTGGAAGAGCCGCCTGCGCGGGCCATTTTGCTGTTGATCAGCCACCAGCCCTCCGGCCTGCTGCCGACTATCCGCTCGCGCTGCCGCACCCTGCGGCTGGGCACGCTGGACCCCGAACAGATGGCGGCGGCCCTGTCGGCCTCCGGTGTCGATGGCGATCCGGCGGCCCTGGCCGAACTTTCCGGCGGCTCGGTCGGCGGGGCCTTGCGGCTGTCGCTGATGGGCGGATTGCAGATCTATGCGGAACTGATCGACCTGCTGTCCTCCATGCCGCGCATGGACCGCGCCCGCGCCATCAAACTGGCCGAGGCAGCGGCCCAGCGCGGAGCCGAGGAAAAGCTGACCCTGCTGTTCACGCTGATCGACCTGATGCTGGCGCGGCTGGCCCGGACCGGGGCCACAGGCGCACCCCCGGCGGTCGAGGCCGCAAGGGGCGAGGCACAGACCCTGGCGCGGCTGGCCCCCACCGCGCAACAAGGCCGGGTCTGGGCCAATCTGGCGCAACAGGTATCCGACCGCGCGCAACATGGGCTGGCGGTCAACCTTGACCCTGCCGCGCTGGTCCTAGATACCCTGCTCAAGATCGCAGAAAACGCGCCGCGCTAGGAATACAGGCATGACCCCGCAGATCACCGACAGCCACTGCCATCTCGATTTCCCCGATTTCGAAGGCCAGTTGCCCCAGGTCATCGCCCGCGCGGCAGAGGCGGGTGTGACACGTATGGTCACCATCTGCACCAAACTGCGCAATGAACCCGCCGTGCGCGCCATTGCCGAGGCACATGCCCCGGTGTTCTACGCCGCAGGCACCCACCCGATGTCCGCCGCCGCCGAACCGCTGGTCAGCCACGACCAACTGATGGCCCTGACCCGCCACCCCAAGATGGTCGGCATCGGTGAAACCGGGCTGGATTACCATTACACCGCCGAAAGCGCGGAAGTGCAGAAGGCATCGCTGCGCATCCATATTGCCGCGGCGCGCGACAGCTGCCTGCCCCTGATCATCCATGCCCGTGACGCCGATGACGACATGGCCGCGATCCTAACAGAGGAATACGCAAACGGCGCATATCCTTGCGTCATGCATTGCTTTTCCTCATCGGCTGAACTGGCCCGCGCCGCGCTTGATCTGGGCTTCTACCTCAGCATGTCGGGCATCACCGCCTTTCCAAAATCGCAAGAACTGCGCGACATCTTTGCCAATGCGCCGCTGGACCGCATCCTGGTTGAAACCGATGCCCCCTACCTTGCTCCGCCGCCGCACCGGGGCAAGACGAATGAGCCCGCCTTTTCCGCCCATACCGCGCGCCGCGCTGCCCAGACTTTCGGCCTCGACTACGCCGATTTCGCCGCGCGCACGCAGGAAAACTTCGACCGGCTGTTCAGCAAGGCCGCGCAATACGAAAAGGCCGCCTGATGGCCGAGATGCGGGTCACGATACTGGGCTGTGGATCTTCCGGCGGTGTGCCGCGTCTTGGCGGGCATTGGGGCGATTGCGACCCCGCCGAGCCGCGCAACCACCGCCGCCGCTGTTCCGCGCTGGTGGAGCGGATCACCGATGCGGGCACCACCGCCGTGCTGATCGACACCTCCCCCGACATGCGCAGCCAGTTGCTTGACGCAGGCGTGGGGCGGCTGGACGCGGTGCTCTATACCCATGCCCATGCCGATCACGTCCACGGGCTGGACGATTTGCGGATGATCGTAATTAACATGCGCGCCCGCCTGCCGGTCTGGGCCGACGCCCCCACACGCACCGCCCTGCTGGACCGGTTCGGCTATGCCTTTATCCGGCCCGAGGGGTCGATGTATCCCCCCATCCTCGAAATGAACGACATTGACGGCGATGTCACCATCGAAGGGCCTGGCGGCGCGCTGACCTTTTCGCCTTTTCTGGTCAATCACGGCGGCATGGATGCACTGGGTTTCAAGATGAACAATGTCGCCTATCTGCCTGATGTTGTGAGCATTCCCGAAGACGCCTGGTCCCAATTGCATGGCTTGACCTGCTGGATCGTGGACGCCCTGCGCCGCACGCCGCATCCAACCCACAGCCACCTGGCGCAGACCCTGGACTGGATCGCACAGCTGACACCAAAGCGCGCCGTGCTGACCAACATGCACAACGATCTCGACTACCGCACCCTTGCCGCCGAAACCCCGGACCATATCGAGCCTGCCTATGACGGCATGGTGCTGAGTTTTCCCCTGACCTGATTTCTTTTTGGCCCCAAATATTCCCACGGGGGTCCGGGGGTGTGAACCCTCCGGCGCTCCCGGCATAGCGAAAGCCCCGACCGTGCAGAACCTTCTCGATGTCATCCTGCCTGTCTTTCTGGTCATCGGCTTTGGTTATATGGCTGTCTGGCGCAAGCTTTTCCCGATCTCCGGCATTGATGGGGTCATGAAGTTCACCCAGAACTTCGCCATCCCCTGCCTGCTGTTCCAGGCCATCGCGAAACTGGATCTCGGCAGTGATTTCGACCCCGCCCTGCTGGTCAGCTTTTATGCCGGGGCCGCGATCTGTTTTGCGCTGGGGCTTTTTGGCGCGCGGCTGCTGCTGCGCCGCCCCTGGGAGGACTGCGTGGCCATCGGGTTTTGCTGCCTGTTTTCCAATTCGGTCCTGCTCGGCCTGCCGATCTCCGAACGCGCCTATGGACCGGATGCCTTGACCGGCAACTTCGCGATCATCGCCCTGCACTCGCCGTTTTGCTACGGGCTGGGCATCACCGTGATGGAGGTCGTGCGCAACCGGGGCCAGTCAACGGTGAAACTGGCAGGTGCTGTCGGACGGGCGATGTTCAGCAACGCGCTGGTGCTGGCGATCCTGGGCGGTTTTGCCTACAACCTGACCGGTCAGCCGATCCCCGGTGTCGTCGATGACGCCCTGTCGCTGATCGCCCGCGCCGCCCTGCCCGCAGCACTTTTTGCGCTGGGTGGCGTGTTGATCCAATACAGGCCCGAAGGTGACAAGATCGCCATCGCCATGGTCTGCATCATCGCGCTGCTGGTGCATCCCGCGCTGGTCTGGTGCTTTGGCACGGCCCTGTCGCTGCCGCAGGATGGCTTCCGCTCCGGCGTGCTGACAGCGGCGATGGCACCGGGGTTCAACGCCTATATCTTTGCCAATATGTACGGCAAAAGCCGCCGCGTCGCCGCGTCTTCCGTACTGATCGCAACCGGCGCGTCGCTGCTGACGGTCTGGCTGTGGCTGGAAATTCTGGCCTGAACCCAGGCCCGGCCGCTCAGCCCGCCCATTGCCCGCCGCCGTCCATGTCGATCACGGTGCCGGACAGGTAGTGCACCCTTGGGCTGGCCAGCATGACAGCAAGGGCAGCCACCTCCTGTGGCTGCGCCGGCCGCCCGAAGGGGAATGCGTCCGGGTCCAGCAGCTCTTCCCAGCGGCTCTCGTCGTCAAACCGGTCCTGCGCGGCGGCGCGCAGCCGGTCTGTCATCCGGTCGGTGACTGTGGCGGAAGGATTGATGCCGAATACCCGCACATTGTCTTGTGGGGTTTCTGCCCCCAGCGCATTGGTAAAGCCGATCAGGGCCGCGTTCCCGGCAGCACCGATGATGTAGGATGGCCGCACAGCCCGTCCGCCCATCCCGATGATGTTGATGATCGTGCCGCTGCCCCTTGCCCGCATCCGGGGGGCATAGAGCATGCAAAGGTGGATATACCCCCATACTTTCAGCTCAAAACCTGTTCGCCAGTCGTCCATGCTGCGCGCGGAGAGCGGGCCGGACTTGATCGCACCGGCATTGTTTACCAGAAGGTCGATGTCCGGTGCCTGCCTGAACAGGGCTGCGCGATCGGCATCTTTCGACAGGTCCGCGGTGATGTGGTCAATGATCCCGCCAGTGTGATCCCTCAACTCAGCTGAGGCACCACGCAATGCATCCTCCCGGCGCGAGACAAGTGTGATCCGCGCACCCTCTTCCGCGAATGAACGCGCAATCGCCAGCCCGATGCCTTTCGACGCGCCGGTCACCAGAACATGTTTGTCACGCAATTTGAGTTCCATCAGCCTACCTCCGTTAGGGCCCCCGGTTCAGAGCAAAAGCACCGCGCGGACCGCCCGCCCATTGTGGCAGGGAATGGTCCTGAGCAAAATGCTCGGGGGCAAGGAGATTATTGCCATCCGATTCTCTGACAGAAAACAGCGCGCGTTACGCGCCACCACATTGGAAAAATTGAAATTTTCTGCGCCCGTTCGAACAAGGATCAAACCCGATCATACAACCGGCAAAGCCAATCGACCTTGAGAGAGTGGTGCGGGTGAGAGGACAAACCTCGAACCAAACCTGTGCTCAAGTAGCGCTCCGCGCGGTAGCACAACAAAAAATGGTGCGACCGTTCGAACAAAGTTCGAACCTGATCATAAAACCGGCCAAGCCAATCGAACTTGAGAGATTGGTGCGGTCGGAGAGACTCGAACTCTTGCAGTGTGATTTTAAGTTGTTGTTTTAATGGGAATATAAGTACCCGTTAGCAAGCCCAGTGTACCACTACTGTGTCCGTTCACAACAGCAAGTTAAGACACACCTCCCACAAAGGTTCTGCCAATTGTGATACGCCACTTGCTTTACGTTTGATGCTCAGCGGGCCTCCTTACAGGAATACGTCTGGCTTGTGGCGCATCGCCTGCAGGTCCTGAAAATGGATTTGGGATGACCGCCCCCAAGTTTTGGCGCAACGCGTCATCCTTTGCCAACAGCTTTCGGACAGCAATTTCATACTCTTTCGTCCCTTTATAACCTAGTGTGCCTGCAACTCGTCCTGTGGACGGCGTAGACTTGATCTTCATCTTTTGGATCAAGCCCTCCCAGTTCCCAGAATCCTTTAACGCCCTCAAGTCCTCTTTAAGTTCCTGCAGCTTTGCAGTTGGGTCGTCGAAAGTTAGCTGAAAGTCTGATGTTTGCTCCAGTAGCTCACTTGAACTTAAGCGCTTGCTCTCAAACTCTTGTCGAAAGGATTTGTAGACTGCGTCCTTTGCTAGGGCTTCAATGTTGTCATCCGATATCGAAGCACAAGCTGCGGCGAGGACATCTGAAAGTGCTACGGTTACTCCTGCAACTTGGAGGACCGCGTCAATCACAGTTGGATGATAGTAAACTGATTCAATAGCGTAGACACCCAAAGCTGCAATACCGTCGGCCTGTAACGAACTTAGATCATGACGGTTATCAGAATCGACGATGCCGCCTGCCACCATGTGATGAAGACCACTAGAATTGTTCAGCGAGACTACAGAGTTTCTCACATCCTTACACGTTCCACACGGCACGATGGTTGTCCCTGCGAAGAACAACTTATAGAGGGGCAGATCCAGACTCGCTTCAGCACCGCCTTCAACAAAAATGACCTTTTCACGCGCACCATAGATCGCTTCTGCAACTAACGGATCGAGAGAGCTAATATTGTCAATCTTGTCCGCCTGCCAGTTCGAGCCGTCAAAAGCGTAGACAATAAGAATTTGAGCTTCTTGATCATACCTTGGCAGGCTCAAGTCGTGTGTTGAAATGACCCACTTGAGGTCTGGCCGTATCTGCCGAAGATATGAAAGTAATGGGCTAGAGATTGATCTGTGGAGATGTCTTTCCGGCTCATCAAGAAAAATGGTTGTCGCTTGCATGGCAAGGATAGCGCTAGCAGCGATGATGAACGCAGACCTTTCACCATCTGACATCTCATTGAACCCGTATTCGCCTTCTATACCTTCCTTCTTGACGTTCAGCTTCGACTTGTCGTCCCAATTCAGGCTGATAGGCAAATTTGCAGACACAAATGCCGAGTTAAGCAGTTTGATGGGCATATCTGAGTAAGCTCTTACCTTATCGTCTTCTCTGCCCTCCTGATCAGCCTTTACGTACTCGGCGTTTTGATAGTCCCCACGGGATTTTAGCTTAAAGATCAGACCATTTAGCCAGTTGGCATTGTTGTGATTTTGCCGACTGAAACGTGCAGTAGCGCCATGGTCGATTTGATTCCGTGCTTGCGCTTCCTGTTGGGAACTCTGTTCTGCGCTTGTCGTCACAGCAGCTGAAGTGAAGCTAATGTCTCTGTTGCCCGAAATCAGGTTTGAGGTTTTGTCCTGCTTGCCCCAATTGAAGAGCAGTGTTGACTTGCCAGATCCATTTGCGCCCAGCACGTAGAGTGCCTCCCCTTCAGCAACTTCGATACTTAGTGCATCAGCGCTTGGTCTTTGAACATTCAATGTAGTCATTTGGAGAAATCACCTCAGTAAAAACACATGTACAAACAGCAACATAAATCAGGTTTCCGCAATGTGAAACGCAACTTAGAGGTGAAAAGTATAAATACTGAAGCAAACCCGATAGTCTAGGCGCTCCACCTTTCAATCGCTGCCTGCGCTGCTACTGGATTCTCTTTTATCCTCAGCACGGCCTGTCGCGATATTCCGGTAGCCTTTGCGATCACCGTGGCCCCCTGCTCCTGCGACAGCATTTCTTGCACAGTTTCGAGTGTACCTTGGTCATAACTAGGCTTCTTCCCACGATACTTTGTAGGATTGCCCTTTGCGGCCTGTATTCCAGCCTTCTGGGCCTCTTTCGTTGCTTCTGCCTGAGCCTGTGCCGTTGCGGCCATGAACGCAATGAGAGCGTCTCTCACGGCCTCCTGCATCGGATCTGTGGTGGCTCCATCGAAGGTCATGTTGTTGATTACCGTACGGATGACGACACCCTGCCGCATGAACGCACGAATTATATCGGTGACGTCCTGATAGTTGCGGCCTAGTCGGTCCACCCACCGCACGACCAAGACGTCACCTCGCCTCAACTTGTCACAGAGCCTCCTGCCCTCTCGTCGGTCCGCCAACTTGGTGCTGAGACCTGAGACGCCATGATCTGCAATCACCTCGTCGATCACAAAGCCTGCGGCCTCTGCTTGGGTTCTCTGGTGGTCAATGTTCTGATCCGCAGTACTGACGCGGGCATATAGGATGGTCTGAGACATGCTGTTCCTTGAGCGTTCGTTAAGGTTATGTCCGCTGATAAACATGTCCTATAACAAAAAACAACCCTTACGGACAAAAAACAAGCCGACTTCAGACTGTCCACTGCACTATACCCTATCGGACAGGTACAACTCTCCGACAAGAACTGTCACGAATTACGGCAAGCTTAGATTAGTTGACAAACTAAAGGTTCGGAACTGATACGAACCATCCCCTAACGAAAACATCCCCATCGGCATCAATCTCGCAAAGTGCTTCCAGTCGCCCACCGGGACCGACATCAACGTAATGCTCGAAAGAGGCGCGTTCGTTTTCTTCGGGAGGCCTACATTCTGACCATACCTTTTGGAACCAAGTTGGGACATCTTTTGCATTGTACGCAAGGTAGCGCCTCTGCGGGCGCTCATCGACCATGTCGCGCATTATTCCACGCAAACCACTTTTGAATGAAAGAGAGAAATCATCCACCCCAACTTCGGGCATATCAAAGTACCCACCTTGCTGCATCTTGTAGGCTTCATAGCCAACGAAGCCAGCAACTAGCAGTGCGGCAACGCCGAACAACTTTTTCATCACTTCCGTTCCCACTTCTTGCTCACCACAAGCGTTAACTTGCAGCCTGCACGTTTAACTCGCCACAATGCTTGATGATATCCATAACTGCAACCTCGCTTAGACAGAAGCTGTGCGGCCTAGGAAGTGGGCAAATCGAACCAATCATGTATTCGACTACCAACTCCTTGGCTATGTTGACCCTTTAGAAAAACCGGCATAGCTCTTTGAACATGTCCAAAGATATTCGCAGCGTTCTTATGCAAATCGATGATGCCGTTCGAGAGGCGAAAGAGCGAGAGAAGCCAACTCCCAATAGAGTATTGCAGATGCTCGCAAATTACAT
Organism: Sulfitobacter sp. EhC04; assembly: GCF_001650875.1. Lineage (GTDB taxonomy): Bacteria > Pseudomonadota > Alphaproteobacteria > Rhodobacterales > Rhodobacteraceae > Sulfitobacter. Next base: position 186,420 of record NZ_LXYI01000009.1, read on the forward strand.
CGAAGGCTATGTGATGACTTTCGCAATCCTTGGATTGACTAGTGTCTTGCTGCTTCCACTGCTCCTGCTCCTTGCTGATCTGCGAAAAGCACTAATCCTCGACGGCGGCATATTTTCGTTAATTGGAGGCATTGCAATCATTTGCGGGGCTTATTCAACTATCTTCATCTGGGGCTTGCCCGAAAAGCATGGTTCTAGAGCAAGGCGTTCGGTTTGGCTTGACTGGGTAGTTCGGCGTAAGTCCAAGATGAAATAGCACAAACGCCAGATTTCGCCACAATCACGTTGAAGCTCATTCACCACCTAAAATGCGTCACTGCTTATTCACATCTATAGTGCGCCTGAGTGTCCCTGTGTGTACTGGCGTCAGACTGTCGCTGGTTGGGGGGGTCATAAGATTACCCCCGCCCGGCTGCCCCGCTTCTAACCCGTGTGGCCCTGCCGTGCTTCTTAGGAGCGTGACAGGGCCACCCCCCTAAAAGGCGATGGGGGTAAAGCGCTCTGAAACGCTCTTTAGATTGGCCCCTCAGATATTTGCAGTGAAAACATGGCTGGGACCTGAGATGAAACAAAAAAGCCCAAGGCCTCGCATATGTGCAAGATCACTTGGGCTGGAATGGGTTTGGATTAATCTAGCAGATATGCCTCGCGCAGATTGATCGCCATATTGGAAGCTGTCGTGATCTTCGCTTCCGCAATGCCACGCTGCCGCACATCAGGGAGCCTACGAACCAGCGTCAAAAGTTCAGCAGCTTTATCTGTAATCTGATCGACAAGACTTGATTTTGTATTCAATGATAGCCGCATTGCGTGGCGTTCCGCGTGACAAGACTTACGGTTACCTCGACGACCTTGGCATGGTTCCCCTACAGGGGCTTCACAGCGAGGACATTGGACTTCTAGTGCCTCTTCTCTGAGGACTACGCCACGCTGTTCTAGGGTGTTCAGGTTCAACTTACGCGCATACTGCATGTGGGATTTCCTTGGGTTTGGGAGTGGGATTGTATATGGTCTCAACTGCGAAAGGAGACACCATAGAAGATCGCTGTGTTTAGGTTAGGTATTGTCGAGGGGATGAACCACACCACGTCAATCATCAGCATACTTAAGACCTCATAAGAGACACTTAAGATTACTCATAGGATTTACACTATAAGTGTATTGAGATGTATCTGCAGATGTTCCCCCCTTAAGCCCCCACAGTTATGAGGGTAAAGGAGGAACTGCAGTGCGTCTTGAGATTGCACGATGCTGCTAGAGAGATTCCCACAGAAAGCTTGTTCCTGTAATGGTGGCCCTTAATTGTGCTGCCGTTAAGTTGGCGCAGAAATGTCATCTACGCCGAACGCTTCCGCAAGGCTGTTGTGAAAACTCGCTAGAAGGTTTTCTCCCTTCTCGGTCAGCTTATATCGATAGCATCTCGTGTCTTTTGGGTCTTTATAACCGCAGACGAGATCGCGTCCCACCCATCTCCTTTTGCGCCTATGCCTGCCGTAGCCATCGCCAACTGTTCGTGTAATGCGACTAATCGTGGCCTGACTAACGCCAAGCGTCTCTCTTAGGTACCTAGTGGTACAGATCGGTTCTATGGCTACTGTGATAACCAATTGAGCTTCCATAGCGCTCTCACAACTTCCATAGATTGTTAGCTGGCGAACGATCTGGCCGATTGCTTCAGTTATTTTCTGTGAATTTTGCATGAGATTACTTATCCTTTTGAGATCTTTGCGGGGGAGTTGGTTGGTTGTACAATGGTGGCCCCTAATCAGAGGAACGCCCAACCCGGCTCACCCATTCGATAGAAAGGCCTCTCAGCACTTGGGTTGTCTGGTATAAGCGGTTATTGTCGGGGGCTACGCATTTTCAAAGGTTCAACTCTAATGCCTGTTTTCTTAGATGGTATCGCCGCGCAATTCTATCGAGGTATTGGGAATGAAGTGCAGTACATTGCCCCATTCTCACGGATGAATTTTTTCATTGGGGCGAACAATGCAGGCAAATCTATCGTTCTGAATTTGCTTGCGTCTCATCTAAGGACGGTTGCTGATGGAGATATGCCAACGAAATTAATTGGTCCTGAAGAGTATCGTGGCCAACAATCTGGAAAGTTTTTCGTTGCACTTGGCATGAACCTTGAGCAGTCATTTAGCAAGTTCGTAAGTGAGCATGAAGATAAGTTGACTCAGCGCCTCCGCCACTCACAAAGAACGGCCCAAGAACACATCTATACAATCTTTGAAAAACTCGGTCACCTTGATCATATTTGGGTTGCGCCATTCGGCAGAAAACATGACTGGTCACCACACCCGAACGTCAACTCAAAGGATGCCGAGAGTTGGGACATTGAGTGGCAACAAGTTTGGACTCGGATAACAGGTTCAGTTAATGGCAACTTTTCAGGGCATTGGTATCCACAAACTATCGACAGAGTACTCCGCAGTTGTGTACCCACACTCCCCAAAATCCATTTAATTCCGGCTAAGCGAACCCTTGGCGGGAAGGGAGAAAACTTTGATGACCTAAGCGGGCGCGGACTTATTGACCACTTGGCAACCCTCCAAAACCCAAAATGGGACAAGCAAGGTGATCGAGAAAAATTTGAACGGATCAACCATTTCCTTCGTGAGGTGACGGGCAAAAAAAATGCGACCCTTGAGGTGCCAAGCGAGCGGGAACACCTTTTGGTGCATATGGACAATAAAGTTTTACCGCTGGAGTCGCTGGGTACAGGCATCCACGAAGTAATTCTCATCGCCGCCTTCTGCACCATCCATGACAAGAGCATCATGTGCATTGAAGAACCGGAGATACACCTGCACCCGCTCTTACAACGCAAGCTGGTCAGATACTTGCAGGAAAACACCTCAAGCCAATACTTTATCGCCACCCATTCATCTTCCTTTATCGACACGCCAAACTCTCACATCTTCCATGTGACAAACGATGGTGAACAGACCCGCATCCGTGCGGTTCTCACAGATGAAGCGCGGCGCGAGATACTGGATGATCTGGGCTATCAAGCCTCCGACCTCTTGCAAACCAATGCAGTGATCTGGGTAGAAGGCCCATCTGATAGACTGTATCTTAACCACTGGATCAAAGCCAAAGATCCTGAGTTGGAAGAAGGTATTCATTACACCATCATGTTTTATGGCGGGTCATTGATCCGTCACCTGTCTGCATCTGATGAGGCGCTTGAAGAGTTCATCAGCCTGCGCAAACTCAACCGCAATATGGCGATCGTGCTGGACAGCGATAGGAGCAAGCCTCAAGACGAACTCAAGCCCCACGCCCAGCGCATAGTAGACGAAATGAGTAAAGGGTCAGGTGTTGTTTGGATCACGAAAGGTAGGGAAATCGAAAACTACTTAGACGGCGACACGCTGCAAGCCGTCATGAAAGACGTGCATCCTCAGCTTTACAAAAAAGCGGGAAAGACAGGCCCATTCGACCACGCTTTTTACTTCTACCGAAAAGATCCAGACAACCCAGGACGCAACAAGACGCACACTACTGGCGACAAGGTAGGTGCTGCGGCCTTGATTTGTGACCAGTCCGCAGACTTTGCTCCACTCGATCTAAATGAACGGATAGAAGAGATCGTGGCAATGGTTCACAGCGCCAACAACCTCTGAGATGATTTGGGGTCAGATTCATGAAACCTAATATCGCTATGTCGGGGAACGCGTTTTACCGCCATGCCGACTTAAATGGGCAATCTCGATGGACTGATTTGAAAAAGGGCATTAGGGGTATATGGCTAAGAGGCGCATTTGCGCCCCGCAGACCTCCTAAGAGAACCACGGCGACGAGACACTGCGGACCAGTCACAGGAAGGGCTTGGGACGTGCCTTAGATGCGCACAGGCGGCATCACCTCGTCGTGTCCTTCAATGGTGTCCCTTACTGGGACTGGGCGTCGTATTCCCTGTACTGGTCGACCATTGGATCCACTTCGAACTGCTGATATGAATATGACCAACAAACGACTTCAAGCGAAATTCTAAACCGCTGTTTTCTCAGCCGTAAGAGGACCCAAAGTTGACAAGCCTAACCAACACGTTGCGTGGTGAAATCAGAGCTATCCGAGAGAAATACTGCTAATTTCTAATGTCAGCAGCTGGCGCGAGTATTGCTTTTGCAGTTACACAAATGGACCAGCTTACGCCTGATCCATCAAGCCTTCTTTTAATAGGAGCCTTGGCGTTGTGGGCATTTAGTTTCTATTTCGGTCATCGTTTTTTGGCAGTTGACGAAGGCCTGTTATGGGCAAACCACCGATACCTTGAAGATTTAGATGGCCCGATAGGTCAGTCGTTTGGCGCTGTTCAGCTAAAGCCAATCTTTAAGGAGGCAACAACCACACAGGCCAAGAAATCCGAGTGGGCGCGTCGTTTTCAGTTTCTCCTCATATGTGGTGGAGCAATTGCCATCGTAGGGTGGAAATTAGTTATCGTGTTTGCTAGATAGCCTACCCGCTGAATACTCAGCACCTAGTTTCCATAATCGGCGCTGAGGTCGATCTGAGGTATCTTGCAGATTTCGCGGAAAAGCACCGCCACCGAAGTCTCCCCATAGCTCTCAGCTGCGCGGCCCTCTTCGTGCCCTTTAAGGACGTCGCTGTATTCAGGGGGTATGTCTGCCGCTCTCGCAACCGTCGCAAATCTGTGCCGCCAAGCATGGTTCGGTTGCACCTCTGGGTCAGTGATGCCTACTTCGTTCCTAATCCACTCAGCCACTTTCCCGTACAGCCCAGCAGACCTGCTTCCGATCCGCTTGTTTTCGTGCAGATCGGCAAACACGTACATCCCCACCCTTTTTTCAAAGATATCGGGGAGACCTTGCTCCAGCAGATGGGGATGCAGCGGCACTTGCCGGAAATTGCGGCTTTTTACTGATCCGGCTTCAGGTGTGATGTGCAGATACAAGACGCCTTTTTCCATTCGCAGATCGCTTGCTCTGAGTTGTGCTACCTCCCCAGCCCGCGCCCCTGTATAGGCGCAAATCCAAGGCAACCATCTGACAACCCGTCTGTTGTGCGCATGTGTCCCCTTCGGCAATCTAGCGGGATCCAAGGTGGCTTGAAGAATTTCTCTGACCTCGTGGTCCGTAAATCCTTTCGGCCTCAATCTTGCCTTCTTCTCAAAACTGAAACTGTAACCTTTCGTTGGGTCGTGTTCGATGCGGCCCTTGTCTATGGCATGTCTGTAAGTCGCTTTTATTGCGCTCAAGTATTTCGTGCTGATTGTTCGCGGAGCGATTCCGAGTTCATCTCTTAGGTATTCACACCATCTATCGACGTCCTGCTTGGTGATCTTTTCCGCGAGTTCGTGACCCAAGAAGGACCGGAAACTGTCAACCTTATGCCGACTGTCTTTCACTGTACGGACGCTTTTTCCATTGGCGCGGTGTGTGGCCTCCCAAGCTGCGAACAAATCACTTAGTGTTTTTTGCATATTTGCCTGATCTAACTTCTTCCCCACATTTGCCTCAGTAGTGGTCCACTTGGGGAACCTATCGGCATCAGGATCTTGCCTGTAGTCCCCCTCAGCGTTCTTTTGAAGTTGCAGCCGTGCCTGTACGTCAGCCTTGTGCATTTCACGGATCAGCGCGGTCCGTTGGTCGGCGCTAAGCCTCAGACCTTTTGACTGAAGGAGCGCATCTGTTGCACGTCCGTACCAGACAGTAAGTCTCTCATCATTGCCTGCAAGCCCCTCAGTCATTTCGGTCAAATTTTGGTATGCTGCTGTGTCGCCAGCGTTTTCGTGGAACTGCTCCATCCAACTGCGATAATAATCACCGCTCAATGCGACTAGTTGCCGTTGGCTAAGCTGCACCAGTCCTTTACGCAACTGCGCCCAGATTGCCTCATTCTCACCGTGCATCAAGTTGAATAGCCGCTTGGCCTCGACAGGATCTCTGGTGTTAAGGCTTTTCTTGATTATCGCTTTGCCAAAAGCTTCGGCCACATCGGCGGGGACTCGAACGCGGTAAGCATAAATTCCGCTTTTTAACTTCGTCGGGCTAGGCATACGCATTTCCGTGTGTACCACTCTTGTGTACCACTAAGAGCGTCTCAACCTCCTGATTTTGAACAACTTACTGTTCAGGAAGGAGAATAACTGGTGCGGTCGGAGAGACTCGAACTCTCACGGGTGTTACCCCACAGCGACCTCAACGCTGCGCGTCTACCATTCCGCCACGACCGCACGCCATGGATGGTGAAGGCGGTTTAGACAAAGCGGCCCTGCTTGTGAAGAGGAAAAGAAAACAAAAAAGGCCCCCCGCAGCGCTTCAACTGCGGGGGGCCGTCGCCTCGGGTAGAACCGAGGTTTATTCGCTGATCGAGAACGTGGGCAGGGCGCTGCCGGACGCCGGTTGCGGTGTCGGCAGGGCAGAGCCCTGAACGCCGCCCGAACGCATCGCCGCAGCGCGGATCAGTTCCGTCCGCTCAGGCTGGCCGGGAACAAAGACCGCCGCCGCGCCGGAATCGGCAGCGGCAAGCCCGGCCTCATACCAGCTTTGCGCCATGTCCACACGTTTGGCGGGGCCGAAACCCTGGCTCAGGTGGTGGCCCATCAATTCGCCATAGACCCCTTCACCCATTGCATAGAGCAGCAGGGCAGACCCCACCGCCACGTCCATATTGTCGGTGCGATAGCCGACGCCAAGGCAAATCTTGGCCGTGCCCTGAAGCTGTGCGGGCGACATGCCGGTGGTCAGCACAAATGCCGAAACGTCCTGCACCACTGCTTCACGCGGTTTCAGCGACAATGCCGCAACCTTGTCCTTCATTGCGGGGCCGAATCCGGCGCATTGCTGGGCGATCTGATCGGGGGTGAAACCCTGGATCTGACTGACCAGTTCTTCCGACTCGGCAATGGCATAGGTCCGCGCCAGGCAGAATTGCTCGTTCAGCGCCACATTCGGGTCGGTCATGCTGGCCAGTGTGGTAAAGCCGCCATTGGTGTTGGTGATCAGCGACACGGTATTGCAGTGCGAGGCAAGCGAGGCCTGGGTCCCTGCCCCGAGGAAGTTCGGCAAGCCGCCCGTGCTGGCACCGGGTGCCGGAGCAGGTGCAACCGCCGCCGCCAGCGAGGAAACCCCCGACAGCGGGGCCGCCGGGGCCGTGGCCGCCATTGTGGCACCGGACTGCGGGACTTGCTGCGGTGCGACGACGATGGTTGTCGTGGGTGCCGTGACGTTGCCTGCCGGAGACTGGCCCGCCATTTCCGCACGGTAGCTCTTGAGCAGGCCACGGGTGCCATCCGGCGTCGCGGCGACCTGTTGCTGAACCGCATAGCCCCCCGCCTGCGCGCGGTTGTAGCTGGAGATCAGCAGGTTTTGTTCAAAGGCGGAAAGCTGCCCGGTGACGGGATAGCCAAGGTAGGCCTGGTACTGCGACACGGCATTGCGCGTCTTGCGCCCCAGCTGGCCATCCACCGACCCGGCATCAAAGCCGAAATAATTCAGCGATGCCTGGATGTTCTTGCCTTCCTGCGTGGAGGGCAGCGATGACCGGGTGGATTTCTTGCGATAGGTGCGCCGCGTTGTCGTGCGCCGCTGCTTTTTCGCATTGGCCCCCACAATGCCCCCGATGATGGCCCCGGCGATGAAATCACCTGCATCCGCCTCGACCCGCTCTGCTGGAATAACCGCCACCGAAAGGGCCAGAACAGCCCCTGTCATAAGTTTATAAATCATCTGTCCGCTCCGAAAATGAATCGTTTTAAGGGTATTGGGAAAAAGGCTAACACAACATAATCCGGCGCGGGAACCTTTTTGGGCCTGCCGGAAAGCTTTAATATTGAAAAAATACGCTCGAACACCGAAGTAGAAAGGTGAATGCCAGCCGAAAGGATACATCAATGCCCGATACCGCCCCTCCGCCGCAGGACAAGGTCGTGCAGGTGGATATCGTGTCGGACGTCATGTGCCCCTGGTGCATCGTCGGCTACAAACAGCTTGAACAGGCCCTCGCGATGGTCGGGGCCGGGGCCTTTATCCGCTGGCATCCGTTCGAGCTGAACCCCGCCATGGCCCCCGAAGGGCAGAACCTGACCGAGCATATTGCCGAGAAATACGGTGCCAGCGCCGCGCAATCCGCCGAAAACCGCAAACGGCTGGTGGAACTGGGCCAGGACCTGGGGTTCACCTTCAATTTCGATGCGGACAGCCGCATCGTGAATACCTTTGCCGCGCATCAATTGCTGGACTGGGCGCAGGAGGCACAGTTGCAGCATCCGCTGAAGCTGGCCCTGTTCGATGCCCATTTTACACAAGCGCGCGATGTGTCGGATCATGATGTGCTGCTTGAGGTTGCGGCCTCCGTCGGACTTGACCGCGATGCGGCGCGGGTGGTGCTGGACAGCGGCAGCCATGCGCAGGAAACCCGCACCCGTCAGGAATTCTGGACATCGCGCGGGATATCGGGTGTGCCGTCGATGGTGTTCGACGGACGTTATCTGCTGACCGGCGCGCAGGGTGCTGAAACCTATGCGCAGATGCTGACCAAGGTGTTGAACGAAAAGGATGCCGCCTGATCATCCCCGGCGCGCGCGAAAACGCCCGGCGGTGCTGCCTCAGATGCCGTTCACGGGCACCTTGAGCATCAGGTTGCCATCCTTGTCACGGGGCAATTCACCGGCCCGCATGTTCACCTGAAGCGACGGGATGATCAGCTTTGGCACCGCCAGTTGCGCGTCCCGTTCTGTCCTGAACTTGATGAAATCCTCGCGGGTCTTGCCACCTCCGACATGGATGTTGTCCGCCTTCTGCGCCGCTACCGTGGTTTCCCACTGGATTGCGCGCCCGTTGGGGCCATAGTCGTGACACATGAACAGGCGCATCTCGTCGGGCAGTGACAGCACCTTCTGGATGCTGTCGAAAAGCTGGCCCGCATCACCGCCGGGAAAATCCGCCCGTGCCGAACCGCCATCGGGCATGAACAGCGTATCCCCCGCAAAGGCCGCATCGCCCATCACATGCACCATGCAGGCCGGAGTATGTCCGGGCGTGTAGATGGCAAAGCAGGTCATCTCGCCCACATTGTAGGTGTCGCCATCCCTGAACAGCGCATCGAACTGCGAGCCGTCGCGCTGAAACTCGGTGCCTTCGTTGAAGATCTTGCCGAAGGTTTCCTGCACCACCATGATCTTTTCCCCGACACCGATCTTGCCCCCCAGCCTTTGCTGGATATAGGGCGCGGCGCTCAGGTGGTCCGCATGGACATGGGTTTCGATGATCCAGTCCAGTTTCAGGCCCTTGCCCTCGATCTCGGTGATCAGGGCATCGGCATGGTCATAGGTGATGCGGCCAGCGGCATAGTCGATGTCCATCACGCTGTCGATGATCGCGCAATGCACGCTTGCCGGGTCACGCACGATATAGCTGATGGTGTTTGTCGCCTCGTCAAAATGCGCCGAGACTTCGGGTTTGACGGACATGTCCACGGGGTAGGTCATTGGATTTCCTCCGTTAAGCTGCAACATCGGACCTGCGTCGCAGGGCCGTCTGCATGAGCCGTGCAATCACGATACCGCCAATCAACGCGGCAACAAAGATCACAACCTCGGCCTGCCCTGTGCCCAATGCGGGCAGCGCGCCGCCGGGGCAGAAACCGGCAATGCCCCAGCCAATGCCAAAGGTTGCGGAGCCCGCGATCAGGGGCAGGTCGAAATCTTTGCTTGTCGGCAGGTCAAAGCGGCTGTCAAACTGCGGCGCAGGGCGTTTCAGCACCACCCGGTAGCCGATGAAGGTGACAATCAGCGCGCCGCCCATGACAAAGGCAAGGCTGGGGTCCCAGCTGCCCGCGACATCGAAGAAATTCAGAACCTTGGCCGGGTTGGCCATGCCCGAGATCGAGATGCCGACACCAAAGACAAGGCCGATCAGATAGCAGATGACGATACGCATGGCTCAGCCCCCCATCACATGGCGCAGCACATAGACCGTGACGCCAGTGGCCAGCATGAAGGTCAGCGTGGCCGCGATGGAGCGGGGCGACAGCCGCGCCATCCCGCAGACCCCATGGCCCGAGGTGCAGCCCGCCCCGAAGGTCACGCCAACCCCGACGATCAACCCGCCGATGACCAGCATCGTGCTGGAGACCGGAACCTGCACCTGCGGGAATTCACCCGTGACCAGCATCACGGCAATGGGCCCGCTGACCATCCCCGCCACGACAGCCGCACGCCACGACCAGTCCGCAAGGTTCGCAGGCATCAGCAGACCGGCCAGAACGCCGGTTGCGCCCATGATCCGGCCCATCAGCCCCATCAGCAGAACGGAAGCCACGCCGATCAGCGCGCCGCCTGCAAGGGATTGAAATGGTGTGAAAGCGGTCTCCATCACCGCGCCCTCCGCGCCGGACCAATGGCAGCAGGGTCAAGGTTGCCCTTGTTCAATGTCATGGTCGGGTTCCCTTTCCAAGGCTCAGCGCCCGCCGGGCACATCGCGGCGCGCGAGCATGATAAAACATTCAAAAATTATTATATGTCTTTCCCTGCCGCATTTCAACCGCCCTGACGCGGGCGTACCGGTTCAGTCCCGGCACGGATGATCTTGTCGCGCCTGCCAATCGCGCCTAAACATCCGCCATGGTGGAATGGATCGTCACGGACGGATTGACCGACTACCGCGCCGCCGAGGCGTGGATGGAGGCGCGCGTGGCCGCGATCAGCGCAGGCGAGGCAGATGAATGCATCTGGCTGGTCGAACACCCGCCGCTCTACACCGCCGGCACATCCGCACGGGCGGAGGATCTGACCGATCCGGGCCGCTTTGCGGTCTATGACACCAAGCGGGGCGGGCAATACACCTACCACGGGCCGGGCCAGCGCGTTGCCTATGTGATGCTGGACGTTGCTGCGCGCGGACGCGACGTGCGCTGCTTTGTCCGCCAGTTGGAGGATTGGGTGATCGCCACGCTGGAGCAGTTCAATGTCACCGGCGAAATCCGCGCGGGCCGCGTCGGCGTCTGGGTGCAGCGCCCCGAAAAGCTGCCCCAGCCCGACGGCACCCCGGCCGAGGACAAGATCGCCGCCATCGGCATCCGCTTGCGCAAATGGATCAGCTTTCACGGCATCAGCATCAATGTGGAGCCGGAGCTGGATCATTTTTCCGGCATTGTCCCCTGCGGGATCAGTGACCACGGGGTTACGTCACTGGTGGACCTTGGCCTGCCGGTCAGCATGGCCGACGTTGACGTGGCGCTGCACGCGGCCTTCGATCAGGTGTTCGGCCCCCTGCCCGCTGTAACCGCCTGAGCGAAAGCCCGGAACCCTCCGACCTTCCCCGCCCGCTTCGAAAAAACCGCGCCGCAGCCGCAGATCCTCCAGGCCCGGAACAAGCCGCAGGCGCCGGGCCATCGCCTGCCCGCCCCTCGGGTAGGCGATTTGGTGAGGCTGGGCACTCCCTCGATAGGATTCATCATGGCTGAGAAATAAAGTGGCATGAGCCAAGGTCAGTATCGCCCACCCCGGGCAGGCGCTGGCCCGACTTGCGATTCGCATCCGAGGTTCAAGAAGGATGCGTTCCGGTCGCTGGCGGCGATCTGCGCGAAGTTCCGGTTTTCCATTTGCGCCAATTGAGGACGCAAGGGTCCAGATCACCCGAGGTCCAATATCATGTGCAAAAACCGCGCCGCAGCCGCAAAATAACCCCGCCCTGCGACACCTCGCCCATTGCCCCCTGCGCCAAGCCGCTTTAGAACGGCTCTCAATCCGCACCGCGTGACAGCCAACAGGCGTGGTGTGACCCATGAGTTCAAGTTTCAGGAGGCACCGCATGGCAGACGCAGCCATTCAAGGCCATGACCACCACGACGAGCGCGGTTTCTTCACCCGCTGGTTCATGTCCACCAACCACAAAGACATCGGTATTCTGTACCTTGTCGTCTCCGCGCTTGCGGGTTTCGTCTCGGTAGGCTTCACCGTCTACATGCGGCTTGAGCTGATGAACCCCGGCGTTCAGTACATGTGCATGGAAGGCGCACGGATGTTCGCCGATTCCGCAGCCACCTGTACGCCAAACGGGCATTTGTGGAACGTGTTGATCACCGGCCACGGCATCCTGATGATGTTCTTTGTCGTCATTCCCGCCCTGTTTGGCGGTTTTGGCAACTATTTCATGCCTTTGCAGATCGGCGCGCCGGACATGGCGTTCCCGCGGCTGAACAACCTTTCCTTCTGGCTCTATGTCGCCGGGACAACCCTTGCGGTCTGTTCCGTATTGGCACCGGGCGGCAACGGCCAGGCCGGTGCCGGCGTTGGCTGGGTGCTGTATCCGCCGCTTTCGGTGAAAGAAGGCGGCATGTCGATGGACCTTGCGATCTTCGCGGTTCACGTCTCCGGCGCCTCCTCGATCCTGGGTGCGATCAACATGATCACCACCTTCCTGAACATGCGTGCCCCCGGCATGACCCTGTTCAAGGTGCCGCTGTTCTCCTGGTCGATCTTTGTCACCGCCTGGTTGATCCTGCTGGCCCTGCCCGTTCTGGCCGGTGCGATCACCATGCTGCTGATGGACCGCAACTTTGGCTTTGCCTTCTTTGATCCTGCCGGCGGCGGCGACCCGGTCCTGTACCAGCACATCCTGTGGTTCTTCGGCCACCCGGAAGTCTACATCATCATCCTGCCCGGTTTCGGCATCATCAGCCACGTCATCGCCACGTTCAGCCGCAAACCGATCTTCGGCTACCTGCCGATGGTTTGGGCGATCATTGCCATCGGCGCGTTGGGTTTTGTCGTTTGGGCGCACCACATGTACACCGTGGGCATGACCCTGAACCAGCAGGCCTATTTCATGCTGGCCACCATGGTCATCGCGGTGCCCACTGGGGTCAAGGTGTTCAGCTGGATCGCCACAATGTGGGGCGGCTCCATCGAGTTCAAGACACCGATGCTCTGGGCATTTGGCTTTCTGTTCCTCTTCACCGTGGGCGGCGTGACCGGCATCGTGCTGTCACAGGCTGCCGTGGACCGCTACTACCACGATACATACTATGTCGTGGCGCACTTCCACTATGTGATGAGCCTTGGTGCCGTGTTCGCGATCTTTGCGGGGGTCTACTTCTACTTCCCCAAGATGACCGGACGCATGTATCCCGAATGGGCTGGCAAGCTGCACTTCTGGGCGATGTTCATCGGGGCCAACCTGACGTTCTTCCCGCAGCACTTCCTGGGCCGTCAGGGCATGCCGCGCCGCTACATCGACTATCCCGAGGCATTCGCCTACTGGAACCACTGGTCCTCGATGGGCGCATTCCTGAGCTTTGCATCGTTCCTGTTCTTCTTCGGAATCATCGCCTATTCGCTGACACGCGGTGCGAAGGTGACGGCGAACAACCCCTGGAACGAATACGCCGATACGCTGGAATGGACCCTGCCCAGCCCGCCGCCCGAACACACGTTCGAGCAGCTTCCGAAACAGGAAGACTGGGACATCAAGCACGGCCACTAAGGCTGCGAAAAACATCACAAGGCCCCGACATCCGTCGGGGCCTTTTGCATTTGGTGCGATTGACAGAAGCGCCGCTCGCGTGAAATCTGACAAGACAACATTCGAGGTTTGCTTATGAAAAAGATATTTCTCGCTGTGACCTGCGTTCTTGCCGCAGGCCCTGCCCTTGCTTTTGACGTCGGCTTTGACTGGTCCGGGCTGAAATCCTGCACCAACGGGCGGCCCAATACCGTCAACAATCCCGCATTTCAGGTCAATGGCGTCCCTGCCGGCACGAAGTTCATCCGGTTCAAACTGACCGACCGCGACGTGCCCAATTACAACCACGGCGGCGGGGTGGTGGCCTATAACGGTCAGAAGGTCATTGCGCCCGGTGCCTTCAAGTACAAAAGCCCCTGCCCGCCCAGCGGCCGCCATACCTATGAATGGACCGCGACCGCCCAGACCAAGAAAAACGGCGGCGCGCTGGCCACTGCACGGGCTGCGCGCAAGTACCCGTGATGTCGCTCTTACGGCGCTGATCGCGCTGTTGTTCCTGATCCTGAGCGCGCGGGTGATCCTGCACCGCTGCGCGGTCTGCTGCTCTTGTGTGTCAGCGACCTGAACGCTGCGCCGGGGATCGCGCCGCGCCTGCAGGGCGCATCGCTGCTGACGGGACGCATCCTGCTTGCGGCGGGCTTTTCCTCCGCCCTGAAAAAGTTGATCCTGCAACAGATCGGCAAGGTGATCACATCGGCCATGATCCTGCAGCGCGCTCTTGGCCTGATCGGACATGCGCTGTTCTGGACCACGGTGGGAGAGATCGAAAAAATTTCGCCTCAAACCGCCTTTTCCCCCTTGCGGCGCGCGGCAGGGATGGGTATCTCCCCCTCACCCAAGGATGCGGGCGTAGCTCAGGGGTAGAGCATAACCTTGCCAAGGTTAGGGTCGGGCGTTCGAATCGCCTCGCCCGCTCCAATGGGACCTTTTGAAACAGACCGCCAGTTGGCGGTCTTTTTCATTTCAGGTCATGCTCTTCTGGCCGTGCGCGCTGTCATCGTCACCTTTCGCCGATCTGACGCGGCTCGAGCCGGGGCGCGTGAGCCGCGCTACCCCTCCCCGTTTCATCCAATTTGTCGATATCCTGAATGTCTGTTACATTGCGCTGAATATACTCTGCTATTTTCGATCCTTCGATTTTTCTGAACTGTCAGTTTCGATCCTCATCGGCCCGGCCAGACAGCGCGGGCTTCAGTGATTTCAAGATGAAAGGACTAACTCAATGCCCGACTACACAGGAACTTCCGGCAACGACCTGTTTGACTTCAACAACCTGTTCAACGGCGACGTTTTTGATGGACTTGGCGGGCAGGACACGATTGATGGCTCGTCGCTGAACAACAACTATCTGTTTGATTTCTCAAACGAAGTCATTGCCACCACGGATGGCAACTTTGTCGGAACCATGTTGAATTTCGAAGAAGGCATTGGCGGCAACGGCAATGACATCATGATCGGCGGCACCGACGCAGTGGCGTACAATCTGGACGGTGGTGCTGGCAATGACACCATCTCGCCGGGAAGCGCCGGGATCTTTAATGGCGAAGAATACATCGGCGGCAGCGGCACGGATGTTCTGGATTTCTCCAATCTGACCACGGATTTTGTCATCGACATGAACGCCGGAAGCTTCAACACAGGCAGTTTCACCGCGACGATTTCGGGCTTTGAAGAAATCTTTGCCGGGAGTGGCAATGACTTCATACGCGAGCAGACCGGCGTGCAATCCACGCTTCATGGCGGGCTGGGCAATGACACGCTTGCCACGGCGGGATCCGGAGTTGCTGGCGGGGAGATTTTCGATGGCGGTGCGGGCACCGACAGGTTCGATTTCACAAATCAATCGGTCTCATATATCGCCGATCTGCTGAACGGCGTATTTTCTACCATTAACGGTGGTTTTGCGACCACGTTGACCAGCATCGAAGAGGCGTCCGCCGGGAGCGGCAACGATTCCCTGGTCGCAGGCGACAACGTCAATGCGGTCTACAGTTTGTTCGGCAATGGCGGCAATGACACGATCCTGGCGCGCGTCGGCGAACTGGTGAGCGGTGAAGTCTATGACGGCGGTGAGGGCATCGACACCTTCAACTTTTCCGGTTTTACCGCAGACTATCGCCTGAATACGGAAATCGGCACCTTCCGGAATGCTAATGGCAGCGCGACGGGGACAGCCGCCAACTTTGAAATTGTCCTGGCAGGAACAGGCAGTGACCTGATCGGCGGGAACAACACGGACCAGCGCCTGGAAGGAAATGCCGGGAACGACACCATCTTTGGCGGCGAAGGGACGGATACGATCCTGGGCGGCAGCGGGCAGGATGTCCTGCGCGGCGATGACGGTGCAGACAGCATGGACGGCGGCGCCGGCAACGACCACATGATCGGCGGCGATGGCGCCGACACCCTGCTTGGCCAGGCCGGCAATGACACCCTGATCGGCGCGGACGGGGCGGATTTTCTGAACGGCGGCGATGACAACGACCTGATCGCTGGCGACGCCGGCAACGACACGGCAGTTGGGGGTCTTGGCAACGATACCATCCTCGGCGGCAGCGGCTTTGACAGCCTGTCGGGCGGCGCGGGCGATGACCTGATCGACGGCGGCGCACAGGCGGACAACCTGTTCGGTGAGAATGGCAATGATACGCTGTTGGGCGGTGCCGGTTTCGACAGGTTGTTTGGCGGCAACGGCAATGACCTGGCCTATGGCGGCAGCGCCGGGGACGGGGTGTTCGGCGAAGCAGGCAATGACACGCTGTTTGGTCAGGCTGGCAACGACCGCTTCTTTGGCGGCTCCGGCAATGACATGATTGACGGCGGTGCCGACAATGACACCATCTATGCCGGTGCAGGTTTCGACACCATCGTCGGCAGCACCGGAAACGACGAACTCTGGGGCCTGTTCAACGCCGATGTCTTTATCTTCGCGGACTTCGGGGGCGGTTTCGGACAGGACACGATTGCCGATTTCGCCGCCACCAATGTGTTCGAACGGATCGACCTCAGCCGGGTCGCCTCTATCACCAACCTCAGCGATCTACTGAACAATCACACCAATCAGGTCGGCTCGAACGTGCTGATCGACGCAGGCGGGGGCAATACGATTACCTTGCTGAACGTCAATCTGGGTGATCTGGACGCGACGGATTTCATTTTCTGAACATGCCGAACAGCAGAATCTCGGGGCGGCCATGCCGTTTCCCGAGCCTCTGACCCTTCGGGGAGGCGCGCCGCATCCACATCACAGATTCCGCAACCGGCGAAAATTTGTGCAAAGCGCCCCCTGCGCGGGCAACAATTATGCAGATTGCCCTGCTGTCCCCCTAAATCGGCTGCAAATTCTAGTGAATCCCCGGAGGCATCCCGCCTAGTAGCGCTGCCCAATCCGGGCAACAGCGCCGCGCGGGGGCCATCTTGGCAGATACTTCCCCCACGCGACTACAACAACAGTTGCGGGGTCTGACTACACGGGTCAGCCACCGGTTGGGAAGTGCCGTTCGCGGTATTCCGATCGTCCGCAGCGACAACCGGGATGTTTGATAAATGAAACTGAAAACCTCTGCTCTTGTGACCGGCGCCTTGATGGGCTCCGCCGTTATGGCTGCCGCCGAATGTGCCGACCCTGTGAAGGTCGGCGTGTTGCACTCCCTTTCCGGGACAATGGCGATTTCCGAAACCACGTTGAAAGACACGATGCTGCTGCTGATCGAGGAACAGAATGCCAAGGGTGGCGTTCTGGGCTGCCAGATCGAGGCGGTTGTGGTCGATCCGGCCTCCGACTGGCCGCTCTTCGCCGAAAAGGCGCGTGAACTGCTGACAGTGCATGATGTCGATGTGATCTTTGGCAACTGGACAAGCGTTTCCCGCAAGTCCGTACTGCCGGTGATCGAGGAACTGAACGGCTTGCTGTTCTATCCGGTGCAATACGAAGGTGAGGAAAGCTCGAAGAACGTGTTCTACACTGGGGCCGCGCCGAACCAGCAGGCGATCCCCGCGACCGACTATTTCCTTGAGGAACTGGGCGTCGAGAAATTCGCGCTGCTGGGCACCGACTATGTCTATCCGCGCACCACGAACAACATCCTTGAAAGCTATCTGAAGTCCAAGGGGATCGCGCAGGAGGACATCTTTGTAAACTACACACCCTTTGGTCATTCCGACTGGGCGACCATTGTGGCCGATGTGGTGGCACTGGGTGCGGACGGCAAACAGGTTGGCGTGATCTCCACCATCAACGGCGACGCCAACATCGGCTTTTACAAGGAACTGGCGGCGGCGGGCATCTCTGCCGATGACATCCCCGTGGTGGCATTCTCCGTCGGTGAGGAAGAACTGTCAGGCCTCGATACCTCCAACCTTGTCGGGCATCTGGCGGCCTGGAATTATTTCCAGTCGGCAGAATCCGAAGCCAACGATGCCTGGGTTGCCGCATGGAAAGCCAAGATGGGCGAAGACCGCGTGACCAACGACCCGATGGAAGCGCATTACATCGGGTTCAACATGTGGGTGAACGCGGTTGAAGCGGCAGGCAGCACGGAGGTGGATGCGGTGCGCAGCGCGATGTACGGGCAGGAATTTCCAAACCTGACCGGCGGCACAGCCGTGATGCTGCCGAACCATCACCTTGCCAAGCCGGTGCTGATTGGTGAAATCACCGCCGAAGGCCAGTTCGATATCGTCAGCCAGACCAGCGAAGTGCCGGGCGACGCCTGGACCGACTTCCTGCCGGAATCCGCTGTGCTGACATCGGATTGGAAGGACCTGGGCTGCGGCATGTACAACACCGAGACCAAGTCCTGCGTACAGCTGACATCCAACTACTGAACCAGCGCGGCGCGGGGTTCCCCCTCGCGCCGACTTTCCTGATTGAATGATTGGCTTCCCCTGATGCTTCGCCCGTTTTTCCTGGCCCTGGCGCTTTGCCTGACCTTTCCCGTTGTCGTCAGCGCGCAAAGCCTGCAACCGATCCTGCAAAGCCATGCCGAAGAGGTTCTCAAGCCCGGTCGGCGCAGCGTCGATGTGGTTTTGGTTGATCTGGTGGCCAGCGGCCTGCCGCAGGCGGTCCCCTTTCTTGAGGCCTGGCGCGACCGCGAGATCGTGCAGCGCGCGGGCGACGGGCTGTTCTTTCGGCGCAAGGGTGGTGATCTGATCGACCTGGACACCGCCATAGTTGCAGGCCCCGCCGCAGGTGCCACGTTGACAGAGGCCCGCCCCAACGGCGGCGTGCGCCGCGCGATCAGCGAGGCGCTGGTGCAATTCCAGCTGTCCGATCCCGATATCGACAAGCGCCGCGCGGCGGTCGAGGCGATTGCCCGCAGCATGGAGGCCAGCCAGCTTGAACCGCTGACCGCCTCCATCGCGGCGGAGAGCGACCCCCGGCTGAAACGGGTAAAATCCCGCCTGGCCGGGATGTTGGGCGCGCTCTTTGCCGAAACGACCGAGGGGCGCGTGGCAGCCATCGAGGCGCTGTCGGGGGATCTGTCCGTCGATGTGCGTGCGGTGCTGAACACCATTCTGGCCACACAGGACGGCGTGGCAAAGGAACAGCCCAACGACGCCAATATCGCGCGCATCCTGAAAACCAGCACCGATCTGACCGCGCCGCAAGCCTATGCGCGGCTCGCGGAGGCCGGTCTGGCCCCCGCCCTTGTGACCCGCAGTGATATCCGCGCCGCCCTGATCGCAAACATCGTCGACGGTACGGTCGGCGGCACTGCCGTTGCACAGCTTGACAATGATGCGGATCGCGCCGCCGCTTATGACGCGCTGGCCGCCGAAGGCGCGGTGCCGCCGCGTGTAAGCGCCCAAGAAGAGGCGGAGGCGATTGCGAACCACGTCTTTTTCCAAAGCTATACCGAACCTGACCCCGCCGTCACCGACGCCGCCCGTGCCGTATTGAACGGGATCGAGACGCGGGTGTCGTTCAGTCAGGCCGCAGACCTGGGCCTTGATGCGCTTTCGCTCGCCTCGATCTACTTTCTTGCCGCCATCGGCCTGGCCATCACCTTTGGCGTGATGGGCGTGATCAACATGGCGCATGGCGAATTCATCATGATGGGGGCCTATACCGGCTTTGTCGTGCAGCAGTTCGTGCCCGACTACACCGTGTCGATCATCATCGCCCTGCCACTGGCGTTTGCCCTGACCTTTGGCGCGGGCGTGGCGATGGAACGCCTGGTGATCCGCCATCTTTATCATCGCCCGCTGGAGACGCTGCTGGCGACTTTCGGCATCTCCATTGCCCTGCAACAACTGGCCAAGAACATCTTTGGCACCCAGGCGCGGCCCCTGACCTCGCCCGGCTGGCTGGACGGGGCGCTGGTGATCAATGACGTGATCGCCATCAGCTATATCCGCATCGCGATCTTTGTGCTGGCGCTGATGTTTCTGGCGCTGATCCTGCTGGTGCTGAACCGTACCCGCCTGGGGCTTGAGGTCCGCGCGGTGACCCAGAACCCCGGCATGGCGGCCTCCATGGGGATCAACCCGGACCGGATCAACATGCTGACCTTTGGTCTGGGGTCCGGCATCGCTGGAATCGCAGGCGTGGCCATCGGGCTTTACGCAAAAGTCACCTCCGAGATGGGTGCCGATTACATCGTGCAAAGCTTCATGACCGTGGTGGTCGGCGGCGTCGGGAACGTCTGGGGCACGCTTGCCGGGGCGTCGATGATCGGCTTCCTGCAAAAGGGCATCGAATGGCTGAACCCTTCGAACACGCTGGCGGCGCAGACCTACATGATCCTTTTCATCATCCTTTTCATCCAGTTCCGTCCCAAGGGCATTGTCGCCCTCAAGGGCCGGGCGGCAGCAGATTGAGGCTTCACATGATGCATGATCGCGGTATCCTGCGGGTTCAATCCCATTCAACGACGGAAATTTCAGATGAAGCTTATTCCCGCATTCCTCGGAGTCATTTTGCTGGCCACATCGGCGCAGGCCGACGGCTACGGGTTCAGAACACCGTCAGGCAATATCTATTGCAACGGCTCGCTGGACGGCGGCGACATCAGCTGCACCATTGCAGAGCGGTCGTCGGGGCCGGTTCTGCCGCGCCCCGGCTGGTGCAACGGCTATTGGGGGCATACCTTCACGCTGAACCGCTATGGGCCGGTGCAGATGGAATGCAGCCAGGCCGCACCACGCAAATCAAGCTACACGGATGTGGCACCCTACGGCGAAACCGGGCATTTCGCAGAGATTACCTGCCAGTCGGAACGCAGCGGGCTGACCTGCCGCAATGCAGAGGGGCACGGCTTCATGCTGTCGCGCCGGGTGCAACAGCTCTTCTGACGCCCCGCCTTGGGGGGGTCGCGCCATGAGACGCAGTTTCATCGCGCAGAACCCGTCCATCCTGTGGTTTCTTTGCGCGCTTGCGCTGTTCACGCTGGGTGTCACCATCCTGTCCGAAGGCTTCGGCATCGGCGTGATCTCAACTTCTTTTGTAAAGACATTGGGCAAGACGCTGTGCCTGTGCCTGATCGCCATCGCGATGGATGTGGTCTGGGGCTATTGCGGCATCCTCAGCCTGGGGCATTTCGCCTTTTTCGGGATCGGCGGCTATGCCATCGGCATGTGGCTGATGTACGCGCGCACCGAAGGGATCGTGATGGGCAGCCTCGCGGGCCAGCCCCTGCCCCCCACCCCGGCAGAGATTTCGGACACCATCGGCAACCAGATCTTTGGCGTTGTCGGCAGTTCCGAGTTTCCGCTGATCTGGGCCTTTGCGGACAATCTGTTCCTGCAACTGCTGATGGTCATCGTTGTTCCCGGTCTGCTGGCGCTGGTGTTCGGCTGGCTGGCCTTCCGCAGCCGGGTGACCGGCGTCTACCTGTCAATCCTGACCCAGGCGATGACGCTGGCGCTGTCGCTGTACCTGTTCCAGAACGACAGCGGGCTGCGCGGCAACAACGGGCTGTCCGGGTTGCAGAATATTCCCGGATTCGAGGACACCTCGCAGGCCGCCATATCGCTGGTGTTCTTCCTGGTCTCCGCCT
This sequence comes from Sulfitobacter sp. EhC04, assembly GCF_001650875.1. Lineage (GTDB taxonomy): Bacteria > Pseudomonadota > Alphaproteobacteria > Rhodobacterales > Rhodobacteraceae > Sulfitobacter. The sequence goes on from NZ_LXYI01000009.1 coordinate 207,919, forward strand.
TTGCGCTTGGGGCAGCCTATCTGTTCTTTGCCTGGGTGGTATCGGGCAAGATGGGCAGCGTGGTGAAGGGCATCCGCGATAACGAGGCGCGGGTGCGGTTCCTGGGCTATCACGTCGAAAGCTACAAGCTGTTCATCTTTACAATCACAGCCATCGTGTCAGGCATCGCCGGGGCGCTTTATTACCCGCAGGCGGGCATCATCAACCCCGGAGAGATCGCGCCCATCGCCTCGATCTATCTGGCGGTCTGGGTCGCCATCGGCGGGCGCGGGCGGCTTTACGGTGCCGTCATCGGGGCGGCCATTGTATCGCTCTTGTCGTCCTGGTTCACCGGCGGCGGTGCGCCGGACATCAACCTTTGGGTCTATACCATCCAATGGACCAACTGGTGGCTGGTGCTGCTGGGCCTCAGCTTTGTGACCGTGACACTGTTCTTTCCCAAGGGCATTGGCGGGCTGTTCGATTATCTGGTGAGGAAACAATCATGAGCATGCTGCTTGAGGTCAACGGCGTCACCGTCACCTTTGACGGGTTCCGGGCGATCAACAACCTGTCGATCAACTTTGCCCCAGCCGAGTTGCGCGCCATCATCGGGCCGAACGGGGCGGGCAAGACGACCTTCATGGACATCGTCACCGGCAAGACCAGGCCGGACAAGGGCGAGGTGATCTGGGGCGAGCGCAACATTTCCCTGCTTGGCATGTCAGAAAGCGAGATCGCCAAGGAAGGCATCGGGCGCAAATTTCAGAAGCCCACCGTGTTCGAGGATCAGACGGTGCGGCAGAACCTTGCAATGGCGCTGAAGAACCCGCGCGGGCCCTTTGCGGTGCTGATGCACAAGAAAACCGCTGCCAATGGCGCGAGAATCGAAAAGATCGCCGAGGATATCGGCCTGAGCGACAGCCTGACCCGCGTCGCGGGCGAGCTGAGCCATGGCCAGAAACAATGGCTGGAGATCGGCATGCTGCTGGCGCAGGAACCGCGCCTGATGCTGGTGGATGAACCCGCCGCCGGGATGACGGCGGAAGAACGCGAAAAGACAACTGACATTTTGCGCGAGGCGGCAAAGACCCGCGCGGTGGTCGTGGTGGAACATGACATGGAATTCGTGCGCCGCCTGGACTGCAAGGTAACGGTATTACACGAAGGGGCCGTGCTGGCCGAGGGACGGCTTGATCACGTCACTGCCGATCCGACGGTCATCGACGTCTATCTGGGGCGCGGTCATGCTTGATATCGCGAATCTCGACCTGAAATACGGACAAAGCCAGATCCTGTTCGGTGTCTCGGTGACCGCATATGTGGGGCATATCACTGCCGTCATGGGCAACAATGGCGTGGGCAAGACCAGTCTGCTCAAGGCCATTGCCGGGCGGCATCCCGCGCGCGCTGACCGGGCCGAGGTCGGCGGTGCCACCCTGCCCCTGTCATCGGCCGTGCGCGCGGCGCGGGCCGGCATCGCCTATGTGCCGCAGGGCCGCGAAGTCTTTCCCATGATGAGCGTGCAGGAGAACCTGCAAACCGGCTTTGCCTGTCTGCCGAAATCCGATCATGTGATTCCCGATCATGTGTTTGAGCTGTTCCCGGTGCTGCGCGACATGAAATCGCGGCGCGGCGGCGATCTGTCGGGCGGGCAGCAACAACAACTTGCCATCGCCCGCGCCCTGATCACCCGCCCCAAGGTGCTGCTGCTGGACGAGCCGACGGAGGGCATTCAGCCCAATATCATACAACAGATCGGCGACGCGCTGGAGCTTTTGCGGGAACAGGGTCAGATGGCCATTGTGCTGGTCGAACAGAACGCCGATTTCGCCTATCGGCTTGGCGACTCCTTTGTCGTGATGGAGGGTGGCCGGGTCAAGCGAAGCCGCGACAAATTGGACTACCCCAAGGCAGAAATCATGAGCGATTTATCGCTGTAAACGCCAGACTCCCCCTATATTGGCGCGTTTGCACAATCTTTAATTGCATTGTCGTCATAATTTCGCCCGCTTTTCCCGTTTAGGTATAGCAAGCGCAGTCATTGAATACTGCGGGTGCTGAGGCCCCACGTGGCAAGATAAAAAGGTGATATATGCGACTTCTCGCTGTTGATGATGATCCGGTTGTTCTTGACCTTCTGACCGTCGTATTTGGTCAGGATGATATGCCCGATATCACCTGCGCCCAGTCCGCCGACCAGGCCCTGACCATGCTGGAGGAAAGTGACACCCGCTTCGATTGCCTGATCCTCGACATCGAGATGCCGGGCATGAACGGGATCAAACTGTGCCGCAAGATCCGGACCATGCCGGACTACCGTGAAACGCCGATCCTCATGCTGACCTCGGTCAGGGACCGCATCAAGATCGAAAGTGCCTTTGCCGCCGGGGCCAATGACTATGTCACCAAGCCCTTTGACGTCAAAGAAATCACAACCCGGATCCGGGTGGCGAAACGCATGTCGGAAACCACCGAAAGCGCGCCCCGTCTCGACCCCCTCTTGCCCGCCGTCGACGCGGAGAAGGGCAACCATGCCTTCGGCATCGGCTGTCCCGTCCGGCTCAACCATCACGAGCAGCTGATCCTGCCCTTCTCGCTGGGCAACTACCTGTCGCAACTCTCGCGGCAGGCGCTGGACCAATGCTGTGTCTTTGCGGTGCGGATCGAAGAGATCGAAGCATTGTACAACAATTGCACCAGCCAGGAATATGCCATTGCCCTGGGCGAGATCGTCGACGCCATCGTCGAAGTGGTCGATCATCCCAACCTGTTGCTGGCATACGAAGGCAAAGGGATGATACTGGCCATCAGTCAGGGGGTTGAGCCGCCGGAATGGCCCGAGATCGAGGACCGGACCCACGCTCTGCTGGATTCCGGCTCGGCGGTCTATACCGACGGCACACCAATGGACCTCAGGGTGTCGATCGGCAACCCGATCCCGCCCTATACCAACCGCAACCAGCGGGTGAAAAAGACATTCGACCGCGCCATCGACCGCGCCATGATGCGCAGCCGCAGCAATGCGGCCCTAAGGTCGAAGATGAGCGGAAAATCACCGGCGGGTGTGTTTTAGAGCACCGTCCAGTTTACCTGAATCAATGGCGGTGCTCTATCCCTTTGATATTGCGCGATGTCCGAGTCGGAAATCGTTGCCGATTTCCTCGCCATCGCTCTAGCAACGGTATCTCCCAGCAAGGCTGAAAGGCCTTGACCCACCGGCCTCAGTTGATTGGAAACTGGCTCAGGCAACGGGCGGCATTGCGACGGTAGTCTTCCAGCGTATCGGTCACCGATCGCCGGTCGCGCACCACCGCCATTGCCGCCTTTTTCTGGGCCCAGGTCCCGCTGACATGGCGTTCCAGGATCAGGATCGTCACACCCAGCATCACCTCTTTTTCCTCAACGCTGATCAATTCAGCCCCCGCAAGCGCCACAGCGGTCAGCGCCAGCGTATTGGAACAGCGCAGCGCCGCGGCCTCCTTGCCCTCATAGACCTTTTCGGCCGCCATGCCCGGCCCGGCGGCGACAGAGAAAACAAGTACCAGCGTTCCGAGAAAGGTCTGACGGACCATCAAAAGACCTTGAAGGTCATGGTGGTCATCGACCTCTCGATCCCCTCGATGGTCAGCAGGTGGTCATTGATGAACACGCCAACGTCCTCCCCCTTGGGGATATAAAGCTTCATCAGCAGGTCGTATTCGCCTGACGTCGAATAGAGTTCGGAATGGATCTCGCGCAGGGCAATTTCCTCTGCCACACGGTAGGTTGTACCGGGGCGGCATCTGATCTGGATAAAAACACAGGTGGTCATCGGACCCTCGAAAATTGCGTTGCGCTCAGGCTGACACAAGGCCCGGTCGCCTGCAATCCCTCTTCCGGCCTTGGCGTCTGGGCCAGCGCTGCTATAAGGCTGCTGACGCCAGCCAGAGGGGCCCGATATGCGCCAGACCAGCCTGACCCGCACCACAGCCGAAACCGATGTAAGCGTCGAGATCAATCTTGACGGCACCGGCAGCTATGACAACCAGACCGGCGTGGGTTTCTTTGATCACATGCTGGACCAGCTGGCGCGCCATTCGCTGATCGACATGAAAGTGCGCGCCACCGGCGATCTGCACATCGACGATCACCACACGGTCGAGGATGTGGGCATCACGCTGGGCCAGGCGCTGGCCGGGGCGCTGGGGGACAAACGCGGCATACGGCGTTACGGGTCCTGCCTGCTGCCGATGGATGATGCGCTCGTGCGCTCTGCGCTTGACCTGTCGGCCCGGCCTTTCCTGGTGTGGAATGTCGATCTGCCAACCGACAAGATCGGCACATTCGACACGGAGCTGGTGCGTGAATTCTTTCAGGCTTTCAGCACGCAGGGCGGCATCACCCTGCATGTTGACATGCTGCATGGGCTGAACAGCCACCACATCGTCGAGGCGGCATTCAAATCCGTCGCCCGTGCGCTGCGCGAGGCGGTCGAAGTCGATCCGCGCAAATCGGGCGATATCCCGTCGACGAAGGGTGCGCTTTGATCCGGATGCAGGGGATGACAGATCCGGACAGCCACCAAGCGCCGAAAAGTGCGCCGCGATATGCCAGCCGTCTGACCACCGCCGCGCAAGACCCATCCTTTCTGAACAGGGAATTCTCGCCTTTACCCTCCCTTGACCCCGGACACCCCAATGAAGACATGTCATTTATGACATGTCTTCATTCGCGACCCGCAGGCCCACCCTGCCCCAGGCCATCCGCTGCGGCCCTCGGGACATCACTTCAAGCCCACCGTGCACAAAGGGACCAAAGCCCATGCTGACCGCCATCATCGACTATGAAAGCGGCAACCTGCATTCCGCCCACAAGGCCTTCGAACGCATGGCCCGCGAAGCGGACGCGGGCGAGGTCACCGTCACCTCCGACGCCGATGTGGTGGCGCGCGCCGACCGGATCGTGCTGCCGGGCGACGGGGCCTTTCCCGCCTGCATGGCGGCGCTCAAGGGCGCAGGTGGCGTCTTTGATGCCATGGTCGAGGCGGTAGAGGCCAAAGGCCGCCCATTTCTCGGCATCTGCGTCGGCATGCAGTTGATGGCCACCATGGGCCGTGAATACCACGATACGCCGGGCCTGGACTGGATCGGCGGCGAGGTCACGCGCATCACGCCCAGTGACCGCAGCCTGAAGGTCCCCCACATGGGCTGGAACGATCTGGTGATCGACCATCCGCACCCGGTCTTTGACGGTATCGAGACTGGCGACCACGCCTATTTCGTGCATTCCTACCACATGGCAGTGACCAACCCGGCCCAGCGGCTGGCCCATGTCGATTATGCCGGCGACGTTACCGCCATCATCGGGCGCGACACCATGCTGGGCATGCAGTTCCACCCGGAAAAATCGCAGACCACCGGATTGCGGCTGATCTCGAACTTCCTGAAATGGGCACCTTAAAGCGCCCCGCCTTGAACTTGAAACGCCAATACCCTGCCGCGCTGCGCGCTCTCGGGACATTGGCGATGTGATCTGCTTTTGGCTAAAGGCGGGACGCTGCAGGGTTCAGGCAAGACGATCCGTTCCGCGTCCAGACGAGCGTCCTGCATGTCGCGGCATGACCGGCGCGGGCTCCAGAACACTGCACCCCGGCGCAATGGCCGGAATGCGGATCAGTTGATCCGCTTCCAGGTCTGTTTCGAACAGATCAGCCCACCCGCAACGCATCCCGACAGCTTCAACGCATTGCCAGAGACATTCATCTTGCCGATGTAGATCTTTCCGTTCGACGGTCGCCAGACCTTGCCCGCGTAATTCCCGCCGCCTTCCGGCTTCATGTCGATCACCAGCGTCTTGCCAAGGTTGGGCGACTTGTATTCACCGCTATCGTTGAAGGTCCGCGCAATGGTGCCGCAAATCGCGCCGCCACAGGGGGCCATCTTCACATGGGCATAGGCGCCATCATCCACCTGCGTCTGCCAGGTGCCAACCGCCGGGTCCGCCGCCTGTGCCGTCCCCGCCAGACCAAAGGCCAGCAGCGCCGCCGTCATCAGTTTTTTCATGAAATATCCTCCCCTTTTGCGGCATAGTCTGGATCAGCGCCCGGTTTCTGGCAAGCCTGACCTCGGGTCGCGTTGCAAATCCCGCCCACGCGTGCAAAACCGCGCTGACAACGCAGCACAGGACCCGCCCATGATCCTCTATCCCGCCATCGACCTCAAGGACGGACAGGCCGTGCGCCTGGTTCACGGTGACATGGACCGTTCCACCGTCTTCAACGACGATCCCGCCGCCCAGGCCCGCAGTTTTGTCGACGCCGGCTGCACCTGGCTGCATCTGGTGGACCTCAACGGTGCCTTTGCAGGCACCCCGGTCAATGCCGCCCCGGTCGAGGCGATCCTGAAAGCCTGCAAGGTCCCCGCCCAGCTGGGCGGCGGCATCCGTGACATGGCCACCATCGAACGCTGGCTCGACAAGGGGCTTGCGCGCGTCATCCTCGGCACGGTCGCCGTGGAAAACCCCGATCTGGTGCGCGACGCCGCCCGCGCCTTTCCTGGCAAGGTCGCCGTCGGCATCGACGCGCGCGAAGGCCGCGTCGCGACCAAAGGCTGGGCCACTGAAACCGATGTGCTGGTCACCGACCTTGCCAAGTCTTTCGAGGACGCGGGCGTCGCCGCAATAATCTACACCGACATCATGCGCGACGGGGCCATGGGCGGCCCCAATATCGACGCCACCGCTGCCCTGGCCCGCGCGGTCAGCATTCCCGTCATCGCCTCCGGCGGTGTGTCCTCACTTGATGATCTGATCGCCCTGCGCGACACTGGCGTGATCGAAGGTGCCATCTCGGGCCGCGCCCTCTATGACGGTGCAATTGATCTTGCCACTGCGCTGACAACCCTGTCCCGATGATTTCATTGTTCCCAAAATACACACTCCGCCCCCGCCCCACACCCGGACCCAAGACATGCTGAAAACCCGCATCATCCCCTGCCTCGACGTCGCCGATGGCCGCGTGGTCAAGGGCGTGAACTTCGTCGGACTGCGCGATGCGGGCGATCCCGTCGATGCGGCCATCGCCTATGACGCCGCGGGCGCGGACGAGCTGTGCTTTCTCGACATCCACGCCACCCATGAGAACCGCGGCACGATGTTCGACCTGGTGCGCCGGACCGCCGAACATTGCTACATCCCCCTCACGGTTGGCGGCGGCGTGCGGACCCCGGCGGATGTGCGGGCACTCCTGCTGGCCGGGGCCGACAAGGTCAGCTTCAACTCCGCCGCCGTTGCCAACCCCGATGTGGTGGCCGAGGCTGCGGACCATTTCGGCAGCCAGTGCATCGTGGTTGCCATCGACGCCAAGACCGTGAGCCCCGGCAAATGGGAAATCTTCACCCATGGCGGCCGCAAATCCACCGGCATCGACGCCGTCGACTTTGCCCGCACGGTCACCGAAAAAGGCGCCGGTGAAATCCTGCTCACCTCGATGGACCGCGACGGCACCAAATCCGGCTTCAACCTGCCTCTGACCCGCGCCATCTCTGACGCGGTAAATGTGCCGGTGATCGCCTCCGGCGGCGTCGGCACCCTCGATCACCTTGTCGAAGGCGTCACCAAGGGCGGCGCATCCGCCGTGCTGGCCGCCTCGATCTTCCATTTCGGCGAATTCACCATTCACGAGGCCAAACAGCACATGGCCGCTGCCGGCATCCCGATGAGGCTGACATGACCCAGGTGACACCAACGCTCGACGACCTCTATCGCACAATCCTCGCCCGCAAGGGTGCCGCCCCCGACAGCAGCTGGACCGCCCAATTGCTGGCAAAAGGCCCCGAAAAATGCGCCGAGAAATTCGGCGAGGAAGCCATCGAGGCGATCATCGAAGCGGTCAAGGGCGACCGCGAACGCCTCACCTCGGAGGCCGCCGATGTGCTCTACCATCTGCTGGTCATGCTCGCCGCGCGCGATGTCCCCCTGTCTGACGTGATGGATGAACTTGCCCGCCGCCAGTCGCAATCCGGCCTCGCTGAAAAAGCTTCCCGCTGATCCTCTTCTTTATGCCTGAAATACTCGGGGGGAGTTTGAGGGGGCAAAGCCCCCTCATCAGCAAAATCAGATCGTGCCGCGCGCAGCGCGACCATGGGATCACAGCTTGCTGGAAATCATCCCCGTGGCAAAGCCGCCCATCCGCAATTCGCCATGCAGCCGCTGGTATTCGATCTTGGGACAGCGGTTCTGGATCACCGTCACACCCCGCGCCTCTGCCATTGCCGCGGCTTCGGCGTGCTCGACACCGACCTGCATCCAGATGGTCTGCAGATCGGGAAAACACGCCAGCGCCTCCTCGACGATCTCGGGCACCGCTTCGGACCGGCGAAAGATATCGACCATGTCGACCCCGCCCTCGATCTGCGAGAGCGATCCCAACACGTCGCGGCCAAAAACCTGTGCACCTTCATGCACCGGGTTGACCGGGATCACCGAATAGCCGCGCAGCCCCAGGTAGCGCGCCACATAATAGCTCGGCCGCACCTGGTTCAGCGACACCCCCACCACCGCGATCCGCTTGGTCCGGGTCAAAATCTCTTTCAGCAAGGCGTCGGAATAATTCATCGGCAAACCCTATCCTGCAATCATTTCATAAAAAAGCGCCCACCTGAAAAAATCAGGGGGCGCGTGAGGTACGGAACGAGGGACAGTAAAATGACGCGCGGGCGTTCCGGGCCCGCCGTCTTACCTCAAAGATAGGCATCCTCAGAGGCAGAAAAAGGGGGCGCGCAATTTTGTGAAGATCGGGTGAACACCGGGCAATATTCCGCCGAGCCCGGCCTGCCACATGATCCCGCCCGATCCCCCCGATCAATCGAAAATATCCTCGACCACGTCAAAGGCCTCTTCGGCCATGCGGCGAAACAGCGATTTGCGCGGCTTCACCTTCCGGGGTTTCCGGCTGGCTTTTTCAGCGGCTTTCCTTGCGACGGGAAACTGGCGCAATCCCGGTAGATGGCTGACCGCTGGTTTCGGGCGCACATCGGCCACCGGCAGCGCCTTGAGGTCATGCAAGGGGGCAGCACAGCGCGCACAGGACAGTTCATGCCGACCCCGGTCCAGCGTCAGCGCCGCGCGTGTCCCGCAATAGCAGCAGGTTGCGATCTTTGTCGGATAGCCCAAATCTCTGCTCCGTCAGCCGTTTTCTCTGACAGCATATAGGGCAATCGCCGCAGCATTTGAGACGTTGAGCGATCCGAATTGACCGGCTGCGTCAATCCGTACCAGGGCATCGACGGTCTCGCGTGTTTTCTCGCGCAAACCCGGCCCCTCGGCCCCCAGCACCAGCGCCACGGGACGGTCGCGCCGCCCCTCCACAGCGGCCTCGATGGTCACCTCCGCTTCCCCGTCCAGCCCCAGCACCAGATAACCCATGCCTTGCAAGGCCCGGATCGCATCAGCCAGGTTGCGCACCCGCAGATAGGGTTGACGCTCCAGCGCGCCTGACGCCGTTTTGGCAAGCGCGCCGGTTTCGGGCGCGGAATGGTGGCGCGTTCCGATCACGGCAGACGCCCCCAACACCTCGGCAGAGCGCAGGATCGCGCCTACGTTATGCGGGTCCGTGACCCGGTCCAGCAGCAGCACGCGCGGCGCGGTGGTTTGCCCGATGCAGACATCCTCCAGCCGGCCCCAGTTCAGCGGCTTGACCTCAAGCACCGCGCCCTGATGCACCGACGAAGGGTCAAGCGGCGGGCGGAACTTGCGCGGGTCCACAACCTCCGGCGTGATACCGGCTTCGGCAACCGCATCTTCCAGCTTGGCCAGCGCATTTGGCGTGACCATCAGTGTCAGCTTTTCCCGTTCCGGATTGACCAGGGCGTCGCGCACCGCATGCAGGCCGAACAGCCAGACCGTCGCCTGCGCCTCGGCTTTCTTGTCCTGCTCTTTCTGGACCACCCATTTCGGCTTTTTCATCGCATCATCCCCGTTTGGCCCGACCGGCCCCACCGGCGTCAATTTCGCCTTGACGCCTCTCAGGGTCGCTTGTAATCACGCCCCCACGCCGGGCGCAATGCATCAGGCGTAAGTGGGCGACAGGCCGCAAGGTGTGGCAGGGGACTGTAACTCCCTCGCGGAGACGCACGCCTGGTTCGATTCCAGGGTCGCCCACCACTTTCCTCCCATCCGTTAAGGTCAGCTTCCCCATTATCCTGGGCGCGCGCCCGACCCGAACGATCCCCCGGATCGTTCCTGCCCCCCCCATATGGCAGGGGCCACCTGCGGTTCCCTCGCGGAGACGCACTGCCCGGGTTCGATTCCAGGGTCGCCCACCACTTTTCCAGCGACCTGGCCGCCTTCCCCGGACCGATTGACGATTGACAGACCGCCGCCCGCTCGGAGACGGTCGCGGAAACGCTCCGCAACCCAAGGTCCCCCCAATGTCCACCGATCCCCTGCTACAACCCTTCCAGATCAAGCACCTGACCCTGAAGAACCGGATCATGACAACCGCCCATGAACCGGCCTATGCGCAGGACGGCATGCCCCGGGACCGCTACATCGCCTATCATGAGGAACGGGCAAAGGCGGGCGTGGCCATGGCAATGACTGCCGGCTCGGCTTCTGTCGCGCGGGACAGCCCGCCGGTGTTCAACAACATCCTCGCCTATCGGGACGAGGTCGTGCCTTATACCCGTGACCTGACCGATGCCCTGCACGCCCATGGCTGTGCGGTCATGATCCAACTGACCCATCTGGGCCGCCGAACTGTCTGGAACACGGGCGACTGGCTGCCCTCCGTCTCCTCCACCCGGCACCGGGAAGCCGCGCACCGCGCCTTTCCCAAGCTGGTCGAGGATTGGGATATTGAACGCATCATCAACGACTTCGCCGATGCTGCCGAACGGATGCAGGCGGGCGGCATGGACGGGATCGAACTGGAAGTCTACGGCCACCTTCTCGATCAGTTCTGGTCACCGCTGACCAACCAGCTGACCGGCCCCTACGGCGCCGATACCCTGGAAAACCGCATGCGCTTTCCCATGGATGTGCTGAGCGCCCTGCGCAAACGGGTGGGCAGGGATTTCATCGTCGGCTTCCGCTACACCGCCGACGAGGCGCAAAAGGGTGGCATCGACGAAGCGGAAGGGATCGAGATCACCAAAAGGCTCTGTGCTGACGGGCAGCTTGATTTCCTCAACGTGATCCGGGGGCGGGTCCACAGTGACCCGGCGATGGTCAACGTGATCCCGGTGCAGGGCATGCAGTCTGCCCCGCATCTGGATTTTGCAGGCCGCATCAAACAGATCGCGGACCTGCCGGTGTTTCACGCCGCCAAGATCCCAGACGTCGCGACAGCCCGCCACGCGGTGCGGGCCGGGCTGCTCGACATGGTCGGCATGACCCGCGCGCATATGGCCGACCCCCATATCGTGCAGAAGATCGTGGAAGGGCGCGAAGACGACATCCGCCCCTGCGTCGGGGCCACCTATTGTCTCGACCGCATCTATCAGGCCGGCGAGGCATTGTGCATCCACAATGCCGCCACCGGGCGCGAACTGACCATGCCGCACCGCATCCCCCCCGCGACCAAGCGCCGCAAAATCGTGATCGTGGGCGCAGGCCCCGCCGGGCTGGAGGCCGCGCGCGTCGCCGCCGAACGGGGCCATGATGTGACCGTCTTCGAAGCCGCCCCGCTCCCCGGTGGCCAGATCCGCCTGACCGCGCAAAGCCCGCGCCGCCGCGACATGATCGGCATCATCGACTGGCGCATGGCGCAATGCATGGCGCGCGACGTCACATTCCACTTCGATACATGGGCCGAGGCGGCAGATGTCCTGGCGCTGAACCCCGATGTTGTGATCGTCGCCACCGGCGGCCTGCCCAATACGGAGCTGTACGAAACCAAGGGCGACCTGCCGGAGGTCGTCACAGCCTGGGATCTGATCGCAGGCGACGTGAAACCGGCGGGCCATGTGCTGATCTACGACGAGAGCGGCGACCACCCGGCCCTGCAGGCCGCCGAAATCGCCGCCGAAGCCGGTTCGAAGGTCGAGGTGATGACACCGGACCGCACCTTCGCCCCCGAGGTGATGGGGATGACGCTGACGCCCTACCTCAAGAACCTGTCGGACAAGGATGTGACCTTTACCGTCACCCGCCGCCTGCTGGATGTCATCCGCGACGGCAACCGCCTGACCGCGACCATCGGGACGGACTACAGCGATCACAGCTATCAGGCGAGCTATGATCAGGTGGTGGTCAATTACGGGACCCGCCCGCTGGACGATCTCTATTTCGACCTGCGCGCGGCCTCGCGCAATGGCGGCGAAGTCGACCACAGCGCATTGATTGCAGGCCAGCCCCAGACGATCACCCGCAACCCCGAGGGCAGCTATCAACTGTTCCGGATCGGCGATGCCGTCTCATCGCGCAACACCCATGCGGCGATCTATGACGCGCTCAGACTGATGAAGGATATCTGACCGCGCCACCGCAGGTGCATTGGGTCATGGGATCAGAACAGCACCACGGTCGAAACTGGCCACATCCATGCTCAGATCGTCATAGACGATCTGGATCGTGATGCTCTCGACCGCCCCCTCCCGCAAGGACAGATAGGGTAACCCGTCCTCTTCGAGGATCGCATTGGGTGTCGCATATTCCAGATGGCAGGGCGGCAAGGGCCAGTTCTGCATCGCCTCGCCGTTCACGGAAATCGCGACCGCAGCCAGACCGCAGCGCCAGCTCCACAGATGGGTGATATACAGCAGGTCCTTGCCATCGTACTGGCGCACGGCCACCCAATTGCCCTTTGTCGCATTCAGGATCGGCTTGATTTCGGTCGCGGTGGTGAACTTGCCACTGGGGGTCTGCGGCTCTGCCACAAGGCCCGCAGGCACCACAGCCATGTTGAAGGGGTTCTGCGCGGGCGGCGGGGCTGCCGGTGCAGGGGCCGCAACAGCCGGTGCAGGCGTCGCGGCGGGTGCAGGCGTGGCAGGCACCCCCTCCAGCAAGGCCCCCTGCCCGATCACAACCGATCCCTGGCCGACCGAAACACTGGCGGGCGGCTCAGCCGGTGCCGCCGGTGCCACAGCCTCGGCCACCGCCGTTTCCATGGGCCTGGGCGTGTCTTCGCCCACCCCATGCACACCTGCCGCCAAAATGGCAAAAAAGAAATCCAACATCATTTCAATCCCTCACTCCCGGCCCAAATGCCGCCTTTTGCGAAATTGCATAAACCCCTATAGTCACCCTAAGAAAAAACCGGGCAGGTCACAGGGGCAATCGAAGTATGGCACGCAAACCCGTGCAATCGCAAACCTACAACATCGCCATCGTGGGACAGGCCGGACGGCTGTCCTACGAGGCCCTGATCTTTGCCGCCTCCCTGCGCGAGATGAGCCCGGATTTCAAAGGTCGCCTGCTGGTGATGGAACCGCAACCCGGCCCGCTGTGGAAATCCGACCCCCGGATTCAGGCCGCCGACATCCGCGCCGCCCTGGCCGACCTGGGGGCAGAAATCATCCCCTTCGACAGCACATACTTCGGCAGCAGCTATCCCTATGGCAACAAGATCGAGATGCTCAGCGCCCTGCCAAAGGGCGAACCATTCGTCTTTTTCGACACCGACACGCTGATCACGGGCGACCTTACCACGGTCCCTTTCGACTTCGACCGCCCCAGCGCCTCGCTGCGCCGCGAAGGCACATGGCCGATCCCCCAGCTTTACGGGCCAGGCTACGCGGGCCTGTGGCAAAGCCTTTATGACAAGTTCGGCCTGGATTTCGACAGCAGCCTCGACCTGACCCAGCCCGACGAATACTGGCAGCGCTACCTCTACTTCAACGCCGGGTTCTTCTATTACCGCTGCCCCCATGTCTTTGGCGAGAAATTCCTGCAATACGCCCTGGCGATCCGCGACACCCCCCCGGTCGCACTCTGCGCCCAAAGCTTCGATCCCTGGCTTGACCAGATCGCCCTGCCGCTGGTCATCCACGCATTGGGCGGCGGCAAGGACACCCTGCCGCCGGGCCTGCTGGACGGCAGCGTCACCTGCCACTACCGCCTGCTGCCCCTGCTTTACGCCCGCGAAAGCGACCATGCGATCGAGGTGCTGGAACGGGTCACCGCCCCCAACAAGCTCAAGAAGGTGCTCAAGGGCTCCGAAGCGGTCAAACGCACGGTCTACCAAAGCCGGGGCCACAAGGTGCGCGCGCTTTTCGATCAGAACGACCTGCCGCGCAAGGAACAGGCGATCCGCAACCGGATCAAGAAAAACGGCTTCTGGATTCGCTGATCCGCTTCATTGTTCCCCCAAATACACAGCGCCCCGCCAGCATCCGCACAGCGCTGCCCCCAGGGGCTCAGGCAAGCCACAGGCACCAATAATCGCATGCGGCGCAGCCGCGCCTTTTGATCACGCCCGCGACCAGCCAACACCAACGCCGCTCCCTTGTGCGGCACGGGCCAATCGCTTACCCATATCGCAAACATTCTTGGGAGAGAGACCATGACCGACGGACCGACCTACGGCTTTGATACGCTGCAAATCCACGCGGGCGCCCGCCCCGACCCCGCCACCGGGGCGCGCCAGACGCCGATCTACCAGACCACCGCCTATGTGTTCCGCGACACCGACCATGCAGCGGCGCTGTTCAACCTGCAGGAAGTCGGCTTCATCTACTCGCGCCTGACCAACCCCACCGTCGCCGTGCTGCAGGAACGCATCGCCACCCTCGAAGGTGGCGTCGGCGCGGTCTGCTGCTCTTCAGGCCATGCGGCCCAGATCATGGCGATCTTTCCGCTGATGGGTCCGGGCAAGAACATCATCGCCTCCACCCGGCTTTACGGCGGCACCGTCACCCAGTTCAGCCAGACCATCAAACGCTTTGGCTGGTCCTGCAAATTCGTCGATTTCGACGACCTCGATGCGGTCCGGGCGGCGGTGGATGACGACACCCGCGCCATCTTTGGCGAGGTGATTGCGAACCCCGGCGGCCATATCATGGACGTGCGCGCCATTGCGGACATCGCGGACGAGGCCGGCGTGCCGCTGATCATCGACAACACCTCCGCCACGCCCTATCTCTGCCGCCCGATCGAACACGGCGCGACGCTGGTGGTACATTCCACCACAAAATACCTCACCGGCAATGGCACCGTGACCGGCGGCTGCGTGGTGGATTCAGGCAAATTCGACTGGTCCGCGAATGACAAGTTCCCCTCCCTCAGCCAACCCGAACCCGCCTACCACGGCCTGAAATTCCACGAGACCTTCGGCGCGCTGGCCTATACGTTCCACGGCATTGCCATCGGGCTGCGCGATCTGGGCATGACGATGAACCCGCAGGCGGCGCATTACACCCTGATGGGGATCGAAACCCTGTCCCTGCGCATGGACCGCCATGTGGCCAACGCCAAAAAGATCGCGGAATGGCTGGAAAACGACAACCGGATCGAGGCGGTGACCTATGCCGGTCTGAAATCCTCGCCCTATTACGAGCGCGGGGCCAAGCTTTGCCCCAAGGGGGCCGGTGCGCTGTTCACCATCGCGGTCAAGGGCGGCTATGAAGCCTGTGTGAAACTGGTCGAAGCGCTTGAGATTTTCAGCCATGTCGCCAACCTCGGCGATACCCGGTCGCTGGTGATCCACTCGGCCTCCACCACGCACCGCCAGCTCAGCACCGAACAGCAGGTTGCCGCCGGTGCAGGCCCCAATGTCGTGCGGATTTCCGTCGGCACCGAGGACCCTGACGACCTGATTGCGGACCTCGATCAGGCGCTCAGCAAGGCGGCAAGCTGAGCTGGGCGGCAAGGGCCGAAACCAGGCCCTTGCCCCCTGCCCGGCGGTCCTGGCTGCCGGGTGCGCACCTTTTCTTGCGCGGGACCCTGCGCTAACCTAGGCTTCACGGGGAAGGTGCCTGTAAAGCGTAGAACCACTGTGTTAAAGTTGTGACGATGAAGCCAGATTTTGCTCTTTCACTGTCTTTTGAAGGCATTCGGCTGCTGCATCGCGCGGCCGGGGGCTGGCGTATTGTCGGCGAGGTGGCGCTGACCACCGATGACCTGAACGCCGAACTTGCCGTCTTGCGGAAATCCGCCACCGCGCTGGCACCGGGCGGGTTGCGCACCAAGCTGCTGCTGCCGGACGCGCAGATCAAATACCTGACCATCGACACGCCCGACCTGGCCGAAGACGCGCGCCGGGATGCGGCGCGCGCGGCGCTGGACGGGGCCACCCCCTATGCGGTCGCGGAACTGGCCTTTGACATCAGCCTCGACGGGCCGCGCACCCATGTGGCCGCCGTCGCCCGCGAAACCCTGGCAGAGGCAGAGGCCTTTGCCGTCGAACACCGCTTTCATCCGGTCAGCTTTGCCGCCGTCCCCGGCAATCATCCCTACCTGGGGGAGCCGTTCTTTGGCCAGACAGAGGCGGCTGCGGAGCTTCTGGATGACGGCGAGAGCGTAGAGGCAGACGGCATCGCCGTTGTCGTGATCGGCAATGTCACCGTGCCGGACGGCCCTGTCGCGGCAGAACCATCGCCTGCGGCACCGGCCCCCAAGGCCCCACGGCCCGACACCGCGGAGCCGCCCGCGGCTGCCGCCGACACGGTGTCCAAGGACAAGCCAGAGGCTGCCGCCAAGGCGCAGGCGCCAAAGGCACCGCCAGCCGAAAAGACATCCGATCATTCTGACACCGCTGCCGCCCGCAGTGTCCCGCCAGATGAAAGGCCCAGCCCGACAGAGGCCGGACAATCCGCCGCACCCAGGGCCGATGTGACAGCCGCGCAGGCACCGGCACAAACCCAAGGCGCACCAACGCCCCCGCCGCCGCAACCCGAAGCCGCACAACCAGCCGCCCCGGAAGGTGAGGACGTCACCGTCAAGATGCCCCCGGCCCCCGTGGGGGCACCCGCTGCGGTGACCCCTCCGATCGGGGCCGCGCCGGTGATCATCACGCCGGACGCTGCGACAACAACCTCAGATGACGCTCAGGACACATCCGCGGACAAGGCGGATGCCGCTGCTCCTGACAAATCCGACAATCCCGACAGCGCCGGTGCAGCACAGGATCTGCCTGTCATGCCGACCCTGCGGGCCGCGCGGGTGGAAAAGGGGGCAACCGCAGCATCCCTGCCGCCGCTGCGCGCCGAGCCGAGCGGGTTTGCCAGCCGACGCAGCGGACCGGCGAAACCCAGGCTTGAAGGCGCGCGGCGCGAGCCGCTGGTCGGCGCGCCCGCCGCTTTGCCCTCAGGGGAAGATGCGGTCATCCGCCCGGACAGTTCATCCTTCGATACGCCCGCCCCGACGCCGGATGTTGCCGCGCCCCCCGCCGCCGAACCTGCGCCCGCAGGCGGCGGTTTCCTGAGCCGCAGGCGCAAAGGCACCTCCGCGCCCGACAAGCGCATTCTGGCCACCCCGGCCCCGCAGCCCGGCGGCGCGGCGGTGTCCGAAGCAGAGCGGATGACCATTTTCGGCGCGCGCAGGGCCGAGGTCGGTGGCAAACCCCGTTTCCTTGGCCTTGTCCTGACGGCGGTACTGTTGGTTTTTCTGGCCGGTGTCGCGGCCTGGGCTTCGGTGTTTCTTGACGAAGGGATGAGCCTGTCGCGGCTGTTTGGTCCGCGCCCCACGCCTGAAGTGGCCGCCGTCCCTGACACCCCGGTGCCAGAGCAGCCGACACCCGAAACAAACGATCCGGTTCGGACTGCCGCACTGGACAGTGGCCTGACAGAGGAAGACGGTGCCGTGCTGGACGCCCTGCGCGAACCGATGCCCACGGTTGAGCTGGACCTCAGCGAGGCTGAGCTGGAAGCGAAATATGCAGCGACCGGGATCTGGCCCCGCGCCCCCGTTGTGCCGCTTGATCCTGCGGGCGAAGTCGTGATCGAAGACCTTTACCTGACCAGTATTGATCCGGTCAGTACAGCTGCGGATGCAATCGCCCTGCCGGCGCTTGACAGCCTGCTGACCGATGCCGCCCTGGGCGAGATCGCGAGCCCCGCTGCCGCCGGAACCCGGTTTGCAATCGGCGCGAATGGCCTTGTCATTCCCACAACGTCAGGAACGGTAAGCCCCGAAGGTGTCACCATTTATCTGGGCAAACCGGATATCCTGCCCCCCGACAGCATCATGGCCCGCTATCAGCCCCAGACCGGCGAAACCGCAGAGGACATTCCGGTGCTGAATGTGCTGGCCGCGTTCCGGCCCAGGACCCGGCCCGGCGGGCTGGTCGAAAATGCCGAACGTGCGCAGTTTGATGGGCTGACGATTGATGAGCTGGCCCAGTACCGACCCGCCTTGCGTCCGCAGTCGGTACAGGAACAGGCGGCAGAAGCCGCCGCGCCAACAGTGAACCCCGCCGATACCGCCGAAGCCGTGGCATTGGCGCTGGAGACACCTGCCCAGCCGGTCGCTTTCGAGAACCCGACGCAATTTGCCGTTGCCGCCTCGGCCCGGCCAGACACACGGCCCCGCAACTTTGACCGTATTGTCAGACGCGCCGAACGCACGGCCCCGGCAGAAGAGACCCGCGTGGCCAGTGCAGCCTCCGTGGCACCGCGCACGGTCGCCCCCAGCATCCCGTCAAAGACTTCGGTTGCGAAACAGGCCACGGTCAAGAACGCCATCAACCTGCGCAAGGTCAACCTGATCGGCGTGTACGGCAAGCCGTCGAACCGCCGCGCGCTGGTTCGTCTCAGCAACGGGCGGTACAAGAAGGTTGTCGTGGGGGACAGGATCGACGGCGGACGTGTCTCTGCCATCGGGGATGCCGAACTGCGCTATACCAAGGGTGGCCGCTCCGTCGTGCTGACAATGCCAAGAGGCTGAAAGGGGCGGCACCCGCAGGCCCGCCCCTCATCATCATTCCGGCATGCGCCGCTCAGGAGGCTTTCAATTCGCCGCTGTCGAGTTGTTCCTGCTCGATGCTTTCGAACAGCGCCTTGAAGTTCCCCTCGCCGAAGCCGTCATCGCCCTTGCGTTCGATGAATTCGAAAAAGATCGGGCCGATCACGGTTTTCGAGAAGATTTGCAACAGGATGCGTGTTTCGCCCCCCGGTTTGCCCTCGACGTCCACCACGCCTTCGCCGTCGATCAGGATGCCGTGTTTCTGCATCCGGTCCAGCGGCTCTTCGTGGCCGGTCACGCGGTCCTTGCTCATGATATAGTAGGTCTCGGGCGGGCCGGGCATGAACTGCACGCCCTTGTCGGCAATGGCATCGGTGGCGTCATAGATGTCGCGCGCGCCAACGGCGATGTGCTGAATCCCCTCGCCCTTGTATTTCTTGAGGTAGGCCACGATCTGGCCCTTCTCGTCGCGGTCCTCGTTGATCGGGATGCGGATGCGGCCACAGGGCGAGGTCAGCGCGCGACTGGTCAACCCGGTGAACTTGCCCTCGATGTCGAAAAAGCGGATTTCGCGGAAGTTGAACAGGTCGCCGTAGAACTTGAACCAGACGTCCATGTTGCCTTTGAACACGTTGTGGGTCAGGTGGTCGAGATAGTAGAACCCCACGCCTTCCGGCTTGGATTGCGCGATCCAGTCGTATTCCCAGTTGTAGGGCGAGGTGTCGTAGTACTGATCCACGAAATAGAGCAGCGATCCGCCAATCCCCATGATTGCAGGCACGTCCAGCACCTTGCCGTCTCCGGTATATTCCTCGGCCCCGTTGGCGAGCGCATGTTCAAGTGCGCGTTTGGCATCGACCACGCGCCAGCCCATCGAGGGGGCGCAGGGGCCGTGTTTGGCCACGAAGCTGGCGGCAAAGCTGTCAGGATCGGCATTCAGCACATAGGTGATGTCACCCTGCTGCCAAAGCTCGATCTTCCTGGTCTTGTGGTTGGCCACATGGGCATATCCCATACGGGCAAAGAGGTCGCGCAATTCCTGCGGGTTTTCCGAAGCGAATTCGACAAACTCGAACCCGTCCGTGCCTGCGGGGTTCTCGGCGGTGATTTTCGATTTCGGTGCGTCGTGCGGGAAAGGTCCCATGAGAAGCCTCCTCTACAAGTGTGAAACTGTTGGAAGCAAGATACGTTCCGATGCCTGCCAATGCTGCGCATAATTGGGAAAGGTTCTGGCAATTTCCACGCAAATGCCGCATGATCCATCCATATCACGCGGGAAATGCGCATCATGCTGGATGATATCGACACAAGATTGCTGGCCGCCCTGCAGCGCGACGCCCACCTGACCGCGCAGGAGTTGGGAGAGGCGCTGAACCTGTCCCCCTCACAGGCAGGCAGGCGGCGGCAGCGGCTGGAAAGCGAAGGCTATATCCAGGGCTATACCGCCCGGCTGGACCCGGTGCGCCTGGGCCTGAACGTACAGGGGTTTGTCCAGGTCCACCTGGGCACCCATGGCCCGGACCATTCACGAAGTTTTGCGCGACTTATGGCCAGTCGGGCCGAGATAGTGAGCGTCTGGACCATGACGGGGGATGCGGATTACCTGCTGCGTGTCTATTGTGAGGACTTACCCAGCCTGAACCGGCTGATTCACGAAGTCTTGCTGCCGCATCCCGCTGTTTCCAGGGTGCACAGCCAGATCGTGATGGACCAGCTCAAACGCGATGGGCCCTTGCCCACCTGACCCTTTTGAAAGGACCCCCATGGAAGGTTTCCTGTTCCAGGCCTCGATCTATCTTGCAGCTGCGGTGATTGCGGTGCCCATTGCGGCGCGTCTGGGGCTGGGATCGGTGCTGGGGTATCTGGCGGCAGGCATCCTGATCGGCCCGGTGCTGGGCCTTGTCGGGTCCGAGACAAAGGACTTGCAGCATTTCGCGGAATTCGGCGTTGTGATGATGCTGTTCCTGATCGGGCTTGAGCTTGAGCCCAAGGCGCTGTGGGACATGCGGCACCGGCTGCTGGGGCTGGGGGGTCTTCAAATCATCCTGACCACGGCCGCTCTGATGGGTGTCGCGATGGCATATGGCCAGCCGTGGAACGTGTCGCTGGCGGTCGGGCTGACGCTGGCACTGTCCTCGACCGCGATCGTGTTGCAGACCCTGTCCGAGAAAAACCTGATGCAGACAGGCGGCGGGCGCAGCGTCTTTTCGGTGCTGCTGACCCAGGACATCGCGGTGATCCCGATCCTGGCGCTGCTGCCGCTTCTGGCCAGTGGCACGGTCGGTGGCATCCTGCCGGACGGGTCGATTTCGCTCAATCCCGAACAGGTGGATGCGGCCCATGGCGCGGAAGCGGGCGAACATGGGCCTGCTGCCGCAACGGCTGCCTTCGACTTTGTCCAGGGCCTGCCGGGCTGGGGCATCACGCTGGTCACCATCGGGGCGGTCCTGTCGATCATCATCGTCGGCGTGTTCTTTACCCGCCCCGTTTTCCGCTTCATCCACTCCGCCAACCTGCGCGAGATGTATACCGCGCTGGCCCTGCTGATCGTCGTTGGCATTTCATTTCTGATGATGGTGGTGGGCCTGTCCCCGGCACTGGGTGCGTTTCTGGCGGGCGTGGTTCTGGCCTCGTCCGAGTTCCGCCACGAGCTTGAGACCGACCTTGAACCCTTCAAGGGCCTGCTGCTGGGCCTGTTCTTTGTCACAGTGGGGGCCGGGATCAACTTTGAGCTGCTGTTCAGCAAGCCGATCCTGCTGGTCGGGATGGCGGTGCTGGTCATCGTGGTCAAGGGGCTGATCCTGGGCGTGCTGGGGCGTATCTTCCGGCTCAGGGGGCGGGACCAGTGGCTGTTTGCCCTTAGCCTCGCGCAAGCGGGCGAATTCGGCTTTGTGCTGGTCAGCTTTTCGGTCGCCACCGGGGTCATGCCAAACGCGATAGCAGAGACATTGCTGCTGGTGATCGCGCTGTCGATGCTGATCACGCCGCTGCTGTTCATTCTATATGACCGGATCAGCAGGCGCATGGACGTCAAACACGGCCCCCTCACCCCGGATGAGATCGACGAATCCGGGCCGGTGATCATTGCCGGCATCGGACGGTTCGGCCAGATCGTGAACCGGCTGGTGCAGGCCAGCGGGTTCCAGACCGTGGTGCTGGACCACAACCCCGACACGATCGCGGTGATGCGCCGCTTTGGGTTCAAGGCGTTTCTGGGCGACCCGACCCGCCCCGACATCCTGCGCAAGGCCGGTCTGCGCGAGGCCAGCGTGCTGGTCGTCGCGCTGGATGATCAGAAATCGGCACTGCAACTGATCACCTATGCCCGCAAGGAACGGCCCGATCTGCATATCGTGGCCCGCGCCCATGACCGCACCGACGTCTACCGCCAGTATCAGGCCGGTGCCGACGACATTGTACGCGAGATGTTCGACAGCTCTCTCAGGGCCGGCCGCTATGTTCTGGAAAATCTGGGCCTGTCCGAATACGAGGCCGCCGAGGCGCAGCGCATGTTCTATGCCCATGACCGCAAGTCGGTGCGCGAACTGGCGGCCCTCTGGCGTCCGGACATCGACCCCTCGCAGAACAAGGCCTATGTAACCCGTGCAAAGGAATTGCAGAAGGACCTCGAAACCGCTTTTCTCAACCGTGGCGACGAGGACGAGAAAAAGCGCGCTTAAAGCGCCCCGCCTTAAACTTGAATCGCCGATACCCTGCCGCGCTTCGCGCTCTCGGGACATCGGCGATACGGAGTGTATCAGGTTAAAGGCGGGACGCTGTAAAAAGCGATCCGGGATATACTTGGATCACTTGTTCGCTGTCTCTCCCTTCGGTCGAACGCGAAAAGTGATGTGCGGTGTTGCAGGTTTGTCCCGATACGCTGTGGGTGTAAGACAAACCGGGCGTTGTGTCACATCCCTGGGCCAGAGCGCGGCGCTACGTCCGATGGTCGGGGCGGGGCCAAGCGGTCAGTCGTGAGAATGCCGCGAAGGGCGGGATCGAGCCGCCTCCACCGCCGACATCAAGCACAAGCCGGGCCGTCGCCTGCCCGGGGTGGGCGATCCTGACCTTTGTCCATGCCACTTGATTTCTCAGCCATGATGATACCTCTCAGAGTCATACCCAGCCTCACCAAATCGCCCGCCCGACCGGCGGGCAGGCGATGGCCCGGCGCCTTCGGCTTGATTCCGGGCTTTGGTTCCCAGTGATCAAGCGGCAGTTTTGTCCCGCACGGCAGCCCCTCGCGCACCCCGCGTCGAAAGGCCGGTTTGGGTTAGAATTGCCTGGCACTTCATTCTAAAGCGCCCCGCCTTAAACTTGAATCGCCAATACCCTGCCGCGCTTCGCGCTCTCGGGACATCGGCGATACGGAGTGTATCAGGTTAAAGGCGGGACGCTGTAAAGCAGCGCCAGGTGAGTCTGGTCTTTCCGAAAGCGCCATCGGCGCACGTTCCCGGGGTTCAGCCGTCGCTGACACCCGCCTGCGCAAAGGTCGCCATCCCGGTATGACAGGCCAGCGCCGCCTTGAGCACGGAAATCGCAAGCGTCCCGCCCGAGGCTTCCCCCAGCCGCAGACCCAACTGCAACAACGGCTCCTTGCCCAGCGCCTGCAACAGGCGCTCATGGCCGCCTTCGGCGCTCAGATGGCCCGCGACTGCATGATCCAGCGCACCGGCCTGGGTATGTTCAAGGCACAGGGCCGCCGCACAGCAGATGAACCCGTCCAGGATCACCGGGATGCGCAGGCTGCGGGCCCGCGCCATCGCACCGGCCATCCCGGCCAACTCGCGCCCGCCCAGGCGGCGCAGGGTCTCCAACCCGTCACCCTGTCCGCCATGCAGGGCCACGCCCGTGCGCACCACCTCTGTCTTGACCGCCAGTGCTGCATCGTCAACCCCGGTGCCGCGCCCGGTCCAATCCGCCGCGTCGCCGCCCAGCAGCGCAGAGGCCAGCGCGGCGGCACTTGTGGTATTGGCGATGCCCATCTCGCCCACCACCAGCAAATCGGCGGATGCATCCACTGCGTCCCAACCTGCGGCAAGGGCGGCGACAAGCTCGGCCTCCTCCATCGCCGGACCCGCCGTGAAATCTGCCGTAGGCCTGTCGAGGTCCAGCGGCACAGCCGTCATGGAGGCCCCCACCACCCGCGCCAACTGGTTGACCGCCGCGCCACCCGCCTGAAAGTTCAGCACCATCTGCGCCGTCACTTCCGCAGGGAAGGCCGACACGCCGCGCGCCGCAACACCGTGGTTGCCCGCAAAGACGATGACCTGGGGCGCTGCAATCCCGGCCCTTTCACCGCCGCGCCAGCCACGATACCACTGCGCCAGATCCTCCAGACGTCCCAGCGATCCGGGCGGCTTGGTCAACTGGCCGTTGTGATCCGCCGCCGCTGCAAGGGCCGCCGCGTCCATGGCCTCGGGCTCGGACAAAAGATCGCGGAACGCAGAGAGGCTTGCAAAAGGCTGGGTCATGGGCATGCTCGACTTGAATGATGAATTGCCCCTGTCTATCGACAGCGCCTGGCGGCGGAAAGGGCACAAGGGGCTGAATTTTGGATAGAAGCGATATTCCCGGATGGCGGCAGGCGTTCCAGCCCGGTGACCTTGCCATCGCGCTGGGGCTGCTGACCCGCCTGCCCCTGCCCATGCGTGCCTTTCCCGCGCCGGACAGCCGCCCGGCCGCGCAGGCCGCCTGGGCCTATCCGCTGGTTGGTCTGGTAGTCGCTGTCGCGGGCGTGATCCTGGCCTGCCTGCTGGATGGTCTGGGCCTGCCCGCCCCGGTGCAGGCGCTGTTCGTGATCGCCGTGACGGTCATGCTGACCGGTGCCATGCACGAGGACGGGCTGGCCGATTGTGCCGATGGGTTCTGGGGTGGCTGGACCCGTGAGCGGCGGCTGGAAATCATGAAGGACAGCCAGATCGGCACCTATGGGGTGATCGCCCTTGCGCTGACGCTGATCCTGCGCTGGCAACTGATCACACTGCTGATCGGGGCCGGGGCGCTGGCGGCGGCGCTGATCCCGGCGGCAATGGTGTCGCGCGCCGCCATGGTCTGGACGATGGCGCGCCTGCCCCATGCCAGGGACACGGGCCTGTCACGGCAAACCGGGAAACCTGCGCCGCCTGCCCTGATGGGGGCTGTTGTCATCGGATCATGTGCCGCCCTGTTCACCGCAGGTTGGTTTGCAACGATCCTTGTCAGCGTCCTGCTGACCCTCGCAATGGGCCTGCTGGCACGGGCCAAGATTGCGGGCCAGACCGGCGATGTGCTGGGGGCCACACAGCAGATTGTCGAAGTCGGCTGCCTGCTTTCGATCTGCGCGTTCACCCTGAGCTGAAATGCAAAACGCCGCGCCCCCGGCGGGGACGCGGCGCAATTCTGTACCTCAGACCGGATCAGGCCGCGACGCGGCTGTCCAGCACGTCGCCAACCTGTTTGGCTGCTGCGTTTTCATCGCCACCGCTGACAGCGGCCACTTCACGGGTCAGACGCTCAAGTGCCGCTTCATAAAGCTGGCGTTCGGAATAGCTCTGCTCGCGCTGGTCATCGGTGCGGTGCAGGTCGCGCACGACCTCGGCAATCGCAATCAGGTCGCCGGAATTGATCTTTTGCTCGTATTCCTGGGCCCGGCGCGACCACATGGCGCGCTTGACCTTGGCCTTGCCCTTGAGCGTCTTCATCGCATGGGTGATCACGTCAGGCGACGACAGCGCACGCATCCCGATCTCGGTCGCCTTGTGGGTCGGCACACGCAGGGTCATCTTGTCTTTCTCGAATGAAATCACGAACAGCTCCAGCGAGATGCCGGCGACTTCCTGCTCCTCGATCGAGATGATCTGCCCGACGCCATGGGCGGGGTAGACAACAAACTCATTGGGGCGGAAATCAAGCTTTTTCGATTTGGTCATGTGGCGGCTCCTGAAGCGCGGGGATCTCCCGCTGTTGATTGCGGTGCTGAACCGACGGTCAAACGTGCATTCGGCCTGCGGCGGTCTCTTGCCACATCCGGCTGCGCTTGATCGTGGAATGGTGTTTTAAACCCCTGATGGCGGCAGAAAATTTGAAAGTCCGCATCGGAAGTGATTGACCGTCATTGTCAGCGTTGCTGCATCATAGCACAAAAATAGGGCATCCGAAAGGTGACCCCTGGTAAACTTGACGCGTGACATTAAATAACAATGGATTACAGGTGTTTCTTCATGTTGCACATGAAGAAACTTTGCGAATCACCCGCCCTCGCCGGGACTTTCCGAGAAGTACTTTTCCAGCTTGCCGGATTCACCATCGCGTTCCTCTGCCTCGGGCAGCGGGTCTTTCTTGGTGATGATCACCGGCCAAAGCTCTGAATACTTTCGGTTAAACTCCACCCACTTTTCCATATCCGGCTCTGTGTCCGGGCGGATCGCATCGGCAGGACATTCCGGTTCGCAGACGCCGCAATCAATGCATTCATCCGGGTGGATGACCAGCATGTTCTCACCCTCATAGAAGCAATCCACCGGACATACCTCGACGCAGTCGGTGTATTTGCAGGCAATGCAGGCATCGTTCACGATATAGGTCATGCGGGGATCTCTGTCAGGGTCGCTCGGGGTCTGAGTAAATCAGCACAGGGGATCATTCAAGGTGCCGGGACTTAGAAAGATCAAGCATGCGGCGGTCCTTCTTTGTCGGGCGACCTTTTCCGTCAAAGGCCGGATTTTCAGGCATCTTGTCCTCTGATCGGGGGGCTGGCGGGGACATATCGGTGTAAAGCGCCTGCGCCTCGACAGCCGGGCCGCGCCTTGTGCCCAATGCCTCCACCCGGATCACGCGAATATGATCCCCGGTGGCGAAGGTCAGCACATCACCCGGGCTGACCATGCTGGCCCTTTTTGTCGTGACCGCCCCGTTTATCCGCACCGCCCCGTCAGAGACCCGCGCCGCCGCCAGCGACCGGGTCTTGAAGAACCGCGCCTGCCACAGCCATTTGTCCACGCGCAGTTTCGGCGCGGGGTCTGACATTTACTTGTTGTCCTTCAGCCCCATGAGGGCTGCGGCAAAGGGGTTGTCCGGGTCGATCGGCTTTTCCTTCTTGGGCGGTCGCGCCGAGAAGTTCTGCGCCTTGGCCCCCTTGTCACCGCGCGGCGCACCCTTGCGGGGCTTGCCCTTGCCCTTGGGCCGGTCGCCCCCGGCCGCGCCGCGCCGCTGGTTGTTGTTGGCACGCGGGGCGCGGCCCCAGGTGAAGGTGTAAAACACCTCTGTTTCGGGGGCTGCGATGCTGGCGTCAGCGGCGGTCCCCTGCGGCGTTTCCCCTTCGGATACCTGCGGGATGTGTTCCTCCGCTTTCGGCACCTCGGGCGCATCCTCTGCCACCGGGGCGATGCCGTCGGCAGGTATATCGGCCACAGGTTCCGGCACGTCAGCGGGGTCCGCCGCTGCGGGGTCTGCCGTGATCCCGCCTGCGGGTTCTTCCGCCGCCACATCCATCACCGGCTTGTCCGGCGCGTCGTCGGTGGCGGCATCGCTTGCTGATTTCTCCGGCACTTGCGTGTCGGCAGCTTCGTCCATCACTTTATGCGTGCCATCCTTGGGCGTTGTCATATCGACCGGTTTCACCTTTTCCCGCTCGCCCTTTTCGGCCTTGTAGCCAAGACCTTGCATCAGCTCGGAAAATTGCTCCAGCGTCATGCCGGTGATCGACAGCATGTCTGCCTTGGCCTCGAATCCGCCGCGCGAATCCTCGCCGCGCAGCATGTCGGCCAGCCGTTCCAGCATGTCGATACGGATCGCACGCGCGCCCGCATTGCGATAGCCGGCCATCGTGTCGGCCCCTTGCGGCGCGTCCACCTCGACCGGGATCGTGACCAATCCGGGAGGGGGCGATTCAGGGAATTCATTCAGCCCCTTGGCCAGGGACCACAGCACCAGCCGCAACCGTGTGGGGGCAGGCTTCAGCAGCAACGGCATGAAGATGGTGAACTGGCCGAAACGAATACCATGTTTGCGCAGCGCGCCACGGGCATCCTGATCCAGCGCTTTCACATCCTCGGCAACCTGAGCACGGGGGATGATGCCGAAATTCTCGACCAGTTGAAAGGCAAAGCCCTTGGCCAGACCCGTCAGCGCCTCATCCCGTGCCAGCGCCAACAGAGGCTCGAACAGGGCGGCAATCTTGCGGTCGATGAAATGCTGTAACCGGCGCTGCACCTTCTGGGCAACCTCCGCCCCGGCCACGTCATCGACGAAAACCTCAACCTGGGGTTTGAGCGCGTCACCACCCGGCACCAGCTTGCCCACCGCCGCATTGCCCCACATGAGGCCGCCCTGCTCGGTATAGTCGATTTCCGTATCAGGGGCGTTGTAGAACCGATCCGCCCGCAGATGAAACTGCGGGGCCAGCGCCTGAAGAGCGGCGGACTTGATGGTCTTTTCCTCAGCCCCGCCTGCACCCTTGTCGGCGCGGAAACGGAACCCGTCCAGCTTGCCTACGTATTCGCCTTCAACAGTCACTTCACCGGTCTCGTTTACATCGGCCACCATGGCTTCCTTTTGTCCCAGCCGGCGCAAAAGCACGGATGTGCGCCGATCTACAAATCTTTGGGTCAGACGTTCGTGCAAGGCGTCCGACAGTCGGTCTTCTACGACACGGGTGGCCCCGCGCCAATGACTTTCGTCGCCCGTCCACCCTTTGCGTTGCGCCACATAGGTCCATGTGCGGATAAACGCCAGTCGCTTTGACAACGCATCAATGTCCCCATCGGTTCGATCTATGCGTTTGATTTGTCGCGCCAGCCAGTCATCGGGGATCTGGCCGGACTGGTGCAGGTCGCAGAAAATGCGTTCCAGAAGGTCGGCATGTTCGGCGTGGCTGATGCCGCGAAAATCGGGAATGCGGCAGACGTCCCACAACAATTTCACCGACGGCCCATCGCTGGCGCGGGCGAACACCTCTGTCACCTGCCCCAGCGCCTTGAGCGCGCGCAGATCGTCTGCCTCGCGCGCCCTGACCAGGCGTTCATCCTCGGGCTTCGCCTCCAGCGTCTGGATCAGCCGGTCGATGGACCCGAATTGCAGCGCGTGGTTGCGCCAGTTGATCTTGTTCTGGGGGGTGAACTGATGATCCATGATCGCCCGCGCCACGCCATCGTCCAGTGCAGGCGCATCGCCGGTGGTGCCGAAAGTGCCCGATTTGAACCCGCGCCCGGCGCGGCCCGCGATCTGCGCCAGCTCATTGGGGGCAAGCGGGCGCATCCGGCGGCCATCGAATTTCGACAGGCTGGAGAACGCGACATGATCCACATCCAGGTTCAGGCCCATCCCGATGGCATCTGTCGCCACCAGGAAATCAACCTCGCCGTTCTGGTACATATCGACCTGCGCATTGCGCGTGCGCGGCGAAAGCGCGCCCATCACCACCGCCGCACCGCCCTTCTGGCGGCGGATCAGCTCGGCAATCGCATATACATTCTCAACCGAAAACCCGACAATTGCGCTGCGCGGGCGCATTCTGCTTATCTTTTTCTGACCTGAATAGATCAATTCGGACATCCGCTCGCGATGCATGAACTGCACCTTGGGCACCAGCGCCGCAATGGTGCCGCGCATGGTGTCCGAGCCCATGAAAAGCGTCTCGTGCTGCCCGCGCATGCGCAGCAGGCGGTCGGTAAAGACATGGCCGCGCTCGGGATCGGCACAAAGCTGAATCTCGTCCACCGCGGCAAAATCGGTCCCCATGCCCTCCGGCATGGCTTCGACCGTGCAGACCCAATACTGGGTGCGCGGCGGCACGATGCGTTCCTCCCCCGTGACCAGCGCCACCACCGAGGGGCCGCGCAATGCCACGATCCGGTCATAAACCTCGCGCGCAAGCAGGCGCAGCGGCAGGCCGATCACCCCGGTCCGGTGCGCCAGCATCCGCTCAATGGCATAGGTCGTCTTGCCGGTATTGGTCGGGCCCAGAACGGCCACGATCCTTGCGTCACGCTCCAAGAAATGTCTCCGATCAGAGTTCGCGCCCGATCCCGTCGCGCTGCAGCCGTGTCAGCGCCTCGCCCGCGTGAGGATGGTGGGGATAAAGGGCCAGCACACGCCGATAAAGCTCGGCAGCGCGATGCAGGTTGCCGAACTCCTGAACCATGACGGCAAAACCGAAAATCGCCTCGAAATGCTGGGGGTTAAGGGCCAGGGTCCGCTCCAGATCGGCAAGCGCGGGGCCATATCGTTCTGCCCGGAAAAACGCCTCTGCCCGCGCGTGATAGCCTTCGGCGAAATCCGGCGCATGATCGGTCAGCGCGGTGAAATGATCAATCGCCAGCGCATAGTCTTCCTGCTCCATCGCATCGCGCCCCCGCTTGAGCAGCAGGTCCATTGCGGCAGAGCCGGACCGCCCCCAGGTGGTCTCCACCTCGCGGGCCACGCGGCGGGCCTCGCCCTCGGGCGCAGTGCGCAGCTTCTCCAGCAGTTCGGGGGGCACGGTTTCCGCCACAGTCATGCCACTAAGCAACACTAGTGTGCCAAGTGCCGTAAGGTGACGTTTGAGGTTGACGCTGAACATACGCATAACAAAAGTGAATGTAACAGGCTGCCGCCGCAAATCCAGACGTGTCGGAGCCAATTTGACAAAAAGGGCCCGAAATGAGCGATATTGTGAACCAAGCCGTTGTGATCCTGAACGAAAAGCTGAACGCGGCTGATTTTGACGGCACCGCGAAGTTCGACATCCAGGGTGAAGGCGCGATCATGATGGACAGCACCGGTGCGCGTGCCGGAGATGAGCCCGCGGATGTGACCCTCAGCGCTGACGCCGACACCTTCCAGTCGATCATCGAGGGCGATACCAACCCCACTGCCGCCTTCATGTCCGGCAAGCTGGCCGTGGATGGCGACATGGGTATGGCAATGAAACTGGCCGCTGTCCTGGCCTGATGCAACTGGAACCCGCCCCCCTGTTTACGGATGTGATGCCGGGGCCTGACGGCGGTCAGGCCCATTGGGCCATGACCTCCGACGGCAAGCGGATCAGGGTGGGTTCCTGGCCATTGGACCATGCGCGCGGCACCGTGCTGCTGTTTCCCGGCCGCACCGAATATATCGAGAAATACGGCGTGACTGCCCGTGAACTCGCCGCGCGCGGACTGGCGACGATGACCGTCGACTGGCGCGGCCAGGGGCTGGCCGACAGGTTGATCGACGACCCGCTTGTGGGTCATGTGGGGGCATTCTCCGACTATCAAAAGGACGTCTCTGCGATGATGCGCGCCGCGCGCGAGCTTGGTCTGCCCCGACCCTATTTCCTGCTGGCCCATTCCATGGGCGGCTGCATCGGGCTGCGCGCCGTGATGGAGGGGCTGGGGGTTCAGGCCGCCGCCTTTACCGGGCCGATGTGGGGCATCTACATCAAGCCGCAGCTGCGCTTTATCGCCGGTGTTCTTGCGCGCAACATGCCACGTCTGGGACGGGGGCTCAGCCTGCCGCCCGGCACGGTCAAGGAGCCTTATGTTCTGACCGCGCCATTCGACGACAACATGCTGACCACCGACGCGCAGATGTACGACATGATGCGTGACCAGCTGCGCGCGCATCCCGAACTGTCCCTGGGCGGCCCCAGCTACATCTGGCTGCGCGAGGCGCTGGCCGAGACCGCGCATCTGGCAGGCCGTGCGGCCCCCAGCCTGCCCGCCGTCACATGGCTGGGCAGCAAGGAACGCATTGTGAATACACCCCATGTGCATGCCCGGATGGAAAGCTGGAAAGGCGGACGGCTGGAAATGGTAGAGGGTGCCGAGCATGAGGTCCTGATGGGGTCCGACAGCCAGCGCAGCGCCATCATGGACGGCATGGAAAAGCTGTTTCTGGGCACGGTGACTCGCTAAGGCGCAGCGGCCAGCTATATTGCCCGCCATGGCACGCACACCTGTTCTGACATTCACCGAAAATGGCATCTACTGCCCGGCCGGCGATTTCTACATCGACCCGTGGCGGCCAGTGGACCGCGCGCTGATCACCCATGGCCACGCCGATCACGCCCGCAGCGGCATGGGGTCTTACCTGGCAACCCATGCCGCCCTGCCCGTCATGCGCCACCGCCTGGGCGAAATCCGGGCAGAGGGCATCGCATTTGGCGAGGGCCGCCGGATCGGAGGGGCCGAGGTGTCCTTTCATCCCGCAGGGCATGTGCCGGGGTCCGCGCAGATCAGGGTCGCTGTGGGCGGAGAGGTCTGGGTGGCCTCGGGCGATTACAAGCTGGTCGACGACGGGTTCACCGAACCTTTCGCGCCGGTGAAGTGCCATCATTTCATCACCGAAAGCACCTTTGGCCTGCCGGTGTTCCGCTGGGCACCCCAGCGCGATGTCGCCGCCCAGATCAACCACTGGTGGGCGACATGTGCCGCAGCGGGCAAGACCGCCTTCCTGGGGGCATATGCCCTGGGCAAGGCGCAGCGCCTTTTGTCGATGCTGGACCCGCAGATCGGCCCGATCCTGACCCATGGCGCGCTCGAAGCGACCAATGCGGTGTTGCGCGATCAGGGGCTGACACTGCCCGCCACGGTCCACGCCACGGCAGAGCTTAATCCAAAAGACCATCCAGGCGCGATCGTGGTGTCACCGCCCTCCGCGCTTGGCAGCAAATGGGCGCGGCGGTTCGGCCCGCAGGAAAGCGCCTTTGCCTCCGGCTGGATGGCCCTGCGCGGCGTGCGCCGCCGCCGGGCGGGTGACCGGGGTTTCGTGATTTCGGACCATGCCGATTGGTCCGGGCTGCTGACCGCCATCAAAGATACAGGCGCTGAAAACATATATGTGACACATGGTTACACAGATGTCTTCACCCGTTACCTGAACGAAAATGGCTGGCAGGCACAGGTCATCCCGACACAATTCGAAGGCGAGGCCCTCGAGTCAGGAGAGGCGACATGAAACGCTTTGCCGCCCTCTTCAACACCATCGACCAAAGCACAAGGACAAACGTGAAAGTTGCTGCATTGGCCGATTACTTCAGCGACGCGACGGATGCGGACCGCCTGTGGACAATCGCCCTGTTCTCTGGCCGCAGGCCCAGACGCGCGGTCACCACCACCCGCCTGCGTGAATGGGCGGCCGAGGAGGCGGATATCCCGCTGTGGCTGTTCGAGGACAGCTATGCCATCGTTGGCGATCTGGCAGAAACCATCGCGCTGGTGCTGCCGCCGAACCCCTCCAGCGACAACCGGTCGCTGACACACTGGATCACCGAACTGCGCGGTCTTGCCGAGGTGGCGGAGCCGCAGCGCAAGGCCTTTGTGCTGGCCGCATGGGCCGCGCTGGGCGGCACCGAACGGTTCCTGTTCAACAAGCTGATCACCGGCGGCTTCCGGGTCGGCATCAGCCAGAAGCTGATGACCCGTGCCCTGGCACGCGCCACCGGCATGCCGGAAACCGAACTGGCGCACCGGTTGATGGGCAACTGGCACCCCGATGATACCACCTGGCACGCGCTGATCGAGGCGGCGGATGCCTCTGCCGATGCCTCGCGGCCCTATCCGTTCTACCTTGCCTACGGGCTGGAGGACGGACCGGAAAGCCTGGGCGACCCCGACCACTGGCGCGCGGAATGGAAATGGGATGGGATCAGGGGCCAGCTGATCCTGCGCGACGGCGATTATTACGTCTGGTCGCGCGGCGAAGAGCTGATGACAGACCGCTTCCCCGAGCTTGCCCGCACCATCGACCACCTGCCGCCGGGCACGGTGCTGGACGGCGAATTGCTGGTCTGGCTGCCGGGCAGCGACACCCCGGCCTCCTTCAACGCCTTGCAGGCCCGGATCGGCCGCAAGACAGTGCCGAAAAAGCTGCTGGCCGAGGCACCCGTGGTCCTGCACGCCTATGACCTGCTGGAATGGCAGGGCGAGGACATCCGCCACCACCCCTTTGCAACCCGCCGCGCCCTGCTGGAGGAGGCCTGCGCCGACCTGCCCGCCGATGCGCCCCTTCGCCTGTCGCCGCAAATCCCTTTCGGCTCGTGGGCCGACCTTGCCACACACCGCGCCGCCGCGCGCGACGCACAGGCAGAGGGGTTGATGCTCAAACGCGCCGACAGCCCCTACCTTGCCGGGCGCAAGAAAGGCGACTGGTGGAAATGGAAGCTGGACCCGCTGACCATCGACGCGGTGATGATCTATGCGCAGTCAGGTTCGGGGCGGCGGGCCAATCTGTTCACGGACTTCACCTTTGCGGTCTGGAACGGCAACGACCTCGTGCCTTTCACCAAGGCCTATTCCGGCCTGACCGACGCCGAATTCCGCCAGATCACTGCCTGGGTGCGCAAGAACACGCTGGAACGCTTTGGCCCGGTCCGCAAAGTGACCCCGCATCATGTCTTCGAGATCGCCTTCGAAGGCATCCAGCCCAGCCCGCGCCACAAGTCAGGGGTCGCCCTGCGCTTTCCCCGGATGAAACGCTGGCGCCAGGACAAACCCCTGCAAGAGGCGAACACCCTCGACGATCTGAACGAGATGCTGCGACAATACGGCTGATCCTCTCTTTTTGGCCTCAAATATTCCTCGGTGGGGGTTCGGGGGAGGCAGACAGCCTCCCCCGCCTTGTCCCCGCGCGTCACGCGCCTTAGGTAGTGTGCAAATCAACACGAGGTCACTCACATGTTTCAGCTTCCCTTCCCCGTCCACGATGCCAACGCCACCGGCGGCAACAAGAACCTGGGCGACCTGCCGGAGTGGGACCTGAGCGACCTTTACACCGGCGAGGACGCAGCCGAACTGAAGCGCGATCTCGACTGGCTGGAAGAGGCCTGCGCAAGTTTTGCTGCCGACTACGAGGGCAAGCTGGCCGATCTCGACGCCGCCCGGTTGCTCGACTGCGTGCTTCGCAATGAAAAGATCAACCAGATCGCCGGGCGCATCATGTCCTTTGCCGGGTTGCGCTACTATCAGCTGACCACCAATGCGGGCCGGGCAAAATTCATGTCCGACCTTCAGGAAAAGATCACCAATTTCACCACGCCGCTGGTGTTTTTCACGCTGGAACTGAACAAGCTGCCCGACGACCACCTGGACAAGCTGCTGGCGCAGAATGCGGATCTGGCGCGTTACAAGCCCGTCTTTGACCGCATCCGCGCGATGAAGCCCTACCAACTGTCGGACGAGCTGGAACATTTCCTGCACGATCTGGGCGTTGTCGGCGACGCCTGGGAGCGCATCTTTGACGAGACCATCGCAGGGCTGGAATTCGAGGTGATGGGCGACACCCTTGGCATCGAGGGCACGCTGAACCTGCTGACCGACCCCGACCGCGACACCCGCGAGGCGGCAGCCCGCGCGCTGGCAGAGGTGTTTTCCGACCGGATCAAGACATTTGCCCGCGTGCACAACACCCAGGCCAAGGAAAAGGAAGTCATCGACCGCTGGCGCGGGATGGAGACAGCCCAGACCGGTCGCCACCTCAGCAACCACGTCGAACCCGAAGTGGTCGAGGCGCTGCGCAACGCCGTGGTCGATGCCTATCCGCGCCTCAGCCACCGCTACTATGAATTGAAACGCAAATGGCTGGGTCTGGACAAGATGCAGGTCTGGGACCGCAACGCCCCCCTGCCGATGGAAGACCCCCGCATCGTCGACTGGGCGCAGGCCGAAAAGACGGTGATGGAGGCCTATACCGCCTTCGATCCGCGCATGGGTGAACTGGCCGAGCCGTTTTTCCGCAAGGGCTGGATCGACGCGGGCGTGAAGCCGGGCAAGGCGCCGGGCGCCTTTGCCCATCCCACCGTGACGGACGTTCACCCCTATGTGATGCTGAACTACCTTGGCAAACCGCGCGACGTGATGACGCTGGCGCATGAACTGGGCCACGGCGTGCATCAGGTGCTGGCGGCGGGACAAGGCGAGATGCTGTCCTCCACCCCGCTGACACTGGCCGAAACCGCCTCTGTCTTTGGCGAGATGCTGACCTTCCGCAAGATGCTGGACGGGGCCAAATCCCAGGCGGAACGCAAGGTCCTGCTGGCGGGCAAGGTCGAGGACATGATCAACACGGTTGTGCGCCAGATCGCCTTTTACGATTTCGAATGCAAACTGCACGCGGCGCGCCGGGGCGGGGAGTTGACCCCCGATGACATCAATGCGTTGTGGATGAGCGTTCAGGGCGAGAGCCTTGGCCCCGCCTTTGAATTCATGGACGGATACGAGACCTTCTGGGCCTATATCCCGCATTTCGTGCATTCGCCCTTCTACGTCTATGCCTATGCCTTTGGCGACGGTCTGGTGAATGCGCTTTACGCGGTCTACGCCGAGGGCGAGGAAGGCTTTGAAGAGAAATACTTCGACATGCTCAAGGCAGGCGGTTCCAAGCACCACAAGGAGCTTTTGGCCCCCTTCGGGCTGGATGCGTCTGACCCCGCGTTCTGGGACAAGGGGCTGTCGATGATCGAGGGTTTCATCGACGAGCTGGAAGCGATGGAAGAGGCCTGAACAGGAAAAGGCGAAAAAATGCCCATCGGAATGCCTGTCGGGCTGCGGCAACTTTACAAAAAACAGGTCAAACGGCGGATCTTGCGGGTGCTGATCTGGGTGCGCCTGCATGTGCCGCCCGGATTGCGCCTGATCCTTGGCATCCTGCTGATGATCGGCGGCGTGTTCAGCTTCCTGCCGGTTCTGGGCCTGTGGATGCTGCCCGCGGGCTTTTACATCGCGGCACTTGATGTCGTGCCGCTGTGGCGAAGGGTGCGGAGGCGTCCCGCGCCTGTCACTTCAACTGCGAATCCTTCGATCCCCGCCGATTTATCCCACCCCGCACCGCCGAGCTTGCCGCACGTTCCTGGGCACAATCCACACAAAGCTTGACCCCCGGCAGCGCCTGACGGCGCGCCTCCGGGATCGGTTCTTCACATTCCGCGCAATGCGTCAGGCTCTCGCCCTGCGGCACCTTGCGGGCCCTGAGCCGTGCCAGTTCGTCATTGATCGAGGCTTCGATCTGTTCTGATACCGCGCCGTCGCGCGCCCATCCTCCGGCCATGTCCATTCCTCCGATGTCCTGCACAGAATAACACCCCGTCGCGCCACGTCACCCCTATGCGTCGGGCCGAAGGATGTTAACCTGTCAGGAACAACAGCCGGAGGCCCCCATGCGTATCGTCAAAAGACTGCTTCTCATCCTATTGTCGCTTCTGGTCCTGGCGCTCGTCGGCTTTTTCACCTTTGCGCCGGCATATGTCGAAAAATCCCGCAACGCCGTCCTGCCGCATGATCCCTATCCGGTCTCTGACGCGGCGCAGCAGTTGCACGACAATCTGATCATCGGCGACCTGCACGCAGACCCGCTGCTGTGGAATCGCGACCTGACCAAGCGCAGCGATTACGGCCAGGTCGACATCCCCCGCCTGCTGGAAGGCAATGTGGCCGTGCAGGTCTTTACCGCCGTGACCAAGTCGCCCGCCGGTCAGAACTACGAAGAGAACTCGGCAGAGGCCTTTGACAACATCACCGCGCTGGCCATCGGCCAGCTTTGGCCGCCGCGTACCTGGAACAGCCTTCTGGAACGCGCGCTTTATCAGGCAGAAAAGCTGGAGGCGGTCGAAGCCGCCCTGCCCGGCCAGTTCCGCATCATCCGCACGCGCGCCGATCTTGACAGCCTGCTGGCGGACCGTGCGGCGGGCCAAAAAATCGTCGGCTGCATCCTGGGGATCGAAGGGGCGCACCCGTTGGAGGGCGACATCGCGAATCTCGACAAGATCGAAGCGGCGGGCCACCGGGTCATCGCCCTGCAACATTTCTTTGACAATGCTCTGGGCGGGTCGCTGCATGGCAAGGGGGATCAGGGGCTGACAGACTTTGGCCGCGAAGTGGTGCGCGAAGTCGCGCAGCGCGGCCTTGTGCTCGACATTGCGCATTCCAGCCCGGCGGTGGCCCGCGATGTGCTTGAAATCACGGACATTCCGCTGATCGTCAGCCACAGCGGTGTCTCTGCCCATTGCGAAACGCCGCGCAACTTCCCGGACGATCTGATGCGCGAGATTGCCGCCACCGGCGGCGTGATCGGCATGGGCTACTGGGATGAGGTCACCTGCGGCGATTTCACCCCCGCCGGGGTCGCCAGAATGACGCGGACCGCCATCGACCTGCTGGGCGAGGATCACGTCGCGCTGGGGTCAGACTTTGACGGCTCGGTCACTACCGCCTTTGACACCTCCGAACTTGCCGCGCTGACCCATGCTTTTCTGGCCGAAGGCCTGACAGAGGATCAGATCGCCAAGGTCATGGGCGGCAACATGATCCGCGTGCTGCGCGCCCGGTTGAAATAAAGCACTTTGCGATTGTGCAGTGATCAGGCCTTGCCTGCGGCATAGACCATGTCGATCATCCGTTGCGTGCCTTTGCTGAATTCCAGCGGACAGGGGTAATCTGCCCCCTCCAGCACGCTGCGGCCAAAGGCCTCGACCTGAAGGACATAGTGATTGACCGCCGGAAAGCGTTCCACGGTAATGCTGCTGGCCGAGGTTTCCAGATGCAATTCCGCCTGGTCGAACACGCCCGCGTTGAACGGGCAGGTCAGCCGCAGGATGCCCTTGTCACCGTGCAACACGATCTCCTGCCGGGGGGCCATCCGGGTGGAGACCATGGCACCATAGGTAAAGTCGCCAAAATCGCCCGCGATCCGCGCCGTGGTATCGACGCCATGCTGGTATTCGATCCCCGCATAGGAAATCGCCTTGGGCTCTGCCTCGGTGATGAACCGCACCGCGCCGCAGGCATAGACGCCGATGTCAGGCAAGGCCCCGCCGCCGGTGCCGGGCTGGTTGCGGATGTTGTCCAGATCGTCGTTGAAAAAGGAAAAGGTCACGCTGACATGGCGCAGATTGCCCAATGCGCCCTGCTTCAAAAGGTCCCGCGCCCGCTGCATCTGCGGATGATGCACGATCATGAAGGCCTCGGCGGCCTGCAACCCGGTCCGGTCCCGCGCCGCGATCACGGTATCGAAATCCACCGCCTTCAGCGTCAGCGGCTTTTCACACAACACATGTTTGCCCGCCTCCAGCGCCTTCACGCTCCATTCAACATGCAGATGATTCGGCAGCGGGATATAGACC
Source organism: Sulfitobacter sp. EhC04 (assembly GCF_001650875.1). GTDB lineage: Bacteria > Pseudomonadota > Alphaproteobacteria > Rhodobacterales > Rhodobacteraceae > Sulfitobacter. The sequence continues at coordinate 246,773 of NZ_LXYI01000009.1, forward strand.
GCATCCACCTGCGCATCTGCCAGCAGCGCCTCGTAGCTGTCATGCACCCGCAACCCGGGCGCAAAATCGCAAAACGCTTCCGCCTTAGCAGCCGAGGAGGTGGCAAGTGCCGCCAATTGCGCGCCCCTGGCGGCGTGGATCGCCGGGGCCATGTGCTGCCTTGCAAAATTCGACGCCCCAAGGACGCCCCAACGCAAATGGGTCATGTCTTCTCCGATCCTTGTTTAGCGTCCCGCCTTGAAGGTGAACCGCCAATACCCTGGCGCGCTCCGCGCTCTCAAGACATTGGCGATGTGATCTGCGTCAAGGCAAGGACGGGACGCTGTAAGCGGACCCTACCGCATTGGCCCTGCGCCACAAGTTCGGACAAGAAAAAACCCCCGCAGCGGATGCTGCGGGGGTCCGTTTCAGGTCACATTGTAATCAGGCGTCTGCCATCATGCCCTTCTCGCGGGCCAGGTCACGCATTCGCTTTTGCAGCTTTTCAAAGGCGCGCACCTCGATCTGGCGAATGCGCTCCCGGCTGACATCGTATTGCGCCGAAAGATCCTCAAGCGTCACGGTTTCATCGCTCAACCGGCGTTGGGTCAGAATGTCCTTTTCCCGGTCATTCAGCACTTCCAGCGCCTCGCCCAGCATTTCGCGCCGGGTTTCCAGCTCGTCCCGCTCGGCATAATCGCCCGCCTGGTCGGCGTCTTCGTCCTCCAGCCAGTCCTGCCACTGCATCGTGCCTTCGCCTTCGGAGCCGACAGTGGCATTGAGCGAGGCATCACCGCCCGACATCCGCCGGTTCATCGAAATCACTTCGGCCTCGGTCACGCCCAGCTGGGTCGCGATGGTCTTGACGTTCTCGGGGCGCAGGTCGCCCTCCTCTAGCGCGCCGATCTTGTTCTTGGCCTTGCGCAGGTTGAAGAACAGCTTTTTCTGGCCCGAAGTCGTGCCCAGCTTTACCAGCGACCAGGACCGCAGGATATATTCCTGGATCGACGCCCTGATCCACCACATCGCATAGGTGGCAAGCCGAAAGCCCTTTTCAGGGTCAAAGCGTTTCACGGCCTGCATCAGACCCACATTCGCCTCTGAAATCACCTCGGCCTGCGGCAGGCCATAGCCGCGATAGCCCATGGCGATCTTTGCGGCCAGACGCAGGTGGCTGGTGACCATCCTGTGCGCGGCTTCAGTGTCCTGCTCTTCCACCCACCGCTTGGCAAGCATGTATTCCTCTTCGGGTTCCAGCAGGGGAAACTTGCGGATTTCCTGCATATAGCGGTTCAGCCCGCCTTCAGGTGTCGGTGCCGGCAGATTTGCATAATTTGCCATCAATTGTCCCTTTCCCAGTCTCGGGGGGCCTGTTCTACAGTTATGTTTAAGGCCTTAACATCCATATGGTCAGCGCTAACAGGTGTTTCAAGTCAGCCTGAGCCTGTTTTCTTAAGATTGGCACAACATGAGTGAATAAACAGTTATCTTTCAACCATCTCACGCGGTTGTGCGCGTCATCCCGCCAAACGCAGCAGGTCCAGCAGATCGGCCATGTCCGCGGGCAATGGCGCTTCAAAGCGCACCGCCTCACCGGTGACCGGATGCTCAAACCCCAGCACGGCGGCATGCAGCGCCTGCCGGGCAAAGCCGCGCACGACATCTGCGACACTCTCGGGCAACGCCGTCTTGGCCAGCTTGCGCTTGCCGCCATAGGTCGGATCGCCCACCAGCGCGTGACCGGCATGGGTCATATGGACCCTGATCTGATGGGTCCGCCCGGTCTCAAGCCAGCATTCCATCAGCGCCAGCACCGGCGGGGTGCCAAACCGTTCAATGGTGCGGGCGCGGGTCACCGCATGGCGTCCGCCCTGAAACAACACTGCCTGACGTTGCCGGTCGGTCCGGTGCCGCGCAAGCTGCGTGGTCAGTTTCAGGATATTGCCGGGCTCGAATGACGCGCCCCTGACCCCGCGCAGACGCGGATCGCTGGCCTCCGGCACACCATAGACCAGGGCCTGATAATACCGCTCAACCGTATGTTTTTCGAATTGCGCGGCCAGCCCGTGATGCGCGGCATCCGATTTGGCCACCACCAGCAGCCCGCTGGTGTCCTTGTCGATCCGGTGGACAATGCCGGGCCGCTTCATGCCACCCACACCGGACAGGTTGTCACCGCAATGGGCCATCAGCGCATTCACCAGCGTGCCCGACGGGGTGCCCGGCGCGGGATGTACCACCATGCCCGCAGGCTTGTTCACCACCACCAGATCGGCATCCTCGAACAGAATCTCCAGCGGGATCGCCTCGGGCCGGATGTGGCTTTCTTCCGCCTCCTCCACCCCGATCTCCACCTGCGCCCCCGCCTGCACCTGGGCGCGCGGGTCGCGCAGCACCTGACCGTCGACCCGGACCGCCCCCTGCTCGATCAACCGCGACAGCCGGGTGCGCGACAGGGCGGCTTGCTCTGGCACATCGCGGGCCAGCGCCTTATCAAGGCGCGGTGGCGGGCTGTCCGCCAGGATAAAGGTGATGGTCCGGTGCGACATGAGTGATTCCGATGACGATGTGACAGAACCGGCCAACCTGCGGTTCCTGCGGCGGCTGGTGACGGTGCTGACCGTGGTGATGATCTGCGGCGTTCTAGTGGTGATCGGCCTGCTTGTCACCCGCCTTGGCAGCAAGGCCCCGGGCCTGCCCGATCAGATCAGCCTGCCCCAGGGTGCCTCCGCCCGCGCCTTTACCCAGGGCGACAGCTGGTACGCCGTTGTCACCGATCAGGACCAGATCCTGATCTTCGACCGCCTGACCGGCAAGATCACCCAGACTGTGCAAATCACATCCCCCTGATTTCTTTATGCCTGAAATACCTCCGGGGTTTGGGGCAGCGCCCCAAGGCTCTCAACCGGGTGTCCCCCTCACGTCACAAAAACCACGGCTTTCAACTCATGACGTCTGGCGGGGGGGGATGGTACCACCTCCTGGTCTCGAACCAGGGACCTCTTGATCCACAATCAAGCGCTCTAACCAACTGAGCTAAGGCGGCACTGGGGCCGATTTAGCCAAGCAGGACCGGGATTGCAATACCCTTGGTCAGCCATTACCGCGCCAAATCTACAGGCTGATGGACCAATGCTGTTCCACATTCGGCTTCCCGAAAGACACAACCGGTTTGCTGCTGTTCAGGGTCCAGCCCGACCTGGCATAAAGCGCGCCCGCCGCGCGGTGCGATTCATGGGTCCAAAGCTGCATGCGCTGATAACCGGCATCTCTCGCAAAACCCATGCAGGTGCCCAGCATCCTGCGCCCCAGCCCCTCGCCGCGTGCATCCGGCGTCAACAGGAACAGCCGCAGTTTCGCGCAATCCTGCGTCAGCCGCACGCAAAAGATCGAGCCAAGTGGCTGTCCGTCACGCCATGCGATCCAGCCCCGCTCGCAGGTCGGATCATGCCCCGCCAGAAAATCATCGAGGATCTGGGCCACGAGCACACCGAAGCTCGCGTCGAACCCTTCGTCGCGCGCGTAATGGACCTCGTGCTGTTCCAGCAGCCAATCCCGGTCCCCTGCGGTGAATGAGCGAATCTCGATCTCTGTCATGACCACAGCCTGACGCGACTGCCGCTTGCCAAGCAAGCCCTGTCAGGATAGCCCTGCATCCCATCATCGGCGGAGAACACCATGGGAATCAATACGGAACGCGATATCGAGGCGAACCTGCAAATCGGGCCGACCGATGCGGGCATGGTGCGGCTGTTCGTCGAAGGCGGCGGTGTGGAATTGCCGATGGACTTCACCCCCGAGGAAGCCATCGAAATCGCCGAGGAAATCATCGCCGCAGCCCACCGCGTCAGCGGCGGCAAGGGCAAGAAACGTTAAGCGCTAGGCTTTACCCCCAGTCCGGCAGCATATCCGGGTCGCGCAGCATCTGTAGCCTGCGCGCCGCGCAAAAGGCGAATTTCTGCACCATGACCTTGCGCCGCGCAGGGGCCAGCCGGGCTTCCGGCCCCATGCGGACAATCTCCGCGCCATAAGCGTCACCGATGATCAAACCGGTCTCATCCGGCAGCAATTCGGTGGGAAAATCCGCGTCCACCGCCCAGAAGAACCTGTCGGCCCACTCCAGATAGCCCTCCCATTTCTGGTCGGTCATGAAATCCGCGCGCGATGATTTGCATTCCACCACCCAGACTTCGCCCTTGGGGCCCAGCGCCATCACATCCACCCGCAGGCCACGGGCAGGCACCAGTTCCTCCACACAGGCAAAACCATGGCTCGCCATGTGCCTGCACACCCCCCGCGCCAAAAGCTGTCCGGGTTGCGGGGCGGGCGGGGGCGGTGTCAGGTCGATCTGGGTCATGCCGAAAATAATGAACATTTCGTGAACATTTGCAAGCCCCCGGCCCCGGCAATGGCAAATCATCCCGACACACCCTATCTTGTGCGCTGGTGGATCAACGAGGGGGCGGCAGCACATGGACGATCAGGAACCGATGCATCAGGCGCAGGCACGCGGCGTGCGATACGCCCGCGAGCTGGAAGGACACCTGACATGGCTCGACACTTTTTCCGGCACAGCGCTTGGCGTGCTTGCCGTGGCCTCGGGCATCTATACCTATCTCGGCGTCTCCTCGCTGCTGGATGACAATGGGGCGATGTCCGCTTTTGCCGCGATTGCCTATTCTGTGGCAGTGTCGGTGGGGATTTTTGTCTTTTGGTCCTATATGTTACGGCTCTTTCCTGCGGTACGCACCGCGCGCGCCCGCGTTGGGTTGCTGGGGGCGATGGGGCTGGGGTCAGTTGCGATCATCGCCATGTCGAGCTGGCTGAACGCGGCTGCCCTCGCCGGCTCTGCGGCGGTTGAACAGCATCTGGCCAAAACCGTGCAGGACTATCAGGGCTCACTCGAACGCGCCCATGAAATTGCCTTGTCGGCACAGGGGCTTGAGCGTGACGTGGCCCGCGTACGCCAGTCCTTCGAGGATCTCAGCGAGCAAGAGGCCACCGGCAATCTCTCGGGCCTTGCCGGGCGCGGCGCGGTGTTCCGGGTGCTGCGGCAGAAATCCGCCGAACTCTCCGGGCTTGAATCGCAGATCGCAACCCAGACCCCGCTGGTGGCCACCGCTTTTGCCGAAGGCAACCAGATCCTCAGCCGGATGCGCGCGCTGACGGTCGAACCCGGCCCGGTCGAGGCGCGTTCGGTGGAATTTTCCGAACAGGCGGTGCGGCTGGCCGGTCTGATCACCCAGTTGCGCCAGCTCTCGGTTGCCTCGCTGGTGGAACGCGCGGCACAGGATCTCTCCGCCTCGGTTGTTCTGCCCGAACTAGACGGCAGCACCGCCGAGAATCGCGGCGCACAGGGGGCGACAATCACCTCCGTGCTCGAAGTGCTGGCACAGCGCGCCGCCACGCTGGAACGCGCGGCGCAGGGGGTTCTGGCCATGCCGCCGCCAACGGAAACCACCTATACCCCGATTTCCAGCGCCGATGCGGTGATCCTCTATGCCCGCAACTTCGTGCCCTCCTGGGCCGGGGCCATCGCGATTGACCTCTTGCCTGCGGTGCTGGTTTTCATTCTTGCCATCACCCAGACCGCGATCCGCTCTGGCCGTGAGGGGGCGGCGATCGAGGACACGCTGACGCTGGCTGAAATCCGCGCCGCCCTATCCGCGATGCGCGACATGGAGGCAGCCACACCCCCGGTGTCGCCTTCCCGCCAGACCCCAAGGGAAACCACCGATCCGCAAGAGCCGGTGCGGGTGACGCCGCTGAAATCCACATGACCACCGTCCGCCGCAACCCCGTTGCACGTATCCTGATGGGCGTGCTGATCTTTCAACTGGGGCTGGGGATGCTGCTGTTCTGGGGTGATCTGCGCGACGGGCTGAGCCTGCCCGGCTTTGGCCCCCGCGCGCCCTCGCTCACCGAACCGATCCGGCCCGGCGACCAGACCCGCCGCTATCGCCCTGACCGCGCCCCGGCACCGGGCCGCCCGATGCCCAGCACCCCCTTGCCTGACCGGCTGGTCCTGACCGCGATAGAGGCGGGCAAGACGATCCTGCTGGAAGGGACAATCAGCGAAGGCGACGGCGCGCGCATTGCCCGGCAGATCGAGGAACTGGACCAAGCGCCTGAAGGGGTGATCCTGAACTCCCCCGGCGGATCTGTGCGGGATGCACTGGAACTGGGCCGCAGCCTGCGCGCCGCCGGTCTGACAACCGCGATGCGCGATGGCGACATCTGCTATTCCGCCTGCCCCTATGTGCTGGCCGCCGGGGTCAGCCGCGACATCCCCGAAGGTGGCTCCGTCGGCGTGCATCAGCATTACTTTGGCGAAAGCACGATCCTGCCCGCCTTTGTCGCCGTAGAGAACATCCAGCGCGGCCAGGGCGAGGTCATGGGCTATCTTCAAGAGATGGGCATCGACCCATTGGTCATGCGCCACGCGCTGGTGACGCCGCCCGATGAAATCTATGTTCTGGTCCCCGAAGAACTGCGCGCCTACGGCTTTATCGACGCAGAATAGGGTGGAACCGCCCTCACCGCACACCCAAATCACCGCTTGACATGATACCATTTGGTTTCTAATTAAAGGATACCAAACGGTATCACTTTAGAAAGACCATTCAATGTCCCACCCCCGCCATCGCTTGTCTTTGCACTCTGCCCGCGGTTGCGGTGCAAGCCGGGGAACAACCGCATGACCGATCGAGCCCAGATGACGTTTCGCGCCCTGGCCGACCCGACGCGGCGCGACATCCTGCAATTGCTGGCCGGTCGCGAGATGACCATCGCTGACGTCGCCGAGCGGTTCGACATGACGCGGGCCGCCGTCAAGAAGCACCTGACCGTCCTCAGCGATGGCGGGCTGATCACGGTAGAGACGCGCGGACGCACCCGCGTCAACCGTATCAACCGCACGGGCTTTGCCCCGGTGCTGAGCTGGCTCGACTACTTCGACAGCTTCTGGGACGACCGTCTGGACGCACTGAAATCCGCAATTGAAAAGGACAGGCAATGACCGCCAACACCCTACGCAAGACCATCATGCTGGCCGCCCCGCGCGAACAGGTCTGGGATTATCTGACCCTCCCCGAACATCTGGCAAAATGGTTTCACGCCCCGAAAGCGCCGCTGACCGAAGGCTCCGTGCTGGAACTGTTCGGCACCGAAAGCGGCAACAAGCTGATCTGGGGAAAGGTCCGCGTGGCCCGCGCGCCCGAGTATCTGGAATATACCTTTTGCGTCAATATGATGGGCGACGCCGAAAGCGTGGTGAAATGGACGCTGGATGCGGTGCCGGGCGGCACGATGCTGTCGCTGGTGCACGAGGGACTGCCCGAAGGCGAGGCCGCGTTCAGCGTTCTGATGTCGCTTGATGCGGGATGGGACGGGCATCTGGCCCGGATGCGCGCCGATCTGAATGAAATCGCTGCATGACCCCTTGCCGCACAGCCCCGCCACCTCTATCTCAGGGGAGTGGCGGGTTCTGCCCTGTTCGTGAGACGTTACATTCCAGTGGCCTTAAGCAAATCCGAGGGAGCTGGCTCTGTCCGGGCCCTGGTCCGGTTACCTGGTGCCCACCTGTATATACAGGTCCTCGGGAATAAAAACCGACCGGCAGGTGTGGTCCCGTCACACAAGACCAAACTCTGCCGCCCACCCCATTGGAATTTCAAACCGTCCGAACGTCCAGTTCTTCCCGAAACAGCTGCTGGATCTCGTCCCGCGTGACAGCACGGTTCAGCCGCTTGTCTGCATTGATGTGGATCTTTGCGCTACGGTTGCGGATTGCCTTGATCAATGTCGCCATTGTCTCACCCCATAATGATGCTGCCCCACGCAGCCTATGGGTGCTTGATAGGGTCAGGAACTTCAGAAGAGGTAAAGCGTCACGTGCTTTCGAACCGCATGGTTAGCGAAATCAGAACGCTTCGGGCTGCGCCTCGCGGGCCATGTGATCCAGCACCGCGTTGACGAATTTCGGCTCCTTTCCATCGGGAAAGAAAGCGCGCGCCACATCGACATATTCGTTAATCACCACCCGTGGGGGCGTCCCGGTATCCCGCAATTCCGCCCCGGCGGCGCGGAACAAGGCACGCAAGGTGGGATCAATCCGCGCAATCGGCCATTTGGCCACCAGCGCACGGTCCGTCATCTGGTCGATGGCGGCCTGATGGTTCACGGCGGTTTCCAGAACGTCGGCAAAATGACCGATATCGCCATCCTGCATTTCGTCGCCCTCGTAAACCGCGCCAAAGCGGTGGTCCAGGAACTCGCGGCGCACCACCTCGACTGTCTGGCTTGAATGTTCCATCTGGAACAGCGCCTGCACGGCATAAAGCCGTGCCGCCGATTTCATCTTGCGCTTCTGGTTGCCCGACAGTGACGTGTTCATGCGATGTTGTTTCCGTCGGCCTCTCCCGCCATCAGCGTATCTTCGCCGCGCGGTCTGAAGCCGATGCCTTTGCTGGTTTGCGCCCACTTACGGCCGAGCGCGATCAGATGCAAGGCTGCTGCCGCCGCACCGCCACCCTTGTTCTGGCCATCGGGGTCAGCGCGCACATCGGCCTGCTCCTTGTTCTCGACTGTCAGGATGCCGTTGCCGATGCACAGCCCCTGCAAGCCCAGCATTTGCAGCGCGCGGCTGCTGTCATTGCAGACGGTTTCGTAATGCGTCGTCTCGCCCCGGATCACGCAGCCCAGCGCCACATATCCGTCAAAGTTGCTGCGCCGGTCACTGATCCCGATGGCGGTGGGAATTTCCAGCGCGCCGGGCATCTCGACCACCTCATAGGCGGCACCCGCCGCCTCCAGCTCTGCCTTGGCACCGTCCAGCAGCCCCTGGGCAATGTCACTGTAATAGGGCGACATCACGATCAGCACCTTGACCGGCGCGTCGAATACAGGGCGCGGCAGGACCGTATGTTGCTGCGATGAGGCCATGTTCTACCCTTCCGTGATGGGGCGCGTGCCCACGATTTCGATGGCATAGGCATCAAGGCCCAGATACCGGGTTTCGGGGTTGTCCGTCAGCAGGACCAGCTGGTGCAATCCCAGCTCAGACAGGATCTGGGCGCCGAGCCCCGTGCGCTTGATCGTGCGCGGGCCGTCTTCGTCGTCCTCGTCCAGCCGCAGCCGGGGGAAAGGATCCCGGAACAGGATCACGGCACCCCGCCCCTCCTCGGCGATGATCTGCATCGCGCGGGGCAGTTCGTCGGCGGGGCTGGGCCCAAGGCCCAGGATGTCTTCCAGCGCGTTGATCGCATGGGTCCGCACCAGCACCGGCTCGGGCGTGCTGATGTCGCCCTTGACCAGAACCACGTGATCGGTGCCGGTGATCTTGTCGGCAAAGATGCGCATCTGCCAGTCGCCGCCATAGGCGGATGTCACCTGCCGCACGTCACGTTCCACCAGCAGGTTGTCATGCTTGTGACGATAGGCGATCAGATCGCTGATGGTGCCGATCTTGAGGCCATGTTTCGCCGCAAACTCGACCAAGTCCGGCAGCCGGGCCATGGTGCCGTCATCCTTCATGATCTCGCAGATCACGCCGGAGGGGTGCAGCCCGGCAAGACGGCTGATGTCCACCGCCGCCTCTGTATGGCCCGCGCGCACCAGCACGCCACCATCACGCGCGCGCAGCGGAAAGACATGGCCCGGCGTGGCGATATCCGCCTCGCCTGCCTGTTCGTCAATCGCCACGGCAACTGTGCGGGCGCGGTCGGCGGCGGAAATGCCCGTCGTGACCCCCTCGCGCGCTTCGATGCTGACGGTAAAGGCCGTCTCGTGGCGCGAGGAGTTGTTCACCGCCATCATCGGCAATCCCAATGTCGCAATCCGCTGCGCCGTCATCGGCAGGCAGATCAGGCCGCGCCCATGGGTCGCCATGAAATTGATCGCGTCCGCATCGGCATGCACCGCCGGGATCACCAGATCGCCCTCGTTCTCGCGGTCCTCGTGATCGACCAGGATGAACATGCGCCCCTGGCGCGCCTCCTCGATGATTTCCTCAATCGGGGATATGGCCGATGACAGCCCTTCTTCCACGGGTCCCGGTGTCTCGTAATTCATCGCATGTCCTCACGTATGGCACGCCCCACATAGCCCAGCCACCGCCCCTTGACCAGAGCACGCGCCGCTGCGTCTTTATGCCAGAAATACGCAATCATGCCGCCTGCAAAGCACATCGCCGCCCGGTTCAACCCCGCAGGCCCAGGGCCCTCATCGGACCGGGTTCAGGAAAAGTACCGTCCCGCTTCAAGGTAGCCTGCGGCCCGTGCCGCACCGGTCCAGTCACGCTCCAGCGCGGTGTCCCCGATGATAAGCACCTGGTCGCGCAGCAGGCCTTGGGCGGCGATGACCTCGCCCAGATGTGCCCGCATTTCGCCCCAGCTGTCGGTAAACTTCGGCGCAGATGCGGTCGCATCCAATACCGGGTTCGCCGCCGCCACCAGCGTCGGGCTTAACGGGTGATGCACCAGCGCCAGCTTTTGCGCGCCTTCCAGCGCCGCCAGCTTGCCCGCGCGGCCCACCGGCATCTGCGGCGCCTCCATCCGCACCACCCTCAGGGCATTGGAAGAGAACAACAGCCCCATGACGTCACGCCCCGTCGCCTTGCGCACCGCCGCATAGGTCGGATAATCCAGCCCCAGCGCACGGGCGCGCGCCACATGCATCTTGACGACCATCAGCGGGATCGCCTTGGGCATGGCCGCATTGCGCGCCTTTTGCCACTGGAAGGTCCGCCATTTCCGGCCGCGTTCCATCGTCGGCCCCTGATTATGCCCGATGCCTGGCGTCATGACATTTCCCCAAGCCGCGCGACATAGCGTGCCAATGTGTCGATCTCCAGGTTGATCCGGTCGCCCACAGCCACATCACCCCAGGTTGTCGCTTCCTTGGTGTGGGGAATAAAGTTGATCCCGAAGTCACAACCATCGACCTCGTTCACCGTCAGCGATGTGCCGTTCAGCGCCACCGACCCTTTCGGCGCGATAAAGCGCGCCAGCGCCTTGGGCGCGCGCAGGGTCACGCGGGTGCTGTCGCCCTCATCCGCCATCGCCACCACTTCAGCCACACCGTCCACATGGCCCGACACGATATGCCCGCCCAGTTCATCGCCCACCTTCAGCGCGCGCTCAAGGTTCAGGCGTTTGCCAATGTGCCAGCCATTCTGGCCGATATTGGTCTTGTCCACGGTCTCGGCGCTGATCTGAACCTCGTACCAATCCGCACCAAGGCCCACGACCGTCAGGCAAACCCCGTCGCTGGCAATCGAGGCGCCCATGTCGATCCGGTCGGTCGCATAGGTGGTCTTGATCCGCGCGCGCAGATCGCCTTCCTGCGCCAGCGCGACAACAGTGCCAATATCGGTAATGATCCCTGTGAACATGGGCTGCTCCTTGACTATCCTGCCCACCGAGGTAACCCCGCGCCATCCGGACGGCAAGGGCCGCCTGCGCCACATTTTCGCCCCCATTGCGTGGCATGACCGTCCCGAACCGAGCTGCCAGAGGATTCACATGACCCGCGTTGCCCCCGAAAATCGGGTATTCCTGTTCCTTCAGGGGCCGCATGGCCCCTTCTTCAACCGCCTGGGCAAGATGCTGCGGTTGACGGGGGCAGAGGTCTGGCGCGTCGGGTTCAACGCGGGCGACCGGGCGTTCTGGTTCCATCCGCGCAGCTACATTCCGTTTCGCGGCACGGCGCAGGACTGGCCCGAAACCTTCAAATCGCTGATCGCCGACAAGCATATCACCGACATCGTGCTTTACGGCGACACCCGCCCGATCCACGCGCAAGCCGTGGCCGAGGCCAGGGCGCGCGGTGTGACCATTCATGTCTTTGAAGAAGGCTATATGCGCCCCTATTGGGTGACCTACGAGCGCGGCGGCTCGAACGGGAACTCACGCCTGATGGAAATGACGATCCCGCAGATGCAGGAGGCGCTGGAGAAATCCGACATGGAGGCCCCGCTGCCCCCCGGACATTGGGGTGACATGCGCCACCATATTTTCTACGGCGCGCTCTACCATTGGTTCGTCATGTTCCGGAACGGCGACTATCGCAATTTCCGCCCGCACCGCAGCCTGCCGGTGACCAAGGAATTCCAGCTATACCTCAAGCGCCTCTTGCTGATGCCGGTGCTGGCCGCCGACCGTCTGATCGCAACCCTGCGCATCCGGCTGGGCGGCTTTCCCTACCACCTCGCCCTGCTGCAACTGGAACATGACAGTTCTTTCCAGATGCATTCGCCCTTCGAAACGATGAGCGACTTTCTGGAAATGGTCATCGACGGCTTTGCCAAGGGCGCGCCGAAACATCACCACCTCGTGGTCAAGGCGCATCCGCTGGAAGACGGCCGCGTGCCGGTGCGCCGCGACATCCGCCGACTTGCGCGCGAGCTGGGCGTCTCGGACCGGGTGCATTACGTGCGTGGCGGCAAGCTGGCGCAGCTTCTCAACGACGCGCGCAGCGCGGTGACCGTGAACTCGACCGCAGGCCAACAGGTGCTTTGGCGCGGAATTCCGCTCAAGGTCTTTGGCCGCGCGGTCTATGCCCAGCCCGAATTCGTCTCGGACCAGCCCCTGCCCGAGTTTTTTGCCCGCGCCAACCGCCCCGACAACAAGGCTTACAAGGATTTTCGGCGCTATCTGCTTGAAACCTCGCAAATTCCCGGCGGTTTTTACGCCGCGCGCGGGCGGCGGCAATTGCTGCGGCAGGTGGTCGACATGATGCTGGCCGAGGAAGACCCCTATGACGCGCTGGAACACGGGACCGCGGCCCCAAGGCAACAGTTGCGGGTCGTTACCTGATCTAAGCTGCTCACTTGTCTGGATTTTCAATTCTACCTGACGTAGCCTGTCCCCAAATACGTCGAAAAAATCGGCGAAACCCGAGGCAGATTGAATAGGTCGAGGAGACCGGGCAGTGAAAACCAGAAAATTTCGGTGGGCGCGGCCCATCGCAGTGCTTGCGGCATTGGCCGTGATATCATCCTGCGGCTTGCCACAGGCAGGCCCCAACAAACGTCAGATCTTTTCCGGGTCGGTGCAAAAGGAAGGCGATGCTTTCGTCGTCGCGGTCAACGACCGTGTGACCCGTGCCACCGCCGTGGTCCCCGCACTTGGCTTTTCCGAAGACTTCAAGAACGCGTCCCAACTGGGATCAGACACCATCCGTCCCGGTGACGTGCTGGGCATTACCGTCTATGAAAACGTGGATGATCCGCTGCTGGGCGTCGAAGGCGCACCCGCCACCCTGCTGGAAGAAGTGCAGGTCGATGGCGCGGGCTTTATCTTTATCCCTTATGCGGGACGCATCAAGGCGGCGGGCAACAGCCCCGACGCGATCCGCCGCATCATCACCACACGTCTGGGCGAACAGACCCCCGACCCCCAGGTCGAGGTCCGCCGCGCGGCCGGTGACGGCTCGACCGTGTCGCTGATCGGCGGCATCGGCTCGCAGGGCGTCTATCCCATCGAGCGGCCCACGCGCACCCTCTCGACCATGCTGGCCCGCGCAGGCGGCGTCGCAATTGAACCCGAAATCGCGCAGATCACCATCATTCGCGGGGCAAAACGCGGCAAGATCTGGTTCCAGGACCTCTATGAGCATCCCGAACTCGACATCGCGCTGCGCGCAGGCGACCGCATTCTGGTCGAGGCCGATACCCGCGCCTTCACCGCGCTGGGTGCGACCGGCGGTCAGGCCCGCGTCCCATTCGAAACGCAGAACCTGTCGGCGCTGGAAGGCATCGCGCAGGTTGGCGGCCTGAACCCCAGCCTTGCGGACCCCACCGGCGTCTTTGTCTTCCGCAATGAACCACAGGAAGTGGCCGAACAGGTGCTGGGCCGCAACGATCTGTCCGGCGCGCAACGCATGGTCTATGTGCTGGACCTGACCCAGCCCAATGGCATGTTCATGGCCCGTGATTTTGTCATCCGTGACGGCGATACCATCTATGTGACCGAAGCCCCCTTTGCCCAGTGGAGCAAGGTCATTTCCGCCATCACCGGCACCGCCGGGTCGGCCGCGAGCCTGACCTCGCTTTCGGACTGATCTGAATGGCTCTCGGGCCGGAAACCTATGACACCCCCGCCGCCGGCCCTGAAAAGGACCGGCGGCTTTTTGTCTATAACGGCGGCTTCCTGACCCAGAAACGGCTGCGCCGCATCCTGCATCTGTCGGGCTATTCGCTGCACCTTGGCCTGCCGCGCGCGGGCGATCACGTCGCGGTCTGGGGCAATTCGCCCACCGCGCACCGGGGCCTTTCGGTTGCCGCGAAACGCGGCGTGCCGGTGGTCCGCATCGAGGACGCGCTGCTGCGCTCGATCCATCCGGGGCGCACGGATGGCGCGCCGCCACTGGGCCTGCTGATCGACCACAAGGGTCTGCATTTCGACCCGGCGCAACCCTCCGAACTGGAGGACATCCTTGCCACCCATCCGCTCGACAACACCAACCTGCTGAACCGCGCGCGCGGGGCCATCGCCCGGATGCAAGAGGCGCATCTGACCAAATACACCGGGTTCGAGCCGGAGGCCGAGGTCCCTGCCCCCGGATACGTGCTGGTGATCGACCAGACCCGCGGCGACGCCTCTGTCACCGCCTCGGGCGCAGACCGGGCGCGGTTCCTGGAAATGCTGGTCTTTGCCCAGGAGGAACACCCCGGCTGCCCGGTGGTGATCAAGTGCCACCCCGAAACCACGCAAGGCCACCGCGCAGGGTACTTCGGGCCGGAAGACACCAACGACCGGGTGCGGCTGCTGGGCGATGCCGTCAGCCCCTGGAAGCTGTTCGAAGGGGCGGTTGGCGTCTATACCGTGTCCTCGCAACTGGGTTTCGAGGCGATCTTTGCCGGGCATAAGCCGCGCGTCTTCGGCCAGCCCTTCTATGCGGGTTGGGGGCTGACCTCGGATGAATTCCCGGTCCCGCGCCGCCAGCGGGTGCTGACCCGCGCGCAGCTTTTTGCCGCTGCGATGATCCTCTATCCAAAGTGGTATGACCCCTGCCGGGACCGCCTGTGCCCGCTTGAGGACGCGGTGGAGGCGCTGGCCGCCCAGACCCGCGCCTGGCGCGAAGACCACCTTGGGTGGACAGGGTCCAAGATCAGCCTTTGGAAACGCAAACCCCTGCAACAGTTCTTTGGCCGCACCACGCCGATGGTCTTCGAGGATGACCCGGCCCGCGCCCGCGCCGCCGCGCCCCGCCGCTGGCTGGTCTGGGCGGGCAAGGCCGAGGTCGGCCATGGCGACGCCTGGCGCATCGAGGACGGCTTTCTGCGCTCCCGCGGATTGGGCGCGGAACTGGTGCCGCCCCTGTCACTGGTCTGTGACGACCTTGGCATCTATTACGATCCGTCCCGGCCCAGTCGGCTGGAAAAATGGATCGAGCGCCGGGCCGATCTGCGCCCCGACCAACGCAGGCGCGCCCAGGACCTGATTGCGGCAATCCGGCAGGCGGGGCTGAGCAAATACAACCTTTCAGGTGCGGCCGACCTTTCCGCACTGCCCAAGGGGCGGCGCATCCTTGTGCCCGGACAGGTGGAGGACGACGCCTCAATCCGCACCGGCGCGGATGAGGTGCGGACCAATGCGGATCTGGTGCGGGCGGTGCGCGCCGCGCATCCGGATGCGCTGATCCTCTACAAGCCGCACCCGGACGTGGAGGCCGGGTTGCGGAATGGCGGCGACACCGCGGCAGCCCTGGCCGATCACGTTCTGGCCCGCGCCGATCCGATTGCGCTGCTGGGACAGGTTGACGAAGTCTGGACCATGACCTCGCTGCTGGGGTTCGAGGCGCTGCTGCGGGGGGTGCCGGTCACCACGCTGGGCGTGCCTTTCTATGCGGGCTGGGGGCTGACCCGCGATCTGGGCGATGTGCCGCCGCGCAGGCGGGCAGAACCGGGGCTGGACGGGTTGGTCCATGCCACGCTGATTGATTATCCGCGCTATCTGGACCCGGTCACCGGCCAGCCCTGCCCCGTTGAGGTCGTGGTGGCGCGGCTGGCCTCGGGCGCGCTTCCGACGCCGGGGGTTGGCAACCGGGCGCTGTCCAAACTGCAGGGGCTGCTGGCGAGCCAGAGCCATCTGTGGCGCGGGCGGTGAATGCGGGATGGATATTTTGAGCCAAAAAGAAAGGCGGGTGAGGCCCCCTCAGGCGCGGTGCCAGACGTGCAGGGCGTCTGCCCCGATACGGCGGGTTTCGCCCAGGGTGTAGCGCGGTGCGGCGGCAAGGCGGGACAGGCCCATGGCGCCGATGCCCGGCAGCCCCTCTGCCCCGATGATCAGCCCTGCGCTGAAGCCGATGAGCCGGTCCACCAGATCCGCCTCGATCAGCGATGCCGCAAGCGCGCTGCCGCCTTCGCAGAATATCCGCGTCAGGCCGTGCGCGCCAAGTTGTTGCAGCACATCGACCGGGTCAAGCTGCCCGCCCCGCGCGGCGCAGGGCAACAGCGTGGCCCCCAGATCGCGCCAGGTGCGCGCAAGGGTCGGGTCGGCGTCCCGGCCATGACACAGGATCAGCGGCACCTCGGCGGCGGTGCGTGCCAGTTTGCCCATCAACGGCAGGTCAAGGCGGCGCGACACAACCACCCGTGCGGGCTGCCATGAGACCCCAAGATCGCGCACCGTGAGGCTGGGATCGTCCTTGCGGGCCGTGCCGCCGCCCACCATCACCGCATCATGGCGCGCGCGCATGGCGTGGGTGGCGCGGCGTGCCTCCGGCCCGGTGATCCATTGGCTTTCGCCGGTGCCGGTGGCGATGCGGCCATCAAATGTCTGCGCCAGTTTCAGCGTCACAAGCGGCCGGCCTTGACGGACAAGCCTAAAGAAACCCGCGTGATCCCTTGTGGCCTCAGCCTCGCAGATCCCCTGCACCACCTCGATGCCCGCCTTGCGCAGCATGGCCACACCGCGGCCATCGACACGGTCGTCCTGATCCTGAACCGCAATGACAACACGGGACACGCCTGCGTCGATCAGCGCTTGGGCGCAGGGCGGGGTCTGCCCGTGATGCGCACAGGGTTCCAGCGTCACATAGACATCCGCGCCCCTGGCGGCGGCACCGGCCTGGGCCAGCGCCTCGGTCTCTGCGTGGGGTCTGCCACCGGGCTGGGTCCAGCCGCGCCCGACAATCCGGCCTGCCGCCACGATCACACAGCCCACCGCCGGGTTCGGCCAGACACGCCCCTGCCCGCGCCGCCCCAGCGACAACGCATGCGCCATAAAACGCGCGTCGATGGCCGCCTGCCGGGTCACTCTTCCTTGGGCAGGTCGGGCCGCAGCTCGGCGACGAATTTATCGAAATCATCTGCCGCCTGGAAGTTCTTGTAAACACTGGCAAAGCGCACATAGGCAACCGTGTCGATCCGGTTCAGCGCTTCCATCACGATCTCGCCGATCTGCTTGGAACCGATGTCGGTTTCGCCCATGCTTTCCAGCCGCCGCACGATGCCGCTGATCATCTGGTCGATCCGCTCAGGCTCTATAGGGCGTTTCTGCATCGAAATCCGGATCGAGCGTTCCAGCTTGTCGCGGTCGAAATCCTCGCGCTTGCCATTGGTCTTGATTACCACAAGGTCGCGCAACTGCACCCGCTCGTAGGTGGTGAACCGCCCGCCACAGGCCGGACAAAACCGCCTGCGCCGGATGGAAACGTGGTCCTCCGCCGGGCGACTGTCTTTGACTTGGGTATCAATATTTCCGCAGAATGGGCACCGCATCGGCCATCCCCCTTTTCTTAACCTGCCTCACTTGTGGGGCTATACGCCCTCTTGCCGAAACTTATAGGGGGTACGCGAGGTTTTGGGTAGGGGCGAAATGCACCGCAACATGTTGTGTTTCAGGATGTGGCCTGAACCCAACGGTTGCCCTCCTCCGTTCACCCCTGGGCAACGGGCAAGGCCTGGGCCGACTGCGATGCCGACAGAGTGACGCGGCTTAGCCCCGGTCGGCGCTGAAATGCGCCGCGACGGTCCGCCGGTGCGGCGCATCGCGGTGCTCGAACAGGTAGATGCCCTGCCATGTCCCCAGTTGCAGCCGCCCTCCGGCCACGGGAATGGACAGGTTCACCGGCAGCATCGCCGCCTTGATATGCGCGGGCATGTCGTCGGGCCCTTCCATCCGGTGCCGAAGATAACGCATCGTGGGGTCGTTCGCGGGCGGCACCAGCCGTTGGTAGAATGCCAGCAGATCGGTCTGCACATCCGGGTCGGCGTTTTCCTGTATCAGAAGAGAGGCCGAGGTGTGGCGGATCAGCAGCGTCAGCAACCCATCGCCCTGACCGGCAACCCAATCCGCAACGTCATCGGTAAAGGGATAAAGCCCCTGACCCCCGGTAGAAATGGTAAAGCTGTTCTGCATGGTTCCGATTTGCCCTTCGCCCCGTGAATCGACGCAATCCCGCATCCACCTCTGTCGGCTTCAGTTCAGAATGCTTCAGTTAAGATCGGGCCGAAACCGGATGTTGTCGAATTCAAGCAGGTAGTCTTTGCAGAACTGGTTGGCGTGATAGACCGGCAGGCCGAGGCCGGGCGTATCCACACGCACCGCGACAGAGCGGGACGGTTCTGTCGGCAAACTGGATACATCGGTGGTAAAGACAACACCGATCCGCCCTGCGCCGCTTTGCGACCGACCACGGGGGGATTTGACATAAAGCCGCTGGGTCGTCGGCACGCCAAGCTGGTGGATCGCATAATCCGCCGCGGCACACCACATGCCGCGCGCGCCTTCGCCAAGCGATTCAATGACCTCGAAAGAGGTCTGCGTCATGCCATAAACTTTCAGATGATTGACAGCTTTATAGGATGGGGCAGCCGCAGCAGCCGATAGACCGCCCGTCAAAATTGCCACTGTCAGGGCTGCAAACCTCAATGATCGCATGTCGTATCCTTTGCTTCGCTGATCCACCCAGAAATAGGCCGATCTGCGGCCAAGTCTATTCACACCTGCGTCACCTTTTGCGCCGTCCGGGATCATGCATTCGCAGCGTCGTAACGGGCGCGGGCCGCGCTGAGGGCGGTTTCATGTGTCTTGGCCCAGCCGATCAGCGACCGGATCGGTCCCATCACCGAATGGCCCAACGGGGTCAGGGCATACTGCACGGAGGGCGGCTTGGTCGGGAAAACGGTCCGTTCGATGAACCCGCCTCTCTCAAGGTCACGCAGGCTTTGCGTCAGCATGCGCCGCGAGATATCCGGCAGCATCCGCAGCAAGGCGTTGAAGCGTCTTGGCTCCTCCTCCAGCGCCAGAAGAACAAGGGTCGTCCACTTTGCTGCAATGTGGTCAAGCAGGTCACGCACCGGGCAGGCCCCCTCGGCGGAGGGGTGCAATTCACTCATGCTCGCCGAGCCCTGCTTGGGCGCGGTTCCTTCCAGGTTACCTTGTGACATGAACTTGCCTCCTTTCGGTGCGGCATTGTGATCTCTAAATGAGACTTACACTCAATTCGGAACCAAAGGAAAATCAAATGTCATCGAAAACCATTCTTGTTACCGGGGCAAGCGGCCAGTTGGGACAGCGCGTTCTAGATCACCTGAAACGTCTGGCCCCCGACGCCGCCATCGCGGGCCTTGTGCGCAAGGAAGAGGACGCCGCCGCCCTGCGGGCCAGGGGCGTTGAGCCAAGGATGGGCGATTATACCGATCCCGCCAGCCTGAGCCACGCAATGGCTGGGGTTCACAAGGTGCTGCTGATCTCCTCCAGCGCAGTGGGGCAGCGCACCGCCCAGCATCAAAACGTGATCGACGCCGCCAGGGCCGCGGATGTCGACCTGATCGCCTATACGTCGATCCTGCGGGCCGACACCTCGCCCATGGCGCTTGCCGAGGAACACAAACAGACCGAAGCCGCGCTGAGCGGTTCGGGCCTGCCAACCGTCTTGCTGCGCAATGGCTGGTACACTGAAAACCTGCTTGGCGGGCTGGAAAGCGACCTGAAGCTGGGCCAGCATTTCGGTGCAGCTGGCAATGGCAAGTTCGCGACCGCGACGCGCGACGACTATGCCGAAGCTGCCGCCGTTGCACTGCTGAGCGCGGAGTCCGCTGGCAAGGTTTACGAATTGGCTGGGCAGCCCGCCTATACGCTGGAAGAGTTCGCAGAGACCCTGAGCGCCGAGGCTGGCAGCACAGTCGCCTATGTGGACATGCCGCAGGAGACCTTCGCCCAGGCATTGGTCGGTGCGGGCCTGCCGGAAGGTTTCGCAGGCATTCTTGCGGACAGCGACGCGCAGGCCGCCAAGGGTGCGCTGGATACCGACAGCACGGATCTTGAAGATCTGATCGGACGGCCCGCAACGCCGTTGAAGGACGCGATCAAGGCGGCACTGGCAGCCCGGTAACGCCCCCGAAAACGAAAAGGACCGGCACAGAGCCGGTCCTTTGCATCTCTGTTATCACCCTTTCGGGCCGCCCGCCTATTGGTCCAGGAAACTCCGCAGCTTCCGGCTCCGGCTCGGGTGCTTGAGCTTGCGCAGCGCCTTGGCTTCGATCTGACGAATACGTTCGCGGGTCACGCTGAACTGTTGGCCGACTTCTTCCAGCGTGTGGTCGGTGTTCATGCCGATGCCAAACCGCATCCGCAACACACGTTCCTCGCGCGGGGTGAGCGAGGCCAGTACCCGTGTGGTCGTTTCCTTGAGGTTTTCCTGAATGGCGCTGTCCAGCGGCAGCACGGCATTCTTGTCCTCGATGAAATCGCCCAGCTGGCTGTCTTCCTCGTCGCCGATTGGGGTTTCCAGCGAAATCGGCTCCTTGGCGATCTTCATCACCTTGCGGACCTTTTCCAGCGGCATTTGCAGCTTTTCGGCCAGTTCTTCCGGCGTCGGCTCGCGACCGATCTCGTGCAGCATCTGGCGGCCGGTGCGGACCAGCTTGTTGATCGTCTCGATCATATGGACCGGGATACGGATGGTGCGGGCCTGATCCGCGATGCTCCGCGTGATCGCCTGCCTGATCCACCATGTCGCATAGGTCGAGAATTTATAGCCGCGACGGTATTCGAACTTGTCCACCGCCTTCATCAGGCCGATGTTGCCTTCCTGAATGAGATCAAGGAATTGCAGCCCGCGGTTCGTGTACTTTTTCGCAATCGAGATCACCAGACGCAGGTTTGCCTCGACCATTTCCTTCTTGGCCTGACGGGCTTCTTTCTCGCCCTTCTGGACCTGTTGGACGATGCGGCGGAATTCAGAGATGTCGAGGCCGACATACTGACCGACCTGCGCCATATCCGCGCGCAGCTCTTCAACCTTGTCGGAGGAGCGTTCGATGAACATCTGCCAGCCGCGACCGGACCGATCGGCCATCCGCTCCATCCAGTTTGGGTCAAGCTCGTAGCCGCGATAGGCGTCGACGAATTCCTTGCGGTTGATGCGGGCCTGATCGGCCAGCTTCACCATGGCGGAGTCGATCTGCATGATCCGGCGGTTGATGCCGTAAAGCTGGTCGATCAGCGCTTCGATACGGTTGTTGTGCAGGTGCAGTTCATTGACCAGCAGCACGATTTCGGACCGCAGTTTCTGATATTTGTCTTCCTGCTTGCTGGAAAAGGACCCATCCTCGTTCAGCGTGGCAGAGATACGGCTGTCCTGCATTTCGCTCAACTTGGCGTAGTCATCGGCGATGATGTCCAGCGCTTCCAGCACCTGCGGTTTCAGCGCCGCTTCCATGGCCGCCAGGCTCATGTTGGCCTGTTCGTCCTCATCATCGTCGTCGTCACTTGCAATCGGGTTGCCGTCAGCGTCCAGTTCCTGCTTGTCGTCGTCCGATTTCGCCTCCGTCGCGCCACCGGGGGCGACCACGGGCGAGGTTACTTCTTCGTCGCCCAGCTGGTTGCCGAATGTCGCCTCAAGGTCGATCACGTCGCGCAGCAGAATGTCCTCGGACAGCAGTTCGTCGCGCCAGATGGTGATCGCCTGAAAGGTCAGCGGGCTTTCACACAGGCCCGCGATCATGGTGTTGCGACCGGCCTCGATCCGCTTGGCGATGGCAATCTCGCCCTCGCGGGACAGCAGTTCGACGCTGCCCATCTCGCGCAGGTACATGCGCACCGGGTCGTCGGTGCGGTCCAGCTTTTCGGCGGTGCCGGAGGAAAGCGCAACTTCCTTGGCGCTGTCGGTGGTGGCCAGTTCGGTGGACCCCTTGGCGTCTTCCTCCTCGGCGTCTTCATCCTCGATGATGTTGATGCCCATTTCGGACAGCATCGACATCACGTCCTCGATCTGTTCGGAAGAGACCTGATCCGGCGGCAGGACGGTGTTCAGCTGATCATAGGTGATATAGCCCTTTTCCCGCGCCTCGGAGATCATCTTCTTGACGGCGGCCTGGCTCATATCCAGCGAATGACCGCTGTCGGAGTCGTCCCGTTTCGTGTCTTCGTTGGTGTCCTTAGCGGCCATTGAACGTCCTCCAGCGCGGTTGCGCGAATCAGTGTGAGTGATTCGGTTGTCGCGAATCATGCGGGGTTTGCGGTGATTCTTAAACCCGTTGTACTGCTTTTTCCCAAAGACCCTGCCAAAAGGTCACTTTTCAGCTTCGGCCCTTGGGTTTCTCATAGGTAATGTTCTCAAGCAGCGCGTCCAGCGCGCTGCGTTCATCGCGGGACATCCGTGCGCCGTTCTCGCCCACCTCGTATTCCGCCTTGTCTTCCTGCCCCGACCGCGTCGCCTGATCAGCGCTGCGCACAGCCTCGCTCAACCGCCAGGTCAGGCCCTCGTCTGCGGTGCCTGCCATGTCTTCCTCGGCCTCGGCGATTTCCGCGCTCAGCCCCCGCGCCGCTTCCAGCTTGGCCAGTTCCTCGGCCACGGTCATGGTGGCCATCTCGGTGTTGCCCGGATTGCGGATACAGGGGGTGATGGCGACATGGCGCTGTGCGGTCAGGTTTTCAAGGGCATCCGGCCCCAGTGCGCTGGAAATTTTTTCGCGCAACACGGCAGCACCCTGCCCCGCGTGACGCAGAATCATGTCGCGCATCACCGCATGGTCGCGGTCGCGGCAAGGCATGCTTTCAAGGCCGCTTTCGAAATTCTCGGCGATCTCGGGGCAGCCCAGGATGGCGGCAAGGATCACCGCCTCGCGCAGGTGATGGGCAACATGGTTGTCGCCGCCCACCAGCACCGACGCCTTGGTGCTGGGCAAAGGTGCCAGCGGCGGTGCCTGCCACTTGCCGCCCGGTCGCACCACCTGACCGCGTGCGCCGGTCCGTGCCCCGGAACCGGGCCGGAAAAGTTGCCAGCGCAGGTCCTTTATTTCCTGCCCGTAGTGGCTGCGGATCGACGGGTCCCTGATCAGCTTGATCTTCTCGCGCAGGGACTTGTCCAGCGCCGCCTTGCGCTCGGGGCTGTCAAACACCCGACCCTCGGTTTCACGCTGCCACAAAAGGCGCACCATCGGGACAGCCTGGTCGATCAGCTTCTGAAACGCGCCCGCTCCGGCTGATTTCAGCAAATCATCCGGGTCCTGCCCCTCCGGCATCATGGCAAAGCGCAGCGACTGGCCCGCCTCAAGCAAGGGCAGCGCAAGGTCGATCAGGCGCAGCGCCGCGCGCTGGCCCGCGGTATCGCCGTCCAGCGTGATGATCGGTTCCGGGTCGATCCGCCAGAGCATCTGCAACTGGTTTTCCGTGATCGCGGTGCCCAGGGGGGCCACTGCCGCCTCGAACCCCGCGCCATGCAGGGCAATCACATCCATATAGCCTTCGGCCACCAGCAGCGGCTGCCCCTTGCCCGCCGCCGTCCGCGCATCGCGCACGTTGTAAAGGCTGCGGCCCTTGTCGAACAATTCGGTCTCGGGCGAATTGAGGTATTTGGCATTGTCGTTCGGGTCCATCGCGCGGCCGCCAAAGGCAATCGCACGCCCCCGCGCATCGCGGATCGGGAACATGATGCGCCCGCGAAAGGTGTCATAGGGTTTGCCGCCCTTGGACGATGGCTTGGCCAGCCCCGCATCCAGGATCATCTGGTCCGACACGCCCTTGCCGGTCAGCGCGTCCCACAGCCCTTGCCAGCTGTCCGGCGCAAAGCCGATTTCCCAATGGTCGAGCGCCTTTTCCTCCAGCCCCCGCCGCGCCAGATAGGTCCGCGCCTCCGCCGCAGCACCGGTCTGCAATTGCAGGCGGAACCAGCGCACCGCCAGTTCCATGACCTCGGCCAGATCGCTGCGCTTGTCCGCCTTTTCGGCGGCTCTGGGGTCGCGTGCAGGCATCGGCATGCCCGCCTCCCGCGCGAGGATCTCCACCGCCTCCATGAAGCCGACATTCTCCGTCTCGCGCACGAAAGAGATCGCATCCCCCTTGGCGTGACAGCCAAAGCAGTAATAAAACCCCTTGCGGTCATCGACGTGAAAGCTGGCGGATTTTTCCTGATGGAACGGGCAAGGTGCCCACATGTCGCCCTTGCCCTGATTGGACTTGCGCTGATCCCACATGACTTTGCGGCCGACGACCTGAGACAGGCTCGCTCGGCTGCGCAATTCGTCCAGGAATCCGGGTGGCAGGCTCATACCATATCCTAGGTCGTGTTGACACTCATTGTCGACCACCCGTTTCAGTCCAAAATTGCTCAGTTCCAGGCAAGAGAACGCAGGAATAGCCAGCTATTTCAAGCTCTCTTAACGCAGAAATGGGCAATTTTGGCGAAACCCCTTCGGGGCGCGCCCGGCATCGTCCAGCGGGCGCAGTGGCAGCACATTAACAGGTTCACATTTCGGCAGCCCGTTCAGGCTCGCCATTCAGGCTGACCGGTCGGAAGTCACTGTGCCAGGCACATCTCTTTCCATGCCGCCGACAGGTCCTTTGCCTTCACCTCACGCATCTTCATCTCATAGACCCAGGGGGTCACCAGCGTGATGGCGGTATTGTAGCGGTCGGGCCATGTCGCATTGGCAGCCACATGCGCAGGCACCTTGCGTTCGCCCACCCGGTCAATCCGCGCCTTCTGAACAGCGGCCACCACCGCGGCCTGATGCCCGCAATCGGTTTCCTTCTTGCTGGCCGCCATCGCCGGGCCGCAGAGCGCTGCAACAACCGCTGAAACCACGAAATACTTTACCATTGGGCTACTCCACTCATGTGCCGCCCCGCCTTAACCGCGCGCGGCCACCGCTTCCATCGCTGTTTTCATATCATGCACCAATGTGGCTGCCATCGACCGAAAGACAAGGATCATGAAGCTATCCGCCCCGGTTTTCGTGATCGACGCCGACATGTGGTAAAGCTGCGTGCGCGAGGTATGGCCGCGTTTGAACGTCCCGTCGCGCAGGTCCACCGGGACCAGCCGCGCCAGCACGGCCACGGCGCCTGGCCCTTTCAACTGCACCACGGCCCAGGCGTCGGACTGGTCCACAACAGCGGCATGACGGCCAAGCGCCGGATCGGGCGCAGGGCCCATCAGCAGCGCCGTGTCGCGCCCGAACCAGATGCAACGCGCGCCTTCCTTGCCACGCGCCCGCAACGGCGCGGGCCAGCCCAGCCCATGCGCCTTTTCCAGTGCCGCGCCCAATGCCGCCGCATCGCCCAAAGGTGTCAGCGAGGTCAGCACCCCCGCCGCCACCTCCGTAAGCTGCGCCTCTCCGATGCTCAGCGGCAGCAGCCCGTCACAGGGGGTTTTCGCTGTCAATTCAACCACGCACCCGCTCCCCTTCACGATCAAGAAACACCGGATGGCAGATCTCCACATCCGCCTCCAGCCCGCGCAGATGATCCACCATGCGGATCACCTCGCCTTCACGGGCCATGCCGCGCCTGACGAAACCCAGCCCGACCATATGCCCCAGATCGGGCGAGAACCCGACCGAGGTGACATAGCCCTGATCGTTCTCGCGCACCGCCTCTGCGCCAGCATCGAACAGATGCGCGCCCGCGCTGATCTGCCTGACCGCGCCCACAGGCTTCAGCCCCACCAGTTGCTCGCGCGCCTCCTCCACCAGACCGGGCCGCGCTGCCATGGTCTTGCCGATGCAATCCTTTTTGGCCGACACCATCCGCCCCATGCCGATGTCAAATGCCGTGGTGCGCCCGTGGATTTCCGAATGGGTAATGAACCCCTTCTCGATCCTCAGCACGTTCAACGCCTCCATTCCGTAAGCCCCGCCGCCCAACGCCTCGGCGCGCTTGACCAGCAGGTCGAACAGGCTCGCCCCGAAACGCGCAGGCACCGCCACCTCATAGGCATGTTCGCCCGAGAAAGAGATGCGAAAGAGCCGCCCTTGAACCCCGGAAACCTCGACCGGGCCGCAGGCCATGAAAGGCCAGCTTTCGCCGTCGATTTCGGCACCCAGCAGGCCATTCAGCAGTTCGCGCGACTTTGGCCCGGCCACGGCAAACTGCGCCCATTGTTCGGTGACCGAGGTAAAGGCGACCTGCCATTCGGGGTGCAGACACTGGCTCACGAAGTCCAGATGCCGCATCACCTGCCCCGCCGCTGCCGTGGTGGTGGTCATCACATAATGCGTCTCCCCCAGCCGCGCGGTGGTGCCATCATCCATCACATGGCCATCCTCGCGCAGCATCAGACCATAGCGCACCCGCCCGACCGGCAGCGTCGAAAACATGTTGGTATAGACGAAATCCAGCAGCTTCGCCGCATCCGGCCCCTGAATGTCGATCTTGCCCAGGGTGGAGACATCGCAAACCCCCACCGCCTTGCGGACATAGCCCACCTCCCGGTCACAGGATTGTCGCCAGTTGGTCTCCCCCGCTTTGGGAAAATAGCTGGGCCGATACCACAGCCCCGCTTCGATCATCGGTGCCCCCATCGCCACTGACGCCCTGTGCGAGGTGGTAAAACGCTGCGGCGCAAACCCCTTGCCCTGCGCCCCTGCCCCCATCGCGGCAATCGCCACCGGCACATAGGGCGGCCGAAACGTCGTGGTCCCCGTCTCAGGTATCCCTCGCCCGGTGGCATCCGCCAGGACCGCCAGCGCGGCCACGTTCGAATTCTTGCCCTGATCCGTCGCCATGCCCTGCGTCGTGTACCGCTTCATATGCTCGACCGAGCGGAAGTTCTCCACCGCCGCCTGTTTCACATCCTTGACCGACACGTCGTTCTGGAAATCGAGCCAGGCACGCCCCTTGCCCGCCACCGCCCAAAGCGGCTCCATTGCGTAAGCTCCATCCTCGGCGCGCGGCACATCCACTGAACCGGCCTTCTTGCCCAGCGCCGACAGCGCCTCGCCCGCCGCATCGACGCCAGCCTTCAGACAGGCATGGGTCGAGAACACGCCATTGCAGGCCCCCGCCGCGATCATCCCCGGCACCGCATCCGGCACCGGCACAAAAGCCTGAATCGCGGCGTCCCACCGGGGCCGCCCATTCATGTGGCAGGTCAGATGCACGGTGGGGTTCCACCCCCCCGACATCGCCAGACAATCGGTCTGGATCGCCTGCTCGCCGCTGGCCGTCCGAATGGTGATCGCCTCCAGCTCCTTGCGACCCGCCGCATTGCAGACCTGCGCGCCGGTGTAGAACGGAAACTCCGCCCCCTCGACCAGCACATCGGCGCGGCTGTCGATCAGGGCCGCGACATGCACCCCCGCCGCCGCCAGATCGCGCGCGGTGCGGTGGGCATCGTCGTTGTTGCCAAAGACCGTCACATGTTTGCCGGGGCTCACCCCCCAGCGGTTCAGATAGGCCCGCACCGCTCCGGCGGTCATCACACCGGGGCGGTCGTTGTTCTGGAAGGCCACGGGTCGTTCCAGCGCCCCTGCCGCCAGAATGCTGCGGCGCGCGTGGATGCGCCAGAAGGTCTCCAGCGGCACTCCCTCGCGCCGCGCGGCATGGTGGTTCACCCGCTCCAGCGCGCCATACATGCCGCCGTCATAGGCTCCGGTGACAGTGGTACGCGTCATCAGCCGCACATTCGGCATGGCAGAAAGCTCCGCCACAATGCCCATGGCCCAGGCATGACCCGGCTGATCGCCGATCACCCCGGTCTCGGCGTTCAGCCGCCCGCCCATACGCGCATCCTCATCCGCCAGGATCACATCCGCCCCGGCGCGTGCCGCCGTCAGCGCCGCCATCAGGCCCGTGGGCCCGGCCCCGATTACCAGCAGATCGCAGAACGCATAGGCGCGCTCGTACCGGTCGGGATCATGCTTGCCACTCAGCGCCCCCAGACCGGCCGCGCGCCGGATGATCGGCTCATAGACCGCTTCCCAGAACTTCGCGGGCCACATGAAGGTCTTGTAATAGAACCCCGCCCCCAGAAAAGGCGCGGCCAGATCGTTCACCGCCATCACGTCGAAGTCGAGCGAGGGCCAGGCATTCTGGCTGCGCACCTCCAGCCCGTCATAAATCTCCTGCACGGTTGCACGCAGATTGGGGTCCGCCTGCGCGCCCCTGCCGACGGTGATCAGCGCATTCGGCTCCTCCGAACCTGCCGTCAGCACGCCACGCGGGCGGTGGTACTTGAACGACCGCCCCATCAGCTTCTGATCATTGGCCAGCAGGGCAGAGGCAACGGTATCGCCCTCGAATCCATCATAGGACCGCCCGTCAAAACGAAAGGTGACCGGCCTGGCCCGGTCGATCAGCCCCTTGCCCGCGATCCTCATGCGCCCGCCTCCTTGACGTCGGCGGCCAGCGCCACCTTGGATATCTCGTGGCTGACCGTGTCCCGCGTCACCACCAGCCAGGCCGAACATCCCGCCTCGTGATGCCACAGCTCCCTTGTCTGTCCCGCCGGATTGTCGCGCAGATGCACATAATCGTCCCAGGCCGCCTCACCGGCGTCCGGCGCAGGTCGCGCAAGGGCCACCGCAGCGCCCTGATAGTAGAATTCACGCATGTCGCGTGATCCGCACAAGGGGCAGTCGATCCTCATGTCGTCCTCTCCGACAGGGTGCCAACACCCCGTTTCATTGTTCCCAAAATACACGCCACAACGCCCACCACGGGCGCGCGGCCGGCGTGGGGCTCAGTGAAGGTTATGCTGCGCACCGGTGCCCTCCTCGTCCATCAACCCGGCGCCGGTGCGAAACCGGTCCAGCCGGAACTTCGCCGCCGGCGCGTGGTGCTCTCCCGTTGCCATCAGATGCGCAAAGGAAAAGCCCGAGCCCGGCACCGCCTTGAAGCCGCCGTAACACCAGCCGCAATCTATGAACAAACCCTCGGTATCGGTCTTGTCGATGATCGGGCTGCCATCGGGTGTCATGTCCATGATCCCGCCCCAGGACCGCAACACCCTGGCCTTGCCGATCATCGGCATCAGGGTCATCCCCGCCTCCATCACATGTTCCATCATCGGCATGTTGCCGCGCTGCGCGTAGGAGGCGTAGAAATCCAGATCGCCGCCAAAGACCAGCCCGCCCTTGTCGGACTGACTGATATAGAAATGGCCCATGCCAAAGCTGACCACATGGTCGATCACCGGTTTCACCCCTTCGCTGACAAAGGCCTGCAGGACATGGCTTTCGATCGGCAGGCGCATGCCGGCCATCGCGGCCACCTGGCCCGAGCGGCCCGCCACCACGATGCCGACCTTCCTGGCCCGGATCGGCCCGCGCGTGGTCTGCACGCCGCGCACCTTGCCGTTCTCGATGTCGATTCCGGTGACTTCACATTGCTGGATCAGGTCCACCCCGCGCTGGTCTGCACCGCGCGCAAAGCCCCAGGCCACCGCGTCATGTCGCGCCGTCCCCCCGCGCGGATGCAGCAGCCCGCCGTAGATCGGAAAGCGGCCATTGTCGAAGTCGAGATAGGGCAGATACCGGCGCACGCCCTCGCGGTCCAGCAGCACCGCGTCATCGCCCTGGTTGATCATCGCATTGCCGCGCCGGGCAAAGGCATCGCGCTGACCGTCGGAATGAAACAGGTTGATCAGCCCGCGCTGCGAATGCATCGCGTTGTAGTTCAGGTCTTTCTCCATCCCCTCCCACAGCTTCAGCGAATGGGAATAGAACTCCGAATTGCCCTGCAGAAAGTAGTTGGCGCGCACGATTGTGGTGTTGCGGCCCACGTTGCCGCCGCCGAGGTAGCCCTTTTCAAGCACCGCGATATTGGTCATGCCGTGGTTCTTGGCCAGGTAATAGGCGGTCGACAGGCCGTGCCCGCCGCCACCAATGATCACGGCATCATATTCCGGCTTGGGTTCCGGATCGCGCCAGTGCGGCGTCCAGCCCTTGTTGCCGGTCAGCCCCTCGCGCAGCACGCGCCATCCTGAAAACCGCATCGAAAACTCCCCTTGCCTGGACCGGAGTGAACCAAGTCCCGTCCAGAGGTGCAATGCCCTCCGACCAGATGCACGGTGCTTTTCGACAGAAAGTGTTTCAGGGGCGACCATATGGCCAAGTTACGGGCCATATGGTCGCCCCGAGGCGGCGCGGCCGTCAGATGCCCTTGGCCCGGTAACTGGCCGCGACCTTGCCGATTGCACAGATATAGGCCGCCGTGCGCAGGTCATCCACGTCGTCGCGGCCATGCCAGACCTCCGCCATGGACTGATAGGCGGTCTGCATCGTGTCATCGAGGCCGGAACGGACAAGTTCAAGCTCGCCTGCGCCGCGCAGGTACTTGTCCTTGAAATTCGGGCTCAACTGCCAGCCGATGCCGCTGTCCGCGCTCAGCCGCTCCAGCTCGTCCACAACCAGCTGGTGACGCGCTTCTTCCTGGCGGCGCTGCATCCGGCCAAACCGGATATGGCTGAGGTTCTTGACCCATTCGAAGTAGGACACCGTCACACCGCCCGCGTTGGCATACATGTCGGGAATGATGACCGTTCCCTTCTTGCGCAGGATCTCATCCGCGCCCGCCGTGACCGGTCCGTTCGCCGCTTCCACGATCAGAGGCGCGCGGATCCGGTCTGCGTTGGACAGGTTGATCACCCCTTCCATTGCCGCCGGGATCAGAACTTCGCATTCCGCCTCCAGCAGCTTGGCACCGTCAGGATCAAGCGGCGCTTTGGGGTAGCCCTTGATCGTGCCATGTTTGGTGATCCACTGATGCACCTGCTCCACGTCCAGCCCCTTGTCGTCGAACAGCGCACCATCGCGTTCGATGATCGCGGTGATCAGACAGCCATCCTCCTCGCTCAGGAACTTGGCCGCGTGATACCCCACGTTGCCCAGACCCTGCACCACCACGCGCTTGCCATCCAGCTCGCCGGTCAGACCGGCCAGCTTCATGCCCTTGGGATCGCGGAAAAACGCGTGCAAGGCATATTGCACGCCGCGCCCCGTGGCCTCTGTCCGGCCCTGGATACCGCCCGCATGGGTCGGTTTGCCGGTCACGCAGGCCACGCCGTTGATATCGGTGGTGTTCATCCGCTTGTACTGGTCCGCGATCCAGGCCATCTCGCGCTCGCCCGTGCCCATGTCGGGGGCCGGCACGTTCTGCGCCGGGTTGATCAGGTCGCGTTTGATCAGCTCATAGGCAAAGCGGCGTGTGATCAGCTCAAGCTCGTGTTCGTCGTATTCGCGCGGGTCGATGCACAACCCGCCCTTGGATCCGCCAAACGGTGCCTCGACCAGCGAGCATTTATAGGTCATCAGCGCCGCCAGCGCCTCGACCTCGTCCTGGTTGACGCCCAGCGAATATCGAATGCCACCCTTGACCGGCTCCATATGTTCGGAATGGACGGAGCGGTAGCCGGTAAAGGTATGGATCTTGCCCCGCAGCCGCACGCCGAAGCGGACTGTGTAGGTCGCATTGCAAACCCTGATCTTCTCCTCAAGCCCCGGCGAAAGGTCCATCAGCGCCACCGCGCGGGTGTACATCAAATCAACGCTTTCGCGAAAGCTTGGCTCATTGGATGGGGTCATCGTCATCTCCAGTCATTTCAGTCTGGCCTCAAGAGCGACTCATCACGGCCGCATCCCGGCAATCCCACCCTAAGGCCGGTTTTTTCAAAGTGCGACCAGATTGAGCACATCTGCCCGAATCCCTGCCGGAATGTGCGATTCGCCACCTCAAATGGCTCAGCGTCTACGGATCGGAAACAAACACCGAAATCCCCTCCAATTGATCATAAATTCATGAATAATAAGCAGTTTTTAGGCACTTTCCCGCCTAATTTCCGCCACGTTGGCCGATCACAACGGGACAACGGCAAAGTCTGCCCGAAGTCCGGCACGCAAAATGTGTCTCGGTAGAAAAGGTTAACAAATATGAAACGTATGACACGTGAAAATCGCCTGACAGCCGGGGACCTGTTGGCACTCTCTCGCCATTTCTCAAAGACGGAAGACGGCTCAATCACCATCTTCGCCTGCTTCATGGTCGTGATCATGATGATGATCGGCGGGATCGGTGTGGACATGATGCGCCACGAAATGGAACGCACGCGCCTTCAGGCCGTGTCAGACCGCGCCGTGCTGGCCGCCGCCGACCTGGACCAGACCCTGGACCCCGAAGCGGTGGTGCGGGACTACTTTGCCAAATCCGGCATGGCCGATTATGTCTCGGCGGTCAATGTCGACGAGGGGCTGAACTACCGCACCGTGACGGTGGACGCCACCAACACGATCAAGACACAGTTCATGGATACCCTCGGGGTGGAAAACCTCTCGGTGCCCGCCTACGCCAAGGCCGAAGAGAAAATCCAGAAGGTCGAGATTTCGCTTGTGGTCGATATCTCCGGCTCGATGAACAACAACAACAAGATGCAGAACCTCAAGAACGCCGCGGGCGTCTTTGTGGATACCGTGCTGAAGCCGGAGAACGAAGACCTGATATCGGTCTCGCTCATACCCTATTCGGAACATGTGAACGCAGGACCGGGCATCTTCGACCAGCTCAACGTCAACCAGGTTCACCCCTGGTCCCATTGTGTGGAAATTCCGGACAGTGAATTCAGCAGTGCCAACTTCGATATCAACCGCAGCTACGATCAGATGCAGCATTTCCAGTGGAACTCCTACTCGATCGAGAGCGGCAACCAACAGAACACACTCCACGACACGGTCTGCCCGCAAAACGGCAACCTTAACAGCCACACCTACGAAAATTACGAGGCGATCACCGCCTTCAGCCAGAATGCCGCCGCCCTCAAGGCCCAGATCAACAAGTTCAAGCCCCGGTCGGGTACGTCGATCTTCCTCGGCATGAAATGGGGCGTGGGGATGCTGCAGCCGAACTTCCGCCCGATCATCACCACATTGTCCAACTCTGGCAAGGTCGACGCTGCATTTTCCAACCGGCCGTCCGCCACGAACGATCCCGAAACGCTCAAGACCGTGATCCTGATGACCGACGGGCAGAACGACCGCTCCATGCGTATCCCGGACTGGTATTACAACTCCGACAGCGAAATCATGCACTGGAGCCGCTATAACCTCCAGTACTACATGAACCGCTACGTGAACTACTACTACCGCAGCGACTTCTACTACGAAAAGTACAACGCATCCCAGGGCGACAACCTGCTGGACAGCATCTGTGACGCCGCCAAGGAAGCGCGGATCGTGATCTGGTCCATCGGCTTCGAAGTCACCGATCACGGTGCGGACGTGATGCGCAACTGCGCCTCCTCGCCCAGCCACTTCTTCAGGGTCGAAGGTGTGGAGATCGAGGATGCCTTTGAAGCCATCGCACGCCAGATCAACCAGCTGAGGCTCACACAATGAAGACGCCTTTCTTCAGACGCCTGTTCCGGTTCCGCCGGGACGAAGAGGGCGGGATCTTTCTGGTCGAGTTCTGCATCCTGGTGCCCATCCTGTTCGGCGCGTTCATGATGGCGGTCGAAATGGGCCTCTACTCCATGCGCCAGATGTATCTCGACCGGGGCGTGGACATCGCGGTCCGCTATATCCGGCTGAGCACGAACACACCGATCGCGCACAATCAGATCAAGCAGATCGTCTGCGACAACGCGGGCTTTATCGAGGATTGCGAAAGCACCCTGCGGCTGGAAATGATCCCGCTGCTGCCCCGCGCCTTCGCCACTTTCGACCAGACGCCCGACTGCGTGGACACCTCTGCTCCGGCCACGCCGGTCCGGGGGTTCATCCTGGGCCGCGAGCACGAGATCATGATCCTGCGGGCCTGCGTCAAGTTCAAGCCGGTCTTCGCCACCACAGGTCTGGGCAAGGAGCTTGAGAAAGACGGCAGCGGACGGGCCCGACTGATCGCGGTCTCCGCCTTTGTACAGGAGCCGAAATGATGCGTGCCACCTTGCTCAAACTCCGCCTGCAATCACTCCTGCGCTGCGATTTCCTGCGCAAACAGGACGGTTCGATCTCCATCGAGGCGATGATCGTCCTGCCGGTGATGTTCTGGTCTTTCCTTGCCATGTTCTCGATCTTTGACGCGTTCCGCATGTACGGGATCAACCAGAAGGCGGCTTTCACCGTGGGCGACGCAATTTCCCGCGAGACGCTGCCGCTGGATGACGATTACCTTGACGGCGTGCACAACCTGTTCGAGTACCTGTCCTTCAGCGAAGGCAAATCCGCGATGCGGGTCAGCTCGATCTGGTTCGACGAGGACAACAACCGTTACCGCACCGACTGGTCCAAGACACGCGGCAACGTCACTTCATTGGCCAGCAGCGATGTGCAGAACTGGCACAACCGCCTGCCGGTGATGCCGGACAACGAACGCGTGCTGCTGGTCGAAACCTGGAGCGATTACGAACCGCCCTTCGCCACCGGCCTGGAAGAACGGGAAATCCAGAACTTCGTGTTCACGCGCCCGCGTTATGCCCCCCGCGTCTGCTGGGAATACTGCAACTAAGGCGCGCGCCGCACCACCGCACCAGATCAGACCCGCCGGACCCTCAGTCCTGCGGGTCTTTTTGCGCCAGCATCGCGGCCAGCACATCTGCCATGAACTTGGTCTGGCTGCCCGGTGTCATGCCGCCGACGCCCACCCGGCGGCCCATGCGCCACCACAGGCCGGGCCGCCAGCGGCGGCTGTCGCCCTCGCTCAGTTTGAGCAGGAAGCCGTTGGACGGTTTGAAGGCAAAGAACCCCCGGTCGATCCCGGTGATCTGATCGACCTGCGCGATCACAGTGCCATCCGCATCGCGCAGGACCAGCGGCGTCAGTTCCAGCTTGCTGGCCGTCGCGCGCCGCATGGCGCCTGCAACCCAAAGCGATCCTGCACCGACAACGATGAGGAAAACCTGCCAGTGCAGGGCGGGCGCACGCATGAACCCCATGTAGATCAGCAGGAACCCAAGCAACCCCAGGCACCCGATCCCCATGGCGCGCCGCCCGACAGAGGCCTGCACGGTGGCCAATACTTCGGTGCTGTCATCAAAGTTCATGGGCGCTCCTTCGGCTTTGGTTCTGCCTACAGCGTTTCGGGGTAAACCTGAAACATCGCAGATCACTTTTCGCGTTCGACCGAAGGGAGAGGCAGCGCACAAGTGATCCAAGTGTATCCCGAAACGCTTTAAGGTATTTGCGGCGCGTTGCAATCGGAAAGCGGAAGCGGGGGAGAAAGCGGATTTGGCGGCCAATGTGCACCGGCATCCCGTATCCCTTTGTACAAACGCAAAAGATGACATGTCATTTTTGACATGTCATCTTTTCGACAGATCGCCAAACAAGGTCTCGCCATGCAGGCGCAGCTATGGCGCAACATTCAGACGGTTCGCGCGTCAACCCAATCAATCGCGCGCCAACATGCCCAATCGCATCCAAGGCCCGTCACGCCGCCCCCCGGACCGGCCTGCCCCTCACTCTGCCATCTCAGGTTCCGCGCGCGGCTTCTTTCCGCGTTTGCCGGGTCTGCGCGTCAGCTCCTCCGCAACCCGGTCGGCATAGGCCGCCCGTTCTTGCGGAGACATCGCCGACACCTCGGCCAGCCAGGCGCCTTCCGCCGCAGTCTGAAGCCCCAGCGCGACGCGCCCCTGTTCGCGCAGGACAGCCTCGACCGCTGCGGCGTCAAACGGCTCTGTGCGCAGCGCGGCAAGCACCCGGTCATACAGCGCGCGCCGCTCTGACCGGCTGGGCATCCCGCTGCCGGATCTGCGCAAATCACGGAACATGGCGCGCCGCACCTCGCGCGGCAGAGCCCTGACATAGGGCGATCCATAGCTGCGCGCGCCCGGACCGTCGGCATGCTCCCTTGCGCCCGGCCCGCCCGCATGGCGGTAAACCGCCCCGGCCATCAACCCGATGAAAATCAGGTTCAGCGCCAGCGACGCCACCAGAACCCAACGCGACCAGCGCCTTGCAGGTTTGCCTGTGTTATCCATCCATCAACCCTCTTCGATGTCCCATCCAAAACCGGACAAATCCGGCGCAGTTTCATCGGCCATGACCTGCTGACCCAGGATCTGATCGGCCAGGTCCGGCATCCCCTCGGGCGGCGCCACGCCCAGCCAGAACCCAACGCAGGTCGCCGTCACCAGCCCGCCCAGTCCCGGCAGACCCCCCAACATCCGCCACCATCCGCGCATCCGGTTTCCGGCACTGGACGGTTGCAGACGCCGGGCATCCTCAATGACCCGCGCAAGCACCCGGTCGGGCAATGCAGGCGGATGCGACCGCGCCTCGGCAAAGAGCGCCTCCAGCACGTCGTCACTGTGTTCTGACTTAGTCATGTTTCATACCCCAATGCCTCTTTCTGACCGGCCAATGCAGCCACCAGCCCCCGCTTGCCCCGTGCCGTCAGGCTTTCCACGGCCTCGACCCCGATATCGAGGATCTGCGCGATCTCGGGGTTGGCCAGCCCCTCGATGTGCCGCAATACCACCGCCTGCCGCTGCCGGTCCGGCAGGCTTTGCAATGCGGCCTGCAAGGCATCGGCCCTTGCGCGTTGCTGCAACAGCTGTGCTGCGTCCGGGCGCGGGTCCGCGGGCTCGGCCACATCTTCCAGTGGCACCGACCGGCGCTTGCGCAGCCGGTCCGTACACAGGTTGGCCACCACCCGGTAACACCAGGTGCTGACCTTCGCCTCGCCCGCCCGCCAGTCCGGCGCGATCTTCCACAGGCGCAGCAAGGCCTCCTGCGTCACATCCTCGGCCTCATGCCCGTCGCCCAGCACCCGCACCGCATGGGCAAAAAGCCGGGGCGCCAATTGTGACGCCAGCACGCGCGCCGCCGCAGCGTCACCGCCAGCATAGCGCGCCAGCAGCAAGGCCTCCGCATCAGAGGCGGGATCGGGCGGGAAATGATGCATACTCTCAGGGGTTAGCCCGACCGGGCCCGCCAGACAAGCAGGCCCGGTTCGCATCTCAGCCCTTGTCGCCGTGATGACGCTTGCCGCCATGCCCGCGCATCTTGCCGAACTCCTCGGCGCTCAGCGCACCGTCACCATCCGCATCCAGCCGTTCGAACATCCTGGCCGGATCGCGCCGCGCGGTCATCTCTTCAAGGCTCAGCTTGCCGTCCTTGTCGCTGTCCATACGGTCCATCATCCGGGCCTGCCATTTGCCGCTCCGCCCCTTGCCTGCGCGGCCCTCGCCACCTGCGGCAAGCTCCTGCGCGTTCAAGGCACCATCGCCGTCGGTGTCCAGCTCCTTGACCATCCGGGCCGAGCGTTCAAGCCGCATCGCGTCACGCGCCGCCGACATTTCCTCGGGTGTCAGAAAGCCGTCGCCATCTGTATCTGTCGCCGCGAAACGGGCTGCGGCATGTGCGGCGATTTCCTCTTGGGTGATGGACCCGTTGCCATCGGCGTCAATGTCGCCGAACATTCCGGCGCGGTCGCCGGTCCGTGCGCTTGCGCCTGCAACCGCAGCCACCACGATCGTCGTGCTGAGGGCAA
The DNA here is from genome assembly GCF_001650875.1 of Sulfitobacter sp. EhC04. Lineage (GTDB taxonomy): Bacteria > Pseudomonadota > Alphaproteobacteria > Rhodobacterales > Rhodobacteraceae > Sulfitobacter. The sequence continues at coordinate 284,404 of NZ_LXYI01000009.1, forward strand.
CCAACTGGACTTTTGCTCGAAGTTTCATGTGATCTCTCCATTGTTCCCACGCCCCTTTGTGCGGCGCGATACCCCTCTAACGGGGCGGCACAAAACTTCCGTCGCCGGGCAACCGGATTTTTTTCCTCCGATCCCGACGGGCTTTGCGACACAGCGCCGCAAGGGCCACTTTCACCCTTCCATTTTTGACGCCTTGGCCACATGTAGACGCAAGATCAAGGAACGCATCATGCAACGAAACATCGACACCGCGCAGGCAGAACCCAAGGACCGCGCCCGTTGGCCCGCCATGCGCAGGGGTTGGCGCGGCAAATGCCCGAATTGTGGTTCGGGCCCCCTGCTCAAGAGCTATCTCAAGGTCAACCACGACTGTGCCGTCTGCCGCGAGGAATTCCACCATCACCGGGCCGATGACGGGCCTGCCTACCTGACCATCCTCCTTGTCGGCCATCTGATGGCCCCGACGCTGCATCTGGCCTTTGTGACCTGGCGGCCGGAGCCGCTGACCCTGTTCACGATTTTTGCGGTTGGCTGTGTCGGCCTCTCGCTCTACCTTCTGCCCAGACTGAAGGGGGCCATGATCGGCTTTCAATGGGCCAAGGGCATGGGCGGTTTCGCGTCCTCGACCTGATCTTCCCCTTCGGCAACCGATGACCGAGGGAACACATGACCATCGACAAAAGCCAGATCCGCGATGCCGCCACGGTGATCGTGCTGCGCGACAGGTTCGACGCGCCGCGCATCCTGATGGGACAGCGCGGGTCCAAGGCCGTGTTCATGCCCAACAAGTTCGTCTTTCCCGGCGGCGCGGTTGACGCAGGCGACGCCGACGTGCCCCTGGCCACCCCGCTGCCTGCCACCTGCGCCACCCGTCTGGCCGAAGACGCGGACCCGGCCCTGACCCATGCCATTGCCGTCGCCGCCATCCGCGAGCTGTGGGAGGAAACCGGCCTGATCCTGGGCCGCCCCGGCGCCTGGGACAGCCCCCCGCCCCCCGATTGGGAAAGCTTTGCCGCCACCGGCCATGTGCCGCATGCGGCCCCCTTGCAATTCACCTTCCGCGCCCTGACCCCACCGGGGCGCCCGCGCCGCTTTGACGCGCGCTTCTTCCTGGTGGATGCGGATGACATCGCCACGGATCTCGATGATTTCGATGCGGCCTGCGACGAACTCAGCCACCTGCAATGGGTCCCCCTGTCCGAGGCGCGGTCCTTTGACATGCCTTTCATCACCGAAGTCGTCATGGCCGAGGTCGAGGCCCGCGCCCGCGACCGCACCCCGCCTGCCTCGGTGCCGTTCTTCAAGAACAACGACGAGGAAACCTTGTTCATGCGTCTGCGTGGACGGCCGATGGCGGGTTAAAGCGCCCCGCCTTGAACTTGAATCGCCAATGCCCTGAGAGCACGCAGCGCGGCAGGGGATTGGCCTGAGTCAAGGATGGAGAAATTTAACCTATTGTTAATAAACAAGGTTTCGCGGCGAAACCTGCTTTTCCGGGGGCGCGGACCCTGCCCGGCATGGCCCCGGTCAGATCACCAGGACCAGCATCAGGATCGACGCCACCAGCACCGCCATTCCGGCCCATTCGCGCCTGGTGATCTTCTCATGGAAAAACAGCGTGGTCGCCGCCACGCTCAGGATCAGTTCAACCTGCCCCAGCGCCTTCACATAGGCGGCGTTCTGCAAGGTAAATGCAATGAACCAGCACAGCGATCCCCCCATCGAGGTCAGCCCGATCCACAGCGCCACGCGCCGCGCCGCCCAGACCGCCCTGATCTGCCCCGGCTCGCGCAGCCGCAGCCAGACCAGCATGATCACCGTCTGCATCACCACCACCGCCGCCAGCGTCACCGATGCGCGCAGGATCGGGTCAGCCTCAGCCACGCTCAGCGACGCACCCCGGTAGGTGACCGCCGAAATCGCGAACAAGATGCCCGAGGCGATGCCCAGTCCCGCCGCCTTGTTGCGCATGTCGCGCCAATGGAACCCGGTCACCTCCGGCCCGCCGGACAGCAGCAGCAACCCCACGATGCCCAGCGCGATGGCCGCGAAACCGGGCAGAGAGACCCCCTCGCCCAGCACGATCCAGCCCACCAGCACGGTCTGTATCACTTCGGTCTTCTTGAAGGTGATGCCGACCGCAAAATTGCGCTGTTTGAACAGCATCACCACACAGACAGTCGCCAGAATCTGCGCCGATGCGCCCGCCAAGCCATAAAGCCAGAACCCATCGCCCAAAGCCGGAAGCGGCTTGCCTGCCGCGACCAGATAGACCGCCAGCAAAAGCAGAATGAACGGGACCGAATACAGAAACCGCGAAAACGTGGCACCCGCGGCGGACAGGGTCGCCGTTGCCAGATGCTTTTGCAGCATGAACCGCACCGTCTGAAACGATGCGGCGGCAAGGGTGACGAGAATCCAAAGATCGGGCAATACAGCACTCATGCCCACCGATTAGGTCAATCCTGCGACCCGCGCCAGAGCGGATGTGCCACCGGGTCTTTCGCCGAAAAGAGATGTCGGCGGAACACTTCCGCATAGCTGCGATAGACATAGCCCTGATTGCGCCGCAGAAATCTGTCCCGCCGCGCCGCATAGACCCCCGGCAGCCTGTACCAGGGCAGCTGCGGATGCACGTGATGCACCACATGGAAATTGTTGTTCAGAAACAGCAGCGCCAGCAGCCCCCGGTCCTCGACCACGACGGTCCGGCCCGAGGCACGGGCATGGGCCTGATGCTCCAGGAACGTGCGGATCTTCAGCACGGACATGGCCCCATAGCAGCCCGCCAGATACAACCAGAGCGGCAAGGGCGACCACAGCACCACCACCAACGTCAGGACAACGCCGGGCAGATGCAGCAGCCAGTGCCGGGTCACCTCGGCATTGCCCGCCCTGATCTGGCGCAGGTCGTCGCGCAGAAACGCCACCATCCCGACCAGCGGCCCGATCAGCATCCGGCCCGCAAGGGTGTTGTTCAGCAACAGCACCCGCCGGTGCCAGCGCGGCAGCCGCTCCCAACGGTCGGGGTCCAGATAATTGCTTTCCGGATCATCATAGGGATCGGTCAGGCGGGAATCCTGGTGGTGTTCCAGATGCAGCGCCTTGAACCGCAGGTACGGCACGAACAATCCGGGCTGTATCAGGCCCAGCACCGTGCCCGCCGTTTCGGACCGGAACGGCCCCCCATGCAGAAACTCGTGGCTGAGCGAGGAATGCAGCGTCAGCGCCAGCACCAGCAGGATCAGCGACACCGCCCCCGATGTCAGCATTACCGCAACCGCCCAGATCGCAAGAACCGCCACAAACAGCCCGATCGTGGGCCATTCCCAACGCGCCATGGCCCGCAACGCGGGCCGCAGATATCGGGTGTCCGGGGTGGCGCGGTTCTGCCCAACCTCGCTCAAATGCATCGCAAGTTCCTTATGAAGTCTTTTGTCCACAAGGTGATCGCCCTTGCGTGAACAGGCCATTCCGATAATGATGAACAAAGCTTACATTCGGTGACAATAGTTAACATATGCCTGAAACAGACAACAAATCCGCTCGCGCACAGACCTTTCGCACCCGTCTTGCCCAGGCGATCCGCACCGCCGGGATCAGCCAAAGCGCGCTGGCAAGGGACATCGGCGTCGACCGCTCCACCCTGTCGCAGGCGCTGTCTGACCAGGGCGCTCGCCTGCCCGGTGCCCATGTTGTCGGTGCCTGCGCGCAGGTGCTCGGCGTCTCTTCCGACTGGCTGCTGGGCATCTCGGATCGCCCGGAATCCGCAGCCGACCTGATGTCCAACAGCGTGTCCATGTCACAGGCCCCGCGCGCCTTTGTCGATGACCAGCTTTTTGTCTGGCACCAGGAGGCGCGCGGCTACAAGATCCGCCACGTCCCCGCAGCCCTGCCCGACATGCTGAAAACCGACGACATGCTGGCCTGGGAATACGGGCCCCACCTGCGCCGCACCGCGCAACAGGCGATCAACGCCTCGCGCGACCGGCTCGACCTGATGCTCGACGCCACCTCCGAATATGAAATCGCCCTGCCGCTGTATGAACTGGAGTGTTTCGTGCGCGGCGCGGGGTACTACCGGGGCCTGCCCGCCCCTGTCCGCCTGGCGCAATGCGACCACATGATCAGGCTCACCCGGCAGCTTTACCCCCGCCTGCGGCTCTACCAGTTCGACGCCCGCAGGCTCTATTCCGCACCGATCACCATCTTCGGCCCGCTCATCGCGGTGCTTTACACCGGCGGCCACTACATGGCCTTCCGCGACCGCGCCCGGATCGACATTTTCACTCAGGATTTCGACACCCTCCTGCGCGAAGCCTCCCACACCGCGCGCGATTTCCCCGACCTGCTGAACGAGATGCGCGCCCTGATCCGATAAACCGCCTCTGGTCCGGAGCCGCCCTCGCTTGAGACCGGGACGGCACCGGGCAGACCGGCGGTCCGGCAAAATCGCCGAGGGGCCCCGCCCCGCGGGGAGACGGCTATTTTGCTGGAGGGCCGGGCGGCGCGCTGCCAGACCGGGGATCAATCGCGGGCGGCTCCGGGCCTCTGGGACGGTGAGACCCGAAGCGGCAAACCCATAATGTAACGCGCGCGCAGCGCGCTCATTTTGACAACACCCCCGGCTCTCTCACCAGTTCGGGTCGACTTTCCTCTCAATGCCCAAGACCTCAGCGGCGATCAGCACAGGTTTCACCGAGGCGCGCCAATCGCACGACCCAGCCCCTCGGGCCGGCCCAGCGCGGCATGGCCTTCGGCAAAGCGCAGCAGCGCCGCCTCGATCTCGGGCGCGGGCGCGCATGGTTTGCGGGTTTCCAGCGAGACATGCAGCAGGAAATGCTCGCCCGTCGCCAGCAGCCTGCCGCCCTCGACCATCTCATGAAACAGATGCATCTTCTTGCCTGCCCCGGCGATCACCTGGGTGCGGACCTCGATCACCGCACCGGCATGCACTTCGTCCAAATGGCGAATATGCGTCTCGGCGGTGAAATAGCTGCCGCCGGAGGCGATGTATTCCGCATCGCAGCCAATGATCTCCATAAAGCGGTCGGTGGCATCGGCAAAGGCCTGCAAATACCGCGCTTCGGTCATGTGGCCGTTGTAGTCGGTCCAGTCCAGCGGCACGGTCCGCCGCGCGGTCAGCACCGGCGCGTCGGCCGGCAAATCCTCTGCCCGCGCGCCCAGCGCCGTGCCCGCCCGCATCTGCGCCTCCTGCGCATTCAGCAGCGCACCGGCCCCCCAGTCCTGCGCCTTGAGGCCGCGCATCATGGTCACCAGATTGTTGTCGCGGATACGCTCCAGCGCCCGGATCGAATGCGCCCCCGATTGCGCGTCCGACTGGTCCGCGATCAGGTCCACCAGTTCCTCCGTGAATTCCGGCACATCCGTCAGCTTCGTCCAGGGCCATTGCAGGCAGGGCCCGAACTGCGCCATGAAATGCTTCATCCCCGCTTCGCCGCCCGCCACACGGTAGGTCTCGAACAGGCCCATCTGCGCCCAGCGGATGCCAAAGCCGTAGCGGATGGCGTTGTCGATCTCTTCCGTCGTGGCGATACCGTCCTTGACCAGCCACAGCGCCTCGCGCCAGACCGCCTCAAGAAACCGGTCGGCCACATGGGCGTCGATTTCCTTTTTCAGGTGCAGCGGGTACATGCCCAGCGAGGTCAGAATTTCCTTTGCCCGGTCCACCACGGGGCCGTCAATGCCGTTGCCCGGCACCAGTTCGACCAGCGGCAGCAGGTAGACCGGGTTGAACGGATGCACGACCATGATCTGCGCGGGCCGCGCCATGCCCCGCTGCAACTCAGACGGCTTGAAGCCCGAGGTAGAGGAGCCGATGACCGCCTGCGGGTCACAGGCCTGCTGGATTGCACCGAATGTCTTGTGCTTGATGTCCAGCCGCTCGGGCACGCTTTCCTGAATCCAGGCTGCCCCCTCGACCGCCTCATGGATGCTGTCGTGAAAGGTGATCGCCCCTTCGGCAGGCAGCGCCACGTCGGTCAGACCCGGCAAGGACCGCCGCGCATTGGCCATGACCTCGCCGATCTTGCGCGCCGCCTCCGGGTCCGGATCGAACACGCGCGCATTCCAGCCGTTCAGCGCAAACCGCGCCGCCCAGCCGCCGCCGATCACGCCGCCGCCAATAATTGCCGCTGTCTTTGTCATATGCCCATTCCCATCAGAATCACGCCTGCCAGCGCCAATCCCGCACAAAGGAATGCGCAGGTCCTGACGCTCCAGCCGAAGGGCGGTGTGTCCCGCACCCCCAATACCATGCCGCCAACCCAGAAAGCCCCAAAGGTCAGGGCCGCGACAATCAGAAGAACACCAATCATTGTGCCACACCCCGCAGTTGGCTGACGTCCCAGCCATTGAAATCAAGGATCTCGCGCGCCGCCGCGATCCGGTCGGCCCCGCCGCTGCGGCTGCGGTCGATGATCGCGGCGCGGCTGCCGTCGGCCAGCCCCACGGCGGCGGTGCGGAACCCCTCGTCGACCCACATCACCACCAGCACGTCATCGCCCGCGGTCGCCCGCAGGATGCCCGGCGCGCCGGGCAGATAGGCGCGGCTGCCGCGCGCGTCACTCTCGGAAAGCGCCCCGGTCAGGCTTTGGGTAAAGCTGACCGATGGCACGCAGGGCCCCAGGCAGGCCCGCGTCACCCAGTCGCCGGTAAAGCGCCCGGGATCGAACCGCGCGGTGCCGCCCAGCGGCGCTGTCGGGTTGCGCAGCGGCAGCGTGCCGGTGGGATAGCCCGCCTGCTTTGCCGCACAGCCCGCCAGCGCCAGAACGCCAGCCATCGCAACCCCGCAAAGATATTTCACGCCTTGGGTGCCCGTTTGGTCAGCCCCAGCCGCCTGCGCACCTCTGCCGGGGTGATCACCCGTGCGCCCATGTTCTCGATGATGGTCGCTGCCCGTTCGACAAGCTGCCAGTTCTCGGCCAACTGCCCCTTGCCCAGCCACAGGTTGTCCTCCAGCCCCACGCGCACGTTGCCCCCCGCCAGCACGGCGGCGGCGACATAGGCCATCTGGTTGCGCCCCAGTGCAAATGCCGAAAAGGTCCAGTCGTCGGGCACGTTGTTGACCATCGCCATGAAGGTATTCAGATCATCCGGTGCCCCCCAGGGCACCCCCATGCAAAGCTGCACCAGCGCAGGCGCATCCAGCACGCCGTCTTTCACCAGCTGCTTGGCGTACCACAGGTGGCCGGTGTCAAAGGCCTCGATCTCGGGTTTCACGCCAAGATGGGTCATCATCGACCCCATCGCGGTCAGCATGCCGGGCGTGTTGGTCATCACGTAATCGGCCTCGGCAAAATTCATCGTGCCGCAGTCCAGCGTGCAGATCTCGGGCAGGCATTCCGCGATGTGCTGGACCCGCTCGGAGGCGCCGATCATATCGGTGCCTTCAATCGGGGGCATCGGGCGTTCGGTGGGGCCAAAGACGATGTCGCCGCCCATGCCTGCGGTCAGGTTCAGCACCACGTCGGTCCCGGATTCGCGGATGCGCTCTGTCACCTCGCGGTAATAGGCCAGATCCCGGCTCGGCTTGCCGCTCTCGGGGTCGCGGACGTGACAATGCACGATCGCGGCCCCGGCCTTGGCCGCCGCGATGGCGCTGTCGGCGATCTGCGCGGGGCTGCGCGGCACATGCGGGCTGCGGTCCTGGGAACTGCCCGATCCGGTCACGGCGCAGGTGATGAACACCTCCTGGTTCATGGTCAGCGGCATGGAATGGCTCCTTTGTGATCTGTTGTTGCGATCATGACGGCACTTGGCAAGCAGCGCTTTGCACAATACGAAACAAGATTGATGAAATCCGCAGAAATCACCCATACCACCCTGTTGGTTCTCGACGGCTGCAACACGCTGACGCTGGCGGCGGCGGTCGATCCGCTGCGCGCGGCAAACCGGCAGGCGGGACAGCGATTGTATGAATGGCATTTTGCCACGCCCCGTGACCATCCCGTGCGCCTGACCAGCGGCCTGGAAATCCCCGCCTCACCGATCCACAAGATGCCTGTGACCGATCTTTTGATCATCGTCGCAGGCTTTGCGGTCGAGGCGCAGACCACACCGCAGCTGACCGCCAGCCTGCGCCGGATCGCGGCGCAGGGCGCGATTGTGGCCGGCATTGACGGCGGCCCCTGGGTGATGGCGCGGGCCGGAATTCTGGACGGGCACAGCGCCACCACCCATTGGGAGGACTTCGAAGGGTTTTCCCATCATTTTCCGGCAGTTGAGCTGGTAAATACCCGCTATCAGGTCAGTGGAAAACGCCTGACCTCCGCCGGGGCGGCCCCGGCACTGGAGATGATGCTGCACCTGATCGGGGACCGGCACGGCACGACGCTGGCCGGGCGCATCGCCACTGCCTTTATCTTCGACCCGGCCCCGCCGCGCCCGCAAAGCCGCGCGCAGGACCCACGCCATTCGCGGCTGACCGCCCGTGCCCAGCAGCGGATGGAGGCTGCACTGGAAACGCCCCTGCCCTTGCGGGACATCGCGGCGGCCCTTGGGGTTTCCGAGCGGGCAATGCAGCAGCAGTTCAAAGCCCATCTGGGTGTGACCCCACAGGCGCATTACCTGGCCCTGCGGCTGTCACAGGCCGAAAGGCTGGTGCGCGACACCCAACTGCCGCTGCAGGAGATCGCGCTGAACACCGGCTTTGGCTCTCCGGCCAGCTTCGCGCGGGCCTTCAGGACGCGGTTTCAGATGTCGGCCAGCCAGATGCGGCAGCAAACAGGCAAGCCAGGCTAGCCGATTTTTTCAAAAAAATCGGGCCGGAATTTTCGAAAATTCCGCCCGTTCCTTCGACAGGGCACCTCAATAGGGCATCGGATGCGCCTTGTGGACCGCGTTCAGCGCCGCGTTGACCTCATCGCTCAGCGTCAGCTCCGCCGCGCCCAGAGCGCGCTGCACCTGCCCCGTGCTGGTCGCGCCGAAAATCACGGACCCCATGAAAGGCCGCGCCCGGCACCAGGCCAGTGCCATCTGCACCGGGTCCAGATCAAAATCGCGCGCCACTTTCAGATAGGCGTCAACGGCGTCAAAGACCCGCGCCGTCTTGCGCCCGCCCAAATCACCGTTGAGCGACATGCGCGAGCCCTCCGGCACCGCGCCGACCTGATACTTGCCCGTCAGCAGCCCTGCCGCCAGTGGTGAAAAGGCAAAAAGATCAATTTCTTCGTTGATGCAGGCCTCTGCCACATCCGTATCGGCCAGACGGCATAGCAGCGAATATTCGTTCTGCACCGACACCGGCCGTGGCCCGCCCACACGCTCGGCCACGCTGGCCCATTGCGCCATGCCCCAGGCGCTTTCATTGCTCAGCCCAAAGGCGCGGATGGTGCCGCGCTTGACCTCGTCCTGAAGCGCGCCCAGCGCGTCCTCCATATGCGCGATGGTGTCGGCACGGTTCTGACCGGAGGGGTCAAAGCCCCAGTTCTTGCGGAACATGTAGCTGCCCCGGTTGGGCCAGTGAAACTGATAAAGGTCGATGTAATCGGTCTGCAGCCTGCGCAGGGACCCTTCGATGGCCTGTGGGATCGTCGCTGCCGAAATCGGCGCGCCATCGCGGACATGCGCCATGCCTTCGCCGGAGTGTTTCGTGGCCAGCACCACCTCGTCGCGCCGGTTGTCGCGTTCGAACCACAGCCCGATGATCCGCTCTGTCCGGCCAATGGTCTCTGCGCTGATCGGATTGACCGGATACATCTCTGCGGTGTCGATGAAATTGACACCCGTATCCAGGGCCAGGTCGATCTGGTCGTGCCCTTCTTCTGCGGTGTTCTGCGTGCCCCAGGTCATCGACCCCAGGCACAGGTCCGTCACGGCCAGTTCGCTGCTGCCCAATTTCCGTTTTTGCATGGTCTTCCCCTTTGTTGTCGGGCAACCTAACCGGCGGCGGTCCGGCTGCAAGGGTCAATGCCCTGACAGCTGCGCATAACTTTCTCACAAAAGGTTAAGATTTCGGGACCAATCCCTGAAAAGCGACGCGGGCTGTCGGGTTTCAGCTTGGGTAGGACAGAAGTATGGGCCAGATATATCCCATGCGTATGCTGATTTCATTTGCCGCCCTGTTTTTCTCGGTCATCCTGTTGCAGCTGTCATCCGGCGGTGTGGGGCCGCTTGACGTGTTGTCCGGCACCGCGCTGGGGTTTTCGCGGCAGGAAATCGGCCTGCTTGGTTCCGGGCATTTTCTGGGCTTCTTCATCGGTTGCTGGTGGGCCCCACGCCTGATGGGGTCGGTGGGTCACAGCCGCGCTTTCGCGGCCTTTACCGCTTCCGGTTCGATCGGGCTGATGGCGCATATGCTGGTGGTCGATGCCTTTGCCTGGACAGTAATGCGCATCGCCTCGGGGCTTTGTATGGCGGGCTGCTATACCGTGATCGAGGCCTGGTTGCAGGCCAAGGTCACCAATGAGACACGGGGCCGCACCATGGGCACCTACCGGATCGTCGACATGACCGGGTCGATGGCCGCGCAGATGATCGTCGGCATCCTCGCCCCGGCGTCTTACGTTTCCTACAACATCCTTGCCATCGTCTGCTGTGCCGCGCTTCTGCCGATCACGCTGACCACTGTGCGGCAGCCCGAAACGCCAAGCCAACCGCGTCTGCGGCCACGGCTGGCCTTTGACCGGTCCCCGCTTGCCGCAGCCGGTGTGGTGGTCGCGGCCCTGTCGAGCGCATCGTTCCGGATGGTTGGCCCGATCTATGGCCAGGAGGTCGGCCTGAGTGCGGCACAGATCGCATGGTTTCTGACCGCCTTTGTTCTTGGCGGTGCCATTGCCCAATGGCCGGTGGGCTGGCTTGCCGACAAGTTCGACCGGCGCTGGGTGCTGATCTGGCTGTCGGTGGCGGCGATGGTGGCCTGCGCGGTCACGGTATCGTCTGCCGGTCTGGGCACGGTGAGCATTTTCCTGACCGCCGGGCTGTTCGGGCTGACCACCTTTCCGATCTATTCGGTTGCCGCAGCCCATGCCCATGATTTCGCCAGCGACGACGAACGGGTCGAACTTTCCGCCGCCTTGATGTTCTGGTTCGCGGCGGGTGCGATCTTTGCCCCCTATATCGCTTCGGTCCTGATTGAGAACTTCGGGCCTTCCGCGCTCTTCATGATGATCTCGGTCGGGCATGGGGTGCTGGTGGTCTTTGGTCTGGTGCGGATGCACCGGGGCCGGGTCGGGGCGAAACGCACCCGCTATATCTATGCCCCGCGCACCAGCTTTCTGATCGGACGGCTCACGGGGCGCGCCCGCGACAGCCAGCGTCGTGATTGACGGGCTGGCATGCGGCATGCGGTGCTGTTAAAGCAGCGCTGATCACTGACCAAAGGCCGGCCCCTTGACCCGACATCTCATCACTTCCGCGATCCCCTATATCAATGGCATCAAACATCTGGGAAACCTCGTGGGCAGCCAGCTGCCCGCTGACCTTTATGCCCGCTATCTGCGGGGGCGCGGTCACGAGGTTCTGTTTCTCTGCGCCACCGATGAACACGGCACCCCGGCAGAGCTGGCCGCGGCCAAGGCCGGCAAGCCGGTGGCCGAATATTGCGCCGAAATGCATCAGGTGCAGGCCCGCATCGCCGAAGGGTTCGGTCTGTCCTTCGATCACTTCGGGCGCTCGTCCTCGCCGCAGAACCGCGTTTTGACCCAGCATTTCGCGGGTGTGCTGGCAGACCGCGGGTTGATCGAGGAAGTGTCTCAGGAACAGATCTATTCCCCCACCGACGGGCGTTTCCTGCCGGATCGCTATGTCGAGGGGACCTGCCCCAATTGCGGGTTCGAAGACGCGCGCGGCGATCAATGCGACAATTGCACCAAGCAGCTGGACCCCGCCGATCTGATCAATCCGCGCAGCACGATTTCGGGGGCCACGGACCTTGAGATGCGCGAGACAAAGCATCTGATGCTGCGCCAGAGCCAGATGAAGGACCAGTTGAACGACTGGATCAATGCCAAGGTGGACTGGCCGGTATTGACGACCTCCATTGCAAAGAAATGGCTGCATGACGGCGACGGCTTGCAGGACCGGGGCATCACCCGCGACCTCAACTGGGGCGTGCCGGTCAAACGCGGCGAGGCCGATTGGCCGGGCATGGAGGGCAAGGTTTTCTATGTCTGGTTCGACGCGCCGATCGAATACATCGCCTCCGCGCAGGAATGGGTGGATGCGGGCAAGGGCCCCGCGCCCCAACCGGGCGCAAGCAGGGACAGTGTCTGGGAGAGCTGGTGGCGCACCGACAAGGGTGCCGATGACGTGCGCTATACCCAGTTCATGGGCAAGGACAACGTGCCGTTCCACACGCTGAGCTTTCCCGCCACGATCATGGGCTCGGGCGAGCCCTGGAAGCTGGTCGATTACATCAAATCCTTCAACTACCTGACCTATGACGGGGGGCAGTTCTCCACCTCGCGGGGGCGTGGTGTGTTCATGGATCAGGCGCTTGAGATCCTGCCCGCGGATTACTGGCGGTGGTGGCTGTTGAGCCATGCGCCCGAAACATCGGATGCGGAATTCACCTGGGAGAATTTCCAGGCCTCGGTGAACAAGGACCTTGCCGATGTGCTGGGCAATTTCGTCAGCCGGATCACCAAATTCTGCCGCGCCAAATTCGGCGAGACGGTGCCGGAAGCCGGTGAATATGGCCCCGAGGAAGAGGCGCTGATCGCGGACATCACCGCGCGCGTGGACCGCTACCAGGCGCAGATGGACGCGGTGGAGGTGCGCAAGTCAGCCGCCGAATTGCGCGCGATCTGGGCGGCTGGCAACGAATATCTGCAGGCCCAGGCGCCCTGGTCCGTGTTCAAGACGGACCCCGACAAGGCGGCGGCACAGGTACGTCTGGCGCTGAACCTGATCCCGCTTTATGCCACGCTGTCGGCCCCTTTCATCCCCGATGCCGCGGCGCGGATGCTGGCCGCGATGCGCCTTGAGGCCCCGGCCTGGCCCGATGACGTCCCCGCCGCCCTCGCCGCGCTGCCGCCGGGACATGCCTTTGACGTGCCCGAGGTGCTTTTTGCAAAGATCACCGATGAGGATCGCGAAAGCTGGGCGGAACGCTTTGCGGGCAAACGGGACTGACCCGCCTGCCCGCAATTGCTGTTTCCTGAACCTGACCGGGTCAGCAGCTGCGGCGTCCTGAACCAGACGGAGACGGCTGCTGTGCTGTTCTGAACCTGACCGGGTCAGCGGCCGCCGCCAGACTCGCCGCGCGGTTGAACTGCGCCTGCGCGGTTTAGAATTCTTCCCATCCGTCAGCATCCACGTCCTGCGACATGTCCAGCGCGGCGTTGCCCTGGGTGGCCGGGGCCGCGACCCGTGGCTGGGCCACGGGCACCGGCGCTGCAGCAGGTCTGGATACCGCCGCAACCGCTGTTTCGCCATTCAGCCGGAACCGCGCCACCGCAGCCGCCAGCGCATCGGCCTCGGCTGTCAGGGCATGGCTGGCGGCGGTGGTTTCCTCGAACATGGCGGCGTTCTGCTGGGTGACGTGGTCCAGCTCGTTGACGGCGGTGTTGATCTCGGCCAGGCCGCTGGACTGTTCCCGTGCCGATGAGGCGATGTTCGACACCCGGTTCGAGATTTCGGAGACGGAGGTCACGATGGCGGCCAGCGCGGAACCGGTCCGGTCCACCAGATCAACACCCTGACTGACCTGTTCGCCGCTGGAGGAGATCAGCGCGTTGATCTCGCGCGCGGCATCCGAAGACCGTTGCGCAAGGGCGCGCACCTCGGTTGCGACAACGGCGAAACCGCGCCCTGCCTCACCGGCGCGGGCAGCTTCGACCCCCGCGTTGAGCGCAAGCAGATTGGTCTGGAAAGCGATATCGTCGATGACAGAGGTGATTTTCGAGATTTCCTGGGACGAGGTTCTGATCCCGTCCATGGCCGCCACCGCCTGCCGTGCGATATCTCCGCCCTGCTGGGCATTCTTCTGCGCTTCGGCGGACATTCTGCTGGCATCGTCAGCCCCTTCGGCGGCAGAGCGCACGGACACCGTCAGCTCATCAAGGGCCGCGGCGGTTTCCTCAAGGGTTGCCGCCTGTTTTTCCGTCCGGCGCGACAGGTCATCGGCGGCAGAGGTGATTTCGGCAGTTTCGTTGCGGATTGAATCCGAATTATGCATGACCGCCGACATCGCTTCGCGCAGCGAGTCGACTGTGCCGTTGAAATCGCGGCGCAGCTTTTCATAAGAGGCCGGTACATCGCTGGTCAGGTCGGCCCGCAGATCACCATTGGCCAGCTTGTTCAGCGCGTCGCCAAGCAGCGCGACCACATTCGCCTGCTCCGCGGCGCTTTCCTCGCGGGCTGCTTCAGCGGCACGCATGGCGTGATCCTGCTCCGTCACGTCGTTGCCCAGGAAAATCAACCTGTGTGGCTTGTCTTGATGGTCGGTCAGAACGGAGAAACTGCCGTCAATCACGAAGGTTTTTTGCGCATGAAAGCTAAAGACGTTGAAGCGCCCCCGCATGGGCTCTCCGGAAATGACCTTGCTTACAAACTTGCTGCCATCTTCGTCGCCTTCAATGTTCTTGGCAAACATCGTGGCCAGGTTGCAGGCGCGGGTGTCCTCCTTGGTCCCGTCAATCAGGTCAAGGAAGTTCTGGTTTGCATCCTGTATCTTGCCCTTCAGATTGTATTCCACTGTCAGTTGGTTCGAATCCAGTGCGTGATGCAAAGCAGCGTTGCGCTGCGCATCGGTCCGGTCTGTCCATTCGATAACGGATCCGATCAGTTCCCCCTCCTGCCCCAGCGCAGCATTCAGGGTGATCCGCAACAGACGCTCCCCCAACTGGACCATCTGTTGGACAGCCTCGGTTCCGCCCCGCAGGGCGCCACCCTCAACCTGTGCGACAACGCCCCGGAGCGGTTCGAAGCTGCGCAGGTCGGCACCAATCAATGTTTGACCGCTGACCCCTGGCCATACTTTTGTCAGTTCTTGCAGATTGGCCTTCACCAGTTCCTCACATGCGGGATTGGCAAAGATCACCCGAAAATCACGATCCACCATCATCAAAGATGCCGAGGACCCGGCAAAGGCCGCGCTTTTGAATGCGGTCTCATGGGCGGCTTCGTCTGCATCGCGCAGAACCGCGCGCAGCGCCTCAAGTTGGGCGGCCATCATGCCGATCTCATCCCGGCGGGCCGTATGTGGGACGCCAGTTTCATAGTCGCCCTGCGCCACGCCCCCCATGCAGCGGCCCAGTCCGGCGAGGGGAACGGAGATCAATTTGTACAGCAGATACGCCGCGCCAGCCAGCGCGCACAGCAGGGCCACCAGCCCTGCCAGAAGGCTTAGAAGGGCCGATGTCTTGTAATCTGCCAGAATGAATTCATCCGTCCAACGCGTTGCGATGGCACCGACCACCAGGTTTTCGCCACCGAAGGTGACAGGCGTCGCCATGATCAGCCTGTTCTGGTCCACGACAGGCCCCCCGTTTTCCGCCGCTTCCCTGGCGAAGGCGAGCAATTCGGCCTCGGGCGGCGGCCCTTGCTCTGCCTGAAGCGCTGTCCCCGCCGCATCGACGGCCACAGCCGCCACAGCATCCGGTCTGGAGTTTTCCAGGGTGCCCGCCACGATTTCGGACAGGGCGTCATGGTTCTTGAACTTGATCGCCCCGCCCAGTTGCAGGGCAAGCAGGTCGGTCATTTCCGTCGCGCGGGTCATGATCGCCTGGTGCAGGCGCTGCTGCGCGGATCGGGTGTTGATCACCTCGATCGCGGCAACGACACCAACCGTGCAAAACGCCACAACAAGAGCGGTCTTGAAAAACAGGCTGCGCATCGGATGAACGCGGTCAAGTCTCGTAGCCGGTTCTGACATTGGCATTTTCCCTTCGAAGAACAGATTCGGCCCGACGCCGGGCGATTACGCTGAACCATAGGGACCCATGTCTTACGACCCGCTTAACGCAACCACGGGCACCAGCGGGGTCGGCGCGCGCCAAATGCGTCGGATTTTAAGTAAACCGCCGTTGGTTCAGGCCTGCGGACCGTCTTCGGGCGGGGTATCAACCGCCACTTCGGCGGCCTCCCGCACCAGTTGGGCAAACCTGGCCTGATGCCGGGTCAGCGGGCTGGTCTTGCGCCAGATCATGCCGACCGTGCGCTTGGGCTGCGGCCCGGCAAAGGGCACCCAATCCACCGCGGCCGAACGGGTTTCCACCCGCACGGCCATCTGCGGGATCACGGTAACCCCGATCCCCGAACCCACCATCTGCACCAGCGTGGCCAGCGAACTGCCGTCCAGACCGGTGCGCGGGACCGACGCGGGACGGTTGCAGAACGCCAGCGCCTGGTCGCGGAAACAATGGCCCTCTTCTAGCAGAAGCACCCGCATGTCAGCCAGGTCCCTGCCGCTTGGCACCGGTCGGCCAGCAGCGGTTTTCGGCCGGACAAAAACAAAACTCTCGGAAAAGACCGGAATCTCGGTGAGAGAGGAAGCAGAGACCGGCAGTGCCACGATCGCAGCGTCCAGCCGACCATCCTGCAATTCCTGCACCAGCCGTGATGTCAGCGTCTCGCGGACATGCAGGTCAATGCCGGGATAGGCTGCCGTCAGGGGACCAATCAGCCGGGGCAGCAGATAGGGCGCGATTGTCGGAATGATGCCAAGGCGAAACTGCCCCGACAGATCGCCCTGCGCCTCGCGGGCGAAATTCTCAAGCGCCTCGACCTGTTCCAGCACCGCGCGCACATGGCCTGCGAACTCCTCGCCGAATGCGGTTGGGCGCACTTGCCTCGGCCCCCGCTCGAACAGCGGTTTGCCAAGGGCGGTTTCCATCTCTTTGATCTGGGTAGACAGGGCCGGTTGCGAAATCGCGCAAACCTGGGCCGCGCGGCCGAAATGCCGCTGCTCCGCAACCGCCTCAAAATAACGAAACTGTCTTATGGTGAGATTCTTCATAACCTTAAACTATCAGCACAATCAGCAAATCCAACTTATAAATCCCCGCGCACCGGGTTATAACGATTCTAATTTAGCAAACCGAGGAGACATCAAATGGATGGCAACGATATCGACCAAAAGGGCGGCTGCCCCGTCATGCACGGCAGTGGCAAGCACACGACCTTTGACATGCGTTCCAACAAGGATTGGTGGCCAAACCAGCTTAACCTGAAGATTCTGCACCAGAATTCCCCCCTTGGCGATCCGATGGGCGACACATTCAACTACGCTGAAGAGTTCAAGAAGCTGGACCTCGACGCGGTCAAGAAAGACCTCGCCGCCCTGATGACCGACAGCCAGGACTGGTGGCCTGCGGATTACGGCCACTACGGGCCGATGTTCGTGCGCATGGCCTGGCACTCTGCCGGGACATACCGCACCGGTGACGGGCGCGGCGGCTCCGGGTCCGGCTCGCAACGCTTTGCGCCGCTGAACTCCTGGCCGGACAACGGCAACCTCGACAAGGCGCGCCGCCTGCTCTGGCCGATCAAGCAGAAATACGGGCGTGCGCTGTCCTGGGCCGACCTGATGATCCTGACCGGCAACGTCGCGATGGAAACCATGGGCTTCAAGACCTTTGGTTTTGCCGGTGGCCGCGAAGATATCTGGGAGCCCGAAGAAGACATCTATTGGGGCACCGAAGAGGAATGGCTCGCCACTTCCGACAAGCCGAACAGCCGCTACTCCGGTGAACGCGACCTCGAAAACCCGCTGGCCGCCGTGCAGATGGGCCTGATCTACGTCAACCCCGAAGGTCCGGACGGCAACCCCGATCCGCAGGCCTCGGCCAATGACATCCGCGAAACCTTTGCCCGGATGGCGATGGACGACGCGGAAACCGTCGCGCTGACCGCAGGCGGCCACACCTTTGGCAAGGCGCATGGCGCAGGCGACGCGGGCCTTGTGGGTGCCGAACCCGAAGCCGGTGCCATCGAAGACATGGGCCTGGGCTGGAAAAGCAGCTTCGAGAGCGGGATCGGCGTCCACGCCATCACCAGCGGCATCGAAGGCGCATGGACAGCAACGCCGACGACCTGGGACATGTCCTATCTTGAGACACTGCTGAACAACGAATGGGAGCTGACAAAAAGCCCCGCAGGTGCCAACCAGTGGAAGCCGAAAGGCGATGCATTGGCCGGAACCGTGCCGGATGCCCATGACGGCAGCCGCAGCCATCAGCCGATGATGACCACCGCCGACATGGCCATGAAGGTCGACCCGGAATATGCCCGGATCGCCAAGCATTATCTGGACAACCCGGATGTCTTTGCCGATGCCTACGCCCGCGCCTGGTTCAAGCTGACCCACCGCGACATGGGCCCCAAGGTGCGCTATCTGGGCAAGGAAGTCCCGGCAGAAGACCTGATCTGGCAGGACCCGATCCCGGCGGTGGATCACCCGCTGGTCGACCAGGGCGACATCGCGTCGCTGAAGGAAAAGATCCTCGCCTCCGGTCTCAGCACCTCTGAACTGGTCTCGGTCGCCTGGGCCTCGGCCTCCACCTTCCGGGGCTCGGACAAGCGCGGCGGTGCCAATGGCGCACGCATCCGTCTGGCACCGCAGAAGGACTGGGAAGTCAACGAGCCTGCGAAGCTGGCAAAGGTGCTGGAAGCGCTTGAATCGATTCAGGCCGACTTCAACAACAATGCAGCGGGCGGCAAGAAGGTCTCGCTTGCGGACCTGATCGTGCTGGGCGGCAATATCGGCGTGGAACAGGCGGCGAAAGCGGCCGGTCACACTGTCGAGGTGCCTTTCCGCCCCGGCCGCATGGACGCCAGTGCAGAGCAGACCGACGTGGACAGCTTTGACGTGCTTGAGCCGCAGGCGGATGGTTTCCGCAACTACCTGAAGGCGGAATTTGCGGTCCCGACGGAAAAACTGCTGGTGGACCGCGCCCAATTGCTGACGCTCAGCGCGCCGGAAATGACGGTGCTGGTGGGTGGCCTGCGGGTGCTGGGGGCCAACTATGGCGGAACCCAGCATGGGGTCTTTACGGACAAGCCGGGCACGCTGACGAACGACTTCTTCGTCAACATTCTGGACATGACCCACACCTGGAAAGCCGTGGACGACAGCCAGCAGGTGTTCGAGGCCACGGACCGCAAGACCGGCAAGGTCACCCATACCGCGACCCGCGCCGATCTGATCTTTGGCTCCAACTCGCAACTGCGGGCGCTGGCCGAGGTTTACGGCGCGGCGGATGCGACCGACACCTTTGTGGCCGATTTCATCAAGGCATGGACCAAGGTGATGGAAGCGGACCGCTTCGACATCGCCTGATCCGGGTTTGAATGTGAAAAGGCGGCGCCCCCCTCCGGGGCGCCGTTTGCGTTTGTGGCGCTTGCATGGGGCACGCTAAATGTTCGATATGCGCCCATGACCAAAGTTGAACCCGATCACCTGACCTTCCTCACCCGGCATGGCCACGGCCAGGCGGTGCTGACCCCCCTGCCCGGAGATGCCTCTGCCCGGCGGTATCTCAGGGTCAGCGGTGCCGACCTGCTGCTGATGGATGATCGCCATGATCCAACCGGCTTTGACGCCTTTGTCCGCCTTGCCCGGCACCTGCGCGACCTTGGATTGAGCGCGCCAAAGGTATGGGCCACGGATGCAGGCAAGGGTCTGGCGCTGATCGAGGATTTCGGCACCGCGACCTATGGCGCGCTGCTGGACCAGGGCGCGGACGAGATGGCGCTGTACGAGTTGGCCATCGACGCGCTGGTGCACCTGCATGCGGCCCCCGCCGCAACCCGGATCGAGGTGCCGCATTACAGCATGGACATGCTGCTGGACGAACTCAGCATCTTTTCACACTGGTTCCTGCCCGCCCTGCGCCCCGACCTGTCCCCGGTTGACTTTGACGGTCCTTGGCGCGCGCTGTGGCAGAAGGCTTTGACCCCGCTGGAGAATGGCCGCAACACCCTTGTTCTGAGGGATTTTCACATCGACAACCTGATGTTGCTGGCAGACCGGAACGGCGTCGCAGGCTGCGGAATGCTGGATTTCCAGGATGCGGTGCTGGGACCGGCGGAATATGATCTGGTGTCCTTGCTTCAGGATGCGCGGCGCGATCTGGCGCCGGGGCTGGAGGCGCGTCTGCTGGCTCGATACCTGGCCGCCGTCCCCGCCGAGATGGGCGCCGATGCCGACATCCGGCACCGCTATCACCTGCTGGGCGCGCAGCGACACACCCGGATTGCGGGGCTGTTCCCCCGCCTGAACAAGCGCGACGGCAAACCGGGATACCTGCGGTTCATGCCACGGGTGCTGGGCCAGATGCAGACCGCCCTGCGGGACGCCGGCCTGACGGAAATCTCCGACCACCTTGACGCCACCCTGCCCGGCTGGCGCAGCGCCGGGGCACGCCTGTCCTCGGTCTGAAACTGGGAAGACGACTGCACGCGCCCGCGTTTCGAGCAAAAGCGGCACGCTGTCATTGGCTGTCAGGGACCCACATTCTGCACATAGGCGTCCGGCACTTGCGGTGCCTGAACCCCTGCCAGCAGATCATCTGTGGAGGTGGCCTCAAACAGCCTCAGATCGGCCAGCGCCGCACCATCGACATGAACCGGATCACAGCCCAGCGCCAGGGCGGCATCGGTGGTGATCATCGGCAGGCGATCGCCCAGCGGCGGGTCCAGATGCGCGGCCATGACCGCAAGCGCCAGACTGGCGCGCGGATCATGCCGCCCGATGGGGCAGAAAGCATCACGCACGTTGTCCGTGCCGATCAGGCAGCGCACCCCGGCGTTGCGCAGTTCATGCAACCGGGTGATCCCCCGCCGGTCCGGGGTGCCGCCCCCCCGCCCCTGCAGGTAAAGGTTGGTGGTTGGCAGGGCCGCCACGAACAGACCTGCCTTTGCGATCAATTCAAGGGCACGGGCCAGTTCGGCACCGTCACGGTTCATCAGACTGCAAGCATGGCCACACAGGATCGGCCCCTGAAACCCTGTCTCCAGCGCGATCCGAGCGATCAGGACCAGCCCGTCCAACCCGTTCTCCAGCCCCTCATCCACGTGGAAATCCAGCGCGAGGCCAAAGCGTTCAGCGGCGGCAAACATCGCCCTGATCCCCGCTTCACGGTCCCGGTGCAGATGGACGAAGCCGCCCAGCACGCCGCCGCTGCCCGAGACCTGTTCTGCGATGGTTTGCGCCAGGCCGGACCGGGCCAGCTTGTCCACCCCCAGAAGCGGCGATTGCTGAACCCTCAGGGGCATTTCCGCGAGCGCCTCTTTCAGGATCGACCATGCCAGCGGGGCGGACCCGTCGTCGGGCCAGTCGATGTGGCTGCGGACAAGACCACATCCCGCTGCCGCCAGTTCTCTCAGGCCCCGCATCATCCGGCTGCGCAGATCATCGGTTGTCCAGTTCACATGGTCACGCGCCTGAGCGTCTATGGCGGCACGCAGATCACCGCCCACGGCAGGCAGACGGTCTGCGGTGTGACATTTGTCCAGATGCACATGTACTTCGGTCAGCGCGGGCAGGATCATGTGGCGCGGGGCTGCCACGTCAGCCGTGGGGCGCAGCCCGGCAACCCTGCCTCCCCGCACGATCAGGTCGCCTTGCAGGCAATCCCCCATCCGGGTCCCTGGCATCTGCCCAGGCCGCGACAGCACAGAACAGGGCACCAACACGTTTGCGATGACACCATCAGCCCGCCCCTTCATGGCATGACCTTTCGAAGATCTACAGTATGGCGTTTGACCTGAAGCACCCCTTATCACTTAGAGCGCTGAAATCAGATTGTAAAATGGTGCGGGTGAAGGGACTCGAACCCCCACGCCATAGGCGCCAGAACCTAAATCTGGTGCGTCTACCA
Source organism: Sulfitobacter sp. EhC04 (assembly GCF_001650875.1). GTDB lineage: Bacteria > Pseudomonadota > Alphaproteobacteria > Rhodobacterales > Rhodobacteraceae > Sulfitobacter. The sequence continues at coordinate 306,189 of NZ_LXYI01000009.1, forward strand.
ATTCCGCCACACCCGCACGCGGCCCCATTCGCGGCCTGATGCGCTGATTACCAAACCCGATGACGATAGGCGAGAGCAAAAAAGCCGCCCTGCCAGTCTAAAAAAAGGCAAGACATTAACAAGTTGTTGTCATATGTTGGGGATAACCTGAGGCAGGTACAGATAAGAAAGAGACGCCCATGAAACCGAATACGGTCGGGCGCGTAGGCGACGAAGATCGCCATGCGGGCCAATACACCCCCTACGCCGTCCTGGATACAGGACTGGTCCAAGGTGCCATGTTGCTGACGCTTGACGGCGAAATTCCGGTGGAATTTCTCTCTGTCGGTGACAAGATCATCACCCGCGACACCGGTATTTCCAAGGTCAAACACATCCAGCGCAGCACCCGCGCCGTGCATCAGATCGGCCTGTCGGCAGGGTCGCTGGGCCATACCCGGCCCGAGCGGGACGCTATTCTAGCCGGGGACCAGATGATCCTGATCCGTGACTGGCGGGCGCGCGCGCTGTTCAATTCCGAACGCGCGCTGGTGGCGGCACGGACGCTGGTGGACAATGAGTTCATCACCGATCTGGGCACCCATGAGACAACGCTGTACCAGGTTTTCTGCGACGGGCCGCATATCCTTTATGCCGACGGTCTGGAACTGGGCACTGCCGACGCCGCAAAAGCACGCGGCGCTGTTTTGCACGCGGCCTAGGGTCAGGCCCCATCAATGTCGCACCTCTGGCGCCAAAGCCGCGAAATTTCAGTGGTTTGAGCCGTGCAGCAACTAACGGGTTAATTGCAAATGGCTCACGCCGCTGAAGTGAAGCGGCTTTGACGCCAGCGGTACGACATGAATGGGGCCTGACCCTAAAGCCCCAGCTCGCGAAAAACCTGCGGCAATTGCTCCGGCAGATCTTCCGCGATCAACCCGGGGCCAAAGTGCCGCGCACATTCCACATGCAGATATACGGCCAGTTCAGCGACAGCAAACAGGCCCGCGCTTGTCTGTCCTGCCGCAAGACCGGCGATCATGCCCGCCAGCACATCGCCTGCCCCGGCTGTTGCAAGCCAATGCGCTTCACGGCCATAGGCCGCCACATGCACTGATGCGCCGCCTTCGGGATTGGCGATGACCGTATCCACACCTTTCAGCAGGATGATGCAGCCCGCGCGTTTTGCCGCCTCTCGCACCACGTCGACCTTGGATTTGCCCTGTCGCTGCGACGGGCCGAGATCTGGAAACAGCCTCTCGAACTCCCCTTCATGGGGCGTCAGGATGGTGCGGGCGTGGGTATGGGCAAAAAGCGCTGCGGGGTCTTGGGCAAAACTGCTCAGCGCATCGGCATCCAGCACCACCACCGGATCGCGCCAGTCACGGGGGCCTGCGCGGCGGCTCAATACCTGCTCGACCAGGGACCGCGTGCGGGGTGTCACGCCCATACCCGGCCCCATGCAGAAACCGGTCACCCGCGCGTCTGCGACATTGGCCAGCGGCACATCCTTTTTCAGGGGGCGCAGCATGATCGCGTTCAATTGGCAGGCGTTCTCGATCAGCGCGGCGGGCGGGCAGAGCACGGTCACCAGACCCGCCCCGGTCCGCAAGGCAGCGCGGGCGGCAAGACGGGCCGCACCACCCTGTCCGACACCCCCCGCAAACACCGCCACATGACCGAAATCGAACTTGTGACCCGCGATACCGGGCTTGGCCATCACGGACTTCAACCACATGCGCGGCTTGACGGCACGCCCGCCGAAGACGGGTTCAACCAGCCGGATGCACTCCGGATCCGGTTCTTCCATGACGGACCGCCGCCCGGGTGCTGCACCGCTCAGGCCGATGTCCACCGCGCGCACCTCACCACACAGGATCGGACCCATGGCAAGGTAATGGCCCGGTTTCGGGCTGTGGAAGGTCACGGTCAGGTCGACCGTGTTCATGGTTCTGGGCCATGCACTGCCTGACGCCTCGACCGCATCCATATCGACGGCAGTCATGCCGGTATCCAGATTCAGCCCCGATGGGCAATCGACCGCCATGCGTCTGATCAAGCGCGGCTGTTTCCACGCATTCATCGCGCCCACGTCCAGCACCTGCGCGACCGCATCGGGCACCGGGCGCGACAGACCGATGCCAAAGACCGCATCGATCCAGACATCCGGGCGCGGCCCGGTGAAAACGGTGGCGGTGTCCAGCGCAAGAACCGGCTCCTCCGCCGCCCAAAGGTCGTGATTGGCCTTCGCGTCTTGAGGCATCCGCGCGGGATCACCGAAAAGATGCACACGCACCGTCCAGCCCATCGCTCGCAACAGCCGCGCGATGACAAAGCCGTCGCCGCCGTTGTTACCCGGCCCGCACAGCACGACGGCGCTGCGGTTGCCTTCTGCCATCTCGGGCCATCGCGCCAGAATCGCATCCACCACGCCCTGTCCGGCACGTTCCATCAATGTGCGGCCCGTGACAGCGCCGCTGTCGATCTGGGCTTTTTCAAGGGCGCGCATCTGGCTGCTGCTGAGTAATTCGGTCATCTCGCCACCGTCCCGGATTTCAATTACGCCTAAAATTTGGGCGCTTTGCCTGTTTTAACACCGCATGGTGCGGATTAACGTAGAACCATGCCGCAGGGTCAGGACCATATATGGATTCCCCCCTGCCAAAATGAAATGCCTTTGCAAGCCAACGCTTTCCGCGAAAAGGGACCGACATGAAAAAGATCGAAGCGATCATCAAGCCTTTCAAACTCGACGAGGTCAAGGAGGCCTTGCAGGATGTCGGCGTTCAGGGCCTCTCTGTCATCGAGGTAAAGGGATTCGGCCGCCAGAAGGGCCACACCGAACTCTACCGCGGTGCTGAATACGTCGTGGATTTCCTGCCCAAGGTGAAGGTCGAAGTCGTGCTGGACGACGACCAGGTGGACGCGGCCATCGCGGCCATAGTCGAAGCTGCCAAAACCGAAAAGATCGGCGACGGCAAGATCTTCGTGACACCTGTTGAACAAACCATCCGCATCCGCACCGGCGAAACCGGTTCGGACGCTTTGTAAACTGCACTACCTGCCAAAAGGATCACAGCCCATGAGCACCAAAGACTTCCTCAAAAAGATCAAGGACGAAGACATCGACTATGTCGATGTTCGTTTCACCGACACGCGCGGCAAGTTGCAGCACGTGACCGTCGTCAGCGATCTGGTGGACGAGGACTTCATCGAAGAGGGCTTCATGTTCGACGGCTCTTCCATCGCGGGCTGGAAAAGCATCGAAGCCTCCGACATGAAGCTGATGCTGGATGTCGAAAGCGCCTATATCGACCCCTTCTATGCCGAAAAAACGATCTGCGTGCATTGCTCGATCGTCGAACCCGACACCGGCGAAAGCTATGAGCGCGACCCGCGCGGCACCGCCGAAAAGGCCGAGGCCTATCTGATCTCGTCGGGCATCGGCGATCAGTCGTTCTTTGGCCCCGAGGCGGAATTCTTCCTTTTCGATGACGTGAAGTTCTCCAATTCGATCAACAAGGTATCCTACGAAGTTGATGCGTCCGACGCGTCCTGGAACACGGACACGGATTACGAGATGGGCAACATGGGCCACCGTCCCGGCCTGAAGGGCGGCTATTTCCCGGTCAACCCCACCGACGAAGCACAGGACCTGCGCGCCGAGATGCTGTCGACCATGAAACGCCTCGGCATGAAGGTGGACAAGCACCACCACGAGGTTGCCTCCTGCCAGCACGAACTGGGCCTGATCTTTGGTTCGCTGACCAAACAGGCGGACGAGTTGCAGAAATACAAATACGTGATCCACAATGTGGCCCACGCCTATGGCAAATCCGCGACCTTCATGCCCAAGCCGATCTATGGCGACAACGGCTCCGGCATGCACGTCAACATGTCGATCTGGAAAGACGGCAAGCCGCTGTTTGCAGGCGACAAATATGCCGACCTGAGCCAGGAGGCGCTGTGGTACATCGGCGGTATCCTCAAGCACGCCAAGTCGCTGAACGCCTTCACCAACCCCTCGACCAACTCCTACAAGCGTCTGATCCCCGGTTTCGAAGCCCCCGTGCTGCGCGCCTATTCCGCGCGCAACCGGTCGGGCTGTGTGCGTATCCCGTGGACAGAATCGCCCAAGGCAAAACGTGTCGAGGCGCGCTTCCCCGATCCGGCGTCCAACCCCTACCTGTGCTTTGCGGCGCTGCTGATGGCCGGCCTTGACGGGATCAAGAACAAGATTGATCCGGGCGAGGCGATGGACAAGAACCTCTATGACCTGCCCGCAGAGGAACTGGCGGACATCCCGACAGTCTGCGGCAGCCTGCGCGAAGCGCTGGAAGAACTGCAGGGCGACATGGATTACCTGCTGGCCGGTGACGTGTTCACCCGCGACCAGATCGAAGGCTATATCGAGCTGAAGATGGAAGAAGTGCACAAGTACGAGCACACACCCCATCCGGTCGAATTCGGCATGTATTACAGCTGCTGATCCCGATCTCAGATCTTGCAAACAAATGGGCATCCCTGCGGGGGTGCCTTTTTTGTTGCCCAAACCGTCTGAAATCGACCCCGCAGCCGTCACAATTCGAACCAAATTGGAAACGATACTGAATCCCACCAAAGGCAGGAACCAGCGGAAAGATCCGATATGAACAATGCAGCAAACGAAGCAGGTTTCGCCAGTCGGATCACCCGGATCGAGAAACACGCCCGCAAGCTGGATCGCCAGCGCAAGAAGCGCCGGTCACGCAGCCTGGGCAGCTACCTGGTGACCCCGCTGATGCTGTGTTTCTTCATGGCAGGCGGCACGGTTTTTGCCTGGGACGCAATGGACCGCCCCACCGATTCCCCGCTGGAGATGGCAGGCATCCTGACCTCGAAAATACTGGCCTACTAGGGCCGACCCATATCCGGCGCGCCAGACTTTTCCTTTTCATGAAGTTCCTGCCAGTCTAAGCTACACGTCACGGCACTTGTGTCTGTCGTTTTACAATTGGCTGAGGATTATCATGCGCCCTTTCAAATCTATTGTTATTTCATTGAGTGTTATCACCGCCCTCGCCGCCCCCGGCTTTGCCGCGACCTGCGGCAACAATTCGGGCGGTTTCAACGCATGGAAAGCTGCCTTTGCCGGTGAGGCCAAGGCAGCCGGTGTCGGTCAGCGCGGGCTCGATGCGCTGGCTTCGGCACAATATGCATCCGGCACCATCGCAGCGGACCGCAATCAGAAGTCGTTCAGATATTCTCTGTCCAAATTCATGCAGGTGCGCGGGGCCGATACGATTGTGGCGCAGGGCCGCAAGCGCAAGGGGCAGAGTGCAGGCTTCTACCAGTCGCTTGAGCAGGCTTACGGCGTGCCTGCGGGCGTGCTGCTTGCCATCCACGGAATGGAAACCGGCTTTGGCGGGTTCATGGGCAATTCCTCCGTTGTCTCCGCGATCACGACGCTGGCCTATGACTGCCGCCGCTCCAGCTTTTTCGTGCCACATGCGATTGGCGCGCTGAAACTGGTGGACCGTGGCGCGATCACCGTGAACACCAAGGGCGCCAAACATGGCGAATTGGGCCATACCCAGTTCCTGCCGGGCAATGCCCTGCAATACGGCGTCGATGGCAATGGCGACGGGCGGGTCGATTTCTACAACCAGGCCGATGCAATGGCCTCCACCGCGAACTTCCTGCGCCGCAAGGGCTGGCAGCCCGGACAGGGCTATCAGGAAGGCCAGCCGAACTTCCGCGTGATCAAGCAGTGGAACGCCGCCACCGTCTATCAGCAAGCCATCGCGATCATGGGCGCACGCATCGACGGCTGACCATTCCCGCTGACCACGGGCACCCTCGCTTGCCCGTGGCGCGGCCCCTGGCTTCTTCATGCCAGAAATACTCAAAAGCCACAGTGCCGAGAGGCACGACGCCCCGGCTCTTGCGCAAAGCGCCCCTGCGCCCTATCTGGGCATCAGGGTCAGGCCCCTGCCGTCCGCATTCCGGTGAAGTCCTGAACAGTGATCTACCTTCAATCTCGCAAGATTGATGGGCAACGCGGACCCCCACGTCACTTCATGCGAGACGGAGTGCAGACATGAATACCCCTTCCCGTGACGTTCTCAAGACGCAGGCCAAACGCCTGCGCGCCGATCTGGCTGCGCGCGGCCAGACCCTCAGCCATGCGCAGGCGCTGGAAACCGTGGCCCATCAATGGGGCGCGCGCGACTGGAACACCATTGCCGCCCACGCCGCCAACAGCCATCCCGGCTGGGCCCCCGGCCAGCGGGTGACAGGCCGCTACCTGGGCCACCCCTTTGTGGGCGAGGTCAAGGCCGCGCGTCAGTCCTCCTCGGGCTACTGGACGCTGACCCTGCGGTTCGACCGGCCCATCGACGTGGTCACATCGGATCTCTTCAGCGCTTTCCGGCGGCAGGTGAACACAACGGTCAACGCCCATGGCCAGTCACCGCAGAAAACCTCTGACGGTCAGCCGCATATGGTGCTTGACCCGATGTGACCCTGTGTAACCCAATGCTGCGCGCAGGTGCTATCCGGCGCGCAGCACCACATGGGTGTGAATGCTGAAAACCACCGCGCGGCTGCGCGGCATCCGCACCACGCACTGCCGCTCTGCCCGTTCGAACCGGCGCGGCAACCCCAGGTCCCTGCGGGCGGGCTGATGCAGATCACTGTCGCCATAGGACAAGCGGTTGAACCGCCACAGGGGGCGGCCCGCCTGCACCCCGTCAAACAGCCGCTGCACCCGACGGGCCAGCGCATCGTCATATTCCGCCACCGGCGTGTGGATGTCGCTCAGCGGCCGGTCCGCCTTTTCGGCCAGCCGCCAGTTCGCCGGAAAGCACAAGACGGCGGCCACCAGAACATGCTGGTCGCCGCGTTTCTCCAGAACGCAGATGTCCTGTTGCACCAGATGGCCCAGCGTCCATAGCGGTGCCTGCCAGTTTACCGTCACCCGCCGCCCGTCAGGGCAGGTGACCCTTGCCCCCTCCCGGACAAAGCCCTTTGCTGGCAACAGCCCAAGCGCCTCGTCCAGCACTTCGCGCGCCGCTTCCCGCGACGTTTCGGGCTCCCACAGGACCGCACCGGGGCGTTCGGCCAGCAGTTCCAGCCGGTAGGCCATCTGTTCGGCATAGGTTTCGTCCACCCGCAACCAGTCATCCGCAGCGCAGGGTGCCACGCCGGGCAGCTTTCGGTCACCCTCCATTTCGGGGGGCAGACACTTGTGCAAAATCTGTTTCATAGCGCCCAAGCCTAGCGCCGCGCCTGCGCCCTGTCCTGTGAAAACGACATCTCATGCGGTCGGTTTTCGGCAAACCGGGGGTGTCGCCATGCGCCATCATGGATGCAGCAAAAGGGGCTCACCATGAACCGGCATTTCCGCGACACCCGCAAGATCGACCCGGCGCAGGGCGTCACGCTGCCGGATGGCACCCCGAACGATGCCAACCGGGTCGAAATCGGACCGACGCGTCTGGCCTTCGACGAATGGGCAGCGGCGGGATTGCCGCTTCCCGATCTGCCCGCCATGCGCCAGTTCCGCTGGGAACGGCTGACCGCGCAGATCGCCGCGCGCGGGCTGGCCGGGCTGCTGATGTTCGACCCGCTGAACATCCGCTATGCCACCGACAGCACCAACATGCAGCTTTGGAACACCCATAACCCGTTCCGCGCCGTGCTGGTCTGCGCGGATGGCTATATGGTGATCTGGGACTACAAGAACGGCATGTTCCTCAGCGCATTCAACCCGCTGGTGCGCGAGCGGCGATCCGGCGCGGACCTGTTCTATTTCGACCGGGGCGACAAGGTCGATGTGGCCGCCGATACCTTTGCCAACGAGGTCCGCAACCTGTGCGCCGAACACGCAGGCCCCGGCAACACGCGGATCGCGGTCGACAAGATCATGCTGCACGGCCTGCGCGCGCTGGAGGCGCAGGGATTTAGCGTGGTGGACGGCGAGGAGATCACCGAGAAGACCCGCGCCATCAAGGGCCCCGAGGAAATCCGCGCCATGCGCTGCGCCAGTCACGCCTGCGAAACCGCCGTCCGCGCGATGGAGGATTTCGCCCGCGCGAAGGTGCCGGTGGCGGAAGTCACAGAGAATGACATCTGGGCGGTGCTGCACGCCGAGAACATCCGGCGCGGCGGCGAATGGATCGAAACCCGCCTGCTCACCTCCGGCCCGCGCACGAACCCGTGGTTTCAGGAATGCGGCCCGCGCGTGGTTCAGAACAACGAAATCATCGCTTTCGACACCGATCTGGTGGGCAGCTACGGCATCTGCGTGGACATCAGCCGCACCTGGTGGGTGGGCGACGCCAAACCGCGGCCCGACATGGTCTATGCCATGCAGCACGGGGTCGAACATATCATGCAGAACATGGAAATGCTCAAACCCGGCGTGATGATCCCGGAACTGACCGCAGGCACCCATGTGCTGGATGCGCAGTACCAGAAACAGAAATACGGCTGCCTGATGCATGGCGTGGGTCTCTGCGATGAATGGCCGCTTGTCTGCTATCCCGACAAAGCCGTCACCGGGGCCTATGATTATCCGCTGGAAGCCGGAATGACACTTTGTGTGGAGGCGCTGGTCTCTCCCGAGGGGGGCGATTTTTCGATCAAGCTAGAGGATCAGGTGCTGATCACCGAGGAAGGGTTCGAGCGGCTGACGGAGTATGAATGGGATGCGGCGCTGATGGGGGCGTAAAGAGCGAATGCTCTTCGGTCTTTATCTGCGCGCCATCCCGTTCGGGGAATATCGCGCCCGGACCGAGGGGTGGGCGAGAAGCGCCGCCCCCTACTGCCCCAGCGCCTGCGCCAGATCATCGCGCAGGTCGCCTGCATCCTCGATCCCCACCGATACCCTCAGCAACCCTTCGGGAATGCCGGTGTGCGGCTCGATGGTGTGGCGATGTTCCACCAGGCTTTCGACACCGCCCAGCGACGTCGCACGGTGAAACAATTGCATCCGCCCCGCCGCACGCAAGGCCGCTTCCGCCCCGCCCTTGACCACAAAGGACAGCAACCCGCCAAAACCGCCCCGCATCTGGCGGGTGGCCAGCGCGTGGCCCTGATGGCCCGGCAGACCGGGGTACATGACCTCTGACACCTGCGGATGGTCCGACAGGTATTCCGCCAGCGCCATCGCATTGCGTGACATCTCCCGCATCCTCAGCGGCAGCGTGCGCATGCCGCGCGTCAGCAGCCAGGCCTCCATCGGGGCCATCACGGCACCGGCCGTATCACGATCCTCGCGGATCATCTGCCAGATCGCGCTGTCGGCATCTGCCGTGCACAAGGCCCCCGACAACACATCGGAATGCCCGTTGATCCCCTTGGTCGCCGAATGCATCACGATGTCCGCACCCATGGACAGCGGCTGGCTCAGCACCGGGCTGGCGGCGGTGCTGTCCACCACCAGTTTTGCACCCACCACATGGGCCGCATCGGCAACGGCAGCAATATCCACGATACGCAGCCAGGGGTTCGATGGCGTTTCCACCCAGGCGATGGCCGGGCGATGGGTGCTGCAAGCCGCAGCAAAGGCATCGGTATCCGACGCCTCGACCTCGTGCAGCGTGATGTCCCGGCGTGTGCAAAATGCCCTGATCCAGGCGGTTGTGCCCCAGTAGATCTGGCGCTGCACCAACACGCTGGCCCCGTTCGGCACGGTGCGGAACACCGCCGCCACCGCCGCCATCCCCGAGGGAAACAGCAACGTGTCCGCCGCCCCTTCCAGCCGGGTCAGCAGCCGCTCGGCCACGCGCACGTTCTCATTATGCGACCGCAGATACATGTTGCCGGGCACCAGCTGCGCATAGGATTCGTCGCGCGCAAAGGTGGTCGCCATATGCACCGCCGGCACAACGCCGCCGGTCGTTGCGTCCGTGGCCCCCGCCGCCTGCGCCGCCAGCGTGGCCTGTTGCAATGTTCTGTCTGGTGTATCGGCCATAAGGTGCCCTCTGGGATCAGGTCTTTCCCCATTGCTACACCCGGTTCCCGCCCCCTTCCAGCCCCGTTCACAGTGATGCGCGGGGCGTCACACTGGTGTGACCGGGGCTTGCGCGGCCTCGCTGCCCGCATCACTCTGGGACCAGAACAGCATCGGAGTATCCCATGGCCCCCCAACGCATCACCTTTCCCGGCCATGACGGCGGCCTGCTGGCCGCGCGACTGGACATGCCCGAGGGGCCGCATCTGGCCACGGCACTCTTTGCCCATTGTTTCACCTGCGGCAAGGACATCCCCGCCGCCCGTCGCATCGCGGCCCGGCTGGCAGGCATGGGGATCGCCGTGCTGCGGTTCGACTTTACCGGGCTGGGCCATTCCCAGGGCGAATTTGCCAATACCTCCTTTACCTCCAACGTCGATGACCTGATCGCGGCCTCACGCTTTCTGGAGGGGCGCGGCATGGCCCCCGCCCTGCTGATCGGCCATTCGCTGGGCGGTGCCGCCGTGCTCAAGACCGCGCCGCAGTTGCCGCAGGTCAAGGCGGTGGCGACCATCGGCGCCCCATTCGACCCCGGCCATGTGACCCACAACTTTGCCGACGCACTGCCCCGCATCAGGGCCGAGGGCGCGGCGGAGGTATCACTGGGCGGCCGTCCCTTCCGCATCGGCAAGGCCTTTGTTGAGGATGTCTCCGAGGTCGCGCTGGCCCCGGCCATCGCCGGGATGAAGGCCGCGCTGCTGGTCCTGCATGCCCCTACCGATGCCATCGTCGGCATCGACAACGCCAGCCAGATCTTTCTGGCCGCGAAACACCCCAAGAGCTTTGTCACCCTCGACGGTGCCGATCATCTGGTCACCCGCGCGCGGGACGCGGAATATGCCGCTGGCGTCATTGCCACCTGGGCCGGTCGCTACCTGCCGCTTGCGCCCCCTGCCCCGCCCCCCGGCGCACCCGAAGGGGTGCTGAGGGTCTCCGAAGCGGACGCGGAGGGCTTTTTGCAGGACATCAACAGCGGTCCACACCATCATGTGCTGGCGGATGAGCCGCACGCCTATGGCGGCACCAACAAGGGGATGTCGCCCTATGGCTTCCTCTCTGCCGGTCTGGGGGCCTGTACCTCGATGACGATCCGCATGTACGCCCGGCGCAAGGGCTGGCCGCTGGCCCATGTCAGCGTGGATGTGTGCCATGACAAGGTCCACGCCCAGGACGCCGAAACCCGGTCAGGCGACAAGATCGACACCTGGCGGCGGCGGATCAGGCTGACAGGCGATTTATCGGCGGAGCAACGCCAGCGCCTGCTGGAAATCGCGGACAAATGCCCGGTGCACCGCACGCTTGAAAGATCGTCAGAGGTGGTCACGGAACTGGTGGACTAGCGCGATCACCGGCGGCTCAGACGCCCGAGGAAATCATATCCCGGATTTTCACGGCCTTCTCGAAATGGTCCAGCGCATGCGTCCTGATCCACCATTCCGCCGCTTCCATCAGCAATTCCGGATCGTCATTCCGGTTGGCAAAAAACGCATAGAACGACAGGCCCACCGTCTCTCCCTTCCTGGCGATCTTCTCGTTGCAGACCGCGATTGCCTTGGCTCTGAGTGTGGGTCTCATCCGGGGCCGACCTTCCTGTCTTTGCTGCCCGAATAGGAACATATGGCGAACGCCCGGGTTGCACAACACGGGATGCCCTTGGGGATTGGACCTCATCGAGGTCTTTCGCCGCGATTGCAGCGCCCGCACCGCCGCCGCCCGCTTGTCCTTGGCCCCCTCCCGGTCTATGCACCGCGCAAACGTCAGCTTTCCAGGTAGGTGCCCCATGATCCCACGCTATTCCCGCCCCGAGATGGTCTCCATCTGGTCGCCCGAGACCAAGTTCCGCATCTGGTTCGAGATCGAGGCCCATGCCTGCGACGCCATGGCCGACCTTGGCGTGATCCCGCGCGAGAACGCGCAGGCGGTCTGGAAGGCGAAAGACGTGGAATTCGACGTGGCCCGGATTGACGAGATCGAAGCCGTCACCAAACACGATGTCATCGCCTTTCTGACCCATCTGGCCGAACATGTGGGCAGTGACGAGGCCCGCTTTGTGCATCAGGGCATGACATCCTCCGATGTGCTGGACACCTGTTTCAACGTACAACTGACCCGTGCCGCCGATATCCTGATTGCAGATACACAGGCGCTGCTTGCCGCGCTGAAGCGCCGCGCGCTTGAGCACAAGGACACCCTGCGCGTGGGCCGCAGCCACGGCATCCACGCCGAACCCACCACCATGGGCCTGACCTTTGCCCGCTTCTACGCCGAAATGGACCGCAACCTGCGCCGCCTGAAAACCGCCCGCGAGGAAATCGCGACCGGGGCAATTTCCGGCGCTGTCGGCACCTTCGCCAATATCGACCCGCGCGTGGAGGAACATGTCTGCGCCCAGCTGGGTCTGACGCCCGAGCCGATCAGCACCCAGGTCATCCCCCGCGACCGCCATGCCGCGTTCTTTGCAGCGCTCGGGCTGGTTGCCAGCTCGATCGAGAACATCGCAACCGAAGTGCGCCACATGCAGCGCACCGAGGTGCTGGAGGGGGCCGAATTCTTCTCCGCCGGGCAAAAGGGTTCTTCCGCGATGCCGCACAAGAAGAACCCGGTGCTGACCGAGAACCTGACCGGCCTTGCCCGCACCGTGCGCATGGCGGTGATCCCGGCGATGGAAAACGTGACCCTCTGGCATGAGCGCGACATTTCGCACTCATCCGTCGAACGCGCCATTGGCCCAGATACCACGATCACCCTCGATTTCGCGCTGCACCGGCTGACCGGCGTGATCGACAAGATGCTGATCTATCCCGACAACATGCTGGCCAACATGAACAAGTTCAGCGGTCTGGTGATGTCCCAGCGCGTCCTTCTGGCATTGACCCAGGCGGGTGTCAGCCGCGAAGACAGCTACAAGCTGGTCCAGCGCAACGCGATGAAGGTCTGGGAGAACGGCGCGGATTTCAAGACCGAACTTCTGGCCGATGCGGAGGTGCTCGCAGCCCTCTCCCCCGCCGAGATCGAGGAAAAGTTCGACATGGGGTATCACACCAAACATGTCGACACGATCTTTGCCCGCGTCTTTGGTGACTAGGGTCTGTTGACGTTCATCTTCCGCCCCCACCGCAGTGGTGGGGCGCGGTGGCGCTGTCGAATGCCGCGCATCTTTGACCCGATGCAACGGATATTTTGGATCCTGTCAGCGGAGCTCGTCACCTGATATTGGCCCGTTACCAGTTCTTCTCTGCAAGGCGCGCGAAGGTCTGGTGAGCGGACTTTGCTGCCGTTCGCAAAGCCGCGCATCGTTGGGCCGTGGCGCGGCGATCCGACCTCAGTGATTGGCAGTTTATGGCAGCCACGCACCTCCTAACTATCTGTCAGACACTACAGAAGCCAAATCGCCGTGCCGGGGGACGGCCCGTCATGTCGCAGACATGCCTCTGGCATGATGCGCGGCGGCCTTCGGCCTTGACTCCGCGCGGGTGGAATGCGGCAAGGGCTCGGAGCCGCCATCCGCTGCGATCTGTACCAAGGTCTGCTATGCCGTTTTCAATGAATTGGGTCAGCGATGTGACACGGAAATCGGTTTTGCCCGACATCTGACAGGCCCATTGCCAAATCACAGTCCCTTGCCCGCAATCTGGCCAGATCAGGTCCGGCCCGCCGCACACCCTGCGAGAGCCTTTGAAATATTGCGCAATTGGTGTAGATTCACGCAATCAAGCAAAAGGAGACCGATCATGACGTTCAAGACCCTTGCGATTGCCCTTGCCCTCACCGCCGCGCCGACCCTCGGCCTTGCGGCGGGATGTTCCTATGGCAAGGAGAAACAGGCGATGTCCTGTGCCACCGGCACAACCTACGACAGCGCCACCAATACATGTTTGCCGGTCAGCACCTGATCCGGCCATATGATGATGACAGAGCGCTGCCTGTCCTGTCAGCGCTCTTTCCCGTTATTGCCCCGATGTTGCGGAAAACCGGCCCGGCGGTCACAATCACGCGACCGTGTCTTGCTTCCGTGCATTTGATGCTACTCTTCCATAGATTATCTGTGAGTTAATAAGTCACCCTCTTGTAACGATAGCCCGGAGATTCCCAATGAAGGCCCTTACCCTCGCGACTGTCCTTGTCCTGCCCCTGGCAGCCAATCCGGTGCTTGCCGCCGGAAGCGGTGCCGAAACCGCACCGGAAAAACCGAAATGCGAAAACGGCCAGGTCTATGACAAGAAGACCAAGACCTGCGTCGATGCACAGGACAGCCGGCTGGACACCGACAGCCTTTATGAAACGGTGCGCGAACTTGCCTATGCCGGGCGCTATGCCGATGCGCAGATCGTGCTGGCCGAAATGCCCCAGGACGATGACCGCACCCTGACCTATCTGGGTTTCACCCACCGCAAGATGGGCCAGACCGAGGTCGCGATGGGCTATTATCAGCGGGCGCTGGCGGTCAATCCGTCTAACGTGCTGGCCCGGTCCTACATGGGTCAGGGCTTTGTCGCGGAAGGCAAGGTGGCCGATGCCATGGAACAGCTCAGGGCGATCCGCGCCCATGGCGGTTCCGGCACCTGGGCCGAGGCTTCGCTGCGGCAGGCCATCGCCACGGGGCAGACTTTCAGCTACTGATTTCAGCTTTCGTTCATCTTTGCCTGTCACAACCACCCCGGTGAAGACAGGAAACAGCAAAGATGAACGACATGGTGCCAATGGGCTCCCTCGCCCCGCTGCCCGCGTTTGAGGCGGACAGCGCGCCCTCTTCTCTCAGCCGACGCGCCAAGGCGGCGATCGTGGTCCGCCTGCTGCTCAACGAAGGGGCCGACATCCCGCTTGAGGATCTGCCCGATGAGCTGCAAGAGGCGCTGACCCATCAGATGGGGTCAATGCGGCTGGTGGACCGTGACACGCTCTCTGCCGTGGTTGCCGAATTTGCCGATGAAATCGAAAGCATCGGCCTGTCCTTTCCCTCCGGCATCGCGGGTGCGCTGGATGCGCTGGACGGCAAGATCAGCCGCCAGACCGCAATCCGCCTGCGCCGGGAGGCGGGTGTACGTCAGTGGGGTGACCCCTGGGCACGACTCAAGGAATTGAGCGCGGACAAACTGCTGCCGGTCCTGCAGAACGAAAGCATCGAAGTGGCGGCGGTGATGCTGTCGAAACTGCCCGTCCCGCTGGCTGCGGACCTGCTGGGCCAATTGCCCGGACCGCAGGCGCGGCGGATCACATATGCCGTGTCGCTGACCGGTGCCGTGACCCCGGACGCGGTGGACCGGATCGGCCTGTCGCTGGCCATGCAGCTTGATGCGCAGCCCGCCCGCGCCTTTGACAGTGACCCGGTGTCGCGTGTCGGCGCGATCCTGAATTCTTCCAACACGCTGACGCGCGACGATGTGCTGACCGGTCTGGACGAAACCGATCAGGGCTTTGCCAATGCCGTGCGCAAGGCAATCTTTACCTTTGCCAATATCCCTGTCCGGATTGCCCGCCGCGACGTGCCGCGCATTCTGCGCGAGGTGCCGTCGGAAAGCCTGCTGACCGCACTGGCCGGGGCTGAGGCCGCAGGCCATGCCGCCACCATGGCCTTCATCCTCGACAACATGTCGGGCCGCATGGCCGACCAGCTGCGCGAGGACATCACGGATGCGGGCAAGGTCAAACCCGCCGATGCCGAAGAGGCAATGAGCGAGGTTGTCCGCGTCATCCGTCAGATGGAAAGCACCGGCAATCTGCTGCTGGTGGAAGAAGACAGCGACGACACTGCCTGAGTCCCCCGGCGCGGCCCCGCGACCCTTGTTGCGCCGCGCCGCGCGGGCTATGTCTGGCCGACCTTCATCAATGACGTGGTTACATGCCCGATCGCCCCGCCGCCCCGCCTGCCCTTGCGCGCAAAATGGGTCACTACCTGACCAATGCCCTGGCCGTCGGGATCATCCGTTGCGCCCTGGCCCTGCCCTATGAGACCCGGCTGCGCTTTGTCGGCGGGCTGATGCAGCGGGTGCTGGGGCCCGCCGCCGGATACCGCAAACGCGCGTTGGACAACCTGGCGCGCATCTGTCCCGACCTGCCCCCCGCCCGGCGACGCGCAATCGCGGATGGCTGCCTGAATAACGCCGGGCGCACCTTTATCGAAAACTACTCTGCCGAGGATTTCCCGGCACGCATGGCCGGCATCACCCCCGAAGGTCCGGGCATGGCCGCCCTGGAAGAGGCCGCTGCCAGGGGCCAGGCAGTGATCCTGGTGACCGGGCATTTTGGCAATTACGAAGCGACCCGCGCCGCGCTGGTGGCGCGCGGCTATGACATTGGCGGTCTCTACCGCGATATGAAAAACCCCTATTTCAACGCGCATTACGTCAAGACGATGGAGGCTTTCGGCGGACCGGTGTTCCCCCAGGGGCGGCGCGGCACTGCCGGTTTCGTGCGCCACCTGCGTGACGGCGGGCATCTGGTGCTGCTGTTCGACCAGCATGTGCAATTTGCCCCGGTGCTTGATTTCATGGGCGCGCCTGCCCGCACCGCGGTTTCAGCCGCCGAACTGGCGCTGCGCTATGACGCGCTGCTGATCCCGTTCTACAGCATCCGCCAGGCCGACGGCGTGAGCTTCCGCAGCGTGCTTGAGGCCCCGGTGCCGCCAAGCGACCCCGAAACGATGACCCAGGCGCTGAATGACAGCCTGTCCGCACGGGTGCGCGCGCATCCCGAACAATGGTTCTGGGTCCACCGCCGCTGGCGCCCCGAAGAATAGCGCGCCAACGCCGGGCTGTCGGCCCGGACCACAAGCGTTTCTGACCCAAACCGGACCTTGACGCCTGTGTTGCAGCGATCAGTTGAAACGGCAATACACAGCTGGCGATCGCTTGGTTTTCGCATGACCTTCAACCCGCCCCTCACCCGCTCGGACAGTTGAGACCCTCCCGTGTAGACCTGTCATTTTTGACATGTCTACACGGGAGGGTCATTGGTCAGGGTCATTGGTCAGGGTCATTGGTCAGGGTCAAAGGTCCGGATCAGGCAGGCTTTGCCCCGCGGTGCCATGGCGCTCCTGGCCCCTTACACAGCTGCGCCGCAGGCGACACCACAGACCGCCATGCCGTCACAACCCTCTGTGGCCCCGCATCTTCAAGACCCGGCAATCAGGATTTCACGCGGTAAAGCCGCACCGGGCTGCCTTTCGCACGCGCGATCACGCTTTTGGCCTCAAGATCAAGCTGCACCGCCTTCAGCCACCATCCCGCCGTCGCGCCACCGGGGAAGGCTGTTGCATCAAGATGAGGCAGTAACGCGGCTTTGGCCTCGGCCACCTTCAGGCCCGGCGGATCATCTGGCAAAACCTCAAGCAGCGCCGCGCGCATCGCATCGTATTTTGCACGGTTCAGGCGCTGGGTGCGCCCCGGTGTATTGGGATTTTCGACCTCAACCTTGTCATCAGGCATCACATATTCCTTTCACATCAACACCCTGCGGGTCGCGAATTCACAGCCGGAGCCTGTCGCGGAGAGGTGCAAGATAGAACGCGGCAGACGGTCCGCCCTCCACGTGGCATCCTGCCCCAAAGGCCACATGTCAGCAAATTGTCAGATGTTAACGTGATGGCCAATGCCATCCGAGGTTTTACGGCAAGGCCGCGGCCCCGAAACCCCGCCAGGCTACCGCAGCCGTTGCGCCGCCAGGATCGGCCCTGCCTCCTGGCTCTGCAGGATCACCACAACCGGCTTGTCGCCTTCCAGATCAGATGTCATCGACAGCGGTGCCACCGGGTCCCAGCTTCCCAGAACCTGCCACCCTTCAACGATGTTCGCATATCCCAATGTCTTGCCGTGGTTTTCGCCACGCTTGATCTCGGTGGTGCGATGCGGCGTGTAGCGCAGCATGTGAACGGTCACCGGGCCGGAAAGGTTTGCCAGCGCCGTCGCCTCTATCTGCAACCTGTCGCCCTCCCGCGCGATGGTCAGATCAACCGGGGCCGCGCGCTGTGCATGGTCTGCAATCGCCTTGCCCAGTTTCATCGGTTTTGCCCCGACGATATCGGTCTCGCCCTGCACGATCATCTCGGGCGTGAAAATCGACCGTCGCCCGGCCTTGTGGGCATAGGCGCGCTGCCGGTCCGCATGGGCCGGCGCGCCAAAGGGATCTTTCCATCCGATGTAATCCCAATAGTCCACGTGCAGCGCCAACGCGATCACGTCGTCGCGTTCGGCCAATTCTTCCAGCATGGCGTCCGCAGGCGGGCAGCTTGAACATCCCTGGGATGTGAAAAGCTCCACCACCACGGGGTTTTGCTGGGACGCGGCGGGACATGCGGCGGCAAGGCTCAGCGCGGTGACCAGGGGCAGCAGATGTTTCATTTGATTCCATTTGGCAAGGCAGGACCCCGGCAAGTAGTATCCATGCGCCTCTGAAATAACCAATCAATGTTTCTTGAGAAGGCAAAGCGCCGTTTCGGCAGGCTTCGGTATACAATAGTATACAATTTTGCGCCTATGCCGGGAATTGCCATTGAAACATGGGCGGCAATAGGTCATCTAGGCCGTAACCACCGCCACCTGTTCATAGCAAAGGGAGCCTATCCATGACGATTCAAGTCGGTCAGGACACCGCCAAAACCCGCAAGACCCTCACCGCCGGCGATCAGAAGATCGCCTATTACTCCATCCCCGCAGCCGAGGCCGCAGGCCTGGGCGATTTCTCCAAACTGCCCGCTGCACTCAAGGTCGTGCTGGAGAACATGCTGCGTTTCGAAGATGGCAAGACGGTCACCGTGGACGACATCAAGGCCTTTGCCGAATGGGCACAGAAAGGTGGGCAGAACCCGCGTGAGATCGCCTATCGCCCGGCCCGCGTGCTGATGCAGGATTTCACCGGCGTTCCGGCTGTTGTCGATCTGGCCGCGATGCGTGACGGTCTGGTGGCCCTGGGCGGTGATGCCGACAAGATCAACCCGCTGAACCCGGTCGATCTGGTCATCGACCACTCGGTGATGATCGACGAATTCGGCAACCCCCGCGCCTTCCAGATGAACGTGGACCGCGAATACGAGCGCAACATCGAACGCTATACCTTCCTCAAGTGGGGCCAGAAGGCGTTCAACAACTTCCGCGTCGTGCCCCCCGGCACCGGCATCTGCCACCAGGTGAACCTGGAATATCTCGCCCAGACCATCTGGTCCGACACCGACCAGAACGGCGAGGAAGTCGCATATCCTGATACGCTGGTCGGCACCGACAGCCACACCACCATGGTCAACGGCATGGCCGTTCTGGGCTGGGGCGTCGGCGGGATCGAGGCCGAGGCCGCGATGCTGGGCCAACCGATCTCCATGCTGATCCCCGAGGTCGTGGGTTTCGAGCTGACCGGCAAGATGATGGAAGGCACCACCGGCACCGACCTGGTGCTGAAAGTTGTGGAAATGCTGCGCGAAAAGGGCGTGGTCAGCAAATTTGTCGAATTCTACGGCGACGGGCTCGACACCCTGCCGCTGGCCGACCGCGCGACCATCGCCAACATGGCACCCGAATACGGTGCCACCTGCGGCTTTTTCCCGATCGACGGCGAGACCCTGCGCTACATGCGCACCACCGGCCGCGACGAAGACCGCATCGCGCTGGTCGAAGCTTATGCCCGCGAGAACGGCATGTGGCGCGACGAAAACTATGCGCCGGTCTATACCGACACGCTCAAGCTCGACATGGGCACCATCGTGCCCGCAATCTCTGGCCCCAAGCGTCCGCAGGACTATATCGCGCTGACCTCTGCGCACACGGCATTTGGCGAATACGTCAAGGGCGTGCGCGCGGGCAAGGATGCCTCGACCAGCTCGGAAGTGCGCTGGGAAGGTGAAGGCGGTCAGCCCGAGCCCCGCGACATCCCCGGCGACGAAGGCAACCATAAGCGCGGCTATGTGCAGACCGAGGATGGTCATTACCAGCTGCACGACGGGTCCATCGTGATTGCCTCGATCACCTCCTGCACCAACACATCGAACCCCTATGTGATGATCGGTGCCGGTCTGGTGGCGCGCAAGGCGCGGGCGCTTGGCCTGACCCGCAAGCCCTGGGTCAAGACATCGCTCGCCCCCGGCTCCCAGGTTGTTTCCGCCTATCTTGAGGCCGCAAATCTGCAAGAAGACCTGGATGCGATCGGCTTCAACCTCGTCGGTTACGGCTGCACCACCTGCATCGGCAACTCCGGCCCGCTGGAGCCTGCGATCAGCAAGGCGATCAACGATTATGACCTGATCGGCACCTCGGTCCTGTCAGGCAACCGCAACTTCGAAGGGCGGATCAGCCCGGATGTGCGCGCCAACTACCTCGCCTCTCCGCCGCTTGTTGTGGCCTATGCGCTGGTGGGCGACATGAACGTCGATCTGGCCAACGGTGTGCTGGGTCAGGACAAGGACGGCAACGACGTCTATCTGAAAGACATCTGGCCCTCGACCCAGGAAATCGCGGAACTGGTCGAACAGACCGTCACCCGCGCCAGCTTCCAGGAGAAATACGCCGACGTCTTCAAGGGCGACGAAAAGTGGCAGAGCGTCGAGACAACGGATGCCAAGACCTACAACTGGCCGCCGCAATCCACCTATGTGCAGAACCCGCCCTATTTCCAGGGCATGTCCCCGGAGCCGGGCGTGATCACCAACATCGAGAACGCCAAGGTGCTGGCGATGCTGGGCGACATGATCACCACCGACCACATCAGCCCGGCAGGGTCCTTCAAGGAAAGCACTCCTGCCGGT
Source organism: Sulfitobacter sp. EhC04 (assembly GCF_001650875.1). Taxonomy (GTDB): domain Bacteria; phylum Pseudomonadota; class Alphaproteobacteria; order Rhodobacterales; family Rhodobacteraceae; genus Sulfitobacter. Next base: position 326,891 of record NZ_LXYI01000009.1, read on the forward strand.
CAATATCTGGTCGAGCGTCAGGTGCCGGTGCGCGAGTTCAACTCCTACGGCTCGCGCCGGGGCAACCACGAAGTCATGATGCGCGGCACCTTCGCCAACATCCGGATCAAGAACGAGATGCTGGATGGCGTCGAGGGCGGCTATACCAAGGGTCCCGATGGCAAGCAGACCTCGATCTTTGACGCGGCCATGGCACATCAGGAAAGCGGCACGCCGCTGGTGATTTTCGGCGGTGAACAATACGGTGCAGGCTCTTCGCGCGACTGGGCGGCCAAGGGCACGGCCCTGCTGGGCGTCAAGGCGGTGATCGCGGAAAGCTTTGAGCGTATCCACCGCTCCAACCTGGTGGGCATGGGTGTGATCCCCTTCGAGTTCACGGGCGGCGACACCCGCAAATCGCTGGGCCTGACAGGGGATGAAACCGTCTCCATCTCGGGGCTCGACACCATCAAGCCGCTGCAGGAAGTGCCCTGCGAGATCACCATGGGTGATGGCAGCAAGAAAGAGATCATGATCAAATGCCGGATCGATACGGCGATCGAGATCGAATACATCGAACATGGCGGCGTGCTGCATTATGTGCTGCGCGACCTGGCCAAGGGTGATGCCATCGCGGCGGAGTAATCCGACCCGCGAGAGCGACTGAAACCAACCCGCCGCGCCCGTCGCGGCGGGTTTTTTCGTGACCCGGTTGCACCCTGCGGCAGCGCGGGCCATGCTGGCGCGAAAAGAGAACCGGTTCCCTGCTGGTAACCTTATGTAAATAAATAGTTAATTCCTCAAACCCAGACACAATCGCAGGGCAGAGCACAAGGCGCTTGGAAAATGACAGATGTTGTACTTGTTACAGGCGCTGCACGCGGGATCGGGCGGGCTATCGCATCGGATCTGGCGCGCGACCACCTTGTGGCCGCTACCTATCATTCGACACCGCCCGAGGCATTGCTTGACGCGCATCCGGCAGTGCATGCGATCAAGGCCGATCTGTCCGACCCGGCGGCGGCACAAAAGGTCATCGCGCAGGTGCTGAAAGCCTTCGGGCGCATCGACGTGATCGTGAACAATGCAGGCGTGATCGGGATGGACGATGGCGACATGGCGCGCATCCATGCCGTCAATGTCGCGGCCCCGATGGCGCTGCTAGCCGCAGCCCTGCCGCATCTGTCGCGGGGGGCAGCGGTGATCAACATCTCCTCGGTGAACGCGCAATTCCCCGCCAGCGGGGCCGCCGCATATTCCGCCAGCAAGGCCGCGCTGAACACCTGGACCCGCGCCATGGCCAAGGAGTTGGGCCCGCGCGGCATTCGCGTCAACGGTGTGGCCCCCGGTGCCATCGGACGGGTGGAAAGCCCGCGCCCGCCGGAGCTGATCAAGGCCTTCACCGACATGACCGCATTGGGCCGCCATGGCGTGCCGGAGGATATTGCAAAGGTCGTCCGCTTTCTCGCCTCGGATGCTGCCGGGTTCATCACCGGAGAGACCATCACGGTATCGGGCGGCTACCGGCTCTGACAGCCAGGCCCCCGTTTTCTTTTTGGCAATAAATATTCCCCGCCGGAGGCAAAAAGTTCTTTTCCCACCCTATCTCCCCAGCGCAGCGTTCAGCGCGGGCAGGAAGCGCTGCTCGTAATCCGACCCGACCAGCGGCCCGGCAAAGCGGAACAGCACGGTGCCGTCACCATCGAGGATAAACGTCTCTGGCGGGGCGGTGACGCCCCAGTCGATGGCGGTGCGCCCCTGCGGATCGAAGCCGACCCCGACAAAGGGGTTGTCATCGTCCTCAAGATACTTGCGCGCCGTGCCTGCCTGGTCCTTGAAATTGATGCCGACGATCGGCAATCCCGCTGCGGCCATCTCAAGCAGCTTGGGGTGCTCGACGCGGCAGGGCGGGCACCAGCTGGCCCAGAAGTTCACCAATGTGACCTCACCCGATGCCAGCATCTCCGCGGTGGCGGGCGGAAAGCCGTCCAGCGCCGCTTCGGGGATGCCGGGGGCCATCTGGCCGACAAGGGTGGAGGGCAGCCCCTCGGGATCGTCGCGGAACATGCCGACGGCGGCCAGGGCCACAAATCCGGCAAAGATCAGCGGGGGGGCGATCATCAGGGGTTTAATCATGGCGTCCGGTCTCTCTTTCAGCGGCTTCCAGCGTGGCGCGCGCGGCGCGGCCCCGGCGCAGGGTCCACAGCACCAGCACCGCCAGCAGCAGCAGCGATACCGCATAGGCCGACAGCACCTCTGTCGCGTATTTTCCCAATTCGGGCATCATGCAGCCCTGCCCGCCCGCGCTCGCAGCGCGGCGGCGCGGCGCAGCCGGATCTCCGTACCGGTGCGGTAGAACACCAGCGCGATGAACAGCAGACCGAACCCGATCATGCAGAGCACCAGCGGATAAAAGAACACATCGTCCACGCTGCGCCCGCCAGTCGCCACCGGCACCGAGGTGCCCTGATGCAGCCCCTGGTTCCAGAACTGCACGGCATAGCGGCTGAGCACGGCAAAGACCGACCCGACAAGGCAGAGCACCGAGGTAAGGTCGGCGGCGGTGTCAGGGTCTTCGACCGCTTCCCACAGGGCAATGTAGCCCAGGTAGAACAGGAACAGGATCAGAAAGGACGTAAGGCGCGGGTCCCAGGCCCACCAGGTGCCCCACATCGGCTGGCCCCAGATCGCGCCGGTCAGCAGGGCGATCACGGTCATCACCACGCCGACGGGTGCCGCAGCCTTGGCCGCCAGCGCGCTGACATGGTGGCGGCGGATCAGCCAGATCAGCGAGGCGACCAGCATCATGAACCATGCGTTGATGGCCATCAGGGCGGCGGGGACATGCAGATAGATGATTTTCACCGTCGCGCCTTGGCGGTAATCTTCGGGGGTGCCGAAAAAGCCCCAGATCAGCCCAGTTGCGACAAACGCCAACGACAGCACCCAGAGCACGGGCTGCACCCGCGCGCTGAGGGTGAGAAACTTCACCGGGTTTGCGTAACTCCAGATCGACATGGGCTATTCCTACTCTGCCGCGCGGCGGTGCTCAATACACGACGGCGCGACGGATTGACCGGGTGTGTGGCGGGCGGGGAGGCTCATCGCAGCCCCATGCGCAGCACGGCGGCAGAGGCGAATGGCATCAGCGCGATCACCGCGCAGGTGATCCCGGCCAGCATCAGCAGCGGGGTTGTGACCTCCTGCCCGCCTGCGCCGCGCCGGGCAACCTCGGCCCCAAAGATCAGCGTCGGCACGTAAAGCGGCAGCACCAGCAGCGACAACAGCAAGCCACCGCGTTTGATCGCCACCGTGAGCGCCGCGCCAAAGCAGCCGATGACCGACAGCGCCGGTGTGCCCAGTGCGAGGGAGGCCACCAGCCAGAGGTAGCCCGGCGGCGCGAGGTTCAGCAACACGCCCAGCACCGGCGCGGCCAGCACCAGCGGCAGGCCCGTGGTCAGCCAATGGGCCAGCGCCTTGACGCTCAGCGCCGCCTCCAGCGGCAGCGGGGCGGTGACCAGCAGGTCGAGCGTGCCATCCTCGAAATCCAGCGCCAGCAGGCGGTCGAGCGACAGAAGGCAGGCCAGCAGCGCGCCCAGCCAGAGCACGCCGGGCGCGATGACCTGCAAGAGTTCCGCCTGCGGGCCGACGCTGAATGGAACCAGCACGGTGACAATCAGAAAGAACGCGAGCCCCAGGCCGAAGCCGCCGCCTGCCCTGAGGGCCAGCGTCAGATCCCGGATCAGCAGCGCCCTCACAGAAAGGCCTCGTCGCTGGCCCCGGCGCGGGTGGCGGAGGTTGCGCGGAAGGGGGTGATGTCGAGCACCTGCGCCTCGATCCGCAGGTCGATATGGGTGGCAATCAGTGCGGACCCGCCCTGCCTCAGATGGGCGCGCAGCGCCTCTGCAAACAGGGCGACTGCGCCTGTGTCGAGAGAGACGGTGGGTTCGTCCAGCACCCAGACCGGCCGTCCGGTGACCAGCAGCCGTGCCAGCCCCAGACGGCGCTTCTGACCTGCCGACAGGGTGCCCGCCAGCCGGTCGGCCAGCCCGTGCAGGTCAAAGGCATCCAGCGCCGGGGTGATGTCGGTGTGGCCAAAGACCCGCGCCCAGAAGGTTAGGTTCTCTGTCACGCTCAGCATCGCCTTCAACCCGTCGGCATGGGCGGCATAGGCGATGCGGTCTTGCGCGCCTTCGATGCGGCCCGCCAGCGGCGGTTGCAGGCCCGCGATGCTGCGCAGCAGGGTTGTTTTGCCCGCGCCGTTCGGCCCGCGCAGGATCAGCGCCTGGCCCGGTGCCAGCGCAAGGCTGAGACCGGTCAGGACCGGCACACCACCACGGGCAAGGGTCAGGTTATCGGTGCGTAACATCATGGCACTTGGGTAACCCATGGGCTGCACGCGCAAAAGCGATCATTTCGAGCACCGCGCAGCCCCGCGCATGTCAGACAGGGATCAGCGCAAGGGCAACGCGGCGGCCCTCACTCAGCAGGACGTTATAGGTGCGGCAGGCGGCGGGGGATGCCATCGCCTCAACGCCCATCCCGGCCTCTTCCAGCGGGTTGGTCAGGGTCTCGGGCAGATGATCAATATCTGCGCCGGTCCCGACAAAGAGCACGTCAACCTGCCCCTTGAGCGCCAGCAGTGCCTCGAAGTCCTCCAGCCCTGCCCAGGTCTGGATGCCGCCGGGTCCGGCAATCACCGGACCATGGATCACCTGCCCCCCGATGCGGAAAAAGCCGGGGCCGTACCCTTCGACGGGTTTCGCATCGGTAAAGACGATCTCGTTCAGGCGCATGTCACATCCCTTTGCAAAGCGGCAGCGCGATCATAGCCGATGCGGCGGTGACGTTATAGGGTGGCCGACGAAAAACCCGCGTCGCTTGCCAGTCGGTCAGCCGCGCACCCAGTCGGGGTCAGGCGCCTTCGACCTGCGCGGCAAGTTTGGAAAGTGTCTGTCCGCCCAGTTCCACGGCACCAAAGCCGATGACGGTTTGGCGCCGCTCCGGCGTGGGATGTATCTGCCGAAGGGTGACGACCGTCTTGTCATCTCCCTGTTCGTCGAAAGTCACGCGCAGGCGGAAACGATCCGGGTCATCGGTATCCTTGCCGTGCAGCGCCTCGATCACGTTGGGGGGATCAACGCGCAGAAAATCCATTCTGCTCGGATAGCATGTGCCATCGGGCGCGATCATGTCGAACCGCCAGACGCCGCCTGTCCGGATGTCGATTTCATGGGTCTTGCAGGTAAAACCGTCTGGCCCGAACCACTTTGTGATCTGGTCAGGGTCCGTCCAGGCCCGACAGACGGTTGCGCGGTCTGCCTTGACGACACGGGCCAGGACAATTTCCCGGTCCAGCGGCGATGTCGACCAATCGGCAAGGGTGCTTGTGGTTTGATCATTCATTGGGCTTCTCCTTGCTGTTGTGTCATGAGGTGTGCCTCAAGCCGGTCGAGGCGTGCTTCGGCATTGCGGCGGTGCGCGGCAAGCCAATCTTCGGCGTTGCGCAGCGCATCCAGATTGAGAGAGCAGACCCGCGTCCGTCCCTGCCGTTCGGATGTGATGAGCCCGGCCGCTTCCAGAACACCCAGGTGCTGCGTGAAAGATGGCAGGGCCATATCGAAGGGCTGCGCGAGCTGTGAAACTGCCGCCGGGCCGGTGCTGAGGGCCTGCACCACAGCCCGCCGCGTGGGATCGGCAAGCGCGCTGAAGGTTGTTTCGATGAAGGAATCATTGTTAGGCATGAGCCTAAGTTAGGTATGTGGGTTAGTTAGGTCAATACCTAAGCAATAGCGATCTTGTGGCCCTTACCGGGTCAAAAGTTGCCGTCAATTGTGCGGGATACCCTGCACACCTTGCCGGGTGTGTCGGCTCTGTCGGGCAATGGCAGGCAATCCCCTCCCAACCGTCAAGCATTGCAGACCCAAGCCGGACCTTGGGCGCAGGGTGGGAAAAGGTTCGGTGAGCGGACCTTGCGGTCTTTCACAACGAAACGCCAAGCCGCGCATCGACGGGCCGTGGTACGGCGATCCGACCGTCGTTCATGCCGCTTTATGGCAGCCAAACACTTCCTACCTGTATGTCAGGCACAACAGCAGCCAAATCGCCGTGCCGGGGGACGGCCCGGCATGTCGCAGACATGCCTCTGGCATGATGCGCGGCGGCCTGCGGCCTTGACTCCGCGCAAGCGGAAAGCGGAAAGAGCTCTTTCCGGCCCTTCCCTGCATTTTCCATAAACGACCGCTGTGGAACGCCCCCGCCGAACCAGACCTCCGGCCGGTCCGACGGCGGCGGGGACGTCAGGCGTCAATATTGGCGTATTGGTTTCCGGTGGTGGCGTCCGGTTTGGTCCAGTCCCGCTTGACGCCGAAATAGAGCAGGATCGCAGAGGCCACGAAGATCGAGGAATAGGTGCCCACGATCACGCCCCAGATCATCGCAAAGACAAAGCCCCGGATCACGTCACCGCCAAGCGTATAGAGCGCGATCAGCGCCAACAGGGTGGTGAAGGAGGTCATCAAAGTCCGGCTCATGGTTTCGTTGATGGACAGGTTCAGGACTTCTTTCAGGGGGCGCTTCTTGTATTTGCGCAGGTTCTCCCGCACCCGGTCAAAGACCACCACTGTATCGTTCAGCGAATAGCCCACGATGGTCAGAAGCGCCGCGATGATCGCCAGGTCAAACCGGATTTCAAGTTCGGAGAATATGCCGATGGTCAGCACCACGTCATGGACAAGGGCCAGCACCGCGCCGGCGGCAAACTGCCATTCAAAGCGCAGCCAGATGTAGATCAGCACCGCCCCGATCGCCAGCACCACGGCGATGACCGCCGTCTGGATCAACTCGCCCGATACCTTGGGGCCCACGGATTCCACCGACGTGAACTTGATGTCGGGGCGCGCGGTCTTCAGCGCCTGCTCCACCGCCTCGATGGTCTCGACGGTGACGGCTTCCTGTTCGTCCTGCGCCTGAATGCGAATCATCGCAACGTTCTGGTCATCGCGAAAACCGGGGTCAAAGACCTCGGTGATGGTGATGTCGCCCAGCCCCAGCGTGTCAATCGCATCGCGGTATTCGGCCACCACCACGGGCCGCGGGCTTTCGGTGCGGATCGTGGTGCCGCCGCGAAAGTCGATGCCGTAGTTCAGGCCCTGGATCAGGAAGGACGCAAAGGCGATGACCATCATCAGCGCCGAAATGCCCAGCCACAGTTTCCAGCGTGCGAAGAAGTCGAAGCTCGTGTCGTCCTTGATCATTCGCAAACGCATGTCAGACCTCTATCGTTTTGGGGCGCGCCCGTTCAAACCAGATCACCACCAGCAAACGGGTGACAAAGATCGCGGTAAAGACGGATGTGATGATGCCAAAGCCCAGCGTGATGGCAAAGCCGCGCACCGGGCCGGAGCCCATGGCGAACAGGATCACGGCGGTGATCAGCGTGGTGATGTTGGCATCCACGATGGCGCTGAGCGCTTTCTCATAGCCCAGCGCGATGGCGCGCGACGGGCCTTTGGCGGTTTTCAGTTCCTCGCGGATACGCTCGAAGATCAGCACGTTGGCGTCCACCGCCATGCCCACCGTCAGCACGATCCCGGCGATCCCCGGCAGGGTCAGCGTGGCACCGATCAGGCTGAGCAAGCCGAACAGCAGGCCGACGTTGATGATCAGTGCGATATTGGCAAAGATGCCGAACAGCCCGTAGCTCATGAACATGAAGGCCAGCACCGCGACAAAGGCCACGACGGTGGCCACCTTGCCCGCGTCGATGCTGTCCTGGCCCAACTCGGGGCCGATGGTCCGTTCCTCAAGGAAATCAAGGCCAGCAGGCAACGCACCGGCACGCAGGAGCACCGCCAGATTGGTCGATTCCTCGACCGTGAAATTACCGGTGATGATGCCGGAGCCGCCGGGAATATGGCTTTGGATCACGGGTGCGCTGATCACCTCGTCATCCAGCACGATGGCAAAGGGGGAGCCGATGTTCTCGGCGGTGTATTTGCCGAACTTGCGCGCGCCGGTGGTGTCAAAGCGGAAGCTGACAGCGGGTGATCCGTTCTGGTCAAAGGAGGGCTGCGCATCCACCAGTTCCTCGCCGGTGACCACCGGGGCGGTCTCGACGGTGTAGTATTCGCCCTCGTTGTCCAGCGAGGGCAGCAGCGAATTGCCGATGCCGGGGTTGGCATTGGCGTCGGTGCCACGGCTGACAACCGGGTTGAAGGTCAATTGCGCGGTGGTGCCGATGATCGCTTTCAGCTCGGCTGCCGACCCGATGCCCGGCACCTGGATCAGGATACGGTCCGTCCCCTGGCGCTGGATCGTGGGTTCGCGGGTGCCGACCTCGTCGATGCGGCGGCGGATGATTTCCAGCGACTGCTGCATGGTGCGCTCATCCGTGGCCTGCTTTTCAGCGTCGGAGAGGGTGATGGTGATCAGCCCCGCGTCGCCCGCCACGTTGATGTCGTTGGAGCCGGTCCCGGCCAGCGTTTGCACCGGCCGCGCCAACCCGCGCACGATTTCCATCGCGTCCGCCATCTTGTCGGCGTCCTGCAGGCGCACCTGCAACTGGCCATCCGGTGCCTCCTGCCGACGCACGGGCGTCAGGCTGCGCAGGGCATCGCGGACTTCGGGCCAGGTGGCCTCCATCCGGCTCTTGTAGACGTCCTGCACACGGACTTCCGCCAGCAGATGCGCGCCGCCGCGCAGGTCGAGGCCCAGATTGACCAGCCCCGAAGGCATCCAGCCCGGCCACAGATCGCGCTGCGCTTCAAGCTCGGGCGTGGCACCGCCCTGCTCGATCGCCCTGACCGCGTCGTTGTGTTGTTCGACGGGGGTGTAAAACGCATTGGGCAGCGCCAGCCAAAGTCCCACCACGCAGGTCAGGACAATGGCAATCCGCTTCCACAGATCAATCTGAAGCATGTTCTTGCCTTTACATCTCGGCGTGAAAAAGCGGGATTATTTCGCCGGTTCGGTCTTGGACACCACGGTGGCGATGGTGGATTGCACCACCCGGACCTTGACGCCGTCCGCGATCTCGACCTCGATCTCGCCGTCTTCCTTGACCTTGACGACCTTGCCGATCAGCCCGCCCTGGGTGACCACCTGGTCGCCCCGGCGCAGGCCTGCGACCATGGCCTGATGTTCCTTGGCTTTTTTCTGCTGCGGACGGATCAACAGGAAATACATGATCCCGAAGATCAGAATGAGCGGCACGAATTGCTGGATACCTTGCATGGCGATGGTCCTTCTGGGTGGGGTCGGGCGGCCCCAAAGAGCGCATCCGCGAATTTGGCCGGAACCTAAGCGCGGCAAGGCGCATGTGCAAGGTGGAAAGGGGAATGAAAGGGTGGACAGATGGGCGCAGGGCGGGTGAACGTGGGAAAGGTGGTTAGGGGATGCTCTCTTGGACAGGAAAGAAATCAGCGTGCGGGGGTGGTTCGGCCTCGCTGAAAAGTTCGACTGGCACAAGGCCCGCGCAATCGGGCCGCTGATAACGGTCGCCGGGACCCTGATTGTCGGCGGGTTGTTCATCCTCGCGATTGCAGCCGCTTTCAAGCTGCTGGGCATGGCTGTCTTTGGCGAAGTGCCACAGGACGGTTTCGCAAAATTTGGTCTGACCGGCATCATCGTGGCGATGATCGGTGCGCCATTTGTCGTCTGGCGGTCCGTGGTCGCCCAAAGACAGGTCGGTTTGGCCGATCAGGCCCTGACAAATGACAAGATGGACAAAGCCGTTGCCGATCTCCACGCGCAGCGGCAGGTGACACTTTACAAAGGATACAAGAAGGTCCCTTTCAATGGCTGGGAAGACGACATCACCCGCCGCAACGGCGCGATTGACAGGTTTCTTGGGCTGGTTGAGGAAAACAACAGCCTGCGTCCGCGCGTAGACCGAATGCTGACGGTGTATCTGCGCGAATTGACTCGTGAATTTCCGGCAGATGAGGTGCCAGACGGTGCCGATCTTGAGGCGATCAGGACGGCAGTAGAGGGTTTGACTCGTAAGCGATCGGACATGGAAAACGCGGTGCAAGTCCTCAGCCGTCTGCCGCGACCGAAATGGGTCAAGGGTGCGGAACGCCTTCCCGACCTGCAAAAGATCAATATGCAAGCCTTCAACTTGGCCAATCTGACCTTGCAGGGGGCGCACCTCAGCGGGGCGGAGTTGCAGGGGGCGAACCTCAGCTGGGCGAAGTTGCAGGGGGCGGACCTCAGCAGGGCGCAGTTGCAGGGGGCGCACCTCAGCTGGGCGCAGTTGCAGGGGGCGCACCTCAGAGGGGCGCAGTTGCAGGGGGCGCACCTCAGAGGGGCGGAGTTGCAGGGGGCGCACCTCAGCGGGGCGAAGTTGCAGGGGGCGCACCTCATCAGGGCGCAGTTGCAGGGGGCGCACCTCATCAGGGCGCAGTTGCAGGGGGCGGACCTCAGCGGGGCGGAGTTGCAGGGGGAGCACCCGATCTGAGCGAAGTAGCTGTCGGTGGACCCCATATCAGGAAAATAGATGGCGGGGGGCGCCGGCTCGGGGCGG